>NZ_JBIBIB010000004.1:0-815003 GCF_042957345.1 Achromobacter sp. NPDC008082
AGCTCGCGAACTTCCATTTCCACCAGCTCGAGCAGCTCGGCGTCGTCAACCATGTCAGCCTTGTTCAGGAAGACGATGATGTACGGCACGCCAACTTGGCGGCTCAGCAGGATGTGTTCACGCGTTTGCGGCATCGGGCCGTCAGCGGCCGACACAACCAGGATTGCGCCGTCCATTTGCGCGGCGCCCGTGATCATGTTCTTCACATAGTCAGCGTGGCCCGGGCAGTCAACGTGAGCGTAGTGACGCGCTTCCGTTTCGTACTCGACGTGGGCGGTGTTGATCGTGATGCCGCGAGCCTTTTCTTCAGGAGTCGCATCGATCTGGTCGTAGCCCTTGGCTTCGCCACCGAACTTGTTCGACAGAACGGTCGTGATAGCTGCCGTCAACGTCGTTTTGCCGTGGTCAACGTGACCAATCGTACCCACGTTCACGTGCGGCTTGGTACGTTCAAACTTGCCTTTTGCCATGGCTGACTCCTGACCTGGATTGCGCTTCAGACTGAAGAAAAGAACTTGGAAATTTGTGGTGCCCATGGCGCGGATCGAACGCGCGACCTCTCCCTTACCAAGGGAGTGCTCTACCACTGAGCCACATGGGCATTTAAAAATCTTGGAGCGGGTGAAGGGAATCGAACCCTCGTCGTAAGCTTGGAAGGCTTCTGCTCTACCATTGAGCTACACCCGCGGCATACCCATCACCTTCTCTCATCCCAGACTCTTCAAAATCAAGGCCCGGGGAACCTTACAGCCTTTTTTGCAAAGGCCGCCCAGTTCCCTAGGCCTAATTTTAAAATCCAGGCAGACATCGCCTGGATATAGAGTTGGGTCTCTGGTGGAGGAGATTGGATTCGAACCAATGTAGGCGCAAGGCCAACAGATTTACAGTCTGCCCCCTTTAACCACTCGGGCACCCCTCCAGCGGAGAACTTGAGATTATGAACACTTTCGAATCCGGTGTCAAACCCTTCGGATGAAAATATTCAAAACTTTTGTTCAACCACTCGCGTTTCCGCGCAGAGGGGCCGAATCTTACAGGTTTCCGCGAATTGATGCACGCAAAAGCTGCGAATAGTCGTCGGCCGTGAAAATAATGGGGTTGGTTCCGCCTGACGGATCTTCACTGGCCATGCGCCCTACCCGCTCGGCCTGCGCCTCATCAATGCCGATGTCGGCGAGCGTATGGGGGATGCCGACGGTCTCGCGCAGACGCAGCACCCAATCCAGGACCGCGCCCGGCCCCGTGGCGGGCAGATCCAGATAACGCGCCAGCGCTTCCAAACGGGGCGCGACCGCGTGCTGATTGGCTTTCAAGACATAGGGCATGAGGATCGCGTTCAACATGCCGTGATGCGCGTCGTACAGCGCGCCCAGCGGATGCGCCAGCGCGTGCATGGCGCCCAGCCCGCGCTGAAATGCCGTGGCGCCCATGCAGGACGCAACCAGCATCTGCTGCCTGGCCTGCAAATCCGAGCCATCAGCCACCGCTTGCGGCAGGTATTCCTTGATCATCCGCATGGCTTCAATAGCGATGCCCGCCGCCATCGGATGAAAGAACGGCGAACAGTACGCCTCAAGGTTGTGCGACAGCGCATCCATGCCGGTTGCCGCGGTGATCTTGGGCGGCAGGCCTACCGTCAGCTCCGGGTCGAGGATCACAATGGCGGGCAGCATGCGCGCATGGAAAATGATGCGCTTGACCTCGGCGGCCTCGTCCGTGATGACCGATGCGCGCCCCACTTCCGACCCCGTACCCGCAGTGGTCGGTACAGCCACCACCGGCGCCATGCCAGCCACATTCACGCGCTGATAGTTGTCGCCGATATCTTCGAAGTCCCATAAGGGACGCTTTTGTCCCACCATCAACGCAATCGCCTTGGCCGCATCCAATGCCGAGCCGCCTCCGAATGCAATGACGCCATCGTGGCGGCCCTGTTGATAAGCCGCGACACCGTCTTCAACGTTGCGTCCGGTGGGGTTGCCCTTGACCTCGTGGAACAGCCCGCATTCCAGCCCGGATTGGCGGCAAGCACGCACGGTGTCGCCCACCATCGGCAACGCGGCCAAGCCGGGGTCCGTGACAAGCAGCGGCCGCTGCATGCCTAGCTCGCGGCACCAATCAGGCAATTCTTTAACGCGGCCGGGGCCGGCCTTGATCGCAGTGGGATAGTTCCAATTGACGCTGGGCACAGTCATGATTCGATTCCTGAATGCGTCGTGTCAGACGCTGCGCAGATGGAAGGATTTCGCTTGCGTAAGTCGCTCGTAGCCCACGACGGACAGGGACACGCCCCGCCCTGTGTTCTTCACGCCAGTCCAGGCCAGCGCCGGGTCCAGGTAATCGCAGCGATTCATGAAGAAGGTGCCGGTCTGCACTTGGCGGCCTAGCGCCAGCGCAGCCGTTTCGTCTTGCGTAAACACCGCCGCCGTCAAACCATAGGGGCTGTCGTTCATCAATGCTACGGCTTCGTCATCGGTCTCTACCGGCATGATTCCTACCACCGGGCCAAAGCACTCATCACTCATGATGCGCATGCGATGGTTTACTCGCGTAAGCAACGCGGGTGCAACATAAGGCGAGCTTTCGCTCGCATTTGAAAAATGTGAAGGATCAATCAGGTTTTGCGCACCGGCCGAAACAGCTTCAGCAATGACCTCGCGAATCTCGGCCGCCGCGCGGGCGCGAACCACCGGCCCCAAGGTCGTATCGGCATGCAGCGGATTGCCCAGCACGTAATCGTTCGTCAACGCCACGGCGCGTTCGACAAACTCGTCAAACACCGGGCGGGCGACGTAGATGCGCTGAATCCCGCAGCAAGACTGGCCCGAGTTGAAAAATGCGCCATCCACCAAGGTCTCGACGGCGTGCTCCAGTTTGGCGTCGGCCCGCACGTATGCCGGATCGTTGCCGCCCAGCTCGAGCCCTACGCCGATGAAACGCCCCGCCGCGCTTTCTTCGATGATGCGCCCGCCCCGCACGGAACCCGTGAAGGACACGTAGCCAATCTCGGGCGCGCGGATCAGGCGCTGCACCGTGTCGTGATTCGCATGCAGGTACTGGAACACACCCTTGGGCGCGCCGGCCTCACGGAACGCCCGTTCGATCAACTCGGCGCACAAGGGCGTCTGATCCGAATGCTTCAGGATGACGGTGTTGCCCGCCATCAGCGCCGGCACGATGCTGTTCACCGCCGTCAACAACGGATAGTTCCACGGCGCGATCGTCAGCGCCACGCCGATCGGTTCGCGGCTGATGAAACGGGTAAAGCCGGCTTGTTCCGGCACACGAATGGGCGCCAGGGCTTCCTCCGCAATCGCGATCATGTGGCGCGCGCGCGATTCGAAGCCGCTGACCTCGCCCGGCGTATAACGCAACGGCCTGCCCATCTGGATGGTGATGGCCCGCGCAATGTCATCGCGTGCGGCCACAAAACGGTCGACCGCCGCCGACACGATGCGCCCCCGTTCCGCAATGCCCAATGCCTGCCACGCCGGCTGCGCCGCCTTAGCCTGCGCCAACGCCTGCGCAATCTGCGCTTCACTGGCATAGGCGCGCCGCACAACCTCGCGCCCGTCGATGGGACTGATGGTGATGAGTTCCTGGGTCATATCGGCCCTATGCAAACAGGTGGACGGGGATCAGATGATTTCGAAATAGCGCGCCAGCTCCCAGTCGGTCACGTGGCGGCGGAACTGGCGTTCTTCCCATTCCCGGGTCGCAACATAGTGCTCGACGAACGGCGCGCCAAACAGATGATTCGCGGCTTCGGATTCGCGCAAGCGCTGCGCCGCGTCCCACAGCGTCGTAGGCAAGCGCAGATGCGGGGGAAACTGCTGGGTGTACGCGTTGCCTTGCACCATGGGTTCGGGTTTCAGGCCTTGTTCGATGCCATACAGCCCCGAGGCCAATGCGGCAGACAGCGCCAGATAGGGGTTGGCGTCCGCCGAGCCGATGCGCACTTCGACGCGCTGGGATTTGTCGCTGCCTGGAATCAAGCGCAACGCGGTGGTGCGGTTCTCCATGCCCCAGGTTGCGTCCAGCGGCGCCCAGTAGCCAGGCACGAGGCGCGAATAGCTGTTGATCGTCTGCGCATACAGCGCCATGAACTCCGGCAAATAGCGCTGCACGCCAGCCATGAACGAGACCTGCGCCGCGCTCATCCCATGCGGTTGGGATTCGTCATAGAACGCCGAACGGCCGCTCTTCTTGTCACGCAGCGACAGATGGATGTGGCCGCTTTGCCCGGGATGATCGTGCGACCACTTGGCCATGAAGGTGGCCATCAAGCCGTTTTGCTGCGCCAGGGCTTTGGTGAAGGTCTTGAACAGAAAGGCCTTGTCGGCAGCATCAGCCGCCAGGTCCACCGCGAGGGCCGCTTCCAGCACGCCCGGCCCGGTTTCGGTGTGCAGCCCTTCGATGGGCATATCCATGCGTTCGCACATATCCAGCAGCTTGCGGTAGAAGTCCCCTTCGACCGTGCTGCGCAACACGGAATAGCCGAAGTTGCCGGGCGTCCAGTTTTCCATGTTGCGGTAGTGCTTGGCGCGCACCGAGTGGGGCGTTTCGCGGAACATGAAGAACTCGTATTCCAGCGCGGCGTAGACGTCGAAGCCCATGCCTGCAGCGCGATCCAGCGTGCGGTGCAGCAGCCGTCGCGGGCAGATGTTGCCCGCATCGCCTTCGAACTCGGCCAGGAACAGCAGCATGTCTTCGCCGCCAGGCCCTTGCTCAAGCGGCAAGCGGCGTGCGCTTTGCGGCACGATGCGCAGCTTCGCATCGGGATAGGCGGTGTGCCATCCGGTGTATTTGGTGTTGTCGTAGAGCTGGTCATCGAGATCCCAGCCAAACACCACATCGCAGAATGCCAGGCCCGAACGCAACGCGCCCAGGAACTTGTCGCGCCGCAAATACTTGCCCAGCATGACGCCGTCGACGTCAGACAGGCCCACCTTGATATGCGAGAGCGGGCTGGTCTGCACCAGCCGCTCCGCGTCTTCCACCGTTGCTACCCCAAGTGCATGCATGCTTGTTCACCTTGTGGCTGAAGCGTTGCGTTGAACTGCGGGCGGGCGGCGCGGCGTTCAGGTCATGGCCGCCTCCAGCACCCGCATCGCCTGGCGATGCAGCTGCGGCGTGGCGGCCGCGACGACGCGGCCCTGCGATTCGAGGCCAAGCGGCTGCCCCGACCAATCGGTAATGACGCCGCCCGCGCCTTCAATCACGGGCATCAGCGCCAGATAGTCATACGGCTGCAAGCCGGCTTCGACCACCAGGTCGACATGGCCGCTGGCCAGCAAGCCATAGCTGTAGCAGTCGCCCCCGTAGCGGCGCATGCGCGCAGCGCCGGTCAGGGCGTCAAACGCCGCCAGCTCGGCGCCTTCGAAGATATCGGGCGAGGTGGCGTACAGGATGGCGTTGCGCAATTCGGTGCAGCCACTGACCTGGCAGACCTCGCCGTTTAAGCGGGCGGGCGAATCGGACGCGCCGATCCAGCGTTCTTGCAGCATGGGGATGTCGATCAGCCCCAACACCGGGCGGCCGCGATGCAGCAGCGCCAGCAGCGTGCCCCACAACGGGTTGCCCGAAATGAAGGCCCGCGTGCCGTCGATGGGGTCAAGCGACCACACGAGATCGGCCTCGGCATGCTGGGCGCCGAACTCTTCACCGAAGATGCCATGTTGGGGATAGCGCTGCGCGATGGCCTCGCGCAAGGCGGATTCGACTTCGCGGTCAGCTTGCGTGACGGGGCTTTCGTCGGCTTTGGTATCGATGGACAGCGGATGGCGGAACCACTTGCGGGACAACGGCCGCACCTGATCCGCGAGGGTTTGCGCGAACGAGGAATAGTCGGCCAATTCCTGCGCCGACAGGGCGGCGGACGTTTGCATCAGTGAGCTCCCAGGGGGTTTTTCCAGTCTAGACACGTTGCCCCAAATTTGCAAATATACCTAAAACTGCAACTTCACCGCTGTCATATGAAGTCGCCGTACGCATCAGCAGCTCGCCACCGTTGCCGTGTATTCCCCACCGGAGTTCCATCATGCAATGTATGAAGAAGCTTAGCGTTGTGGTTGCAGTAATTTCCCTAAGTTGTGCACAAGCCGCCCACGCCGGCGCCATCACCGTCTACACCGCGCTGGAAGAAGACGAGATTGCCGCCTACCTGAAGGCGGCCAACGCGGCCATGCCGGACGTGAAGGTCAACGTGCTGCGCCTGTCCACCGGCGACCTGGGCGCGCGCCTTATCGCCGAAGCCGCCAACCCCCAGCAGGATTTGATCTGGGGCTTTGCCGTCAGCAACATGCTGGACCCGCGCTTGCAGAATCTGCTGGAGCCCTACGCGGCTAAAGGCAGCGACGCCCTGCCCGCCCAGTACAAAGGCGCAGACAACAAGTGGTTCGCCGCGACCGGTTACGTTGCGGCATTCTGTGTGAACACCGATCGGCTGAAATCCAAGAACCTGCCGATGCCGACGTCTTGGGAAGACCTGGCCAAGCCGGTCTACAAGGGCGAAATCGTTATCCCCAGCCCGGCGGCGTCCGGCACCGGCTACTTGCAGATCGTCGCCCTGTTGCAAGGGCTGGGCCAGGAGAAAGGCTGGGCATTGCTGAAGGATCTGGACAAGAACGTGGCGCAGTACACGCCATCGGGGTCGCGCCCGTGCAAGATGGCGCGCGCAGGCGAATATGCCATTGGCGTGTCGTTCGCGTTCCCCGCCATGCAATCCATCGAAGAGGGTTACCCCGTCAAGATGGTCATTCCCAAGCAATGGGTGGGATATGAGCTTGAGGCATCCGGGCTGATGAAGACCGCCAAGAATCCCGCCGACGCCAAACGCTTCCTGGATTGGACCTTGTCGCCGCAAGCGGGCGCCCTGTACAGCCAGTACAAGGAGCTCGTCACCCTGCCCGGGGCCGCCCCCAACAAAGCGGCCGAGGCCGCGGGCTTGCCGAAAGATCTGACGACAGTGCTGTATCCGGTGAACTTCCAGACGTCCGCCGCCGAGCGCGACGCCACCATCAAGACCTGGCAAAAGACCATCAAGCGCTGACGCCTGCGCGGCGGGCGCCGCCCGCCGCCATTTGCCCGGGAGACCTCATGTATCTGGAATTGCGCGGGATACGGAAAACCTTCGACGCGTCCGTGGCGCTGGAAGATATCGACCTGTCTGTCGGCGAACACGAGTTCGTCTGCCTGCTTGGGCCCAGCGGCTGCGGCAAGACGACCTTGCTGCGCATCGTTGCCGGGCTACTTCCCTTTGATAGCGGCGCCATCACGCTGGGCGGGCGCGACCTGAGCGGGCTGCCCGCACGCAAGCGCGGCTTTGGCATCGTGTTCCAGTCGTACTCGCTGTTTCCGAACATGACGGTGGCCGAAAACGTGGGCTACGGGCTGCGTATTCGCGGCGAATCGCGCGAGCGCATTGCGGCGCGCGTCGCCGAATTGCTGACGCTCATCAAGCTGCCCGACTATGCGGCACGTTATCCACACCAGTTATCGGGCGGCCAGCAGCAACGCGTGGCGTTGGCGCGCGCGCTGGCGGTGGACCCGGCGCTGATCTTGTTGGACGAACCGCTGTCGGCGCTGGACGCCCGCGTGCGCACCGACATGCGCGCGGAAATACACGAGGTGCAACGCCGCCTGAAAATCCCCACGATCATGGTGACGCATGATCAGGAAGAAGCCCTGACGCTTGCCGACAAGATTGTCTGCATGAACGATGGGCGCATCGAGCAGGTGGGATCGCCTTCAGATCTGTATCTGCGGCCCCGCACCCGTTTCGTGGCCAACTTCGTGGGGCTGAGCAATCTGCTGCCCACCGACTGGGTGCGCGACGCCATGCCGCAACTGCTGGCGACGCGGCCCGATGGCGCGAGCGATCGCTTCGAAGCCTGTTTGCGGCCCGAGAACCTGCGCATCGCCGCCGATGGGCACGGCCCCGGACGCGTGCAGGACATGACATTCATGGGCAACCTGACCCGCTTGCGCGTCGCCTGGCTGGGGCGTGAGCTGGTGGTGGAACAACATGGCGCGGCAGGGCTGTCGCGCGGCGCGGCGGTGCGGCTGGAGATGGAGCCCGGCCACTGCGCCTGGGTGGCGGTATGAACGCGCCAAAGAAAATGTCTGCGCCAAAGGGAAAATCCGCATGAGCACGCTGCAAGCGGGCGCCGCCATCGCCACGCCCGCCGGACGCGCGCCCTGGTCCGCCGACCGGCTGTTGCTATGGACCTGCGTCGCGATCCCGTTGGCCGGCCTGGCGCTGTTCTTCCTGTATCCGCTGGCCACCGTCGCGTGGCGCAGTCTGATCGAAAAAGACGGTTCGGTCGGACTGGGCAACTACGCCGAAGTATTCGCCACCCGCGGCATCCTGACCGCCACGGTAAACAGCCTGGTGATGAGCGCGGCGACCACGCTGATCAGCATCACCGCGGGCTTCGCCATCGCGTATGGACTGGACCGCAGCTGCATGCGCGGCAAGCGCATCGTGCGGCTTGCGCTGGTGTTGCCATTACTGGCGCCGTCGCTCGTGCAAGGGCTGGGCCTGATCTTCATCCTGGGACGCAATGGGCTTGTGCACCGGTGGACCGGCTGGGAAATCGATATCTACGGGTTCTGGGGCCTGCTGATATCGAACGTGTTCTATGCCCTGCCCCAGGCCGTGCTGATCCTGCAAGCGGCGCTGCGCAACACGGACGCCCGCTACTACGACGCAGCCGAAGTCATGGGCGCATCCGGCACGCGCCAGTTCTTCGACATTACGTTGCCCAACTGCAAGTTCGGCTTGCTGAGCGCAGGCTTCGTGGTGTTCGTCATCACCATCACCGACTTCGGAAACGCGGCGGTCATCGGCGGCAACTACCGGGTTCTTGCCACGGAGATCTACAGCCAGGTATCGGGGCAAATGAATTTCGGCATGGGCTCGGTGGTGGGCATCCTGCTTTTGCTGCCATCGTTGATTTCCGTGCAGATCGAACGCGTGGCGTCGCAGCGGCAATTCGGCTCGGCGTCGCCCAGCGGCATACGCGTAGCGCCGCAGCCGGCGCGCGCGCGCGATCTGGCGTTTGGCATCGGCGTGCTGCTGGCCTGCGGCACGATCATCCTGACCGTCGTCACCGTGGTCTTCGCAAGTTTCATGCGGCTATGGCCGTACCGGATGGAATGGACGCTCAAGCACTACGACATCACCGTCAGCGGCGGCTATGCGCCGTTGTGGACGTCGCTGTATCTCTCGCTGGCGGCCGCAGGCGGCGGCGTGCTGCTGTTGTTCTTCCTGAGCTTCGGCGTCTGCCGCATCGGCCGCGGCTGGGCGAAGCTGATCTATCTGGTGTCGGTCTTGCCGGTGGGAGTGCCGGGCCTGGTGCTGGGGCTGTCGTACATCTTCGCGTTCAACGCGCCCGGCACGCCCCTGTATGCGCTGTATGGCAGCGCGGCGCTGATCGCGCTATGCAACTTCTACCACTATCACACGCAAGGATTCCTGACGATGATGACGGGCATGCGCGCTGTGCCGCAAGCCCTGGAGGAAGCGGTCAGCTGCCTGGGCGGCGGCACGATGCAAGTGCTGCGAGACGCCGTGCTGCCGCTGATCGCCCCCACGGTGCTGGGCGTGTTCTTCTTTCTGTTCATGCGGTCGATGGTGACGCTGTCGGCGGTGATTTTCCTGGTGACCCCATCGGTCAGCGTGGCGCCGGTATCAGTGCTGCGGCTGGACGAAGCCGGATTCGTTTCGCAGGCGGCGGCGTATTCCACGCTTATCATGCTGGTCGTTGGAGGTTCTCTGCTGGCCATGCGCGCGTTGATCGCCGGCGCGGCGCGGCGGCGGAGATAGATTAGGAAGCATCGGATATGTGGCAAGAAGAGCGGTATCAAAGAATCCGCGCCCTGCTGTCTTCATTGCAGCAGGTATCAACCGACCGCATCGTCGGCGAGCTCGGCGTGTCGCGCGAAACCGTCAGGCGTGATCTGCTCGAATTGGAAGCAATGGGCGAATTGCGCCGCGTGCATGGCGGCGCGGTGCCGGTGCACAGCGAGCCGCCTATCGCTGAACGCGTACACACGCGCGTCAAATACAAACGCGCCATTGCCCGCGCGGCAGCGGGGCTGGTGGCAAGCGGCCAGACCTTGTTCCTGGATGCGGGCAGCACCACCAGCGTGCTGGCCGATGAATTGGCGAAGTTGTCGGGGCTAACCATCATCACCAATTCGTTCGATGTGGCGTTGAAGGTGGGCGCGGCAGGCAACGGCGCAAATCAGCTGTTGATGCTGGGCGGGTCTGTCGGCGGGCCGGTATGCGCCACCGCGGGCGACATCACCATTGCCGAAATCCACCGCTACCGCGCGGACTTCGCGTTGCTGTCGCCCGTGGGCGTGGATGCCGAATGCGGCGCCACCAACTATGACCTGCGCGAAGCCGAGGTCGCGCGCGCAATGACGGCCAATGCCAAGCAACTGGTGCTGCTGGCTGACTTCAGCAAGATCGGCCTGTGCAGCCGCGTGTCATTCTGCGGCGCTGACCGCATTGATCATCTGGTGACGAACACCAGCGCGCAGAAGTCGGCGGCCTATACGGCGCTGGAAGCAGCGGTGGGCAACGTGCTGGCGGTGTAAGCCCGTTGCCCTGCGCCCAGACCTTGGCCTTAGAACTAGTCCAGCGATACCCCTGCCGTCTTCACCATGTCGGCCCAATACACCGTGTCTTCCTGCAAGCGCGTCTTGAACGCATCGGGCTGGCTGCCCACGGGCCAGCTGCCGCCGCTGTTGATCTTGGCGATCACGTTGGGCGACTTCATGGCTTGTCCGACCGCTTGCGCCAGGTAGGCGACGCGCTCGGGCGGCGTGCCGGCCGGTGCAAACAGGCCATACCAATCATCGGCGGTAATGCCGTCCAGCCCGCTTTGCTTCAACGTCGGCGCCCCCTTGAAAATGCCGATGCTGTTCTCGTGGCTCAAGGCCAGGATGCGCAGCTTGCCTGCGGCCACCATGGGTTCGGCCGACGCGGGTGACGTGATGAGCATATCGACGGTACCGCCCATCAAATCGGTGATGGCGGGCGCCGCGCCGCGATACGGCACGTGCACCAGATTCACGCCTGCTTTCTTCGACACCAGCGCGCCCATCAGATGGCTCATCGTGCCGTTGCCGGGCGTCGCATACGTGATGATGCCCGGCTGCTTGCGCGCGGCGTCCAGATAGTCGGCCAAGGTCTTGTACGGGCTTTCGGTGCGCGCAACCAGCACCAGCGGCGCGGACGTGATCTGCGAGATCGGCGTGAAGTCCTTAACCGGATCAAAGCCCACGTTCTTGTACAAACGCGGGTTGACGGCCATGACGCTCGTCTGCGACATCACCAGCGTGTAGCCGTCGGGCTTGGCGCGCGACACCTGCGCCGTGCCAACGTTGCCGCCCGCGCCAGAGCGGTTTTCCACCACGACGCTCTGGCCCGTGATGGCGCCCAGCTCCTGCGCAATCAGCCGCGCCACGTTGTCATTACCGCCACCGGGCGGGAATGGCGAGACGACGGTGATGGCCTGCTTGGGATAGTCGGCGGGCGCCTTGAGCGACGGCGTTTGCGCGTGAACGCCTGCGCCCAACATCAAGCCGGCAATGGCCAACGCGGCCGCGCCGCAAGTGTGCAATGCATGGTGCTTCATCTGGATTTCCCCTTGTGTCGGCGGCCGGATACTCGGCCGTCCCTGCATTCCGGTTCGCCATGAACCGTCCGCACCCCGCCGGCACCTGCCGCCGGGGCGTATTGATTGCGTTGATGCATTGGGTATGCCGCGCGGCCTCTGCGGGCCGTTGCGGCAAGCGCCCTAACGGACGCGGCGTGAATGGGCGGCGTCAGCGCGCCGGAAAGCGATAGCCCGCCAATTCTCGTTCATCGATCTGCTTGACCAGGTTGGTCTCCCACGCCAGGTACTGGCGCGCCGCCGCCTTGTTGCCATCGTGACGGTCGTGCACGAAGAACAGGTAGTCGATGCATTCGTCGTCGGCCGGCACGGCAGGCGTGGCCTCTTGCGCAATGCCAGCGGCCTTCCAGCTGGCCGGCGTGCCGGTGTTCACCTTGATGTCTTGCACGCCCAACGCGCGCAAATCTTCTGCGGCCCACGCCGCCACCGCAACGTCATCGGCCAGCAGCACCACGGCGCGCGCGGGGTCCAGCGCCAGCCGATCCAGGCGCGGCCGGATCGACCACTGCGCCCCCACGATGTGGCCCGCGCGATAACGCATGCCGGGGCGAACGTCGACGGCTTGCGCGCCTTGCGCCAAGGCGCTTGCCAGGCCGGCATCAGACAGCATGGAAACGACGGGCGTTTGGACCTCGGGCGTCTGGTGCGTCAACGCGGCGTTGATACCTTCTTGCAGCACGCTGGCGTCCCAGCCCATCTGCCGCAACCAGCTGGCCACGACTGGCGCACGCACGCCTTCGGCGTCGAACACCACGATGCGCGCACCGCGCACGGCCAGGTACTGGTCGGTGGCCTGCACCAGCTGCCCACCCGGCGTATGCTGCGCCCCCGGCAACGAGCCTTCTGCGAATTCTTCGGCGCTGCGCACATCGCACAGGAAGGTGCTGCGCGTTGAATCGTGCAGCCATTCCTGCACCGTGGCGGCGCTGACGGACGGCACGCCATGGCGTTCGGCCAGTTGCGCCGAACGGCTGGCCAACGCAGGCAGGTCTTCGGCCGCCACGCCATCGTCATAACGGCGGCGCGCACCATGTTCCAGTTGCAGGTCTTCCAGATACCAGCCCTGCGTGCCATTCTCCAGCGCGTAGACGGGGTTAGGCACCCCCAGGTTGATCAGCGTCTGCGCCCCGATGATGCTGCGCGTGCGGCCGGCGCAGTTGATCACGATGGTGGTCTCGGGGCGCTTGGCCAGCGTGTGCGCGCGCAGCGCCAGTTCGCCATTCGGGCAGCAGATGCCGCCGGGAATGCTCATCTTCTGGTATTCGGCGTAAGGCCGGCCATCCAGCACGATCAGGTCATCGCCGCGTTGCTGGCGTTCGGCCAGTTCACGCGCGCCGATGCGAGGGGTGTGGAAAACTTCTTCGGCCAATTCGCCGAAGGTTTTGCTGGGCACATTCACGCCGGCGAAGGCGGCGTAGCCAGCTTGCTGCCATTGCGCGATGCCGCCGGCCAGGCGATGCACCTGTCGATAGCCCAGCTTGACCAGCGCGCGGGCGGCGCGCGCCGCGGTGTCGTCATCGCCACCGTTGTCGTACACCACCACGCGCACGTCGCGCCGCCGCGCCAATCGCACAATGTCGATTTCAAGCCGGCTGTACGGCACGGGCGCAGCATAGAACAGATGCGATTCACCGTACTGGCCGTGTTCACGCACATCCAGCAAGGCGATCTCGTGGCCGTCGTGCAACCACTGCTTCAGCGTGTGGGCGTCGATGTCTGCAAAGGAAGAAGCGGAGGTCGGGTGCATCATGAGATTCGAAGGGAACGAGAGGATTGGGTCATGGCGGACAGGCCTTGTTCAAGGTCGCCGATCAGGTCTTCGGGCGCTTCCAGGCCGATATGCAGGCGCAGCATGGCGCCGCGAGGCGTTGCGTCAGGCAGTGCGCGCGAGGCCAGTTGCACGGGGATCACCAGGCTTTCAAAGCCGCCCCACGAGGCGCCGATGCCAAACAAACGCAGGCTGTCGATCAGCCGATCGGCGTCTGCCGCCGTGAAGCCGTCGTTCAGTTCGACGGTCAGCAGGCCATTGGCGCCGGAGCAATCGCGCTGCCAGATGGCGTGCGACGGATCGCCGGGCAAGGCGGGGCACAACACGCGAGCCACTTCAGGGCGTTCCAGCAGGAACTGCGCAACCTGCATCGCGTTCTTGGCGTGTTGCGCCATGCGCAGCGGCAGCGAACGCATGCCGCGCAGCACCAGAAACGCATCATCGGCGCCGACGGTCTGGCCGAAGTCGATGCTGGCGCGTTCCAGCGGGCGCCAGGCGCGCGCGTTGACCACCACGGCGCCCATCATCACATCGGCGTGTCCGCCCAGATATTTGGTGGCGGCCAGAATGGAAATATCGGCGCCCAGCGTAAGCGGTTTGTATATCAAACCCGACGCCCACGTGTTATCCACAGCCAGCCAGCAGCCGTGTTTTTTGGCGGCTGTGGATAAGTCGCACAGGTCCGGAAATTCGTACGTCAGCGAGCCGGGGGCTTCGGCGTAGACCATCTTGGTGTTCGGCTGCATCAGCGCTTCGATGCCCACGCCATCCGGCCGGTAGAACGTGTGCTCAATGCCCAAACGCGTCAGATGTTCGGCGCAGAAGCGGCGCACCGGCTCATACACGGCGTCGGTGATCAGGACGTGATCGCCCGCGCGCAGATAGGCCAGCAACACGGTGGCGATCGCCGCCTGCCCCGTGGGATACAGCGCCGCACGAAAGCCCTGCTCCAGCTCCACCAGCGCGTCTTCCAATGCATGCGTGCTGTCCGTGCCGCGCGCGCCATAGGACGGCAGGCGCTCTGCTTCGCGGCGTGCACGCGTATCGCGCCAGGCTTCGACGCTTTCGAAGACATAGGTGCTGGCGCGCGTCACCGGCGTATTGACCCATCCTTGATGGGGACGCCCGGCGCGCAGCAATCGCGTGGTGGACTGGTAGGGCTTGCTCATGATCAGCGGCGCGTCTTCACGCCGATCGGCATGACTTTGCAGGTGCCGGCTTCCAGGTCGAAACCCAGGCGTTCGTTCAGCGTTTCCAGTGCGCGGCCGTACATATGCAAGTGGCGGATGACGCTGTCGCCCTGGATTTCAACGGCGTGGATGTCGTCGGGCATCAAGGCGATGCCGGCGCCCGGGCCCACGACGACGGTGCCCGTCTTCGCAAGCTTGCCCACGCCTGGCACCGAGCCATCATCCAGGCGGTCGTAGACGTAGTTGTATTCCACGCCTTCCACGGCAGCGATACAGGCCCAGGTGGTGTGGTTGTGCGGCACGATCTTGTTGCCGGGGCGCATGACGTTCAAGTACAGCGCGTAGCTCTTGTCGGGGTCTTCGGCGATCAGGTAGCGCGCTTGGCGCTCACCATCTTCGGGCGGCGCGTAGCGGTCGCCCGTCCACCAGTCCGTGTGCGCGGCCAAGCCCACCAGCTCTTGCAGCACGTCGTTCAGGCTGTCGCGGTTCAGCCCCTTATTTCCTACAGTTTTTTTAATATTTCCGATGGCGCTATCGATACCGGCCTGATGAGGATGTGCGGTGCTCACTTTGGTTTTCCCTCTTGTTTCATGAGTTATTGCACTTAATGTATCGCTCGGCCCCTGCGCCAACAATTTAAATTGCCTTAACATCCCATTAGCATTGCTAATACTTTTAGGGCATGACATGCGCAATCTGGATCTGGACCTGCTTCGTACGCTGGCGGCCATCGCCCAGCACGAGACGTTCTCGGAAGCCGCCAACCGGCTGCATAAAACGCAGTCGGCGATTACGCAGCAGATGCAGCGGCTGGAGTCCACCATCGGTTTGCCCCTGTTTGAAAAGCAGGGGCGCAACAAGGTGCTGTCATCGCATGGCCGCCGGCTGGTGGAATATGCGCGGCACATGCTCGCCATCAACGATGAAGCGCTGCGCGCCTTGCAGGATGGTCCGCTGGAAGGGGACTTGCGGCTGGGCGCGCCGCTGGACGTGGCGGACACCATCCTGCCCACCCTGCTGACGCACATCGCGCGGTCAGCGCCGCGAGTGAAGCTCGAGATTCGCGTGGATCGCAGCCCCTTCCTGATGGATGCCCTGCGCGCTGGCGAAATCGATCTCACCATCTCCACGCGTTTTGATCAGGATTTCGAAGGCGTGGCGCTACGCACGTCGCCCACGGTGTGGCTGGCGTCCGCCGACTATGTGCACGATGTGCACGCGCCCGTGCCGCTGGTGCTGGCCGATGAGCCCAGCATCTTTCGCCGTCTGGCCTTGAATGCGCTGGAGCAGGCGCAGGTTCGCTGGCACACCAACTATGTGGCGCCGAACCTGGTGGGCATCAAAGCGGCGTTGCGCGCCGGGCTGGGTGTCACGGCCCGCAGCGTGGAGCTGCTGGGGCCGGAAATGCGCGTGCTGGGAGAAAAGGAAGGGCTGCCGCCCTTGCCGGACGTCACCTACTTCCTGTGGATAAGACGTGATCTGATCAATCCGCTGACGCGGCAGGTCTATGACATGCTGCGAACCAACCTGGGGCTGGCGCAGCACGGCGACGCTCAGTAGCGGTCGAACACCGCTTGCACGGCGGCCACGTCGCGGGTGACGGACAGGGCCAGCATCAGCAGGATGCGCGCCTTTTGCGGATTCAGATCACGCGCCGCGATAAAGCCCAGGCTGCCGTCGTCCAGCTCAACATCGCGCGCCACGAAGCCGCTGCCGGTGCGGCTGGACCGCACCACGGCCACGCCGCTATCTGCCGCACGGCTCAATGCGCCGATGGCAAGATCCGTGGCGTTGCCATCGCCCACGCCGGCCAGCACGATGCCATCCACGCTATCGGCCAGGAATTCGATCAAATCGGCTTGCAGGTTGGCATGGGCGTAGACGATATCCACGCGCGGCCAGCCCGCCCTTTCCAATAATGCGAGTGAAAACTCGCTTTGTGTGGTGTGTGCAGTGGTGTTGCGCGAATAGAAGCACGGCGCGCCGCCATGCATGACGCCTGCGCGGCCACGATTGGGCGACGCAAATGCGCACAGGCCTGCGCTGGCGATCTTCTGGATTTCGCGCGCGTAATGCACGTCTTCATTCATGACGACTAGCGGCCCACGGCCGCGCGCGTCGGGGTGGCGGGCAAGCGCCACCGCGTTATACAAGTTGGCCGGACCTTCCGCGCCCAACGCCGTGGCGGGACGCATGGCGCCCACCAGCACGAGAGGCTTGTCGTGCTGGATGACCAGGCTCAGGAAGTACGCGGTTTCTTCAAGCGTATCGGTGCCGTGCGTGATGACGATGCCGGCCACCGACGCGTCCTGGCACAGGGTATTCACACGTTCGGCCAGCGCGCGCCACACGGCGTGCGTCATGTTCTGGCTGCCCACATTCGCGACCTGTTCGGCGCGGATCTCGGCAATGCCTGACAACTGAGGCACAGCCGCCAGCAAGTCGTTCACCGAGAACGATCCTGCCTTGTAGCCGGCAGACGTGGCGTCGGCCTGGGCGCCCGCAATGGTGCCGCCCGTGGCCAGCACGGCGATCACCGGCAAGGCTTGCTCAAGCATCCACGACTCCGGACAAGCCTTGGCGTTCCAGCAGCGAGTTCAAGTGTTCCCAGCCATGGAAGTCGATGACGATCTGCCCTTTCTCTTTTGCGCCCACCTTCAGGGCGACACGCGTGCCCAGGTGGTCGGACAAGGCTTCTTCCAGACGCGTCAGATCACGCGATACGCCGTTGGTCTTTTTACGCGGGGAGGCAGCAGACTCCGTGTCCTTGGCGGTCTTCGCGACCAGCTTTTCCGCTTCCCGCACCGACAGACGGCGCGCAATGATCTGGTTGGCCAGCTGGATCTGCGTGGCCGCATCCACGGCCAACAGCGCGCGGGCATGGCCCATGTCGACATCGCCCGCCAGCAGCATCGTTTGCACGGGCGCGGCCAGATTCAACAGACGCAGCAGATTGCTGGTGGCGGAACGCGAACGGCCGATCGCTTGCGCGGCCTGCTCATGGGTCAGGCCGAATTCGTCCAGCAGGCGGCGCACGCCGTGCGCCTCTTCCAGCGGGTTCAGATCTTCGCGCTGGATGTTTTCAATCAGCGCCATGACGGCCGCGTTCTCGTCGGCCACTTCACGCACGAGCACCGGCACTTCCTTCAAGCCGGCAATCTGCGCGGCGCGGTAGCGGCGTTCGCCTGCGATGATCTCGTAATGGCCGGGCGCGGTCTCGCCCAGTGCGCGCACAAGAATGGGTTGCATGATGCCTTGTGTGCGGATCGATTCGGCCAGCTCACCCAGGGCGCCCTCGTCCATGCGCGTGCGCGGCTGATACTTGCCGGCGCGCATCTTCGAGATGGGCAAGGTAGATGGCGGACCCTCGGGCTTGGCCGCGACGGCCTTGCCGATGTTGTCGATCGCAGGCGCGTCCGCGCCAAGCAAGGCGTCCAGTCCGCGACCCAATCCCTTGGGTTTCTTGGTGGCCATAGTTAAATCCTCTTTCCTTCTGTTTTTGTATCCCGAGCCAGGCTCAGGCGTCCGTCTGCTCGGCGGGCAGACGGTACCAATACGCGTAACAGTCTTTGAAACCGTAGCGGCCATACAAGGTCCGCGCGGCGGTATTCTCCGGCTCAACCTGCAGGTATGCGGTCGTGGCGCCGCCGGCGGCGCCTTCGGTCAATAGATGATCTACCAGGGCGTCGGCGTAGCCTTTACGCCGTTGCCCCGGATCGGTGACGATGTCGAACAGACCGAGCAAGTCACCATCGCGAACGGCCAAGCCCGCGGCGACGCATTGCTCGTGCGCGTCAAAAACCAGCACCGGCTGCTTATCCACAGCCAGCCCTTGCAGACGCGCTTGATGTTCGCCGATATGTTCGGGCGCCGAGCCGCGCATTGCCCCGACCGCTTGCGCGAAGCGGCCGGTGTCGACTTTCCTGAAAAACAGGCCGCCCCGGACGCCAGGCCTGGGGGCGAGCGACATGCTCATGACTCGGGTCTCACCGGTGAAGGTATAGCCGCGGGACTCCAGCTCGGCGTCCAGCGAAAAATCGGGGCCGATGGAGGTAATGCGCAGCACCATGGGCAAGCCATGGCGCGCATACAACGAAGAACAATACGCCAGCCGCTCGTCCAGCGGACGTGTGGATAACCCCAGCACGTTCACACTGCGCACGCGCTTGGCTTCCGAACGCGAGAAGCGCACCAGCCAGCCATCATAGAGCAGCTGCGCACCGACCGCCGTGGCGTTCAGCGCGGCCTCTTCAAGACGCACGCGCAAGCTGTCGCGCACGTCGGCGGGCGGCGTGTGCGAGGCTTGCGATGCAGTCGGAGAAAAGAGCGCGGCAACGGACATGGGTACGACTTACTTCAAGTCCTTTCTGACGCGCTCGATCATTTCAGCGCCGAACGAGATATAGGCTTGCGCGCCGCGTGACGCGCGGTCATACACCACACCCGGCATGCCGTAACTGGGTGCTTCAGCCAGACGCACGTTGCGCGGCACAACGGTCTTGAAGACCTTGTCGCCAAAGTGCGCTTCAAGCTGCGCCGACACTTGCTGTTGCAGCGTCATGCGCGGATCGAACATCACACGCAACAATCCAATAACGCGCAGGTCGTCGTTGATGTTGCGGTGAACCCGCTTGATGGTGTTGACCAGGTCAGACAGGCCTTCCAGCGCGAAGTACTCGCACTGCATCGGGATGATGACGCCGTGGGCGGCGGCCAGACCATTCAGCGTCAGCAGGGACAAGGTCGGCGGGCAATCGATCAGCACGAAATCGTATTGCGTGGCGACAGTGTCCAGCGCGGCCTTCAACTGGCGCTCGCGCTCTTCCATCTGAACCAGGTCAATCTCGGCGCCGGACAGCTCGCGGTTGGCGGGCAGCACGTCGTAGCCGCCGGATTCCGACTTCACGCGGGCCTGCTCAATCGTAGCCTCGCCGATCAGCACCTGGTACAGGTTCGACTCCAGCGCATTCTTGTCGATGCCGCTGCCCATCGTGGCGTTGCCTTGGGGGTCCAGGTCCACCAGCAGCACGCGCTGATTGTGCGTGGCAAGGCCCGCCGCCAAATTGATGGCGGTCGTCGTCTTGCCCACACCGCCCTTCTGGTTGGCAATGCAGAAGACGCGGGCGGTTGTGCTGGGGGGTAAGTTCTTCATAGGGTTCCTTGACTGCGTCCTTCGCTGCGTTCTTCGTTGCGGCGCATCCAGATCAGACAGCGCTCTGCTTGCAGCTCCGGCACCTGGAGCGGCTGAATATGGTCGACTTGCCATTCCCCGCGCGCATGCAAAGCCTGAATTTCTTCTTCGGGGACCTTGCCCTTCATGGCGACGAGGGTACCATCGTTGCGCACGTGGCGACCCGCAAGCTGCGCAAAATCATCCAGGGATGCGAAGGCCCGCGACGTAACGATGTCGCACTCGGCCGGGTCCAGCGTTTCAATGCGTGCATGGCGCGCTTGCAGGTTGGGCAGCGTCAGTGCGCCGCTCATCTGGCGCACGAATGCGGTTTTCTTTTCAACGGCGTCGATGCAGGTCACAGACCACGTGGGCCGCATGATGGCGAGAACGACGCCAGGCAGGCCGCCACCCGATCCCACGTCGTAGACCTTGGCCGCGTGGCGATCGGCGCCCAGCGCGTCGCTGAATGGCCCGACGGCGGCCAGGCTGTCGAACAAATGCTGAATCAGCATCTGCTGCGGATCGCGGATGGCGGTGAGGTTGTACGTGCGGTTCCAGCGCTGCATCTGCGACAGATAGTTCAGCAGCTTGGCTTGTGCGGCGGCGTCAGCGCGCAGCCCCAGCTGCTCGCAAGCGCGAGAGAGGCGGCCGGCCATGTCAGCGCCGGCCTGATCGGTATGGGCGGTCATGCGGCTTGCTTGCGCGAGCCGTAATGCAGGCGCTTCAGGTGGATAAGCAGCAACGAAATTGCAGCGGGGGTCACGCCGGAAATGCGAGCCGCCTGGCCCACCGTTTCCGGACGATGCGTCTTCAGCTTCTGGCGCACTTCGAACGACAGGCTCGTCACGGCGTCGTAATCCACGTCGGCCGGGATGGGCTGCTGTTCGTGCGAAATCTGCTTCTGGACTTCATCCTGCTGGCGCGCGATGTAGCCGGCGTACTTCAACTGAATCTCGACCTGCTCGGCCAAGACGTCATCCGCAACCACGCCGGGGCCGGCCAGCAGCGAACCATCCGCGTTCTGCGCCGCCATCAATGCTCCATATGAAACATTCGGGCGTTTCAACAGATCAGCTAGTGAGTACTCACGTTCAATTGCTTTGCCCAGCAAGGGTTCGGCAATTTCAGCCGGCATCACGCGCGGATTCACCCACGAGGATTTCAACCGTTCAACTTCCGCAGCCACCGCGTCGCGCTTGCGGTTGAAAGCATCCCAGCGTGCGTCATCCACGATACCCAGCTGGCGGCCGATTTCGGTCAAGCGCAGATCGGCGTTGTCTTCGCGCAGGCTCAGCCGGTACTCGGCGCGCGAGGTAAACATGCGATACGGCTCGGTCACGCCTCGCGTAACCAAGTCATCGACCAGCACGCCCAAATAGGCTTCATCGCGGCGCGGCGTCCATTGGTCGCGGCCCAGCGACAACAGCGCGGCGTTGACGCCAGCCAACAGCCCTTGGGCCGCCGCTTCTTCGTAACCCGTAGTGCCGTTGATCTGGCCGGCGAAGAACAGCCCGCTGATCGCCTTGGTTTCCAGCGTGCTCTTCAATCCACGTGGATCAAAGTAGTCATATTCGATGGCGTAACCCGGGCGCATGATGTGCGCATTTTCCAGGCCGCGCAGGGAATGGATCAGATCCAGCTGCACATCGAACGGCAAGCTCGTCGACACGCCGTTGGGATACACCTCATGCGTATCCAGACCCTCGGGTTCCAGGAAGACCTGGTGCGATTCCTTGTCGGCAAAGCGATGGATCTTGTCTTCGATGGACGGGCAGTAACGCGGGCCCACCCCTTCGATCACGCCGCTGTACATCGGCGAGCGGTCAAGGCCCCCGCGGATGATGTCGTGCGTGCAGGCGTTGGTGTGCGTGATCCAGCACGGCAGTTGGCGCGGGTGCATGGCCACATTGCCCATGTACGAGAACACGGGTATCGGGTCCAGATCGCCCGGCTGCTCTTCCAGGATGCTGTAGTTGATCGAGCGGCCATCAATGCGCGGAGGCGTACCCGTCTTCAGTCGGCCTTGCGGAAGCTTCAGTTCCTTCAGGCGCTGGCCCAGCGAAATCGCCGGGGGGTCGCCCGCACGGCCGCCGGAATAATTCTGCAGACCCACGTGAATCAACCCGTTCAGGAATGTGCCGGCGGTCAGCACCACCGTCTTGGCCCGGAACTTCAAGCCCACCTGGGTCACGGCGCCGACGACGCGGTCGCCCTCCACCATCAAGTCTTCCACTGCCTGCTGGAACAGCCACAGATTGGGCTGGTTCTCGAGTCGGCCACGGATCGCCTGACGGTACAGCACTCGGTCGGCCTGGGCGCGAGTCGCGCGGACGGCCGGGCCTTTCGATCCGTTAAGAATGCGGAATTGAATCCCCGCTTCGTCCGTTGCCAAAGCCATCGCGCCACCGAGGGCGTCGACTTCTTTGACAAGGTGGCCCTTGCCGATCCCGCCGATGGAGGGATTGCAAGACATTTGGCCTAGGGTTTCGATGTTGTGCGTCAACAGCAGCGTCTGGGCGCCAGCGCGGGCAGCAGCCAGGGCGGCCTCGGTGCCGGCGTGGCCGCCACCGACGACGATGACATCGAATTCGCGGGGATAGTCCATGATGGGGAGGGAAAGATAAGAAGGCGTTCGGTGCTCATTATAGAGGCAGGGGTTGCATGTTTCACGTGAAACATCGCAAGGCCTGATATTGGCGGGATGGGCGCAGCACTGCCGTAGGCAATTGGCAACGATTCAAGCCAGCCGGTGGGTAAATATGTCGGCATCTGCCTCTGTTTCGAAGCGGATGTTCCACGTGAAACACGTGGCTAGCGCCGCGCCATGCACCGGTTCAGCTAGCAGGGTTAGGCGTAGCGATGTTTCACGTGGAACATTGGGCAGAGGCGTAGACGCCGCAGCGTGAACACATCGTCGGTTTCGCTTTAGCTACTCGTCGATGTTTCACGTGAAACATCCACGTGAAACAGCGTACGGACCCCGACCTTCATATCCGCGACATGTCATGTTCCACGTGGAACATGACGACTCACCCCCGGCTTGACGCCGGAACCGGCGAAGCAACACGTTCTTTGGAATAAGCAGCATGGCATCTGCTGCTGCGAATGATCGTAGGCGTTGTCGCTCTTGGTGAATGTTCCACGTGAAACATTGGGTTCCGCTAGACCTAACTCGAACTACCTAGAGCTCGTTCTCGTCTAGCGATGTTTCACGTGAAACATCTACCTTGCCATTCAGGCCCCCCACCTCACCGATTTCTTCGCCGACGCGATTACGCGTTTCACGTGGAACCAGAGTCGGGCGACCACCCAATCATGAAATTTCACGATCCTCTAGTCATCCTTGTTCCACGTGAAACACACTAAATTTGGGGACGGCGACGATTTCAGCTATGCCATCACTCATCGCTGCGCGCGCCAGGATTAGAGAAAAAAAGAGATATTTTTGACCCTACCCTACCCCTTGCCGAAAATATCGCTCTTTTGCGTTTCACGTGAAACACATCAAGCCACTAAAAATGCGATTCGACAAATAAAGGCGGGCGCTTTACAGGAACTACGCCTGAAGAAATCTCTAAGAATGCAGGGAGGTTCGGACAAAGTCGGGGCGCATTCTCTTTACGCTGAAGACTTAGAACTCATTCACAAGCAGCGGTGGATATCTCTTTGCAGCCGAAAATTCGATAATTTCGCCCCATCACCGGCTTTGGAGTTATCAACAGAATGCGTGCGCGCGTGCGCCGGGCAAAGCCTGTTTTCACGATGAACAACTTTGGGGATAACTCGAAAATCTTCGCGTGGAAAGACAGTGGGAAATCAGCGCTCGGCACACGCGAACCTGATTCCCCAAAATCTAAAATTCGCACAAAACGCCAACGCGTTTCATAGGGACATTGCGATTTTCGTGCCTATTGAGTGCCGAGGAATAACCCGTGACAAGCCGCCTCTTACGGCCCCGGTTCGACACCAAAATAACCGTGGAAAACTTTGTGGATAAGATTCGGCTATCGAGCCAATTAACGGATTCAACGGTGCAACCGGCTTGCCAATAAGACATCGAAAATCATGCGGGAACTCTTGGAATAGGCCTTAGTCAAATTGCGGCTAAATTTCCCACTCGCGGATTATCCACACCCGTGCGACGCGCAATCTGCAGCAGTTATCCCCATCCCGCCTTTCCCCAATCATCACAACTATCTTGCTTGAGGCCTTGCCAGTCCGCCATCATCCATTTGGCGGAGGCGCAGAGTTTCATGTGAATCCCTGTCGAAAACCTGCTTGTCGGTTTTCACAGCGCATTTTCCATATCTCAATTGCGACGTTCGTTCGGACGTCTCAAAGCGGTAATCCTCCGGTCATCATTCGCCAGCTTATCGGCAGAAACTTTGCTTCTTCGAATGAGAAACCGATCGCTATCCCCATTTCTATCCACAGGCTGCGCACCTTCATTTCGGTCTTCCGCCGACAAATTCTGTGCATAACCGGGATGGGGATATCTTTGTGAACAACCGTCCCCGCAAACTAAAAAAACGGGCGGTAGCGTGACCCAGAAAGTCATCGCTTACCGGGCCTGGCGAGACTGAAAACATTGTGGAAAATCGCGCTAAACACCCGTTTTCCCTAGGGAAAGGCCGTGTTTCACGTTGAGCAACATGCACACGGCAGGGAGCGCAGGCGCCATTGCGCCGCGTTAAAAAACACGTTTCGAAAACCTGTTTTTCTGTGCAAAACCCCTGGCCAGGGAATGCCGTTGCTTCATTTATGAGCACAAAAATCTTGATGCCCAAAAATAATTATCCACAGACTTATCCAAGGGTCGAGAATAAGTTAGTGAACACTAACTACGGCTGGATTTCACAGTGGGATGGCGCGCGCGAAGTGGCGTCTTAAATGAAACAACGCCCCAGACTGGGAAGTCTTGGGGCGTTGTAGCCAGGTCGGACCTGGCGGACGGGAAATTGGGATTTCCCGATTTAGAGCGGGCGAATTTCGGCCGCTTGAGGTCCTTTCGGACCATCCTTAACTTCGAATTCGACTTCCTGACCTTCGTTCAGGCTGCGATAGCCGCGGCCCTGGATGGCGGAAAAGTGTGCGAAAACGTCGGTTCCACCCACATCCGGGGTAATGAAACCGTAACCCTTGTCAGCGTTGAACCACTTAACTTTGCCCTTCTGAGCCATTTTTTCTAGCGTCCTGTAATTAAGTCGACATGCAATGAATCAAGGACGCCGTGAGAACTGAACGACCGGTAGAAGTACCTTGCGTTGCTGCTGCGTTCCCGCTCGTCGCCGAGCAACAGAACGAGTCCGCGCGCTGCTTGAATCAACTGCGGAATCAGCATACTCATCCGGCATTACTGGCTCATATTGTTGTTTACCCCAATGTCTCTTTTTTCAGACTCGCACTGAAGTACCGCTAGGCGGAATTCATCTGCCGGCGCGCCAGAAAAGCGTAAATGGGTCCGGTCACAATCACCACGAATACCATCCGCGTCACGTGGAATGCCGTGACTACCGGCACGCCCAATTGCAGCACCTTGGCCGTGATCGCCATCTCGGCAATGCCGCCCGGTGTGGTGCCCAGAATCAGCGTCGGGACAGGCGCCGCCGACCAGTACGACAGCAGCGCCCCAAGGCCGAACGCCAGCGCCAAAGCGCTGATCGTGAACGCCGCAACCACCGCAATAAATCGCGGCGCTGCGCGGAAGAAATCGGGGCGGTAACGATCGCCCAGCGACCAGCCGATGAAGAGCTGCCCCACCTTCGGCACGAAGTCCGGCAAGGCCGACAGCTCGATGCCTGAGGCCGTCAAAATCATCGCCACTAGCATCGGCCCCAGCACCCACGGATTCGGCAACCGAAGCTTCATGAAGATCAGGCCGCCCATGCACGTCAGCGCGACCAGCGCGGCCAAACCTGCGTCATCCACCGTTTTCGGCCCAGGCACCGTCGGGTCCAGCCCCGCCACGCCCCACCATTGAAAAATGAACGGCACCGTCACCACCACCAGCAACACGCGCACGCTGTGCGCCGTCGCCACACGATCAATGCGCGCACCGTGGCGTTCCGCCAGGCTGGCCATTTCACTAGCGCCACCAATGGCTGACGCGAACCACGCGGTCTTGAAGTCCGCATCCGTATAACGGCGCAGCATGGCCGTGCCCAAAAACGCCAGCGCCAGCGCGAACAACATGCCCGCAACGATGGGCCCGGCATTGGTGCCGATATGGCCGATGACCTGCGGCGTGAAATACAGCCCCAGTGACGTTCCGATGACCCACTGCCCGCCATTGCGCGCCGGACGCGGGCAGACGGTGCCCAAGCCCGCAATGCGCGTCGCCGCGGTCACCAGCAAGGCTCCCAGCATCCACGGCAAAGGCAGATGCGCCCATACCGCAAACAACGCGCCGGCCAGCGCAATCGTCAAACCGCCCAGCACTCTTAACAACATATTCTGACCCACGATCCCTTCCACGTGCTTAGCAAATACGAAAAACGAATTATGAGTTAGTGGGATACTTACGAAAAATTTCTCTGCCTACCAGCGTTCACCTTCGCGTCCACCATGATCCGATCCAAACTTCCCGACGTCGGCACCACCATCTTCACCGTGATGAGCCGCCTGGCCATCGAACACAAGGCCATCAACCTGGGCCAGGGCTTTCCTGACTTTGACCCCGACCCCGCGTTGTGCGCACTGGTGACCCAGGCCATGGCCAACGGCCATAACCAGTACCCGTACATGCCCGGCGTTGCGCCCTTGCGCGAAGCCATCGCCGCCAAGACGCGCGAACTCTATGGCCACGCCTACGACCCGGAAACCGAGATCACCGTCACCAGCGGCGCTACCGAAGCGCTGATGGCCACCGTGCTGGCCGCCGTCAACAGTGGCGACGAAGTGGTCGTCATCGAACCTTGCTACGACTCTTACCTGCCGGCCATTCGCCTGGCGGGCGGCACAGCGGTGCCGGTGCCGTTGCGCGCCCCCACCGAAGCCGACCCCTACTACCGCATCGACTGGCAGCGCGTGCGTGACGCCATTACGTCCAAAACGCGCCTGTTGATGCTGAACTTCCCGCACAACCCCACCGGGGCCGTGCTGGACGACAGCGATCTGGACGCGCTGGAAGCCATCGTGCGCGATACCGGCGTGCTGCTGGTGTCGGACGAGGTGTACGAACACATCGTGTTTGACGGCAAGCCTCACGCAAGCGTTGCGCGGCGCCCGCTGCTGGCCGAACATGCTTTTGTCATTTCGTCGTTTGGCAAGACGTACCACACGACCGGCTGGAAGATCGGCTATTGCTGCGCACCGCGCCAGTTGAGCGCCGAGCTGCGCAAGGTGCACCAGTTCATGGTGTTCACGGTGCCCTCGCCCATGCAATTCGCCTTGGCCGAATTCATGCGCGACCCCAAGCCCTATCTGGACTTGCCCAACTTCTACCAGGCCAAGCGCGACCGCCTGTCGCAGGGCCTGGCCAAGACGCGCTTTCGCCCGCTGCCCAGCCCCGGCACCTTCTTCCTGCTGGCCGACTACAGCCAGATTTCCAAGCAGAACGAAGCCGACTTCGCACGCGACCTGACGGTGAACCATGGCGTGACGGTGATTCCCGTTTCGGCGTTTTATCGCCATCCTGATGCGGCGGAATCCAACCATAAGATCGTTCGCTTCTGCTTCGCAAAGAAAGACGCAACGCTGGACGCGGCGCTGGAACGACTGGCGCAGGTGTAAGTCCAAAATACGAATATGAGTAAATGCTCATATTTGTGAATGAAGCACGTAATTGAATAAGGGGCGCCGCAAGCGCCCCTTATCTTTTTCCACCTGGCTACACACCATCAAACCGCGCCATCACACCGCGCCCGCCGCAAGCTTCCTGGACTTGCGAATCCGACGCAACACCTGCGGCACCACCACCACCGCCGCTGCGGCGGCCCACAAGCCCATCGATACAGGACTTGCAAACAGCACGCCCACGTCGCCATCCGTCATCGACAAGGCGCGGCGCAGGTTCTGCTCCATCATGTTGCCCAACACCACGCCCAGCACCAGCGGCGCCATCGGCACGCCGAACTTGCGCAGGAAGTAGCCCAACGCGCCGATGCCCGCCACCAGCAACAGATCAAACGTGCCGGCGTTGATGGCGTACACGCCGATGTAGCTGATGCACAGAATGCCTGGCACCATCAGCCAGCCCGGCACCGACAACACCTTCGAGAAGAAGCGCACCAGCGGCACGTTCATGATGAACAGCAGCACGTTGGCGACGAACAGCGACGCGATCAAGCCCCACACCAGTTCGGGCTTGGATTCAAACAGCACCGGACCCGGCGTGATGTTGTAGAGCGTCAGCGCGCCCATCATGACGGCCGTCGTGCCGGAACCGGGCACGCCGAGCGTCAGCATGGGGACGAACGAGCCAATCGCCGATGCCGTAGCCGCGGCCTCGGGCGCCACCAGGCCGCGCATATCCCCCTTGCCGAATTTGGCCTCGGGGTCTTTCGCTTCGATGATGCGCTTTTCCTGCGAGTACGCGACGGCGGCCGCCACGCTCGCGCCCGCCCCCGGCAACACGCCCACGCCAAAGCCCACCAAGGCGCTGCGCACCACGCTCCACCAGGTAAACGCCAGCTCTTTCAAATTGAAGAGTTTGCGGCCGCTGGGTTTGACTTCGACACTGTGGCCGGCCATCACTTTTTCGAGCATCTCGAGCATCTCGCTGACGGCAAACAGCGCAATCACGACAACGACGAAATCGATACCGTCGGCCAGATGCACGGACTCGAAGGTATAGCGGTATACGCCGGAATTCGCGTCCACACCGACCACCGAAATCGACAATCCGATCATGGCCGCCAACACGCCTTTGACCGGCTGCTTGCCCAGCAAACTCGTCAAGCAGCAGAACGCGAAAATCATCAGCACGAAGTACTCGGCAGGCCCAAACGCCAGCGCCCACTTCGCCAACATCGGCGCAAGCAGAATGATGCCCACCACCGACACGATCGCACCAAAAAACGCGGACCACGCCGACAGCGACAACGCCACATTGGCCAAGCCCTGGCGCGCCAGCGGATAGCCATCCAGCGTCGTCATGATGGCGCTGGCCTCGCCCGGCACGTTCAGCAAAATGGCCGTGATGCGGCCGCCGTACTCGGCGCCCACGTACACCGCCGCCAGCAGGATCAGCGCGGTTTCAGGCGGCAAGTTCATCGCGAATGCGATCGGAATCAACATCGCCACGCCGTTCACCGGCCCCAGGCCGGGCAACACGCCGACCATTGTGCCGATGAACGAGCCGATCATGGCCACCAGAATGTTGGTCAGCGAAAAGGCGACGCCAAAGCCAATCGCCAGATGATCAAGAATGCCGCTCATATCAGGGTCTCCAGCAGTCCGCCGGGCAGGACCACGTCCAGCACCTTGTCGAACAACACGAAAAAGAAAAGGCTCATGACGACGCCGCCAATGGCGCACTTGACCCAGCCGCCTCCGAACAAGCGGCCGACAAACACCGTCATCAACGAAGTCGCAACGACAAAGCCCAGCCACTGGAACAGGAAGGCGTAGCCCACGGTGAACGCCATCATCAGCGCGATTCGGCCGTTGGCGCCGGGCGGGTTGGCCTCGACGGCGTGGCCGCCCTTGTAGACCAGCCACAAGCCGCACAGGCCGATGATGCCGGCCAGCAGCAAGGGGAAGGCGCGCGGGCCGACCGGTTCGTACGCGAAGGGCGCTTCAATGCCCCACCCCGCTGCTGTCATGAAGGCCGCCAGCGCCAACGCGCCGATGCCCAGGATTCGATCGTTCATGATCCACTTTCCGTTGTTGTGGGGATCGCGCGGCGCAGCCGCCCCCAACGCCGCCCAAGACGTGGGCGGCGCGGATGCGCGATCGGATGGGGGGGGGTGAAGCGGCCTTTCGGTCAGCCCCTTTTCGGTCAGCCGCTTCGGGCTTACTTCTTGATCAAGCCAAACGAGTCAGCCAGCTCCGCGTAGACCTTGACCTGGTTCTTCACGTAGGCGTCCAGGTCAGGCCCCGTCTTGTTGAACGGGAACAGGCCTTGTTGCTGGCGCAGCTTGTCGAATTCGGGCGACGCCGTGGCCTGGTTGAAGGCCTTGACCCAGAATTGGTAGTCGTTGTCTGACACCTTCGGCCCCACGTAGAAGCCGCGGATGATGGGCCAGACGATGTCGTAGCCCTGCTCCTTGGCCGTGGGCACCGTGCCCAGCTTGCCCGGCAGACGCTGGTCGTTGAAGACGGCCAGCACGCGGATGGGGGCGCCCCCTTCCAGCATGGTGAAGGCTTCAGCCGCGTCGCCCATGTAGGCCTGGATATGGCCGCCGCGCAGCGCGGTCACGGCTTCGCCGCCGCCTTCAAACGCCACGAAACGCATTTTCTTGAAATCCACGCCCGCGGCCTTGGCGGTCAGCGCGGCCTTCATCCAGTCCTGGCTGCCTACAGTGCCGCCCGCACCCAGCACGATCTTGGTGGGGTCCTGCTTGAAGGCGTCCATCAGGCTCTTCAGATCGGTGTACGGGGAATCATTGCGCACGACCGCCACGCCGTAATCGGTGCCGATCGCGGCTAGCCAGCGCACGTCGTCAACGTTGTACTTGCCGAACTTGCCCTGGGCCAGATTGAGCAGCGAACCGCCCGAGAACGCGACGATGGTGCCGGGTTCGTTCGGGTGCTGCGCCACGATGTTGTTGTAGGCCACGGCGCCGATGCCGCCAGGCATGTAGACGATGCGCATCGTGCTCTTCAACGCCCCGCTCTGCTTCAGGCCTTCAGTGGCCAGACGGCAGGTCAAGTCGAAACCGCCGCCCGGCTGCGCGGGGGCGATGCACTCGGGGCGGCGCGGCTCGTCGGCGGCCTGGGCCGCGCCCAGGGACAAGGTCATCGCGCCAAGCGCCGCCAAGGCGGCCAGGCGCAGCTTCAGGCTGGTCTGCATTCTTGCGTCTCCGTGTTTTATAGGTCTTGGTATGGCTGGATGCGCCGAACTGCGGTGATGCCAGATCGGGCCCAGCGGACGCTACCGTACAAAACCGAAGCTTTCCAATACCTTTCAAAAACGGCCGTTTTCGTGACGCGGCGCAGCATCCGGCGCCGGTTCCAGGGAAAACACCAACGCCGCCCGCAATCCCGGCTGCGGAACCCGGTTCTCCAGCACCAGTCTTGCGCCCAGTATTCCGGCGATGGTGCCCACAATGGCCAGGCCCAGCCCGGCCCCCGTCTTGTTCTTGCCGGCGGCTCCCCGGCGAAAACGGACGCAGGCGCGGGCGATATCTTCGGCGGACATGCCAGGGCCGTCGTCTTCGACCATCAGGCGGGCAAGCCCCGGTTCGGCCTGGACGGTTACCGTCACCTCGCCGCCCGGCGAGGCGTAGCGGATGGCGTTGTCGACCAGGTTAGTGACCGCTTCGCGTAGCAGCCATTCGGCCCCGCTCACCCGAATGGGGCGCAGATGGGCCTCCAGGCCAATGTCCAGTTGCCGGGCGCGAGCCGCCGGAAGCAGGCTGCGGATCACGCCATCGGCCAGTTCGACCAGGTCCATCGGTTCCGGGGTGAAACCGCCTTCGGCCACGGAAGCGTCCTTAGCGCGCGCCAGCGCGAGCATTTGGTTGGTGGTGCGTACGGCCCTGTCCAACCCCTCTTGCATCGCCAGAAGGGCTGTACGGACCTCCTGAGGGTCTGTTTCGCGCAAGGCGTAGGCGGTTTGGGTCCGCAACACGGATAACGGCGTGCGCAATTGGTGCGAGGCGTCATCCAGGAATTGACTCTGCACCCTCGCCTGAGCCGCAAAACGGGCCATGTGGAGGTTTACGGCCGCAACCAAGGGCAGGACCTCCCCTGGCATCTCGGACGCGCTGACGGGGCTTAAATCGTCTCCAGAACGCCCTTCTACCTCTTGCCGAAGCCTGACAAGGGGGCGCAAGGCCATAAAAACCCCCAGGACGATTACCAAAACGCTGATCAGGATCACGGCCAGGTCCCGCTCAACCGAGCGCAGCAGCACCTGATGCAAGAACGCCTGGCGGCTTTCCAGCCCCTCGGCGACCTGGACGATAACCCGTCCCCCTTTGTTCGCGTACAGCGGCGGGTCCATCGGCCGCGCCAGCGCCGCAACCCTGACGGGCGTCCCCTGATACGTCGCGTAAAAAAAACGCGGTTCGCCAGATACCAGGGGTTGGTCGGGCATGGGCAGGTCTGGATGCCCGATTTCCGCCAGCCCGTCCTCGGTGGCGACCCGGTAGAACACGCTGCCATTGGCCGTCAGCTCGAAAAATTCCAGCATCAGGTAGGGCTGTTCCATGGCTAATCCACCGCTGGCTGTGGATATGTTGTGGTCGATCGCGCGTAGCGCTCCGGAAAGGGAACGGTCGTAGGCAATGTCGACCTGGTTGCGCAGTTGATGATTCGACAGCCACAAGGCGCCCATCATCACGAAGACCAACGTCGGAATCAGCCACCAGAGCAACTGCGTTTTCAGTGTGCGATTGCGTTTTTTTGGCGCGAAAAAACCGGTTTTTTCCGGATTTCTAGTTGTCAACAAGGGTCTCCAGGCAGTAGCCCATGCCTCGCATGGTCACGATCTGCACATCGGAATCGGCCAATTTTTTTCGCAACCGGTGCACCAGCACCTCGATGGCTTCCAGGTTGATGTCCGCATCGTCCGTGAGGATGCGGTCAAGGATCTGCTGCTTGTTGATCGGTTCGCCACTTTTTTGAATCAGCACGCGAAGCACCGCGTGTTCACGTGGGGATAACTGCAAAGTCTGTCCCGAGACCGTGAATTTTTGCGCTGATGTCTCAAAAACCAGGTTTCCCAGAGCCAAACGCGGATGTTCGCGTCCACGGCTGCGCCGAATCAGTGCGATTAAACGCGCTTCCAACTCTTCCACAACAAAAGGTTTTGGCAGGAAATCGTCTGCACCGAGGTGCAAGGTTCCGATTTTTTCGGCCAAGGAATCGCGCGCGGTCAAGACCAACACCGGCGTACGGTCGTCTCGCGCGCGAATTTTTGCCAGCAAAGCATGGCCATCCATGCCCGGAAGTCCCAAATCGAGGATGACTGCGTCGAATTCTTCGATTGCCAACCTTCTTTCGGCGACCAATCCGTCGTCAGCCCATTCGACAACAAAGCCCGCATGTCTGGCCAGGCTTCTGGAAAGCCAGCGAGCAAGTTCGGCTTCGTCTTCTATCAGGAGGATGCGCATGGACGGAGTCCGGGGGGGAGTGGCTGGGCGGAATGGGAAAGCATGTTTGGCTTTTCCTTTATTTCTCTTTATATAAAGACTAATGATTAATAAGGCCTGTGGATAACTACCTTAACTTTGAAAACCTCATTCTTTTCATCAGCTTGCAGCCGTTTTTGCCTGTGCAAGAACTCTGTGTGGGAAAAAAGTTGAAGTTGGACAACATTTCGGACCCCCTCAAAAAGCCCGGCTTGTTCAACTTGCCTCCACACAATGTGCACAACCTGGCTACTTAGGAGTTATCCACAGGGGCGGCCATGGGAAATGGGGTGGAAAGCGGCACTTTTACCCCGAAAAACAGCCCCTTGCCTACCCGGTTTTTCGCCCTTGCAGGGGGTCAAAAACGCCCTCAGAGGCCCTTGGGAAATCGGTCATTCGAGGGGGTACCCATGCCCTTTCTTGACAGGGGACTGAACAAAAAGTGAGCAGCTTCCGCCGTAAAATCCGGCCATGGCTACCGAAAAAAGATTCAGGAAATCCCGCGCGAAACTCAGCGTGGTTCACGGCTTAAGAGCCCGTTTGGTGGCCGACAATCTGCCCGCCACCTTGTGCGCGGCGGCGCTGATGGGGCTATTCGGCGCCCTGGCTACCGTGGTGTTTCGCGAACTGCTGGGGTGGACGCAAATGTTGCTGGGCGGGGAAGATGTGCCGCGCGGCATGGTGTCTTTGGCGCGCGGGCTGGACCCCTGGCAACGGTTCCTGATGCCTGCCGTGGGGGGCGCAGTCGCTGGCCTCATCCTGCAAATGGCCGCCCGATGGCTGCCAAAGCGGGGCGCGGCCGACTATATGGAAGCCATTTCAATCGGCCGCGGCGTCATTGGCCTGCGCCAGACGCTCGCGCGCAGCTTGTCGTCCATTTTTTCGATCGGCTCAGGCGCGTCGATCGGCCGGGAAGGCCCGATGGTCCAGCTGGCGGCCATGTTTTCATCGTTGACGGGCCGATTCCTGCTGCTTCCGCCCCGCCATCTGCGCTTATTGGTCGCCTGCGGGGCCACGGCGGGCATCACGTCCGCCTATAACGCGCCGATTGCGGGCGCCTTGTTCATTTCCGAGATCGTTTTTGGCGTGATTTCGTCCGCCACGCTGGTGCCGCTAGTGGTGTCATCGGTGGTGGCCAACATCGTCACGCGCCAAATCCTGCACTACGACGCGGTCTTCCATATGCCGCACTTTGAATTTGTGTCGGGATGGGAAGTCATCAACTACCTGGGGCTGGGTGTCGCCGCCGGCCTGGTCGCGCCCCAGTTCCTGCGATTCCTGGACGCGTCGCGCGCCACATTTTCACGGCTGCCTTTCCCGCTTTGGCTGCGGATGGCGTTGGGCGGGCTGGTGGTGGGCGCCTTGTCGGTCATCAACCCCGAGGTGTGGGGCAACGGCTATAGCGTGGTCAACAGCATGCTGCATACGCAATGGGCATGGCAGGCGGTGGCTGCCATCTTGCTGATGAAGATTGTGGCCACGGGCGCCAGCGTTGGGTCCGGCGCGGTGGGCGGCGTGTTCACGCCGACGCTGTTTGTGGGCGCGGCCTTGGGTGCGCTGTATGCAAACGGCTTGCAAGCGGTGTTGCCGGCGGGGGATGTGTCGGCAATTTCCAGCTATGCCGTCGTCGGCATGGGGGCGCTGCTGGCCGCCACCACGTACGCGCCGCTGATGTCGACGCTGATGATTTTCGAGATGACGCTGAGCTATGAAGTGATGCTGCCGCTGATGCTGGCCTGCATTACGGGATACGTGATTGCGCATCGCATACGCCCGGAATCGGTGTATGCGAAATCACTGGCGAACAACGAGCGCGCAGAGCGTGCGGTGGCGAAAGTCGCGACGAGAAGCGACGGCGAGAGGTGACGTCGAGAAGTCACAGTCACATCGAGAATTGTCGCCGAGCATTGACGTCGAGAGGTAGCGCCGAAAATTACAGCCGAAAAAAAGGGGCTTCAAGAGCGAATGAAAAATATGAGCCTTTAATCATATTTTTCAGTTTATCGCCTTGGCGCAGCCGTTCTTGCATGACGATGTGATGTCGTCCAATATCTTCGGCGCATTCCAAGGGTTTCTCTAGACCTTGATAAAACCCGTTGGTATTCAGCCTACTTCCCGATACAGAAGCTGGAAAAAATCTCGCCCAGCAGATCGTCGCTGGTGAACTTGCCGGTGATGCTCGACAAGCTGTCGTGCGCCAGGCGCAGCTCTTCTGCAAACAGATCCAGCACGCGGTCGTCTTGTTCCGCGTGTTGGCCCGCCAGTTCCAGATGTTCCGCCGCCTGTTGCAAGGCGTGCAGATGGCGTTCGCGCGCAAGCCAGGGCGATTCCGCGCCGGGGTTCCAGCCGGCTATGTTCAGCAGTTCGGCGCGCAAGGCATCCAGGCCGATGCCGCGCTTGGCGGAAATGCCCAATTCACCCGCGCCGGCGGTAAAGCCTGTGGATAACAGGTCCACTTTGTTGAAAACTTTCAGTACCGGCGTGCGGGGAGGCAGGCGTGCCGTGATCTGGGCGTCCAGTTCGTCGCCGGGTTGGGTCGCGTCTTGCAGATGCAAAATAACGTCAGCGCGTTCGATTTCTTGCCAGGTGCGGGCAATGCCGATGCTCTCGACGGTGTCTTCGGTTTCGCGCAGTCCGGCCGTGTCCACAATGTGCAATGGCACGCCGTCGATATGAATTTCTTGCACCACTTTGTCGCGCGTCGTGCCCGCAATCGGGGTGACGATGGCGATATCGTCGCCCGCCAATGCGTTAAGCAAGCTGGATTTGCCCACGTTGGGCTGGCCGGCCAGCACTACGTGCAAGCCTTCGCGCAAGATCACGCCTTGGCGCGCTTGTGCGATCAGTTTGGACAGGTCCGACGTCAGCGCATCCAGCGTGGGGCGGGCCTGGTATTTCTCAAGAAAGTCGATTTCTTCTTCGGGGAAATCCAACGTCGCTTCCACCAGCATGCGCAGGTGAATGATGCGGTCGGATAAATCATTGACGCGGGCAGAGAATTCGCCCGACAGCGACGCCATCGCGCCGCGCGCGGCGGCCACCGATGACGCGTCGATCAGGTCGGCCACGGCTTCGGCTTGCGCCAGATCCATGCGGTCGTTCAGAAAGGCGCGGCGGGTGAATTCGCCGGGTTCGGCCAGGCGCACGCCCAGGTCGCGGCCAGCGGCCAGACAGCTTTCCAGCACGCGGCGCAGCACGGCCGGGCCGCCGTGGCCTTGCAGTTCCAGCACGTCTTCGCCGGTATAGGAATGCGGCGCGCGGAAGTAGAGCGCGATGCCTTCATCAAGCAGTTCACCGTCTACCGATTTGAACGGCAGATAGTGCGCGTGGCGCGGCGTGAGTTCGCGCTGAAAGATGCGCCGCACCAATTCGGACAGGTCCGCACCAGAAACGCGCACGACGCCGATGCCGCCTCTTCCGGGGGCGGTGGCAATAGCGGCAATGGGGGCGTAAGCGGACATATCTGAGCGTGGGGGATGCGAGAACAATAGGGGAATATAACTGTTGCGCGGCCCCTTGTTTGCTGGTTAATGTGGCCCCGAGGTTCAAAACCCGAAACAACTCAGGGAGATCACGATGGCATCTCGGTTTTCGCGTGTCTTGGCCTGCGGCTCCGCCGCGGTGATGTTGGCCTTTGGCACATTCAGTTCCGCAATGGCTCGCGATCTGGTGATCGCCTTGAAGACCGAGCCCTCATCGATGGACCCGCAATACCACGCGTTGACGCCGAATACGCAGATCTCCCAAACCATATTCGACACGCTCGTCGCAACCGACGCCCAATTGAAGCCGCAAGCGGCGCTGGCGGAATCTTGGACGGTGGACGGCAAAGTCTGGACGTTCAAGCTGCGTCCGAACGTGAAGTTCTCGGACGGCACACCGTTCACTTCGGAAGACGTGGTGTTCACGTACGACCGCGTGCCCAAGGTGCCCAACAGCCCCTCGCCCTTCACGCTTTATCTCGGCTCGGTGGCGAAGACCGAAGCGGTCGATCCCATGACCGTGCGCATCACCACCAAGGAAGTCGCGCCGAACCTGCTGGTGAATCTGGCGCAACTGCCCATCATGTCGAAGAAGGCTGCTTCCGGGCCAGCTGCCGAAGGCAAGACCACGACTGAATTGAATAGCGGTGACGGCTTGATCGGCACGGGCCCGTACAAATTCGTGTCCTGGAAGCGCGGTGCCGAATTCGTATTGGCGCGCAATGATAATTACTGGGGCAAGAAGCCCGAGTGGGACCGCGTGGTCTATCGTCCCATCAGCAATGCCGCCGCGCGCGTGGCCGCGCTGTTGGCCGGTGACGTCGACATGATCGAAGATCCCCCCACCGATGACCTGCCCAAGCTGAAGGGCGACAAAAAGCTCTTCGTTGAAGAAACGCCGTCGGTACGTGTCGTGTACGTGGCGCTGGATCAGTACGCCGAACCGTCGCCGGGCATACAAGGCACCGACAAGAATCCGATGAAGGACAAGCGCGTGCGTGAAGCGCTGTCCCTGGCCATCAACCGCGATGCGCTGGTGGAACGCGTGATGGGTGGCGTGGCGCTGCCGGCCGGCAACCTGCTGCCCTACCCCATGTTCGGTTCCAGCAAAGAGCATTCCAAGGCGCCCAAGGCCGATGTGGAAAAGGCGAAGGCGCTGTTGAAGGAAGCCGGTTACCCCAATGGCTTCTCGATCACGCTGGGTTCGCCGTCGGGCCGCTACGTGAACGATTCGAAGGTGGCGCAGGCCATCGCATCGATGTGGACGCGCATCGGCGTGAAGACCAGCGTGGACGCGATGGCGCCCCCGGTGTTTTTCAAGAACCGCGACAGCTACGCGTTTTCGGCCTATCTGGCGGGCTGGTCCGTGACCAGCGGCGAGATGTCCAACGCGCTGACGTCCTTGCTGGTGACGCGTAATCCGGAAGCGGGCTTGGGCACCACCAACCGCAGCCGTTATTCCAACCCGAAGATGGACGAATTGGTGAAGGAAGCGTCTTCCACGATGGATGACGCCAAGCGCGCCGAGCTGCTGTCCAAGGCCAGCAACATCGCCATGGATGACTTCGCCATGTTGCCGGTGCACTTCGAACTGTCGGTTTGGGCCATGAAGGGCGACATCCGCTACCAGGGCCGCCCCGACCAGGTCACGCTTGCGCAGTTTGCAACGCTGAAGAAGTAATGCGCGACACAGGCGGTCTCCAGTGCTGGCAACAATCGTAAGAAGACTGCTGCAAACCATCGTCGTCATGCTCGTCATGTCGGCGTTGGTTTTTGCAGGGATTTACATGGTGGGCGACCCGGTATCGATGCTGGCCAGCCCCGAAGCCACCGAAGCGCAACGCGCCGCCATCAGCGCATCGTTGGGTCTGGACTTGCCGCTGTGGCGGCAGTACCTGATCTTCATGGGCCAGGCGGTGCGGGGCGATTTCGGCAACAGCTTCCTGACGGGCGAGCCCGCCATGCATCTGATCCTGGAGCGCATGCCGGCCACCGTCGAGCTGGCCTGTGTGGCCATGCTGCTGTCGGTGCTCATCGGCGTGCCGCTTGGCATCCTGGCAGGCTTGAAGCCGCAAGCGCCCGGCTCACGCGCCATCATGACGGGGTCCGTGCTGGGGTTTTCGCTGCCCAACTTCTGGGTCGGCCTGATGCTGATCATGGTGTTCGCTGTGATGCTTGGCTGGGTGCCGGCAGGCGGGCGCGGCAAGACCGTGCATATCGGATCGCTTGAGCTCAGCGTGCTGACGCTCAACGGCTGGTTGAGCCTGGCATTGCCCGCCGCAACCATTGCGTTCGCCAAGTGCGCGATGATCATCCGCGTGACGCGCGCCGCCACGCGCGAAGCGCTGCCCATGGACTACATCAAGTTCGCGCGCGCCAAGGGGCTGTCGGAAAAGCGCGTGCTGGGTGTGCATTTGTTGAAGAACATCTTGATCCCGGTGGTGACGGTTGCCGGGCTGGAATTTGGCCAGGTGATGGCGTTTGCCGTCGTGACCGAGACGGTGTTTTCGTGGCCGGGCATGGGCAAGCTGCTGATCGATTCCATCATCAACCTGGATCGTCCGGTGGTGGTGGCGTATCTGCTCTTGATCGTGTTCTTCCTGGTCATGTTGAATCTGGTGGTGGACATCATCTACACGGTGCTGGACCCCCGCGTACGTTTGGATAGCCGCCGATGACAAGCCCCGCCACCACCGCCGCGCCCGTCGCCGCGAAAAAGGAACAGACGCCTTGGCGGCGCTTTGTGTCGGACTTCTTCGCCAGCAAGCTCGCCACGCTCGGCCTGGTGATGCTGGTGGTGATTGTGGGCGCCGCGCTGCTGGCGCCGTGGATCGCGCCGCAGAATCCGTATGACCTGGCGTCGCTGGACATCATGGATTCCAAGCTCAAACCGGGCAGTGAAAGCGGTGATGGGTCCATGCATTACTGGCTTGGCACCGATGGGCAGGCGCGCGATCTGCTGTCAGCCATTCTGTATGGCATGCGCACCAGCCTGCTGGTCGCCACCGTGTCGGTGCTGGCGGCATTTGGCATTGGCGCCACCGTCGGGCTGATCGCGGCCTACTTCGGCGGCCGCGTTGATGCGCTGCTGATGCGGGTTGTGGATATCCAGTTGTCGTTTCCGGCAATTCTCGTGGCGCTGATGCTGCTGGCGATTTTGGGCAAGGGTGTGGATAAGGTGATCATCGCGCTCATCGTCGTGCAATGGGCGTACTTTGCTCGTGCGGCGCGCGGCGCGGCGCTGGTGGAGCGCGGCAAGGAATATGTGGAGGCCGCGCGCTGTATGTCTTTGTCGTGGGGGCGCGTGCTGTTTCGCCATGTGCTGCCCAACTGTATGCCGCCGCTTATCGTGATCGCCACGATCGATCTGGCGCATGCCATCGCGCTGGAAGCCACGTTGTCGTTCCTGGGGGTGGGCGTGCCAGTCACCGAGCCATCGCTGGGCATGCTGATCTATAACGGCTTCGAGTACCTGCTGTCGGGCCAATACTGGATCTCGTTCTTCCCCGGCATTGCGTTGGCGCTTGCCATCATCGCCATCAACCTGGTGGGCGACCACCTGCGTGATGTGCTTAACCCGCGCCACGCGAATTGAAGGCGGACGCGATGCAGACAAGCGTGCTTGAAAAACCCTTGGCCACGCCCCCGACCATTCTTGAGGTACAGGGCCTGAAGACGCACTTCTTCACGCGCAACGGCGTGGTGAAAGCGGTGGATGGTGTGAACCTGACATTGGCTGAAGGCGAGATCCTGGGGCTGGTGGGCGAGTCTGGCTCCGGCAAGAGCATCACTGGCTTTTCGCTGATGGGCCTGCTGGACGAGCCGGGCCGCATCGTGGAGGGGCAGCTGCGCCTGAATGGTGAAGACCTGCGCGGCGCCACGCCCGCCCGGTGGCGCCAGCTGCGGGGGCAAGAGATCGCGATGATCTTCCAAGACCCGATGATGACGCTGAACCCCGTGCTGCGTGTGGATACGCAGATGATCGAAGCGGTGCAGGCGCATCACAAGGTGTCGCGTGAACAGGCCCGCGCACGGGCCTTGCAGACGCTGACGATGGTGGGCATTCCGTCGCCCGCGGAACGCTTGCGCACCTATCCGCATCAGTTGTCGGGCGGCATGCGCCAGCGCGTGGCGATTGCCATTGCGCTCTTGAATTCACCGCGCCTGATCATTGCCGACGAACCCACTACCGCGCTGGATGTCACGATTCAGGGGCAGATTCTTTTCGAAGTGCAGAAGCTGTGCCGCGAGACCGGCACGGGCCTGATCTGGATCACGCACGATCTGGCGGTGGTGGCCGGCCTGGCGGACCGCGTGTCGGTGATGTATGCGGGACGCGTCGTGGAGACGGGCAGCACGCAAGACGTGATCAGCCATCCGATGCATCCGTATACGCATGGGCTGATTGCCTCTATTCCCACGCCGGAGTCGCGTGGCAGGCCGCTGGTGCCGATTCCCGGCATGACGCCGTCGCTGTTGAACCTGCCGCAAGGCTGTGCGTTTCGCGGGCGCTGCCCGCGCGCGACGAACGCCTGTCTGGTCGAGCCGCAGCCCGTTGAAGTTCGCCCGGCGCAATGGGTGCGCTGCTGGCATGCCGGAGACCCAGACCTCAAATGAGCGCAGCAGAACGCGACGCCCCCATTCTGTCCCTGCGTGGTGTGGAACTGCGCTTCGTGCAGCCCGTGGATTTTGCCGGGCGCATTGCGAACCTGTTGGGCGCGGGCTTGAAGACCCAAGTGGTGCACGCCGTGGCGGGTGTGGACCTGGAAGTGCAGCCGGGCGAAGTGATTGGCATCGTCGGCGAATCTGGCTGTGGAAAATCCACGCTGGGCCGCATTGTGTCGGGCATTTTGCCGCCCTCGGCAGGCGACGTGGACTACCAGGGCAAGGCCGTGCGCGCCATGACAGGCGCCGAGCGGCGGGCGTATGAGCTGGGCGTGCAGATGATCTTCCAGGACCCATACGCGTCGCTTAACCCGCGCATGCGGGTGCGTGAAATCATCGGTGAAGCGCCCGTGGCGCACGGCTTGATCCGCGCGCGCGACAAAGCGGAATATGTGGCGGGGCTGATGCGGCAGGTGGGGCTGGACCCGGCCTTTGCACAGCGCTATCCGCATCAGTTTTCAGGGGGGCAGAGGCAGCGCATTGGGATCGCGCGGGCGTTGGCGCTCAAGCCTTCCGTGATCGTTTGCGACGAGGCCGTGGCTGCGTTGGACGTCTCCATTCAGGCGCAGGTGCTGAACCTGTTCGAACAGCTGCGCGACGATCTGGACCTGACGTATCTGTTCATCAGCCACAACCTGAGCGTGGTCAGCCATATCTCGGACCGCGTGGCCATCATGTACCTGGGCCGCGTGGTTGAGCTTGCCCCCACCGATACGGTTTTTCAGCGCGCCAACCATCCGTACACGCAGGCGCTGTTGAAGGAATTGCCAACGTTGACGCCGGGGCGGCGCACGTACCAGCCCATCAAGGGCGAACTGCCGTCACCGCTGGACCCGCCCACGGGCTGCGCGTTTCATCCGCGTTGCCCGCAGGCGATGGCGCGCTGTAAGGTAGAACGGCCGTTGCTGCGCGAGATATCGCCGGGGCAGTTCAGCGCTTGTCACTTGAACGACATGAGTTAGGATTAGCCCTAAAAATCCCCCCTCTTTTGAATCGTCATCCCCACCATGAAAACCATTGCCGAAATCGAACGCGCGCATCCTGAGCTGACCGCGCTGCGCCGGGATATCCACGCGCATCCCGAACTTGCCTTCCAAGAAACGCGTACGTCGAACCTGGTGGCCGAACGCCTGCGCGAATGGGGCCTGGAAGTGCATACGGGGCTGGGAAAAACGGGCGTCGTGGGCGTGCTGCGTGCGGGCAGCGGCGGCAAGACCATCGGCCTGCGTGCCGACATGGACGCGCTGCCCATGCCGGAGCACAACCGCTTTGCGCACAAGTCCACCATCAGTGGCCGCATGCACGGTTGCGGCCATGACGGCCATACCGCGATGTTGTTGGGGGCGGCGCAGTACCTGTCCACGCATCGCAATTTCGACGGCACGGTGGTGTTCATTTTCCAGCCCGCCGAAGAAGGCGGTAACGCCGGCGCGCGCGCCATGATGCAGGACGGCCTGTTCGAAAAATTCCCGTGTGACGCCGTGTTCGGCATCCACAACATGCCCGGCATGCCGGTCAACCAGTTTGGTTTTCGCGCCGGCCCCACGATGGCCTCCAGCAACCGCTGGGACATCGTCATCAAGGGCGTAGGCGGCCACGCGGCGCAACCGCATGCATCGGTAGACCCCATCATCGTGGCGGCCGATATGGTGCACGCGCTGCAAACCGTCATTTCGCGCAGCAAGAACCCGCTAGAGCAAGCGGTGCTGTCGATCACGCAGATTCATGCGGGCGACGCGTACAACGTGATTCCCGGCGAGGCCGTGCTGCGCGGCACCGTGCGCACGTACTCGGTCGAGACGCTAGACAAGATCGAAGCAGACATGCGCCGCATCGCCACCACCTTGCCGCAGGTGTACGGCGGCACGGGCGAGCTGGACTTCGTGCGCGCATATCCGCCGCTGGTGAACTGGGAAAACGAAACGGCCTTCGCGGCCAAGGTTGCCGAAGACGCATTTGGCGCCGAGAACGTGCTGCGCGACATGCCGCCCTTCATGGGCGCGGAAGATTTCTCCTTCTTCCTGGAAGCGATTCCGGGCGCCTATCTGTTCCTGGGCAACGGCGATGGCGACCACCGCATGGAAAGCTATCACGGCATGGGTCCGTGCCAGTTGCACAACCCGAACTACGACTTCAACGACGCATTGCTGCCGGTGGGCGCGACCTATTGGGTGAAGCTCGTCGAGGCCTATCTGCCGGCCGCATAAGCGCGGTCTAATAACCGATACGCTATTAGCTAATAGGGTTTGGTGCATGAAGCCGCGGGCGTTGCCCCGCGGCTTTTTCTATATGACGGGAAGCTTTGATCAAACGCCGATAACTTCGTTTGAGATACAAGGCGCCGTTTCCATAATCGATCGTTCCAGACATGCCGCAAGGCGAAACGGAGCGATCGATGTCCCAGAGCAACGCCCTGCGGCGCGAAGTAGACGCCGCCCCCGCTGTGAAAGCGCAGCAGTTTGATGTGCAGCAGTCCGGCGTGCAGCAATTTGAGGTGCGCCCCCTGCCCGGCCCGGTTGGCGCCGAAATCATCGGATTGGACTTGACCCGCGAACTCGCGCCCGCGGATTTTTCGCGGGTGCATCAGGCGCATCTGGATCATCACCTGCTGGTGTTCCGTGACCAACGCATTACGCCGCAACAACACATCGATTTCAGCCGCCGCTTCGGCCCGCTGATGATTCATGTGCTGCACCAGTTTCATCTGGCCGGCCACCCCGAGATCCTGACCGTGTCCAACATTGTGGAAGACGGCAAGCCTATTGGATTGGGCGACGCGGGCAAGTACTGGCATTCGGATATTTCGTACAAGGAATTGCCCAGCCTGGGCTCGCTCTTGCACGCGCAGGAACTGCCGTCAGAAGGCGGCGACACCTTGTTCGCCAACATGCATCTGGCCTACGACACGCTGCCCGCAGCGTTGCGCAATGCCATCGTCGGCAAGCGCGCCGTGCATTCCTATCTGGCGCAGTACGGCCAGCTGCAAAAGGAAGGGAACTGGCGTCCGAATTTAAGCGCGCAGCAAATCGCGCAAGTGCAGGAAGTGGTGCATCCGGTGGTGCGTACGCATCCCGAGAACGGCCGCCGCGCGCTGTTCGTGAGCGAAGGCTTTACGACGCGCATCGTTGGCCTGCCGGAAGACGAAAGCCGCGCCCTGTTGGCCGAATTGTTTGCGCATAGCGTGCGTGCGGAACACATCTATCGCCATCGCTGGCAGCCGCATGACCTGGTGTTCTGGGACAACCGTTCGCTGATCCATCTGGCGGGCGGCACCCCAGATCATCTGCGCCGCAAGTTGTACCGCACCACCATTGAAGGCGATGTGCCGTTTTAAAGAAAAGCACCGCGAACGCTCCAATATTTGGCGCAAAGCACTTATCCACAAGGAACACCATGCAACTGTCTTCTGCACTTCGGGATCGTCTGGTCCAAACCGCAACCGGCGCGGGGCTGGCGTTGATTCTGGCGGTGCTGGCGCTGGCTTCGCCCACGCCCGCCATGGCGGAAGGACGCATCCGCATCGCGGAGCAGTACGGCATTGTGTACCTGCTGCTGAATGTGGCGCGCGACCAGCAACTGATCGAAAAGCACGGCAAGGCCGAGGGTGTGGATATCTCGGTCGAGTGGGCCAAGTTATCCGGCGGCTCGGCCGTGAACGACGCGTTGTTGTCCGGGGCTGTGGATATCGCGGGCGCCGGCGTGGGGCCGCTTTTGACGATTTGGGACCGCACGCATGGCAAGCAGAATGTGAAGGGCGTGGCGTCGCTGGGCAACTTTCCCTATTACCTGGTCACCAACAACCCCAATGTGAAGACCATTGCCGACTTCACGGATAAGGATCGCATAGCGGTGCCCGCGGTGGGCGTGTCGGTGCAGTCGCGCGTATTGCAGCTGGCCTCTGCCAAGCTGTGGGGCGACGCGCAATTCAACAAGCTGGACAAGATTTCCGTGGCGTTGCCGCATCCGGATGCGGCGGCGGCCATCATCGCCGGCGGCACGGAAATCACCGGTCACTTTGGCAACCCGCCGTTCCAGGAACAGGAGTTGGCCGAGAACCCCAAGGCGCGCATCGTGCTGAATTCGTACGACGTGTTGGGCGGCCCCAGTTCGTCCACCGTGTTGTTCGCCACCGAGAAATTCCGCAAGGAAAATCCCAAGACGTACAAGGCGTTCCAGGAAGCGTTGAAGGAAGCCGCGGCGTTTGCGACGGCAAACCCCGAGAAAGCGGCTGACACGTATTTGCGCGTGACCGGCGCCAAGCAAGACCGCGATTTCCTGATCAAGGTGATCAAGAACCCCGACGTGCAATTCAAGCTGGAACCGCAGAACACCTACGCGCTGGCCGAATTCATGCACAAGGTGGGCGCCATCAAGCATGCGCCGGCCAGCTGGCGCGACTACTTCTTCGATGATGCGCTGACGGCGCAAGGCAGCTGAGATGCCAGTCGCCGCCGCAAGCCCTGTGGATAACGTTCAAAAGACGTCACCGCTGCTAGCTGTGGATAAGGTGACAATCGAATATAAGACGCGCGAACGGCGGGTTCGCGCGACGCAACAGGTCAGTTTCGAGGTGCATGGCGCGGACCGTTTCATCTTGTTGGGGCCATCGGGCTGCGGCAAGTCAACGTTGCTGAAAGCCGTGGCCGGATTCATTCCGCCCACCGAAGGACGCATCGCCATTGATGGTCAGACGGTAGCCGGCCCTGGGCCGGATCGCATCGTCGTGTTCCAGGAATTCGATCAGTTGCCGCCGTGGAAAACGTTGCGGCAGAACGTGGCGTTTCCGTTGGTGGCCTCGCGCAAATTGAACCGGCGCGAAGCGGATGAACGCGCCATGCATTATCTGGATAAGGTGGGCCTGGCAGCGTTTGCCGATGCCTACCCGCACACGTTGTCCGGCGGTATGAAGCAGCGCGTGGCGATTGCGCGGGCGCTTGCCATGCAGCCGCGCGTGCTGCTCATGGATGAGCCCTTCGCAGCGCTCGACGCCCTGACACGGCGGCGCATGCAGGAAGAGCTGATGGCGTTGTGGGAAGACGTGCGCTTCACCTTGTTGTTCGTCACGCATTCCATTGAAGAGGCCTTGGTGTTGGGCAGCCGTGTGCTGCTGTTGTCGCCGCATCCGGGGCGTGTGCGCGCAGAACTGAATGCGCATGCGTATGGCTTGCACAGCCAGGGTTCGGCCGGCTTTCAGTCGGCGGCGCGGCGCATCCATGACTTGCTGTTCGAATCGCCCACCCCCGATGCCGCGCCGGCGCCCGCTGAGCGCGCCGCAGCCTGAGAGCGCCTTCATGATGAGTGTTCACCGATGAGCCACGCGCACGCCGCTTCTCCGCCGATCCGCCCCGAAGTGGAATATGAGCTGCCGCCGCTGCCCCCGCAGGCGGCCGAAACGCCGCTGCCGTGGCACGAAAAGCTGTGGCAACACGCCAGCCTGCGCAAGCTGTTGATTCTGGTTTTGCTGGCGGGGGTGTGGGAGTTGGCGGCGCGCTATACCGACAATGACTTGCTGCTGCCGGGGGCGTGGCAGACGGCGCAAGCCTTCGTGCAAGGCATCGCCAATGGCGAGCTGCCGGCGCGCGCCTGGCAGTCGCTACGGGTGTTGGTGCAGGGGTATCTGGCGGGCGTGGCGCTGGCGTTCGTGTTGACCACGCTGGCGGTGTCCACGCGCTTCGGACGCGATCTGCTGTCCACGCTGACCGCGATGTTCAACCCGCTGCCTGCGATTGCATTGCTGCCGCTGGCGCTGCTGTGGTTTGGCCTGGGTGAAGGCAGCCTGGTGTTCGTGCTGATCCATTCCGTGCTGTGGGCGCTGGCGTTGAACATGTATGCGGGGTTTCTGGGCGTGTCGGAAACGCTGCGCATGGCGGGCCGCAACTATGGGCTGACCGGGCTGCGGTACGTATTGCAGATTCTGGTGCCTGCTGCGTTGCCGGCGATTCTGGCCGGCCTGAAGATAGGCTGGGCGTTTGCGTGGCGCACGTTGATTGCCGCCGAGCTGGTGTTTGGCGCGTCCAGCGGCAAAGGCGGACTCGGCTGGTACATCTTTCAGAACCGCAACGAGTTATACACAGATCGCGTGTTCGCAGGCTTGGCGGCCGTCGTCATCATCGGCCTGCTTGTGGAAAACCTGGGATTCGATACGTTGGAGCGTTTGACGGTGCGGCGGTGGGGCATGCAGCGCTAGCCGGCGCGTTGTCCACAGGCAAAAAGAGGGGGCGGCTTTCTTGCGAAGCCGCCCCCTCTGTTTTTATCGCCATACATCGCCAGACATCGCCAGAGGTCGCCCGGCGATTCATGGATCCAGCCTAGCCGTTCAGAGCTTCAGCCCCAGCGCCTTGGCCACGCCGGCGGCATACGCCGGGTCCGCTTTTCGGAAGTGTTCCAGCTGACGGCGTTGAATCTCTTCCGGCACACCCGCCATGTGGCGGCCGATGTTGCCGAACAGCAGCTCCTGCTTTTCCGGCGTCATCAGGCGGAACAGGTTGCCCGGCTGCGAGTAGTAGTCATCATCCACGCGGTGGTTCCAGCGGGCGGCGGCCTGGCCGTCCAGCGCCAGCGGCGGTTCGCCGGCCGACGGGGTTTCCTTCCATTCGCCCGCGCTGTTGGGCTCGTAGTTCAGCGTGCCGCCCACGTTGCCGTCGACGCGGCTGGCGCCGTCGCGGTGATAGCTGTGGAACGGGCAGCGCGGCGCGTTCACGGGGATCTGATGGTGATTGATCCCGAGGCGGTAGCGGTGCGTGTCGCCGTAAGAGAACAAGCGCCCTTGCAGCATCTTGTCCGGCGAAAAATCGATGCCCGGCACAACGTTTGCCGGCGTGAAGGCGGCCTGCTCGACTTCGGCAAAGTAGTTTTCGGGGTTCTTGTTCAGTTCCAGCACACCCACTTCAATCAGCGGGTAGTCGCCGTGCGGCCACACCTTGGTCAGGTCGAACGGGTTGATGTGGTATGTCGCGGCTTCGGCCTCGGGCATGATCTGCACCTTCAGCGTCCACTTCGGGAAGTTCTTCTTTTCGATGTTCTCGAACAGATCGCGCTGCGAGCTTTCGCGGTCATGCGCCACGACTTGCGCCGCTTCTTCATCGCTCATACAGACGACGCCCTGCTGCGACTTGAAGTGGAACTTCACGTAGAAGCGCTCGCCGTCCTTGTTGACGAAGCTGAACGTATGCGAGCCAAAGCCGTGCTGCTGGCGCAGGTTGGCGGGAATGCCGCGGTCGCTCATCAGGATGGTGACCTGATGCAGCGATTCGGGGCTGAGCGACCAGAAGTCCCAGGCGGCGGTGGCGCTGCGCAGGTTGGTCTTGGGGTCGCGTTTCTGGGTGTGGATGAAGTCAGGGAACTTCAGCGGGTCGCGGATGAAAAATACGGGGGTGTTGTTGCCCACCAGATCCCAGTTGCCTTCGTCGGTATAGAACTTGATGGCGAAGCCGCGCACATCGCGTTCGGCGTCCGCCGCGCCGCGTTCGCCGGCCACGGTGGAAAAGCGCAGGAACAGCGGGGTTTGCTTGCCGACCTGGGAAAAGATGCTGGCGCGCGTGTAGCGCGAGATGTCGTGCGTAACGGTGAAGGTGCCGTAGGCGCCGGAGCCTTTGGCGTGGACGACGCGTTCGGGGATGCGTTCGCGGTCGAAGTGGGCAAGCTTTTCAATCAGCCAGAAGTCCTGCAACAGCGCCGGACCGCGCGGGCCCGCGGTCAACGTGTTGGTATTGTCCGCCACCGGCGCGCCTGAGGCGGTGGTCAGTTGCTTCTTGTCGGTCATAGCACACTCCCTACGTGATCTGGAGGGCGCGTGGCCTGTCGGCCCGCGCCGTGTTGTGAATATTCCCCGGTGAGACTGCCCGGGGAATATGTCCGACACATGATAGGGGTCATCGTTTCACTTGGGAAGTTGATTGAAGTACCAAATTCAATTGATTAAAGCTATTAAGAAATGCCTCAGCTGGCGTGCCGCGGTCATCGCTGCAAACCGTGCACGCATAAAAAAACCGGCCCCTAGGGGCCGGTTCTTCATGCTTGCAAGCAAGGCTTAGCGGTTTGCCGCCGCTTCCGTCTTGCGCTGCATGGCGCGGGTGATGGACCACTGCTGCGCGATCGACAAGGTGTTGTTGACGCACCAGTACAGCACCAGACCGGCCGGGAAGAAGAACATCATCCCGCCGAACACCAGCGGCATGATCATCATGACCTTGGCCTGGATGGGGTCCGGCGGCGTCGGGTTCAGTTTGATCTGCAGGAACATGGTGGCCATCATGATGGCGGGCAGAATGAAGTACGGGTCGCGGATCGACAGGTCATGGACCCACAGAATCCACGGCGCGCCGCGCATTTCCACGCTGGCCAGCAGCACCCAGTACAGCGAGATGAACACCGGAATCTGCACCACCATCGGCAAGCAGCCGCCCAGCGGGTTGATCTTTTCGGTGCGGTACATCTCCATCATGGCGGCGTTGAGCTTCTGCTTGTCGTCGCCGTACTTTTCCTTCAGCGCTTGCAGACGCGGAGCCACTTGCTTCATGCGGGCCATCGAGCGGTAGCTTGCGGCGGCCAGCGGGTAGAAGATGGCCTTGATCAGCACGGTCAGCGCGACGATGGTCCAGCCCCAGTTGCCCAGCAGCGAATGCAGCCACGTCATCAGCGTGAACAGCGGCTTGGCGATGATGGTCAGCCAGCCATAGTCCACCACCAGTTCCAGGCCGGGGGCGAGCGCCGCCATGGCCTTCTGGTCTTGCGGGCCAACCCACAGGTGCGAGTCGACACGCGACGCGGAACCCGGAGCAATTTCACCGACGGCTTCGATGCTGCGGGCGGCGTACAGGTTCTTCTGCACTTCCAGCAGTTCGTTCGTGCGCGGCTTGCCTTGCGGTGGCACCCAGGCGGTGGCGAAGTAGTGCTGCACCACGGCGATCCAGCCGTTGTCCGCCTGCTTGATGTAGTTGGCCTTCTTCTTTTCGATGTCGCTGAAGGTGCTCTTCTGGAACTTGTCTTGTTCCGAGTAGACGGCGAAACCGGTGAAGGTGTGATAGAAGCTCGACGTGTCGGCCGGGTCGTTGCCGTCGCGCTCAAGCTGCAAGTACAGCGCGGGCGACACGGGGGCGGAGCCGACGTTGGCCAGGTCGTGGCGCACGTCGATGTCGTAGCGGCCCTTGTGCAGGGTGAACGTCTTGGTGACCTTCACGCCGCCCGATTCGCCTTCGAACGAGACGACCAGGTTGTCGCCGGTCAGTTGGCGTTCCGTCGTCACGACGCGGAAAGGCGTCTGGTGCGTGGGGAAGCTCTGGCCATTGGGGGCGCCGACCACGCCGGATTGCACGACGTAGTTCAGGCCGGCCGAACGGTCCAGCAGCACGGTGGGCTTGTCGGGCTGGCCGGTTGCCGGGTACTTCAGCAGTTCGGCGCGCACCAGTTGGGCGCCCATCGTGTCGAACGTCAGACGCAGAACGTCCGTCGTGATGACGACTTCTTCCGAGCGTGCGGTGGCCGGTGCAGTGGCGCCAGGAACGGCCGACGGCGCAGCAGCCGTGGTGGTTGGCGCGCTGGGCACCGATGGCGTGGCGTTGTTGGCGCCGGCCTGCGGTTCAGCCGTGCTGGCCGCGGGCGTGGGGCCCCCGAACAGCGACGGCTTGCCGTTATGGATTTGCCAGTTGTTCCATAGGAGCAACAGCGAAAAGGAAAAAATCATCCAGAGGACGGTTCGTCGGATATCCATGGTGCCTACTGAAGTGAATACGGGCCAGCAAAGCCCGCCAGTTTAGCGTCAATCGTGCTCGGTGCGGTGGCTGTGGGAACAGCACGGGGGCGCTTTGGTTCCCCGTGTTGGCGGAACCGGGTCCCATCCGCCGGGCGACCACGGATGGCAGCGGCCAATGCGCCGAACCGCCATCCAGAAACCGCGCCAGGCGCCGTGGCGTTCGATTGCTTCAATCGCGTACGCCGAGCAAGTAGGGGTAAAGCGGCACTGCCGGCCGATCCAGGGACTCAGGAAAAACCTGTAGAACCGGATGGGGGCGATGAGCAGTGCTTTGAAAATCATCGCGCGATCCGTTCAAAGTGAGCGTCCACTTCGGCTCTGACCAAGCGTTTTAGCGAGGTGAGCGTGGTGGGAGCGACTTTGCTATGCAATCGCACGACGTAATCCTTGGGCGGCAACGCCAGACGCCGGTGGCGGAACGCTTCGCGGATGACCCGCTTGATGGCGTTGCGCGTACTGGCGTGGGCGGCGAAGCGCTTGGCGATGATCAGCCCCAAGCGGGCACAGGCATCCTGGCCGGGGGGCAGATCATTGGGAGCCGAAGTCACAATGAATAACGCCCCTCGAGCAAGACGCCGGCCTTTTAGGGCAGCGGCGAACTCGGAGGGGCGATGCAACCGCGCCTCCGGGGGAAGCGTGGAGCGCGGCATGGACTGCGGGTCAGGCGTTTGCGCGGAACCAGAACGAGATTGCGAGAGGTCTTGCAATATGGCCGGTCCGTGCAAAGAGTCACGGCTTTCCGGAAAAACCGGAAAACCAGAACTTAGACAGCCAGACGCTTGCGGCCCTTGGCGCGGCGGGCGTTCAGGATGGCGCGGCCAGCGCGGGTTTTCATGCGCACGCGAAAGCCATGGGTGCGCTTGCGGCGGGTAACGGAAGGTTGGTAGGTACGTTTCATGGACGATCCACAAAAAGAACAAAAGTCAGAAGGGACCTGCCCGGAGGGTTCCAGGTCGCGGATTCAGCAGCGGGTATCTAGTGAGCATTTTTGCAACAGGTGCAAAAAACAACTCGTAGACGGGGCTCTGGACAAGGGATTTCTCCCCAGGCGACCTATTCAGCAAAGCTAAAAACCGGACAGTGCAGTAAGCGCCCCAACCCATGAAAGGAGGGGTCTTGCCACAACTCCGGCTAAGCTCTCTGTGAAACCTTCTGACAGACAGAATTCGGAAAAGCCCACCATTTCAGCAAGTTTTCCCTGTCTTGTCAAACAGTTAAGCCTGAGCAGTGTAGACGCTTATGTCCTACCCTGTGGATAACCCCAGCCCAGGCAAGGTAGAATCGAGGTTTGAATAAGAGCGACATGAAAGAATTCTGGCAGACCTGCGTCAGTCGTCTTGAGCAGGAACTCCCCCCCCAACAAATCAGCGCGTGGATACGACCGCTGGTCCCGCTTGCGTACGACGAAACGCAGGCGGTGCTGCGCGTTGCCGCGCCCAACCGCTTCAAGCTGGATTGGGTGCGTAAGAATTTTTCCCACCAAATTGAAGCGTTGGCCGCGGAGTGGTTCAAGCGACCAGTACAGGTGTTGTTCGAGTTGCCTTCTCATGGAGCCGCCCCGCGTATGCCGGTCGCGCCCGTGCGTGCGCCGCAGCCCGATCAGTCCCACCTGTCCGCTGCACAGCCCTCAGGCGGCGCGCCGCCCATGCAGGCCCCGGCTCCGGCCGCCCCACCCCCGCCCGCTACCACGGCGGCTGCCCAGGCGGTCAACGCCGACGCGGCCAACATCGTGTACGAGCGTTCGCGCCTGAATACGGATCTCACGTTTGAGAACTTCGTGACGGGTAAGGCGAACCAGCTCGCACGCGCCGCGGCGCTGCAAGTGGCCGAGAACCCGGGCACGTCCTACAACCCGCTGTTCCTGTATGGCGGCGTGGGCCTGGGCAAGACTCACTTGATCCACGCCATCGGCAACGCCATGGTGGCGGCGGGCACGGGCGTACGCGTGCGCTATGTGCACGCCGACCAATACGTGTCCGACGTGGTGAAGGCGTACCAGCGCAAGGCGTTCGATGACTTCAAGCGCTACTACCATTCGCTGGACTTGCTGCTGATCGATGACATTCAGTTCTTCTCCGGCAAGAACCGCACGCAGGAAGAATTCTTCTATGCGTTCGAAGCGATGGTGGCCCAGCGCAAGCAGATCATCATCACCAGCGATACCTATCCGAAGGAACTGTCGGGCATCGACAGCCGCCTGATCTCGCGCTTTGACTCCGGCCTGACGGTGGCGATCGAGCCGCCCGAACTGGAAATGCGCGTGGCGATTCTGCTGCGCAAGGCGGAATCCGAAGGCGTGCCCATGCCCGAGGAAGTGGCTTTCTTCATTGCCAAGCATCTGCGCAGCAACGTGCGCGAGCTGGAAGGCGCGTTGCGCAAGGTGCTTGCGTACGCCCGCTTCCACGGCCGCGATGTGCTGACGGTGGACGTCTGCAAAGAAGCCCTGAAGGACCTGCTGTCCGTGTCCAACGGCCAGATCACTGTGGAAAACATCCAGAAGACGGTTGCGGATTTCTACAAGATCAAGGTCGCCGACATGTACTCGAAACGCCGGCCCGCCAATATCGCATTGCCGCGCCAGGTCGCGATGTACCTGGCCAAGGAGCTGACGCAGAAAAGCCTGCCGGAAATCGGCGATTTGTTCGGGGGTCGTGATCACACCACCGTACTTCACGCCGTACGCAAGATTTCCGACGCCCGCGCAAAGCAAGCGGAGCTCAACCATACCCTGCACGTGTTGGAACAAACTCTAAAAGGATGAACATGCAACTCGTACAAACCACACGCGATGCATTGCTGAAACCGCTGTCGACTGTGGCGGGCATCGTCGAAAGACGCCATACCCTGCCCATTCTTGCGAACATCCTGATGCGCAAGGAAGGCAACAAGGTTGCCTTTATTGCGACCGACCTGGAAGTACAGATCACCACGCACGCCGACTTCGGCGTGGGCCAGGACAACGAGTCCACCACGGTTGCCGCGCGCAAGCTGCTCGACATCCTGAAAGCGCTGCCGGATACCGGCGACGTGCGTCTGGCGTTGGCCAGCAACAAGCTGTCGGTGCAGTCGGCCAAGAGCCGCTTTGCGTTGCAGACGCTGGCCGCCAGCGAGTTCCCCACCGTGGCGCAGCCCGAGCAGTGGGATGTGTCGCTGACGATGCCGCAACGCACGCTGCGCCACCTGTTCAACATGGTGCACTTCGCCATGGCGCAACAAGACATCCGTTACTACCTGAACGGCATGTTGCTGGTGTTTGAACCGGGCCGTGTGCGCGCCGTCGCCACCGATGGTCACCGCCTGGCGCATTGCTCGACGGAAGCGGACGGCATTGCTGAACGCCACGAAGTCATCGTGCCGCGCAAGACCGTGCTGGAAATGCAGCGCCTGCTGGAAGACTCCGATGAAGTGGTCTCCATTGATGTGGCGCCGGGCCAGATCCGTTTCCGTTTCGGCGACGTCGAGCTGGTGTCCAAGCTGGTCGAAGGCAAGTTCCCCGATTTCACGCGTGTGATTCCCACGAACTACACGCGCCACTTCATGGTGGGCCGCGAAGCGCTTCAAGGCAGCTTGCAGCGCGCCGCCATTTTGACGACCGACAAGTTCAAGGGTGTGCGCCTGCAACTGGCGCAGAACCAGATGAAGATTTCGTCTTCCAACGCCGAGCAAGAAGAGGCGCAGGAAGAAATCGACATCGACTACGGCCATGAAGCCCTGGATGTGGGCTTTAACGTGGGCTACCTGCTCGACGTGCTGGCCAACGTGAAAGTCGACAACATCCAGTGGTCGGTCATGCCCGACGCCAACGCGTCGGCGCTCATCACCCTGCCCGAAGACGACCAGTTCAAGTACGTCGTCATGCCCATGCGGATTTGATCCGCGCCCCACACGTTTGTGGGTTTGTGCCGCTTGCGGGCCTGACGGCTCGCGGGCGGTCCGGCCGCCAGGCCGTTCTTTAAAGCGTTATCGAACCAGACATGTCAGATCAGCAGAACACCACTCCCGAGAACAGCGGCTACGGCGCTGACTCGATCAAGATGCTCAAGGGGCTGGAGGCCGTGCGCAAGCGCCCCGGCATGTACATCGGCGACACGTCCGACGGCACAGGCTTGCACCACATGGTGTTTGAAGTCGTGGATAACGCCATCGACGAAGCCCTGGCCGGCCATTGCGACGACATCGTCGTCACCATCCATACCGATAACTCGATCTCGGTCACCGACAACGGCCGCGGTATCCCCACGGATATCCACAAGGACGACGAATTCCACCGCAGCGCGGCGGAAATCGTCATGACCGAACTGCACGCCGGCGGCAAGTTCGACCAGAACTCGTACAAGGTGTCTGGCGGCCTGCACGGTGTGGGCGTGTCTTGCGTGAACGCGCTATCCGAATGGCTGCGCCTGACGATCCGCCGCAACGGCCAGGTTCACCAGATGGAATTCCGCCAAGGCGCGCGCGTGGCGCCCCTGGCTGTGACGGGCACGACGGACATGCGGGGCACGGAAGTGCGCTTCCTGGCCGACCCGATCATCTTCAACAACATCGAATACCACTACGAGATTCTCTCCAAGCGCTTGCGCGAGCTCTCGTTCCTGAACAACGGCGTGAAGATCCGCCTGGTCGATCAGCGCCAGGGCAAGGAAGAGAACTTTGCGTTCTCCGGCGGCGTGAAGGGCTTTGTTGAATACATCAACCGCGCCAAGACCGTGCTGCACCCGAACGTGTTTTCGGTCAGCACCGAGTCGGCCGCAGGCGGCGTGTCGGTGGGTGTGGAAGTGGCGATGCAGTGGAACGACAGCTACAGCGAAAGCGTGCTGTGCTTCACCAACAACATCCCGCAGCGCGACGGCGGCTCGCACTTGACCGGCCTGCGCGCGGCGATGACCCGCATCATCAACAAGTACATCGCCGACAACGAACTGGCCAAGAAGGCCAAGGTTGAAACGTCTGGCGACGACATGCGCGAAGGCCTGGCCTGCGTGCTGTCGGTGAAGGTGCCCGAGCCCAAGTTCAGCAGCCAGACCAAAGACAAGCTCGTCTCCAGCGAAGTGCGTCCGGCCGTTGAAGAAGCCGTGGCCCGCACGCTGGAAACCTGGCTGCTTGAAAACCCGAACGACGCCAAGGCGTTGTGCAACAAGATCGTTGAAGCCGCCCGCGCCCGCGAAGCCGCGCGCAAGGCCCGCGAAATGACGCGGCGCAAGAGCGTGCTGGAAGGCGCTGGCCTGCCCGGCAAGCTGGCCGACTGCCAAGAGAAAGACCCCGCGCTGTGCGAGCTGTACATCGTCGAGGGTGACTCCGCAGGCGGCTCGGCCAAGCAAGGCCGCGACCGCAAGTTCCAGGCCATCCTGCCGCTGCGCGGCAAGGTGCTGAACGTGGAGAAGGCGCGCTTTGACCGCCTGATCGCCAGCGAACAGATCGCCACGCTGATCACGGCGCTGGGCACCAGCATCGGCCCCGATTTCAACGTGGACAAGCTGCGCTACCACCGCCTCATCATCATGACTGACGCGGACGTTGACGGCGCGCACATCCGCACCCTGCTGCTGACGCTGCTGTACCGCCAGATGCCCGAGCTGGTTCAGCGCGGCTATGTGTATATCGCCCAGCCGCCGCTGTACAAGGTGAAGGTTGGCCGCGAAGAACGCTATCTGAAGGACGACCAGGAAGAAGCGCAGTTCATGCTGCAACTGGCGCTGAAGGATGCCGAGATCATCTCGGGCGGCAACATCATCCGCGGCGAAGAACTCACCGACCTGGCCAGCCAATACGTGGCGGCTGACGGCGTCATTGCGCGTTTGGCCAAGGTGTTCGACGTGGGCGCGCTGTCGGCCATGGCCGAAGGCGTTGAGATCAACCTGGAAACCGCTGAATCCACCGCCGACTCCGCCAAGCGCCTGGCCGACGCCATGCGTGACCCGGTCAGCGGCAACGGCGTGGAAGTGGTGCCGCAGTTTGACGAAGCCACCGAACGCCATCGCCTGTCGGTGCAGCGCATGCACCACGGCAACGTGCGCGTCAGCATCATCGACGCCGACTTCGTCAACGGTTCCGACTACGCCATCCTGTCCAAGGCCGCCAAGAGCTTCCTGGGCAAGGTGGGTTCGCGTTCGCTCGCCGCGCGTGGCGAAGGCGACAAGCGCAAGGAACAGACGGTGTCCGACTTCCGCGAAGCCATGCAGTGGCTGCGCAGCGAAGCCGACCGCAGCATCTCGAAGCAGCGCTACAAGGGTCTGGGCGAAATGAACCCGGAACAGCTGTGGGAAACCACGATGGACCCGAAGGTGCGCCGCCTGCTGCGCGTGCAGATCGAAGACGCCATTGCGGCCGACGAAGTCTTCACGACGCTGATGGGCGACGACGTCGAACCGCGCCGCGCGTTCATCGAACGCAACGCGCTGTCGGCGGGCAATATCGACGCGTAAGCGTTGTTGCCGCAGTTGCATGACGAAGGCCAGCCTGAAGGGGCTGGCCTTTGTTTTTGGCGTGGTTCAAATTCGGATTCGCATCGGGACGCTTTTTTCGGTGCGCCGGGAGTGGTTGGGAAGCATCAGTGGGAAATCGCGCGTATTTGTATTTGCAGGCTGGTCACGATGCGCAGAATGCGGATGGCCGGGCGTAGGCCGCTTAGTCCCTGCGCCTACCGCGGGGCCCGCGCCCTCTGATCCGCTAACGCTTCACCCTACCGCGGCGCCCGCGCCTTCAGGTCCGCCATCTCTTCATTCATCAGCTGATGCGCGTAGCGAGAGAACACGCTGACCAGCCGCGTGCGTGTGTGATACGGGGGATACAGCAGCGCCACTGTCACCGGCACCGACGGGCTGAAGGGGCGGACCTCGACGCCGTTGGCCTCGTACTCTTCGCGCGCCGCCAGCGGGTTGATCAGCGCCACGCCCAGCCCCGCGCCCACCAGCGCGCACACGGATGAGCCCAGCCCGGCTTCGGCCACCGTCTGGCGTTCGACCTTTGCCGCCTTGAAGACGGCGTCGATCTTTTCGCGCAGCGGCGTGGCGCTGGGAAAGGCGATGAACGGTTCGCCGGCGAAGTCGGCGGGCTTCAGCTTTTTCAGTTTGGTCAGGCGGTGCCCTTTGGGCAGCACCGCCACGCAGCTCATCGTCAACACGGGTTCGACCTGAATGCCGGGGCTGTCGCCCGACAGCATGGCCAGCCCCGTGTCGCAGAACCCCGAGCTGATCCAGTTATGCACCGCGCTGGCGTTGCCCGAGTGGATGGAGACCATCACGTCCGGGTACTCGGTCTTGAAGGCCGCGACGATGCGCGCCAGGATGCCGCCCGCCAACCGGGGCATGGCGGCCACGCTCAGGCGGCTGGCGCTGAATGAGCGGATGCTGGCTGCGGCGGACTCCAGGCCGGCCAGGCCGATGAAGGTCTTTTCCACCTCTTGGAAGAAGCGCGAGCCGTCTTGCGTGGGGCTCAGGCGGCTGCCATTGCGGTCGAACAAGGGAAACTGGGTGATGGCTTCCAATTGCGCAATTAAGCGGCTAACGTGCGGCTGCGAGGTATGCACGCGCCGCGCGGCGGCCGTCATCGAGCCGGTCATCATGACGGCTCGGAAGGCCTCGATGTGTCTTAAGCCCATCCGTGGAATGGCCATATCAAATCCGTATAGAGGAATACCTGATTGGAACTGGATAAAACCATACTGCTAGTTGATACTTTTTGCCAGCCGCGGGGCTCATCGCGGGACGCGGCGGTTGCCAAAAAAACTGGCGCCGCTGATCGACATTACAAACACGCGCCGCACGCACGGCGCCAAGGGATTCAGATGAAAGCATTTGCCGCGATCCCGGTTGCTGCCGCCTTGCTGGGCAGCGCCGCCACCGCCCACGCCGAAGGCCCCAGCCGCCTGGACAAGATCCGCGAAACGGGCGTGATCACCATCGGTCACCCTGAAACCTCGGTTCCCTTCGCCTACCTTGATGGCAACCAGAAGCCGGTCGGGTACACGGTCGAGATCTGCCAGGAAGTTGCACAGTACGTGAAGGCCGCGCTGAAGCTGCCCAAGCTGGAAGTGCGCTACAACCCGACGACCTCCGCCACGCGCATCCCGCTGCTGGCCAACGGCACGATCGACCTGGAATGCGGCAACACCACCAACAACCTGGACCGCCACAAGCTGGTGTCGTTCGCGCCCACGACCTTCGTGGCGCAAGTGGTGCTGGTGGCGCGCAAGGACGGTGGCGTTGATCCCAACAACCTGGAATCGTTCCGCGGCAAGACCATCGCCGCCCAAGCCGGCGGCCAGACGTTCCGCCTGATTTCGGGCCTGAACGCCAAGGGCAACCTGGGCATCACGATGGCGCCGACGAAGGATACCGCCGAGACCATCCTGATGGTGGAATCGGGCCGCGCTGCCGGTTCGGCCAACGATGACGGCATCGCCTACGGCGCCGTGGCCTCGTCGAAGAACCCGGACGCATTCGTGATCGGCAAGAAGGGCCTGGAAATGGCGCCCTACGGCATCATGGAACCCAAGGACGACCCCGCCTTCAAGAAGGTGGTGGACGACGCCGTGGTGGACCTGATCAAGACCGGCAAGGTCGCGGCCATCTACGACAAGTACTTCAATTCGCCGATTCCCCCGAAGCAAATCAACCTGAAGTATCCGATGAGCGATGCGCTCAAGCGCGCGCTGGCGAACCCGACTGATTCGGGTGACCCCAAGGTATACGAGTAAGCAGGTAGTCCGCGGGACGCCTAGTGCGTCCCGCGGCGGTTTTGGGGCAAGGCGCCGTGGCCGGCGCCGCCATCTAAGGCACAGGCATGAATTACAACTGGAGTTGGGGCGTCTTCCTGGAAATGTCGCCAGACGGCGTGCACACCTTCCTGGAGACGCTCCTGATCGGCGTGGGCTGGACCTTGGCGCTGGCGCTGACGGCGTGGGTTTTCTCGTTGCTGCTGGGGTCGTGGCTGGGCGTGATGCGCACGGCGCAGTCCCGGCTGATGAACGTTATCGGCGCGACCTACGTCGAGATCTTCCGCAACATCCCGCTGCTGGTGCAGATGTTCCTGTGGTACTTCGTGCTGCCCGAGCTGCTGCCGCACGCCTGGGGCCTGGCGATGAAGCAGATGCCGCAGCCGTGGGGGCAATTCGTGCCTGCCGTGCTGTGCCTGGGGTTTTACGGGTCGGCCCGCGTGGCCGAACAATTGCGCGCCGGCATCCAGTCCTTGCCGCGCGGCCAGTTCCAGGCGGGCACCGCGTTGGGGCTGACCGAGGTGCAGGTGTACCGCTACATCATCCTGCCCGAAGCGTTTCGCATCGTGCTGCCGCCGTTGACTTCCGAGTTCATGGGCACCATCAAGTATTCCTCGGTGGCGCTGACGATCGGCCTGTTGGAACTGACCGGCCAGGCGCGCTCCATGCAGGAATTCAGTTTCCACATCTTCGAGGCGTTCTCCGCCGCGACGGTGATTTACCTGATCCTCAACGGCATCGTCGTGCTGGGCATGCGCCTGCTTGAACGCCATGTCGCCGTTCCCGGGCTGATCGGTTCAGCCAGCAAGAGCCGCTAGGGGAACGCCGTGGGTAAATTCGATTTCGATGTCATCTGGACCGCCCTGCCCTATCTGTTTCAGACGGGCATGACGTTCACGCTGACGCTGACGGTGCTGGCCGCCGTGATGGGTCTGGCGCTGGGCACGCTGCTTGCGATGATGCGCTTGTCGCGCTTCAAGATTCTGTCGGTGCCGGCGGGCATTTATGTGAACGTGATGCGGTCGATTCCGCTGTTGCTGGTGATCTTCTGGTTCTACTTCCTGGTGCCGTACATCGCGGCCTGGGTGGTGGGGTCGCCCACGCCCTTGCGGGTGGGGGCGTTCAATTCGGCGGTCATCACCTTCACGATGTTCGAGGCCGCGTACTTCTGCGAAATCATGCGCGCGGGCATCCAGTCGATAGCGCGCGGTCAGGTGTCGGCCAGCATGGCGATTGGCCTGAGCCCGTGGCAAGGCATGCGCTACGTGATTTTGCCGCAGGCGTTTCGCAACATGGTGCCCGCGCTGCTGACGCGCGTGATCATCCTGTTCCAGGACACCTCGTTGGTCTACGTGCTGTCACTGACGGACTTCCTGGGCGCGGCCTCCAAGATCGGCCAGCGCGATGGCCGGCTGGTGGAGCTCTACCTCTTTGTGGCGGTGGTGTATTTCGTGATCTGCTTCACGGCGTCCCGCCTGGTCAAACTGCTGGAAAAGCGCACCCGTGTGCTGCGATAGGGTTTAACGATGCAATTTTCTTCGACGCCTCCGATGATCGAGATCAAGCAGGTCAGCAAGTGGTACGGCGCCTTTCAGGTGCTGGATGAATGCACGACGACCGTCGGCAAGGGCGAGGTCGTGGTGGTGTGCGGGCCGTCCGGGTCCGGCAAGTCCACCCTGATCAAGACCGTGAACGCGCTGGAGCCTTTTCAGAAGGGCGACATCGTGGTCAACGGCATTTCGGTGGGCGACCCGCGCACCAATCTGCCCAAGCTGCGTGCGGTAGCCGGCATGGTGTTCCAGCACTTCGAGCTGTTCCCGCATCTGTCGGTGACCGAAAACCTGTGCCTGGGCCAGGTCAAGGTGCTGGGCCGCAGCAAGGACGAGGCGCGCACGCGTGCGCTGGCGCTGCTGGAACGCGTGGGCCTGTCCGCGCACAAGGACAAGCATCCCGGCGAGCTGTCGGGCGGCCAGCAGCAGCGCGTGGCGATTGCGCGTGCGTTATCGATGGACCCGGTGGTGATGCTGTTTGACGAACCCACGTCTGCGCTGGACCCCGAGATGGTCAACGAGGTGCTGGACGTGATGACCGACCTTGCTCGCGAGGGCATGACGATGATGGTGGTGACCCATGAAATGGGATTCGCCCGCCGCGTCGCCGACCGTGTGATCTTCATGGACGGCGGCAAGATTGTTGAAGACTGCGACAAAGACGCGTTCTTCGGCAATGTAGAGGAACGTGCTGCCCGCACGCGCCAATTTCTTTCCAAAATTTTGCAGCATTGAACGCCATGACCCAGCGGATTCCCGCCGACCACCCGACCAGCCCTGTCGACCTGCGCAGCGATACGGTCACCCATCCCACCGCCGCGATGTACGAACGCATGCGCACGGCGCCCATTGGCGACGACGGCCTGGATGGCGACCCTTCCGTACGCGCGCTGGAAGCCCATGTTGCGGCCCGTCTGGGCAAGGAAGCGGGGCTGTTCGTGCCCAGCTGCACCATGGCCAACCTGCTGGCCGTGCTGGCGCAAACGCAGCGCAATGAACAGGTGGTGCTGGAATCGTCCGCCCACATGTACACGTCGGAACGCGGCGCCGCCACCTTCACGGGCCTGTTCTACCAGGGCGTGTCCGGCACCGATGGCGCGATGGACCTGAACCGGCTGGACGAAGCGCTCTTGTCGGGCGGCCATCGGCTGAAGACGTCGCTGGTGGCGATGGAAACGTCGCACAACAACGCGGGCGGCGCGGTCTTGCCGCTGGACCACATGAAGGCCGTGTACGGCATGGCCAATGCCGCCGGCATTCCGGTGCACCTGGACGGCGCGCGCCTGTTCAACGCCGCGGTGGCGCTGGGCGTGCCAGCGGTAGAGATCACGCAGTACGCCGACACGGTGTCCTTGTGCCTGTCCAAGGGCCTGAGCGCGCCGGTGGGCGCGGTGCTGGCGGGCAGCAAGACCTTGATGGCCCGCGCGCGCACCTTGCGCCGCATGCTGGGCGGCACGCAGCGCCAGTCCGGCATCATGGCGGCGGCCGGCCTGGAAGGCGTGCAGACAATGACCGACCGGCTTGTCGAAGACCACGTCCGTGCGCGCCGCTTGAGCGACGGCATCAATGGCCTGGCGCCTGCGCTGTCGGCGACCGTGCCGCAGACCAACATCGTGCAGGTCGAGACGGCCGACACCGGCATGACGAACGCCCAGTGGGTGGCGGCGCTGCAAGCGGAAGGCCTGTTGACCCGTCCGTGGGGGCGCACGCGGCTGCGCTGCGTGACCCATCGGCACATCGACGATGAGGACATCGATATCGCCGTGCAGGCCTTCGCCACGGTGCTGAAAAAGCGTTGAGTGATCGCCGCTGGCAGGGGCCGGCGATGCGATAATGCCGGATGTCCACGACTACCGCTCTCACCCGTAAAGACTATTTCTGCGCCTTGGCGGTGGTGGTCATCTGGGGCCTGAATTTTGTTGTCATGAAGGTCGGCATGCGGGGCTTGTCCCCCATGATGCTGGGCGCACTCCGGTTCGCGCTGGCGGCCTTTCCCCTGATCCTGTTTGTGCGACGGCCACAGCTGCCGTGGCACTGGATCGCCGCTTACGGGCTGGTGCAGGGGCTGGGCCAATTCGGCCTGCTGTTCACCGCGTTGAAGTTCGGCATGCCTGCCGGCATGGCTTCATTGGTGATCCAGACGCAGGCGTTCTTCACCTTGTTATTGGCGGCGCCCGTGCTGGGCGAACGGGCGCGCCGCCATCATTGGATCGGGCTGGGCGTGGCCGCGTTGGGGCTGGCGGTGATTGCCGGCGGACGCGGCGAAGGCCCTGGCCAGATGACGATGCTGGGCTTTGCGCTGACACTGGGCGGCGCGTTCATGTGGGCGGTGTCCAACCTGATTGTCCGGCTGGCCAGCCGCAAGGCGCCCGGCTACGACCCCTTCGCCTTCATCGCCTGGAGCAGCGCCGCGCCTGTACTGCCTTTCCTGCTGCTGGCCGTGCTGATCGACGGCTGGGAGCCGGTCGTGGGCATGGTGACGGGCATGGGCTGGGGCGAAGCGCTGTCGGTGCTGTACCTGGCGGTGCTGGCGACGCTCCTGGCCTACACTTTGTGGACCCAGTTACTGACCCGCCACCCCGCGGCGAAGATCGCGCCGTTCTCGTTGCTGGTGCCGGTGGTGGGCCTGTGGGCGGCGTCGGCGGCGTTTGGCGAAAGTTTGCAGCCCTTGCAATGGCTGGGCGCCGCCTGCGTGCTGGCCGGCCTGGTCATCAATCAGGTGGGCGGACGCTGGCTGCGCAGCCGCTAACCGTTGCCGTAGCGGCCGCCCCGCTCCCGCACCCCTCGCTCGGCTGACGGGATTACACCGTCCTGCCGAGGGCGGCCCATCCGCCTACACCTGTTCGAAGCGGATGTAACGCTTGTCGGTGTACTCCCGGCGCGTCGTGATTTCCGTGACCGATGCGCCCGGCGGGCCGCGCCGCAACCACTCCAGCATGTGATCCACCTGGTCGGGCGTGCCTTGCACCAGGGCTTCGACCGTGCCGTCCAGCAGGTTCTGCACCCAACCCGTCACCCCCAGCATGTGGGCGCGCCTGACGGTGGCGTGGCGATATCCCACGCCTTGCACGGTGCCGCTGATGCTGACGAGGACAGTTTCGAAATGGGTGTCGGATTGCGGAGCTTGCTGAGGGTCTTGCATGAAATTTCCTTCGGATGAAGCGCCGCCCGGCGCAATGTGCGTAGGCGGTAATGGCTACGGCGGATGGTCTATAGGCCCCGATGGCACCGAAGCGATACGTTAGAGCTCATGTCAAAACGTGCCAACGGGAACACCCGCTACTAGAGCTTGGAGAAGCCATTATGGAAGAGACCAGTTTGTTGTCGGAAGCTGAGACAGCGCGCTACAGGGAGCAGGGGTACCTGGCCCTGAAGGACATGTGCCCGCAGGATGAAGTGGGATACATCCGGCGGACGTTGCTGGACCTGTTTGCGAACAAGACCGGCTACAACGAGGGCGCACAGTACGACTTTGTCAGCCGGGACGATCCGTCCAAGCCGGCCAAGTTTCCCAGCCTGCACGATCCGCGTCATTATGCCCCCGGTCTGTTGAAGACGGCCTATCACGAGCGCACGCTGGACCTGGCTCGCCAACTGTTGGGCGAAGAGGCCGCGCTGTATGGCGAACACGCCCTGCTCAAGCCAGGCCCCTTCGGCCCCGAGACGCCGTGGCACCAGGACGAGGCGTTCCGCTCGCCGGACTTTGTCTACAACGAGCTGAGCATCTGGCTGGCGCTGCAACCGGCAACCGTCGAAAACGGCTGCATGCAGTTCATTCCGGGGTCCAACAAGTGGGACGTGCTGGAGCACCGTTCGCCCGGCGGCGACAAGACCCTGCATCCGCTGGAATGCTGCGGCGATTTTGCGCGCGACCAGGCGGTGGCCGAACCGCTGGACCCGGGCGGCATCACCGTGCACGACGCCCGCACGCTGCACTTCACGGGGCCGAACACGTCGCCGTCGCCGCGGCTGGCGTACATCCTGATCTACAACACGCCGCCCGTCTACAAGCCGGGACGCCGCGAGTTCCCGTGGTTGGAAGGCCGCTGGACGGATAGCCAGACCCGTAAAAAGCAGTGGCACAAGCGCGGCGGGCTGGCGGTGGATGTGATGCGCCGCTTGCCGGGCGCGCGGCTGACCAGCCCGCGCTGGGTGGCGTGGGCGACGATCCGCGCGGTCAGCAAGGTCTGGCCGCGATAGCTTGGGTGGACCGGGGCCGCAGAGCCCCGGTCAGAGGGGGGGCGAACGGGGCCGGCAAGCAGCGCTTGCCGGCCTCGGCGCGTATACTGGGCGGCGCCGCAGGGTCTGTCACCCAGGCGTTGCGGCACAGCCGCCCGCAGCCGGCGGCTCCAGATTCTAAAAATACGAAACGCAGCTGGCGCACCTCTATCACTCCTCAGACCTCCCATGACCGCTAACCTTTCTACGATCACCTGCATCGAAGATTTGCGCGCCGTTGCGCAAAAGCGCGTGCCGCGCATGTTCTACGACTACGCCGATTCCGGCGCCTGGACGGAAGGCACGTACCGCGCCAATGAAAGCGATTTCCAGAAGATCAAGCTGCGTCAGCGCGTGGCGGTGAACATGGAAGGCCGGTCGTTGCGCACCACCATGGTGGGGCATGACGTGGTGATGCCGCTGGCGATTTCGCCGACCGGGCTTACCGGCATGCAGCATGCGGATGGCGAGATCCTGGCGGCCAAGGCCGCGGCGGATTTCGGCGTGCCGTTCACGCTGTCGACGATGAGCATCTGCTCGCTGGAAGACGTGGCCGAAGCCACGAAGAAGCCGTTCTGGTTCCAGCTCTACGTGATGCGCGACCGCGAATTCGTCGCCAACCTGATCGACCGCGCCAAGGCTGCTGGCTGCACCGCGCTGGTGTTGACGCTGGACTTGCAGATCCTGGGCCAACGCCACAAAGACATCAAGAACGGCCTGTCGACGCCGCCCAAACCCACCATCCGCAACCTGATCAACCTGGCGACCAAGCCGCGCTGGTGCATGGGCATGCTGGGCACCAAGCGCCGCACCTTCGGCAACATCGTCGGCCACGCCAAGGGCGTGAGCGACCTGTCGTCGCTGTCGGCCTGGACGGCCGAACAATTCGACCCGCGCTTGAGCTGGGACGACGTGGAATGGATCAAGCAGCGCTGGGGCGGCAAGCTCATCATCAAGGGCATCCTGGATGTGGAAGACGCGCAGCTGGCCGCCAATAGCGGCGCGGATGCGCTGATCGTCAGCAACCACGGCGGGCGCCAGCTGGACGGCGCCATGTCGTCAATTGCCGCGCTGCCGTCGATTGCCGATGCGGTGGGCTCGAAGATCGAAGTCTGGATGGACGGCGGCATCCGTTCCGGCCAGGACATCCTGAAGGCCGTGGCGCTGGGCGCACGCGGCACGATGATCGGCCGCGCTTTCCTGTACGGCCTGGGCGCCTACGGCCAGGCGGGCGTGACCCGTGCGCTGGAGCTGCTCTACAAGGAAATGGACACGACGATGGCCCTGTGCGGCCGCCGCTCGATCGAGCCGGGCGACCGCAGCATCCTGCTGCCGGGCACGTATCCGAACTGATGCGTGCGCCCTCGTCGCGGGGGCAACAACAACGGGGGCGTAGCAAAGACCGCGCGGTCTGTTCAGCCGCCGTTGCCCGCCCCTAAATACTGGCTCGGCCGCCGCAACGCCGGGTCAAACGGGTTGATCTGCGCGCCGACCGCATCGGCCTCGCGGCGCAGCATTTCCACGATGAGCGGCAGGCGTTCGTCGTTGATGCGTTCGATGGGGGCGGCGACGCTTAGCGCCGCCACCGTCACGCCGTTCGCGTCATACACCGGCACCGCTAGCCCCGCGATATTCGGGAACACGCCCTGCCCCTGGCTGCGCGCGTAGTGCAGTTCCTGGCATTCCTTGATGCGCACGCGCATCGAGATTTCGTCGACAAAACCCAGATGATGCAGCCGCGGAATGTTGAAGCGAATCACCTCTTCGCGTTCGGCTTCCGGCAGGCTGGCCAACAGCACCAGGCCGCCCTGGCCCATGCCCAACGGCACCCGTCCGCCAATGTCGCCCGTATGCGAACGCACGGGAAATGCGCCGTCCACGCGGTCCACGCACACCGCATCGAAACCGCTGCGCACCAGCAGAAAAATCGTGTCGTTCAACATGCCTGACAAACGCAGCATGGCCGGCCGGTACAACGAACGCAGGCTCGACTGATGCGTGCCTGCCGCCGCCGCCAGCGAGAAGAACGCCACGCTTAATTGGTAGCCCTTGCTTTGCGCGGGCTGCTCGACCACGCCTTCCTGCATCAGCCCTTGCAGCACCCGGTGCACCGTGGCTTGCGCCTGGCCGGTGCGCGCGGCGATATCGGTCAGGCGCAGCTTTTCTCCCTTTGCGTCCGCCAGCACGCGCAGCACGGCAAAGGCCCGCTGCAACACGCCCTGGCCGCCGGAATCTTCTGCCGTTTCTGATTTCTTCATTCTTTGGTTCCGATAATCAAAATTGTTGGATGTATTTTTATCAGGAAATTCAGCTAGATGGAATTAATACTTAAAAAATTCGATTCTTCGGAAAACCCTAATTGACCCCGGCTTTTGGCAAATCCTAGACTGCCCCATCAATAAGCCGCTCCGCGCGGCGCAACGCCCGCACCGGGCGACGGGGTTTGGAAAATGTCATTTCTGCGGCTGGACAACGTCTCCAAGAACTACGGCGACCTGCGCGTCGTTTCCGATCTGAGCCTGACTGTGGAGCAAGGCGAGTTCGTCTCGCTGCTGGGGCCATCCGGTTGCGGCAAGACCACCACCTTGCAGATGATTGCCGGCTTTGCCGACGTTACCCGCGGCACCATCACGCTGGATGGGCGCGACATCACCCACGCCAAACCCAACACGCGCGGGCTGGGCATCGTGTTCCAGAGCTATGCGCTGTTTCCGCACCTGACGGTTGCCGACAACGTGGCCTTCGGGCTGAAGATGCGCAAGGTGGACCGAGCGGAACGCCAGGAGCGCGTGCGGGAAGCGCTGGCGCTGGTGAAGCTGGACAAGCACGCCGACCGCTTTCCACGTGAACTCTCTGGCGGGCAGCGCCAACGCGTGGCGCTGTCGCGCGCGCTGGTCATCCGCCCGCCCGTGCTGCTGCTGGACGAGCCGCTGTCCAACCTGGACGCCAAGCTGCGCGAAGACATGCAGTTCGAGCTGCGCAGCATCCAGAAGAAGATCGGCACCACCACCGTCATGGTCACGCATGACCAGGCCGAAGCGCTGTCCATCAGCGACCGCGTCGTGGTCATGCAGGATGGCCGCGCGACCCAGGTCGATGCGCCGTTTCGCATGTACGAACATCCGCAAACCGAATTCATCTCGCGCTTTGTGGGCAAGACCAATCTGCTGCCGGGCCGCGTGACGCGTTGCGGCGCGCAGGCCGAAATCGAAACCGGCGCGCTGCGCGTCGTGGTGGACGGCGAAGGCTTGCGCCATGGCGACACCGTGCAGTTGTCGCTGCGCCCGGAAAAGCTCGTGCCCGTGCCGGCCGGCCAGGGCAAGCTGGCCTGTGTGGTCAACACGCGCTATTTCCTGGGCAGCCAGTGGATGTACGACCTGGATTCGCCCGTGGGGGCGCTGACGATCCTGACGCCCAACGACGGCCGCCGTCCGCACGACGACGGCGAAACCATCGGCCTGGACTGGGCCGAAGGCGTGTTGCGCGTGCTGCGCGCGCCCCTCGCGCAAGAGGCCGCGTGACATGGCGACCCTGACTCAAGCCGCCGCCGGCCCCAAGCCGCGCAACGACGGCACGCTCGCCATCCTGGGTTCGCTGCCGCTGGCCATTGTGTTTTTGACGCTGGTGCTGACGCCGCTGGCGCTGACCTTCGTGCTGTCGTTCCGCCCCTTCGACTACGGTGCGGGCATCTTGCCGGGCCACACGTTCGAACACTATCTGGCGGTGGTCACCGACAGCTATTTCCTGGAAATCTTCTGGCGCACGTTCTGGATCGCGGGCGTCACCACGCTGATCTGCGTGCTGATCGGCGCGCCTGAAGCCTACATCCTGTCGCGCATGGGCAAGCCCTGGCGCTCCATCTTCCTGCTGGTCGTGCTGTCGCCGTTGCTGATCTCGTTGGTGGTGCGCGCCTTTGGCTGGAGCATGCTGCTGGGCCCGGGCGGCGCCATTGGCAAGGCGGCTGCGGCGTTGGGAATGGGGCCGCTGCTGTACACGCCCACCGCCGTCATCATCGGCCTAGTGCATGTGATGCTGCCTTTCATGGTGATCCCGGTCTGGACCTCGCTGCAAAAGCTCGACCCCACCGTTGAACATGCCGCGCTGTCGCTGAACGCCTCGCGCTTTCAGACGCTGACGCGCATCGTGCTGCCGCAGGCAATGCCGGGCATCTTGTCGGGCAGCCTGATCGTGTTCGGCCTGTCGGCCAGCTCGTTCGCCATTCCCGCGCTGCTGGGCGGACGCCGTCTGAAGATGGTGGCCACCGTCGTGTACGACGAGTTCCTGACCGAACTGAATTGGCCGCTGGGCGCGGCCATCGCGATCGTGCTGCTGGTGGTCAACGTGATCATCATGATGGCGTACAACCGCGTCGTTGAACGCTCTTACCGCCGCAGCCTCGGCTAGCCCGCAAAGGAATCCAACATGCAGAAGAACGGTCCTTTCGCGCTGGCGTTCAACTTCCTGGTGGTGGCGTTCGTGCTGGCGCCGCTGGTCATCGTGTGCCTCGTCGCGTTCACGCCAGACACCACATTGACGGTGCCCACCTCAAGCTTTTCGCTGCGCTGGTTCCGCGCCGTGTTCGACCATCCCAACTTCATGCAGGCCTTTCAGAACAGCCTGTGGCTGGCCTTTCTGTCGGCCACCATCGCAGTGTGCCTGGCGGTGCCGGCGGCCATCGCCATCACGCGTTACCGCTTTCCGGGCCGCGACGTGTTGAACGGTTTGTTCCTGTCGCCGCTGATGATCCCGCATCTGGTGCTGGGCGTGGCGCTGCTGCGCTTCTTTGCCCTGATGGGCATGGCGGGAAGTTTCCCGTGGCTGGTGGCCGCGCACGTGGTCGTCATCACGCCGTATGTGATGCGGCTGGTGATAGGCGCGTTGGTCGGCTTTGACCGCTCCATCGAACACGCCGCGCTGTCGCTGGGCGCCAGCCGCGCCACCGTGTTCTTTCAAGTGACGCTGCCGCTGATCATTCCCGGCGTGTCGGGCGGCTGGCTGCTGGCCTTCATCAACAGCTTTGACGAGCTGACGATGTCGGTGTTCATCACCGCGCCGTCCACCATCACGCTGCCCGTGCGCATGTACATGTACGCCACCGAATCCATCGACCCGATGATGGCCGCCGTGTCTGCGCTGGTCATCGGCCTGACCGCCGTCACCATGCTGCTGCTGGACCGCGTCTACGGACTGGACCGCGTTCTGGTGGGCCAGAAATGATCACACCGCCATTTGCAACAAGAGAGGCGCCGGCATTATGGCAATTCTGAAACGCCTGGCCGAAACGGGCCGGCCTGCGGTGACGTTCACGCTTGACGGGCAAGCCTGCCACGCCTTGGCCGGCGACACCGTGCTGACCGCCGTGCTGACCCAAGCCGACCGCGTGCGTCACTCTGAATTTGGCGGCGGCCCACGCGCGGGCTTCTGCATGATGGGCGCCTGCCAGGACTGCTGGATGCAGCTGGAAGACGGCTCGCGCGTGCGCGCCTGTTCCACCTTCATCGAGCCGGGCATGCGCCTGCAAAGCACGCCGCTTGCGCCTGCCGCCGTGCCGGGTTCGCTATCGGCCGCAGCATGGCCAGAGGACGACGCAGCATGAGCATGATGATGCCTGTGATTGTGGGCGCCGGCCCCGCTGGCGTGCGCGCAGCCCAAGCGCTGGTGGCGCAAGGCCTGCGCCCCGTCATCCTGGACGAAGCGCCGCGCGCCGGTGGCCAGATCTACCGCCAGCCGCCCCCCGGATTCCAACGCGCAAAATCCGAGCTCTATGGGTTCGAACACCGCAAGGCCGATGCCGTGCATCGCGCCATGGCCGACATACTGCCGCAGGTGGATTACCGCCCCGGCAGCCTGGTGTGGAACGTGGAAGGCAAGACGCTGGACGTTTTGCAGGATGGCGTCAGCACGGCCGTGCCGTACACGCATTTGATCCTGGCCACGGGCGCGACGGACCGCGTGCTGCCCTTTCCCGGCTGGCTGACGCCCGGCGTCTACACCTTGGGCGGGTCGCAGGTGGCGCTGAAGTTCCAGGGCTGCGCCATCGGTTCGCGCGTGGCCTTCATGGGCACCGGGCCGTTGCTGTATCTGGTGGCGTATCAGTACGCCAAGGCCGGCGCACAGGTGGCGGCGGTGCTGGATACCTCGCGCTTCGCGGATCGGCTGGCAGCCTTGCCGGGCCTCATGCGCGCACCTGGCCTCTTGGCCAAGGGCCTGTACTACATGGCATGGCTACGCGCGCACGGCGTGCCGCTGCGGTCCGGTGTGCGGCCGGTGGCCGTGCAGGGTGACGCACGCGTGACGGGGCTGAGCTATCGCCAGGGCTCGCGCACGCACACCATTGATTGCGACGCCGTGGCCTATGGCTTGGCCTTGCGATCCGAAACACAGCTGGCCAGCCTGGTGGGCTGCGCGTTCGAATTCAACGCCCGCGACCGCAACTGGACGCCCCGGCGCGATGCCGCCGGACGCAGCAGCGTGCCGGGCGTTTACGTGGCGGGCGACGGCGCGGCCATCGGCGGCGCGGATGCCGCCGAACTTGCCGGCGAACGCGCCGCGCTGGCCTTGCTGGAAGACACGGGGCATGCGCAGGATGCAAAGCGCGCTCGTGTGCTGGAAGCAAAGCTCGCCGCCAATAGCCGCGTGCGCACCGCACTGGAACGCGCATTTCCCTTCCCCGAAGATTGGGCAGCCAGCATTGCGGACGACACCGTGCTGTGCCGCTGCGAAGAAGTCACCGCCGGCACGCTGCGGCAAGCCGTACGCGACACGGATGCGCAGGAACTGAATCGCGTCAAAGCCCTGACGCGCGTAGGCATGGGCCGCTGCCAGGGCCGCATGTGCGGCGCGGCCGCGGCGGAAGTCTTGGCGCACGCCTGCGGCCGGTCACCCGCCGAGGTTGGCCGCTTGCGCAACCAGCCGCCCGTCAAACCCGTGCCGGTGCGCGTGGTGTGCCTGGAACGGCAAGAGCAGGTGTCGGCATGACGCAGCGCATTGATACGGAAGTGGCCATCATCGGCGGCGGCATTGTCGGCGGCAGCGCCGCCTTGTTCCTGCGCCGGCTAGGCGTGCCCGTGGTGCTGCTGGAAGCGGCGCTGTGCGGCGCGCGCGCAAGCGGCGTGAACTATGGCGGTGTGCGCCGCCAAGGCCGTGGGCTGGAACAGATGCCGCTGACTCGCCGCGCGCATGAACTCTGGGGCCAACTGCCATCGCTGATCGGCATTGATGGCGAATACGTGCGTTCCGGCCATCTGAAACTGGCCGCCTCGGAAGCCGACATGGTGCTGCTGGAAGCGTATCGCGAACGCACGCGCGGCTTTGGCATGCACCTGGAAATGCTGGACCGCCGCACGCTTGCGCAACGTTTCGGCTGGCTGGGCCAGGACGTTGCAGGCGGTTCATTCTGCCCCGAAGACGGCCACGCCAACCCGCGATTGGTGTCCCCGGCGTTCGGCCGGGCCGCACGCGCCTTGGGCGCGGATGTGCGCGAAGGTGCGCGCGTCACCTCCGCCGAACACGACGGCTCGCGCTTCATCGTGCGCACGGGCGATATCGAAGTGCGCGCGCGCTACCTGCTCAATTGCGCGGGCGCCTGGGCCGGCCGCTTTGCCGAAGCCTTCGGCGAACCGGTGCCCGAGACCTCCATCCACCCGCTGATGATGGTGACCGAACCGCTGCCCGTATTCACGAGCGTCAGCTTAGGCATACAAGGCGGCGGCATCTATGCCCGCCAGGTTGCGCGCGGCAACTGCGTGATCGGCGGCGGACGCGGCGTGTCGTCAGACCCCGACTTCGCACGGCCCGGACGCGCCGGCCTGGGCACGCTGATGGCGAACGCCACGAAGCTGCTGCCCGTGTTGCGCGGCGCCCAGGTCATCCGCTTCTGGACCGGCGTGGAAGGCAATATGCCCGACCACAACCCGGTGCTGGGTCCCAGCGCCACCGTGCCAGGCCTGTTCCACGCCTTCGGCCTGTCGGGCGCGGGCTTTCAGATCGGCCCCGCCGTGGGCGAAGTGCTGTCCGAATTGGTCGTGCGCGGCCAGTCCTCCATTCCTATCGATGCCTTCCGCATTGAACGATACGCGGTGGCCGCTCACGGCGCCGCGGCTCGGCCTGAGAGTGTTCGTGAGCAAACGCTGGAGTCACCATGATGGATAAGAAACAGGGCGCATCGCGCCTGAGCAAGGGGAAGTGGCTGCTGGGCGCGGCGATGATGACGTTGCTGTCCGCAGGCGCCGTGGCGCAGCAGAAGACGTTGTACGTCGGCATGAACGGCGGCGACATGGAACGCGCCTTCACGCAGTACGTGTTCCCGGACTTCGAAAAGGCCAACAACGTAAAGATCGTTGTGGTGCCCGGCACGTCCACCGACGTGCTGGCCAAGGCGCAAGCCTACAAAGACAAACCGCAGATGCACGTCATGTTCCTGGACGACGGCATCATGGCGCGCGCGATTTCGATGGGCCTGTGCGAACAGTTGAACGACGACCCCGTGCTGAAAGAGCTCTACCCCACCGCCGTGATGAAAGACCGCATGGCGGCCGGCATCGACATCGGCATGACGGGCCTGGGCTACAACACCAAGATGTTCGCCGACAAGGGCTGGGCGCCGCCCACGTCATGGATGGACTTGGCCGACCCGAAATACAAGGGCAAGGTGGTGTTCCAGTCGGCATCGGGCAGCACCTTCGGCCTGCACGGCTTCCTGATGTTCAACCGCATCCAGGGCGGCGACGACAAGAACTACGAACCGGGCTTCAAGAAGTGGCCCGACACCATCGGCCCCAACGTACTGGAATACATCCCCAACTCGGCCAAGCTGGCCGAGATGATCCAGTCCAACGAAGCCGCCATCTTCCCGCTGACCCCCACCGCCATCGCCCGCTTGAAGAAGCGCGACATCCCCGTGGAATACGCGCAGCCCAAAGAGGGCTCGGTGATTCTGATGGTGGGTGAATGCGTCATCGCCAAGAACAGCGAACCCGAGCTCTCGCAGAAGCTGGCGCTGTACCTGTTGTCGGCCAGCGCGCAAGCCAAGGCGCTGGAAATGGGCGGCCACTTCCCGTCGAACAAAAACGTGAAGGCCCCCGCCGACAACGCCGAAGCCCTCAAGCGCTTCCAGGGCTACATGGAAAACGCCAAGATCCTGGACTGGGACCAGATCAACACCGCACGCCCCGCCTTCAACGCCCGCTGGAACCGCACGGTGGAACGTTAAATAGCGGATCAAGATCTGGCACGGCGACACCGAAAACGTTGCTAAGATCTTGCGGCGCGCCGCCTGTGGATAAACCGCAGGCGCGCACCGCGCAACACGCTCCGGGCGCGCCGACGCCCACACCCAGGGAAAAAGGGAACCACCACCATGCGGCTCATCATCAACTCCGGCGGCCCCCAAGCCATAGACGAATGGCGCGCACAATTCCGCACCTTCGCCCCGGCGCTGGACGTGGTGGGCTGGCACGAAAACGTCGACCCGGCCAGCGTCGACTACGCGCTGGTCTGGGCCCCCGACGCCGGCCGGCTGGCCACCTTCCCCAACCTGAAACTCATCATCAGCGCAGGCGCCGGCGTCGACCACATCCTGGCCGACCCGCAACTGCCGCGCCACCTGTCCATCGCCCGCATGGTCACCCGCCGCACCCAGACCGAAATGGCCGAGTTCGTGCTGACCTCTGCGCTGATGCTCACCCGCGACATCAAGCGCGTCGTCGACAACCAGTCGCGCCGCCACTGGGAACTGTTCGACTCCCTGCGCGTCGCCGCCGACGTGCGCGTCGGCATCATGGGCCTGGGCCACCTGGGCGTGTCCAGCGCGCAATTGCTGTCACGCGTTGGCTTCCCCGTCAGCGGCTGGTCACGCGGCGCCAGCAAACTCGACGGCCTGCCCTCCTACGCCGGCCAAGACCAGTTCGGCGAGTTCCTCTCCAACACCGACCTGCTCGTCTGCCTGCTTCCCGCCACCGACGCGACCAAAGGCATCCTGAACGCCGCCACGCTATCGCAACTACCCCGCGGCGCCAGCCTGATCAACGCCGGCCGCGGCTCGCACATGGTGACGCAAGACGTCATCAACGCGTTGGACAGCGGCCACCTGCACCAGGCGGTTCTTGACGTGTTTGAGCAAGAGCCGTTGCCCGAAGATTCCCCGTTGTGGACGCACCCCGGCATCATCATCACGCCGCATTGCGCGGCGATCCCCGATCGCAAAGAGCGCGCGCGTCATACGGCGTGGTTGATTGAAGCGAATGAGCGCGGCGAAGCCCTGCCAAATATCTTCGACCCGGTACGCGGATACTGAGTCACGCCGATAATGGGCCGCGCACCCCCCATTTCGAACGCAACGCGACACCCCAAAAAATCGTCCGGCGATCACCACGCGTAAGCCCCAAAAGTCGCCCAACCATCCCAACGCGTAAGCCCCAAAAGGCCGCCCGCGCGGCCGGCCTGGGGCGGGCCCTGCAAGATCTTCCATCACACCCCGCCGTTGGCCAGAACCCCAAGCAAACGACTCGCCCCAGCTGACGTGAAATTTCCATTGACGGAGCGTGGGGTGACTGGGGCTGGTGGGGTGCGGGGAGTCGATAAGCCCGAGGGAATCTGAAGGAGGCGCCGCAGGCGCTGACGAAGATGACGACGGGGCAGTCCGGAGCGAAGGCTCCGGACCGCAATCGTTGACCCGCGCCCCACCGGCCCCAGTCACCCCACGCGTCAAAAGAACACAAAAACAACAGCAACAACAACAGCAACAACAACAGCATCAACAACAGCAACAGCAACAGCAACAGCAACAAAAAAAAAACCGCAAAATCTGCAAACCGCCCAACGCTACATTGCTCCTCCAAGGAGCCAGCATGAAGCCCGAAACCCGAACCCATTACGCCCAGCGTCTAACCCCCGTCCTGCACTGGCTAGCCGCCCACCCTGACGCCGACCCCGACCTGCACCAGCTTGCCGATTTGGCCTGCCTGTCGCCGTATCACTTTCACCGGGTCTACCGCGCCATGATGGGCGAAACCGTCAACGCCACCGTCCAGCGTCTTCGCATGCATCGCGCAGCAATTGCCCTGGCTGGCACGCAGGACCCGCTACGCAACGTTGCGCAACGCGCCGGCTACGACTCCGACGCCGCGTTCAACCGTGCATTCGGGAACGTATTTGGCATCTCTCCGGGCCGGTATCGGGCCGCCCGCTCCCAACCCTTCACCCCCAAGGAGCAAGCCATGTACCCCATCGACATCGAAACCTTCCCCGGCGCCACCCTCGCCGTCCTGCCCCATCGCGGCAGCTACCAGGACATCGGCGCCACCTTCACCCGCGCCTTCATGCTGGCCGCCAGCCGCGGCATCGCCGCGCCCGAATCCATCGGCTTCGGCGTCTACTTCGATGACCCCGAACAAGTCCCGGAAAGCCAGCTGCGATCCCTGGCCGGCATGTCCGTGGCCCCCGACGCCGACCTGGGCAGCGAACTCGAACGCTTTGAAATTCCCGCCGGCCGCTGCGCCATCCTGACCTACACCGGCCCCTACAACGAAATGAGCAAACCCTACAACTGGATGTTCTCGGAATGGCTGCCCGCAAGCGGCATGACGCCCGCCGACTTCCCCATGTTCGAGCAATACCTGAACGACCCCCGCACCACCCCGCCCGCGCAACTACAAACCCGCATCTGCCTGCCGCTGAAATAGCGCCCCGCAAAAAGACTACCCCAGCACGCCCGCCAGATACTGCCTGAGCCAGGCGTGCGCGGGGTCGTCCTGATAGCGCTCGTGCCAATACAGCGACACCGCAATCGGCGGCAACGTCAGCGGCACCTTCTGCGTCACAATCCGCGCCGCACCCGTCATCGCCTTCGCAATGCTGACCGGCATCGTCGCAATCAAATCTGAGCCTTCAACAATGAACGGGCACACCAGATAACTCGACAGCGTCGCAACAATCTTGCGGCTGCGGTTCTGCCCCATCAGGATGCGGTCAATCGCCGTACTGAAGTACCGCGTATGCGCCGCCAGATCCAAATGGCCGTAGCTCAGGTACGCATCCAGATTCCAGCGCTTGCGCAAACAGGGATGGCCCTCGCGCACGATGCACACCGCAGGTTCCTGATACAGAAACCGCGTGCGCAGATCCGGCGCCGGGTCCGGAAAATAGCCCGCAATCAACTCCACATGATTCGTGTCCAGCATGCTCAAGCCATGCTGCGGCCGCGCCGGCACGATCTGTAGCTGAAAGTGCGGCGCATCCACCGCCAGCCGGGGAATCAGCTTGGGCAGCAGCGTGTACTGCACATAGTCCGTTGCATACAACGACAGCGTGCGCGAAGAATGCGCCGGGTCGAAGGCCTCGCGCGTGCGCGTTGCGCGATGCCACCCTTCCAACAGCGGCTTGAAATTCTGATGCAGCTCCAGCGCCCGCACCGTCGGTTGCCATGCCCCGCTTTCACGCACCAACAAGGGGTCGCCAAACAATTGCCGCAGCCGGTTCATCGCCGCGCTCATCGCGGGCTGGCTGATGTTCAGCTGCTCGGCCGCGCGCGACACATTGCGGCACGCCATCAAGGCATCGAAATGCAGAAGCAGATTCAGGTCCGGATTCTTCACGGCCGCGCACCTATAAATGGCAGTTATACAAATATAAACCTGTAGGACTGCTGTCATTCCATGCGCAGGCCTAGGATGGACCCGTTGTTGCAGCGAACCAAGGCCAGACACGCATGATCCGGCCACAAGGAAGTTCTATCAACAAGGGGAAACCAAGCCATGAACCAAGGGCTGATACGCAGTTGCTGTCGCATTGCCGCCGGGGTCGCGTTGTTTGCGGCCGCGGGTTCCGCCAGCGCCGCCTGGCCGGATAAAGTGATCCGCATCGTCGTGCCATTCGCGGCAGGCGGGTCCACCGACCTGATTGCGCGCAAGGTGGCCGAAGGATTGGGCCAGCGCCTGTCCGCCAACGTCATCGTCGAAAACCGACCCGGCGCGGGCGGCACCGTCGGCACCGAATACGTCGCCCGCCAGCCGGCCGACGGCTACACCATTCTGATGGGCTCGGTCAGCACGCACGGTAGCGCCCCATGCGTGTATTCCAAACTGCCCTACGACGCCGTCAAAGACTTCACCCCGCTGACGGTAGTGGCCACGATTCCCAACGTGATGTCGGTGAATCAATCGGTGCCCGCCAACACCCTGCAAGAGTTCGTGGCGCTGTTGAAGAAGGACCCCGAGAAGTATTCCTTCGCCTCCAACGGCCAAGGCACGTCGAACCACCTGGCGGCCGAACTGTTCAAGACCACCGCCGGCGTGTCGATGGTGCACGTGCCGTATCGCGGCTCCGGCCCCGCGCTGATCGACCTCGTGGGCGGCCAGATCAACATGATGATGGACGTGGTGATGACGTCCTACCCCTACATCAAGGACGGCAAGCTCCGCGCGCTGGCGGTGACCTCGCCGCAACGCTCGGCCATGCTTCCCGATGTGCCTACCGTGGCGGAATCCGGCTACCCCGGCTACGAGGCCATGGTGTGGTTCGGCATGCTGGCGCCCGCCAACATGCCCGAGCCGCTGCGCGAAAAGCTCACTGACGGCCTGGTGCAAACCCTGCATGCGCCCGCCATGAAAGCCTATCTGGAGCAGCAAGGCGCGCAGGTCTCAGACGTCGCCGGCCCCGCGTTCGGCACGATGATCAAAGACGAAATCAGCAAGTGGTGCCAAGTGGTCAAGAAGGCCGACATCCGCCTGGATTGATCGTCCCGCGCCACAACATTTTTATTGGAAGAACGATATGTATCGCATAGGGATAGACGTCGGAGGCACATTTACCGATTTCACGATGATCGACGAGGACGCCGGCGTGGTGCACTTTCACAAAGTGCCTTCCACGCCGCACGACCCCTCGGAAGCCATCGCCACCGGTATCGGCCAGATGCTCTCGGACCACGGCGTAGCGCCTTCGCAGGTGTCGCACGTGGGGCATGGCACCACGGTGGCCACCAACCTCATCATTGAACGCAAGGGCGCGCGTGTTGGGCTGATCACCACGCGCGGCTTTCGCGACGTGCTCGAGATTGGCCGGCAGACGCGCCCGCATCTGTATGACTACAGCGTGGGCAAGCCGCCCGTTGCCGTGCCGCGCGAATTTCGCGTGGAAGTCGATGAGCGCGTGAACGCCGCGGGCGATGTGGTGACGCCGCTGGATGACGCGCAAGTGCTGGCGGCTGCGCAGCAGTTTGCCGCCGCCGGTATCGAAGCCGTCACGATCTGCTTTCTGCATGCCTACCGCAATCCTGAACATGAGCGCCGCGCGGCGCGCATCGTGGCCGAAGTCATGCCGGAGGCCTACATCAGCCAGTCGTCGGATGTGCTGCCGGAATTCCGCGAATACGAACGCCTGTCCACCACGGTACTGAACGCGGCTGTTGGCCCGAAGATGGCGCGCTATCTGGAACGCTTCCTGCAACGGGTGCGCGAGCTGGATATCGGCCACGAACCGCACACCATCCATTCCAACGGCGGCCTGATGTCGATCGCCACCGTGCGCCAATACCCGGTGCGGACGTGCTTGTCCGGGCCGGCGGCGGGCGTGGTGGGCGCGGCGGCCGTGGGGCGCGCCATCGGCAGCTTGAATCTTGTCACCTTCGACGTGGGCGGCACCAGCACCGATGTGTCGTTGGTGTGCGACGGGCGGCCGTTGTTCACCTCGCATCGTCATGTGGCGGGCTACCCGGTGAAGACGCCGATGGTGGATATTCATGTGATTGGCGCGGGCGGCGGCAGCATTGCGTGGCTGGATGACGCCGGCGCACTGAAGGTAGGCCCGCACAGCGCGGGCGCGGTCCCAGGGCCGGTGGGCTATGGCCGCGGCGGCCAGGAGCCGACGATTACCGACGCCGAGATCGCGCTGCAACGGCTGAACCCGGTTGCGCTGTTGAACGGCCGCATGCCCGTACACGCGGACGCGGCGCGCCGTGTGATTGAACATCGCGTAGCCGAACCATTGGGCCTGGACCGCGAAGCGGCGGCCGAAGGCATTCTGCGCATCGCGGCGGCGAATATGAGCCGTGCGATTCGCGCCGTGTCGACCGAACGCGGCTACGACCTGTCGCGCTTCGCGCTCTACGCCTACGGCGGCGCGGGGCCGTTGCACGCCGTGGAAGTGGCCGAGGAATGCGGCATTCCTGTCGTCATCGTGCCGCAGGAACCCGGCACGATGTGCGCGCGCGGCATCTTGCTCAGCGACATCTCATTTGACTTCGTGCAAAGCGAAATCTCCTTGGCAAGCGAAGCGGCCTGGCCTGCAATCTCGGCGCTCTTTGACGGGCTGCGCACGCAAGCCCAGAACTGGCTGGACGACGAGCGTGTGGACCCCGCATTGCGAATCTGCCACAGCGCCATCGACGCGCGCTACGAAGGCCAGAACTTTGAAGTGCAGGTCAGCTTGGACGACACGGGCGCGGGCGGCTACGCCGAATTCGCGCGCCGCTTCGCAGAAGCACACGAACGCGAATACGGCTACACCGTCGACGACCGCAACGTGCAAATCATCAACTGCCGCATGCAGGCCGTGGGCCAAGTCGTGAAAGCGCCGCTTGCGCCGCGCCATGTCGGCGGGGTGCTGGAAGACGCCAAGCTGGGCGTGCGCAAGGCGTACTTCGGCGCCGAACACGGCTGGCGCGAAACCCCGGTGTATGACCGCGACCGCGTGCCAACCGGCGCCCGCTTCACCGGCCCCGCGCTGCTGGAAGAAATGAGCTCGACCACGGTGGTGGGCGTGGGCCAGCACGTCAGCGTGGACGAATACGGCAACCTGATCATCCGTTTGCAAGGAGGCTTGAATGACTAAGCCCAACCCGCTCGACGCCGGCGCGGCGCTGGCCGACCCCATCGGTATGGAAGTGTTCTGCAACCGCCTGCTGTCCATCACCGAAGACATGAACAACACGCTTGTGCGCGCGTCGTTCTCCACCAACATCAAAGAACGCAAGGACTGCTCCGTTGCGCTGTTTGACGCAGCCGGCCGGCTGGTGGCGCAAGGCACGCAGATTCCGTTGCACCTGGGGTCGCTCGATGGCGCGATGGGCGCAATTCTGCGCACGTTCAAAGCCGAAGACATCCGCGAAGGCGACGTCTTTATCTGCAACGACCCGTACCTGGCGGATGGCAGCCATCTGCCCGACATCAACATCGTCACGCCTGTGTTCTGGGACGGCGTGCTGCGCTTTTTCGCGGCCAACATTGCGCACCATTCGGATGTGGGCGGCGCGGTGCCGGGGTCGATCGCCGGCGGTTTGAAATCCATTTTTGAAGAAGGCATACGCATCCCCGCGTGCCGCATCGCCAAGCACGGCGATACCGACGAAGACATGCTGCGCTTGATCTGCGCCAACACCCGCGACCCCGAAGAACGCGTGCTGGACTTGCGCGTGCAGATGGCCACCAACCGCCGGGGTGCGGCCGCTGTGCAAGGCCTGATCCGCCAGATGGGGCTGGACGCGGTGCTGCGTTCGGTTGACGACGTCATCGCGTACACGCGCCGCCGCCTGCTCAACCGTATCGCCGAATTGCAGCAAGGCAGCTATACGTTCCGCAGCGATCTGGACGACGACGGCATGGGTGGCGACCCGGTGCCGATACAAGTGACGCTGACCGTGAAGCCCGACAATCTGCACTTCGATTTCGAAGGCTCGGGCAAGCAGGCGCGTGGCGCAATGAATCTGCCGTTCAACGCCTTGCGCGCTTGCGTGTACTACGCCGTGAAGGCGTTGCTTGACCCCGATCTTGCGCCAAATGCGGGCTTGTTCGATCCCATCTCGGTGTCGGCGCCGGTGGGCACGATTACGAACCCGGAACATCCGGCGGCGGTGGGTGCGCGGTCGATTACGGCGCAGAAAGTGGCCGGCGCCATCTTTGGTGCGTTTCGTGGCTTGCTGCCGCCGGAAAAGACCATGGCGTCCAGCAACGACTGCTGCCCCGCCATTGTGTTTTCAGGCCGCTGGCGCGAACGCGCCGGGCACTTTGTGTATCTGGAAACGTTGGGCGGCGGCGCGGGCGCGCGCTTTGATGCCGATGGCATGGACGCGGTGCATGTGCACATGACCAACACGTCGAACCTGCCGGTGGAAGCGCTGGAAAACGAGTACCCGCTGATGATGGACGAGTACGCGATGATTCCGGATTCGGGCGGTGCGGGCCGCACGCGCGGCGGGTTGGCGATTGCCAAGCAGATTCGCGCGGTGGGGCCGGGCATCGTGTTTTCGGCGCGCTCCGACAGCCATACGGTAGGCGTTGCGTCCGGCGTGGACGGAGGCGGCGACGGGCGCCGTGCGCGCCTGATCCGCAACTTCGGCACGCCTGACGCGGAAGAACTGTTTTCCAAGACGGCCAACATTGCGTTGGCGCCGGGTGAGAGCGTGCGCATCGAAACGCCAGGCGGTGGCGGCTACGGCGCGCCCGCCGAGCGGCCGCGCGCACGTATCGAGCAAGATCTGGCGGATGGAAAGATCAGCGCCGAGGCCGCGAGAAAGGACTACGGCGCCCGCGCGGTTACCCCACGTTAAGCGTCATCGAGTACTTCATCTTGTCGTGCGGGAACGTGGTGATGGTGGCAAGCAGCAGCAGGCCGCCTTCGCCGTAGTAGCGGCGGGTGATGACGAAGCCCGCCGTCTTGGGTTCAACCTTGAGTTGCTTGGCGATCGTCGCGTTGATGGGAGTTGCCGAGAACTCCTGGTTGACCTCGGTGATGCGGTCGCCAAAGTGGTCTTCGATCAGGCGCAAGAGCGAGATGCGCGACTTGACCTCGACGCGCACATCCGAGTGTTCGGGGTCGGCGTAGATCAGCGTGCTGGCGGCCGCGGTGTCCGGGTCGTCAAGGGTCTTGATGGAGTTGATGTGCAGCCAGGTTTTATCGGCCGAGCAGCCCAGCGCTTCGGCCAGCCGTTTGGGCAGTTTGATGGTGCGCACCTCTTGCACCAGCAGCGCGGCGTTGCGCGCGTATTGCAGCAGGTCGGGGAACTGCGAAATGCGCTGCGTGAAGCGCGTGCTGGCGCGCGCGGTTTCCACGCGCGTGCCGACACCGGGGCGGCGCGACACCATGCCGGCCACGGTCAGCATGCGGATGGCTTCGCGAATGGTGTGGCGGCTGGCGTTGAACTGATCGCAGAGCTCGTGTTCGGTGGGCAGCAGCGTCATGACCGGGTAGCGGCCGGCGCTGATGTCTTGGGACAGCGTCTGGAAGATGCTCTTGTAACGGGGGCCGCCGGCGTCAGCTTCCGGCGCGTGCGATTCCGGTTTTCCGCGCGCCTGCCGTGCTCCGCCAGGGCCCGCCGCGCGCTCGGAGGATCGGGTCATCGGGAGGCTCCTTGAATTGTTATATGGGGTTTGTACGGACAATAACCGATTGACAGCAGTGTCTTGCGGGATTCATTATTTGTCCGGACATTCATGTACGGACAAAGTGTACCAACAATTCGGGGGTTCTCATGGGCAAGGTACTTGCAGTGATCGTGGCGGCGACGGTGGCAGCCGGACTCAGCGCCAATGCAGCAGCGCAGCAGAAGTTGGTGGTCGCCGGCTACGGCGGCTCGTTCGAAGACATCATGCGTAAAGAGATCTTCCCGCCCTTCGCCAAGCAGCATGGCGTCGAGCTGGACTATGTGGCGGGCAACTCCACCAACACGGTGGCGCGCCTGCAAGCGCAGAAAAGCAATCAGCAGATCGACGTGGCCATCATTGACGACGGCCCCATGTATCAGGCCATCGCCCTGGGCTTCTGCGCGCCGATCACGGGCCTGCCCGCCGACGACATCTACAGCACCGCGCGCTACAAGGACGACAAGGCCGTCGCCATCGGCATCGTGGCCACCGGCATCATGTACAACAAGAAAGTCTTTGACGAAAAGAAATGGGCCCCGCCCACGTCGTGGAAAGACTTGAAGGACCCCAAGTACAAGAAGCAGCTGGTGGTGCCGCCGCTGAACAACACCTACGGCTTGCACGCCCTGGTGGAGTACGCCCGCGAAGGCGGCGGCGGCGAAAAGAAGATCGACGCCGGCTTCACCACGTTCAAGAACGAAGTTGGCCCCAACGTGCTGGTGTATGAACCGTCGCCCGGCAAGATGACCGAGCTGTTCTCAAGCGGGCAGGCCGTGATTTCCGTCTGGGGCAGCGGCCGCGCCAAGGCGTTTGCCGACACCGGCTTCCCGGTGGGCTTCGTGTATCCGCAGGAAGGCGCTTACGCCCTGCTGTCGTCGGTGTGTCCCATCGCCAAGGCCAGCCCCAACCCCGTTGCGCAAGCCTTCGTGCAGTACCTGGTGACGCCCGAGGTGCAACAGAAGCTGGCGTCGGCCTATGGATACGGCCCCGTCAACAAGAAAGCCAAGATTGAGGATGACCCGCGCGTGCCGCTGCCGATTGGCAAGCGTGCTGCGGACCTGATCGTCATCGATTGGGACACGGTGAACCAGAATCGCGACGACTGGAACAAGCGCTGGACGCGGGAAATCGAGCGCTGACGCGCAGCCGGCAGTGAAACGGGGCGGCGCGGCGCGCCGCCCACGGGAGCTTTCATGACCTATCTAGTGTTGAACCGCCTGAGCAAGCGCTATGGCGACACGACCGCCGTCGAAGAGTTGAGCCTGTCGGTGAACCGGGGCGAATTCATTTCGCTGCTGGGGCCTTCCGGCTGCGGCAAGACCACCACGCTGCAAATGATTGCGGGCTTTGTCGAACCCACGGGCGGCAGCATCGTGCTGGATGGCCGCGACGTCAGCCGCGTGCCGGCCAACAAGCGCGGCCTGGGCCTGGTGTTTCAGAACTACGCGTTGTTCCCGCATATGACGGCGGCCGAAAACGTGTCGTTCGGCCTGGAGATGCAGCGGGTGAAGAAGGACGAGCGCGAAGCGCGCGTGGCGGAAGCGTTGAAGCTGGTGGGCCTGTCGCATCTGGCTGACCGCCACCCGGCGCGCATGTCGGGCGGGCAGCAGCAGCGCGTGGCGTTGGCGCGTGCGCTGGTCATCCGCCCCAGCGTGCTGTTGCTGGATGAGCCGCTGTCGAACCTGGATGCCAAGTTGCGCGAGGAAATGCAGCTGGAGCTGCGCAGCATTCAACGCACCATCGGCACCACTACGATTCTGGTGACGCACGATCAGTCCGAAGCGCTGGCCTTGTCGGACCGCATCGTGGTGATGAACCAGGGCCGCGTGGAACAGGTGGCGGAACCGTTTCAGGCCTACGAAGGGCCGGCCAGTCATTTTGTGGGCGGCTTTTTGGGCAAGGCGAATGTGTTCACGCCGCAGTCCGAGCAATACAACGACGAAACGCGCGCCCGCGTGGGCGAAGCGCATATCTCGATGGACGGCGCGCCCGTTCCGCAAGGCGCGGTGATTGTGCGGCCCGAGAAGATCCTGTTTTCCGAGCCCGCCGCCTGTGCCCTGCCCGGCCGCATGAAGACGCGCGTGTTCCAGGGCAACCACTGGCTGTGCCAGGTGGAAACGTCGGTGGGCGAGGTGATGGTGATTCGCCAGAACGATGGCGTGCCGGTGCCAGCCGAAGGCGAGACCGTGCACCTGCGCTGGCGCGCGCAGGACATGTGCGCGGTGGCGGCCACGCCACAAGGCCGCGCGTCATGAGCGCGCGCGCCAACCCCTGGGTGCTGAGCGCGCCAGCGCTGGTGGTGTACGCCACCTTCCTGGTGGTGCCGATGGCGCTGGTGTTCCTGATCAGTTTCTTTGACTTCCAGTTCTACGGCGGCATGCAGGCCACGTTTACGTGGAAGAACTACATCGAGATCCTGACGGACGGCTACTACTACGAGATCTACGCCCGCACGTTCGGCGTTGCCGCCGCCGTGACGCTGGCCTGCCTGGTGCTGGGCACGGCCGAGGCCTATGTGCTGTCGCGCATGGCCAATCCGTGGAAAGGCCTGTTCCTGATGGTGGTGCTGGGGCCGCTGCTGATTTCGGTGGTGGTGCGTACCTTGGGCTGGGCGCTGCTGTTTGGTTCGACTGGCTTGATCAACAAGGCGTTGATGGGGATTGGCCTTATCTCAACGCCGGTGGACCTGATGTACAGCAATCTGGGCGTGGCGATTGCGCTTACGCACGTGCTGGTGCCATTCATGGTGATCTCGGTATGGGCGTCGTTGCAGCGGATCAATCCGTCGACGGAAGCCGCGGCATTGTCGCTGGGCGCCTCGCAATTCACGGTGATTCGCCGCGTGATCGTGCCGCAAGTCATGCCGGGCATTTTGTCGGGCGCGATCATGGTGTTTGCGATGGCGGCAAGTTCGTTCGCCACGCCGGCCATCATCGGCGGACGCCGCTTGAAGAACGTGGCCACCGCGGCCTACGACGAATTCCTGAACACGCTGAACTGGCCGCTGGGCGCGGCGCTGGCGGTTGTGCTGCTGCTGGCGACTGTGGTGGTGCTGCTATCGGCCAACCGGATCATCGAGCGCAAATACGGCGCCGTCTTCAACCAGGCCGGAGGCTGAGATGCAATTCCGAAACGGCCCCATCGGCCTGCTGTTCCACACGCTGTTCATCCTCTTCATTCTGGCGCCCATCGTGATGGTGTGCGCGGTGGCGTTCACGTCGGAAGGCTTTATCTCGTTGCCAACGGGCGGGCTGTCGCTGCGCTGGTTCCGCGCCATTCTGGACAACCCGCGCTTTGTGGAAGCGTTCTGGTTCAGCCTGGGCCTGGGCACGCTGTCGGCCACATTGGCCATTGCGCTGGCCGTGCCCAGCGCGCTGGCGCTGGCGCGCAACCGCTTCCGTGGCCGCGAGGCGTTGGTGGCGTTCTTTTTGTCGCCGCTGATGATTCCGCATGTGGTGCTGGGCCTGGCGTTCCTGAAGTTCTTCACCACCGTGGACCTGGCCGGCACCTATGTGGGGCTGGTGGTCGCGCACGTGATTTTGGTGATGCCGTATGCGTTGCGTCTGGTGCTGGCTTCCGCCACGGGGATCGACCCCGCGCTTGAGCGCGCCGCGCAATCGTTGGGCGCCTCCAACTGGACGGCATTCCGGCGCGTGGTACTGCCGTTGCTGCTGCCGGGGGTGGTCAGCGGCTGGGTCATCGCCTTCATCACAAGCTTTGATGAATTGACCATGTCGATCTTCATCGCCTCGCCGTCCACGACGACGCTGCCGGTGCGTATCTTCCTGCATATCGAAGACACCATCGACCCGCTCGTGACCGCCGTGTCGGCCGTGCTGATCTACGTAACGATCATCGCCATCTTCATTCTGGACCGCGTGGTCGGCCTGGAAAAGCTGTTTGTAGGAAAGGGACGCTAATGACGGACGAGAAAGAACTGGCGCCCCGCGCGCCCGTGCATCGCGGCATTTATGACGCCGCGGTGATCGGCGGCGGGCTGGTGGGGTCGGCCATTGCCTATGGCTTGCGGCGCGAGCTGGACCATGTGGCCGTGCTGGACGAAGGCGACGTGGCGTATCGCGCGTCGCGCGGAAACTTCGGGCTGGTGTGGGTGCAGAGCAAGGGCATGGGGTTGCCGCGCTACGGCGTGTGGACGATGACGTCCGCGTCCGGCTGGCCCCGGCTGGCCGCGCAATTGCGGGAAGAGACCGGCGTGGACGTACACCTGGAGCAGCGCGGCGGACTGCACGCGTTGTTGAGTGACGAAGAGGTGGAAGCGCGCGGCAAGTTCATGCAGACCTTGCTGGCGCAACCCGGCATGGCGCAGTACGACTGGAAGCTGCTGGACCGCGCCGAGGTGGCGGACTTGGTGCCGGGCATTGGCCCCGAGGTGCGCGGCGCCACGTGGACGCCGGTGGATGGCATCGCCAATCCGCTGAAGCTGCTGCGCGCGCTGCACATGAGTTTTGCACAGCGGGTGGTGGATTACTTGCCGCGCCGGCCGGCGCAAAGCATCAAGCAGCGTGACGGCGTGTTCGAGATCGCCACGCCGTCCGGCACCGTGCGTGCGCGCAAGGTCGTGCTGGCGTCGGGCTTGTCGAACAAGGACCTGGGCGCGCAAGTTGGACTGGACGTGCCGGTGCGCCCGCAACGCGGCCAGATCGTGGTGCTGGAACGCACGCGCCGCATGCTGGAAACCCCGCTATCCACCCTGCGCCAAACCGATGAAGGCACGTGGCTGATCGGCGATTCGCAAGAAGAAGCCGGCTATGTGGACAACCTGGTGGGCCTGCCGATTCTGGGCACGCTGGCGGATCGCGCGGTGCGCACGCTGCCTGCCTTGCGCGACGTGCGCGTGGTGCGCAGCTGGGCCGCGCTGCGCGTGATGTCCAAGGATGGCTTTCCGATTTATCAGCAATCTGAAACGTGCCCCGGCGCCTTCGTCGCCACCTGTCACAGCGGCGTGACGCTGGCCGCCGCGCACGCTCTCAATCTGGCGCCCATGATCGTGGCCGGCAAGCTTGCCGACGACATGGCGCCCTTCTCGACCCGGAGGTTCCATGTTCAAGAGGCTTGACGAGGCGCAGCGCCAGGCGCAAGGCGCGCCCGTGCGCGTGACGGTCAACGGGGCCGAGCTGCAATGCCGCCAAGGCGACAGCGTGGCGGCGGCGTTGTTTGCGGGCGGCGTGTCGGCCTGTCGCGACACGGCGGTCAATGAAGTGCCGCGCGGGCCTTATTGCATGATGGGCGTGTGCTACGACTGCCTGGTCACCATTGATGGCCAGGCGAATCAGCAAGGCTGCATGACGGCCGTGCGCGAAGGCATGAAGATCGAGCGCCAGCTGGGCGCGCGCAAGGTGCAGGCATGATCGATACGACGCAATGTGATTTGCTGGTGGTGGGCGCAGGCCCGGCAGGATTGGCGGCGGCGACGCTGGCGGCCAAGTTGGGCGTGGACACGGTGCTGCTGGATGAGCAGGCGGCGCCGGGCGGACAGATCTATCGCGCCATCACCACCACGCCCGTCACCGACCGCAGCATTCTGGGCGAAGATTATTGGCATGGCGCGGCGCTTGTCGGGCCGTTCAAGCAGTCGGGCGCGCGCTATGTGCCGGGCGCCACCGTCTGGGCCGTGGCCGAGCGCACCGCGCCGCATCCCGAGAAAGGGTTCGAGGTGGCGTACTCGGTGGCGGGCGAAGCGCGCATCGTGCATGCGCGCCGGCTGCTCTTGGCAACCGGTGCGCAAGAGCGCCCCTTCCCCATTCCGGGTTGGACGCTGCCCGGCGTCATCACCGCCGGCGCGGCGCAGATTCTGCTGAAGTCGTCGGGCGTGGTGCCGGCGGACCGCACGGTGCTGGCCGGCAGCGGCCCGCTGCTGTATCTGGTGGCGTGGCAATACCTGAACGCGGGCGTGAAGCTTGACGCGCTGCTGGAAACCACGCCGCCCGGCCGCATGAGCCAGGCGCTGCCCAAGGTGTGGGGCTTTCTGCGTTCGCCGTATCTGGGCAAGGGGTTGAAGCTGCTGCGCGCGGTGAAGGCCGCGGTGCCGATCACGCGCGGCGTGACGGCACTGGAAGCGCTGGGCGACGGCAAGCTGCAAAGCGTGCGCTACACGGCAGGCGGCGTCACCAAGACCTTGCCCGCCGAGCAACTGATGCTGCATCAGGGCGTGGTGCCCAACGTGAACCTGTCGCGCGCGGTGGGTGCGGAACACCGCTGGAATGAGGCGCTGGACTGCTGGGAACCCCAGGTCGATGCATGGGGGCTGACGTCGGTGGACGGCATTGGCATGGCGGGCGATGGTGCTGGCATCGCGGGCGCGTTGGCGGCGGAACACCGTGGCCGGCTGGCCGCACTGCAAGCCGCGCATCTGTTGGGCCGCATCGATGCCGCCAAACGCGATAGCGAGGCCGTGGCGCCGCGCGCTGCGCTTGCCCGTGCCGTGAGAGGCCGCGAGTTCTTCGACGTGCTCTACAAGGCGCCTGACGCGTTCAGACGCCCAACCGGTGACACCATCGTGTGCCGCTGCGAGGAAGTCACCGCCGCCCAGGTGCGCGACACGGTCAAGCTGGGCTGCACCGGCCCGAACCAGATGAAGGCGTTTCTGCGTTGCGGCATGGGGCCGTGCCAAGGGCGCTTCTGTGGGCTGACCGTGGCCGAGATCATCGCCGAGGAACGGGGCGTGCCGACGCAGGAAGTGGGCTACTACCGGCTGCGCTTTCCGACCAAGCCGCTGACCCTGGGAGAACTCGCGTCGCTGCCGCAGACAGACGATTCCCGCCAGGCCGTGGTCCGCTTGAAAAAGTAATGCCATGACCGGTGCAACGCGGTCGGCAGAAGTCATCATCATCGGGGGAGGCCTGCACGGCAGCTCGGCGGCGCTGCATCTGGCGCGTGCAGGCGTGTCTGCCCTGGTGATCGAAAAGAACTACGTGGGCCGTCACGCGTCCGGCGTGAATGCGGGCGGCGTGCGCACCTTGTCGCGGCATCTGGCAGAGGTGCCGCTGGCGCTGGCCTCGCGCGAGCTCTGGTATCGCATCGGTGATCTGGTGGATGACGATTGCGGTTTCGAGCAGCACGGCCAGGTGCGCGTGGCCGAAAACGCCGCCGACGTAGACGCATTGCAGACGCGCTTACAGACGATGACCGCGCACGGCTACACGCACGAGCAATGGATCAGCGCCGAGGATTTGTTGGACATGATTCCGGCGCTTGCGCCCACCATCCAGGGCGGCCTGATTGCACGCGAGGACGCGGCGGCCGATCCGTATCGCACGACGCTGGCGTTCCGCACCAAAGCCGCAAGCCTGGGCGCGCGCTTTCTGGAAGGCGTGCGCGTGCAGGGCGTTGCGCGCGTGGACGGCCAATGGCGCGTGGACACCGATGCGGGCGCCTACACCGCGCCGCAAGTGTTGAACTGCGCGGGCGCGTGGGCCGACCGCATCGCGGCGCAATGGGGCGAGCCGGTGCCGCTTCTGGCCATCAGCCCGATGATGCTGGTGACCTTGCGCATGGATCACTTTCTGGACCCTGTCGTGCTGGGCACGGGCCGCGCATTGTCGTTCAAGCAGCGCTCAAATGGCACGGTGCTGATCGGCGGCGGGCGGCGCGCCTGGGTGGATCGCGACGCCGAATGGACCGAGCTGGATTTCCGCTCGCTGGCCGAAGGCGCGCGCACGGTCTGTGATCTGTTCCCGCACATGCGTGATGCGATCGTGAACCGGGGCTGGGCGGGTATCGAGGCGGCCATGCCGGATGAGATTCCTGTCATCGGACGCAGCAGCCGTCACGAGACCGCGTTTCACGCGTTCGGCTTTTCGGCGCATGGCTTTGAGCTGGGCCCGATTGTGGGCCGCATCATGGCTGATCTGATCACGACCGGCGCGACGGACATGCCGATCGCGCCATTCCGGATTGACCGTTTTTCGGACGCGGCCACCGCGTCCTCCCTATCAAAAAAGGAGCAAGACGAATGAATGACGATATCGTGCGCAAGGAAACCAACCAGCGCCTGAGCCGCATCGTGATCCATGGCGATACGGTGTACGTGGCGGGCGTGACGTCTGCGGCGGAAGGCGGCATCGCGGCGCAAACGCGCGACGCGTTGGCGAAGATCGACGGCTATCTGGCGCAGGCCGGCACCGATAAGTCGCGGCTCTTGTCGGTGCAGATCTGGCTGAAGGACATCGACCGCGACTTCGCCGGCATGAACAGCGTGTGGGCCGAGTGGGCGCTGCCCAACGCGATGCCCACCCGCGCCACCTGCGAGGCCAAGCTGGCCGCGCCGGAGCTGCTGGTGGAGATCATCGTGACGGCCGCCAAGCGGCCGGCGTATGTCAGCGGGCCGGTGTCTGAAAGCTGACCTGGCCGGCGCGGCCCGGCAGGTTCAAGGTGGCGGTGGCGGGCGGCGTGGTGGCAATCACCTTGCCCGCGCGCAGCACCATCAGACGGGTCGCACGCAAGCGTAGCGCTTCGACGGGGTCGCGCGCTTGCAGCAGCACGAGGTCGGCGCGCTTGCCGGCCGCGATGCCCGTTTCGTCCAGGCCAAGAATTTTTGCGGGCGTGGTCGTCACGGCTTCGAAACAGGCGCGCATGGCGTCCTGGCCCGTCATCTGGGCCACGTGCAGGCCCATGTGCGCCACTTCCAGCATGTCGCCCGAACCCAGGCTGTACCAGGGGTCCATCACGCAATCGTGGCCGAAGGCGACCGGCACGCCCGCGGCCAGCAGTTCCGGCACGCGCGTCATGCCGCGGCGCTTCGGATAGGTATCGTGGCGGCCTTGCAGCGTGATGTTGATCAGCGGGTTGGCGATGGCGGCAACGCCCGCTTCGCGCATCAGCGGAATCAGCTTGGACACGTAGTAGTTGTCCATGGAATGCATGGACGTCAGGTGCGAACCGGTGACGCGGCCATGCAGGCCCAGGCGCTGCGTGTGGTAGGCCAGCGTTTCGATGTGGCGCGACAAGGGGTCGTCGCTTTCATCGCAATGCATGTCCACGCGCAGGCCGCGATCGGCCGCCAGTTCGCACAGGATGCGCACGGACTCGGCGCCGTCCTGCATGGTGCGTTCAAAGTGCGGAATGCCGCCCACTACATCCACGCCCATGTCGAGCGCGCGCTTCAGGTTGTCCATCGCGCCCGGCGCGCGCAGCACGCCGTCTTGCGGGAAGGCGACCAGTTGCAGGTCCAGATAGGGTTTGACCTTCTCGCGCACGTGCAGCAGCGCTTCGGTCGCCAAGAGGCGCGGGTCGCAGACGTCCACGTGCGAACGAATCGCCAGCAGGCCGCGCGCCACCGCCCAATCGCAATACGCCAGCGCGCGTTCGACCAGCGCTTCTTGCGTCAACAGCGGCTTCAGTTCGCCCCACAGCGCGATGCCTTCCAGCAAGGTGCCAGACTGGTTTACGCGCGGCAGGCCAAACGACAAGGTCGAGTCCATGTGGAAGTGCGCGTCCACGAAGGGCGAGCTCACCAGCTGGCCGGCGGCATCGATCACCTGGCCGGCCTCGGCCTTCAGCGCCGGTTCCACCGCCGTGATGCGGCCTTGCGCCACGCCGATGTCGATGTTCGTGCGGCCATCGGCCAGCGTGCAATTCTTGATAATCAGATCGAGCATGGAAAGCGCCTCTCGGTAAGTCCTAAGTTCATGGTGCAGCAACTGGCGCGCCTTCGTTGCGGTCGCACGGAGCCGGCTTTGCCGGTCCGTCGCGACGCCCCCTTGAGGGGGGAGCGCGCAGCGCTTCGGGGGTGGCCCCCCTCTAGCGTTCGCCCTTGCGGTAGGGCTTCATCAAGGCTTGCGGGTAGGCAGCGCGGCGCGCCATCACCACCAGGGCCAGGATGGACAGGATGTACGGCAGCATCAGGTACACCTGATACGGTAACTCGGGCAGGCCGGGCAAGGCGGCCCCGCCCTGTTGCAGACGCAGTTGCAGCGCGTCGAAAAAGGCGAAGATCAGCGCGCCCAGCAGCGCCTTGCCTGGCCGCCAGGACGCGAACACGACCAGCGCCACGCAGACCCAGCCACGGCCGTTGACCATGTTGAAGAAGAACGCATTGAACGCGGCCAGCGTCAGGAAGCTGCCGGCCACGCCCATCAGCGCCGAACCCGCCACGATGGCGCCGATGCGCAGGCGCGTGACCGACAGGCCCTGGCCTTCGGCGGCGGCGGGGTTTTCGCCCACCATGCGGATCGCCAGGCCGACCGGCGTGCGGTTCAGCACCCAGGCCAGAATGGGCACGGCGGCCAGCGCAATCAGCGTCATGGGCGTCTGCCCGGCCAGCACCGGCCCGATCAGCGGAATGCCGTCCAGGAATTTCATTTCGGCAAACGGCGTGATCGTAGGCGGCGTGTTCACGCTGGGGAAAGTAACGCGGTATGCGAAATACGACAGGCTCGTCGCCAGCAGCGTTACGCCTAGCCCCGACACGTGTTGCGACAAGCCCAGCGGCACCGTCAGCACCGCGTGCAGCAGGCCGAAGATGGCGCCGGCCAGCGCCGCCGCCAGCACGCCCACATACAGCGGCGCGCCCAGATACACGACGAGCCAGCCAGTGAAGGCGCCGGCCGCCATGATGCCTTCAATGCCCAGGTTCAAGACGCCCGCGCGTTCGCACAGCAGCACGCCCAAGGTGCCCAGAATCAGCGGCGTCGCCAGACGCAGCACGGCGACCCAGAAGGCCGAGGAACTCAACAGATCCATCCATTCCATGGCGTGCTCCTCAAGCCCGGTTGCGGCGCAGGCGGTACTGCGCAAATAGCGTCGCGACCAGCATGGCAAGCAACGAGGTGGCGACGATGACGTCGGCGATGTAGTTCGGCACGGCGATGGCGCGGCTCATGCTGTCGGCGCCCACCAGCATGCCGGCCACAAAGATGCTGGCCAGGATCACGCCCAGCGGATGCAGGCCAGCCAGCATGGCGACCACGACACCCGTGTAGCCGTAGCCCGGCGACATATCCAGCGTGACGTAACCAGTGCGGCCCGCCACTTCGATGGCGCCCGCCAGGCCCGCCAGCGCGCCGGACAGCATCGCCGTGCCGAGCATCACGCGGTTGACCGGCAGCCCCAGAAAGCGCGAGGCGTGCGCGTTGGCGCCCACGGCGCGCATCTGGAAGCCGAACACGGTGTAGCGGTTCAACAGCCACAAGCCCAGCGCCAAACCGGCCGCCCACAAGAGGCCGGTGTGGGCGCGCGTGCGTTCGATCAGCTTGCCCAGTTCCAGGTCGCCATTGAGCGCCACGGATTGCGGCCAGCCCATCGCCATCGGGTCTTTCATGGGGCCGTCCAGCATCATGGACACGAACAGCAGCACGATGAAGTTGCCCAGCAAGGTGGTGACCACTTCGTCCACACCCAGACGGGTTTTCAACAGCGCGGGAATCAGCAGCAGCAAGGCGCCGGCAAGCGCCGCCGCCAGCATCATGCCGCCGAACAGCACCGGCGCCGGCAGGTCAAAGCCCGTGCCGTCATGCAGGCCGCCGATGGCGACGGCCGCCAGCGCGCCCAGATACAGCTGGCCTTCGGCGCCGATGTTGTAGAAGCGCGCGCGAAACGCCACGGCACAGGCCAGGCCGGTCAGCATCAGGGGGGTGGCGCGGGTCAGCGTTTCAGACAAGGCGAAGCGCGAGCCGAATGCGCCTTCGAACAGCAGCGCGTAGGTGCGGCCAACCGGCGCGCCGGCCCAGGCGACAAGCAAGGTGCAGACCGCCAGGGTGAAGAGGATGGCCGCAATCGGGGCCAAGGCCAGCGCCATGCGGCTGGGCTCGGGGCGGCGTTCCAGAATCAGTTTCATGCGAGTGATGCTCAATAGAGGGGGAAGCAGCGTGGGAGGGAACGGCCCCGGGGTGGCCCGGGGTTGGCCCTCATGCGCGCGTTCCCGTCATGGCCAGGCCCACGGTGGCGGGCGTCCATTCGGCCACCGGCTTGACGGCGACGAGCTTGCCGCCGCACAGCACGGCGATGCGGTCGGCCAAGGCGAAGATTTCTTCCAGGTCTTCAGACACCAGCAGCACGCCAGCCCCGCGGGCGCGGGCGGCCAGCAACTGCTCGCGCACGTAGGCGACCGCGCCAATGTCCAGGCCCCAGGTCGGCTGGTCGGCCACGATGAAGCGCGGCTCGCGGGCGAGCGTGCGGCCCAGGATCAGCTTCTGCATGTTGCCGCCCGACAGGCTGCGCGTGCGCACATCCAGCGAGGCCGCGCGCACGTCGAACTGCTTGGCCAGCGACGCCGCGTAAGCGCGGCCGGCGCGTGCGCGGATCAGGCCGTAGCGCGCAAAGCGCTTGTCCTTCAAGTCTTCAACGATGGCGTTTTCCCACAGCGGGCTGTCGCCGATCATGCCTTCGCCGTGACGGTCTTCGGGAATGCGGCCGACGCGCGCGGCGGTCCAACCGGCGGGAGTCGTGGGCGCGGCCGCGTGTTCGGCGCCCAGCCGGATCGTGCCGTCGCTGGGCTGGCGCAGGCCGGTCAACACCGACACCAGCGCCTGCTGGCCATTGCCGGCCACGCCCGCGATCGCCACGATTTCATGTTTGTGGACGGTCAGGTCCAGGCTGTCCAGGCGCGGGGCGCCATCGCGGCTGTCGCGCACCGTCACTTGCGACAAGGTCACCACGGGCGCGGCCTGTTCAGCGGCGGCCACGGCTTCGGCGCGCGGCATGACGACCTTGCGGCCCACCATCAACTCCGCCAGTTCGGCGGGGCTGGTGCCGGCGGTGTCGCGTTCGGCCACCAGCTTGCCCTGGCGCAGCACGGCCACGCGGCGCGACACGGCCATCACTTCGTCCAGCTTGTGCGAGATGAAGATGACGGCCAGGCCTTCGTCAACAAAACCGCGCAGGGTCGCGAACAGGTCCTGCACTTCCTGCGGCGTGAGCACCGCGGTGGGCTCGTCCAGGATCAGCACGCGCGCGCCGCGGTACAGCGCCTTCAGGATTTCCACGCGCTGCTTTTCGCCGACGGACAGGCCGCCCACACGCGCGTCCGGGTCTACGCCCAGGCCGAAGCGCTGGCCCAGTTCAACCAGGCGGCGGCGCGCTTTGGCGCGGCCGGACGCCAGCTTCCACAGCGATTCCGTGCCGACCATGATGTTGTCCAGCACGGTCAGGTTGTCGGCCAGGGTGAAGTGCTGATGCACCATGCCCACCCCCGCCGCCAGCGCGGCGTCGGGCCGGCCGGGGGGCAAGGGTTTGCCGAAGACGTCGATACTGCCGGCATCGGCCACGTAGTGGCCAAACAGAATCGACACCAGGGTCGATTTGCCGGCGCCGTTCTCGCCCAGCAAGGCCAAGACTTCGCCTTGCCGCAGCGTCAGCGAGATATCGTCATTGGCCGTCAGGCTGCCGAAACGCTTGGTGATCCCTGTCAGTTGCAGGGCGAGAGGCGCTTGATTCATCGTGCCGAGGACTTGGGTTCTTTGTCGTTGACCTTGACGGTGAAGCTGCCGTCCAGAATGGCTTTTTGCTTGGCTTCGACCTGGGCGATCAGCTCGGCGGGAATCTTCTTTTCGAAGGTGCCCAAGGGCGCGAGCGACGAGCCCTTGTGCTTCATCAGCGAGTACTGGCCGTAGTCATCAGCCTTGAACGTGCCCGCCTTGACCTGCTTGAGCGCCTCGTCGATGGTGGGCTCCATGCTCCACAGCGCGGAGGCCACCACGGTTTCGGGGTACTGCGGCTGCGTGTCGATGACGTTGCCGATGGCCAGCTTGCCGCGTTCCTTGGCGGCATCCGACACGCCAAAGCGTTCGGCGTACAGCACGTCTGCGCCCTTGTCGATCATGGCGAAGGCGGCTTCCTTGGCCTTCGGGGGATCGAACCACGAACCGATGAAGGTCACGGTGAATTCAGCCTTCGGGTTCACTTCCTTGGCGCCTTCGATGAAGGCCTGCATCAGGCGGTTCACTTCGGGGATGGGGTAGCCGCCCACCAGGCCGATCTTGCCCGTCTTGCTCATGCCGCCCGCGATCATGCCGGTCAGGTAGGCCGGTTCCTGAATGTAGTTGTCGAACACCGAGAAGTTGGGCTGCTGCGGCTTGCCCGAAGAACCCATCAGGAAGGCGGTCTGCGGATAGTCCTTGGCCACCTTGCGGGCGGCGGCTTCCACGGCGAAGGCTTCACCCACCACCAGCTTGTTGCCCTGCTCCGCGTACTGGCGCATGACGCGTTCGTAGTCGGCGTTGGTGACGTTTTCCGAGAAGGTGTATTCGATCTCGCCACGGTCGCGAGCAGCCGTCAGCGCCTTGTGAATGCGCGACACCCATTGCTGCTCGACCGGCACCGTGTAGATGGCGGCAACCTTGGTCTTGGCGGGGGCTTGGGCTTGCACGGCGCCCGAGAACAGCAGCGCGCCGGCAGCGGCGGCGGCCGCCAGCTTGAGCAGGCCGCGGCGGGCGATGCCGCCGGCGGACGGGGTGGACAAGGATTTCATGCGGGTGACTCCTTCGCGGGGGATGGAAACAGAATGGGAATGGCGGCCAGACGTTTGAAAATCGCGGTCGCCGGCAGGCGTGCCGGGGCGAACGGGCGGAAACGTAGGCGAGGGATCGGTCATCGGATGGGGGCGCCGGGAGGCGCGTCCCACCCGAATGGTCGGGTTCGCAGCCAGTCCTGGCGAAGCAAGTTGTATGCCATGGGGCATTCCTGCGACAAGTCGGGGAAACCTGATGGACGGGCAGGATTATAGGCACCCTGGCGGGGATTCGTGGCACCAAGGTGGTGCGGGTTGTCCCAAAGCGTGGACATCCTTGCTGCGAAACAGTGAGTTCCCGCGTCAACGTTGTGCGTATCCGCTGGTGCGCCGCCCGCCGCACTTAAAATCCCGCCATAAGCCGCGCGGGGCGCGGCAAGCTGGAAACTCCATGCAAGACATTCAATTGCTGCTCGAGCAATACGGCGGGTGGCTGGTGTTCGCCAACGTGCTCGTCGAACAGGCGGGCCTGCCCGTGCCGGCTTACCCGATGCTGATTGCAGCCGGCGCGCTGGGCGGCGCGGCGGGGTGGCTTGTGCCGTGGTTCGCCGCCACGGTGGCGTGCCTGCTGGCAGACTCGCTTTGGTATGTGGCCGGCCGGCGCTACGGCTCGCGGCTGCTGGGCGTGATCTGCAAGATGTCCTTGTCGCAGGATTCCTGCATCCGCCAGACGCAACGCCTGTACCTGCGCATCGGTGTGCGGGCCTTGCTGGTGTGCAAGTTCCTGCCGGGCGCGGGCGCGTTGTCCACCGTCATGGCGGGCCTGACCGGCACCGCCTACCGGCGCTTTCTGCTGTACGACCTGGTGGGCGCGATGATCTGGGCCGGTTCCGCGCTGCTGCTGGGCGGGCTGTTCCACAGCGTCGTCAACGACGTGATCGAAATTCTGGGCACCTACGGCGCGATGGGGCTGGGCGTGCTGGCCGCGGTGTTGGCGCTGTATATCCTGACGCGTTTTTTGCGCCGCCGCATTCTGCTGCGCAGCCTGCGCATCATTCCCCGCGTGTCCGTCGACGAGCTGATGCAGTGGCGGCAAAACGGCCGTAACCCGCTGGTCTTTGACGTGCGCCCCGAAGCGCAGCGCGACGCCGCGCGCATCCCCGGCGCCATCGCCGTGGACTTGAAGGCGCCCTTGCCTGCGCTGGATGCGCACGCGCTGGACTCCGACATCGTGGTCTATTGCGCCTGCCCGAACGAGGTCTCGGCAGCGCTGCTGGCCTCGCGCCTGCGCGCGGCGGGGTATCCCAAGACCTGGGCGCTGCGTGGCGGTTTTGAAGCGTGGGCGGAACAGAATCACGCGCCGCCCGCTGCGCCAAGCGCATAATTTCACATCAGCCCGCAAGACAGGCGGGCGGCAACAGGAGAGACGAATGCGGTTGTTGTTTTTGGGTGCCGGCGGCACGGGCGGTTATTTCGGCGGACGCGCCGCCCAGGCGGGCGCGGACGTGACGTTTCTGGTGCGTGAGCCGCGCGCGGCGCGCATCAGCGAGCAAGGCTTGCGCATTCAAAGCCCGCTGGGCGACGTGACGCTGCACCCGAAGCTGGTCACGCAGCAGACCTTGCAAGGCCACTACGACGTCGTCGTGCTCAGCTGCAAGGCGTATGACCTGGCCAGCGCCATCGACGCCATCCGCCCGGCCGTGGGGCCTGACACGGCGGTGCTGCCCATCATGAACGGTGTGTTGCAGTATGACGTGCTGGACCGCGAATTCGGACCGCAACGCGTGCTGGGCGGGCTGTGCCAGATCAACGCCACGCTCGGCCCTGAAGGCGAAGTGGTGCATCTGGGCAAGCACGCCAACATCGTCTTTGGCGAACGCACCGGCGCGCCGCGCAGCGAGCGTTGCGTGGCGCTGGAGCAGGCCTTGGCGGGCGGCGAATACGTCAGCCGCCTTAGCCTGGACATCCACCAGGACATCTGGGAAAAGTACGTCATGCTGACGACGCTGGCCGCCGCCACCTGCATGATGCGTGGCACGGTCGGGCAGATTGCCTCTACCGATGATGGCATCAGCATCCTGCTTGGCCTGCTGAAAGAAACGCAAGCGGTCGCCGCCGCGTCCGGCCATGCCGTACGTCCGGAAGCGGATGCCGCCGCGCAAAAGCTGATGACCGACCGCACGCAACCGATGACGGCGTCCATGTTCCGCGATCTGCGCCAAGGGCTGCCGGTCGAGGCCGACCATATCGTGGGCGACATGGTTCACCGCGCCCGCGCGTTGGGCGTGGACGCGACGTATCTGCGCGTGGCGTATTCGCATTTGCAGGTTTATCAGGCGCAGCGCGCAGCGGCTTGAGTTCGGTCGATTGATGCATAACTTGCAAAAAACTCTTCCGATTTTCTGGGTTTTTTGTTCGGATTTGACCGAATAGTATGGATTTGCCTGAACCGGGGCGTGTTGTGGCGCATGTTGCGCCGCCCGCTCCGGTTCTTCCTCCCTAGGAGCAAGACCATGAAAATTGCATTGATCGGCATTACCGGCCGCGTCGGTTCCCGCGTTGCGGACGAACTGCTCAAGCGCGGCCATCAAGTCACGGGCATTGCCCGCAATCCGGCCGACGTTAACGCCCAGCCCGGCCTGACCGTCCAGCAAGGCGACGCCACCGACCCCGAAGGCCTGACCCCGCTCTTGACCGGCCACGACGCCGTCATCAGCGCCACGCGTTTTGTCTCGACCGACGCCAAGCCGCTGTTGGCCGCCGTGAAGAACGCGGGCGTGCCGCGTCTGCTGGTGGTGGGCGGCGCGGGCAGCCTCTTGGTGGCGCCCGGCAAGCTGTTGATCGACACCCCCGAATTCCCCGACGCCTACAAGCCCGAAGCGCGCGCGGGCGTCGTGTTCCTGGACACGCTGCGTCAGGAAAAAGTGCTGAACTGGACGTTCATTTCGCCGTCGGCATTGTTCGAACCGGGTGAGCGCACGGGCACGTTCCGCGTGGGCGATGACTACCTGCTGGCCGACGACGAAGGCAAGAGCTGGATCTCGATGGAAGACTACGCCATCGCCCTGGCCGATGAACTGGAAACGCCGAAGCATTCGCGCCGCCGCTTCACCGTCGGGTACTAAGCAGCAGGCGGTGCAAGGAAAAAGGAGCCCGGGGAGTCCGTCAAGGGCTCCTTTTTTCATTGTGCGCTTGGGCCGGATTTAGCGCTTTTGTTTGTAAACTGGCAGACCGCCAACCGGCGTCACCCTGAGTTGTTTGTATGCGTATGAAGTGGAAATCCTTGGCCGCCTGTGTGCTGGCCGCGTCCAACTGCCTGGCGGTTGCGCCGGCGCTTGCGGCTGCGCCCCAGTCGAACAAGGAGATCGTCGTCGCGTTCTTTCGCATGATGTTCCAAGACCGCGAGGTCGACGAGGCGGTGCGCCTGTACGTCAGCCCTAACTACGTGCAGCACAACCCGTACATGCGCGATGGCGTCGGCCCGATGGTGGATTTCTTTCCGCCCTATTTCGATCAGCATCCGCAAGCCATCGTCGACATCAAGCGTGTGATCGCCGAGGGCGATCTGGTGGTGATTCACAACCAATGGCGCGATTCGCCGGAAGACCGTGGCCAGGCGGTGGTGGATATTTTCCGCGTTGAAAAAGGCAAGATCGTCGAGCACTGGGACGTCAGCCAGGAAATTCCCGAGAACCCCGCCAACCAGAACGGCATGTTCTAAGAGCGAGCCATGCCCAACATTGAACCGGTGGAACTGGCCCGCGCGTATCTGCTGTTAAACCACGGCCCGACGGTGCTGGTCACCAGCGCCCATGGCGACGCGCAAAACGTCATGGCCGCAGCGTGGGCGATGCCCTTGGATTTCAGCCCGCCCAAGATGCTGGTGGTGGTGGACAAGCACACCTACACGCGCGAGCTCATCGAAGCATCGGGCGAATTCGCGCTGTGCATTCCGTCGCGCGCGCAGGCCGCCGCCACGTTGAAGGTGGGGTCGGAGTCTGGCCGCGATGAAGACAAGTTTCAGGCCAGCGGCCTGGCCACGTTTCCGGCCAGCAAGATCGGCGCGCCGTTGGTGGCGGACTGCCTGGGCTGGCTGGAATGCAAGGTGGTGCCCGAGCCGCACAACCAGCAGGCTTATGATTTGTTCATCGGCGAAGTCGTGGCCGCTTGGGCCGCGCCGGATGTGTTCTCGCAGAACCGCTGGCACTTCCCGCAAGACGACCGGCGTTCGGTCCACTATCTGGCCGGCGGTTCGTTCTTCGCCACCGGCGAGGCCTTCAACGTTTCAGAACCGGAGTAGCCCCGATGCGCAGCGTGTATCTCGCGGGTTTCGATGTATTCCTGCCCGATGCCGTGGCGTATGGCCAGCGGCTCAAGGCGCTTTGCGCCACGTATGGGTTTGACGGCTTGTTTCCGTTGGACAACATGGCTCCGAAGGACTTGGCGGGCCAGGCGCTGGCGCAATGGATCTATCGCGAAAACGTAGCGTTGATTCGCCGCGCCGACATGGTGATGGCTAACCTGAACCCGTTTCGCGGCGCCGAGCCCGATTCGGGCACAGCCTTTGAAGTCGGTTATGCCGTGGCCTGCGGCAAGCCGGTGTGGGGCTATACCAGCCACGCCGGATCGCTGATCGACCAGGTGGCCGTGGGCGCGGCGGCGGACGACGGCGCATCGCGCATGGTGGATGCCGAAGGCTACACGGTGGAAGACTTCGGCTTGAACTTGAACCTGATGCTGGCATGCAGCGCCCGCATCGTCGTGGGCAAGGCATCCGATTGCCTGGCCCGCATGGCGCAAGACGCCGCGCGATAGATCAGGGGGCGGTCTTATCCGGGCGGTTTTTTAGGCGCCCGTTTTGCGGCGCGGCGTTTTCTTCGTCTTGCGTGGCGCGGCACCGCCCGGCGTCGCCAGATACCCCATCACCGCATCGACCACGGCTTGTTCAAGCTGCTTGGCGTCGAAACCCGCGGGCGGTTCCAGCGCCATCGCGTGCACCAGGGATTCCATGATGCGCAGCACGACGTAGGTCGCCAAGTCCCGGTCTTGTTGCGCGATTTCGGCGCGGTGCAATTCCAGCAGGTGCCGCATGCGGCGGTGGATGTCCTGATCGGCCAGGCTGTGTTCACGCGGCGTATCGAATAGCGGGAATTCACGTTCCAGCACGCGGTGCAGCGCGGGCTCCAGCAGGTGCGCGTGCAGCATGGCCTGGACGATGGCGGCGACGCGCTCTGTCAGCGTGGCGGCGGGGTTGCTGTTCAGGACGTCGTCAATGACATCCAGCATCTGGTTGTCGTGGCGCTGATGCAGCGCGGCGATCAACGCGTTCTTGTTCGGAAAGTACTGATACAGGGAGCCGACGCTGACCCCTGCGGTTTCAGCGATCAGGTTGGTGTTGGTGCCTGCATAGCCGTGCGTGGCCAAAACGCTAGCCGTGGCTTGCAGAATGGTGTCGACAGTGTGCTGGGACCGGAGTTGGCGCGGGGATTTCCGGGGCTGGGGGATGGCGGTCATGGATGCGTTGAAAGGCGGGTATCAAACCTGAGCAATGGCTCATAAAATTTGCAGCAGGCAATCCGAGTTGTCACCCGCAAGCGCGGATTATGCCATCGGTGAATTCTCCGCGATGGTTTCGGATTGTCATGACCCTTTCAAGGATTTGTCATGCCGCACTGATGCCGCACTTATGTGGCATCGGGGGCGGCATCGGGGGCGGCGGATGGCGGGGGGTCCCGATCGCCGCCCCGCTGCGTGTTGGGGCGAACGTGATGCTTATGTCGCCTATTACGCGAATCTGGCTTAGTCCGTGACGCGAATCTTGCTTAGACCGTGGCGGCCATTTCCAGGACTTCGTCGTCGACGGGGGTGGCTTCCCCGTCTTTCAGCTTTTGCAGATGGTCGGCGAGTTCGGCGATGGTCAGGGCGACCAGGCCATGTTGGGCGGCGTAACGTTCGAGCGAGGCGCCGCGCATCATGGTGCCGTCGGCGTTCATCAGTTCGCACAGGACGCCTGCGGGGCGCAGGCCGGCCAGCACGGCCAGGTCGACCGAGCCTTCAGTGTGGCCGCGGCGGGTGAGGACGCCGCCGGGTTGGGCGCGCAACGGGAACACGTGGCCGGGGCTGACGATGTCTTCGCTTTGCGCCGACGGCGAGATGGCGGCGCGGATGGTGGTGACGCGGTCAACGGCGGACACGCCGGTGCTGACGCCTTCGCGTGCTTCGATGGAGACGGTGAAGGCGGTGGCGAAGCGGCTTTGGTTGCGCTGGACCATGGGGGGGAGTTCCAGGCGGTCTAGCGTTTTGCCGGGCAGGCACAGGCAGACGATGCCGCTGCCATCACGGATCAGCTGAGCCATGACGGGCACGGTGAGCTTGTCGGCGGCGACGATCAGGTCGGCTTCGTTTTCGCGATCGAAATCATCCATGAGGATGACGGGGCGGCCCAGGCGCAGATGATGCAAGGCGCGCTGCAGGCGGGCGGCGAACGGTTGTGAAGCCAGGCTGGGAAGGGACTGCGGGGTATTGAGGTTGGACATGGTTGAAACGCTCTCGCAAATTTAAGGGGGCGAAAAACGTTTCAGGGCTAATCGACAGCCGAACGCAATACGGCTTGCCGGGCGCGTGTGGCGCCCGGATAAGCGGGGTTGTGTCGGCACATCTTCTCTCATCCGGACTATGACCGTCGGCTCTGGCATTTCACCAGATCTGCTGACCCCGATGTCCGAAGGACGCCGGGCGCTCGCGGGCTCACCACATTGCATGGCATACCGCCGGTGGGGAATTGCACCCCGCCCTGAAGACGTACTGCATGTCGTGTTAACGACTTTGCGGATTGTACGCCTGTCTGGGGTGTTGGGAGGAATGGGCGTTATGTGGGTGGGGTTTTGTGTCGGGGACGGGATGTGGGTTCTTTTGACGTCAGGCGTGTGGGCGGGCCGGGGTGCGCGGGGCAACGATGGCGGTCCGGAGCCTTCGCTCCGGACTTCCCCTTCGTCATCTTCGTCACCCGCCGAAGGCGGGTTCCTTCAGATTCCCTCGGGCTTATCGACGCCCCGCGCACCCCGGCCCGCCCACACGCCTGACTGCGCTGCGGGAAACTTTACAGGGGCCGGGGCGGGTGGTTTGCTTGGCCTTTTTCTGGCAAGCGGCTTGATGGGGGAAGAGCTTGCGGGGTCGCCAAAGCCGGTCGCGCAGGCGACCTTTTTTGGCGTTGAGGTGTCTTGCGGGCGGTGATGACGCTGCGCGCGGGGGCGCGTCGCTTCGCTCGCGGGCTATTTAGCCTTTGGGGGTGGCTGTCGCTTCTGCGTTGGTTTTTACATCCGCTGCTTTTTTCGCTTTTGCTCCCTTTGCCGCTTTTGCGCCCTTTGCTGCTTTTTCTACTTTTGCAGTTTTTGTTTCTTCGGCGGCTTCTGTTGCCTTCGCTTCCGCTTCGGCCGAGGCTTCTTTTTTTGCCTTCGTCTTCTTCTTAGGCAGGGCCAGCATCGTGCCGCGGCACGGCGGGGTGCCGCAGAGGCAGCGGTAGCCTTCCTTCAGTGCCTTCGTGATGCGGCCGTCCAGGACCAGGCCGTAGTCGTACGACAGTTCCGTGCCGCGCGGGATGTCTTGCAGGGCGACGATGTAGACGCGCTTGCCGTGCTTGCCTTCCTGCGCCTCGCAGTTGGGCTCACAGGAATGGTTGATCCAGCGTGCGTCGTTGCCGTTGTCACCGCCGTCGATCACGCGGCCGGAGCTGAGCGCGAAGAAGAAGGTGTGGAAGGGATCGTCCGGGTTGGTGGGGTGGCGGCGGTCGGCTTCTTTGGCGCTGATGCGTTCACCGCCGTACTCGATGATGCGCGTGCCGGCGGGGATCTTGCGGGCGGCGAAGACGCCGGTGCCGTGAAGCTTGGAGCGGCGCACAACGTGCCAGGGCTTGATCGGGGTGGCTTCGGTGGTCATGGAGGCGTGTGGGAGGCGGGTTTAGGCGATAAGAAGGCGAACAGACGAAACAGAATTATATCGACGCGTCTTTGACAGGATGACAGGCGTATAGTGAGCGCCGCCTTGTTCCTCGTTGATATTTATCATGATCGTCCGTCCGCGTCCCTCTGCGCTGGCTTTGTTCTTTGTGTTGCGCGGCTCCATCATCCCGCGCATTCTCGCCAGGCTCATCGTCATTACGTTGTTGTCCTGTGTGGTGGTGTGGATGTATCACCGCCAGCTGTTTTCGCCGGCGCATCTGACGGCGGTGCCGTTTTCGCTGTTCGGGCTGGCCCTGTCGGTCTTCATGGGCTTTCGCAATAACGTTTGCTATGACCGCTGGTGGGAAGCTCGCAAGCAATGGGGCGATTTGATTGTGCAGGCGCGCAGCCTGGCGCGTGAAAGCGCGGTGCTGTTGGCGGCCAGTACGGCGAATCCGGTGCAGGAACGGCTGGTGCGGCGCTGTATTGGTTTTGGCTATGGCTTGGCGGCGCGCTTGCGTGGGCAAGACATGGTGGACGCCGTGCGTCCGTGGGTGCAGCAGGATGAGCTGGATACGTTGGCCGGGGTTCGCAATGTGCCGGATGCGCTGCTGATGGCGATCAACCGCGATCTGGCGGCGTGTTTGCGGCGCGGTGAGTTGAGCGACATTCTTTATCAGGGGCTGACCCAGCGCGTGGCGCAGTGCGCGGCGATTCAGGCGGCCTGTGAGCGCATCAAGTTCACGCCCTGTCCTTTCGCGTATTCGCTGCTGCTGCATCGCACGGCATGGCTGTTCTGTCTGCTGCTGCCGTTTGGGCTGGTGGGAACGCTGGAGTATCTGACGCCGGTGGCGGTCATCATCATTGCGTATACGTTCTTCGGGCTGGACGCGTTAGGCGACGAGCTTGAAGACCCGTTCGGTTTGGAAGAAAACGACCTGCCGTTGTCGGCGCTGGCGCGGGTGATTGAAATTGATCTGCTGGAAGGCTTGGGCGTGCGCCCGTTGCCCGAGGCAGTGGTGCCCGAGGATTTCGTGTTGCGATGACATGGGGGGAGCCGGCTCCGCCTTCCGCGCAGCCTGTTCCCTTGGCCGTATTCCTGCCCGGCCCTGCCCTGGCCTGTTCCGGTTTCGCTTCCCCTTAGCCTGCCGGACCTGTCAGCGGCAGCATGGTTTCCTTCAGACGGCGCAGCACGAAGCAGGATTTGCTGTGGCGGATGCCGGGGATGCGGTAGAGCTGTTCGCGCAGCAGGCGTTCGTAGTCGCGGGTGTCGCGCACGGCGATGCGGATGTAATAGTCGTAGTCGCCCGACACCAGGAACGCTTCCAGCACTTCAGGAATGGCCGCCAGTGCGCGGCCGAATTCATAGAGCGTTTCCTCGCTGTGGCTTTCCAGCGTGACGTGCACGATCACCGTGTCCATGAAGCCCAGGCTGGCCGGGTCGATGTCGACCGTGTAGCCGCGGATCACCCCGGCGCTTTCCATGCGCTTGATGCGGTTCCAGCAAGGCGTGGATGACAATCCCACCGCCGCGCCGATGTCGTTCAGGCTGGCGCGCGCGTTCTCTTGCAGCACCTTCAGAATGGCCAGATCAAACTTGTCCAGGTTCATTTTCTTTGATTCCTCCAAATCGAAGATAAATTTACTCCGAACGGCCGGTATTCGTGGAAAAGAAGATAAAAATTCTTCGAAGCTACGAATAAGATAGATAGCATGAACGATCGCCTGCACCCCACCGCCGCCGCCGCGCTTGCCGCCACTGATCGCCCCGTTGAAAACGGGGCGAAAATTCTGCTCGATACGCTGATTGCGCACGGTGTCGATACCGTGTTCGGGTATCCCGGGGGCGCCGTGTTGCCGCTCTACGATGCGCTGTACGCCGAGCCGCGCTTGCGCCATGTGCTGGTGCGCCATGAGCAGGCCGCCGTGCACGCCGCGGAAGGCTATGCCCGCACCACTGGCCGCACGGGGGTGGTGTTTGTGACGTCCGGCCCCGGTATGGCCAACACCACGTCGGGTCTGTTGGACGCCATGTGCGATTCGATCCCGGTGCTGTGCATCAGCGGCCAGGTGGCCACTGCCGCAATCGGCACCGACGCCTTCCAGGAATGTGACGCCATCGGCATCTCGCGTTCCGTGACCAAGTGGAATACGCAGATCCGCGCCGTGGACGACGTGGGCAATGTGGTGTCGCGGGCGTTCGAGCTGACCCGCCAGGGCCGCCCCGGCCCCGTGCTGGTGGATTTTCCGAAAGACGTGCAGTTGGCGGTGCCGCGCGACGCGGACGATGATGTGCCGGGCCTGCCGTCGCAGCAGAAGCTGGCCGCGCTGCGGGCGCGCCGTCAGGCGGGCAAGCTGGCGCCGAAGCTGCCGCAGTCGGCCGTGCGCCGCGCCGCCGCGCTGATCGCGCAGGCCAAGCGCCCTATTTTCTACGGCGGCGGCGGGCTGGTGAACGCCGGCCCCGAGGCCTGCGAGGCCTTCACCGACCTGGTCCGCCACACCGGCGCGCCGTGCACGTTGACGCTGATGGGGCTGGGCGCGTTCCCGGCGTCTGATGCGCAATTCGTCGGCATGCTGGGCATGCACGGCACGGTCGAAGCCAATCTGGCCATGCACAACGCCGACCTGGTGGTGTGCATTGGCGCGCGTTTTGATGACCGCATCACCGGCAAGCTGTCGGAGTTTTGCCCGCATGCGCGCAAGATCCATATCGACATTGATCCGGCGTCGATCAACAAGGTGGTGCGCGTGGACGTGGCGCTGGTGGGCGATTGCCTGCCGCTGGTGCGCGCGCTGCGCGCCGAGCTGGGCGATGCGCCGATGGACGCGGCGCGGCTGGCGCCGTGGTTCCAGCGTATCGACACGTGGCGCCGCCAGGACTGCCTGGGCTTCACGCCCGCGGCCGATGCGATCTTGCCGCAACATCTGATGTCGAGCCTGAACGCCGCGCTGGCTGATCGCGACGCGATTGTTTCAACCGACGTGGGCCAGCATCAGATGTGGGCCGCGCAGTATCTGCGTTTCGACAAGCCGCATCGCTGGTTGACGTCGGGCGGTGCGGGCACGATGGGTTACGGCGTGCCGGCCGCGATTGGCGCGCAGGTGGCGCATCCGGACAAGACGGTGGTGTGCGTCAGCGGCGATGCGTCGGTGCTGATGAACATCCAGGAATTGTCCACCGCCATGCAACACGAGACGCCTGTGAAGGTCGTGCTATGCAACAACGGCTACATGGGCATGGTGCGCCAGTGGCAGGAATTGATTCACGGCGGCCGCTACAGCCACAGCTACAACGCGTCATTGCCCGACTTCGTGGCGCTGGCGCGTGCGTTCGGCTGGGGCGCGGCGCGCGTGGATGATCCGGCGAAGCTGGATGCCGCCTTGGCCGAATGCCTGGCGCATGACGGGCCGTACTTCCTGGACGTGGCGGTGACGTCGCAAGAGAACTGCTTCCCGATGATGCCGGCCGGGCATGGGCATCAGAAGATGATGCTGGCCGAAGGCGTCTGGTATCAGGACGAGACGACCTGAGCCGGGCGCTAGAACTGAATCGACAAGCCGCCGTCCACCACCAGCACGTGTCCGTTCACATACGACGCGGCCGGTGAGGCCAAGAACACGGCGGCGCCGGCGATTTCTTCCGGTTCGCCCCAACGCCCGGTCGGGTTGCGCGCCGCGATGCGCGGGCCGACATTCGGGTCCGCCACCATGCCGGCGTTGGTTTCCGTAGCGAACGTACCCGGCGCGATCGCGTTGCTGGTGATGTGGTGGCCGCCGAATTCCGCCGCCAACGCGCGCACCATCCCGGTCAGGCCCTGCTTGGCTGCGGGATACACGGCATCGCCCGCGCGGGCCAGCTCACCCACTACCGACGTGATGGCGATCAAACGCCCGCCGCCCTGGCGCACCATGCGCTCGGCGGAGAACTTCGCCAGCAGCATGCCGGCGACAAGATCCGTATCGATAAGGTCGCGGATTTCAGCGGGGCTGGTGTCGCGCAAGGTCTTGCGGTTGCGCGCGCCCACGTTGTTCACCAGCACGTCCAGCCGGCCGTGCTCGTCGTCGATGCGCTGGAAGGCGCGTTCCATGTCGGCATCGTCGCTGACGTCGAATGGCAAGGGGTGCGCGTCCAGGCCGGCGTTGGCCAGCTCGGCCACGGCGGCGTCTACCGCCGCGGCGTTGCGGCCGTTGATCAGCACGCGTGCGCCGCAACCGGCCAGCGCGCGCGCAATGCAAAAGCCCAGCCCGCGCGCGGAGCCGGTCACCAGGGCGACCTGGCCGGTCAGATCGAAGTTGCGCAGATAAGGTAGTGTCGTCATGGGTGCTATCCCGCTTGTTGCCGTCATGTTTCCTGAGCGCTTATTCCCGGAACTCCGGCGCCCAATGCAGCAGCCGCCGTTCCAGCCAGGTCACACAATAAACCAGTGCGATGCCAACGATGGACAACAATGTCACGGCGGCGAACATGTCGGTGGCGTTCAGCGTGGCCAGCGCGGTGATCATCAGATACCCCATGCCAGTGGTGGACCCGACAAATTCGGCCAGCACCACGCCGATCAGCGCAAAGCTGATGGCGTTGGGCAAGGCGGCGAACGTCCAGGCCGCGGCCGTCGGGATGCGTACGCGCCACAGGATCTGGCGCGGTGACCCGCCCAGCGTGCGGCAGAAGTCGACCAGTTCGCGCTCGACGCTGCGCCCGCCCTTGTAGGTGTTGAAGAACACGAGGAAGAACACGACGAACCACGAAGTCACCACCTTGGACGCCAGCCCCAGGCCGAAGAACATGGTGATGAGCGGCACGAACGCAATGCGCGGCATGGAGTTGAACGCCACGATGAAGGGGTTGAAGACGTCGGCCAGAAAGCGGCTGCGGCTAAGCGTCATGCCGACGATGAAGCCGCTGCCTACCCCCACCACCAGCCCCACGAGCGTGGCTTGCAGGGTCAGCCACAAGTGGGGCCAGACCGAGCGCGGCCCGGGTTGCAGCCATTCCCACAGCCGCACCGCCACGCGCGATGGCTGGCTGATGAAGAAGGGGTCGAACAGCGTGTTCTGCGTGAACCACGGGATGCGCGTGAGCGTCTCCCAGGAGCCCAGGATGAGGGCAAGGATCAGCACTTGCCACAGCGTGATGCGCACGCGCCGGGCGACGCTGGCGCGGCGGTCCAGCCGCAGCTGGTCCTGCAGGGAATCGGATGTTTCGGTCGGGATCATGGTGCGAAATGGGTCAGGCGGCGGCGCGGAACTGCTGGCCCAGCACGCTCCACAGGCTTTGCACGTGCGCCACGAATTGCGGCGTTTCGCGCAGCGTGAAGACATCGCGCGGATGCGGAATCTGGATGCGTTCATCCAGCAGCACGCGGCTGGGCGGGCCAGACAGCACCACCACCCGGTCCGAGAGCAGGATGGCTTCGTCCAGGTCATGCGTGACCATGACGATGGTCTGGCCCAGCTTGCGCCAGATCTCCATCAGCTCGCGGTGCAGGTGCGTTTTGGTGTGCGTGTCCAGCGCGCCGAAGGGCTCGTCCAGCAACAGGATGCGGGGCTCAACGGCCAGGCTCATCAGCAACGCCACGCGCCGCCGCATGCCGCCCGACAACTGATGCGGATACGCGTCGGCAAAGGCGCTGAGATGGCCGAGCTCCAGCAGTTCGGCCACGCGGCGTTCGATCTTGTCGGCGGCCACGCCCTGAAACTTCAGGCCCAAAGCCACGTTCTTCCTGACGCTGAACCAGGGCAGCAGCGTGTCTTTCTGAAAGATGTAGCCCAGCGCGGGCGGCACCTGCCCGTCGACCACGTTGCCGTCCACGCGGATCGTGCCGGTGGTGGGCCGCAGAAAGCCCGCGATCATGTTCAAGAGCGTGCTCTTGCCGCAACCCGACGGGCCGACGATGGAAACGAATTCCCCTTGTTCGATCGCAAGGCTGACGTCGCCCACCGCATGCGTCGTGCCTTGGCGCGACTGGTACGCCTTGCCGACCTTGTCCAGCGTGATCATCAAAGGCCCCGGGCTTTACGCACGAAGCTCATGTTTACGCATCGGGCATAGGGCACGGTCTTGATTTCGTCGTTCGAGAACTGGCGGCCGTCGCCCATGATGGCCGTCATGCGGTTGTAGGCGTCTTCGGTGATCAGGTTGTCTTTCAGGAACACCGTGTCTTTGTAGACGCCCAACGTCTTCTCGATGGCGGCGCGCGGGAAGGCGCTCAGGTAGTCGTCGTAGATCACATCCGTGATGCCGGCCGCGCTGTTGGCGGTGATGAAGTCCTGCGCCTTGACCATGGCGGTCACAAACGCCTGCACCACTTCAGGGCGCTTCTGGATGGTGTCTTCCAGCGTCAGCGCCGCGATGCCGGGCACGTCGCCGCCCATGAATTCATTCCACGAGGCTTCGGTGGTGGCGTCGAAAATCGGCACGCCCCAGCCCTCTTGGCGGGCCTGTTCCATCATGGACATGGTGGCCATGCTGGCCGACACCGAACCCGTCTTCAGCGCGCCCAGCATCGTGGCCAGGTCGCCCAGCGGACGGATGTCGACCTTGTCGGCCACACCCGCCTTCTGCATCAGGTACACCGCCATCAGCCAGGTGCTGGACTGCGGCTGGGTCGCGCCCACGCGCTTGCCGGCCAGGTCTTTCAACGACTTGATCTTGCCGCTGTCGAAGTCTTCGCGGCGCACGATGACGTTGGCGTAGGTAAGCTTGCGGTCAAAGCCGAACACCAGCGCGGCGGGCTTGCCGGCAATCGTCAGCGCAGGCGCGGCGGTGGCCGCGGTGGCGCCGAACACAATCTGGCCGGCCGCCAGCAACTGGTTGGTGCGCGGGCCGCTTTGCGAGTTCAGGTATTCAACGTCCAGGCCGCCTTCACCGAAATAACCCTTCTTCAGCGCCACATAGCCGGCTGCGAAAAAGGGGTCGATGCTGCCTTGCCCGTAGACCACGCGGCCCAGCTTGGGCTGGGCGAACACGACGCGCCCGTTCAGCAAGGTGACGCCGGCCAATGCGCCAGCGGCCGCCAGCACGCGGCGGCGGGTAGTGAAGTCGGGGCGGTGATTCATGTCATCCTCGAAGTGAGTTTGGTTGCAGCTGTTTGGCGAAACAATACCCCAGCGCATGCCGTCCAACAATGGAAAACGCCCGGCAGCGCCGGGCGTTGGACGTTTGGGAGCGATGGGTTTGCGCGATCAGCGCCGGGGTTCTTGCGCTGGGCCGATCACGCTGCGCCCCTGCTACGCGGCGGTTTTCTTGGGGGCGGCTTTCTTGACGGCTTTTTTGGCAGCGGTCTTGGTGGCTGTCTTGGTGGCCGTCTTAGTCGCTGTCTTCGTCGCGGTCTTTTTCACCGCTGCCTTCTTTGCCGGCGCCTTCTTGGCCGCTGTCTTCGTTGCAGTCTTAGCCGCAGTCTTCGCGCCCGCGCGGCCCGGCTTCTCAGGACGCGGCTCGAACTCGAAGCCGATCTTGCCGTCGGGCTGACGCACCAGGAACGCCTTGAACTTGCGATTGGTGCGGCTGGACACGAAGCCTTCAAGCAGGTCGGTGCGGCCGTTGCCCAAAAGCTTGCCCATCTGTTCGGCCGAGATCTCCTGTTGCAGGATGACCTTGCCCGAGCGGAAGTCGCAGGTCTTTTCGGGGCCGACCGACTTTTCGCACACGTAGCTCATGCCGTGTTCGAACACGCGCGACTGGCACTTCGGGCATGGCCCGACCGGCGTGTGGCCGGAGAAGTCCACAGCTTCGGTGTCGTCTTCGTCGTTCTGGCCGAAGTCGAATTCCAGCTTGTACTCATCGCTGATGCGCAGGATGGCGGCAAACGGCCGGCCCATCTTGCTGATGAAGCCTTGCAGCGGACCGATCTCGCGCTTGGCCAGCAGTTCTTCGACTTCCGGCAGCTCGAACGTGCGGCCGCCCGGGTGCTTGCCAATCGAGAAGTCGCACGCCGTGCAGGCGAAACGGCGGTAGTTTTCCTTCACCACCGCGCCGCACTTGGGGCACGGCGTTTGCAGCGTGGCGTAGTCGCCCGGCACCGTGTCGCGCTCGTATTCCTTGGCGCGCTTGACGATGACTTGCGTCATCTGCGCGATTTCGCGCATGAAAGCTTCGCGGCCCAGGCCGCCCTGCTCGATCTGCTTGAGCTTGTGTTCCCACTCGCCAGTGAGTTCAGGCGAGGTCAGTTCGGTAACGTCCAGGCCCGACAGCAGCGTCATCAACTGGCGCGCCTTGGCGGTGGGCACCAGGTCGCGGCCTTCGCGGCGCAGGTATACCTCGTTGAGCAGGCCTTCGATGATGGCGGCGCGCGTGGCCGGCGTGCCAAGGCCGCGCTCGGACATGGCTTCGCGCAGCTCTTCGTCGTCCACCAGCTTGCCGGCGCCTTCCATGGCGGACAGCAAGGTGCCTTCGTTGAAGCGGGCGGGCGGCTTGGTCGACAGGCCGACGGCTTCGACGTCTTCCGTGCGCACGGTTTCGCCGTCGGCCACGGGCACCAGGTTGGCGTCTTCGCCTTGGGCTTCCTTGCCGTAGACGGCGAGCCAGCCCGGGGTGACCAGCACCTTGCCGTCGGTGCGGAAGCGATGCCCCTGCACTTCGGTCAGGCGGGTGGTGACGCGGTATTCGGCGGCCGGGAAGAACACGGCCAGGAAGCGCTTGAGCACCAGGTCATACAACTTGGCTTCGGCTTCGCTCAGGTCGTGCGGGATTTGCAGCGTGGGGATGATGGCAAAGTGATCCGACACCTTCTTGTTATCGAAGATGCGGCGGTTCGGCTTCACCCATTGCTGGCTGACGACGGTGTCCGCGTGGCGGGCCAGGCCGCCCACGGCGTTCGAGCCGCCCTTGGCCAGCGCGCGCATCGTTTCCTGCACCGTGGTGATGTAGTCCTCGGGCAGATAGCGCGAGTCGGTACGCGGATAGGTCAGCGCCTTGTGGCGTTCGTACAGGGTCTGGGCGAGCGCCAGCGTGGTCTTGGCCGAAAAGCCGAAACGGCCGTTGGCCTCACGCTGCAACGACGTCAGGTCGTACAGGGCCGGCGACATCTGGGTCGACGGCTTGGATTCTTCGGTGACGTTGCCCGGCTGGTCGCGGCAGGCGGCAACCACGCTTTGCGCGGCAGCGGCCGACCACAGGCGCGATTCGCGCTTTTCCGGGTCACGGTCGTCTTTCTTGAATTGGGGGTCGATCCAGCGGCCTTCGTAAAGGCCGGCGGCGGCGACGAACTGCGCGCGCACTTCCCAGTAGTCGCGCGGCACGAAGCGGCGGATGCGCTCTTCGCGCTCGGCCACAATCGCGAGCGTGGGAGTTTGCACCCGGCCCACCGGCGTCTTGAAGAAGCCGCCGTCCTTGCTGTTGAAGGCGGTCATGGCGCGCGTGCCGTTGATGCCGACCAGCCAGTCGGCTTCGGCGCGCGAGCGGGCGGCCGCTTCCAGCGGCTTTAACTGAGCGTCGTCGCGCAAGTTGGCGAAGGCTTCGCGGATGGCGGCCTGCGTCATCGATTGCAGCCAGAGGCGCTGGATGGGCTTTTTCACGCCCGCGTACTGAATGATGTAGCGGAAGATCAGTTCGCCTTCGCGTCCCGCGTCACAGGCGTTGATGATCGAATCCACATCCTTGCGCTTGGCCAAGCGGACCAGCAGCTTCAGGCGTTCGGCGGATTTCTTGTCGGTGGGGCCCAGTTCGAATTCCGGCGGAATCACGGGCAGGTGCGTGAAGCTCCACTTTCCCTTGACCGGATCATTGGGCGCGACCAAGCTCAGCAAGTGGCCGATGCTGGACGCGAGTACGTAACGTTCGCTTTCAAAATAGTCGCCCTCGCGCGCAAAGCCTCCCAAGGCGCGTGATATATCAAGGGCCACCGAGGGCTTCTCGGCAATAATCAGCGTTTTATTCATGTGTATCCAGTGGCGGTAGTCCCGCCTTAGTAGCGCGGATAATAAGATCGGAGATTCGCCAGATGCAAGTCGGCACTGAAAGACAAGCGGGATCCGAACTGCACGCTTGGCGTCAATTCTTGGCGCGAAGCACCCTGTGGCTAGGCGTTTTGCTGCTTGGCAGCGCTGCGGTTTGCTGGGTCGCGGCCAACTGGCAGGACATGACAAAAGTGCAACGCTTTGCCGGCACACAAGGCCTGCTGGCGTTTTCTGCGCTGGCTGCCGCCTGGACCGGATTGCGCCTTCGGGGAACGCCCGGCGTGCGGCGCAGCATCCCTGGCGCGCTCCTGGCTTTGGCCGGCATGTTGCTGGGCGCCTTGCTCGCGTTATTAGGCCAAACTTACCAGACTGGCGCCGATACCTGGGAATTGTTCGCCTGGTGGGCGCTGTTGCTGCTGCCCTGGGCGCTGGCCGCATCCAGTCAGGCGGTGTGGTTATTGTGGGTGCTGGTGCTCAACGTTGCGGCCGCCCTGTGGCTGGGCGAACGCGTGTTCACCTGGTACGCCATCTACGACGGCACCGGCCTGCCCAACCTGATCATGGCGGCGCTTAACCTCACCTTGTTGCTGGGCTGGGAGCTGGCCGCGCGCCGCTGGCAGGCCAGCACGCTGATCGGCCCCCGCGTCCTGGCCGCCATCGCCATCAGCGCCTTGGTGCTGTCCCTGATGTTCGGCTTCTTCATTCTGCGCGGGACGGGTTCGCTGAACGCCGTGGCGTGGGTTGCCGTCACGCTGGGACTGGGCTTTTTCTATCAGCGCGGCCGGCGCGATCTGGTCATTCTGGCCATGCTGGCGGCGGGCGTCATCTGCGTGTCGCTGCGTGTGGTGGGCGAATGGCTGCTGCGGCTGGAGCCTGGCGTCTGGGCCGCGCTGCCCTTGGCCGCCCTGCTCATGGCCGAAGCCGTGCTGGCCGCGCGCTGGCTGCGCAAGCTGGCGGCCGAACCCGGCGCCGCCGTGGCGCCCGCTGACGCCGAACCCGCTGCCGCCTCGGCGGGCAATGCGGTCGAGTCCGGCGACGCAGGCACGCCTGTCGTGCAATTGGCCCCTGCCGCCAAACCGCATGCCGAACCGCCCTGGTATGTGCAATGCCTGCTGGGTCTGAGCGCCTGGCTGGCCACCCTGCTGCTGCTGGTGTTCGTGGCGTTCTCGGGCATCGTCACGTCGGAAGAAGGCGCACTCGTGGCCGGGCTGGTGCTGTGCGGGGCGGGCGTGGCGGTGCTGCGCAGCGACGCCGGGCCGTTCTGGCGGCAATGCGGCACCGCGATGGCCTTCACGGGCCAGATTCTCATCATCTACGGGCTGTCCAGCTCCACGTCTTTCACCAGCGCCTGCTTCTTTGTATTGCTGCTGGGCGCGGCGGTCTATGCGCTGGGGCCAGACGTGATCCTGCGCTTTCTGTCCGGCCTGCTGATCGCGGCGGCGGGCGCCGCCTTGATGTGGCGCGTGCTGGCCCCCGAACTGATGAGCGACGATCTGCTGGACGCCTGGCTCTACTTTGACGCGGGCCGCGTCGGGTTTGTCTGGCTTCCCATTGCCGTGACCGGCGCGTGGGCCACGGCCGTCATCCTGACCTGGGGCCATCGCCAGGGGGGCAAGCGTGCCCACACGCTGGAGCCGCTGGCCTGGGCTTTCCTGCTGTCCGTGCAAGGCATGGTGTGGCTGGCGGGCGGCGTGTCGGCCCTGCACCTGCCGGCCATGTGGCAACTCAACCCGCAAGGGGCGGTGCTTGCCGTGGCTGGCGCGCTGCTGCCGGCTGCCGCGGCGCTGGCGGTGCTGTGGCCGCGCCGCCACGTGCTGACGGCAGGCGTGACCTGGGGCGTGCCGATCGCCCTATTGGTGCTGGCGCTGTTCTGGCTGCCCAGCCCCGGCGTGGGGTTTGCGCTGGCCTGGCTGCTGCTGGGCTTTGGGCTGAACCAGCTGCGGCTGGTCATCTTCGGGGTGTTGAGCCTGCTGGCCTATCTGGGCATCTATTACTACCAGCTGGATGTGCCGCTGCTGCAAAAGGCATTGTGGCTGGGCGGCGCGGCGTTGCTGCTCTTCGTGTTGCGCGGCCTGGTCTGGCTTGTGCCTCGGCTGATGCGTACGCAGACGCCGGACCGGCGCGCCCCGTTGCCGCCCGTCTCGGGTTCGCTGCGTTTGCGCACGCTGGCCATTCTGGGCGGCCTGGCGCTGGTGCTGGTGGTGGCCAACGGCGGCATCTGGCAGCGCGAGAAGCTGCTGGCCACGGGTAAAGTCGTCATTCTGGAATTGGCGCCCGTCGATCCCCGCTCGCTGATGCAAGGCGACTACATGGCGCTGAACTTCGCCGCCAGCCGGGACATCACGCGTCTGCGCTTGGGGGGTGACCGCCAGGTGGATGACGATTCCATCATGGGGTTCGAGCCCGATGGCTATGTGATGCTGCAACCCGATGCGCGCGGCGTCGCCACGCCATTGCGTATTCAGCCCGACGTGCATCCGCATACCGATGGCGAAGTGCCGCTGCGTTATCGCGTCCGCGATCGCGGCGTGCGCATCGTGACGAATGCGTACTTCTTCCCGGAAGGCGAAGCCAAGCGCTACGAGGTGGCCCGTTACGGCGAGCTGCGCGTGGGCGAAAACGGTGAGGCCTTGCTGGTAAGAATGCTGGGCGAGGACTTGCAGCCGCTGTAACGGCTGCGCTAAGCCGGAAGGCGCGGAAAGCGCTGCGCCCAGTGCGCAGTGGCTTCCCGCAGGAACGCATCGCGATCCTGCGCGATGACGGCCGCAAACCCCAATGCGCGCCACGCGCCCTGTAGCGCGGCTAGCGGCGCGCAGGTATCGATGGCGGGGGCGCCGTTCTGCTTGGACAGCTTCAGCCCGCTGGCGGCATCCAGAATCAGCGGCACGTGTAGATAGCGTACCGGGGGCAGCCCCAGCATGCGGCCCAGCACACGCTGGCGCGCCGTTGAACTGAGCAGGTCGGCGCCGCGCACCACATCCGTCACGCCTTGTTCGCCGTCATCCACCACCACGGCCAGCTGATACGCCCACAGGCCGTCCGCGCGCCGCAGCGCGAAGTCGCCCACCGCTTGCGCCACGTCCTGTTCCTGCGGGCCCAGCCAGCGGTCTTCAAAATGTTCGATGCCTTCGGGCACGCGCAGCCGCCACGCGCGGGCCTGGCGGCCTGCGGGCAAACCGTGGCGGCAGGTGCCGGGATAGGGGCGTTCGCCATCGGCGCCCGGCATCGTCTGGCCGCGCAAGGCGGAATCGGCAATTTCGCGGCGGGTGCAGCCGCAGCCATAGATCAGGCCGCGTGCGGCCAGCGAGTCAAAAGCGGATTGGTAGGCGGCGTTGCGTTGCGACTGCCAGAGGATGTCACCGTCCCAGTGCAAACCCAGCGCGTTCAGCTGCGCCATGATGGCGTCTGCCGCGCCCGCCACGGTGCGGGGGGTGTCGACGTCTTCCATGCGCAATAGCCAGCGCCCGTCGTGGGCGCGCGCATCCAGCCAACTGGCCAGCGCGGCCACGAGCGAACCCGCGTGCAGCGGGCCACTGGGGCTGGGGGCGAATCGGCCTACGTAAGTCACGGCAAAACGAAAAACCCGCGCGGCAAGCGCCACGCGGGAGTCAGCGGGGTCAATGCAGCAGCCGCACGCCCTCTTCGTCCAGCAGCTCTTCCAGGACCAGGTTGTCGATCTCGGCTTCCTGGCTCCAGAGAACCATCAAGGCAATGATCTTGATCTTGGACAGCGGCACGGGCGTTTCCGGCGAAGCCAGGCCCCGGTCGATGACGATTTCGCGCAAGGGCGCAGGCAACACGCCCGCCGATTCCAGGAAGGCGATGAAGCCGATGGATTCGGTGCCGAGTTGGCTGTATTCGTTGTCGGTGTAGATCCGGGTTCCGGTGTTGGGCGCCTGAGCGAGGTCGACACATCGTTCGGTGGTCTCGGCCAAGCCATACAGCCAGCCGAGGGCGTCGTCGATGTCTTCGTGCTCGAAACCGGCGGCGGCGAGCCGCTTAGCGAGCACATCGGCCGCAGGACAGGCTTGCGGCGTGTAGTAATTCTCGAACAGATAAACCAGGATATCGAACATATGGCGCAGTTTTGTGCCTGTTTGCACAGTCGGCCCGCATATCGGCAGACCAGCAAACATGAATTTTACTTTACGCTGATTTATTTAGCCGGGCAACCAGCGAAAAGGTGGAATGTTGTATGGCGTCATCGTGTATTCGAAGGCCCCCATTCTGCCGGTATTTGCTGACAAAATGCGTGATTCCCCTAAAAGAAAAAGGGGCGGACACAACAGTCCGCCCCTTTTTTTGTCGGGAGCTGGGTTTGGCCTTCAGTTGGCCGTGGCCGTGGCCGCGCCAAACCTCCTTGCGCTTCCCTGGCCCGTCTACGCCGCCTTTGCCGCCTTCGCCGTGTTTTCCAGTTTCAGTTCCGCCAGCTGCCGGATGAATACCGGGATGCAGATGGCCAGCCCGACCAGCCCGCTCGTGAGTCCGGGGATGATCGTCAGCAAGGCGCCGATCGTGCACAGCCAGCGCTCCCAGCTTTTCATGCCCACCAGCATGTAGCGCGAGAACGCCGCCGACAGCAGCACCAGCCCCACCATGCAGCCCACCAACGTCACGAAGAAGTCGTACCAGGTGAAGCCCTGCACCGAGATCAATAGCGACGGCGAAAACACAAACACGAAGGGCACGATGAGCTTGGTGATGCCCAGCCGGAATGCCGTGTTGCCGGTTTTGAACGGATCACTGCCCGCCATGCCCGCCGCCGCGTAGGCCGCCAGCGCCACGGGGGGCGTGATGTCCGCCAGAATGCCGAAATAGAACACGAAGAAGTGCGCGGCAATCGGTTGCACGCCCAACTGCACCAGCGTGGGGGCGGCCACCGCCACCATGATCAGGTAGTTGGCGGTGGTGGGCACGCCGCAGCCCATCAGGATGCAAACGAGGCCGGTCATGATCAGCGCAGCCATCAGCGTCAGCGATTGCATGTTCGCCAGCGCATCCGGCAGGATCATGGCGACACCGCCCGCCATTGCCTGCGAGGCCGAGATCACGATGTACGAGATCTTGAAGCCCACACCCGTCAGCGTCACCACGCCAATCACGATGCCCACCGCGCCGGCTGCCGCGCCCACCGCCAGCGCGTACTTGGCGCCGGTTTCAAAGGCTTCGTATAGATCGCGCAAACGCAGGCGCTGATACGGATTCAACAGGCCCACCACGATGCAGCCCGTGATGCCGGCGAACGCCGCCAGATACGGCGTGCGGCCGCTGGCCAGCACGCCCACCAGCAGGATCAGCGGAATCAGCGTCGGCCAGCGCATCTTGAACGACTGCTTGAGTTTCGGCATTTCTTCCGGCGTCAGCCCGCGCAGGCCTTCGCGCTTGGCCTCGAAGTGCACCTGCATGAACATGCCGAAGAAATACAGCAACGCCGGGAAGATGCCGGCAATGGCAATCTGCTGATACGGGATGCCCAGGAATTCGATCATCAGGAACGCGGCCGCGCCCATGATGGGCGGCGTGATCTGCCCGCCCGTGCTGCTGGCCGCTTCCACGCCTGCGGCGAAGTGGCGGGGATAGCCCACGCGGATCATCGCCGGAATGGTCAGCGAGCCCACGGTCACGGCGTTGGCCACCGACGAACCCGACAGCATGCCGAACATGGCCGAACCAAACACCGAGACCTTGGCGGGGCCACCGGCATAGCGGCCAGCCACGGTGGAGGCCACATCCAGGAACAGCTGCCCCAGCCCGATGCGCGTGGCCAGCACGCCGAACAGCACGAAGTGGAAGACGTAAGTCGCCACCACGCCCACCGCCACGCCATACACGCCCTGACTCGTCAGGTACATGTGGTTGACGATCTGCGGCCACGTGTTGCCTGCGTGTTTGAGCAGGCCGGGAAAGTACGGCCCGAACATCGCATAGGCCATGAAGACCAGCGCAATGATCGGCAGCGGCCAGCCCATCGCGCGGCGCGTGGCTTCCAGCAAACCGATCAGCAGGATGGACCCCATGAACACGTCCATCGGCAGGGGGTTGCCGACGCGGAACGCCAGGTCTTCAAAAATGTAGGGGATGTACAGCACCGACAAGGCCAGCGCGACGGCGATGATCCAGTCATACAGCGGGATGCCGCCGGGCGAGAACCACGTGGACTTGGGCTCGCGCTGATAGTGCGACTTTGAAAAGCCGAACACCAGAAAGATCAGGCTCAGCACGAAGGCCAGGTGCACGCCGCGGTGCGTGGCTTCGCGCAGCAGGCCGAAGCCAGCGGTGTAGTAGTGGAACAGGGACAAGGTGACGAGCAAGCCCGACACGATCCAGGTAGCCGTTTTGTCCAGCGGCCGGAAGCGGATTTCGGAGTCGTACTTTTCCGCCAGCTTCTGGGTTTTTTCGTGGTCTATTTCCATCGCCGAATTTCTCAGGGTGATGCCGCGAACAGGGCCGCGCGCGGCGGCCCTGCCCTGTCACGGCGCAACGCGCGCCGTGGTCGTTCCGTATAACGCGGGACGGCTTACTTCAGCAGTCCGATTTCCTTGTAGAACTTCTCGGCGCCCGGATGGAACGGAATGCCCGCACCCTTGATGGCGTTGTCGCGGGTGATGAGCTTGCCCTTGGCGTGGCCGGCGTCCAGCGTCTTGCGCGTGGCGTCGCTGTACAGCGCCTTGGTGACGTCGTAGACGGTCTGCTCAGGAATCTTGGCCGACGTGACCATCTGCGCGTTGACCGAGATGGTCTTCACTTCGGGCAGGTTCTGGTAGGTGTTGGCGGCAATGACGTCAGGCGTGAAGAATTCCTGCTTGGCGCGCAGCTCGTCGATTTCCTTGCCCACCAGCGGCACCAGTTCGATGTTGCCGGTGGAGGCCAGCTCGGCAATGGCGCCTGCCGGCGCGCCGCCCACAAAGAAGAACGCATCCAGCCCGCCGTCCTTGAGCTTGTCGCCCGCCTGGTTCGGCTTCAGGTATTCGGCCTTGATGTCTTTGTCGGTCATGCCGTAGGCGCCCAGGATCAGGCGCACGTCGACCAAGGTGCCCGAACCCGGTTCGTCCATGGACACGCGCTTGCCCTTCAGGTCAGCCACGCTCTTGATGCCCGCGCCCTTGCGCGTCACCAGGTGGATGCTTTCCGGATACAGCGTTGCGATCAGGCGCAGGTCTTGCGCTTTGGGCTTGCCTTCGAACGTGCCGGTGCCGCTATAAGCCCAGTACGCCACGTCGGATTGCGTGAAACCCGCTTCGAACGAGCCGCCCAGAATGCCGTTGATGTTGGCGACCGACCCGTTCGAGGCCACCGCCGTGGCGATGAGCTTGCCGGGTTGCGACACCGCGTTGCCGATGATGCCGCCAATCGGGTAGTACGTGCCGGCCGTGCCGCCCGTGCCGATGCGGAAGAACTGCTGAGCCTGCGCGGAACCTGCGGTGCCGACTGCGGCAACGGCGACGGTCAGGGCGGTGATCCAGTGCTTGAGTTTCATGCGAGCTTCTCCGGGTCTTGTTGGGTAGGATTCGTGTGACGGAAATCGTCTTGTCATTCCTGCATCGGGCGAATCAGCGCTGCCGCGGCGCAAAAATGGGCCTCCCCTTGGGGGACGTTTTCATGTTGAAATTCTGGCATGCGGGGCATGCGTAGCCAATGGTTACGGAGCTATCGTTTACCTGGGGGTGAATGGGCCTTTGGGTTATGGATGGTCTTCGTTTGGTTATGCATTTGGCCTCACGGTTACATCCCACGCGGTTCCCAATCACGGAGTTACCCCCGATGTCCCAGGAAGTCATACGCGGCATTGCGCTGCCCCCACCCGCGCAACCCGGCGACCCGTTGGCCCGCGTCGATACGCCCAGCCTGGTGCTGGACCTGACGCCCTTCGAGGCCAACCTGCGCGCCATGCAAGCCTGGGCCGACCGCCACGACGTTGCCTTGCGCCCGCATGCCAAGGCGCACAAATGCCCCGAGATCGCGCTGCGGCAATTAGCGCTGGGCGCGCGCGGCATCTGCTGCCAGAAGGTCAGCGAAGCCCTGCCCTTTGTGGCGGCGGGCATTCGCGATATCCACATCAGCAATGAAGTCGTCGGCCCCGCCAAGCTGGCGCTGTTGGCGCAGCTGGCGCGCACGGCCAAGATGAGTGTCTGCGTCGACAACGCGCAAAACCTGGCGCAGATTTCGCATGCCATGGCGCAGGCCGGCGCCGAGATCGACGTGCTGGTTGAAGTCGACGTAGGACAAGGCCGCTGCGGCGTGTCGGACGACGCCTTGGTGCTGGCGCTGGCGCAACAGGCGCGCGACTTGCCCGGCGTGAACTTCGTGGGGCTTCAGGCCTATCACGGCTCGGTGCAGCATTACCGCACGCGTGAAGAACGCGCACAGGTCTGCAAGCAAGCGGCGCGCATCGCGGCATCCCACGCGCAGCTTCTGCGCGAGAACGGCATTGCGTGCGACATCATCACAGGGGGCGGCACCGGCAGCGCGGAGTTCGACGCGGCAAGCGGCGTCTACACCGAATTGCAGGCGGGTTCCTACGCGTTCATGGACGGCGACTACGGCGCCAACGAATGGGACGGCCCGCTCACGTTTCAGAACAGCCTGTTCGTGTTGTCCACCGTGATGAGCGTGCCCGCCGCCGACCGCGTCATCCTGGATGCAGGGCTGAAATCGACCACCGCCGAATGCGGCCCGCCCGCGGTCTTCGAGGCCGAAGGGCTGACCTATGCCGCCATCAATGACGAGCACGGCGTCGTGCGCGTGGCGCCTGGCGCAACCGCACCCGTGTTGGGCGATGTGCTGCGCCTGGTGCCGTCGCATGTGGACCCCACCTTCAACTTGCACGACGGGCTGGTCGTGCTGCGGGATGGCGTGGTGCAAGACATATGGGAGATCGCGGCGCGGGGCTTTTCGCGCTGATCTCCGCTAATCGGCATTCACGGCGCAGCATTCACCGCGCAACACTCACCGCACAACATTCACCGCACAACATTCACGGCGCCAGATTCGTCATTCCCAGAAATTGCCGCAGCTCGGGGGTGGCGGGCGCCGAGAACAATTCTTCCGGCGGCCCGATCTCATGCACGCGGCCCTGATGCATGAAGACGACGCGGTCGCACACTTCGCGCGCAAAGCGCATTTCGTGCGTGACCATCAGCAGCGTCATGCCATCGGCGGCCAGTTCGCGCACCACCGCCAGCACTTCGTTGACCAGCTCCGGGTCCAACGCCGACGTGATCTCATCGCACAGCAAGGCCAGTGGCTGCATCGCCAGCGCGCGGGCAATCGCCACGCGTTGCTGCTGCCCGCCTGACAACTCTTCCGGCCACGCATCGAACTTGTGCGCCAGCCCCACGCGGGTCAGCATGGCGCGCGCCATATCGGCCGCTTCCGCTTCCGGCATGCGCTTGGCGACCATGGGCGACAGCATCACGTTGCGTCCCACCGTCAGGTGCGGAAACAGGTTGAACTGCTGGAAGATCATGCCCACCTTGAGCCGCAGCGCCCGCAGCCGCAATTCGTCGTCGGCCAGCTGCGCGTCGGCCACCATGATCGCGCCGCCGTCAATCTGCTCCAGCCCATTCACGCAGCGCAGCAGCGTGCTCTTGCCCGAGCCGCTCTTGCCGATAATGGCGATGACCTCGCCGGGTTCGACGCGTAACGTCACCCCCTTCAGGACTTCGTTGTCGCCGAATTTTTTGCGGACGTCTTCAAGGGCGATGAGGGGCATGCAACTTCCTTTCCAGCCGGAGGCTGAGGCGCGACAGGGGCCAGCACAGCGCGAAGTAAATCAGCGCCGCGCAGGCATAGACGGTGAAGGGACTGAACGTGGCGTTGGTGATCACCGTGCTGGCTTTGGATAGCTCGGTGAACCCGATGATGGAGGTCAGCGCAGTGCTCTTGACGATCTGCACCGCAAACCCGACGGTGGGCGCAATGGCGATGCGCAGCGCCTGCGGCAGCACCACGTAGCGCATCTGCTGCACATAACCCAGCGCCAGGCTGGCGGACGCTTCCCATTGACCCTTGGGGATGGCTTCCACGCAGCCGCGCCAGATCTCGGCCAGGAACGCGCCCGACCACAGCGTCAGCGCCGCGCCCGCAGCCAGCCAGGGCGGCACTTCCACGCCCAGCAAAGACAGCCCGAAGAACGCCAGAAACAACTGCATCAACAGCGGCGTGCCTTGGAACAGTTCGATATAGGCCCAGCTTTCGCGCCGCATCAGCGCCACGCGCGACGTGCGCATCATCAATGCCAGCACGCCCATCAGCGCGCCGCCGACGAACGCCACCAGCGACAGCACCACCGTCCAGCGCGCGGCCAGCAGCAAGTTGCGGACGATGTCCCAGGTTGAAAATTCAATCATCGCGCCGCCTTGCGAAACAACCGTTGGCCCACCATGCGCAGCAACTGGCGCAAGAGGATCGCCAGCGCCAGGTAGATGCCGGTGGTGACCAGGTAAACCTCGAACGCGCGGAAGTTGCGCGACTGGATGAAGTTGGCTGCAAACGTCAGGTCTTCGGCCGCGATCTGCGAGCACACCGCCGAACCAAGCATCACAATCACGATCTGCGATGACAACGCCGGCCAGATGCGTTTCAACGCGGGTTTCAGCACCACGTGCCGGAACACCTGAAAGCGCGTCATCGCCAAGCTCGCGCCCGCCTCGTACTGCCCTTTCGGCGTCGCGTCGATACCGGCGCGGATGATCTCGGCGCTATAGGCGCCCAGGTTCAGCGCCATCGCCATGCAGGCCGCTTGCATCTCGCCCAGCTGCACGCCCAGCGATGGCAAGCCGAAGAACACGAAGAACAGCTGAATCAGAAAGGGCGTGTTGCGGATCAGTTCAACATACGCCGTGACCGGCGCGCGCAACCACGCCGGGCCTTGCGTGCGGACCCAGGCGCAGGCGATGCCCAGCGCCACGCCCGCCACCGCGCCGAACGCGATCAGCTCGACCGTGACGCCGATGCCCTTCACGAGCACCGGCGTGTAATCGAACACCGACGCGAAGTCGTATTGATAAGCCATGATGGCCGCCTTCGGTGCTTACAGATCCTTGGGCAGCTCGGCCCCCAGCCATTTCTGCGAGATCGCCGACAGCGAGCCGTCGCGCTTGGCGGCGGCCAGGATGTCGTTGACCTTGGCGCGCAGCTTGGGCTCGTCCTTGTTCATGCCGATGTAGCAGGGCGAGTTCTTGATCAGGAATTTCGTCTCGGGCTTTTTCGCCGGGTTGCGCGCCAGGATGGCGGCGGCGACCACGTTGCCCGTGGCGATCATCGGCACCTGGCCCGACAGGAAGGCGGTGATGGTGCCGTTGTTATCTTCATAGCGCTTGAGCGTGGCGGATTCCGGCGCGATCTTCGACAGCTCGATATCTTCCACCGCGCCGCGTGTCACACCAATCGTCTTGCCCGCCAGGTCGGCCGCCGACGACACCTTCAGATCCGCCGGGCCGAACACGCCATTGAAGAACGGCGCGTACGCGTCGGAGAAGTCGATGGCTTTTTCGCGCTCGGCATTCTTGCCCAGGCTGGAGATCACCAGGTCCACCTTGCGGGTTTGCAGGTACGGCACACGGTTGGCGCTGGTGACCGGCACCAGTTCCAGCTTCACGCCCAGCTGCTTGGCGATCAGCGCGGCGGTATCGATGTCATAGCCCAGCGGCTTCATGTCGGCGCCCACCGAACCGAACGGCGGGAAATCCTGCGGCACGGCAATCTTGATGGTGCCCGCTTTGACGATATCGTCCAGCGTGTCGGCGTGCGTCAGCGGCGCGGCCAGCAGGCTGGCGGCAGTGCAAAGGGACAACAACAGGGTTCTACGGTTCATGAGGAACTCTCCAGAGCGCACATCACCCGGGGCGGGTCGATGCGTTGCACACCAATTCGGTATACAAAGCTGGAAAAGCAAGTTCCGTGCCATTTCGTGTGACACGGCAGGCCCCAGCGCAGGCCTTGCGAGGCGCACGCGCGCCGCCCTGTTTTGGTGCCGCGCATGCGCCGGAAACGGGCATCCGCCGCACCGCTTTGGTGGGTGAAAACGGGGGCCGGTTCTGCGGGTCAGCCGTCCAAATGAGGCTGCATCAGCGCGACAAACCACTCTTGAAAAACGGTCAGCCGGCGCGTGCGCTGGCGCCGGTGCGGATAGATCAGCGACACCGGCATGGGCGCCGCGCGATACGCCGGCATCACTTCGACCAGCTCGCCGCTATCCAGCAAATGCTGCACATCGAAGCGCGGAATCTGGATGAGGCCCAGGCCGGCCAGACAGCAGGCAATGTAGTTTTCGGCGTTGTCCACGGTCACCCGGCTGGGCGGCGGCGCGGCAAGCCCGGCGTCATCGCCGGGCGGCAATTCCCACGGCAGTTCGCGGCCCGTCTTGGGCGATGCATATCCCACGGCCGAATGTCCGCTGGACAAGTCGGCGGGCAGCCGCGGTTCGCCATGCTCGCGCACGTAGCCGGGGCTGGCGCAGTTGATCAGGGCGATCCGGCCCAACGGCCGCACCACCAGGCTGCTATCGGCAAGCGCGCCAATGCGTACGGCGCAATCCACGCCTTCCTGCACCAGATCGATCGCGCGGTCAGTGGATGACAAAGCCAGTTCCAGCCGGGGATGGCGGCGCAGCAAGCCAGGCAGCGCCGGCGCGATCAGGCGGCGGGCGATACGGCTGGGCACATCGATGCTTAGCCGGCCCGACACCTGGCGCTGGCTTGCGTGAAACAGCTGGTCGATGTCTTCCACTTCCGCCAGCAGCGGACGCACGCGCGCCAGCAATTGTTCGCCGTCGGCCGTCAGGCGAACCCGCCGCGTCGTGCGGTGCAAGAGGCGCACGCCCAGCTGCGTTTCCAGCTGCTGGATGGCCGCGGACACCGACGCCCGCGGCGCGTCCAGCGCGTTGGCGGCTTTGATGAAGCTGCCCATGTCGGCGACGTGGGCGAAGACGCGGTATTGGTCGAATCTGTCCATGCGTGACAGAGTAGCCGCTTACTTTGTCGTGTAGCCGCCGTTGATCAAAATGGTCTGGCCGGTGATCCACCAGCCGTCGCTGACCAGGTGGCGGATGAACGGCACGACGTCTTCGATGTCGGTCAGCCCCGTCTTGCTGAAGGGCGAGAGCGCGGCTGCGGTCTTGTGATATGCGACCGCATCGGCGCCTTCGGCCGGGTAGAAGAACGGCGTGTCCATAGGGCCGGGCCCGACCGCGGTCACCGAAATGCCGCGCGCGCCAAACTCTTTCGACGCCGCGCGGGTGTAGTGCTCGACGGGCGCTTTGGTGCCGGCATAGGCGGCATAGAACGGCGTGAAGGCGCCCAGCAATGACGTCACCAGCGTGCAGATCTTGCCATGGTCGTTCACATGCCGGCCCGCTTCGCGCAGGAAGAAGAACGCGGTCTTGGAGTTCACCGCCGTCATCTCGTCGTACTCGGCTTCGCTGATCTCGGTGAACGGTTTCTTCAAGACCTTGCCCACGGTATTGATGGCGATATCGGGTTTGCCAACGGCTGCGACCGCATCCGCAAACAGCTTCTCGACCGCGCCCGCCGTCGTCAGGTCGGCTTGCAAAGCCACGGCCTTCGCGCCCGCTGTTTCAATGGCGGCCACGGTGGCGTCGGCATCGGCTTTCGACGCCGCGCTGTTGTAGTGGATGGCGATGGCGCGGGCGCCGTGCGCCGCCAGATCGCGCGCAATCAACCCGCCCAGGTTCTTTGCACCGCCCGCAATCAATACGACTTTGCCTTTGATGGAATGGTCTGCCATGTGAAACCCCTTCTTGAATCAGTGGAGCTTCGAGCTTAGGCAAGGGCTTGCCGTGGATAAACCGGTCAAGGCGAGATGGATCATCCAGAAAAACCGCCCAATCGAAGGGCGCGCGCCGGATCAGGGCGATAAAAAAGCCGCCCCTGAAAAACAGGGACGGCTTTTGGCGGGGCGGACGGCGTGCTTAGTCCACCTGCGCGCCAGACTGCTTGACCGCGCGGCCCCACTTGTCCACTTCCGTCGCGATGAAAGCGCCGGTGGCTTCGGGCGTCAGCGGCATCGGTTCGGCGCCCCGGTCACGCAGGAACTTCTGCATTTCCGGCGTCGACAGCGCCTGGCCGATCTGCTTGCTCAGGTAGTTCGTCACCGCGGGCGGCGTGTCGCGCGGGGCCAGCACGGCGGCCCAGCCAATCGCCTCAAAGCCGGGGTAGCCGGATTCGGCCACGGTGGGCACGTCGGGCAGCTGCGGCAGGCGCTTGGCGGTGGTCACGGCCAGCGCCACGGCCTTCTTGTTCTGCACGTGAGGCAGGCCGGCTGTAACGGAATCCACCATCAACGGCACCTGGTGACCCAGGAAATCCGCCTGGGCCGGGCCACTGCCCTTGTACGGAATGTGGCGGATGTCGATATCGGCTGCGGCCTTGAACATCTCGGCCGACAGATGCTGCGTGCCGCCGATGCCGGCGCTGGCGTAGGCCAGCTCACCCGGATTGGCGCGCGCCTGCGTCACCAGCTGCTTGAGCGACGTGATGCCGGATGCCGGTGTGGCCAGGAACATCAGCGGCACCGAGAACACGCCCGACACCGGCGCGAAATCCTTGGTCAGGCTGTAGTTGATGGTCTTGTACAGCGTCTGGTTGACCGCGGCGGCGCTGCCCGCGATGACCAGCGTGTAGCCATCGGCCGGAGCGCGCATGGCCTGTTCCATGCCGATGTTGCTGCCGGCGCCGGCGCGGTTTTCCACCACGATCGGCTGCTTCACGGCGGCGCCCAGCTTTTCAGCCAGCGCGCGGGCGAAGATGTCGGTGGCCTGTCCGGGCGGGAACGGCACGATCAGGCGGATGGGGCGTTCGGGATATTCGGCATGTACCGGCGCGCCGGCCGCCGCCAGCGCCAGGCCGGCAGCAAGACTGGAAAGAATACGTTTCATGATTGGTCAGTAAAAAGCGACAACGGGCTGCGCGCGGGGGGCGCGCCACTTGCATAAAATAGAGCGCCCGAGCAGTGGCCCTTTTGAGGCGGCCCGGGGCGAATCGGCGGGGGTGCGTCACGATAGCATCCCTCTGTCGGTGCTACATTTGCCCTTTCGCGTTTCCCCCGCGAAGTTTTCTTCTTCCCCTGTCCTTTCACCCCGCAGGAACCGCCATGGAATTCAGCCAGTTCAACGTCAACACCCTCATGGATATCACCTCCCGCCCGGACCTCGTGTTCGTCAGCGGCAAGGGGTCCTGGCTGGAGGATCACGCGGGCAAGCGATACCTGGACTTCGTGCAGGGCTGGGCCGTGAACACGCTGGGCCATTCGGCCCCGGAAATGCAGCGCGCGCTGGTCGAACAGTCGCAAAAGCTGATGAACCCGTCGCCGGCGTTCTACAACATTCCGTCGATCGAGCTGGCGCAACGCCTGACCGGCGCCTCGTGCTTTGACCGCGTGTTCTTCGCCAATAGCGGCGGCGAAGCCAATGAAGGCGCCATCAAGCTGGCGCGCAAGTGGGGCCAGGTCAAGAAGAACGGCGCCTACAAGATCATCACGATGAACCACGGCTTTCACGGCCGCACGCTGGCCACGATGTCCGCATCGGGCAAGCCGGGCTGGGACAAGATGTTCGCCCCGCAAGTCGAGGGCTTCCCCAAGGCTGAGCTGAACGACCTGGAATCCGTGAAGAAGCTGATCGACGACAAGACCGTCGCCATCATGCTGGAGCCGGTGCAAGGGGAAGGCGGCGTCATCCCCGCCACCCGTGAATTCATGCAGGGCCTGCGCAAGCTGGCCGACGACAACCAGCTGCTGCTGATCGTTGACGAAGTCCAGACCGGCATGGGCCGCACGGGCAAGATGTTCGCGTACCAGCATTCCGACGTCACCCCCGACATCATGACGCTGGCCAAGGGCATCGGCGGCGGCGTGCCGCTGGCCGCGCTGCTGGCGCGTCAGGACGTTTGCGTGTTCTCGCATGGCGACCAGGGCGGCACGTACAACGGCAATCCGCTGACCACCGCCGTCGGCGTCGCCGTGTTCGATGCGCTGGCCGCCCCGGGCTTCATGGACGCCGTCAACGCGCGCGCCAAGCAACTGTCCGAAGGCCTGCTGGCCCTGTCGGCCAAGTACGGCATGAAGGGCGAACGCGGCCAGGGCCTGCTGCGCGCCTTGATCATGGACCGCGACGATGGCCCCGCCATCGTCGAAGCCGCCCGCAACCAGAACCCGCAAGGCCTGCTGCTGAACGCCCCGCGCCCCAACCTGCTGCGCTTCATGCCGGCGCTGAACGTCACGGCCGAAGAAATCGACCTGATGCTGACGCAACTGGACGCGCTGATCGCACAAGTGCGTAAGGCCTGACTGTTGGTTGGCAGGGAATAAGCCAAGGGCCGCAGCAATGCGGCCCTTGTTTATTTGAAACGCGACCCACGGTTTGTCGGGGCGCATCGCCTATCGCGAGTGGCGCCGGTGTCAGACCGCGTTTTTGTTTTTTTCAAGCGAAGCGATCACGGCCTGCCGCCGTCGCTGGTGCATGAACCAACAAAGGAATCGAAATGGACGCGAAGGAGTTCGTCGCGAATTGGAATGCGCTAAGAGCGGAATTACTGGCGTCTTATCTGGCGCCAGACAGCGCGAGTGACGTTGCCGCCCGGGTGCGAGCGATGGGCCTGTCAACGGGGCAACATGAACAGATGCGGGATGTGCTGGATGGTGTGCTTCGAGACACGATGTACACGTTGCTGCTAGGGTTGGACGGCGCAGCGAGCATCGGGGGCGATCAGCAGGCGTTCACGATTGCCGATGAAGAGGGAAACGTGATCGAAGGGATTGAGGAGGAGGCTTGGGCGTGCTTGCAGGGCGGGGGTGAAGAATAGGCGCCATTCAATAGCCGCTATTGAGACGAAGCGTTAAAACTATTCAGGTTTTCCTGTGATGCAGAAGAACATGCATGTCGGCGGCACCCTCATCAAAAAGGAACCGTACTTCAGACTGCATCCTTGCCTTGCTGAAAGTGCCGCGTCACCCATTGCTCGCACTCGTCCCACAGCCGGGGCGCGCCTCGTTTGATGACTGGGCCGTACCGCGAAAAAACCTGTTCCAGAGACACGCCGTTCTCGGTCCATGTTCCCCCGCCGGTGTAGATATTCGTGAGAAGCGGCTGAAAGCGATCAAGCGCTTTCGCAAACTGCGCGTCCTGCGTTTCCGCCCGTTCAAACTCTAGCCAGAGGCCAAGATACTCGTCGCGCTGCGGCGAAGGCAACAATCCAAACAATCGCTCAGCCGCCTTGTATTCCAACTCGGCCTGCAACGCGGCGGACGACCTGCCGTGAAGCGGAAAATCGCCCACGTCTATCTCGACGAGGTCATGCAGCAAGAGCATCTGGATGACCCGGTTCGTATTCACCGCGCCACTCGCGTACTCGTTCAGGATCAACGCGTACATCGCCAAGTGCCATGAGTGTTCGGCGGAGTTTTCCTTGCGGCTGCGGTCCAGCAGCGGCGACTGCCGGACGACGGATTTGAGGCGGTCGATTTCTCTTAGGAAATGGAGTTGGCTTTTTAGCGTGGTGGGTTGCATGCTCGGGCCTGTCTTGGTGTCGGGGTAGGCTCAGTTAACTTCAACATACCGCCGCATATATCCAGAAGTCACGAGCCTCTCCACGGACCTTGCGATAGCGGCGCAGCAAGCCTTCTCGCCGCATGCCCAGCCGTTCCAAAACAGCAATTGACGGCTCGTTGGTATCAAGAACAGTAGCTTGGATTCGCTGAAGGTCCAGTTCATTGCGAGCCCAATAAATAACTGCCTGTGCGGCCCGCGTTGCCAGTCCTCGGCCGCGGTGCTCTGGGTCGAGGTCGTACGCGAGTTCTGCTCGACCATGGGGGCGCGAAATGTCATTCAGGCCCACCGTTCCTATCAAGCTTGAACTCGAGTCAACGATCGCCCAGCGCAGCGCCTCTTGTTGGGTCTCATAGCTCTGAATAAGGGTCGCGAGAGCCGTGTGGCCGATGTCCCCCCAACTCGTATGCTCAATGACACCTGGCCGATTCAAATACGCAGACCAAGCTGCCGCATCATCGAACTGAAGCGGCCGCAGAGACGCCTGGAGCGCACCTGGCAGCTCTATGGCGAGCATTTTCATCAAGCGAATCCTCTTGTCGGTGGTTGAATAGGACTGGAGTTGGCATCACTGCTCGATGCAATCCGAACGTAAGCTCCGGCTCCAATGTTGCAGTAATCACGGTATCCGACTGAAAATTTTGACGTTGAGTCATTCAGGACCGAATTTCAATTGAAAAAACGCCTTCCGACACCTTAAAGTTCTGCGGGTCGCCAAGCAACGCTTCCCTATCATTCCGCCCACACTGCCCAGAATAGTAGAACCTGATTCATGTCGCCGCTTCAGCTAGATATCAACTCACTCATCGAGAAGGCGCAAGCCGCACTGATCGAATCCCCCCCTGTACCCGTGAGCCATCATGACGTGGAAGACTTGGCTGCAGGCACGCATCCCGAAGAATTCGCGGGCCGGAGTTTCAATGTGTACGCGTTGTGGTCTCGCAAGACCGCGCAGTCCGAGTGGACACTGATGTACATCGGCGAGCGCCACAGTGCAGCCGGTTTGAAACGCCTGCGTGAACACCTTTTCAAGGTGGGTAAGGGTACCGCCTCCAAACTTGAAGAGGTTCGAACTATCGTCCGAAATGGTGCTCAGATGGGTGTTACCGTCATTCTGGTTCAGCCTGAATCTTTGCGGTTGGCGATAGAAGAAGAGCTGCTGCTACGAAACTCTCGCTATATCGGACAGCTGCCTTGGAACAAAAGAGGCGTCACCAAGTCTGCCCTACGATTGCAGCCCCCAGTTGCACAGGGGACCTCCCATTGCGCCGCTTGAAGTCAACGCTGGTTCAACGAACATGCCCTCACCCGCCGACGACGTTATCGCCGTCTATCAAGGTCACGCGGCCGCGTTTGAGGCGCTGCGCGGGACGGCGCTTATTGAACGCGCTTGGCTGACGCGGTTTCTGTCATTACTGCCCGCCGCGCATCCGCAAGTGCTCGACATCGGTTGCGGCAACGGCGTTCCGATTGCGCGTCATCTGATTGAAAACGGTTGCTTGATCACGGGCATCGATACCTCGTTGCCCTTGTTGTCGCGGGCGCAGTCCACCTTCCCCGACCATCGATGGATCGCCGCAGACATGCGGCGGTTGCCGGTTACCGAGCCCTTTCATGGCTTGATTGCGTGGCATAGCTTCTTCCATCTGAAGCCCGAAGACCAGCGGCCCATGTTCAGCACCTTTCGGCGTCTGGCGGCGCCCGGGGCGGTGCTGATGTTCACCAGCGGCGCTTCGCGGGGGGAAGCCATTGGCCAGCTCGAAGGCAGGCCGCTTTATCACGGCAGTTTGGATCGCGATGAATATCGGCAGCTGTTGAACGCCAATGGGTTTACCGTGAAGCAGCATGTGGAGAATGATCCGGCTTGCGGGGGCGCGACGGTGTGGCTCGCGCAGCGGGAGTTGGCCCGTTAATCGTGCGGCGCATTGCGGGTCGATCGCTGATGCGCCGTGCCGCCGGCCGCACTCAGGTTGTAGGCCGTATTCACCAGGCCGATATGCGAGAACCCTTGCGGGAAATTGCCCACCAGGCGCTTGCGCACCACGTCGTATTCTTCGGACAGCAAGCCCAGATCATTGCGTAGCGACAGCAGGTGCGCGAACAAGCGGTGCGCATCGTCCAGCCGGCCTTGCATGATGTAGGCATCCGCCAGCCAGAAGCTGCACGCCAGGAATGCGCCTTCGTCGCCGGGCAGTCCGTCGTCGCTGTGCTGGGTGGAATACCGAAGCAGCAGGCCATCGCGCAGCAATTCGCGTTCGATGGCGTTCACCGTGCCGGTCACTCGGGGATCATCCGGCGGCAGAAAGCCCACCTGAGGAATCAGCAACAGGCTCGCATCCAGCGCCGTGCCGCCGTAGTACTGCACGAAGGTATTGCGCTGCGCATCAAAGCCGTGCGCGCAGATGTCCTGGCGGATCTCGTCAGCCAGCGCGCGCCAGCGGTCCACAGGCCCTTCCAGGCCAAATCGCTCGCAGGATTTCACGGTGCGATCCAACGCCACCCAGCACATCAGCCGCGAATGCGTGAACGCGCGAGGGGGGCCGCGCACTTCCCAGATGCCGTGATCCGGCTCGCGCCATAAGTCCTCAAGCGGCGTGAGCAACACTTTTTGCATGCGCCACGCTTCCGCCAGCGGCGCCAGATCAGCCACACGGCCGGCGTGCAACGTTTCGATCAACTCGCCATACACGTCCAGCTGCATTTGCCCGGCCGCGCCGTTGCCGATGCGCACGGGCGCGCTGCCTTCATAACCAGGCAGCCAGGGAATGTCGTGTTCGGGCAGCCAGCGCTCGCCGGCAATGCCGTACATGATCTGCAATTGATTGGGGTGGCCTGCCGCCGCGCGCAACAGCCATTGCCGCCAGGCTTCGGCTTCCTCGCGATAGCCGGCGTTCAGCAGCGCGTACAAGGTCAGCGCCGAATCGCGCAGCCAGCAGTGGCGATAGTCCCAGTTGCGGCTGCCGCCCAGTTGCTCGGGCAGCGACGTCGTGGGCGCCGCGACGATGCCGCCCGTGGGTTGAAACGTCAGCATCTTGAGCGTGATCAGCGAACGCACCACCGCGTCGTGGCGCTCGCCCGGGCCGTTTTCCCAATGGCAGCGCTTGGCCCATTCATGCCACCACGCAATCGTGCGGTCCATGCTTTCCATGCGGTCAGGCACGAAATGCGGCGTCTTGTGCGAGCGGTGATACGACAAGGTGAACGGCACGGTCTCGTTTTGCCGCACGGTGAATGCCGCCACGCTCTTCATGTCGCGGCCCACCAGCGGCACCGCGGTGTGCAGCTCGACGGCGTCGGGTCCGGCGATGGCGCTCAGGCCATAATCGCGCCGCCGCACCCAAGGCACCGCTTGCCCGTAGTTGAAGCGCAGCGTCAGCTCCATATGCATGTCGACGTGGCCCCACTCGCCTTGCACGATACGCACGACGTCCACGCGCTCTTCGTCATCGCTAAGCGGCATGAAGTCGTAGACCCGCACGGCGCCGGTAGGCGTTTCATGGCGGGTTTCCAGCACGGCGGTTTCAGGCAGGTAGCGGCGGGTGGTGGTGCAGCTGGCGCTCTGGCCTGCGCTCTGGCCCATGCTGCTGGCCGCGGTTTGGTTTGGGCTGCTGGCCACGTTGTTGCCCACTACGCTGTTGCCCATGCCGCCCGCCGCATCGCGCGGTGCGAGCAGCCAGCGTCCATGGCTGTCGTCGCCCAGCAGCGCGGCGAAGCAGGCGGGGGAATCGAAATGCGGCAGGCAGAGCCAATCCATGGAGCCGTCGCGTGCCACCAGCGCCGCGGACAGCATATTGCCGATCAAGCCATAGTCTTCAAGGGGTTTGGACATAGGCGTTTAACCCGCGCCGCGAAATTCGGGGTACAGCGTCATGCCGCCATCGACGAACAAGGTCGACCCTGTGACGTAATCCGAATCGTCGCTGGCCAGCCAGGCCACGGCGCGCGCCACGTCTTCCGGTTCGCCGATGCGCCCATACGGAATCAGCTTGAGCAGCGACGCCAGGGCTTCTGGCGTGTTCCAGGCGGGGGCATTGATAGGCGTGCGGATAGCGCCGGGCGCAACGGAGTTCACGCGTATCTTCATCGGCGCAAGCTCTTGCGCAAGAGACTGCATCAGCAGGGATACCCCGCCTTTGGACGCCGCATAGTTCGATTGGAATGCCCACGGAATCACTTCGTGAACCGAGCTGATGAAGATGATTTTTCCGGCGGCGGCATCGGCCGGCGGCTTCGGCGTGCGATTCAAAAACGCCCTTGCCGCCGCACGGGCACACAGAAACTGGCCGGTCAGATTGGTGTCGATCACCTTTTGCCACTGGGCCAGCGTCATGTCCTGGATGGGAGCGGGCTGTTCGATGCCCGCGTTGTTGACCAGGATGTCGATGTCTTGAAAGTGATGGCTCGCCGCGCGGAACAATTGCTCGACATCGTCTTCGCGGCTGATGTCGGCGGCCACTGCAACGGCTTGTCCGCCTGCCTTGGTGATGTCCTGGACGACGGCTTTGCCGCGTTCTTCAGAGTCTTGGTTGGGGCGATGGTTGACGACCACTTTCGCGCCAGCCCGCGCAAGTTCCAACGCCACACCGCGCCCGATGCCTGAGTTGGCGCCGGTGACGATGGCCACACGCCCGGATAAGTCCACTGCATGCCGCATGCTGCTCTCTCCTTGCGGCGAGCCGGTCCGGGGCGAGGGCCGTGCGGATCGTGTGGCGCCGCGTTCGATAGCGAAAGTTCAGCTTAGTCCTGAACGGGCATGGCTTCAACTTAGGGCGTGCATCGGCAATTAAACGTTGTGTCGCAAGCGAGACCATGCCGAGACGCGTTGAATCAAGAAGTAATGATTGAAGTAATGACCGGCCTTTCCCTTGGTCTGATTTCACGGGCGTATGTATGGCGCAAGGCGCTAGCTTGACCACAATAGATACGAGCACGGAGCGGTGGAAATGCACACCGTCGCAACAAGTTGCGCGGGCGTGTCCTGCGGACGTGTCCGTTACCCGACGGGTCGCCGTCCATCTTCAGAGCACTTTGCGTTCACAATTAAATTGTTAGTACAATTAAATCATGCTGACTGTTATTGAAACTGCTGAATTTAGCGTTTATGCAGCGAAAGTCTGGAGCGATTCCGAGCGGGAAGCATTCGTAGACTGGATCTCGGAAAACCCAGAAGCGGGAGATGTTGTGCCGGGTTCAGGCGGGTGTAGAAAAGTCAGGTGGTCGCGCGGGGGCGTCGGTAAGCGCGGCGGCGCGCGCGTGGTCTACTACCTGCGCCTGGCCAGTGGCGAGGTGGTGCTGCTAATCGTTTATGCCAAGGCCAAATTCGATAATCTGCCTGCCTCGTTTTTCGGAAAACTCAAGGAGTGCTTTGATGCCTAAAAAAACCGATGCCGAAATAGCCGAGTTTCAAGATGCGTTGCTGCGCAGCGCCAAGCAGGCTGTTGAGGGTAATTATGCGCGCGTGCACACGCCTGAAGAGATCGTGCGGCGGCGTGGCCGTCCCGTCGGAAGCTTAGCGTCCACCCGAAAATCAGCCACGACCATTCGTCTGGATGAAGAGGTTTTAGCGGCTTTCAAGGCGACCGGACGCGGTTGGCAGACACGCATGAACAATGCACTGAAGGACTGGTTGAAGACGCATCAGCTGATTTAACAGCCGCCACTCCCAGGCGAGTCGTCCTTAAACAAAATCCAGCGCGTTTAGGTCAGCCGTCATCATGTTCCTTCGTGCGCCATGCCCACAGAATCTCGGTAAGCCACCGCGTACATCGCCGTCACCCAGAACGTGATCGGGACGCAGAGCAACACGCTTAGCGTAGCCATCGGCCAGTGATCGGTTTCGAAGCCGCCGTAGGTCAACGGTTCAAGGCTGATGGCGGCAAAGCTGGCCATCGCGATCAGCGCGAGCAGGCACACCATCAATGGCCAACGCGGGTAGTGCCTCGGAGCACGTGCCCCGCCCAACCCATACTGCCCCGTTACCGCCGTGCGCGGCAGGCTTACGCCGTAGACGGCAAGCGCGTACAACACCGGCAGCCAGATCACCGCTAGCGCGGCAAGCAATGCGGCATAGAAGCGTCCGTCGGACGGTGCGTCCAGCAACATGTAGACCGCATACGGCAGGTCTCCCGTTGCGCGCGCCAGGGCCGTGATGACGATGGCGATTGCGCTCAGCAGAACCAGATGCCGCGCCTCGCCCGAGCCGCCGCGCGCAATGGGCAAGCGGCTGGCCTCGCCCGAGCCGCTGCGTGCAATGGGCAAGCGGCTGGCCTCACCCACAGCGGCAATCCGGTGCCAGGCATACGTCATGCGGGCCAGCGCGATCAGGTTGACCAGAGCCAACGCGGCCCACAGCAAATCCGATGGCTGATTCAAGCGAAAAACCGTCAACGCAAACGGCAGCGTTAATGTGAACGCGGCCAACGACCACGGTGCGGCGGCCAGCATGGCGCGGCCCTGGCGTCTAAGGACGCTGGCCGTTGCCGCCACAAGACGGCCTGCCCCAAGTTTGATCGACACAAGTTTCCTTTTTTCCTGGAAAAAAATGGCGGGTTGTTTATACCGCAGCACCCGCTTTCCTGCGTAAACTTCCGGCATGCTACGCATCGACAATCTCAGCAAACGCTACGGCGACTATCTCGTCTTCCAAGGCCTGACGCATACGTTCACGCCGGGATGCGTGGCGCTATGCGAAGAAGACAGCACCGGCAAATCCAGCTTGCTTGGCATCATCGCGGGCGCGGTCGCGCCGGATGATGGCGACGTCTGGATCGACGGACATTCGCTCACTCACGCGCCGCAACAAGCCCGCGCCCGTCTGGCCTATGTGCCCGACAATTGCCTGGCGTTTCCGACGCTGACCGGGCGTGCGCTGCTGCGGCAAGTGGCCGATGAAAAGCACGTGCTGCTTGATGCTGCTGCGCTTGACCTTGCCTACCGGCTGGGCCTGGAACCGCATCTGGATAAGCGCTTCGAACAGATGTCGACCGGTACGCGCCGCAAGGTGTATCTGACGGCTGCGGCGCTGGGCAATCCCGCTGTGGTCATCGCGGATGGCCCCAGCAGCGGCCTGGATGCGCAGGCTCGCGCCGTACTGGCCGACGTATTCAAAACCTGGGCGCAGGACCGCGTCGTGCTGTTCGCGAGCCACGATGCCGAACTTGTCGAGGCCTGCGGCGCCAGCACGGTCAACGTGGCTGACTTGCGCTGACGTTACGCCAGCGTGGAATCTCATATTCATAGGACGCCGCTTCCCGCGTTTCGTATTGCTTGAACCACGGAGCGACGTGCGGGCCGATATCGGCCGCCAACGTGGCCAGCCACGCCGCCAGGTCTTCTTCTGAACTCAGCGCAATCAGCGCGCCACTGGCGAAGCTGTTGTCGTCCGCCAGGCCTTGATTCGGCACCAGGTAGGCACGCCGATACAAGCGGCCTTTGTGCCAGATTTCGGTGGGCACATACCCCGGCCATTCCCGTTCATCAGGCACGGACACGTACAGACCCAGCGACACCCGCTGCCGGTTCTCGAACGAGTCCTTGTAGCGGATCAGCTCCACGCCTTGCTCGACGTCGCCCACCTTGCGCCACAGGCAACGCTTGCGCTTCTTGCGCCAGCCGGCAAAGGCGGGATGCGGCCGCAGCGTTTCCATGAAGCCATTTTCGATGGGCTCGAAGTCGATAGGCATGTCGGCGTCTGAATTTTTTGGATGGGCCACATTCAACACCGAACCGCGAGGCACCGCGTGGCAAAACATGACAAGTGCAACGAAACCAGAATGGTCCAACGGCTTGTGTTGCAGCTGCGTTTCGCGGCCGCGATATCATGGCCCGTTATGGTTCAGTCAGCCCGAGCCCGCTTGCCTCGCCGTCTCTCCCAGACATAGAAGAAGGAACAAAGACCGATGTCGCATTCTCCCGTGCTTGCCCGTATTTGCCTGATGGCATTGCTCGCCCCGGCGGCCGCCCTTGCCCTGCCCCCCGCTGATCCCGCAATGATTGCCAAGGCGGCGGCTTTCGCAGAGCGGCAGCGGGCAAACGTGGACGACGTGCTGGGCCACGCGGGCGAGGACGGCATGGCGTTGCTGGTGATTCCCACCGTCAACCTGGACGCCCATCCCAAGCGCGATTTCGATGACCGGGACACGCGCGACGCGTTTGCGCGCCAGCGCAGCATGTTCATGCAGTGGATGAATGTGGGCAAGCGCGAATATGGCCTCACGGTGGGTCAGGACACCCGCAAGTTCGACCCTTTCGATATCGGGCCGCTGTTTCAAACCCCGAGCGGCGCGCTGACGTATCAGGTGATTCCGGTGTGGCCGGGCGAATACCGGCTCGGCCGCATTACCTATTTTCAGCCGCGCGCCGTGGTGCCCGAGGCGACGGGGCGTCTGGAAAAGGAGGCGATACTGAAGAAGGTCGGCGTCGCCAGAATGACCGAAACCATGGATGTCGATTACGAGAAGACCGGCCCGTGGCCCAAGCATGAAAAGGAAACCGATGATGGCTTGGGGCAAGGCTGCGAGGTGGTGCTGCGCTTGGGCGGCGGTTGTGATGAGGCCGCCCGCGAGTTCCGCTGGCAGGTCATTGCCGATCGCGCCGTCACGGCGGGTGCGGCCGAGCCGTCAGCGGTTCCAAGTTATGACGCAGTACTGACCTTCGCGCCGATCGCGTCCATCAGCGTCAAAGCCGGAGACGTCGTGCTGACCGACGGGTTCGTGCTGGAGGGCCAGCCCGAGCTGGACAAGCGCATGTGCGGTGGCTCGGGCGGCACCATTACCTGCGCAATGCAGTCGGTGACGGTAAAGCGCCTGCCCGCCAGTATCGAGAGCTTCCGTCAGGCGCCCACTGCGGCGAGCTTCAAGCTGCCTAAGCTGGATGCGGCGCTGCGCGACCTGGTGTATCGGGCGCCCACGATGCTGGTGGAGCCGGCCGACAAGGCGTCGCCGAATGTGATCAAGGCAGAGATGGAGTGAACGGGGCGTGGAGGTGGACCGGTTACGCCCCTATCCCATCATCACGCCACGCCGCCAAACCGCTTGTCCAGATACGCAATGATCTCGTTGGACTCATACATCCAGCGCGTGCCGTCGGCGTCGTCGATGCGCAGGCAAGGCACCTTCACCTTGCCGCCGCCCGCCAGCAATTGCTCACGCGCCTGCGGATCATTCTTGGCGTCGCGCAGCGCGACCGGCACATTCAGGCGGTGCATCGCGCGACGCGTCTTCACGCAGAACGGGCAGGCATTGAATTGATAGAGCGCGAGCGCAGCGGCGTCTTTATTGACCGCCGCCTGGCCTTGCGGCGAGCGCTTTTGCGGACGCGGGCGCGTCAACGCGTCGCCCAGCACAATCAACTGACCCAGGCCGACACGTAGGGCTTTAACAAACATGGTTGGGGACTCGATAGGAAGAAAGAGGCCGCCAGTCTACTCTGTGTGACATCAGGCCTGCGGCGTTAAGCCCATGCGTTCAAGCCTGTTTTTGCGCCATTTCTTGCCCGTGCAAGGTCTTCAGCTTTCTCAATTCCGGGAACCATCGCATCCATAAGCCCGCAACCGCGATGGTGCCCATGCCGCCAATCACCACCGCCGGCACGGCGCCGAACAGTTCCGCCGTCAGCCCGGATTCAAATTCGCCCAGCTGATTCGACGCGCCAATGAACAAGGTGTTCACCGCGCTGACGCGCCCCAGCATGTGGTCGGGCGTGTTCAGCTGCACCAGCGACGAGCGCACCACGACGCTTACCGCGTCCGCCGCGCCCAGCACCACCAGCGCGCCGACCGATAGCGGAATGGATGTCGACAAGCCGAACACCGTGGTCGCCAGCCCAAACACGATCAGCGAACCAAACAGCAAGCGCCCTACGTGTTCGCCCAGGCTCAAGCGGGCCAGCGTCAGCGACATCAACGCCGCGCCGCAAGCGGGCGCCGCGCGCAGGGCGCCCAGCGCCCACGGGCCTGCGTTGAGAATGTCTTTGGCGAAGATCGGCAGCAAGGCGGTGGCGCCGCCCAGCAGCACCGCGAACAGGTCCAGCGACAAGGTGCCCAGCAACAAGCGCCGCTGGAAGATGAAGGTGATGCCGGCGAACAGCGTGCGCCACGTCGTCGGTTCCTTGCGCGGCGGGGCGCGTTCAATCACCAGCGTGGCGATCGATGCGAAGGCCGACAGGTACAAGGCGGCCGCCACGCAATAGATCCACCCTGCCCCAAACCCGTAGCCGATGCCGCCCAATGCGGGGCCGGCAATCTGCGCGATCTGGCCGCCTGATGACGCCAAGGCGGTTGCGCGTGGCAGCCATTCGCGCGGCACCACTGCCGGGATCAGCGTGGACAAGGTCGGCGCTTCGAAGGCGCGCGCCGAACTCATGATGATGATGGTGGCGTAGATCAGCGTCTTGCCGCCCACGCCGTGCAAGGCGGCAATGGCCAGCACCAGCGTGGCCAGCGTTTCCAGCGCCATGCAGAGGGCGACGATCTTGCGGCGGTCGTAGCGGTCGGCGACGTGGCCCACCACCAGCGTCAACGCGGCCATGGGCAGGAACTGCGCCAGGCCGATCAGCCCCAGGTCGATCGCGCTGCCCGACAGCGCGTAGATCTGCCAGCCCACCGCCACCGAGACGATCTGAAAGGCCAACGACGCGCTGACGCGCGCGAACAGAAAGTGCAGAAACGGGGGGCGGGTAAGCGGACTGGGGGAATCGGGGGCGGGCATGGGAGCGGGCGCGGCAGGCGCGCGGGCGGCGCCGGAAGGCACATTCTAGTGACAGCCGGCTGACGCGAAACTAAAGCGCCAACCGGCGGGGCGTGGCGTGCGGGCTATGGGGAAATCTGACGACAACCGCAGCGGCGCGTCACGGCAACCGTTTACGCCCCGATCGACACCAGTTCGGCGCCTTCGGTGACCTGGTCGCCCACGCCATAGAACACTTCTTCGACCTTGCCATCGGCGGGCGCGGAGATCGTGTGTTCCATCTTCATGGCTTCCATCACCAGCAGCGGCTGGCCCTTTTCGACGGTGTCGCCCGCCTTGACCAAGATCGAGATGATCTTGCCGGGCATCGGGGCCGTCAGGCCGCCGCCGTGCTCGCCTTGCGTGTCCTGCGCGTGCGTCAGGGGGTCGTAGAGCTCCAGCACGTGCACGCCGCCTTCGCCGAAGACGTGGGCGCGATCGCCATGCAGCACGACCGTGCCGGCGTTCTCGTGGCCCGCCAGCGTGATGCGCAGGCCGTAAGCCAGGTTCGGGTTGGCGCTGGCGTGCGAGCGCCACAGGAACGGTTGAGCGCCCGCGCCGCTGTCCAGCGTCCATGCGCCACCCTGGCGGGCCACGGTGACGCGCCGCGTTTCGCCGTTGTCCACCCATTGCAGATGACGTTGATATTGGTTGCCCAGGCGCCAGCCGTCGCGCGCATCCCAGGGGTCTGCCGGACCCTTGCCGGGGGATGTCAGACCGGGTTGGGCCAGGCCCTGGCGCACCAGTACGGCGGCCGAGGCCAGCGCCAGCGTGGCAGCAGTGGCGGCCTGCGGTTCGGGCAGCAGTGTGGCGCGCTGGCGTTCGATCAGGCCCGTGTCCAGGTCGGCGGCGGCAAAGGCGGTATCGCTCATCAGGCGCGACAGGAACGCGACGTTGGTCTGCACACCCACGGCCTGCGTTTGCGCCAGCGCTTGCAGCATGCGGGCGCGCGCCTGGTCGCGGTCAGCGCCGTGCACGATCAGCTTGGCGATCATCGGGTCATAGAACGGCGTGATCGTGTCGCCCGTGCGCACGCCGCCATCCACGCGGATATCGCCGTTGGTGAACGCGGTGTGCGGGGGCAGGCCCAGGTAGGCCAAGGTGCCGATCGACGGCAGAAAGCCCTTCTCGGGGTTCTCAGCGTAGATGCGCGCTTCGATAGCGTGGCCATTGATGCGCAGGTCTTCCTGGCGCGCAGGCAGCGGCTGGCCGGCTGCCACGCGCAATTGCCATTCGACCAGATCGTGGCCCGTGATCATTTCGGTGACCGGGTGCTCGACCTGCAAGCGCGTATTCATTTCCATGAAGTAGAAGCGGCCGTCGGGTTCGGAGATGAACTCGACCGTGCCTGCACCCACATAGCCCACGGCGCGCGCGGCGGCCACGGCGGCCTCGCCCATGGCGCGGCGGCGTTCTTCCGTCATGCCCGGCGCGGGGGCTTCTTCAATGACCTTCTGGTGGCGGCGTTGCACCGAGCAATCGCGTTCGAACAGATAGACGCAGTTGCCATGCGTGTCGGCGAACACCTGGATTTCAATGTGGCGCGGCTTTTGCAGATAGCGTTCGATCAGCACGCGGTCATCACCAAAGCTGGACGCGGCTTCACGCTGGCACGAGGCCAATGCATCCAGGAATGCGCCCGATGATTCCACGACGCGCATGCCCTTGCCGCCGCCGCCCGCGCTGGCCTTGATCAGCACGGGGTAGCCGATGCCATCGGCCTGGGTCTTGAGAAATTGCGGGTCTTGGTTGTCGCCGTGATAACCGGGCACCAGCGGCACGCCGGCCTTTTCCATCAACGACTTCGCCGCCGATTTGCTGCCCATGGCGGCAATGGCCGAGGCGGGCGGGCCCACGAACGAGATGCCCGCTTTTTCGGCGGCTTCGGCAAAGGCTTCGTTTTCCGACAGGAAGCCGTAGCCCGGGTGGATGGCGCCCGCGCCGGTGTCGATGGCGGCTTGCAGAATGGCGTCGGCGCGCAGGTAGCTTGCGCGCGGTTCCGATCCGCCGATGTACACGGCCTGATCGCAGGCTGCCACGTGGCGCGCATTGGCGTCCGCATCCGAATACACGGCAACGGTGCGGATGCCCATGCGTCGGGCGGTGGCGGCGACGCGGCAGGCGATCTCTCCGCGATTGGCAATCAGCAAAGTGTCGAACATGAATGTCATCCTGGCTGGTGTTCTTCTTGAACTGCGTGGGCGGCGGCTGCGCCTGCCCTACATGCGGAACACGCCGAAGCGCGTGTCTTCAATCGGCGCATTCAGCGCGGCCGACAACGCCAGGCCCAGCACGCGGCGCGTGTCCGCCGGGGCGATGATGCCGTCGTCCCACAGGCGCGCGGTGGCGTAATACGGATGGCCTTCGTGTTCGTACTGTTCGCGGATGGGCGCCTTGAAGGCGGCTTCTTCGTCGGCCGACCACTTGCCGCCGCGCGCCTCGATGCCATCGCGCTTGACGGTGGCCAGGACGCTTGCGGCCTGCTCGCCGCCCATCACCGAGATGCGGGCGTTGGGCCACATGAACAGCATGCGCGGGGAATAGGCGCGGCCGCACATGCCGTAGTTGCCGGCGCCAAACGAGCCGCCGATCAGCACGGTGAACTTCGGCACGGCGGCGGTTGCCACCGCCGTCACCATCTTGGCGCCGTGGCGCGCGATGCCTTCGTTTTCGTACTTGCGGCCCACCATGAAGCCGGTGATGTTCTGCAGGAACACCAGCGGAATCTTGCGCTGCGCGCACAGTTCGATGAAGTGCGCGCCCTTCTGCGCGGATTCGGAAAACAGGATGCCGTTGTTGGCGACGATGCCCACCGGCATGCCCTGGATGTGCGCAAAGCCCGTGACCAGCGTGGGGCCGAAGCGCGCTTTGAATTCGTCGAACTCGGAGCCGTCCACAATGCGCGCAATCACTTCGCGCACGTCGTAGGGCTTGCGCGTGTCGGCGGGGATGATGCCGTTCAATTCGCTGGGGTCGTAGCGCGGTTCGCGCACGGGAATGGTCGCCAGCGGCGCGGGCTTCTTGCGGTTTAAGCGCGCCACGGCGTTGCGCGCCAGTTGCAGCGCATGCATGTCGTTGGCGGCCAGATGGTCGACCACGCCGGACAGCCGCGTGTGCACGTCGCCGCCGCCCAGGTCTTCAGCGCTGACCTCCTCACCCGTGGCGGCCTTCACCAGCGGCGGGCCGCCCAGGAAGATGGTGCCCTGGTTCTTCACGATGATGGATTCATCGCTCATGGCGGGCACGTAGGCGCCGCCCGCCGTGCAAGAACCCATCACGACCGCGATCTGCGAGATGCCCTGCGCGGACATCTGCGCCTGGTTGTAGAAGATGCGGCCGAAGTGTTCGCGGTCGGGGAAGACTTCGTCTTGTTGCGGCAGGTTGGCGCCGCCCGAATCCACCAGGTAAACGCAAGGCAGATGGTTTTGCGCGGCGATTTCCTGCGCGCGCAAATGCTTCTTGACCGTCATCGGGTAGTACGTGCCGCCTTTGACGGTGGCGTCGTTGCAGACGATGACGCATTCGGTGCCTGACACGCGGCCGATGCCGGTGATGACGCCCGCGCCCGGCGCGTCGCCGTCGTACATGCCGTGCGCCGCCATGGGCGACAGTTCCAGGAACGGGGTGCCCGGGTCAATCAGGTTCTCGACGCGGTCGCGCGGCAACAGCTTGCCGCGCGCCACGTGCTTGGCGCGCGCGGCTTCACTGCCGCCCAGCGCGGTCTGCGCCAGTTTCTGATTCAGATCATCCAGCTGCGCCTGCATGGCGCGCGCATTGTCGGTGTAGTCTTGCGACCGCGGATTGATGCGGGATTCGATGATGGGCATGGGGTTCCACCCGTCCTGCTTGATTGGAATTTGAAGGCGCTCTGGTCGAGCGGTTTGTCTCGCTGCCCGGTGGGCCGGGCATTCTTGTCGATTGGGTTTTCGTTGCGCCTTTCCAAGCATGGCCCGCGACTCGTTGTCGCGTCCGGAAGCCATACAAGAAAGGCGCGGCGAAAAGCCAATCGGGAGACGGAGGGTGAGTCCGTCTCCCAGGCATTGCCTTAGACCATTTCGATGGCCATTGCGACGGCTTCACCGCCGCCGATGCACAGCGTGGCGACGCCGCGCTTGCCGCCAGTCTTGCGCAGCGCGCCGACCAGCGTGGCCATCAGGCGCGCGCCCGATGCGCCGATCGGGTGGCCGAGGGCGGTGGCGCCGCCGTTGACGTTGACCTTCTCGTGCGGCAGCTTGAAGTCGGTCATGGCGGCCATGGTGACCACCGCGAAGGCTTCATTGATTTCGTACAGGTCCACGTCTTCGGCCTTCCAGCCGGTCTTGGCGAACAGGTTCTTCAGCGCGCCAACCGGGGCGGTGGTGAACCAGCCCGGCTCTTGCGAGTGCTGGCTGTGCGCCACGATGCGGGCCAGCGGCTTCACGCCGAGCTTCTCGGCGGTGGAGGCGCGCATCAGCACCATGGCGGCGGCGCCGTCGGAAATCGACGACGAGTTCGCGGCGGTGATGGTGCCGTCCTTCTTGAAGGCGGGCTTCAAGGTCGGGATCTTTTCCGGCATGGCCTTGGTGGGGGCTTCGTCGGTGTCGATCACGGTGTCGCCCTTGCGGCCGGCGACGGTGACGGGGGCGATTTCCCACTTGAAGCTGCCGTCTTCCGTGGCGGCGCGGGCGCGGCGCAGCGATTCCAGCGAGAACGCGTCTTGCTGTTCACGCGTGAATTCGTACTTGGAGGCGCAGTCTTCGGCGAAGACGCCCATGGCCTTGCCCTTGTCGTAGGCATCTTCCAGGCCGTCCAGCGCCATGTGGTCATACACGGTGTTGTGGCCAAAGCGGTAGCCCTGGCGCGCCTTGAGCAGCAGGTACGGCGCGTTGCTCATGCTTTCCTGACCACCCGCCACGACGACTTCGGCGCTGCCGGCGGCCAGCAGGTCGTGGCCGAACATCGCGGCCTTCAGGCCCGAGCCGCATACCTTGTGGATCGTGGTGCACGCCACGCCCAGCGGCAGGCCTGCGCCAAGTGCGGCTTGACGGGCGGGCGCCTGGCCTTGGCCGGCTTGCAGCACGTTGCCCATGATGACTTCATCAACTTGCTCGGGCTTGATGCCGGCGCGCTCGATGGCGGCTTTGATAGCCACCGCGCCAAGCTCATGCGCGGCCAGGCCGGACAAGCTGCCCAGCATGCCGCCCATGGGGGTGCGGGCGACGGAAACGATAACGATGGGATCTGACATGACTAGCTCCTGTGAGGGTCGGGACAGCGTCTGGTTGCCGGTACTGCGCGGGTGCCTGAAGGGCGTGCCGGTTGCAGCCGTCTGTCCGTATCGTAAGGGAAAAATTCTTCAATTCGGCCTTGCGCCACCTGAGTCCGGCAGGCCTGCCACCAGTCCGGGTCCAGCAAGTCGGCATGGTGACGCATGAAGGCGCCGCGCACACGCGCGTCGCCCAGCAGGAAGCGGCCGAATTCTTCGGGGAATACGTCGTTCGGTCCGATGGCGTACCAGGGTTCGGACGCCATTTCCGCTTCTTCGTTGGGGGCCGGCGGGATGCGCCGGAAATTCATCTCGGTCATGCGCTGGATTTCGTCGTAGTCATAAAAGACGACCCGGCCCAGCCGCGTGACGCCGAAATTCTTGTACAGCATGTCGCCGGGGAAAATGTTGGCCGCCGCCAGCTGACGGATCGCATCGCCGTACTCCCGCACGGCGGGCTCCAGCAGCGCGTCGGAGGCCTGGCGCAGATAGATGTTCAACGGCGTCATCCGCCGTTCGATGTAGACGTGGCGGATGACGACGGTGTCATCCGTTTCTTCGATCAGGCTGGGCACAAGCCGCCGCAATTCTTCCAGCAGCGCCGGCGCGAAACGGCTGCGCGGCAGCGCCACCTGCGAGTACTCCCAGGTATCGGCCATGCGGCCGACGCGGTCGTGCAGCTTCACCATCTGGTACTTGCGCCGCACGGTGGCGTGGTCCATGCCGTCTTTGTCGATGCGGTCCTTGATCAGCTTGAACACGTACGGGTAAGACGGCAGCGTGAACACGCACATCACCATGCCCTTGATACCGGGCGCGATGTCGAAGGCGTCGCGCGAGTGGGCCAGGTGATGCAGGAAGTCGCGGTAGAACAGCGTCTTGCCCTGCTTTTGCAGGCCGATCATGGTGTAGAGCTCGGCCTTGGGCTTGCGCGGCAACAGGCTCGCCAGGAAGTTCACCACCGCCGCGGGCGTTTCCATGTCCACCAGGAAATACGCGCGCGTGAAGCTGAACAGCGTGCTCAGGTCATCCGCGCCCAACAGCAGCGCGTCCAGCGTCACCTGCCCCGCCGGATTGCGCGTGAGCGCCACGGCAAACGGGTAGACGGTGGTCTGGTTGATCAAGCGGCCGACGATGTAGGCGCCCTTGTTGCGAAAGAACAGCGAACCCAGCGCATGGATCTGGCAGTCGCTGGCGATGCGCCGGCCCACATGGCGCGGCAGCAGCATGCGCAATTGCTTGACCGCGGCGCGCGCCAGCATGCGGGTGTCGCGCGGCAGGTCTTCAAACGGCAGCGCCAGGCCGAAGTCGGCCACCATGCGGATCAGGCTTTTTTCCAGGCCGTCGGTGGCCGGGTAGTACACCCGGTACGACGGCATGCTGCTGTCCAGATAGTCCGTGGCGACGGCCGGGCGCACGAAGAGGAAGTCGTTGTGGAAATAGTCGCGGTGCAGCAGCCGGCACGTGACCGAATTGAAAAACGTTTCGGCGCATTCGGGCTGCTTGTGTTCGCCCAGCAGGCCCACGAATTCCTGTTTGATCTGTTGCCAGTAGGCGGTCTGGGCGTCGGTCAGCGCGGGTACGGCCGCGCCGTTGCCGTTGCTGCTGCCGTTGTGGCTGGGGATATCGTCCAGCGCGCTCTCGGGGCGCCCGCGCAGCACGCTTTCCAGCTGCGTGGCGCATTCGCGCACGCGCATGTCGTAGTACTCGATGCGTTCGCGCGACAGGTGCTGAATGCCGTGCCAGTCGCCGGATTCGAACAGCGCCTTGGCGCGCTGCGCGCTGTAGCGAAACAGCGCGTAGTGGCGGTCAAAGCCCGCCAGAATCCGCCGCGCGACGTCCAGCGGCGACGGCCCCGGGGCGGGGGCCGGCTCAATATGCTGGACGTCTGACAGGCGGATCATGGCGGAGCGCTCGGCCGGCGGATCAGGCGGTTTCGTTGAACAGTTCGCGGCCGATCAGCATGCGGCGGATTTCGCTGGTGCCCGCGCCAATCTCGTACAGCTTGGCGTCGCGCCACAGGCGGCCCACCGGGTATTCGTTGATGTAGCCGTTGCCGCCCAGGATCTGCACGCCCTCGCCCGCCATCCACGTGGCTTTTTCGGCGGTGTACAGGATCAGCGCGGCGCAGTCCTTGCGCACCTGGCGCACGTGTTCCGCGCCCAGCTTGTCCAGGTTCTTGCCCACCTGGTAGCAGAAGGCGCGGCTGGCTTGCAGCGTGGTGTACAGGTCGGCGACTTTGCCCTGGATCAGCTGGAATTCGCCGATGGCCTGGCCGAATTGCTTGCGGTCATGGATGTACGGCACCACCACGTCCATCACGGCTTGCATGATGCCCAGCGGGCCGCCAGACAGCACGGCGCGTTCGTAGTCCAGCCCGCTCATCAGCACCTTCACGCCGCCGTTGACCTGGCCCAGCACGTTCTCTTCGGGAATCTCGCAGTCCTGGAACACGAGCTCGCCGGTGTGGCTGCCGCGCATGCCCAGTTTGTCGAGCTTTTGCGCCACCGAGAAACCCTTGAAGCCCTTTTCGACCAGGAATGCGGTGATGCCGCGCTGGTGGGCTTCGGGGTCGGTCTTGGCATAGACGACGAGCGTGTCGGCGTCGGGGCCGTTGGTGATCCACATCTTGGTGCCGTTCAGCACGTAGCGGTCGCCCTTTTTGTCGGCGCGCAGCTTCATGCTGACGACGTCCGACCCGGCGCCCGGTTCGCTCATGGCCAGCGCGCCCACGTGTTCGCCCGAGATCAGCTTGGGCAGGTACTTGGCTTTTTGCGCGGCCGTGCCGTTGCGGTTGATCTGGTTCACGCACAGGTTGGAGTGCGCGCCGTAGGACAAGCCCACGGAGGCGCTGGCCCGCGAGATTTCTTCCATCACCACCATGTGGGCCAGATAGCCCATGTTGGCGCCACCGTATTCTTCATCGGCCGTCATGCCCAGCACGCCAAGTTCGCCGAATTTGCGCCAGAGGTCCATGGGGAACTGGTCGCTGCGATCCACTTCCGCCGCGCGCGGCGCGATCTCGGCCTGCGCAAAATTGCGCACCGCGTCGCGCAGCATGTCCAGGTCTTCGCCCAAGTCGAAGTTCAGGCCGGGAAGATTCATCGATGTCTCCGTGATAGTGGGTACTTACATTCTTATGGGCGCCTGTGGTCTGCGCCTTGTTTGCATCGCGTGGCTCATCATGCGCCGACACCGCATCGCTACGCAATGATGCACCGCAAATATTACGTTTACGTAAACGTAAATTGGAGTCGGGTTATCCCTAGGCAAATGCGTATTTCCCAGGGAGTATCGGTGAGTAATATCCGTCTCTGTCCCTGAAATCTGCCTCGACAAGTCGGAGTCTGCCGTGCTCGAACTAGCCAATCTGGAAGAAATTGTGGCGCTGCGGCGCGATATTCATATGCACCCCGAGCTTTGCTATGAAGAGCACCGCACGGCCAAGGTGGTGGCCGATACGCTGCGCGGCTGGGGCATCGAAACGCATACCGGCATCGCCAAGACCGGCGTGGTCGGGGTGATCAAGCGTGGCACGTCGGACCGCGCCATCATGCTGCGCGCCGACATGGACGCGCTGCCCATGCAGGAAGAAAACCAGTTCGAACATCGTTCGCGCCACGACGGCAAGATGCACGGCTGTGGCCACGACGGCCACACGGCCATGCTGCTGGCCGCGGCCCAGCACTTGCAAACCGCAGGCGGCTTCGATGGCACCGTGTACCTGTGCTTCCAGCCGGCCGAAGAAGGCGGCGCGGGCGGCCGCGCCATGATTCAGGACGGGCTGTTCACGCGCTTCCCGTGCGAAGCGGTGTTCGGCATGCACAACTGGCCGGGCTTGCCCGCCGGGTCGTTCGGCGTGTGCGCCGGCCCGATGATGGCGGCGGCCAATGGCTTCAAGATCACCGTCACGGGCAAGGGCGGCCACGCCGCAGCGCCCCAAGACTGCGCCGACCCGGTGCCTGCGCTGTTCGCCATCGGCCAGTCGCTGCAAACCATCCTGACCCGCAGCAAGCGCCCCTTGGACGCGGCCGTGCTGTCGATCACGCAGGTGCAGGCGGGCGGCACCGTCATCAACGTCATCCCCAACACGGCGTGGCTGGGCGGCTCGGTGCGCGCCTACAGCACCGATGTGGTGGACCTGATCGAACGCCGCATGAACGAAATCGCCGGCAACATCGCGGCCGCGCACGGCTGCGAGGCCGATGTGTTCTTCGAGCGCCGCTACCCGGCACTGGTCAACACGGTGGCCGAAACCGAGTTCTGCATGGACGTCATGCGCGAGGTGGCGGGGGATGAGCGCGCACTGACGATCGAACCCGCCATGGCCTCGGAAGACTTCGCCTTCCTGTTGCAGGAAAAGCCCGGCTGCTACGTGTTCCTGGGCAATGGCGATGGCGAGCACCGCATGGCCGGCCACGGCCTGGGCCCGTGCATGCTGCACAACGCCAGCTATGACTTCAATGACTCTTTGATTCCGGCGGGCGCGTCGTACTGGGTTCGCCTGGCGCAACGCTACCTTGCGGCCTGAGCGCGGAGCCCGCTTGATGGGCTACACCGCTGACGGGCAACACCGCTGACGGGCTACACCGCTTCACTGATTACGTTCGACGCTTTACCCAACGCAGTGCTACGCAACATCACTAGGACGATATGAAAAAGAAGACATTGCTGATCAAGGCCGCGGGGGCGGCCCTGGCGATCATGGCAAGCGGCGCGATGGCCCAGCAGAGCTGGCCCGCCAAGCCGGTGACGCTGGTCGTGCCTTACACGGCGGGCGGCAGCGCCGATGCGATTGGCCGCCGCCTGGGCGACGCGCTGCGCAAGGAAGCCAACGTGACCGTCATCGTTGAAAACAAGCCGGGTGCAGGCGCATCCGTCGGCACGGACTTCGTGGCTCGCGCGCAGCCGGACGGCACCACGTTGTTGTTGGCGTCCACCAGCCCGCTGACCATCTTCCCGCATCTGGCCAAGACCAACTACGACCCGATGAAAGACTTGACGCCGGTGGCTAGCGTGGCCGTGGCGCCGGTGGCGATCGTTGCCACCAAGTCGTTGCCGGTGAAGGATTTTGCGGGCCTGGTCGAGTACGCCAAATCGCATCCGGAAGGGGTGCGTTATGGCACGCCGGGCCAGGGCACCGTGGCCCACATCGGCATGGCCGCTGTCACTACGCAGACCGGCACCAAGATGCTGCACGTGCCGTATCGCGGCAACAGCCAGGCGCTGACCGATGGCTTGGGCGGCGTGATTGAACTGCTGGTGGTCAATAGCGATGTGGTGTTGCCGCATGTGGCCAATGGCGCATTGAAGCCGTTGGCCGTGATGGCGCCGCAACGTCTGGCCGCCTGGCCCGACGTGCCGACCATGGCCGAATTGAAGCTGCCGCAAGCGCAGTACTACTCGAACTTTGGCGTGTTCGCGCCGGCCAAGCTGCCGCCAGCGGTGTCGCAGCCGCTGCAAGCGGCGTTGGCCAAGGCTGTCGCCAGCGCTGAATTCCAGGACTTGCTGGCGAAGTCGTACCTGCAACCGGGTACGGCTTCGGGCGACGCGTTCGCCAAGCAAGTGCAGGCGGAATTCACGAACAACGCCCGCATCATCAAGGAAGGCAATATCAAGGCCGAGTAAGCCTGGTTGCATCGTGCCGATTGCGTAAGCGTCCCCGTGTTGGGCCTACGGCTTCGCTGCCGCCAGCGCGGGGCGCTTACGCAGTTTTTGCGGCGCGCCCCGCTCATCCACGGGCAGCGGCGCCACCCGATACCGCATACGGGCCAATGAATCCGCGTTGGTGATCCGCGCAATGTGCGCACACTGCGCACACCAATGCCCTGCCCGGATCGATGCGAATGGCGCATACCAATCGTGCCCGCGATGACACAGCCAATGCAGCTTCTTGGTGGTATTCACATAGCTGGATGACAGGCATTGCCCGCCGCGTTCGCGCGCCGCCTGATGCGCGGCGGCAATGCCCAGGCGCTTGTTCACGTTCGCACATACGCCGCACCAGCTTCCCAACAATATCTTGCCGCCCGTTGTCAGCCATTCGTGGCCTTCAGAGCAACGGAACCGGTAGCGCACGCCCAGCCCGTGATAAGCGTCCGACAGGCAGGCGCCGCCCCGTTCGGCGGCCTTGCGTTGCAGGCGTTGCAGGCCATCGGGGTGCCGATACCCTTCCACCTTGCGCAGCCGCGCGCATTCCGGGCACCAGGTGCGCCGCAGGACGTCGGCGCCGGGGGCGTTCCATTCATGGCCGGCACCGCAGCGAAAGCGGAACACGCGTTGCCCGCGCGGGCTTGCCGTGTCCAGGCAGACGCCGCCGCGCGCCGCTGCCGTTTGATGAATGCGCGTCAGCAGATCGTCGCGCCTGCGCCGGTAGCCGGCATCGCGTCCGCAGACGGGGCAACCGGTGCGGTCCAGCGCCTTGTTGCCGTTGCGGGTCCAGCTGTGCCCGGCCTGGCATTGGAAGCGATGCGGCCTGTCCCAGCCGAGCCAGTGCGATTCCAGGCATTGCACGCCGGCCTCTTGCGACAGGGCGCGCAGGCGGGTGAAGTTGGCTTCCGCCGTACAGACCGGGCATTTGGTTTCGCGCGCGCGGCCAAACGTTTGCAAGGTGCGGTCAAAGAGATGCCCTGCGCGGCACTGAAACCGGTACATCGCGGACAGGCCGCGCCAGTCGCTATCCAGGCACTCAAAGCCTGCGGCGTCGGCGGTTGCGCGAAGCTGCGGCTGGCGGTCAAGAATGGGGTGAAGACGGCTCTTGTGCATGGAGCCGATCTTGCCTTCCCGCCGTGCGCAAAGATATTGGATGAATCCGATTTTGGGGCGGAACTATCAACGCCGATCGCGGTGACGCCACGCCACAGGCCAAGCGCGTGTTCCATCGCGCATACCGGGTCAGGCGTTACGTGCCACGCGCGGGTCAGGCGTTACGTGCCGCGCGGCCCGAACATGATGACGAGCATGCCCGCGATGCACAGGCCCACGCCCACCCAATCGCTGAGGCTCGGCCGCACGCCGTCGACCGCCCACAGCCACAGCAACGCCATGCCGATGTACACGCCGCCATACGCGGCATACACGCGGCCCGACGCGGTGGGATGCAAGGTCAGCAGCCACGCGAACAGCGCCAGACTGACGGCGGCGGGCGCCAGCAGCCAGATGGAATGGCCCTTGCGCAGCCACAGATAAGGCAGATAGCAGCCGATGATTTCGGCCAGCGCGGTCAGGACGAACAGCGCAACGGTTTGCAGGGCGGCCATGCGTCGGCCCTTACGGCTTTTGCGCCAGCAACACGCGGCATTCGCGTTCCTGCTGTGCAATCTCTTGCAAGGTGTCTTCGATGTCGCGGCGTTGTTGTTCGAGCGTGGCGCGATGCTGTTCCAGTACGCTCAGGTACTGACGCAGCTGCACTTCGGTATCGCCCGGCCCGTCGTACATGTCGATCAGGGTCAGGATTTCGGACAGTTGCAGCCCCAGCCGCTTGCCGCGCAGCGCCAGCTTCAGGCGCGTGCGGTCGCGCGGACCGAAGATGCGGTTGCGGCCCTCGCGTGCCGGGCTGACGATCCCCTGGTCTTCGTAGAAGCGGATCGTGCGGGGCGTGACGTCGAACTCGCGGGCGAGTTCAGAGATGGTCCATGTTGACGAGGGCATGCGACGTGTGGCAGTTTACGTAAACGTAAATTATGATGACTTGACGTGAACGTCAAGCGTGGAGCAAGAGGCAATGAACCCCAACGAACAGAAATTGCAGTATCCCTGGGCGGACTTCCAGCCCGAAGCCGGCCATGCCCATGTGGTGACGGAGGGCGTCAAATGGATTCGGATGCCGCTGCCGTTCGCGCTGGATCATATCAACCTCTGGCTGCTGCGCGACAACATCGACGGCCGCGACGGCTGGACGATTGTTGACTGTGGCATCTCGCGCGACGAGGTCAAGTCGTTGTGGGAAGACGTGTTCAAGAACGAACTCGAAGGGCTGCCGGTGTTGCGTGTGCTGGTCACGCACATGCATCCCGACCACATCGGCCTGGCCCATTGGCTGTGCGAGCGCTGGGACGCGCAGCTGTGGATGACGATGACGGACTTCATGGTGGCGTCGCTGTGGTCGTCGCGCCGCAATGACGCCGGCGGCGGCCCGGGCGGCCAATCGGCGGTGGCGCATTTCGCCCGCCACGGCCTGACCGACCCGGACGCGCAGGAACAGATCCGCCAGCGCGCCAACTACTACCCGAATCTGGTGCCCGCCGTGCCTGCGCGCTACACGCGCATCATGCACGGCGATCAGGTCCGCATCGGCGGCCGCGATTGGCGCGTGATTGTCGGCTACGGCCACGCGCCGGAACATGCGTCGCTGCACTCGCCGGGCCTGAACGTGCTGATCTCTGGCGACATGGTGTTGCCGCGCATCTCGACCAACGTCAGCGTGTTCGACTACGAACCCGACGCCAATCCCCTGCCCTTGTATTTGCGGTCGCTGGATGGCTATGACGGCTTGCCGGATGACACGCTGGTGCTGCCATCGCATGGCCGGCCGTTCACCGGTTTGCACGAGCGCATCGCGCAACAGCACGAACATCACCGGGACCGGCTGGCCGAAGTGCTGGAAGCGTGCAAGGTGCAGCCGCAGTCCACGTCCGACATCGTGCCGGTGCTATTCAAGCGCAAGCTGGATCTGCATCAGCTGACCTTCGCCATGGGCGAGGCGCTGGCGCACCTGCATGCGCTGTATTTCGAAGGCAAGCTGAAACGCGCAACGGGGGCGGACGGCATCGTGCGGTTCACGGCGGCCTGACCCCGGCCGGCCACGCCGCCTCGCGCCCTAGCGCGTGGCCGTGGCCAGCCTGACGGCCAGCCCCACGAACACCAGCGCGGCGATGCGGTTCAGCCAGCGCTTGGCCGTCACCGAGCGTTGTAGCAGTTCGCCGAACGCGCCCGAGAAGAACGCGATGGCGCCAAACACCAGCAAGGTCGACACCATGAACACCGCGCCCAGCTGCATCACCTGCACGCCGACGGGGCCTAGCGCGGGGGTGGTGAACTGCGGCAGAAACGCGAAGAAGAACAGCAGCACCTTCGGGTTCGTCAGGTTCATGACGATGCCGCGCCGGTACAGCGCGCCGGGCTTGAGCGGTTCGGGCCGCTTGCCATCTTCCGCTTCGACGGGCGCGCGCAGAATTTGCCACGCCAAATACGCAAGATACGCGGCGCCCGCCAGCTTCAGCGCCGTGAACGCCATGGGCGACGCGGCGAACACAGCGGCCAAACCCAGCGCCACGGCAGCCGTATGACCCAACAGGCCGGTGCACAGGCCCAGCACCACCAGCATGCCCGCCTTGCGTCCCCAGATGGCCGATTGCATCAGCACGAACAGATTGTCTGGCCCGGGCGTCAGGGCCAGTAGAACGGCAATGCCGAAGAAAGCGATCAAGGTATCAAGGGGCAGCATGGGATTTCGCCTGGTGCGGGTGGGCTCCGGTCAGCCGGAGAATGGCATCATAAGGGCAAAATCCACGCCGTCCACCCCGCGCCGCCGGACACACCAGGAGAGAGAGACACGCCATGACGACCCCTGCCGCAACCCATGCTGCACCCCGCAACGCGCAACCCGATGCACCGGCCAGCCTGAGCGGCGGCGACCACGCAGCGGGTACTGACGCCGCGCTTGAAGCCTGGCTCTTGGCGCGCCACAGCTGCCGCGCGTTCCTGCCCGCGCCTGTGCCGCGTGGCGTCATCGAACGGATTCTGACCCTGGCTCAGCGCACGGCATCGTGGTGCAACTGCCAGCCCTGGCAGGTGGCCATTACCGAAGGCGCAGGCACGGATCGTTTACGGGCGGCGCTTACCGCGCGCGCCGAACAGGCCGGCTTCACGCCCGACTTCCCCTTTCCCCGCGAGTACCGCAACGAATACCTGGCCCGCCGCCGCGAGTCGGGCTTTCAGCTGTACGGCGCGGTGGGCGTGGCGCGCGGCGACCGCGAGGCCTACCGCCAGCAAGAGATGCGCAACTTCCAATTGTTCGACGCGCCGCATGTGGCCATCATCACAACCGACGAAGCGCTGGGCGAATACGGCGCGATGGACTGCGGCGGGTACGTCGCCAACTTTCTGCTGGCGGCCCAGGCCAACGGTGTGGCCACCGTGGCGCAGGCGTCGCTGGCGATGTACCCCGAGGTGCTGCGCGACGTGCTGGGCATTGCGCCCGACCGGCGCGTGGTCTGCGGCATTTCCTTTGGCTATGCCGATACCGCGCATCCCGCCAACAGCTACCGCACCCGGCGCGCCGAGCTGCCGGAAACCGTCAACTGGGTCACGAGTTAGGGACAGGGGCTAGGGACAGGCGCCCGCGCGCCTGATAAGGTTCACCCTGTTCGCCACCGTTCTCGCCGCACCGCTCGCCCCGATTCGGCCTTGTTCACCCCTATCGCATTCCCTCAGCAGATGACTTCCAAACACATCGACACGGTTTTGCAGCACGCGGGCACCGCCCCGTTCAACCCCGAGACCGGCACCGCGCCCGTGCCGCTGCCGCCCATGCGCGCCAGCACCGTGCGCTTCGAGAATCTGGCCGCGCTGGAACAGGCGCAGCGCAGCAAGGCCGCTGGCGGCCGCGCCACCACGTATGGCCGCATGGGCATGGATACCCACGCCGCGCTGGAGGAAGTGTTCACGCAGCTGGAAGGCGGCACGCATTGCTATCTGGCGTCGTCGGGCCTGTCGGCCATGACGATGGTGATGATGGCGTTGTGCTCGGCGGGCGATCACGCGCTGATTTCCGATTGCGTCTACGGCCCGATGCGCGAGCTGGACGACGCCGTGCTCAAGCGCATGAACATCGACATCACGTACTTCTCCACCAGTGATGACCTGGAATCGCTGGTGCAGCCGAACACGAAGCTGTTGTACGTGGAGTCGCCGGGTTCGCTGTTGTTTGAAATGCTGGACATGGGCGCGATGGCGGCGTTTGCCAACGCGCATGGCCTGGTGCTGGCCACTGACAACACCTGGGGCTCCGGCTACATCTATCGCCCGCTGACGTTGGGCGCGCAGGTGTCCGTGATCGCCGGCACGAAGTACGTGGGCGGCCACTCTGACCTGATGCTGGGCGCGGTGGTGACAAACGACGAGGCCATCGCCAGAAAGCTGAACCGCACGCAGTACGCGATGGGCTATTCCATCAGCGCGGACGACGCATGGCTGGCGTTGCGCGGGGTGCGCACGATGCCGATCCGTATGGCGCAGCATGCGCGCCATGCGCTGCAAGTGTGCGAATTCTTCAAGAGCCGCCCCGAGACCGTGCGCCTGTTCCATCCCGCCTGGCCGGCCGACCCCGGCCATGCGCTGTGGCAGCGTGATTGTTCCGGCTCCAACGGCATGCTGTCGGTTGAGCTGCGCCTGTCGCCCGCGGCGGCGCGCGCCTTTGTGGATGCGCTGACTTTGTTTGGCATCGGCTTTTCCTGGGGCGGCTACGAAAGCCTGGTGCAGCTGGTATCGCCCAAGGATTTGTCCCATCACCGCTATTGGGGCGAAGGCGACAACGCGCTGGTGCGTTTGCACATCGGGCTGGAATCGCCGGAAGACATCATCGCGGATCTGACCCAGGCGCTGGAAAAAGCGGCGGCGGTCAGCGAGTAAGCGCGCAACCTCGCAACGCGGTAACCTCGCAGCCCCGCAGCCCGTCGATCCTGCAGCCATGCGGCGCGGCGCGTTCAGACCGCCGCGCTGCGTATCCACGCGCCGATGCGCGCGGCGATGTCGTCGCTGTTGTCGTCCATCATCGGCATGTGGGAATTGCCCGCAATGCCTTGCTCGGCCAGCCGCCACGTATCCACCCGCGCACCATGCCGGGCCAGCGACGCGGCGTAGTCCTGCCCGCTTGCGCACAAGCGCTGCCATAGCGGCGTGGCGTCCAGATAGTCGCCATAGACAAACAGGAACGGCTTGCCCGCCACGGCGGCGGCCGTGACGTCGCCCGAGAACCCCGACGGCTCGATGCCGATCACACCCCGCACCAGATCGGGCCGCGCATGCAGCGCCCGGTACGCCACTTCGCCGCCGTGGCTGTGCGCCAGCACCAGGCATGGGCCGATACGGTCCAGCACAGCGCAGAAGCCGTGCAGGGCCGCATCGTTGTTGCCCAGCCAGCGCGGCACGGCGTGCCGGATGAAGTCATCGAACGCATCAACGGGAAAGCGTTGCCCTGCGAACGCGCGGCGCAACGCGTAGTCTTCGGCGCGGCCAAAGCGAAACAACGACCAGCTTTCCTCAGCGGTGCGGATGATGGGCGCCTCGGGCCACACCTGCTCGAACGGCGCCCAGCCGGCGCGGCCGCGCTCAACGTTGTCCACGACATACACCGCATGGCCCTGGCGCAGAAAATGCTGCATCCAGCCGGGGCGCCCGTCTGGCGTCTGTTCCCACATCGCGCCTGTCATGCCGCCGCCATGCAGCAGCACGATGGGCAAGGGATGCGCCAGGCGAGACGGAATGAAGTACTGCACGTACGCCTGTTCGAAGTGATAGTGCCCGTTCGGGTCATAGGCCAGCGACGCGCTTTTCGTGAACGCGATCTCGCGCTGCGGCAGCCCGGCGATGCGCACCGGTCTGCCGCCCGCGTAGAAGCTGCCGAAGTCAGCAAGCGAGAGGGGTTGCTGCCGTGGCTGTTGCTCAGGCTTGGTCATTTCTTGACCAGCGGGCATTGGCTTTCCGCAAGCGGCCACGCCAGCGTGTCTCCGGGGATGTTGCGCACGATGTTGTAGTAGTCCCAGGGCGCTTTGGATTGCGCGGGCGTCTTCACCTGCGCCAGTATCATGTCGCGCACCACCAGGCCGTCTTCGCGGATGTGCGCATTCAAGCTGAACGGGTCGTCGATGGGCAGCGATTTCATCTTCGCCATCACCGCGTCGGCATCCGCAGTGCCGGCCGCTTTCACGGCTTGCAGGTAGTGGCGCACCGAGCTGTACACACCCGCCTGCAAGAAGGTGGGCGGACGGCCGACGCGCGCTTCGAACTTCTTGGTGAAGGCGCGCGTGCCGTCATTCATGTCCCAGTACGACGGCACAGTCAGGTACGTTTTCTGCGCTGCTTGCAGACCCAGGCTGTGCACATCCGTGATCAGCAGCAGCATGGCCGCGAGCTGCTGCGTGCCGCCAATGCCGAATTCCGCCGCCTGCTTGATGGCCGAGATCGTATCGCCGCCCGCGTTGGCGATGGCGATGATCTGCGCCTTGGAGCCTTGGGCCTGAAGCAGGAAGGACGCAAAGTCCGACGCGTTCAACGGGTGGAAAACGGTGCCCACGACTTCGCCGCCGTTGGCCTTTACGACGGCTTCGGTGTCCGCCGCCAACTGCTTGCCGAAGGCGTAGTCGGACGCCAGGATGAACCAGCGCTTGTTGCCTTCATTGACGACGGCGGTGGCCGTGCCGCGCGACAAGGCGTAGGTCGTGTACGTCCATTGCACGCCGTAGGGCGAGCACTGCGCTTGCGACAGCGCGGTGGTGCCGGGGCTGGAGAACAGCACCAGCTTTTTCTTTTCGCGCGCAATGCCCTGCACGGCCAGCGCGACGGACGAGTTGGGCACGTCCACCACGACGTCCACGCCATCGGTGTCGTACCACTTGCGGACCATGCTGCTGCCGATGTCGGGGCGGTGTTGATGGTCGCCCGAGACCAGCGAGATCGGCTTGCCCAACACGGTGCCGCCCATTTCCTCGATGGCCAGCCGGGCGGCTTCCACCGAGCCCTTGCCCGTGGCGTCGGCGGTGACGCCCGCCATGTCCGTCAGGACGCCGATCTTCACGCCGTCGGCTGTGCTGGCGTGCGTGGTGAAGGCGCCGAGCGCCAAGCTCAGGCCCAGCCCAAGGCTCAATGCCGCACGTGCGCGCAGAGATTGCGATGTCATTTGTCTTCCACCCGTTTTATGCCGTCGTTGCGGCGAATTTTTGTGGTGAAAGTGTAGCGCTGCGCCTGCGCGGAATCGCAGCGATTTCTCAACGATTTCACAAAAGAAAACGCCCCGGCCAAATCAGCCGGGGCGTCTGCGGTGAGCGGTGTGCGCGGATTACTTGTTGCGCGCCATCGGGATCAGTTGGTTCACTTCCTTCAGGGCGCCTTCGTAGCTGTTGCCCGCCATGACCGGGGAGGTCATGAACTTGCCGCCGACGGCAAACGACGGCGTGCCGTCGATGCGGTAGGCGTCGGCCAGCTGGGTGGCGCGCTGCACTTGGGTTTGCACGCTGAACGAATCGAAGATCGAATCGAACTTGGCGCGGTCCACGCCTTGCGAGGCGGCCCAGTCGCCCATGGACTTCTTGTCGAACAGGCGCTTGTGTTCACCGTGGATGGCGGTGAAGAACTTGGCGTGCAGGTCGGGGCGGTCCAGAGCCAGGAACGTGTAGTAGACCTGTTGCAGCGGCTTCATGCCGGCGTTGAAGGCGATGGGCACTTGCTTGAGCACGACGTCAGACGGGGCGGTCTTGGCCCAGTCTTCAACCATGGGTTCCATGGCGGCGCAATGCGGGCAGGTGTAGGCGAAGAATTCCAGCACTTCCACTTTGCCCGGGGTATCCGAGGGCAGCGGCGGGTTGATCGCCACATAGGCTTGCGTGCCTTGCGCGTGGCTGACCGGGCTGAAGAACGCGGTGGCCGTCAGTGCGGCCGCGGCCAGGATACGAACAATCTTGGGGGACAGCATGGATAAGAGGTTCCTGAGTAAAAAGTTACAGACAGGGTCAAACGCGGATAAGTTCAATCGAAAAAATGGCGCCAGAGTGCGTTACTGGCGCACGACGGCGGTTTCAATCTTGTTTTCGCCCAACCGGCCGCGGGCGCGATTCATGTCGTCCAGCCGCGCAAACGGCCCGACGCGGACCCGGTTGATCGGCTTGCCGTTCACTTCCGCCTTTTGCACATTCACGGGCAGGCCCAGCAGCAGGATGCGGGCGCGGAGCGATTCCGCGTCGTTTTCGCCCCGGAAGGCGCCGGCTTGCAGGAAGTAAGTGCCGGTGGCGGCGGACGCCGTGGCCGTGGCGGGCGCTGCGGCCTTCGGTGCGGGCGTTGCCGCGGGCTTGGAGATGGGGGTGGGCGCCTGGCTGGGCGCCATGGCGACCGCCGCGGGCGCGGTGGCCTGCGGCTTGGCGGTTGACGGCAAGGTGGCGATCAGCGCGCCCAGGTCGTCCAGACGGGCCGGGGTTTCGTCGGGCTTGGCCGCGCCAGCTCCAGTGCCCGGTAATGGCGCGGGCGCCGTGGCGGTGGGGCCGGTGGGCGGCGCACCCGCCGCCCCATCGCGGCCATACAGGCCCGCGTTGGGGTCCGGCGCCTGCCGGGGGTCGGGCAGCTTGCCCGTGTCGCCCTGACGGCTGGCGCGGTCCACGAACGGCACCGGGGCCTTGGTGACATAAAAGGCCACGACGGCGGCCACGATCAGACCGATGAGCAGGCCGGCGAGCGCCCCGTACAGGGTGCTGCCGCTTTCGCCTGAGGAACGGCGGGTGGGTTTGCGCTTGGTTGCCATGTACCGATGTTACATCCGCTCGGGGGCGGACACGCCCAGCAGCTCCAGGCCGTTGGCCAGCACCTGGCGCGTCGTGGCGGCCAGGCGCAGGCGGGCCAGCTTCAGGGCGACGTCGTCGACCAGCACGCGTTCGGCGCTGTACCAGGCGTGGAAGTCCGACGCGCAGTCACGCAGCCAGAAGGCAATGTGGTGCGGCGACAGGTCCTGGGCGGCCAGCGCCACCACGTGCGGGAATTCGGCCAGACGCTGCATCAGCGCGAATTCGGACGGCGCGGTCAGCACGGACACGTCGGCGGCGGCCACATCGGGGGCGGGCATGCCGGCGTTGTTGATCATCGTGCAGATGCGTGCGTGCGCGTACTGGATGTAATAGACCGGGTTTTCGTCGCTCTTGGACAGGGCCAGGTCCACGTCGAACACGAATTCGGTGTCGGCGCGGCGCTGGATCAGGAAGTAGCGCACGGCGTCGCGGCCCACCCAGTCGATCAGGTCGCGCATGGTGACGTAGCTGCCGGCGCGCTTGGAGATCTTGACCTCTTCGCCGCCGCGCATCACCTTGACCATCTTGTGCAGCACGTAAGACGGGTAGTCTTTCGGGATGCCTTCGTTCAGCGCTTGCAGGCCGGCGCGCACGCGGGCCACGGTGCCGTGGTGGTCGCTGCCCTGGATGTTGACGGCGCGGTGGAAGCCGCGTTCCCACTTGGCCTTGTGGTAGGCCACGTCCGGCACGAAGTAGGTGTAGCCGCCTTCGCTCTTGCGCATCACGCGGTCTTTGTCGTCGCCCGTGCCCAGTTCGGTCGTGCGCAGCCACAGCGCGCCGCCCTCTTCATAGGTATGGCCGCCGGCAATCAGCGCATTGACCGTGGCTTCGACGCGGCCCGACGTGTACAGCGAGCTTTCCAGGTAGTAGTTGTCGAACTTCAGGCCGAACGCCTGCAAGTCCAGGTCTTGTTCGCGGCGCAGATAGGCCACCGCGAAGGCGCGGATGTCGTCCAGGCTGTCGATGTTGCCGGTGGCGGTGACGGGCTGGCCGTCGGACGCCTGCAAGGTCTTGCCGGCCTGGAAGTCGCGGGCGATGTCGACGATGTAGTCGCCCTTGTAGCCGTCGGCCGGCCATTCGGGGGAGTCGGTCGTCAGGCCGCGGGCGCGCGCTTGCACGCTGATGGCCAGGTTTTCGATCTGGTTGCCCGCGTCGTTGTAATAGAACTCGCGGGTCACGTCCCAGCCGCTGGCGTCGTACAAGCGGCACAGCGCGTCGCCCAGTGCAGCTTGGCGGGCATGGCCCACGTGCAGCGGGCCGGTGGGGTTGGCCGACACGAATTCGACCAGGATCTTCTCGCCGCTGCGCGCAGCGCGGCCAAAGCTTGCGCCCTGTTCGGCCACCGTGGCAATGACGGCCTGACGGGCGGCGGCGGTGATACGCAGGTTGATGAAGCCGGGGCCGGCGATTTCAGCGCTGTCGACCAGATCACGGGCGCCGGGGGCGGCCATCAGCGCGTCAACGATGGCCTGGGCCAATTCGCGCGGGTTGCGTCCTGCGGGCTTGGCCAGCTGCATGGCCACGTTGGTGGCGACGTCGCCGTGGGCGGCGACCTTGGGGCGCTCCAGCAGCACGTTGGGCTGGGCGTCGGGAAGGCTCTGCGCAACGGCGGCCTGGATCAGGGAGATAAGCTGTTTTTGTTGCTCGGGGAGCATGGGCGTCTGGAGAAGTTCTGGGTGAGTGACCGATGCGGAAGATCAGGCGGGGATCAAGCGGACGCGGTCCGGGCCGGCAATGTCACGGGAATCATGCTGAATGATAGTTGATTTGGCGGGCCAATCGGCGGGCGAAGGGCGTCAAACCGTCCGGCAAGCGTTCGCCGGGCCGCCGGAACTGTCAATAAAATCAAACCTCTAGCCCGGGGTGGCGGCGCCAGGGCGGCTGGCGCGCCGCAGCCAGTTGGCATCCCCCGGGCGTTGCGGTAGTGTATGTAACGTATTTAATGAGGGAGACCGCAATATGCTGATTACCTTTCACTCCAAGGCCGTGGCCGAGGTGCTGATGCTTTCCGACCACGCCGGTCCCATTTTGCAGGCGGCGGGCAAGCCCATCGGTGACAAGGTCCCCGAACGCGGCGTTTTCACCGTCGACCAGTTGGGCCCCGCCATTGCGGGCATCGAACACGCCATCGAAATCGCCGAACACCCCGTCGACGAAGACGACGAGGACAAAGCGCCCCGCTCCCCTATGGCCCGCGCAGTCGGCATGAAGGAACGCGCCTTCCCGTTGCTGGACATGATGCGGCAATCCCAAGCCGCCAATGTCGAGGTCACGTGGGAAGCGTCACGCGGCTGGTAGGCAATGTCGCCGGGCAGACAATCTGACCGGCTTTTTTTGCCTACCCTTTCGGCCTGACGCCCTTTCAAGGAATTCCCTATGCGCAGCGACATCACCATTGTTTTTGACCCCCGGCGTTCGCTGGACCTGACCGCCACCGTGGAAACCTCCCCGCAACGCCAGAGTCAGGCGCGTGATTGGTTTGACGGCGCCTGGGAAACCCTGGGCTGCGAACCGCTGCGGCCCAGCGGCAAGGTGCTGCTGCTGGACAAGGTGCTGGGCGTAGCCGACGCCCTGGGCTACGACACCCTGTCCACCGACGAAAAAGAAGCCCGTGAATTCGCGGAGAACCTGGCGCTGGCGCTGGAGCGCCCGCGCATCACGGTGGACTTACCGGGGCTGACGGTCGGCTATTGATCGCCAGCTTTTTCTACCTGATCCCCGCCCGCATGAACGACTGCACGAATTGCCGCTGGAACAGCAGGAAGGCGATCAGCAAGGGGGCGGCCGACATCAGCGTCGCGGCGGTAATCACCGACCAATCGATACCCTGATCGGTCGACGAGAACACCTGCAACCCCACCGTCAGCGGCCGGGACTCCACGGAGTTTGTGATGATCAGCGGCCACAGGAAGTTGTTCCAGTGGTGGCTGACCGACACCAGCCCATAGGCCACGTAGATCGGCTTGGCCAGCGGCACGTACACCTTCCACAGAATCTGCATGGCGCTCGCGCCTTCCATGCGCGCGGCTTCTTCAAGCTCGCGCGGCACCGTCTTGAAGGTCTGGCGCAAAAGGAAGATGCCAAAGGCCGACGCAAAGTACGGCAGGCCGATTGCGAACACCGTGTCGCGAATGCCCAGCTGGCTCATTGACCGGTAGTTCTCCACCAGCAGCACGTCGGGCATGATCATCAGCTGCAACAGCACCAGCATGAAGACGAAATCGCGGCCGCGAAACTCGAAGCGCGCGAACGCGTAGCCGGCCAGCGTGGACAGCACCAGCTGCGCCGCCAGCACCATCGTGACGAGCAGGAAGGTGTTCAGGAAGTAGCGCGGAAACGGCGCGGCCTGCCAGGCACGGGCGAAGTTATCGAGCGTCAGCGGGGCGAACAGTTCAAAGCGGGTCGCGTAGGCCGGCGGGTGAAACGCCGCCCACATGGCGTAGGCCAGCGGCAGAATCCACAACAGGCCCAGCGCCCACGCGCCCAGGGTATCGAGCTTGTCTTTCATTGATAGTGCGTCCTGCGATCCAGCCAGCGGAACTTGATCAGCGCGGTCAGCGCCAGCACCACCAGCAACACGACGGTCAGCGTGGCGGCGTAAGCCGTGTCCCAGAAACTGAAACCCACCTGGTAGATGTAATACAGCAGCAAGGTGCTGGCGTTGTCCGGCCCGCCGCGCGTCATGACGACCACGTGGTCCACCAGACGGAACGCGTTGATCAGCGCATTGATCAGCACGAAAAGCGTGGTGGGCATCAGCAGCGGCCATAAGATGCGGCGGAAATACTGCCAGCGCGATGCGCCTTCCAGCATGGCGGCCTCGCGCAGCGACGGCGACACCGTCTGCAAGGCGGCCAGGTAGAAGATCATGAAGAAGCCCGACTCCTTCCACACCGTCACGAGCATCAGCGCCGGCAGCGCCGTGTCGCGGTTGCCCAGCCAATTGGGGCCGGGCGAACCGAACCAGCCCATCACCTGCGCGATCAGCCCGTACTGCGGCGTGTAGAAGAACAGCCAGATGTTGGCCACCGCCACCATCGGCAGCACCGTCGGCGTGAAGTACGCCATGCGCAAAAAGCCGCGCCCGCGCAGATTGCGGTTTACCCACAGCGCCATGATCAGCGCAATGCCGATGGACGTGGGGATCGTGCCCAGCGCAAACCACAGGTTGTTCCACAGCGACTGCCAGAACACCGGGTCGTCACGCATGACGGCATAGTTATCCAGGCCCACAAAGCGCGCCGGCCGCGCGCCTTTGGGCGTGGAGAAAAAGCTGTGCCAGAGCGTCGCCACCGCCGGGTAATGCGTGAAGGCAGCGAGCAGCACGATGGCTGGCAGCAACAGCAGCCAGCCATAAAGCGCATTCAAAGAGCGGCTCATCGTGCTTGTCGGTTTACTTGTAGGGGCGCAGGATGCGATCGGCCTCGCGCTGGGCGTCGGTCAGCGCTTGCTGCGGCGTCTTCGAGCCCGTCAGCGCCGCTTGCAGCGCGTCGTTCAGGGTCTTGGTGACGCGCTGGTTTTCATGCGTGGAGAATTCCGCCACGCTGACTTCCAACTGGTCGCGCGCGACCGCCGCTGCCGGTACTTCCTGCGCATACTTCTTCATCTTCTCGGTTTGCCAGGCGGCCGGCGTCACGGCGACGTAGCCCGTGGCGATGCTCCAGTCGGCGGCGCGTTCCGGCGTCGTGACCCATTGCGCAAACTTCAGCGCGGCCTGCTGTTGCGCCGGCGTGCCGCTCTTGAAGATGTAGAAGTTGCCGCCGCCCGTGGGGCTCCCGCCGCGTTTTTGCTGCGGCATCATGGCCACGCCAAACGGGAAGTCGGCGTTCTTGCGGATGTTGGTCAGGTTGCCAGTGGTGGTCCAGACCATGGCCGCCTTCTTCTCCAGGAAGTCCTTCGGCGTGGTGCCCCAGTCGATGGTGCCGGTCGGCATGATCTTGTGCTTGGCCGACAGGTCGCGCCAGAACTGCGCGGCTTCCACCACCGCCGGCTTGTCCAGGTAGACCTCGTTGCCCGCTTCGTTCATCAGGATGGCGCCGTTGGGCGTCGTCAGCGCCTGGAACAGCCAGTACGCGAACGCGCCGCCCGACGGGATCTCGATGCCCCATTGCGTGGTGTTGCCCGACGCATCCTGCTTGGTCAGCTTCTTGCCGTAGTCGACCAGCTCTGCCCACGTGGCGGGCGCGCGCTCGGGGTCCAGCCCCGCGGCCTTGAACAGGTCTTTGTTGTAGTACATGACGATGGTCGAACGCTGGAACGGCACGCCCCAGGTGTGTCCGCCCGTGCGGCTGTTCTGCATGAAGGCGTCATAGAAGCCGCCCAGCCACTTCTTGTCAGCGTCGCTTTTGGCCAGCGAATCAATCGGCACGATGGCGTCTTCGTCGATCAGCGTGAACATGTCGGTGGACAGCAGCACGGCCAGCTGCGGCGGCGTGCCGCCCTTGAGCGCCGTCAGCGCCTTGGCGATGGAATCCTGATACGAGCCGGCGTAGATCGGCTTGATCTTGATGTCGGGATTTTCCTTCTGGAAGTCCGCCACCATGTCGTCAACGATCTTGGTGATCGGGCCGCCGACGGCAACCGGGTAATAGAACTCGACTTCTACGGGCTTGTTCTGCGCCTGCACAGGCAGGGACAGGCAGGCGGCGGCCAGGCTGGCGGCCAGGGTCTTCAGTACGATGCGTCGCATGGTGGCGTTTCCTTCCTGTGGATGTGGGCGTCTTCTAGCGCCCGACGGTGTTGATGACCGCCGAATCGGCGGCAAAGAAATGCTGCTGGGCGTCCTGCCAGGACAGGCGCAAGGCCTCGCCTGCACGGGCGCGTAAATGGCCGCCCACGCGCACGGCCACGCCGCTGGTGTCGCCGACGCGGCAGACCACGATGGAGTCCGCGCCGAAATACTCGACGCTTTCCACCGTGGCGGGAATGCCGTCGCCATCAATGCGGATGTGTTCGGGGCGCACGCCAAGCTTGACCGCACCCGCCGGCGCATTCGCGATGACGGGGCCTTGCGTGCCGGCGATGACGGTTGCGCCTTGCAGGCTTGCCAGGCCGATCAGATTCATGGGGGGCGTGCCGATGAAGCGCGCCGCGAATTCGCTGGCCGGACGCGCGTACAAGGCGTCGGGCGTATCGTGCTGTTCGATCTGGCCGCCGCGCAGCAGCACCACCTGATCCGCCATGCTCATGGCTTCGGTCTGGTCGTGCGTCACGTACACCATCGTGATGCCCAGGTCTTGCTGCAAGGCGCGGATTTCGCGCCGCATCTCGTGGCGCAGCTGCGCATCCAGGTTCGACAGCGGCTCATCCATCAGGCACACCGGCGCTTCCGAAATCACCGCGCGGCCCAGCGCCACGCGCTGCTGCTGCCCGCCCGACAATTGCGACGGCTTGCGGTCCAGCAGATGGCCCAGGCCCAACAGCCCGGCCACGCGTTGCAGGCGGCGGTCGAAGTCACGCGCCGGTTCCTTGCGCACCTTGAGGCCAAACAGAATGTTCTCGCGCACTGACAGATGCGGAAACAGCGCATACGACTGGAACACCATCGATATGCGGCGTTTGGCCGGCGGCAGTTGGGTGACGTCGCGGTCGCCGATGTGGATGGTGCCCGAGGTAGGCGTGTCCAACCCGGCAATCATGCGCAGCGTGGTCGACTTGCCGCAGCCCGACGGGCCCAGCAGCACCGTGAAGCTGCCCGCTGGCACGGTGAAGCTCACGCCGTGAATCGCGGCGGCGCCGCCATACTGTTTGGTGAGGTTATCCAGAACGATGGATGACATGCTGTCTCGACGATCTAATTGTTAGATCCGCATTGTTGCCTGTTATGAAAACCTTTTCATTGTGCAGCGCAAACATGACGGATTCGTGGCAATGCCCGGGGGTTATAGCCCCCGGTCTACGGCTCAGGCAAACGGCTCAGGCAAACGGATAAGGCCCGGGGTAATCCCCGATAACGGCGTGGTGAGTGACAAGGTTCTTGCCTTGCCACCAATGCAGCTGGTAGCCCGGCGGTTCCATGATGTATTGCAGCGTGGGGCGCGGCCCCAGCTCCAGCGCCAACTGATGCGCGGTGCCGGGACAGGTCGACGCAATGGTGCCGCCAAAGCGCTGGAAGATGGTGCGGTGCAAGTGCCCGCACAGCACGCGTTCAACGTTCGGAAAGCGCGCGATGATGCGTTCCAGCTCCGGCGCGCCGGCCAGCAGGCCAATGGCGTCCATGTGCTCGATGCCTGTCAGGAATGGCGGATGGTGCATCAGCACCAGCGTCGGCCGGCCGGGTTGCTCCGCCAGGCGCGCGGCGAGCCAGTCCAGGCGGTCCTGGCATAGTTCGCCGTGGCTCTTCATCGGCACGACTGTGTCCAGCGCCAGCATGCGCAGCGGATAGTTTTCGATGGCGTACTGGATGAAGTCGCCGCCCGTTTGCAGGTAAGCATGGTCGGGGAAGGCGGCGCGCAGTTGTGCGCGGTCGTCATGATTGCCGGGCAGCAGAAAGTACGGAATCTCCAGCGCTTGCAGGTGTTCGCGCAGCACCGCGTATTCGTGCGGGCGGCCAAGGTCGGTCAGGTCGCCCGTGATCAGCACGCAGTCGGGGCGCGGCGTCAGGGCATTGAGCGCGCGCACGGCCGGCGCCAGAAACGCGGCCGGGTCGATGATGCCGTAGGCCTTGTCGCCCGGGGTGCGCATGTGCAGGTCGGTGATTTGTGCGATGAGCATGATGCGTGCGGAATGTCGGGAAGTATTGGGATCAGCGGTAGTAGGGATCGGCGGTAGTAGGGATCAGCAGGAATAGGGATCAACGGCGAACGGCGGCTGCGGTGCCGCCCACCACGATGCAGTGCGGCAGGCGATTCGATTGGGGCGGCTGGCCGTGAATCTGTGCCAGCAGATTCGAGCACGCGGTTTGTCCGATGCCGTCGCTGGGCTGCGCCACGGTCGTCAACGGCGGCGTCAGCAAGGCGCCAAAGCGCATGCCGTCAAAACCGCTGACGGAAATATCGGCGGGCACGCGCAAGCCTAGCGCCACCAGGTCGGCGATGACGGCCGTGGCCAGCAGATCGTTGGAGCAGAACAGCGCCGTGGGCGCCTGCTTGCCGCGCAGCGCGGCTTTCAGCACGTCGGCGTCGCTGCCCGTGTGTGAACTCATGGCGATGTGCTGCACGGTGTCCAGGCCCAGCTTCTTGGCGCAGGCGCGCGCACCGGTCAGGCGGCGGCGCGCACGGTCGGACGCGGTCAACGGCCCCGTCACCAGTGCAATGCGGCGATGGCCCAACGCGGCCAGATGCGCGACCATGTCGCTGGCTGCCGCGCGGTTGTCGACGGACGCAAACGGGTGCGTGTTGGATTCGTTGTAGACCAGCACGTATGGCATGCCGGCGCTGTCCAGATCGTCCAGCGTGGCGCTCTTGTTGACGTCCGCCACGGTCAGGATCAGCCCATCCACCTGATGGTCCATCAGCCCTTGCACTGCTGCCGACTCCACGGCGGGGTCGTAGCCGGTAGCGGTCAGCATGACGCTGTAGCCCGATTCCCGCGCACGCCGTTCCGCGCCTTCAAAGCATTCAGCGAAGACGGGGTTCGACAACGTGGGGAGAATCAATCCGATGGTGCGCGTGCTGCCCGAACGCAGGCTGCGGCCGACCCGGTTCGGACGGAAGCCGGCGCGCTTGGCCACATTGCGGATGTGCGCCAGCGTGTCAGGGTGCACGATCTCGGGCTGATTGAACGCGCGCGACACCGTCGCCGGAGAAACCCCCGCCTTGCGAGCCACTTCAATGATGGAAAAGCGGGGCGACGGGCGCGTAGCCATATCTATATTGCTGTCGGATTACTGAAAACGATTTCATCTTACAAGACAAATATGACCTTTGTATTGCACGGGTTTGCGCTATGCTGGTGAAACCGCAACAACAGAAAGCCATGGCGCAGCGCAGCCGGTTGACCCCGTAAAACAAGGTGTTTTCGGTGTTTTTCCTAATTGACGCGATGCGAACAATGGCTGGGATCGGTCCGCTTCAACCTCGTCGCCAATCGCACGGGCAAGTATGGACAGACCCTCGGTCAAGGGGACCGGATGCGGAGTTCAGCTGCCACGCGTGATGCGCGGCGCCGGTAAAGAGGAAAGGATCATGTCTACTGCCTTAAACAGACTTGGCGCGCTGGAAGCGGCGCACAAGCTGCAACGGCGCGAGTTAACCGCGGTGCAATTGGTGCGGGCCTGCTTTGCCCGCATCGAGCAGCGCGAAAACACCATCCATGCCTGGACGGCGCTGCAAAAGCAGGCGGCGCTGGACCACGCGCAAGTGCTTGATAGCGGCGCGTTGCGCGGCCCCTTGCATGGCCTGCCGATCGGCGTCAAAGACCTGTTCGACACGGTCGATCTGCCCACCCGCTATGGCTCCCCCATCTATGAACGCCACCGCCCCGGCCTGGATGCCGCCGCCGTGGCGTTGTGCCGCGGCGCGGGCGCCGTGGTGGTCGGCAAGACGGTCACCACCGAATTCGCAACTTATCAAGCCGGCCCCACCCGCAACCCGCGCAACGAGGCCTACACGCCGGGCGGGTCGTCCAGCGGGTCGGCCGCTGCGGTGGCTGACGACATGGTGCCGTTTGCGCTGGGTTCGCAAACCGCGGGCTCCATCATCCGTCCCGCGTCGTACTGCGGCATCGTGGGCTTCAAGCCGACCTTTGGTGCGGTGCCGCGCGCCGGCGTGAAGAGTCTGGCCGAATCGTTGGACACGGTGGGCGGCTTCGCGCGGTCGGTGCCTGACGTGGCGCTGTTCGCGTCGGTCATGATGCGTGACCCGCGCATGATGAATCTGGCTTACGAGGGCAAGCCGCGCATTGGCATGTGCCGCACGCTGCAATGGCGGCATGCGCAAGCTGAAACGAAAGAAGCCTTCGCGCAGGCCGCCGCCACCTTGTCGCGGGCAGGCGCCTTCGTGCAAGAAGTGCCGCTGCCGCCGCAGGACTGCATGCTGGTGCAGCTGCATGCCGACATCATGGCGTTCGAGGCCTCGCAATCGTTGGCTTACGAACGCTTGGAACACGCCAGCCAGCTCAGCCCCAAGATTCAGGCGGTGCTGGAAGCGGGTGCGCAGATCACGGCGGAAGAACACATCCGAAATCTGGCGCGCGCCGAGGAATCCCGTGCGCGGGTGAACAGCTGGTTCGAGAACTTTGATGTGGTGCTGGCGCCCAGCGCTGCGGGCGAAGCGCCTTTCGCCGACCTGGGTACGGGCGATCCGCAATTCTCGCGCGCGTGGACGTTGTTTGGCCTGCCTTGCCTGAACCTGCCTTTTGCAACCGGCCCGCAAGGCTTGCCGGTGGGCTTGCAGCTGATCGGTCAGCGCTATGACGACTACCGCACGCTGGTCATCGGCGCGTGGGTGCACGAGCAATTGCTGGCCGCAAACACGCCCGACATCGGCGCATCCGATATGTGGCCGCGCGGCTGAACACGAGGCGTTGAAAGCAGAAAGCCCGCCAGATAAGGCGGGCTTTTTTTGTTGCCATGCCGCGCCAAGAAGCGGTGTGTTCTTGGGGGCCGCAAGCCCATGTTTCGGGCTTGCGTCAGGCGCTTACTGGTAGCCGAAGATGCGGATTACGCGGTCTCGGCGGTTTCCGTTTCGGCCGCCGTGACGGCGCCCGAATTGATGTGGCGGTTGACGGCGCTCAGTACAGCCTGGAACGACGCGGTGACGATGTCGCGGTCGATGCCCACGCCGAAGCCCGTGCTGGATTCGCCCACGCGCAGTTCCACGTAGGAGGCGGCGCGCGTGTCGGTGCCGGTGCCGATGGCGTGCTCGTGGTAGTCCATGATGCGCACGGGCACGTCCAGCGCGGCCACGAAGGCCGAGATGGCGCCGTCGCCCTTACCCGTCACGATGCGGCGTTCGCCGTTGTATTCGAGTTCGGCTTCAATGCTGAAGTGCTGGCCTTCGCCGGCCGACGGATTGCCGTCGATGCGGTGGCGGATCAGCTTCCACGGCGACTTCTGCTCGAGGTATTCGCGGTTGAAAATCGTGTGGACGTCGTCGGCAGTGACTTCGCGGCCTGTCTCGTCGGTGACGCGCTGAATGGCGCGGCTGAATTCGATTTGCAAGCGGCGCGGCAAGACCAGGCCGTGTTCCTGTTCAAGCAGGTACGACACGCCGCCCTTGCCCGATTGGCTGTTCACGCGGATGACGGCGTCGTAGCTGCGGCCGAGGTCGGCGGGGTCGATCGGGAGGTAAGGCACTTCCCAGACGGCGTCGGCCTGTTGCAGCGCGAAGCCCTTCTTGATGGCGTCCTGGTGCGAACCGGAGAACGCCGTGAAGACGAGGTCGCCCGCGTACGGGTGGCGCGGGTGCACCGGCAGCTGGTTGCAGTACTCGGCGCAGCGGCGAACTTCGTCGATGTCGGAAAAGTCCAGGCCGGGGTGCACGCCTTGCGTGTAGAGGTTCAAGGCGAGCGTGACCAGGTCCACGTTACCCGTGCGTTCGCCGCTGCCGAACAGGCAGCCTTCGATGCGGTCGGCGCCGGCCATCACGGCGAATTCGGCGGCGGCCACGGCCGTGCCACGGTCGTTATGCGGGTGCACGCTCAACACGATGCTGTCGCGGCGAGCCAGGTTCTTGTGCATCCACTCGATCTGGTCGGCGTACAAGTTGGGGCTGGTGGCCTCGATCGTGGCGGGCAGGTTCAACACCATTTTGTGATCAGGCGTGGGCTGCCAGACGTCGGCCACGGCATCCGAGACTTCCAGCGCGAATTCGGGTTCAGTCGTGCTGAACACTTCGGGCGAGTACTCGTAGCTCCATTTGGTTTCCGGGCGCTGCGACGTGTATTGCTTGATCAGGCGCGTACCGGTGGTGGCGATGCCTTTGATCTCTTCCTTCGTCATGTTGAACACGACCTTGCGGAAGGCCGGTGCGCACGCGTTGTACATGTGGACGATGGCTTGCTTGGCGCCCGCGGCGGCTTCCACGGTGCGGCTGATCAGGTCTTCGCGCGACTGGGTCAGCACGATGATGGTCACGTCGTCCGGAATGCGCTTTTCATCAATGAGCTTGCGCACGAAATCGAAGTCGGTCTGGGATGCCGACGGGAAACCCACTTCGATTTCCTTGAAGCCGATCTTCACCAGCTGTTCGAAGAAGCGGAGCTTGCGCTCGACGCTCATGGGTTCGATCAGGGCCTGGTTGCCGTCGCGCAAGTCCGTGCTCATCCAGATCGGCGCTTTGGTGATGCGGCGGCTGGGCCAGGTGCGTTCGGAGAAGTCGCGGGTAAAGGGCGCGAAGGGGACGTATTTGGTGGCGGGGTTGGCAAGCATCATTACTACACCTCGATCGGTTTCTTTTGAATCCCGGGAGCACTAAGTCTCGGCGGCGCGTATGACCGGATGACGGTCTTGCGCCTGGATTTGCCGTGATTGACCGGCAGGATTCACAACTAAAAAGGGGAAATCGCGTGTGGCAAACGTGGCTGCCGAGCTACCACGGGGACACTAGGCCCGGCAACCGATCGGTAGGTATAGCGATAGCGCGGCGGCGTTGAAGGAACGAGCGCGCAGGCCGGCGACCGGAGCGGCGGAGCGTCCGGTGGCAATCGCGAGGGAGGTGCGGTAAGCGGCCATAGGTTGCTAGTCAAACACACTTTGCCAGCCAGCGCAAACAGAAAAAGCGGGGGACGCATCGCATCCCCGCGCGGGTTTAGGCAAAAATCAGACGAAGTTACTGCGTCTGCATATGCCCGTTTTTCACGACTTTACCCAGACGTTCGCGTTCACTTGCTGCGAATTCGACGAAGCTTGCGCGCGAGCCGCCACCGGGTTCGATGCTGCTTTGGCGCAAGGCGTCCTGCACTTCTTTCGTCTGCAAAGATTTTTCGACGGCGGCGTTCATCTTGTCCAACACATCGGCTGGCGTCCCCGCGGGTGCGAACAGACCTGCCCAGTGGCCGATGCGGATCGCGGGAAAGCCTTGTTCGGCAGTCGTCGGAATATCGGGCGCGCTGGCCATGCGTTTGTCCCAGGTCGTGGCCAGCGCCTTGAGCTTGCCGCTCTGGATCAGCGGCAGCGTCACGATGCTGGCTTCCGAGGTGGCGTCGACCTGATTGCCGATCACCGCCGTCACGCCTTCCGAGCCGCTCTTGTAGGCGATGGGTTCCACCGGCAGTCCCGTCGCTTCCTTGACCATCTCCGCCACGAAATGCGGCGTGCTGCCGTTGCCGGCGGTGGAAAACGTGATGCGGTCGGTCTTTGCCTGCTTGGCGCGCGCGACGAAGTCCTTCAGGTCTTTGGCCGGGTTGGACGGATTGGCCACGATGACGGACGGCGTGATGGACAGCAGCGCCACGGGCGTCAGTTCTTCGTCTTTGTAGGGCTGGTCCGACCGGATCAGGCTGTTGGTGACGGTGCCATTGCTGCCGACCAGATACGTGTAGCCATCGGCGCCGCTGCGCGCCACGTGCGCAGCGCCCACGACGCCGCCTGCGCCGGGGCGGTTTTCCACAATAACGGCCTGATTCAAGGTCGAGCCAACGGCTTTCGCGATGATGCGGGCGACAAGGTCATTGGCGCCGCCCGCGCTGAACGGGGCGACGAAAGTGATGGGCTTGTCAGGCCAGGCGGCCAGGGCCGGCGAGGCGGCGAACGCGGCCGAACAGGCCACCAACAGGCCGGCGGCATACCGGACGGGGGTACGGAACATGGTGCTTCACTCCAGGGGGCCGGCCGCGCATCCGGCCTGTCTCGGTGCCGGTAGATGTTCTTTGGTGTGTGCGCGGCCCGCGGTTGCGCGAGCCTGGAGGGGCCAGTATAGAAAAAGCCGGCTGGCAGAGGACTGAAACAATCAGGCCGCCTTGTCGGCGGCCTGTCGTCTGCGTGTGATGCTTCTGGCGCTTAGCGGGCCGGGCCGATGCGCGGTTCGACGTAGCGGTCGCCGCGGGGTTCGCCACGGACTTCGCCACGGACCTCACCACGCACTTCGCTGCGCGGCTCGCGGCGCCCATCGTCGCGCGGATCGCGCGTGGGGCGGGTCGCGGGGCCTTCCAGAATTTGCGCCTGTTCGGCCACCATCGCGATCTTGCCGATGCGATTGTGGCGAATTTCAGACAGTGAGCGGCGCAAGTCGCCTACAGTGAAGGGCTCTTGGCGGTCGCCCCACGTCCAGCGCAGCACGCCAAGCGATTCTTCCGACAGGTTCGGCGCCAGTTCTGCCAGCACATCGGTACCCACCGGCGTTGCCGCGCCCGAGGCCAGGCTGGCCGAAAACCAGGCGCGCACCGAGAAGAAGACGATCAGCGTCCAGATACCGGCGACGACCCACCAGATATACGGATTCACCTTCTGCGCCATGTCCAGGGTGGGCTGGCCCAGGCTATGCAGGAAGTCGTAGTTCATGCGTTTGCCGAAATCCAGTATCCACGAGGCGACGAGATACCAAAGGACGACGGCGACAGCGATGACTATCGCGCGCACAACGAGTCGGGGAAGCGCCAATTTGAGCAGGGTCTGGCCGATAAGTCGGCTGTCCTGGCGAACGCTTGCGGGCGAAGTCAGATTCATCATGCAAAATATTGTACCTATGACCCGTCCAATTTTAGAACTGCGACCTGGCCAGCATTTGACGCTGACCCCTCAGCTACAACAATCGATACGATTGTTGCAGTTGTCTACGCTCGACCTCGAGGCCGAGATCTCGCAAGTGCTCGCGGACAACCCGCTGCTGGAACGTGAAGACGACACGCCGGCTGCCGAGGCGCAAGCCGAATCCGAGCGCGAATCTTCCGTGCAGGACGACGAGCCCGCGGCCGAACGCGACACGCCGGTGGACGAAATGCCGGGTTCGGGCGGGGTCTATTCCGATGAAGATTCCGGCCCGCCCGAGGCAGCGCGCCCGGATACGCTGCGCGAGCACCTGCTGGGCCAGCTGATGCTGACGCGCGCGGCGCCGCGAGACGCCGCGCTGGCGGGGCTGCTGATCGACGAGCTGGATGAGAACGGCTACCTGGGGTCTCCCCTGGAAGAAATCCTCAGCTGGCTGCCCGCCGAAATGGAGCCCGACCTGGACGAGCTGCGCGCGGCGCTGTCGCTGTTGCAATCGTTCGACCCGGCGGGCATCGGGGCTCGCGACATGGCCGACTGCCTGCTGTTGCAGCTGCGCAACCCCGACCTGACCCGCTTGCCCGAAGCCGCCGACCCCGCCGTGCTGGCGTGTGCGCGGCAGATCTGCGCGCAGCACCTGCCGCTGTTGGCGACCGGCAACGCCGCCCGCCTGTGCGCAGCCGTGGGCTGCGACGACCCCACCTTCCGCGCTGCGCATTCGCTAATCTTGCGGCTGGAGCCGCGCCCGGGCCGCGCCTGGACCGTGCCGGCCGCCGACTACGCCGTGCCGGACGTCATCGTGCGCAAAACCCGGCGCGGGTGGCAGGTGACGCTGAATAGCGCCGCCGTGCCGCGTTTACAGATCAACGGGCTGTACGCGCAGATGCTGAGCAATCAGAAGGAGTCGGCGCACGCCGGCCTGCAATCCCAGTTGCAGCAGGCCAGATGGATGATCCGCAACGTCGAACAGCGCTTTGACACGATTCTGCGCGTCGCCCAGGCCATCGTCGAACGCCAGACCGCGTTCTTCAGCCAGGGGCCGTCAGCGATGCGTCCGTTGATTTTGAAAGACATCGCGGGCGAGCTCGGGCTGCACGAATCGACCATTTCACGCGCCACAACGCAGAAGTACATGCTCACTCCGTTTGGCACGCTGGAGCTCAAGCGCTTCTTCGGCGCGGGCGTTTCCACGGACGGCGGCGACGCCACCTCGGCCACTGCGGTGCAAACCTTCATCCGCCAAATGGTGGCCGATGAGAACCGCGCCAAGCCTTTGTCCGACAGCCAGATCATGCAAAAACTGGCCGATCAGGGGATAGTGATTGCCCGCCGGACGGTGGCAAAGTACCGCGAAGCGTTGCGGATTGCCCCCGCAACGGTGCGCAAGGCGCAGGCCTCGGCGCGTTGAAATAGGGGACGAATCTTTTTGAGATTCGTCCAATGTTTCAAGGGCTTGCGTGACAAATCCGTTGCAAATTTTTTTCGCGCAGGGGACTTGTCTTTGCTCGAATAATTTTCGATAATCATTCGCATGTACATTTGCGTATGTAATGCCATCACCGAACGCCAAGTCCGCGCCAGCGTGGACGGAGGCGCGACGACCCTGTCCGACCTGCAATTCGAGCTGGGCGTAGCCACGTGCTGCGGCTGCTGCGCGGCAACCGCCGCCGAATACCTGCCAGGCGGCCGCTGCTCCAGCGTATGTGACGTCCGCTCCATTGCCGTTCCGGTCAACGCTCCTGCCACGCTCGTGGAATCGGGTGCAGCTGCCAACAACAGCAGCTTCCCCATTCCGCTGGTCGCCGCAGGCTGAGCGTGACCCGCCCTTACCGGCTCGCTGCCTGACGCAGCGGGCCGCGCTGTTTTTGTACCCGCATTCCCACCGCATTTCCTCCCGCAAGATCCCCCCGCTTTCTTAAAACCTCCCGGCAGTTGCGATCCGCCCGCTGATGGCTTGCGCGCGCCTGGGCAGGCGCGCAGAATGCCTGCTCCACGCGGCATGCGTGGCGCCCTGTCCACCTGGATCTCCGATGAAGGCCACGCCTGCCGTTTCAACCGCCTCGACCGCCAACGGCGCGCCGGGGATCAGTTGGGTGCCGATCGCCGCATTCTGCTTCTTGTGGAGTTCCGCCTTTGCCGCGGCCAAGATCGCGGTGCGGGACTGCCCGCCCCTGACGCTTCTGACCATTCGTTTCCTGATCGCAGGCGCCCTGATGCTGGGCATCGCGGCGGCCAGCCGCCAAGGCAAGCGGCCCAGCGCGCGTGACCTCGTCGCGCTGATTCTGTTGGGCGTGCTGAATAACGCGCTGTACCTGGGCCTGAGCTGGTCCGGGATGACCACCGTGTCATCCGCCTTCACCGCCGTGCTGATCAGCACCAACCCCTTGTTGATTGGCGTGTTGGCGGGGCCAGTGCTGGGTGAACAGCTGAGCTGGCGCAAGCTGCTGGGCTTGTGTCTGGGATTGGCGGGCGTGGCGCTGGTGCTGCGGTCGCGCTTGAGCGGCATGCAGGAGGACCTGCATGGCACGCTGCTTGTCACGGGTGGCCTGATTGCGCTCGTGGCCGGTACGCTGCTCTACAAGCGCTTGAAGCCCCAGGCGGGCCTGTGGACGGCGACTGGCATTCAATCGTTGGCGGCGGCCGTGGCCTTGCTGCCTTTTGCGCTGATGAACGAAAGCCTGGGCGATGCGCGCCTGACCGCGAGCCTGGCGTGGAGCATGGCCTACATGATCGTGGCGGTGTCGATGGGCGGCTACTACCTATGGTTCATGATCCTGACGCGCGCCAGCGCCACATCGGCCAGTGCGCTGCATTTTCTGATGCCGCCGCTGGGCCTGTTGTTTGGTTGGCTGGTGCTGCGCGAACCGGTGTCGTGGCTGGATTTGCTGGGCATTGTGCCGATCGCATTCGGCATCTGGTTGACCACGCGCAAAGCGGCCTGATCGGCTCGCCGGACAAAATGTGATGTTTTGGCGCGTTTGGGTTGCCGATATGCAACGACGCACATAACGCCATCTTCAGGCCGATATTGTTCGCTTGGATGCGCGATATTGAACATTGCCCGCACAATATAGGGACCGATTCCCGCGCCTCAATGCCGCACAGGCCGCATAACCCTTGCCTGGTCTGTGCAAGGCATCACGCACGCATACTCATTCTCATTGGCGTATCGCTTTCTTGTAGCGGTTCTAAAGCGGTTTACCAAATGCAGCGCAAGGCTAGGCGCGGCCTGCCGGCTGATGGTAGTCTGCCGGGGTTGCGTACGCGCGGCATCGTGCGCTCCTCTGTCGCGATGCACTCGCGTCGCGCCTGACTGCAAGGAGTCCATTATGAAAGGCGACAAAACCGTCATCCAGTTTCTGAACAAGCAACTGACCAACGAACTGACGGCCATCAACCAATATTTCCTGCATGCCCGCATGCTGAATCATTGGGGCTTCGACAAGCTGGGCAAGCACGAGTACGAAGAATCCATCGGTGAAATGAAGCACGCGGATCGCCTGATCGCCCGCATCTTCATGCTGGATGGCCTGCCCAACCTGCAAGACCTGCACAAGCTGCTGATCGGTGAAGATGTGCCCGAGCTCTTGGCTTGCGATCTGAAGCTGGAACAAGCCGCGCATGCCACCGTCGTGGAAGCGATTGCCTACTGTGAATCGGTGCGTGACTACGTGTCGCGCGATCTGTTCCAGGACATCCTGGACGACACCGAAGAGCACATCGACTATCTGGAAACGCAGATCGATCTGATCGACAAGGTCGGCATCCAGAACTACCTGCAAAGCCAGATGTCCGTGCCTGAATAACGCGCACGCGTTATCTGCCAAGGCAAAAATAATGGCGCCCCACGGGGCGCCATTATTTTTTGCGGAGTCAGTTGCGGATTGCGCTTACTGCGGGCGGGCCGGGCATTCGGCCATCGTGCCCCAGGCGCGGTTCGGCGCACAGTATTTATTGCGCGCGTTCCACGAGCACGACGGGCGTTCGAAGAAGCCTTGGGTTGCGCACTGGGCCAGTTCGCGCTTGAGCGCGTCTTGCCAGCCGGGGGCGCCGGGCGCCGGCGACGTGTTGGGCGGGGGCGGAGGCGCTTGCACCATTTGGGGGGTGCCGTAGCCTCCCGCTTGCACCTGACCGCCATTGATGGCGGTAGAGGTGCCCGGAACTTGCAGATCCATGGTGGTCACGTCCGACGTGCCAGAAGGCAGCGGCACTTCAGAAGCGGCCGCGATTTCGCGGGCCTGTTCCGGCGTGATGCGTTCTCGGGAAAGTTTGACGGCCGGGTCGCTGACGGTGTCGAACAACGACACGGTATTGACCTGCCATTGCCGGTCGGCCGGTTTGTCCGGCACACCCAGCGTGCCGTCAATGCGCGGCTGCGGCGGCTGCGCCACATACGGACGCCCGTTGGCATCCAGAACGGGCTGCTGTGAAGCGGCCGCGTCCTGACCAGGAGCCGGTGCGGCGGGCGGCGCATGCGCCACCAGCCAGTCACCCAATTGAATCCCGCCCCAGGCCGACGCGCCAAGCGCGATCAGGAGCGTTGCGAATAATAAACGCCAAGACATTGCTACCCTCATCTGCCATGCGGAACCCGAACGGGTTTACGCCTTGTCCCCGAAAACCTTGCCGCCGTGTTCGCGCATGGCATGGAATTTCACTTCGGGATACAGATCCTCGGCTACGCGCAACTGCGCAGGGGAACTGATCAAAAACGCCGCCGCATCGACGACATCATAGGCGATATGAGCCGCATTGGCATCCATGAACTTGCGCAGCGCCTTCGGGTTTTCAGACGTAATCCAACGTGCCATTGTGTAGCGGGAAGGCAGCATTCTGGCGTCCGCGCCGTACTCCGTTTTGAGCCGGTGGGCGACCACTTCGAACTGCAGTTGGCCGATGGCGCCCAGCAGCAAGGAGCCGCCTGCCGCCTCGGGGCGGAACACCTGAATGGCGCCCTCTTCACCCAACTGGGTCAGGCCGGTACGCAGTTGCTTGGTGCGCAGGGGGTCCTTCACTTCCACCGCCTGGAACAGTTCCGGCGCGAAGAACGGCAGGCCGGTGAATTGCAGCGTTTCGCCTTCGGTCAGTACGTCGCCCAGTTGCAGCACACCGTGGTTCGGAATACCGATCACGTCGCCGGCATAGGCTTCGTCCAGCAACTCGCGCCGCTGCGACAGGAACGACACCACGTTGTTCGGGCGCATTTCCTTGTTGGTGCGAGCCACCTTCAAACGCATGCCGCGTTCAAAGCGCCCGGAGCTGACGCGCACGAAGGCGACGCGGTCGCGGTGGGCGGGGTCCATGTTGGCTTGCACCTTGAACACCACGCCGGTGAACTTGGGCTCTTCGGGCAGCACTTCGCGTTGCAGCGCCATGCGCGGGCCCGGGGGCGGCGCGTGGTCGACCAGCGCATCCAGCACTTCCTGGACACCGAAGTTGTTGATGGCCGAACCGAAGAACACCGGGGTCTGCTTGCCGGCCAGGAACTGCTCGCGGTCGAACGCGGGCGCGGCTTCGTTGATGAGTTCGATCTCACCGCTGGCCTGGTCGAATGCCGAGCCGTAACGGCGGGCGATTTCGGGGTTGCTCAGGCCTTCGATGACGTCGTCGTTGTCGGAACGGCGTTCTTGGCCGGGGCGGAACACGCGCATGCGGTCGCGGCGGATGTCGAACACGCCGCCAAACGACTTGCCCATGCCCACCGGCCACGAGAACGGCACGGCGTCCATGCCCAGGTGGCCTTCGATTTCAGACAGCAGTTCCAGCGGCTCGCGCACTTCGCGGTCCATCTTGTTGATGAACGTGATGATGGGCGTGTTGCGCGCGCGGCAAACCTGCAGCAGGCGGATCGTCTGGGGTTCCACGCCGTTGGCGGCGTCGATCACCATCAGCGCGGCGTCCACCGCCGTCAGCACCCGGTAGGTATCTTCAGAGAAGTCCTGGTGGCCCGGGGTGTCGAGCAGGTTGATGACGCAGTCGCGGTATTCCATCTGCATCACCGAGGACGCCACGGAAATGCCGCGTTGCTTTTCAATTTCCATCCAGTCGGACGAGGCGTGGCGCGACGCTTTGCGCGCCTTCACGCTGCCGGCAATCTGAATCGCGCCTGCGAACAGCAACAGCTTTTCGGTCAGCGTGGTCTTACCCGCGTCAGGGTGGGAAATGATGGCGAACGTTCTGCGCCGCGCGACTTCTTGAGGGATATTCATGATCGGGGGATTCTACTTAACGCCGCATCTTCCAGCCGGTGCGGTCCGGCGACGTGCATGAAACGCATGGGGCACGCACCGTTGCCGGTGCGTGCCCCACGGGGTCAGCGTCAGGAATGACGGCGGAATGACGCCAGGAACACGCCCGCCAGGATGAACAGCGAACCGAAGGTCCGGTTCATCCAGCGGATGTGCTTGGCGTCTCGCAGCATGCGCAGCACGCGTGCGGCCAGCAGCGTGTACACGCCCATGGCCACGAGGTCGGTAAAAGCCAGCGTGGCGGCCAGCGCGGCGTACTGAGGGGTCAGCGCCAGCGCCGGGTCCACGAATTGCGGCACCACGGCCAAGAGGAACACCGTGCCCTTCGGGTTCATGGTGTTGATCAGGAACCCGCGCATGACGAGTTCACGGATCGAGGCCTGCTTGGGGTCACCCGCATCCACCGCGACGGGCGCGGCGTCGGTGCGGATCTGGCGCACGCCAAGATAAATCAGGTAAGCCACGCCCAGGTACTTGACCACATTGAAGGCCATTTCAGACGTGGCCAGCACCGCGCCCAACCCGACGGCCACGACGACGAATTGGAACAGGATGCCCATGATCAGGCCGGCCGTGTTCCAGTAGCCGCGTGCAAAGCCGTACTTCAATCCGGAAGACATCGCGGAAATCGCGCCCGCCCCAGGTGAGAACGAAATGGCCCAGGAGGCCAGGAAGAACGTCAACCAGGTGGATAAAGGCATGATGCGCGGGTCCTTGGATCGCAGGATGTGGGTGCCGGGATATTACCTGCTTGGAATTACTTGCCGAGCAGCGCTGCGCGCGGACCGCCGGACGGGCGGCCCGAACCGCCGTTGCCAGCCGGACGGCCAGAGCCCTCCGGACGGCGTTGGCTTTGCTGCGGACGGCTTTCGCCGCGGCCGGCGTGCGCCGGACGGTCAGCAGGCTTGCCATCGCGCGCGACGCCATTGCCACGGCCTTCGCCGCCAGCACGGGCAGGCGCCGGGGCGCGTCCGCCCGCAGCGGCGCGGGCTTGGCCTTGTGCGGGGCGCGAACGGCCGGCGCCGGCGCCGCCGCCACCATTGCCGCGGCCGGCGTTACCGCCGCGGCCGCCGCCGCCATTGCGATTGCCGCCGCGCGGGCTGCGCGCGTCTTCATCGCGTTCCTGGCGGTCAAAGGCGGCTGCGCTGGTGGCAGGCGGAGTCCAGCCTTCCACGGGCTTGCGCTCGATCGTCTTCTTGATCAGGCGTTCGATGTCCTTCAACAGCTTGATTTCGCTGTTGTCGACCAGCGAGACCGCGGCGCCGGTGGCGCCTGCGCGGCCCGTGCGGCCGATGCGGTGCACGTAGTCTTCCGGCACGTTGGGCAGTTCGAAGTTCACCACTTGCGGCAGCTGGTCGATATCCAGGCCACGGGCGGCGATGTCGGTTGCGACCAGCACCGTCACGGTGCTGTCCTTGAAGCCGGCCAGCGCACGGGTACGGGCGGATTGGCTCTTGTTGCCGTGGATCGCGGCGGCGGTCAGGCCGTCCTTGACCAGCTTTTCAGCCAGGCGGTTCGCGCCGTGCTTGGTGCGCGTGAACACCAGCACCTGATGCCAGCCGCTTTCACGGATGATGTGGCTGATCAGGTCGCGCTTGTGGTGCTGTTCGACCAGGTGAACCGTCTGCGTGACGAGTTCCGTGGCGGTGTTGCGCGGGGTGACCGAGACTTCGCCCGGGTTGTTCAGGACGCCGCGCGCCAGCGTGCGGATTTCGTCCGAGAACGTGGCCGAGAACAGCAGGTTCTGGCGTTGCTTGGGCAGCAGCGCGAGAATCTTGCGGATGTCGCGGATGAAGCCCATGTCCAGCATGCGGTCGGCTTCGTCCAGCACCAGGATTTCCACGCCCGACAGGTCAACCGTCTTCTGGCCGCAGTGGTCCAGCAGACGGCCGGGGGTGGCCACCAGGATGTCCAGCGGCTTTCGCAGCGCGGAGATCTGGGGGTTGATGTTGACGCCGCCGAACATCACCATGGACGACAGCGAGGTGTACTTGCCGTAGGTTTGCACCGATTCCGCCACCTGCGCGGTCAACTCACGCGTCGGGGTCAGGATCAGGCAACGGGGGCGGCCAGGCTTGCGGCCTTCCGGCTTCTGCTGCGACAGCAGATGCAGAATGGGCAGCGTGAAGCCGGCGGTTTTGCCGGTGCCGGTTTGCGCAGCGGCCAGCAGGTCGCCGCCTTTCAGCACTTGAGGAATGGCTTGGGCTTGAATGGGGGTGGGCGCGGTGTAGCCGGTTTCGGCAATGGCGCGCAACAGGGAATCAGCCAGCCCGAGGTCGGCAAAAGGGGAAGAGGTAGTCAAAACAACTCCAGCGGCAGCCCGTCGCTCAAGTTGAGAGACTCCAATCCAGGCGGACGAATAAGGAGAAAAGGGAAGCGCCCTGATGGGCGAAGCTTGGCAGCGAAGGGCCTAGCGGACGTGTGCAGATTGGCAAAGCACACGGCGGGATTGTAGCTGATGTGGCGGTGCAGCACCGAATGGATTACGCACCGCAGTATCACCAAGTAACAAATTGCAGTGCCTCTGAACCAAATAAGTGTTTTCCCTAGGCTGCACTCCCTATAATCCGTGCGCTTATATCCATTTGAAGAATAAAGGATCGCTATGAAGAAATCGGCACTAGTGGGCGTGGTCGTCGTTCTGGGCGCGGTATGGACGGGCACTGCCTGGTTCACGGGCCAAAAGGCCGAGGACTTCGTCAAGCAGTCGATCGACAACGCCAACGTCGAACTGAAGAAGCTCAGCGACCAGTGGGGTATCGCATCGGCCGTTGAGCTGGTGTCGTTTGAACGCGGCGTGTTTTCGTCCACCGCGCGTTACCGCGTGAAGTTCACGACGCCCGCCGCTGAAGGCAAGCCTGCCGAAGACCGCGATCTGGTGTTCGTCGAGCACCTGTCGCACGGCCCCCTGCCCCTGTCGAACCTGAAGTCGGGCGCCTTCATGCCCGCCATGGTCGCCAGCGACTTCGCGCTGGAAGAGACCCCGACCGTCAAGGAATGGTTCGCGGCGTCCAAGGGCGCAACGCCCGTGACCGGCCACTACAGCGTCAGCTATGGCAAGAACATCAGCGGCAAGTTCAACATTGCGCCCGCCGAAGTCGCCAAGGGCGACACCAGCCTGACGTTCTCGGGCATGACGGGCAACGTGGATTACGCCACCGGCACCAAGCACGGCGTCTTCGACCTGAAGACCGACAAGCTGGTGCTGGCCGGCCAGACCGAAAACAGCGACATCGTCGGCATGACCCTGCAAGGCATCACGCTGACCAGCGACATGACGCCGTCGGCCAATGACCTGTACGTGGGCAGCCAGAAGCTGACGTTCAAGGACTGGACGATCACCTCGAAGGAAAAGCCGCCGGTTCAGTTCAAGGACACGTCGATTGCCGTTGACGTGACGGAGAACGGTTCGGCCGTCGGCGCCAAGATGGCGCTGGACTTCGGCATGATCAACGTGCAGGCCAAGGACGTGGCCGGCATGAAGCTGGCCCTGGACTTGCAGAAGCTGGACGCCAAGGCGTTCAAGGCGCTGAACGACGTCTATGAAGCCGCCTCGCGCCGCATGATGCAAAGCAAGGGCGAGCAGCAATCGCCTGAGTTCACGCCCGAAGAGCAACAGGTGCTGAAGACCAACGTTGAGCTGCTGCTGGCTGGCAACCCGACGCTGGCCGTGGCGCCGCTGGAAGTGCGCACCGCCAATGGCACGTCGACGTTCAACCTGAACCTGGACCTGGCCAAGCCGGCGTCCATGGAAGGTGACCTGTCTGACACGCTGACGCAGGCCGTGCGCAAGCTGGACGCCAAGCTGGTGCTGTCCAAGGGCAACCTGAGCGACCTGATGGCCATCGAACCGCAAATGCGCGGCGTGCCGGCCGAACAAGCCGTGCAAACCGCCAAGGGCCAGGCCGAAATGGTCGGCACCATGGCCACCGCAATGGGCATGGCCAAGGTCGAGAACAACAACATCGTCACCTACCTGAACTACGCGGATGGCCAAGTGGACTTCAACGGCAAGAAGATGCCGGTTGAGCAGTTCCTGATGATGGTCATGAGCGGCGCGATGGGTGGTGCGCGCTAAGGCGCAGGCAGTCACCGGCCAAGCCAATTAAAAAGCCGCCGCGTCCGATGGGCGCGGCGGCTTTTTTTATGGTTGATTGAACCCGGCGCGGTTCAGAACGGCAGCGCGCCCGCGGCGACCTCGCCATTGCGCAGCACCGCCACATGAAAGCGCTTGTCGGCCGCCTTCAGAATGTCTTCCGTGGGGTCGCCCTGCACCAGCAGCAGATCAGCCACCTTGCCGTCGGCGATGACGCCGTGTTCCGTCAGGCCCATCAGGTCGTGGCCGCGGGAGGTGCCGGCGATCAGCGCGTCGATGGGCGTCATGCCGAACTCCACCATGTAGGCCAGCTCCATGGCGTTTTCGCCATGCAGGTTGAAGGGCGTGCCTGCGTCCGTGCCCATCGCGATGCGGCCGCCTGCCTTGTAGTACATCTGGAACGATTCACGATGGCGCTGTTCAACGGCGCGCGCCTTTTCCACCGCGTAGGCCGGGATGCCGTTGTCGGCGTTGGCGATGATGTTGCGCACTGCCGCGATGGTGGGCACCAGATAGGTTTCGGCTTCCAGCATTTCGCGCAGGCAGTCGTCGTCCATAAAGATGCCGTGTTCGATGGAATCAATGCCCGCGCGCACGGCATTCAGAATGCCCTGCGTGCCTTGCGCATGGCTGGCCGTGCTTTTCCGAAAGCGTTTGGCTTCGTGCACGCCCGCCTTCATTTCATCGAAGCTGTAGTGCGCATCCATCGGGCTCACGCCCGGCGTCATGACGCCGCCCGTGGCCATGATCTTCACGAGATCGCAGCCGGCATGCACTTGTTCGCGCACGGCCTTGATCACGTCTTCACAGCCGTCGGCGACGCGGCCGATTCGGTTGCCGTGTCCGCCTGTCATGCAGATGATGCGGCCGGACGCTTTGATGGTGGGGCCGGGAAACACGCCGCGCGCAATTGCGTCGCGCACGCCGAATTCCAGATAGTCCTTGCCGCCACAGTCGCGCAAGGCGGTGACGCCGCCGCGCAGGCTGGCCTGTGCGTTTTCCAGCGCGGTCAGTGTGATCTGCGCCGGCCCCTGCTTGCTTAATTGCGCATTGGGATCGGCGCCGCCTGTGTAGACCAGATGCACGTGGCAGTCCGCCAGGCTGGGCATCAGCGTCATGCCGGTGGTGTTGACCTGCAAACCCGCATAGCCTTCGAAGGCGCTGGCGGGCGCCACGCGCGCTACCCGCTTGTCTTCGACCAGCACGCCGTGATCGCGCAATACCTTGCCCTCGCCATCGAAAACCTGGCCGCCGATGAAGAGGGTCTGTCGTGTCGCCGTCATGTCTTGCTCCGATTGCGCCTGGGCGTCAGCCTGCGACAACATCCAGCCCCTGGCGGGACATGGTTTGCAGGCGCGGCATCAGCCCAAGCAGGTGTTGGCTGTAAGGGTGCTGCGGGTGATCGAACAGGCTTTCCGTTTCGGCCACTTCCAGCAATTCGCCGTAGCGCATCACGCCCACGCGGTCGCACATCTGGCGAATCACGGGCAAGTCGTGGCTGATGAACAGCATCGTCAGGCCCAGCTCTTCTTGCAGGTCTTTCAGCAGATTCAGAATCTGCGCCTGAATGGAAACGTCCAGCGCCGACGTGGGTTCATCGCAAATCAAAAAGCGCGGACGCGTGGCGAGCGCGCGGGCAATACAGATGCGTTGGCGCTGGCCGCCCGAGAACTCGTGCGGGAAGCGTTCGGCGGCGCGGTCGCCCAGGCCCACCACATCAAGCAGGTTGGCGACGATGCGTCGCGTTTCAGCTTCGTTGGCCGCCAGCTTATGGAAGCGGATGGGCTCGGCAATGATGTCCAGCACGCGCATGCGCGGGTTAAGGGATGAGAACGGGTCCTGAAAGATCATCTGAATCTGGCGGCGGAAGGGGTTCAGCTGCTTCTCGCCCTTGAGCGCCGTGAGGTCAGTGCCGCCAAACGTGACCGAGCCTTCGGATGGCGTGTACAAGCCGGAGATCAGCCGCGCTACCGTGGATTTTCCCGAGCCGGATTCGCCCACCAGCCCGAAGACCTCGCCTTCGCCAATGGAGAAGTTCACGCGCTTGACGGCATCCAGCGTGCGCTGGTTGCGCTTGAATAGCGCGCTTTTCAGCACGAAGCGCATGGACAGGTCGCGCACCTGCACCAGCGGGCCGCTCGTCTGCACGCCGAAGTCGCGCCGCTGGCCCAGCCAATGCGTGGCCAGATCCAGCGGTTGCGACGGCGTCTTCACGTCTTCGATATAGGTGACCAACGGAAAGCGCTTGAGCTTGATGTCAGGGCGCGGCACGGCCGAAATCAGGCTGCGCGTGTACGGATGATCGGGGTCGCCCAGAATCTTGGCCGTGGGGCCTTGCTCGACGAGCTTGCCGTGATACAGCACCGCCACGCGATCGGTCACATCCGCAATCACGCCCATGTCGTGCGTGATGATGATCATGCCCACCTGTTCTTCGCGGCACAGCTTCTTCAAGAGCTCAAGAATCTGCGCCTGAATGGACACATCCAGCGCCGTGGTGGGTTCATCCGCAATGATGACTTCGGGCTCGCAGCACAGCGCCAGCGCAATCACTACGCGCTGCCGCATGCCGCCCGAGAACTGATGCGGATATTGCTTGACGCGCAGTTCCGGCTGATCGATGCCCACTTGCACCAGCAGCTGCACCGCGCGTTTCTTCGCTTCGGCGTGCGACAGGTTCAGGTGCACCTGCATGGTTTCCACCAGCTGGCTTTCCACCGTCTGAAGCGGGTCCAGCGACGTCAGTGGGTCTTGAAAAATCATGCCGATGCGGCGCCCGCGCACCTTGCGCTTTTGCGCGGGGGTCAACGTATCGATGCGTTCGCCGTTCAGCAGCACAGAACCGCCGGCCAAGCGCCCGGGCGCTTCCAGCAGGCCGATGACCGCGTTGCCGATGGTGGACTTGCCCGCGCCGGACTCGCCCACCACGCCCAGGATCTCGCCCTTTTCCAGGGACAGCGATACGCCGTCCACCGCCACCAGCGTGCCGCGGCGGCTGGGGAATTCGATGCGGATATCTTCAATGTTCAACAGGGCCATGACGTCCTCAGCGCAGCTTGGGGTTGAGCGCGTCGCGCAGCCAGTCGCCCAGCAGGTTGACCGATAGCACCAGCGCTACCAGCGCAATGCCAGGGAAGATCGAAATCCACCACATGCCCGAGAACAGATAGCTGTTGCCGATGCGGATCAGCGTGCCCAGCGACGGCGCTGTGGGCGGCACACCGACGCCCAGGAACGACAGCGTGGCCTCGGTGATGATGGCGATCGCCAGGTGAATGGTGGCGATGACCAGCACCGGGCCCATCACGTTGGGCAGGATGTGGCGGCGCAGGATGGTGAAGGGGCCGATGCCGATCAGGCGCGCCGCCTGCACGTATTCCTTGTTGCGCTCGACCAGCGTGGAGCCGCGCACGGTGCGCGCGTACTGCACCCAGCCCGAGATGCCGATGGCGAAGATCAGCACATACAGCGCCAGCTGGTCGTGCATGTCGCGCGGCAACAGGCCGCGCGCCACGCCGTCGATCAAGAGCGCCACCAGGATGGCCGGAAACGACAGCTGCACGTCTGCGATACGCATGATGAAGCTGTCGATACGGCCGCCGGCGTAGCCGCTGATAAGGCCGAGCGTAACGCCCAGCACCATCGAGAACAGCACCGACGCGAACCCCACCAGCAGCGACACGCGCGAGCCATACATCACGGCCGACAGGATGTCGCGGCCCTGGTCGTCGGTGCCCAGCAGGAAGTCGGGGCTGCCGCCCTCTTCCCAGGCCGGCGGCGTGTTGGCGTCCATGATGCTGAGCGAGGCCAGATCAAACGGGTTATGCGGCGCGACGACGGGCGCGAACAGCGCGCCCAGCAAAATGATCAGCGTGACGATGGCGGCGATGATGGCGCCGGGCGAACGCTTGAAGCTGTGCCACAGGTCGCTGTCGGCGGCGCGGGCAAACATTGGAGCGATGCGAGCAATCATGTTGATTCCCTTATTTGCTCTGCACGCGCAGACGCGGGTCCACGGCGAAGTACAGCAGATCGACGACCAGGTTGATGACCACGAACATGAAGGCGATCAGCACCAGATAAGCCGCCATCACCGGGATGTCGACCATGCTGATGGCCTGGATGAACAACAAGCCCATGCCCGGCCACTGGAACACCGTTTCGGTGATGATGGCGAACGCGATGATCGAACCCAGTTGCAAGCCCGTGATGGTAATGACGGGCACCATTGTGTTCTTTAACGCGTGGCGGAAATTGATGAGCCGTTCCGGCAGGCCGCGCGCGCGTGCGAACTTGATGAAGTCGGCGCGCAGCACTTCCAGCATCTCGGCGCGCACCAGCCGCATGATCAAGGTCATCTGAAACAACGCCAGCGTGATGGCCGGCATGATCAGCGCCAGCCATCCTGATTTGGTCAGAAAGCCGGTGGTCCACCAGCCCAGGCTGACAACATCGCCGCGTCCGAAGCTGGGCAGCCATCGCAGCTGCACGCCGAACACAAGAATGAGCAGGATGCCGATCAGGAACGTGGGCAGCGAGATGCCGGCAAGCGACACCGCCATGAAGGTCTTGGACAGAATGCCGTGGCGTTTGAGCGCGGTGTAGATGCCCATGGGAATGCCCAGCGCCAGCGCCATCACGGCGGACACGAAAGACAATTCCAGCGTGGCGGGCATGCGTTCTTCAAGCAATTCGCTCACGGGCCGGCGCTGACGGTAAGAGATACCGAAATCGCCTTTCGCGGCGTTGCCGACAAAGCGCGCGAACTGCACCACGAAGGGGTCGTCCAGGCCGAGTTGTTCGCGCAGCTGCGCGCGTTGTTCAGGCGTGGTGTCCTGGCCGACCATGCTGGCGATTGGGTCGCCCACATAGCGGAACATGGAGAACGCGATCAGCGCCACCGTCAACATCACCAGCACCGACTGGATAAGCCGTTGCGCAATAAAGGAAAGCATTATCGGGTGCCCTCGTTTGCAGATAACGCCGGGCCGCGTTTGCGTAGAACGCTTGAAAGCGAAGCTGGGCCAGGTGCGCCCGGACGGCTTGCGCCATCCGGGGCATACAACGTCAAAGGTTTACGGCAGGTTTACGGCAACACCACATCGCGCAGGTCGAGCACGTCGTCGGCGCGTTGGATGACCTTGATGTTGTCTTTCACGCCCCACGACATGGGCTGCTGGTGCAGCGGCAGGTAACCGAAGTCGCTGCGCACAATTTCAAAGGCTTCCTTGATCATGGCGTTGCGCTTGGTCTGGTCGGTTTCGACGCCGATCTTATTCGTCAGGTCGTCGACCTTCTTGTTGCAGTAGCCGCCCAGGTTGAACTGGCCAGCCGCCGTCTTCGCATCCCGGCACGCCGCCAGGTTCAGCAGCGCGTTGTGCGCATCGGTGGAGCTGGGCGTCCAGCCCAGCATGTACATGCTGGTCTGGTTACCGGCTTGCAGCAGGATCTTGCCGAAGTACTTGGACTTGGTCTGCGCCAGCAGGTTGATCTTGATGCCCACGCGCGCCAGCATGCCGGCTACCGCCTGGCAGACCTTTTCGTCGTTGACGTAGCGGTCGTTCGGGCAGTCCATGGTGACGGTGAAGCCCTTCGGGTAGCCCGCTTCGGCCAGCAGCTTCTTGGCGCGTTCGGGATCAGGCTTGTACGGGGCGCCGTAGGAATCGGCGTAGCCGTTGATGGCGGTGGCCACCAGCGAGCCCAAGGGCTTGGCCGCACCGCGCATGATTTTCTCGTTGATGGCCTTGGTGTCGACTGCCAGCACGACGGCTTCGCGCACCTTCGGGTCCTTGAAGGGGTTCTTGCCCTTCACGTCCGAGAACAGCAGTTCGTCGCGGTCCTGGTCCATGCCGATGAAGATGGCGCGCGCTTCGGGCGCCGTCAGCGGCTTCACGCCCTTGGCGTCTTCCAGGCGCTTCCAGTCTTGCACAGGCACCGGCTGCACCAGGTCCATTTCGCCAGAGATCAGCGCGGCCACGCGCGTGGCTTCCTGCGTGATCGGCTGGAAGATGACCTCGTCCACATTGGTCTTGATGTTCTTGTTCCAGTAGCCGTCATAACGCTTGAGCACCGTCTTCACATCGGGCTGGCGCGAGACCAGCATGAAGGGGCCGGTGCCGTTGGCGTTCAGGTTGGCGTAGTTGCCCTGGTTGTCGCCTTTGACGTTGGTGGCTTCAGTCGTCTTGTTCTTCTCGGCCCACGTCTTGCTCATGATGTACAGGAACACCCATTCGCGCGGCAGGATCGGGTTGGGCGTGGGGGTGGTGACTTCGATGGTGTAGTCGTCCACCTTCTTGATGTCGGAGGCCTTGGCGCCGTAGCCCTTCATGTCGGAGCCCGGGGTCAGGCTGCGCTTCCACGAGAAGATGACGTCGTCCGCGGTGAAGGGCGAACCGTCATGGAACTTCACGTCTTTGCGCAGCTTGAACACCCATTTGGTGGGCTCGGGGTTTTCCCAGCTTTCGGCCAGCAGCGGCGTCAGTTTCAGGTTGCCGTCGTAGCCCGCCAGCGTTTCGTAGATGTTGCCCTGGAAGCCCAGCGTGAAGGTCTCGTTCAGCGCCATCGGGTCCATCGATGTGGCGTCGCCCTGATAGGACCAGTGGAAGGTCTTGGCGGCCGCGCCGGCGCTGAACGCCAGCGATGCGGCAATGGCGGCCGCCAGCGCAGCTTGCTTTAGGTGGGGAAAAGTACGCATAGCCCTCGTGCTCCGTTGGTGCGCGTGTCGCGCGACAGAAGTGATAGGGCCCCGGCCCCTGTGGGACTCGGGGCATGGCGTTGCTGCTTACGACGAAAGACGGTGTTGGACGGGGCGGCGCGCGGCGCGAACTGCGCACGGGCCGTTCAGGGCGATGCCGGGAATCACTGCCGAGGACTTCGACTTCACGATGGACCCAACCCCTTGTGATTGTCATGACGGGGACGGACCCACGCCGATGCAGATCGAATCTTATAGAGCGATTCGTTTAAGCGTCAATCGGTTTGGATTGGGGTTAGTCCGCGCTTGCCGTCAGCGTTGAATGGTGCGTTTGGCGCGGCTTGCGGCGGGGCGGATCAGGGGGCGGATGGCGGCGCGCTGGCAAGGGTTTTCGCCAAGTCGCGCACCATGCGCTTGCGGCGATCGCTATCTTCGTAGTGCTTGCCCAGCGCTGACCATTCGGGCCGGCTGCGTGCCTCTTTCAGTGCGTCGGGCAACGGGCCTTTGCGCCACGCGTCATCATCCGGAAGGCGTAGTGTCAATGGCTCGCGCGCGGCGTGGCCGCGGCGTTCCAGGGCGCCGATCAGTTGCCGCTGGCGTAGCGCCAGCAAGCGCAGCACGGCGTCGTCCACACTGATCTCGCGCCAGCCGCGCAGCTTGCCCGCCACGCGCTTGCCCAGTTTTTCAACGCCCTGCCACAAGCCGCCTGCCGCGGCGCCGATCAGCATGCCGGTGCCCAGGCTCAAGCCCGCGCTGAACAGGTCCACGGCCGCGCCCGCCATTGCGCCTGCCGCCGCGCCCATGCCCACCTGCACGCCCATGTCTTTCAAGGCCTGCGGATGAAAAAGGTCCATGCCCCAGCGCTCGCCTTGCAGCGGCAGCGCGTCGTCGGTGACATCGGCGGGGCGGAAGTTGTAGAGCGCAAGCAAGGCGTTCACGCAGGCTTGTTCGCGCTGGCGCACCTGGTCGCGCAATTGGTTCGACGTGGCGGCCAGCGCGTCGTCGTCGCTGGGGCTAGACAGATGCAGCGCGGCCACATCGATGAGCAGATCGGCCAGCAGTTCGTAGGCGGCGTCGTGGCGTTGGCGGCGTTGCGCGGACAGGCTGTCGGACAGCTTTGCCAGCGCGGCGGCATGGCGGTCGAGCAAGACGCCCAGCTTGGCGTACAGCTGTTGCTCGCCGTCCAGCGGCGGCGCGACGGTGTCGAACTCCACCACCGCATGCAGGCCCAAGCGCGCCATTGCGCCACGCCATTCATCGGCGCGGTGCGCGGGCGCGTTGACGAAGTTCAGAACGGGCAGCAAAGGCCGGCCGCAAGCAGCCAGAATCGAGAGCTCGTCGCGATGCTTGCCCAGCACCGGGTCGCGCGCATCGATGACGTACAGCGCGGCGTCGCAGTCCAGCATCTTGGTCAGCACGCGGGCTTCTTGCTCGAAGCGTCCGTGCGCCTCAGGCGTGTCCAGAAAGCGGCGGATGCGCGCGGGGCCGTCCAGGCGTTCGTCGGGGCTGCCAAGCCGTTCCAGGTATTCCAGCAACGCGATGCTGTCTTCCATGCCCGGCGTGTCGAACCATTCGAGCACGGCGCGTCCGTCCAGCCGCAAACGCGCGCCTTCGACATGGCGCGTGGTGCCGGGGCTGTCGGCCACTTCGCCAAACGTGGTGTCGCGTGTCAACGTGCGCAAGAGCGAGGTCTTGCCGGTGTTGGTGTGGCCTACCAGCGCGATCTTGATCAGCTCGTCAGCCATGGCCGGACTCCAGCCACGCGAGCGGCGCGGCAGGCGTTTGCAGGATGGCGTCGGCGCCCAGGCCCAGGGCCAGCAGCCGCTCGCGCCACAACGCGGCGCGTGTGGCCTGCGCCGCGGCGCCGGACGGCGCGATGAGCCAGACGCGGGTGTGCTGCGCGTGCGCGGACAGTTCGGCGATCAGCGACAAGGTGCCGCGGTCAGGCGTCTGGCGCGCGTCGCAGGCGATGACCAGGCGCGAGGCCGCGGCCTCGGCCAACGCATCCAGCACGCGGTTGCGCTCTTCGCGCGTGTCCAGATTGCCGGCGGCCTGGATGCCCGCAGGCACGTTGGCAGGCGGCCAGGGCAAGTCGGGGGGCAGTTCCAGCCCCAACAGCACAGGCTGGCCCGCCAGGCCCGACAGCGGCGCCGATTGCACGCGGGGCTCGTGCAGCGGGTCCACAGGGCGGTCGATGCCGGTGGACTGCACGGGCGGTTCAAGCCGATCGCGCAGCGGCGCGAAACCGGCCAAAGAGGGATCGATGCGCAAGGCCCGCAGCGCGCGCAGCGTGGCGACGGCGCACAGCGCGCCAGCCAGCAGGCGGGGCAGGATGCCGTAGACAACCACCACGCCGATCAGCCACAGCGACCATTGCACCTGCGCATCGGCGGCGAGCGTTTGCGTGCCGTCGCTGGCGAGGATGATGGCGGCGTCGGGCATCGGAAAGCCCAGATGCGCGGGCAGCCAGCCGATGGCTTGCGTCAGCCAGACGAAGGTGTCGGGCGCCAGCAGCGTGGTGGCCCAGACGAAGCGGTAGCTGGCGGTGGACAGCACCACCAGCAAGGCGGCCAGCGCGGCGCACAGCGCGGTCAGCCACAGCACATGGCTGATGGCGCCGAACAGCCAGCGCAACGCGCCTGCGCGCGCCAGCAGGTTCAGGAAGGCTTGCGGCACCAGCGCGCTGTCTGGGCCGCGCGCGAGCTTGCGGGTGGCCCAGAGCCACAGACGGCCCAGACCTGTCATGGCGGAGGCCCGGACGAGGAAGCTGGCCAGCCACAACAAGAAGGTCAGCGCGTGCAGGCCGAGCAACGCGCCCAGCGCCCACAACACATTGACGGGCCGGGCGCCGTCGCCCAGCGCGCCCAGCGCCACGCCAATGCCCGACAGCAGCGCAAGCATGAACAACGCCGCCAGCATCGCTTTGGCGCTGCGGCTCCAGGTGTCGACGAGTGTGGTCAGGTGTTCGCGTTGCGCCAGCAAGCCGGCGCGGGCGAGGATGCGGGAAGGCAGATCGGTATCCAGCTGCCGCACGCGGCGTACGGCGTCGGCGTCATCCAGCGGACCCCAATGGGTTTCGCGCAGGCGGATGAGTTCAGCCAGCCAATGCGCGCGCAACGGACGCGGCGCGGCGGGGCCGGCCAGAGGATCAAAATCGCGAGAGATCGAAGACGGCATCGCGTCGGGAGCAAGCGCGGTCGGGCCGCGGCGTCAGGCCGTTGAGGCGGTGGGCCATTGTAGACCGCGCCTGCCGGGTTCAGTGCTGGCGGCGGGCGCTGCGGTATTGGCCGGGCGTGACGCCGACTGCGTCGCGGAACACGCGCGACAGGTGGCTGGCGTTGCCGAAACCGCTGGCCTGCGCGATGCCGGCCAGGTCGCCCTTGCCGGCCGCCAGCAAACGCCGCGCGTGCGCCAGCCGGCGTGCGCGCACCCACGCGTGCGGCGGTTCACCGAACGAGGTGTGGAACATGCGGGCGAAGTGATAGGTGGATAAGGCGGCCACCCCGGCCAGCTCGTCCAGCGTCAGGGCCTCGTGCAGGTGCGCGTCCACATAGTCCATGATGCGGCGGCGCACGGCCGGCGCCAGGCCGCCGCGCGCGGGCTGCGCGGTCTTGCGGGTCACGCCCTGGATCAGCAGGTGGTGCAGCACGGTTTCGGCGGCGCTGCTGGCGGCCAGCCGGTCTGCCGGTTGCGCCCAGTGGGTGCCCAGCAACTGCCGGCACACGTCGATCAGCGAGTCGTCCTGGATATAGGTGCGGTCGCGCAGTTCCAGCGTGCGGGGTTCGCAGTCCAGCCGCATCACGGCTTCGCGCGCCAGCCGTTCGGGCGAGATGTACAGGTGCAGAAAATGCACGGTGTCGTTCATGCACCAGCGCGAATAATGTTCCGCCGGCAGCACGCAGAACTTGCCGGCGCCGCCATGCAGCGTGTCGCGGCCGACGCGGAAGGATTTGTCGCCGCCATGCAGGTAGAGCGACAGCGTGTGGTGGCCGGGCGAGTCATAGCCCAGCGTCTCGTGTGCGCTGCGCGCCCATTGCGAGATGGCCATTCCTTCGCCCAAAGGCGCGGCGCGCTCCAGCGTGGCGGTGGAGCGCGAAAGCGTGCGGAAAACGGAGAAATCGGCCGGGGCCGAGGCAGCGGAACCCATAGGGATCAAATGCTACTGCGATCTGGCGCGGGCCGCGCGGGCGCGGACGCAATAACCGCAAGAATCGGCAATCGCGGATGAGTGCTCGGGCGCACACTCGCGGCCAGGCGATTCGGGTTTGACGGGTCGGCCTGGCGTCCCCTTTTTCTTGGCCATTGCATCGTGAATCTCTTTCTGTATTTCCTGACCGTCGTCATCTGGGGCACCACCTGGATCGCCATCAAGTTGCAGCTTGGCGTGGTGGCCATTCCGGTGTCCATTTTCTATCGCTTCGCGCTGGCGGGCCTGGTGCTGTTCGCCGCCTTGCTGCTGACCCGCAAATTGCAGAAGCTGGACCGGCGCGGACACTGGCTCTGTGTGGGCCAGGGGCTGTGCCTGTTCTGTTTGAACTTCCTGTGCTTCTACACCGCCACGCAATGGATTCCCAGCGGGCTGGTGTCTGTGGTGTTTTCGGCGGCGACGCTGTGGAACGCGCTGAACGCCCGGCTCTGGTTTGGCACCCGGATTGCGCCGCGCGTGATGCTGGCGGGCGCGTTCGGCTTTTCGGGCCTGGTGCTGCTGTTCTGGCCGGAGCTGTCCAGCCAGGTGGCCAGCCACGAAACGCTGCTGGGCCTGGGGTTTGCGCTGCTAGGCACGTTCTGCTTTTCCACGGGCAACATGCTGTCGTCCTTGCAGCAACGGGCGGGCATACGCCCGCTGACGGGCAACGCGTACAGCATGCTGTATGGCGCGGCGATCCTGTTGGCGGGCTGCCTGGTGGCGGGCCTGCCGTTTCAGTTTGACCGGTCCTCGCAGTATGTCGGCGCCCTGCTTTACCTGGCGATTCCGGGGTCGGTGATTGGCTTTACGGCGTATCTGACCCTGGTCGGCAGGATGGGTCCGGCACGCGCCGCCTATTGCACGGTGCTGTTTCCGGTGGTGGCGCTAAGCGTGTCGACGGTGGCCGAAGGCTATCAATGGACACCGGCGGCGCTCGCGGGGTTGGCGCTGGTGATGGTGGGCAACCTGCTCGTCTTCACGAAGTGGTCGCCGTTTTTGCGCCGGCCGTGCGTCGCGCGGTGACGTCAGGCTTATCGCGCCAGCTTGCGCAAGCCATCCAGCAGCTGGCTGATTTCGTCGTCGCTGGTCAGGTAGCTGACGGACGCTCGCGCAATCTGCGTCAGGCCGCGCGCCTGCATGTCCAGCGGCGTGTAGGGCACGCCATTGCTGCCGATGGTGATGCCTTGCGCGGCCAACGCGCGCTGCACGTCGGCCGCGTTCTGGCCCGCCAGGTTGAAGGCCACCAGCCCCGATTGCTCGCGGCCCTGATCCAGCACGGTGATGCCGGCGATGGCGGCCAGCTCTGCGCGCAGCGTGCGGGCGGTGGCGTCGATGGTGGCGCGGATGGTGTCCAAGCCCAGGTCCAGCGCTTCCTGCAAGGCGTTGGCCAGGCCGCAACGCAAGGCTAGTGCGCTCTCGGCGCCTTCCAGGCGCGCGGCATCGGCGCGCAGCACGGGTTGGCCGTCTGCGTTCAAGGGGGCGGAGTGAGTGTCGACGAAGGCGGGCGTGAGCGGGTCCAGGAACGCGCGGCGCACATACAAGAGGCCAGTGCCGCGCGGGCCGCGCAAGGCTTTGCGCCCGGGGCCGGTCAACACGTCGCAACCAATGTGTTCCACATCGATGGGCAGTTGGCCAATCGCTTGGGCGGCGTCGACGAAGTACGGAATGCCATGTTGGCGCGCCACGCTTCCGATGGCGGCGGCCGGGTTGATCAGGCCGCCATTGGCAGGCAGCCACGTCAGCACAATGAGGCGCACGCGCTCGTCCACCATGGCGGCAAGCGCATCGGCGTCCACGCAGCCGCTCGCATCCGACGGTATCGTCTCCAGCACCGCGCCGGCGCGCTCGGCGTGAAGCCGCATCGTGGCCAGATTGCCGCCCCATTCGTGGCGGCCGACCAGAATGCGGTCACCGGGCTGCCAGCGCGGCAACGCCGCGAAGGCCGCGCCCCAGCCATGGGAATTGCCGGTGGTCAGCGCAATCTCTTCAGGCTGCGCGTTGAGCAAGCGCGCGCCCAGCGTGCGCGCGTTTTCGGTCAGCGCGCGTGAACGCACTCCGGCCTCCATCGGCCCTTCTGTGGCTTCGCGCAGCAGGTGGGCGTGAATGGCGTCCACGGTAGCGGCAGACGGCAGCGACGAACCGGCGTGGTTGAAGTGGACGCAGTGTTGCGCACCGGGCGTGCGTGCGCGCAGGGCCAGCCGGGCGTTGGAAGTCAGAGGGGCAGACATGGTGGTCTCGGAGCGTGTTGCGGGCGCAGATGCGCCCGCGAGGGATGTTGTCGACCAATCAGGCAGGCGTGAGCGCGATCACGGCTTCAACTTCCACCGCCACGCCTTGCGGCAACGAGGCCACACCCACCGCGCTGCGCGAGTGGCGGCCGGCGTCGCCGAACACGTCCACCATCAAGTCGGACGCGCCATTGGCGACGGCGCTTTGACGGTTGAAATCCGGCGTGCTGGCCACGAACACGCCCAAGCGCACCACGCGCGCCACGCGGTCCAGGCGGTCGCCGGTAGCGGCGGCAATTTGCGACAGGATGCCCAGGCCGGACAGCTTGGCGGCTTCGATGCCATCGGCATCGGAAATCTGGTTGCCCAATTGGCCCAGGTACTGGGGCTTGCCGCCTTTGCGTGAAATTTGTCCCGAGATATAGAGCAGGTTGCCTTCCAGAACAAACGGAACGTAATTGGCGGCGGGCGCGGAGGCGGCTTCCAGGGCGTAGCCCAGTTCGGCCACGCGGCCAGAGATCGAGCGGGTCATGTCGGTGCACCTTGAATGGTTGGAGATAGCGTTGATGCTATCGGCGCAGGCCGCGTCTGACCAATCAATTCTTGCACTTTACGTATGAGTAAAACTAATGCGTGTCGGCGGCAGTGGATTCGGCTGCGGCCTGCTTCAGCCAGTCATGCAGCATTTGCGCTGCGGGGGTGAGCGCGCCGCGCGGCGCAACGAACCACCAGCCGATGCGGGCGTCTTCCAGCACGGCGTCAGGCAGCGCCTGCACCAGCGCGCCGCTGGCCAGGTGCGGGGCGATCAGCCGGTGCCGGCCCATCGCCAGGCCCTGGCCCGCCAGCGCGGCTTCGACGACGATGTTGTAGTCGTGCAGGCGCACGGTCTGCGCGCGGCCCAGGTCCATGCCATAGCGCCGCGCCCACGCGTCCCATTCAAACGGCTGCTTGGCGTGCGAGGTGAGGAGCGCATGGCGCAGCAGATCGTCCGGCGTGCGCGGGCGCTTGCGGCCGGCGACCAGGCTGGGTGCGCAGACCACAGACAGCCGCTCGGTCATCAACAGCCGCGATTTCACGCCAGGCCACACGCCGCGCCCATAACGGATAGCGACGTCCACATCGCCGCCCGCCACGTCGGCCAGGCTGATGTCGGGTTGCAGTTGCAGGTCGATATCGGGATGCGCGGCGGCGAAGGCCGGCAAGCGCGGCGCAAGCCAGCGGGTGGCGAACGAGGCCAGCAGCCCTACCGTGAGCGTCGTGCGCGCCACAGCGGGTGCGCGGATCGCGTCGGTGCCTTGCCGCAGTAATTCGAACGCGGCATGCACGTGGTCGTAGTACTTCTGTCCGACGGGGGTCAACGCGACGGCGCGCGTGCGCCGTTCAAAAAGCGCCAGTCCCAATTCCCGTTCCAGCCGCTGGATGTGATGGCTGATGGCGCTTTGCGTGACGAAGAGTTCCTGCGCGGCCAGCGAAAAGCTCAAGCGGCGCGCGGCCGCTTCGAACGCGCGCAGGGAAACCAGGGCAGGCAGGGATCGCGTGGAACGCATGGAGTCAGCAGTGCAGCATCAGGACGGGATGCGCGTCATCCTACGCTGATCGAAAGGCGTGGGGTCAAAGTCCAATGCGAAAAGCCCAATGCAAAAAGCCCGCAACCAAAGTTGCGGGCTTTTTTAGGGGTACTGCGAGCAATGCGGATGCAGCTTGCATTGCTGAATTCTTGGCTCCCCGAGCTGGGCTCGAACCAGCGACCTGCGGATTAACAGTCCGTCGCTCTACCGACTGAGCTATCGGGGAACAGGTAGAGGGGCCGAATTATGCACAAAAAATCGAAAGAATGCAAAGCGGGCCGAAAATTTTTTGTCAGGCGTGCTGAATCGCCTGGGCCGTGCGGAACAGTTGCGGCACGATATCGCGCAGCAAACGGTCGTGGGGATAGTCGTGGCGGGGCGCGCTGACACTGATTGCCGCCAGCGGCGCGTCGCGCGCATCGCGTAGCAACACGGCCGCGCCGACCTGGTTTTGCAGCACTTGATCTTCGGTCAATGCATAGCCGTCGTCGCGCGCTTGCCGGATCAGCGCCAGCAAGGCGCCGGGCTCGACCACGGTGCGCGGTGTGAACGCGCGCGGGGGCGAGCGCTGTAGCGCCTTGCTGATGGCGCTGTCGTCACACTGCGTCAGCAGCATGCGCCCGCCGCTGTTGCACCAGGCCGGCATGCGGCGGCCCGGCAGCATTTCGGCCAGCGTCAGCTGCCGGCTGGGCAGGCGCAGCAGATAGATCATGTCATCGCCCGCCAGCACGCTCATGTGCACAGCCAGGCCGCAGCGATCACGCAGCGCCACCAGATGCGGGGCGGCCATGGACACCAGGCGGTCGCTGCGCAGGAAGTAATAGCCCAGCTCCACCACGCGCGGCCCCAGGCGGTAGCGGCGCGTGGCCGCGTCCTTGACCAGGTAGCCCAAGCGTTCCCACGTATGCGCAAAGCGCTGCGCCGCGCTTTTGCCCAGGCCGGTCAGGGTGGCGATGTCGGTTAGCCCCAATGAGTCCGAAGCGTCACGAAAAGCGTCCAGCACGCGCATGCCTTTTTCCAGAGACGCGACGAACAGCGGGTCGTCGGCATCGGGCGTGGGGGTGTCGGCAACCGGATTTTGGCGAGGGGTCATGAGCGTTTGGCCGATGTCTTGCACATGGGAAATGGCGGGGTGGCGCGGGTGGTAGCAAGGCGCGGGGCTAGTTTCCCCGAATTGTTCGCGCGCCGAAACCGCACTATAAAGTTGATTATTCAATACTTTGTATCGCATAGCAATACAACCAAGCTGCACATGACTGCTACCTCTTCCCTTTGCGAGATGACCGCCGTGGCGCTGCGCGCCGAGATCGCCGCCGGCCACGTCAGCGCCCGCGACGTCACCGCCGCCCATCTGGCGCGCATCGACGCCTGCAACCCCAGTGTGAACGCGATTGTGACGCTGGACGCCGAAGGCGCGCTGGCCCGCGCCGCGCAAGCCGACGAACGTCAGGCCGCCGGCCACCCGCTGGGCTTGCTGCATGGCTTGCCCATCGTGCACAAGGATTCGTTCCTGACGGCCGGCATGCGCACGACTTATGGCTCGCCGCTGTATCGCGATTTCGTGCCTGAGCGCGACAGCCTCATCGTCAGCCGCGAACGCGCGGCCGGCGCCATCACGCTGGGCAAGACCAACCTGCCCGAGTTCGGCGCGGGCTCGCAGACCTTCAATACGGTCTTCGGCGCCACCCGCAACCCCTACGACTTGCGCCTGACCGCGGGCGGAAGCAGTGGCGGCGCGGCCGCCGCGCTGGCCGCACGCATGACGCCGCTAGCCGACGGCACGGACATGGGCGGCTCGCTGCGCAACCCCGCGTCATTCTGCAACGTGGTGGGCCTGCGCCCATCGCCCGGCCGCGTGCCGCAATGGCCCACGGCCAGCCCGTACAACGCGCTGACGGTGGCTGGCCCGATGGCGCGCACGGTGGCCGATGTGGCGCTGCTGCTGGCCGCCACCGCAGGCAACGACGCGCGCGACCCGCTGGCCATCGACCAAGATCCCGCGCGCTTTCTGGACAGCCTGGCCCGTGATTTCAAGGGCGTGCGCATTGCCTACGCGCCGACGTGGGGCGGCCTGCCGGTCGAACGCGCGGTGACGCAGGTGCTGGACCGCCAGTTGCCCGTCTTCGCCGGGTTAGGCGCGCACGTGGAGCCCGCCTGCCCCGACTTCACTGGCGCGGACGCTTCGTTTCAGGCCTTGCGCGGCCAGACCTTCGCGGTGGGCTACGAAGCCGTGCTGCGCGAGCACCGGCATCTGTTGAAAGACACGGTCATCTGGAATATCGAATTGGGCTTGCAGCAATCGCCCGCAGCCATCATCCAGGCCGAGCGCGACCGCGCCGCGCTGTTTGCGCGCATGCACGCCTTCATGCAGACGCACGAATTCCTGATCGGTCCGGTCAGCCAGGTGCTGCCGTTTCCGGTCGAACACGAAAGCGTGAGCCGCATCGAAGACACGCCGATGCACAACTACATCGATTGGATGCGCTCGGGCTACTACCTGTCGTTGACGGGGCATCCGGCCATCTCCGTGCCCTGTGGCTTTACCGACGAGGGGTTGCCCGTGGGCATCCAGATCGTTGGCCGGTATCGGCAGGAGCATGCCCTGCTGCAACTGGCGCACGCGTTCGAACAAGCCACGCAACACTGGCGCCGTGCGCCCGCATTGCCCAACTGACCTTCACACCTACAACACAAGGGGAAATCCATGAACCAGAAAGTCCTACGCACGCTTGCGCTGTGCGTCCTGGCCGCCGCGCCGCTGATGGCGTCGGCGCAGAACTATCCGGCAAAACCGATCACCATGGTCGTGCCGTTCCCGCCGGGAGGCTCCACCGACGTCATCGGCCGCCTCTTTGCCGCCAAGCTGGGCGCGCGGCTGGGCCAGACCGTCGTGGTCGAGAACAAGCCCGGCGCCAACACCAGCATCGGTGCGGTTGCCGTGGCGCGCGCCGCGCCTGACGGCTACACGTTCATGATCACCGGCGCGCCCACGTTCACGTTGAATCCGCTGCTGTATTCGAACCTGAACTACGACCCGATCAAGAGCTACGAATACGTCGCCATCGCGGGCAGCACGCCGTTCGTGATCCTGACGAATCCGCAGACCGGCATCGGCACCGTGGCCGACATCACCAGCAAGTCAGCCGCGCAGCCGCTTAGCTTTGGCTCGTTCGGCAATGGCTCCACGCCGCACATCGCGGGCGAGTCGCTGGCGCAGCGCACGGGCGCCAAGCTGCTGCACGTGCCCTATCGCGGCAGCGCGCCGGCCATGACGGACCTGATCGGCAATCAGATTCCGCTATCTATCGACACGCTGGTGGCAGGCCTGCCGCAAATCAAGGCGGGCAAGGCCCGCGCCGTCGCACTGACGGGCAACGCCCGTTCGCCGCTGGTGCCTGACGTGCCCACCGTCGCCGAAAGCGGCGTCACCGGCTACGACTTCGAAACCTGGTTCGGCGTCGTCCTGCCGCATGGCACGCCGGCCCCCATCGTGAGCCGCTTGTCCAAGGAGATCCAGGCGGTCATGGCCGAACCGGATACCCGCGCCAAGCTGCAAGATCTGGGCTTTGACGCCACCTATCAGGAGCCGGCCGCGTTCCGCCGCAAGGTGGAAACGGAGCTGGAACGCAATGTGGCGATCATCAAGGCGGCGGGGATCAAGCCGGATTGATACGGATTTTGGGACGATAGCCGTCGCCAACGGCGGCAGCGCCCCACGAGCGGGATGCAGGTTGGCGACAGGCTGCATCCCTTATCATGGCACCCAGAAGGTTCGCGGCCTCTTTCGTCTTTTCTGGGTTCATCCATGTCTTCGTTCGACATTCAATTGCTGCTCACCGCCTTGGTGAGCGTCCTGGTGCTGGTCGCACTTATCGTCTCGCGCATCCGCATGCACCCGCTGCTGGCGCTGTTGATCGTTTCGATCGGCGTCGGTTTCGCCACAGGCATGGAGCCTGTGGCCATCGTCAAGAACCTGACCGATGGCGCGGGTAAAACCCTGGGCGCGGTAGGGGTAGTCATTGCGCTGGGCGCGATGCTGGGCAAGATCCTGGCGGATTCCGGCACCACCGAACGCCTGGCCAACGCCATCCTGCAGCGCACCTCTACCCGCATGATTCCGTGGGCCATGACGCTGGTGGCTTTCGTCATCGGCATCCCGATGTTCTTTGAAGTGGGACTGGTGGTGATGCTGCCGCTGATCTTCAGCGTGGCGCGCAAGCTGGAAAGCCAGCAGCGCTTCAAGGGGTCGGCCTATGTGTATGTGGGCGTGCCCGTGATTTCGGCGCTGGCGGCCATGCACGGCATGGTGCCGCCGCATCCGGGCCCGCTGACCGCCATTGCCACCTTGAAGACAACGGTCGGCCCGACGATGATCTACGGCTTCATCGCCGCCCTGCCCGCCATGATTTTCGGCGGGCCGCTGTATGGCGCCTTCATCGCGCCGCGCATGACGACTCGCCCCGACGCGGCGCTACTCGATCAGTTCACCGCCACCAAGGAAGCCGCAGGCGGCCACGCCGCGCCCAGCGTCGGCCTGGGCGTGCTGGCGGCGTTGCTGCCGGCCTTATTGATGCTGGTGCATGCGGTGGCCGAGATGCTGCTGCCCAAGGGGTCCAGCACGCTGCACGTGGCCGCGTTCCTGGGCAACCCGATCGTCGCCATGCTGCTGGGCGTGCTGTTCGCGGCCGTGACGCTCGTCTTCATGCGCCAAGGCGATGCCGAAAAGCTGCGCGAGGCGCTGGGCCAAAGCCTGAAGCCTATCGCCGGCATCATGCTGATCATTGCTGGCGGAGGCGCGTTCCAGCAGGTGCTGACCAGCGCCAAGGTCGGCGACGCCATCGTGCACCTGACGCACCAATTCGCCTTCCCGCCGCTGATCCTGGGCTGGCTGATCGCCATGCTGCTGTCGGTGTCCACCGGCTCGGCCACCGTCGGCATCGTTGGCGCAGCGGGCCTGCTCGCGCCGCTGGCAGGTGCCGACCCCAGCCTGAACCTGCCGCTGCTCGCGCTGTCGATCGGCTGCGGATCGCTGTTCTTCAACTACGCGAATCACGCCGGCTTCTGGATGGTGAAAGAGTCCTTCGGCATGACGATGGGCGAAGCCACGAAAACGATATCGGTTGTGCAATCGATCGTGTCGGTGGTGGGCTTGGTGATGGTGCTGTTGTTCAACATGCTGCCGGCGCTGGGGTGATTGTGGGCCTGACGCATCGACGGGCTGCCTGAACAGCGCGCACAGGCCTTCCAGCGGGGTATCCGACAAGGCTGCCTCGCCTCGGCGCCCCAAGCTCAGGCCTCGTAAAGCAGACCGTAGCCGCTGCCCGTTCGCTTGATTCGCGCGAAGCCGAGTTCGCCCAGATGCATGCCGGCGATCAATAGTCCTTCCGAGCTGACCATATCTAGAAGCCGTGATCGCGTGGCGGCTGCCTGGGACGCGTCTTGGTCAAATGCAATCGAGACGTCCGGCCGTTGAATCTGGATATGAGGGAAATGCACAATGTCTCCCCAGACAAGCACGCTCTGCTCGGCGGATTCGAAAAGATAGCCGGAGTGTCCATCCGTGTGTCCCGGCAATGGCATCGCTTTGATACCGGGAAGCACCTCCCCTTCAGCGAACGTGCGAAGCGTGTTGCGGTAGCCGCTGAAGACCTGGCGTGCGGTCAGGAAGTTGCCCCGGGCGCGCTCGCTGGCACGGCTTAAGTTGCCGTCGTCCTGCCAGAATGCAAGCTCCCGCTGATGAACAACCAGTTCTGCATTCGGAAAGACGATGTGCCCGGCGGCGTCCACCAGCCCGCCGACATGGTCGGGATGGGCATGGGTGAGCAGAATGGTGTCGATGTCGCCGGGTTCGACGCCAGCGAGCGATAAATTCCTTATCAGGCGGCCGCCCCATTGCTTGATCCCTCCGGCTCCTGCATCGATAAGAATGGTACGGCCCGCTCCGCGTACCACGTAGCAGTTGATATGCACGGCGGCAGGCTCCTGCTGCCCGGCTTCGCTTTGCATTCTGGCGGCGAGGGATGGGTCGATATTCGAGAGAAAGTCCAGGCTGGCGGTGAGGTAGCCGTCGCTAATGGCGGTGATCGTGAAATCTCCAGCTTGCTGAGTTGGAAAGGTAGTGGCGGACATCGCTATCTCCGGAAGACTTTGTTCGCTTCAAGCGTTTCAAGCGCTGCGGGCGCTTGTCAGTTGCTCTGTCATCGGCGAATAGAGGTGGACGCCGTCGGGCAGCCTCTCGGCAAGCTGAGCTGTTTGTCGAGGCAGTTTTGCAAGCCAACGGCGTTCCGGGGACTGGTCCAGCGCTGCAGCTTGCATCGCTACGGGCGTGAGGCCCATCTGGATCAGAGGGTCGGGGCCGCTTGCACAAAGCACGAGAAGCTCGGATGCGCTGACCGCCGGCGCAAGGCCGATATCGCTGTACAGATTTCGGTGCCAGTCGGTGATGTATTGCTGCCACCTTGCGAAATTGCCGCCGCCATTCTGGCGATATTCCTCGCCCGTCAGCACATCGAGACCGTCGATGGTGTGGACGGCCAGGTAGCGCGGGCAACCGTCGCTTAACGCCTTGAAGCGCTGCGAGGTATGAAAGCCGGTAACCGAGATAAGGGCGGGCAGCTTTTCAAGGCTATAGAAGGCGTTCCATTCGGCTTCGCTGCTGGGATCGGCGAAGCTGCATTCCACGATGTAGATCATCAGATTGTCCTTCGAGACGGGCGAGGCGCTTGCGGCAGCCATCCCGTTTTCATTGCGGTAACGTAATGCTAAGTGGACAATTCCGGCCTATATAGCGATATAAAGTCAGCCTTCAGTGATATTTAATCAAGCTGATATCGAACCCATCCCCGTTGGTGAAACATTCATGCGACGTAAGATCCCGAGCAATTCCGCGCTCCTTGCTTTTGAGGCAGCGGCTCGACATGGCAGCTTTGCGCGCGCGGCCAACGAATTGGCGCTGACGGAGGGCGCGGTCAGCCGTCAGATCGGACGCCTTGAGGCATTTTTGAATGTCGCGCTGTTCGAGCGCGTGGGAAATCGGGTAAGGCTTGCGCCCAACGGCAAGCGATACGCGGTGCAGGTGCGTGAGATTCTGGATCGGCTGGAACGGGATAGCCTCTATCTGATGGGGCAGCCCATTGAGGGGGGCAGCATTGATATTGCCGCCATTCCGACCTTCGCCACCCGTTGGCTGATTCCCCGGCTGAAGCGCTTTCAGAATGCGCATCCGAACATTACCGTGCATATCGCCGAGCGTATGGAGCCCTTCATTCTTGCTGGCAGCGGATTCGACGCAGCCATTCATTTTGAGCATCCGGCATGGGCGGGTATGCATTTGCATCCCCTGCTGGAAGAGGTGCTTGTGCCCGTCTGTAGCCCGGCGCTCCTGGCGGAGGCCGGTGCGAACGTGTCGCTCGACCACCTGCCACGCCTTCACCGGCGGCAGAACCCGGACGCGTGGCAGCTTTATGCAAAAGAGGCCGGCATCGTACTGACCAATTCGGCGGTAGGTGCGCGCTACGATCTGCATTCCATGCTGATAGCGGCGGCGGTAGCCGGCCTGGGGGTCGCGTTGGTGCCGCGTCTTTACATCGGGGCTGAGCTGGAACAAGGCCGTCTGTTCGCACCTTGGGCGGACGGCAAAGCAATTACCAAGACCTTCTGCCTGGTTCTTCCTGAGCCGCTCGAGTTGAGTGCGGCGCCGCTACAGGCATTTGCGAAATGGATGCTTCATGAAGCGCGGAGCCAGGCGTCGTGACGTATCGCCAGCGGGCTTCGCGTACTACCGCCTATGACGCTATTGCAATAGGGGTAGTGGTGCCGGTGAAAGGAATCGAACCCTCGACCTTCTCATTACAAGTGAGCTGCTCTACCAACTGAGCTACACCGGCACGGCGTGCCCAGGGGCACGCGCAGGGACTGCATTGTAATGAAAAATCGGCGGGGCTGCGTGGCGCCGCGGATGCGTGTGTTCCTGGCCCGCTGCTTACTGCCATCCCGGTAAGAAACCGCCGTGAAATGTCGGACGATTCCGATGCTGGAATCTGGCAGCACAACGCGCTGCGCCGGCAGGAGGCGGCAGAAGACAGCGATGGCAAAGACGGCGCGCCAGGCACGCCGTCTTTGTGTCGAACACGCTATTTGACGATGGTCAGACGCGGACGCTTGGGTTCGTCGTCATCACCGCCGTCGTCGCCAGGCGCGGCGTCGGCGTCGGAGCCTTCGGGCGCGGCAGCGGTATCCGCCACGCCTTGAGCACCGGCTGCCGGCGGTTCATAGGGCTGCACTTCGAAGCCCATGCCTGCGCCGGTTTCGCGCGCGTAGATGGCGCTGACCGCGCCGACGGGAACGTAGACGTTCTCGGTCACGCCGCTGAAGCGGGCTTGGAATTCAATGAATTCATTGCCCAGCACCAGACGGTTGGTGGCCAGCGTGCCGACGTTCAGAGTGATCTGACCGTCACGCACATGCGCGACGGGCACCATGGTGTGCTCGTCGACCTGCACGGTGATGTACGGCGTGTAGCCGTTATCAGTGCACCATTCATGCAGCGCGCGGATCAGATACGGTTTGGTCGAAGTTTCACCCATCACGCAACAGCCTTAACGACGCATCACTTTTTCCGAAGGCGTCAGCGCTTCGATGTAGGCCGGACGCGAGAAGATGCGTTCGGCGTACTTTTGCAGCGGGGCCGCATTCTTGGGCAGTTCAATGCCGTAGTGATCCAGGCGCCACAACAGCGGAGCCACGGCCACGTCGAGCATCGAGAATTCTTCGCCCAGCATGTACTTGTTCTTCAGCAGCATCGGAGCCAGCTGAGCCAGGCGGTCGCGAATGTTCTGGCGCGCGTTGGCCAGTTTCTTCTCGTCGGGCTTGGCGCTGCGGTCTTCCAGCGTCGAGACGTGAACGAACAGTTCTTTCTCGAAGTTGTAGAGGAACAGGCGGGTACGGGCGCGCATCACCGGATCAGCGGGCATCAGCTGCGGGTGCGGGAAGCGCTCGTCGATGTACTCGTTGATGATGTTCGACTCGTACAGAACCAGGTCGCGTTCGACCAGAATGGGCACTTGACCGTACGGGTTCATCACCGCGATGTCTTCGGGCTTGTTGTACAGGTCGATGTCGCGGATCTCGAAATCCATACCCTTTTCGAACAACACGAAGCGGCAGCGTTGCGAAAACGGACACGTGGTTCCGGAATAGAGCACCATCATGGTGTAAGTCCTTTATTGAAAAACGAAAGGCCAGCGCCTAAATCTAGCAGGCGCTGGCCCCGATTGCCAGACGGGATAGGCGTACAGCCCTATCCTCCGCTACCGTCCCCTTTTTATCGGGGGACGGTCATATTGCCTGGCGGGGCGTTGCGGTTAGCGCACGTGTTTCCAGTACGAGGCGTTCAAGCGCCACGTGACGAGGAAGAACAACAGCAGGAACAACATGACGCCGACGCCGATGCGGACGCGCAATGTCTGGACGGGCTCGGCCATCCAGGACATGAATGCGGTCAGATCAGCGACGTCGTTGTCGTATGTTGCGACTTGGGCCGGGTTGGCGGCCTTAAATTTGGCATCAAAGGTGGCATGGCCGTGGTAATCAGCTACCGGTTCGGCCTTGACCGTGGAAAAACCTTGAGCATCGTACACCGTCGTGACGCGTTCCCAGGTTTTGGGTGCGCCTTCCTTGGCATCCTTGGCTTCCACTTCATGCATCGCGGTGGTCGTCAGTTCGCGCGGACCCTGGCGTTCCCAGAGCGCATGAGGCATGCCGACGGCCGGGAAAACCAGGTTGTTCCAGCCGGTGGCGCGCGACGTGTCGCGGTAGAAGGTGCGCAGGTAGGTGTAGATGTAGTCAGCGCCGGACGGGCCGGCGTTGACCGATTTGGCGCGGGCGATCACGGACAAGTCCGGGGGCGTCGTGCCAAACCACTTCTTGGCGTCCTTGGGTGACATGGCGATATTCATCATGTCGCCCACCTTTTCGCCGGTGAACAGCAGGCTTTCCTTGATTTGCTGGTCGGTCAGCCCGATGTCCTTCAGCTTGTTGTAGCGCATCGACGATGCGCTATGACAGTTCAGGCAGTAGTTGACGAACAGCTTGGCGCCGTTTTGCAGCGACGACATGTCGTTGACGCGGTACGGCGCCTTGTCCAGCGGGAACCCGCCCTCGGCGGCGAATGCGGCGGTGGTGCACGTGAGCATCAAGGCTACGGCACCAATCAGCTTCTTGATCATGGTTAATCCGTTATCTGGTGGGGCTCAGTGGGCGTGGAACGTAACGCGCTCAGGCACTTGCTTGAAGGTGCCAAGGCGGCTCCAGACCGGCATCAGGAAAAAGAATGCCAGGTACAGCAGCGTGCCAATTTGCGACGTGATGTTCAACGGCGGACTGGGCGGCTGCGTACCGATGTAGCCGAGCACCAGGAAGTTGACCATGAAGATGCCGTAGATCCACTTGTGCCACGTGGGCCGGTAGCGGATCGACTTGACCGGGGAATGGTCCAGCCAGGGCAGGAAGAACAGGATGACAACCGTGCCGCCCATGGCCACCACGCCCCAGAACTTGGCGTCGATCACGCGCAGCAGCACGGCCACGACGATCAGGATGCCGGGGATGGCAACGCGCAGGATGCCCTTCAGGTTGCTCTTGACGAGCAACGCGATGGCGCCCAGCACCGAGGCGCCCGCCAATACCCACGTGAATTCGTCGGTGGTGGCGCGCAGCATCGAGTAGAACGGCGTGAAGTACCAGACCGGCGCGATGTGCGGAGGCGTCTTCAGCGAGTCAGCAGGAATGAAGTTGTTGAACTCGAGGAAGTAGCCGCCCATTTCAGGGGCGAAGAACACGATGAACGCAAACACGAGCAGGAAGCCCGCCACGCCCATCAGGTCATGCACCGAGTAGAACGGGTGGAACGGAATGCCATCCTTCGGCCGGCCGTACTTGTCTTTCGGACCCTGCTTGATCTCGATGCCGTCCGGGTTGTTCGAGCCCACTTCGTGCAGCGCCACCAGGTGAGCCGCGACCAGGCCCACGAGCACCAGCGGAATCGCGATGACGTGGAAGGCGAAGAAGCGGTTCAGCGTGGCATCCGACACGACGTAGTCGCCGCGAATCCAGATCGACAGTTCAGGGCCGATGAACGGAATGGCCGCGAACAGGTTGACGATCACCTGGGCGCCCCAATACGACATCTGGCCCCAGGGCAGCAGGTAGCCGAAGAAGGCTTCGGCCATCAGACAGAGGAAAATCGCCACGCCGAAAATCCACACGAGTTCGCGCGGCTTGCGGTAGGAACCGTAAAGCAGCCCGCGCAACATGTGCAGGTAGACGACGACAAAGAACATCGACGCGCCGGTGGAGTGCATATAGCGCACCAGCCAGCCCCACGGGACTTCGCGCATGATGTATTCGACGGACTGGAACGCGCGTTCGGCGTCCGGCTTGTAGTGCATGACCAGGAAAATACCGGTCACGATCTGCAGCACCAGGACCAATAAGGCCAGAGAGCCAAAGAAATACCAGAAGTTGAAATTCTTCGGTGCGTAGTACTCGGACAGATGGGCTTTCCAGGTGGAGGTCACCGGAAAGCGCCGGTCCAACCAGCCCAGCAGGCCTGTCGTCTCGACGGTTTTCTCGCCAGCCATGTAACGGCTCCTTCTCTAATACGTGTGCGTATTTGTTTTACTTACGTAATTCGGGAAAAAAGCGCGACGCGAGCGTCAGGCCTTGTTGTCTTCATCGACGCCCACAATGATGCGGGTATCGCTCAGATACTGGTAGGGCGGTACTTCGAGATTATCGGGAGCAGGCTTGTTCTTGTAGACCCGGCCGGCCAGGTCGAACGTGGAGCCGTGGCACGGACAGAGGAATCCGCCTTGCCAATTGGCGCCCATGCCGCCACCGCCGCCTGTCTCGAAGTGCGAGGTGGGCGAGCAGCCCAGATGAGTACAAATGCCGACACAGACGAAGATCTCGGGCTTGCGCGAACGAGCTTCGTTTTCTGCGTATTTGGGAGTGAAGCCAGGCCGTTTGGATTCGGGATCGGCCAGTAAAGGGTCAAGCGCTTTGAGACCGGCGAGTTGTTCGGGAGACCGGTGAATGATCCATACCGGCTTCCCGCGCCATTCCACTGTCTTCATGGTGCCGACGGGTATATCGCCGATATCCACTTCTACAGGGGCCCCGGCCGCGCGGGCCTTTTCAGAGGGAGAAAATGTGCTCACAAGCGGCACTGCCGTTGCGACACCTGCTACGCCACCCACAGCACAGGCGGTGGTAACCCAGAAACGTCGCGAAGGATCAGGTGGCAGGTTGGGATCAACCGCACCGTCATCATCGTGCACCAGCGTATCCTGACTCATCTTCCTATCCTTGTTGATGCGCCCGCTCTACGAGTAGCATCACTTCTGCGGCATCGGGTTCGCGGGAATATGTAACAACATAGCAACCGCGTATTATAGCGCCAGCCCACTGACGGGCGTATCACGAAGGGAGTGCTTTTATGAGCAAAGCAACTGGTTTCGTCAAAGAATTCCGAGATTTCGCTGTTAAAGGCAATGCGGTTGACTTGGCGGTGGGTGTCATTATCGGCGCGGCGTTCGGCAGAATTGTTGATTCGCTAGTCAAAGATATCGTCATGCCTCTGGTCAACTTCATCCTGGGTGGTTCGGTTGATTTTTCGAACAAATTCTTGGTGCTGTCGATGCCTGCTGGCTACAACGGCCCGATGACGTATGCCGACCTCACGAAAGCCGGCGCGAACGTGTTCGCGTGGGGGAATTTCGTCACGATCATCATCAACTTCGTGTTGTTGGCGTTCGTGATTTTCTGGATGGTGAAAGCTATCTACAAGGCCCGCACCAAGGCCGAGGAAGCACCGGCCGCACCGGCCGCAACGCCCGAAGACGTGGCGCTGCTGCGCGAGATCCGCGACCTGCTGAAAAAGCCATGAAGAAAGCGCCCCGTGGGGCGCTTTTTTATTAGGCTGGATTATCAAGGTCGACAAATTCGACCTTGATGCCGAAGTGCTCAGCAACCGCCTGGCCCAGCGCTTGTGCGCCATAGCGCTCGGTGGCGTGATGGCCGGCGGCGATGAACCCTACGCCGGTTTCGCGCGCCAGATGCACGGTGGATTCCGAGACTTCGCCCGTGATGTAGGCGCTGACGCCGGCGTCCACGGCGTCAGCCAGCATGCCTTGCGCGCCGCCCGTGCACCACGCTACGCGCGACACGGGTTGATCGGGGTCGCCCACAACCAGCGGCTGGCGGCCCAGCCGTTCGGCCACGCGCGCGCCAAGTTCGCCAAGCGTTTGCACGCCGGTAGCGTCGCCCAGCCAAACCAGATTGTCCTGGCCACAGGTTTGCGGCGAGCCGTCATCGCGGCGCGCGGGCGTCAGGCCCAGCACGCGGGCCAATTGCGCGTTGTTGCCCAGTGTGGGGTGGGCGTCCAGCGGCAAGTGGTAGGCGTACAGGTTCAGGTCGTTTTTCAACGCCAACGCCATGCGCGTGCGTCGCGTGCCGATGACGCGGCGGTCTTCGTTGCGCCACATCCAGCCGTGATGCACCAGCACCGCGTCGGCGCCGCGTTCGACGGCCGTGCGCAACAACGCTTCGCTGGCGGTGACACCGGTGATAATGTGTCCGACTTCGGATCGGCCCTCGACCTGCATGCCGTTGGGGCAATAGTCCTTGAAGCGCGCCGCTTGCAGGGTGTTGTCCAGCCAGCTGGCCAGCACGTGAGAGTCCACTTTTTTCATTGTTTGTCCTATCAGAATCATGCGCCGATATTGGCTGATCTTCGCTCAGGCCGTCACGGTCTGCCTGGGTATTCTATTCGTCGTCACGACGTTGCGGCCCGACCTGCTGCGCCTGGCTGCGCCGGGCGCCGCGCCCGCCGCGGTGGCTGCGGCCACACGGCCCGCCGCAGGCACGGGAACGGGCCCCGTGTCTTATGCGGATGGGGTGGCGCGCGCCGCGCCGTCTGTCGTGAACGTCTACACCACCAAGCACGTCAATGTGCCACTGATCCCGCTGCCGGATGATCCGGTGCTGCGTCAGCTGTTTGGCCAGCTGCCGGGCGTGAGCCGGCGCGAGGCCACGACCAGCCTGGGTTCTGGCGTCATCGTGAGCCAGGACGGCCATGTGCTGACGAACTATCACGTGGTGCAAGCGGCCGACGCCATTGAAGTGGCCTTGAGCGATGGCCGCCGCGACACCGCCAAGGTGGTGGGCGCAGACCCTGACACTGACCTAGCCGTGCTGAAGCTGGCCTCGTTGCGTACCCTGCCCGCCGCGGCGCTGGCTGCTGACCGCGGCTTGCGCGTGGGCGATGTGGTGCTGGCCATTGGCAACCCGTTTGGCGTGGGGCAAACCACCACGCAAGGCATTGTGTCCGCGCTGGGCCGCAACGGGCTGGGCTTGAACACGTACGAGAACTTCATTCAAACGGATGCGGCCATCAACCCGGGCAACTCGGGCGGCGCGCTGGTGGATGCGGAAGGCAACCTCGTCGGCATCAACACGGCGATCTACTCGGAATCGGGCGGGTCGATGGGCATAGGCTTTGCGACACCGGTAGAGATTGCGCGCAAGGTCATGGACGAAATCGTCAAGACGGGCGGGGTCAAGCGGGGCTGGCTGGGTGTGGAGCCGCAAGACGTCACGCCGGAACTGGCGCGCGCATTCGGGCTGGGCGGTGACGCCAGGGGCGCGATCATCGCGGGCGTGATGCGCGACGGCCCTGCCGCGCGCAGTGGCTTGCGGGTGGGCGATATCGTGCAAAGCGTCAACGGCAAACGCATGGCCGACACCGCGCAGTTGTTGGCCGAGATTGCGCAGTTGCCCCCGGGCCAGCGCGCCACGCTGGGAATTCTGCGTTCCGGCAAGCCGCAGGACATGACGGTGGTGGTGGGCACGCGGCCAGGCAAGCCGCGCTAAGACGCGAGCGACTTCGTGGCTTGCGGCCCTGCGCCCGGCGTCTGGCTTTCGACCATCAGGCGCACCATCGACAGCACGGTCTTTTTCGTGCTGTCGGGTTGCTGGCGCAGCAACACGCATATTTCGGCGCAATAGCCGTCAACCTCTGGGGCGGACGCGGGTAAGGCTGCGTGCATGAACGCATGGGCCGCCGCGCGCGTGCCGGCTTGCATGGCGGCATCCGTGCTCGCCGCAGCATGTGGCGTACGCTGCGGCCCTGCGTGTGGCGCACTATGTGCCGCAGGATTTGGCGCTCCATAGTGCGCGCCGTGGGCCTTCGCGTGTGGCTCGACCGCGCTGATGACGCCGTCTGACAGCCACGGCACGCTGGTATCCAGCGCGGTGGCCAGGCGTATCAGCGTGGCGCGAGACGGCGAATAGCCATCGGCACGGGTAAGGATGCGGTGAATGCAGGACTGCGGCACGCTGGAAATGCGTGCGAGCTGGTTCTGGCTATGGATACCGCGCCACCGCATCAGGGCGCGCAGTCTGTTGGCGAGGGACATGTCTGCAATGTAGGGTTGCAGCCATGTCCCAGCAAGAGTGAAACAGTCCTATATTGGCCGTCGCGGTGACGGCCTGGACGGCCTGGACGGCCCGGACGGCCTCAGTGACGCTCGGTCAGCGAATCGGAACCGGCCTCGTCAGCCGCGCCCGCCTTGGGCTGCACCATGCGGGCGCAGATCAGCCCCACTTCGTACAGCAGGCACAGCGGCACGGCCAGCATGAATTGGCTGACCACGTCGGGCGGCGTGACCACCGCGGCGATGATGAAGGCGCCGACCACGACATAGCCACGCGCCGACCTCAGCTTGGACAGCTCAACAATGCCCATCTTCACCAGCAAAACTACCGCCACCGGCACTTCGAAGGTGATGCCAAACGCCATGAACATCGTCATCACGAAGCTCAGGTAGGCCTCGATGTCCGGCGCCGGCGTGATGGATTGCGGCGCGAAGGTGGCGATGAAGTGGAACACCGTGCGGAACACCACGAAATAGCAGAACGCCATGCCCGCGATGAACAGAAAGGTGCTGGAGATGATCAGCGGCAGCGCCAAACGCTTTTCGTGGCGATACAGGCCGGGCGCAACAAAGGCCCAGGCTTGGTACAGCACGACGGGCAATGCCACGATGAACGCGGCCATCATTGTGACCTTGACGGGCACCATGAATGGCGTGATGACGCCGGTGGCGATCATGCGCGTGCCTTCGGGCAGCGAGGCCAGCATGGGCGCCGCCAGCACGTCATAGATGGCCGAGGCGCCAGGGTAGATGAACAGCACAATGAACACCGCCACCACGGCGCCCACGGCGCGCAGCAGACGGGTGCGCAATTCGACCAGGTGAGAGATGAAGGTCTCTTGCTGGCCTTCTTCTTGGGATGCGTCCTGGGTCACGTCGGTGTTCCGGAGGGCGGGACGGGCTTGGCGGCGAGCGCGGCGTCGTCAGCCTGGGGCGCGCGAGGCGCCTGGGCGGGTTGTTGGGATGCGGCCGGCGCGATAACCGGCCCGGTAACGGGGCCCCGCGCGGGGGCCGGGACGGTAGCCGGCGCGGAAACAGAAGCCGAGACGGCAGCGGGGGCGGCTGCGGGGCGGGCTTCGGACACGGCAGGCAGGTCCAGATCCAGGCTGTGATTCTGCCCCGGCGGCGCGATGGTGCGTGCGGCTTCGGCGGGGGCGTTCGCGGTGGAGGCATTCCCGGCAGAGGCGGCTTCGGCCGAGGCACCCCCGGCTGACGCGTCTCCCACGATCACCGGCGCGGCCTTGCCGCTGGCTTCGCGGGCCACTTCGTCGAGTTCGGCGCGGAATTGCTGCACGGGCTCTTGCAGGGACGCATGCGTGTCGTTCAGCGATTGCTGCACCCCTTGCGCGGCGTCTTCCATTTCGGTTTTGAACTTGCGCAGTTCGTCGAGTTCGATTTCGCGCTGGATATCGGACTTCACGTCGTTGACGTAACGCTGCGCGCGCCCAAGCAGGTGGCCGACGGTGCGGGCTACTTTGGGCAGGCGTTCGGGGCCAATGACGATCAAGGCGACGACGCCGATCACCATCAGTTCAGTGAGGCTGACATCAAACATTCGACGGCCGCTCGGGAATTGAAGCAATAAGGGCCGGCCCGTTCAGGGCTGGCCCGGGAGACGAGCGGGAGCTCAGGAGTTGGTCTTTTCCTTGGCCTGCACGTCGATGGTTTCGCCGGACACGCGCTGCTGCGCGATCGGGTCAGCCGGCTTTTCGCCGTTGGCGTCCTTCATGCCTTCCTTGAAACCCTTCACTGCGCCGCCCAGGTCCGAGCCGATGTTGCGCAGTTTCTTGGTGCCGAAAATGAGCGCCACGATGACCAGAACGACCAACCAATGCCAAATGCTGAAACTACCCATGATGTTTCTCCGAATTACGCGGTGGGGGCCACGCGTCCTTTCCAGGGTCGCGAGCCGCCGATGATGTGGAAATGCAGATGCGGGACTTCCTGGCCGCCTTCGACGCCAGAGTTGATCATGATGCGAAATCCGCCATCAGGGCCCGGACGGCAACCGTTTTCGGCTGCTAGCCGCGGCGCCAACGACATCATTCTACCCAACCAACCTGCGTCCTCGCCCGTAATATCCTGCATGGATGTGACATGACGTCGAGGGATCAGCAGCAAATGTACCGGTGCTGCCGGATTGATATCGTGGAATGCAACAAAGTCCTCGTCCTCGTAGACCTTCTTGGACGGGATGTCGCCAGCGGCGATCTTGCAGAAAAGACAGTTGTCGCTCATTTTTCCGGGCTCCGTGGTCAGTCTTTGGGGCGGCTGGCCTTTTCCGCCAGGCCCGACAGGCCTTCGCGGCGGGCCAGTTCGGCCAGCACGTCTTCCGGCCGCAGGTTGAAGTGCGTCAGCGCAACCAGGCAGTGGAACCACAGGTCGGCGGTTTCGCTGACGATGCGCTCCGGCACGCCGTCTTTCGCGGCCATGACCAGTTCCGTGGCTTCTTCGCCGATCTTCTTCAGGAAGGAATCGGGGCCTTTGGCCAGCAGCTTGGCGGAATAAGAGGCCGTAGGGTCGCCGCCATTTTCCGGGCGGCGGGTTTCCAGCGTGTCGGCGATGCGCGCCAGGATGTCGGCGGCGCTAAGGGTTTGATCGGTCATTTGTAGATCATTTCCGGGTCTTTGAGCACCGGGTCCACCGTTACCCACGACGCCTGGTCGGTCTGGCCTTCAAGACGGCGGTAGAAGCAGCTGGCGCGGCCGGTGTGGCAGGCAATGCCGCCTTCCTGGTGGATTTTCAGCAGGATGACGTCGCCGTCACAGTCCAGGCGCAGTTCATGCACTTCCTGGACGTGGCCGGATTCCTCGCCCTTGCGCCACAAGCGTTTGCGCGACCGCGAGAAATACACGGCGCGACCAGTGGCGGCGGTTTCGGCGAGCGCTTCGCGGTTCATCCAGGCCACCATCATGATCTGGCCGTTTTCGGCGTCTTGGGCGATGGCGGGGATCAGGCCGTTGTCGTCGAAGACGACGTCGGCCATCCAGGCGGGTTCAGTGCTCATGTTCAGATATCCAGTCTTACGGCAATGCCTTGCTCGGCCATGAAGCGCTTGCATTCGCCAACGGTGTGTTGGCCGAAGTGGAAGATGCTGGCGGCCAGCACGGCGCTGGCGCGGCCGGTGGTGACGCCATCGGCCAGGTGCTGCAGATTGCCCACGCCGCCCGAGGCGATGACGGGCACGGGCACGGCGTCCGATACGGCGCGCGTCAGTTCCAGGTCGAAGCCCGACTTGGTGCCGTCGCGGTCCATGCTGGTCAGCAGGATTTCACCCGCGCCGTAGGCGGCCATGCGGCGCGCCCACGCCACGGCGTCCAGCCCGGTGGCCTTGCGGCCGCCGTGCGTGAAGACTTCCCAGCGCGCGGGTTCGCCCGCTGCCGACACGCGGCGCGCGTCGATGGCGACCACCACGCATTGCGAGCCGTGGTAATCGGAAGCGGCGCGAACCAGCTCCGGATTGGCCACGGCGGCGCTGTTGATGCTGATCTTGTCGGCGCCGGCATTCAGCAAACGCTGGATGTCCGACACCTGGCGCACGCCGCCACCCACCGTCAGCGGGATGAAGACCTGCGACGCCACCTGCTCGATGATGGGCAGGATCAGATCGCGGCCGTCGCTGGTCGCGGTGATGTCCAGGAACGTGAGCTCGTCTGCGCCCTGCTCGTTGTAGCGGCGGGCGATCTCGACGGGGTCGCCCGCGTCGAGCAGGTTGACGAAGTTCACGCCCTTGACGACGCGGCCGGCGGTCACGTCAAGGCAGGGAATGATGCGGCGGGTCAGCGCGCTTGGAACGGGCGCGCCGGCCCCGGGGGTGCTGCTGGAGGTGGTCATTTTGCCAATTCGTCGGCGCGAGCCTGGGCTGCCTGGAAGTCGAGCGTGCCTTCGTAGATGCTGCGGCCCAGAATGGCGCCTTCGACGCCCTCTTCTTCGACGGCGCACAGGGCTTCGATGTCCTGGATGCCGGCGATGCCGCCCGAGGCGTACACGGGGATGCGCACGTGTTGGGCCAGGCGCACCGTGGCTTCGACGTTGACGCCCGACAGCATGCCGTCACGGCCGATGTCGGTGTAGATGATGGCTTCGCAGCCGTAGTCTTCGAACTTCTTGGCCAGATCCAGCACGTCGTGGCGGGTCAGCTTGCTCCAGCCGTCGGTGGCGATCTTGCCGTCGCGGGCGTCCAGGCCAACGATGATCTGGCCGGGGAAAGCGCCGCAGGCGTCTTGCAGGAAGCCCGGGTTCTTGACCGCGGCGGTGCCGATGATCACGTAGGAAATGCCGGCGTCTAGGTAGCGTTCGATGGTGTCGAGGTCGCGAATGCCGCCGCCGATCTGAACGGGGATGTCGTCGCCGACAGCGTCCAGAATGGCCTTGATGGGCGCTTCGTTCTTCGGTTTGCCGGCAACGGCGCCGTTCAAGTCGACCAGATGCAGGCGGCGCGCGCCCTGGTCGAGCCAACGGGTGGCCATGGCGGCGGGGTCTTCGGAGAACACCGTTGCATCGTCCAGGTCACCCTGGCGCAGGCGCACGCAGCGCCCGTCTTTGAGATCGATGGCGGGGATCAGCAGCATGGTGGGCAGCAAAAAAGAAAGAGGGGTTGAATGGGCTGGAGCACGCGGGCGCGAGGCCTACGGCTGCCAGTCTACAAAATTGCGATACAGGCGCAAACCGTGTTCGGCGCTCTTTTCGGGGTGGAACTGCACCGCGAAAATGTTAGCTGCCGCCACTGCGCAGGTAAAGGCGATGCCGTAATCGGTTTCACCAACTGTCAGGCCGGAATCATCCGGATCGGCGTAATAACTATGGACGAAATAGAAATGCGTGTCGTCCGGAATGCCGTCCCAGATGGGATGAGAGCGCGTCTGGCGCACTTTGTTCCATCCCATGTGCGGGACTTTCAAGCGTTCGGGGCGGGTGTCGGCCAGGCCTGCGGCGCCGGTGTCGGCCAGGCAGGCTTCGTCGTCGGCGGGAATCAGGTCAGCAAAACGCGGGCCTGAAAATCGGCGCACGACGCCGGGGAACAGGCCCAGGCACGACGTGCCGCCTTCTTCAGACGAGTCGAACAGCATCTGCTCGCCTACGCACACGCCCAGCAGGGGCTTGTTGCGGGCGGCGCGGACGACGGCTTCGCGCAGGCCGGATTCATTCAGGGTGCGCATGCAGTCCGCCATGGCGCCCTGCCCGGGAAACACCACGCGGTCAGCGGCGTCGATGTCTTGGGGCTGGTTGCAGATGCGGATGTCCGCATCGGGGGCGGCGAACGTCAAGGCGCGTGCGACGGAGTGGAAATTGCCCATTCCATAGTCGACGATGGCGATAGTGGTCACTTCTTTCTGCCTGGTGCGAGGATTACGCGGACGGGCGTGAGCGCAAACTCACAGCACGCCTTTGGTCGAGGGCACGACATCGCCCATGCGCGGGTCGACTTCCATGGCCATGCGCAGCGCGCGGCCACAGGCCTTGAACACGGTTTCGGCCTGGTGGTGGGCGTTGAAACCGCGCAGGTTGTCGATGTGCAGCGTGATCAGCGCGTGGTTGACCAGGCCCTGGAAGAATTCACGCGTCAGGTCGACATCGAAATTGCCGATGTGGGCGCGGGTGAACGGGATGTGATATTCCAGGCCGGGGCGGCCCGAGAAGTCCACCACGACGCGCGACAGCGCTTCGTCCAGCGGCACGTAGGCGTGGCCGTAGCGGCGCAGGCCGGCCTTGGTGCCCACGGCCTTGGCGATGGCCATGCCCAGCGTGATGCCCACATCTTCCACCGTGTGATGCGCATCGATGTGCAGGTCGCCCTCGGCTTTGATGTCCAGGTCGATCAGGCCGTGGCGCGCGATCTGGTCCAGCATGTGGTCCAGGAAGGGCACGCCCGTGTCGATCGTCTGCTTGCCGGTGCCATCAATGTTGATGGCCACGCGGATGCGGGTTTCGTTGGTGTTGCGGGTGATTTCTGCGGTACGCATGTTAAGCACTCAAAATCTCTTGCAAGGCAGCCAGCAAGGCGGCGTTCTCGGCCGGGGCGCCCACCGAGATGCGCAGGCAGTTCGCCAGGAGCGGATGGGCGTTGGAGAAGTTACGAATCAATATTTTGCGCGCTTTCAGCGCAAGATGCACGGCGTTGCCGTCCAGCTTGCCGGAAAAGCGGGCGAGTACGAAGTTGCCGGCGGAAGGGAATACCCTGACGCCGGGCAAGGCGGCCAGCGCGGCGGCCAGCGGCGCGCGGTCGGCGCGCAGGCGCGCGGCCTGCTCGTCCAGCACATCCTTGTGGCGCAGCACGGTCATCAGCGTGGCTTGCGTCAGCACGTCCAGGTTGTAGGGCGGGCGCACCTTGTTCAGTTCGGCGATCCAGGCGGGGTGGCCCGCCAGATAGCCGAACCGCAAGCCCGCCAGGCCAATCTTGGACACCGTGCGCATGACGACGACGTTGGACGCGTCCAGCACGTCGGGCATCCAGCTGCGGTCGGCAAACGGCTGATAGGCCTCGTCCAGCACCACCAGACCGGGCGCGGCGTTGAGGATCGCCTGCACATCGGCGTCGGACCAGAGCCCGCCGGTGGGGTTATTGGGCACCGCCAGGAACACCACCTTGGGCTGGTGTTCGCGGATGGCGGCCAGCATGGCGGGCAGATCCAGCGTCAGGTCGGCGGTCAGCGGCACGCCCACGAAACGGGCGTGATCGAAGCGCGCCGCCATATCGAAATAGACGAACGACGGCCACGGCGACATCACCACGTCGCCGGGTTCGCAGCACGCCTGCACGATGATGTGGATGAGCTCGTCCGAGCCGTTGCCAAACAGCACGTCGGCGGCATCCGGCACGCCAAAGCCGGCCTTCACGGCCTGTTGCAAGGCGGTGAGGTCGGCGGCGGGATAGCGGTTCAGCGGCGTGTCGCGCACGGTGCGCGCGATGTCCTCGCGCACCGCTTCCGGCAGCTCGTAGGGGCATTCCATCGCGTCCAGCTTGATACAGCCTTCGGCGTGGGCGACGGGGTACGCGGCCAGTTCGCGGATGTCTGCGCGGACCGTGCCCTGAATGCGGCCAGCGACGTCTGCCGCCGGGGCCGCGCTCATGGCTTGTCGATCCGGTATTGGGCGCTGGCGGCGTGGGCTTGCAGGCCCTCGCCCAGCGCCAGTTCGGCGGCGATGCGGCCCAGCGTTTGCGCGCCTTGGTGCGACACCTGGATCAGGCTCGAACGCTTCTGGAAGTCGTACACGCCCAGCGGCGACGAAAAGCGGGCCGTGCGCGACGTGGGCAGCACGTGGTTGGGACCCGCGCAGTAATCGCCCAGCGATTCCGAGCTGAAGCGGCCCATGAAAATCGCGCCGGCGTGGCGGATCTTGGCCGTCCAGATTTCGGGTTGTTCGGTGGAAATTTCCAAGTGCTCGGGCGCGATGTCGTTGGCGATCTCGCAGGCTTCTTCCAGGCTTTGGACCTGGATCAGCGCGCCGCGGTTGGCCAGGCTGACGCGCAGGATGTCGGCGCGCGGCATCGTGGGCAACAGGCGGGCGATGGCGGCTTCGACTTCTTCAATGAAAGCGGCGTCCGGGCACAGCAGGATGGATTGCGCCAGTTCGTCGTGCTCGGCTTGCGAGAACAAGTCCATGGCGATCCAGTCGGCCGGCGTCTTGCCGTCGCAGATGACCAGGATTTCGCTGGGGCCGGCGATCATGTCGATGCCCACCACGCCGAACACGCGGCGCTTGGCGGCGGCGACGTAGGCGTTGCCCGGGCCGACGATCTTGTCCACGGCGGGAACCGTGTCCGTGCCATAGGCCAGCGCGCCCACGGCTTGCGCACCGCCGATGGCGAACACGCGGTCCACGCCGCCGATGGCGGCCGCGGCCAGCACGATGGGGTTGCGCACGCCGTCGGGCGTGGGCGTGACCATGATCAATTCAGGCACGCCCGCGACCTTGGCCGGAATGGCGTTCATCAGCACGGACGACGGGTACGCGGCCTTGCCGCCCGGCACGTACAGGCCCACGCGGTCAAGCGGCGTGACCTGCTGGCCCAGCAAGGTGCCTTCGGCGTCGGTGTACGTCCAGGTCTCGGCGCGCTGGCGTTCGTGGTAGCTGCGCACGCGGTCGGCGGCGGCTTCCAGCGCGTTGCGCGTGGCGGCGGGCAGCGCGGCCAGCGCGGCATGCCAGTCGGCCTTGGGAATTTCCAGCGTGTCGGCCGATGCGGCGGGCATGCGGTCAAAGCGCTGCGTGTATTCCACCAGCGCGGCGTCGCCGCGGGTGCGCACGTCGGCCAGAATGCCGGCGGCGGCGCGGTCGATGGACTCGTCCTCGGTGGCTTCGAAAGCCAGCAGCTTGGACAGGGCGGATTTGAATCCGGGATCGCGGGAGTCGAGACGATTGATCAGGGCCATGGCGTCATGGAGCAAAGCGGAAAGCGGCCGCCGCGGCATCGCGGCGGGCGGGGGTCAGGCGTTGCGGGAGGCGGCTCTTTCGAAGGCGTCCAGCAAGGGTTGCAGGCGGGCGCCGCGGGTCTTCAGGGCGGCCTGGTTGACGATCAGGCGCGATGAGATCGGCATGACGTCTTCCACCGCGACCAGGTCGTTGGCGCGCAGCGTGCCGCCGGTGGACACCAAGTCCACGATGCAGTCGGCCAGGCCCACAAGCGGCGCCAGTTCCATCGAACCATACAGCTTGATGATGTCCACGTACACACCCTTGGCCGCGAAGTGTTCACGGGCTGAGTGCACGTACTTGGTGGCGACGCGCAGGCGCGCGCCCTGGTGCACGGCGCCTTCGTAGTCGAAGCCGTTACGCACGGCCACGGCCAGGCGGCACTTGGCGATGTTCAGGTCGATGGGCTGGTACAGGCCGCCGGGCTGTTCCTTGGCGTGCTCGATCAGCACGTCTTTACCCGCGATGCCGAGGTCGGCCGCGCCGTACTGCACGTAGGTCGGCACGTCGGAGGCGCGCACGATGATCAGGCGCAGGCCAGGGTCGCTGGTCGGCAGGATCAGTTTGCGCGAGCTTTCCGGGCTCTCGGTCACTTCGATGCCGGCTTCAGCCAGCAACGGCATGGTTTCTTCAAAAATCCGGCCCTTGGACAGTGCCAGGGTCAGGGGTTTCGTCGTGGCATTGTTCATTGCCGAGCCGCCTCAAAATAAACGGACCCACTCGGGGGGCAGCAAGCCGAAGGCGCAGCGTGGGGGCGATTACATTTCATGCCTGTTCCTTGCCGGTAACGCGTTGGATGTTCGCGCCCAGGGCGCGCAGTTTGACTTCCATCTGGTCGTAACCCCGATCCAGATGGTAGATGCGGTCGACCAGCGTATCGCCGTCGGCCGCCAGGCCGGCGATGACGAGGCTGGCGGACGCGCGCAGATCGGTGGCCATGACGGTGGCGCCTGACAGGCGCTTCACGCCGCGCACGATGGCGGTGTGGCCGTCGATGTCGATATCGGCGCCCATGCGGCGCAGTTCCTGCACGTGCATGTAGCGGTTTTCGAAGATGGTCTCAACAATCACCGACGTGCCATCGGCCACCGCGTTCAGCGCCATGACCTGGGCTTGCATGTCGGTGGCGAAACCCGGGTATTCATGCGTGCGCAAACCCACGGCCTTGGGGCGCGTGGACATGGCGCCGCGTATCCAGTCGGGGCCGGTTTCGATGCTGAGGCCGGCTTCAACCAGCTTGTCCAGCGTGGCGCCCAGGATGACGGGGTCGGTGTTTTTCAGCAGGATGTCGCCGCCCGCCGCGCCCACCGCGCACAGGAACGTGCCGGCTTCGATGCGGTCGGAAATGACGCGGTGTTCCGCGCCGTGCAGGCGTTCAACGCCGTCGATCACGATGCGGTCGGTGCCGTGGCCATGGATGCGCGCGCCCATCTTGATGAGCAGTTCGGCCAGGTCCACGACTTCGGGTTCGCGCGCGGCGTTTTCCAGCACGGTCTGGCCGTCGGCCAGCACGGCGGCCATCAGCAGATTTTCCGTGCCGGTGACGGTAACCATGTCGGTGCGGATGGAGGCGCCCTTCAGGCGCTTGGCGCGCGCCACGACGAAGCCGTGTTCGATGCTGATCTCGGCGCCCAGCGCGGCCAGGCCCTTGATGTGCTGGTCGACGGGGCGCTGCCCGATGGTGCAGCCGCCCGGCAGGCTGACGCGCGCTTCGCCGAAGCGGGCCAGGAGCGGGCCCAGCACCAGGATCGATGCGCGCATCGTCTTGACGAGGTCGTACGGCGCTTCCAGATTGTCGACGCGGTCGGCCTGCAACATGACGACGCCATCCGAGCCGCGTTCGGCGCGTACGCCCATGCGGCCCAACAGGCGCAGCATGGTGGCCGTGTCGTTCAGATGCGGCACGTTGGCCAGCGTCAGCACATCGGCGGTCAGCAAGCCGGCGCACAGGATCGGCAAGGCCGAATTCTTGGCGCCGGAAATCGAGATCTCGCCGTGCAGCTGCGCGCCGCCGGTGATGCGGAGTTTATCCATCACTTGCCTGCTTGCTGGTATTCGTCCGGCGTTAGCGTGCGCATCGACAAGGCATGGATTTCGGCCTTCATGCGGTCGCCCAAGGCGGCGTACACCAGCTGATGGCGCTGGATCAGGCGCTTGCCCTCGAAGGCGGCGCTGACGATGACGGCATCGAAGTGCGAACCGTCGCCCTGCACGTCAAGATGTTCACAGGACAGGCCGTCCGCGATGTATTGGCGGACTTGCGCGGGAGTGGGGAGCATGGACGTCAATTCCTGAGTTTGTAGCCGCTGGCCAGAAGCCGCAGCGCATAAAGCGATAGCGCCAGGAACACCCCCGTCACGACTGCCAGGCTGCGCCAGGGCGAGACGTCCGACACCGAGAAGAATCCGTAGCGGAAGCCGTCGATGGCGTAGAAGATGGGGTTCCAGTGGGACACGCTTTGCCAGAAAGGCGGCAAGGTGTGAATGGAATAGAACACGCCGGACAGGAAGGTCGCGGGCATGATCAGGAAATTCTGGAAGGCGGCCAGCTGGTCGAATTTTTCGGACCACAGGCCCGCAACCACGCCCAGCACGGCCATGATGCCGCAGGACAGCACCGCGAAGACCAGCAGCCACAGCGGGTTTGCAGGCACCAGCGACACAAAGCACAGCGCCACGAACCACACGAACACGCCGACGGTCAGGCCGCGCACAACGGCCGCCAGCACGAAGGCGCCGAAGATGTCGCGATGCGACAGCGGCGGCAGCAGCATGAAGACAAGATTGCCCGTGATGCGGCTTTGGATCAGTGATGAAGACGGGTTGGCGAACGCGTTCTGCAGCATGCTCATCATCATGAGGCCGGGGATCAGGAACGCGGTGTACGGCACGGTGCCATAAACCATCAAGCGCCCTTCCAGCACATGCGCAAAGACCAGCAGGTACAGCAGCGCCGTGATGACGGGCGCGGCAATGGTCTGAAAACCGACCTTCCAGAAGCGCAGCAATTCCTTGCGCAGCAGGGTCGGAAAGCCGGAGCCCGCGTCCAGGCGGGGCTGCACCAGCGGTTGGCTGGCGGTCGCAATGGGCGGGGTCATGACGAAATCTCTTCAGGTTGCAGGGCGGGTTCGGCGGGCTCGTCGCCTTGGTGCATGATGCGCACGAACGCGTCTTCGAGGTCGACGCCGCCTACGCGGGCCATCAGCGCCTGCGTGGTGTCCAGCGCCACGACGCGGCCGCGCTTGAGCATGGCGATGCGGCCGCACAGGGCTTCCGCTTCTTCCAGGTAGTGCGTGGTCAGCATGATGGTGTGGCCGGCCTTGTTCAGGCGCGAAATGAATTCCCACAGCGTGCGGCGCAGGTCGACGTCCACGCCCGCGGTGGGCTCGTCCAGCACGATGACCGGCGGGCGGTGCACCAGCGCCTGCGCCACCAGCACGCGGCGCTTCATGCCGCCAGACAGCGCGCGCATGTTGTTGTTGGCCTTGTCGGACAGGCCCAGGTTGAACAGGATCTCGTCGATCCAGTCATCGTTGTTGCGCAGGCCGAAGTAGCCGGACTGGATGCGCAGCGTTTCGCGCACGGTGAAGAACGGGTCGTAAACCAGCTCTTGCGGCACGACGCCCAGCGCGCGCCGCGCCGACTTGTAGTCGGACACGACGTCGTATCCACAGACGCTGGCACGGCCGGATGTGGCGTGGGCCAGGCCGGCAAGAATCGAGATCAGTGTGGTTTTGCCCGCGCCATTGGGCCCGAGCAGGCCGAAGAACTCGCCGTGCTCGATGTTCAGGCTGACATTGTCCAGCGCCTGGAAGCCGGGGGCGGGCGTGCGCCCGAGCAGCTTTTGCCAGCCGCGGGTGCGCGGCGAGTAGATCTTGGAGACGTTTTCGAGACTGACGGCTGACATGGCGGCGGAGGGGGTGCCCGGACAAGCGCCCGGAAAAGAGCGAATTGATCATTATATAAGCGCGCCGTGACGGCAAGCGCCTATGGCCCCGGGAGCCGTGTGGGAGTCGGGTGTTATCCGTCCCTGAAATAATCAGCCCGGCGGGCCTTGAGGGGCGCGCCGGGCCGGGGGCAGCCGGAACCGCGGAATTACTGATTACGCTGGTTCAGCGCCTTGATCAGGCCGTCGATGCCGTTCTGGTTGATCTGCTGCGCGAACTGGTTGCGGTAGTTCTCGATCAGCCAGATGCCTTCGACGTTCATGTCGTAGATCTTCCAGCCTTGCGGCGTTTTTTCCAGGCGGTAGTCCACGCCCGTCGGCTGGCCGTTGCCCTGGCTGATCAGCGTGCGCACGACGACGTCGTCGGCCTTGGGGTCGCCACGGAACGGCAGGGCCTTGACCGTGGTGCTGGACGTGACGCGGGTCAGCGCGCCGCTATAGGTACGCACCAGCGTGCCGCGAAACGCGTCGGCCAGCGCCGTCTTTTGCGGATCGGACGCCTGGCGCCAGTAGCGACCAGCGGCCAGGCGCGTCGTCTTCTGGAAGTTGACGTACGGCAGGATGTGCTGGTTGACGACTTCGTTGATGCGCGCGGTGTTGCCGGCTTTGACGGCGCCGTCGGCTTTCAGCACATCCAGCGCTTCGTTGGCGGTGGCGACGACGAATTGGTCAGGCGGGCCGTTAGGGTCGGGTTTGGCCTGTGCGGCGCTGGCGGCGGCAAGGCCGACGAGGCCTGCGAAAGTCAGGCGCTGCAACAGGGAAACAAAAGCAAATCGCATTAAAACTCCTTACTGTACCGATGAACGCAAGCCACAGCTTACTTGGTGGCGGGCGCAGGCACGGGGGCGGCCTTGCCGGCGGCAGGGGCATCGCCCTCGTCGTCTTCGTAGTTGGGCAGCGCGTCTTCGTCGTTCACGCGGTGGCCCAGAACCATGGCGTTACGGCGTTGCAGATACGCGTCGCGGATGAAGCTGTAGGGGTCGAGCGCCACGCGGTCGATGGTGTCGGTGGCGTTCAGCAGGCTGGCGCGGGTGTCGACCAGACGCAGGCCCCACAACGAGTTGCGCAGGCGCACGTTGTCGATGGCGTCGATGCCCATGTAGCCGTAGGTGGTGCCGGCGAAGTCGCCGACCAGGCCCGCGCCGTCACGCACCGTGGACGCGCCGAAGAACGGCAGCACCAGGTACGGGCCTTGGCTGAAGCCCCACACGCCCAGGGTCGTGCCGAAATCGTTCGGGATCTTGCGCGCGCCGTTGGCCGAAGCGACGTCAAAGCAGCCGCCCACGCCCATGGTGGTGTTGAACAGGAAGCGGCCCAGCGTGTTCACGAAGTCGTGGCCGCGGCCTTGCAGGAAGCTGTTCGTGCCCGACCAGAGGTCGGTCATGTTGCTGAAGATGTTGTGCACGCAGCTGCGCACGGGCTGCGGCGTGACGAAGGTGTAGGCCTGAGCCACCGGCTTGAACACTGCACGGTCGACCGTGTCGTTGAACTTGTAGACGCCCCGGTTGAAGCCTTCCCACGGGTCGCGCGGATCGGGGTTCTGCGGCGCGGCGCAACCGGCCATCAGGGCACCCGCCGCCGCGATGGTGGCAATTCGGGAAAGTGCGTTCTTGTTCATGATCAGGACATCCCTATCAACGATTCTTATGATATTGCGAAGGCGAAGCGAGGCCTGTTACGGCGTCTTTCGCATCGTCTTTAATTTGGTGCTTTGGCGGGCTCGGACGACGCCCCTTGCTTCTCGGCGGAGCCATACAGGAACTGGCTGATCAGCTGTTCCAGCACAACCGCGCTCTGTGTATAGCGGATTTTTCCGCCGTCGGTAAAGTTCTCTTCTTCGCTGCCCGCCGTCAGGCCCAGGTACTGCTCGCCCAGCAGACCCGACGTGAGGATCGACGCCGACGTGTCCTTGGGGAATTGATAGGCTTTATCCAGATTCACCGAGACGACGGCCTGGAAGGTCTTGTCGTCGAACGTGATGCTGGACACGCGGCCCACCACGACGCCGGCGCTTTTCACCGCGGCGCGCGGCTTGAGGCCGCCTACATTATCGAAGTTGGCCGATAAGGTATAGGTCGGGGCGAAGGAAAAGGTGCTGAGGTTGCCAGCCCGCAACGCCAGGAACACCAGCGCGACCGCGCCCAGCAGTACAAACAGGCCTACCCAGAAGTCGGTTTTTTCGCGTGACATGATCGATCCGTTTCAATTTCCAAACATCAAGGCGGTGAGCAGGAAGTCCAGCCCAAGTACCGCCAGGGAACCCACCACCACGGTGCGCGTGGTGGCGCGCGCCACGCCTTCGGGCGTGGGCTTGGCTTGCCAGCCTTCGTAAAGCGCGACCAGCGTGACGGTGATGCCGAACACCACGCTCTTGATGACGCCGTTGGCCACGTCGTTCCAGACATCCACGCCGCTTTGCATCTGCGACCAGAAGGCGCCCGCGTCCACGCCGATCATCACGACGCCGACGACCCAGCCGCCCAGAATGCCCACCATCGAGAACACGGCCGCCAGAATGGGCATGGCGATGATGCCGCCCCACAGGCGCGGCACCAGCACGCGGCGGATGGGGTCGACGGCCATGACTTCCATGGCCGACAGCTGTTCGCCCGCTTTCATCAACCCGATTTCGGCGGTGAGCGACGTGCCGGCGCGGCCCGCAAACAGCAGCGCCGTCACGACAGGGCCCAGCTCGCGCACCAAGGACAGCGCAACCAGCAGGCCCAGCGCTTCTTCGGAGCCGTAGCGGTTCAGCGTGTAATAGCCTTGCAGCCCCAGCACGAAGCCCACGAACATGCCGGACACGGCAATGATGAGCAGCGAGTAGTTGCCGATGAAGTGAACTTGTTGCGACACCAGGCGCGGCCGCGAGAACACGATGCCGCTGCGCGCCAGCATGCCGCCAAAGAAGCGGGTGAAGTAGCCGATGCCGCCGATTTGCTTGCGCACCCAGCCGCCCAGTGCGCCGATGGCGTTGTTGGAACCGCTCATGCTTTGCGCCCTTTCTGTACGGACAGCCACTTTTGAAACGCGGGCGTTTCGGGGTATTGGAACGCGACCGGGCCGTCGGGTTCACCTTTCAGGAATTGCTGGACGTACGGGTCTTGCGACGCCGACAGCGTTTCCGGCGTGCCCGAGGCGGCCAGCTTGCCTTGCCCCACCAGATACACCTGGTCGGCAATAGCGAAGGATTCCTGCACATCGTGGGTGATCAGCACCGACGCGCAGCCCAGGCGATCGGCCAGGTTGCGGATCAGATTGGCGGTGATGCCCAGGGAAATCGGGTCCAGCCCGGCGAACGGCTCGTCGTACAGAATGAGTTCGGGTTCCAGCACGACGGCGCGGGCCAGCGCCACGCGGCGGGCCATGCCGCCGGAAATTTCAGACACTTTCAGGTGCGCGGCGGCGCGCAGGCCAACCGCGTCAAGTTTGTCCAGCACGCGGTCGGTGACGTCGGCTTCGGACAGCTTGGTGTGCTCACGCAGCGGAAACGCCACGTTTTCAAAGACATTCAGGTCGGTGAACAGCGCGCCCTGCTGGAATAGCACGCCCATGCGCTTGCGCAGGGATTGCAGTTCGTCGGGCGTGGCGCGGGCGATGTCCTGGCCAAACGCAATTACCTGCCCCTGCTGGGCGACGAGCTGGCCGGTGGCCGCGCGCAACAGCGTGGTCTTGCCCGAGCCAGAGCCGCCCATGATGGCGACCACCTGGCCCGCGCGCACGTCCATGGATATGTCGCGCAACACGGTGAAATCACCGTAGCCGAGCGCCACACCGTCCAGGCGCAGGGCAAATTCCGGGGTGCTGCTTGATTGAGCGGGCATGGGCAACGAAAGGGTGTTTCGGTGGCGGAGCTTGCCCTGTTGCCTTGCAGGCTCGCGAAACGGATAACCGAAGCGGCGGGGCAAGACAGGCGGCAGCGGGAAGCGCCCGGTTACTCAGGTGCCGGGGCCAAGGCGGACTCGGGCTCCCAGCGGCGAGGCGCCATTGTAGCCCGACGCTTTGTAATCACAACGCGATAGGCCGCCGGTGGAACAGTGTTTTCGGCATCAGGGACAATCCGGCCCGCTGTGGATTCACCCTGATCCGCCCTGATCCCGCCCTGATCAGCGCCGCGGGCGCCACAGGGCGCCGGCTGCGGCCGGTTCGAGCCCCTAGCGGCGCGTTTGCGCGGCCAGGGTTTCCCGGGCCAGACGCTGGATCAAGCCGGCCGTGGATTCGCGCCGGGCGAGCGGCGCGCCCTGGCCCGCCCACAGGGACAGCACGTTGATGTCGCCCGCCTTGCCGCCCGCCGTGCGCATGGGGCGCGTCAGGGCGTTCTGTAGCGGATACGGCAGGATATCGCCGCCGATGGCGTCGGCGTCGCGCATGAAGGCGTTGCCTATCCCCCGGGCCGGGCGGCCGGAAAACGCCCGGGTCAGGCGGGATTGCTCGGACCGGGACGCCGGCAGCACTGCCTTGTAAGCGTCGATGATGCCGGATTCGTCTGTCGTCAGAAAGGCCGTCCCCATTTGCGCGGCCTGGGCGCCCAGGGCCAGCGCGGCGGCGATGCCGCGGCCGTCCATGATGCCTCCGGAGGCAATCACCGGTATCGACACGGCGTCCGCCACTTGCGGCGCCAGCGCCATGGTGCCGATCAGCGATTGTTCGAATTCATCCAGGAAGGTCCCGCGGTGCCCGCCGGCTTCCGCGCCCTGGGCCACGACGGCGTCCACGCCGTCCTGTTCCAGCGCCACCGCTTCGCGCACGGTCGTGGCGGTGCCAATGGTCAAGATGCCCAGCTCCTTGCAACGCGCCAGCACGTCCGGGGCGATGCGGCCAAAGGTGAAGCTGAACACCGCCGGGCGCAGCCGCAGGATGGCGTCGATCTGGCCGGGCAGCGGGTCGGCCTGCGGGCCGGGCATGGCCGGGGCAGGCAGCCCCAGCTGTTCGTGGTAGCGGGCCACCAGCGCCAGCATCCGGCTGGCGTCGCCCTGCACCGGCACGTCTGGTACGGAAGCGAACAGGTTGATGGCGAATGGCCGCGCGGTGCGGGCGCGGATGCCGTCCACGGCGGCTTCGATCTGCTCGGCGGTCAGGTAGGCCGCCCCAAGCGACCCCAAGGCCCCCGCTTTCGATGCTTCGGACACCAGCTCCACCGTCGTGGCGCCGCCCGCCATGGGCGCCTGGATGATGGGGTGGTCCAGCTTCAGAAGATCAAGCAATCGGGTGGCCATGGGAAGACTCCTGGTGGTTATTGAAGCTGGATGTTTCCAGCCTTGATGACGTGGGCCCACTTATCGGTTTCGCTCTTGATGAAAGCCGCGAACTCCTCGGGCGTGCCGCCGCCAGCCTGGCTGCCGGTGTCGGCAATGGCTTTCTGCACATCCGGCTCTTTCAGAATCCGGTTGAACTCGCTGTTCAGGCGGGCAATGATCGGCGCGGGCGTACCGGCCGGGGCGACGATGCCCTGCCAGTTGTAAGACTCAAAGCCGGGCAAGCCGGATTCGGCCATCGTCGGCACGTCGGGCAACACCGCCAGGCGTTTGGCGGACGTGACGGCAATGGGGTGGATCTTGGCGCCCTGGATGGCCGGCAAGGCCGAATAGCCCATTTCGAACATCATTGAGATGTGGCCGCCCATCAGGTCGGTTGCGGCCAGGCTGCCGCCCTTGTACGGCACGTGGACGATGTCGATCTTGGCCTGCTCGCGGAACATTTCGCCCGACAGGTGATGCGCGCCGCCCACGCCCGACGAGCCAAACGACAGCTTGCTCGGTTCCTTCTTGGCCAGCGCGATCAGGTCAGCCAGTGTCTTGACCGGCAGCTCGTTGTTCACGCTCAGCACCAGCGGGCTGTTCTCGATCAGGATGACCGGGGCCAGATCCTTTTGGGGGTTGTACGGCATTTCCTTCATCAGCGACGGGTTCACCGCCATGGGGGCCAGGTTGCCCGTGCCGATGGTGTAGCCGTCGGGCGCCGCCTTCGCGATCAGGTTGGTGCCAACCACGCCGCCCGCGCCCGCCTTGTTCTCGACCACGATGGGCTGGCCCAGCGATTCGCCCAGCTTGCGCGCCAGCAGCCGCACGCGTGTGTCGGCAAAGCCGCCCGGCGCGTAGGGCACGATCATCGTGATGGGTTTGGCGGGCCAGTCGGCGGTTTGGGCTTGCGCGGCGCCGCTGAAGGCGGCAACGGCCGCCAACGCGGCGATCAGGGGGCGCAGTGATTTCATGCTGGGTGACTCCTCTTTCTTCTCTAATGTGTACGGCCCTGGGGGCCGATCGCATTATGCCCAGCACCGCTGCCCGCTGTCGTGACTTTTCCCAAGCCCCAGGCCGATAGCGCCAGCAGCGCCGCGCCCGCGCCCAGCACCTGCGGCAGCCCCGCGCCCCAGCGCGCGGCCCACGACGCCAACAATGGGCCCAGAATCTGGCCGGCGGCAAAGGCGGCTGTCATGACGGCCGCGGCGCGCGCAGCGGCGGGGCCAGCCGTGCGCCGCGCGGTCAGAATGCCGGCCTGGGTGATCACCATGAAGGTGCCTCCCACCAGCAGCGCGGCCACGATGATGGCGGCGATGTGGTGCCACAGCGCGACGGTCAGCATGCCCAGCGCCATCAGCGCCTGGGCCGCCTGCCAGACACGCTTTTCGTCGCGCGCCCGCGCCAGCCGGGGAACCAGTAGGCAGGACACCGCCGCCGCCAAGCCGAACAGCGGCCACGCCCAGCCAAAGATGGCGGGGTCCGGGAAAATTTCCTTGGCCATCGCCGGCAGGAAGGTAGCCGGGATGATGTAGCCGACACCGAACACGCCATAGTGCAGGGCCAGTTGGCCGATGGCGGGCGGCAGGCGGGTGGCGCCAGGCGTGGGGGCAGGCGCGGCGGCAAGCGTGGGGGCAGGCGCGGCGGCAAGCGTGGGGGCAGGCGTGGCGGCAGACGCAGGCTGGATGGCCCCGTCGGGAGCGCTTGGCGGGCAAGCTGCTGACCGCACGGGCGCAACCGGCTGGCGCATCCCTGGCCACGCCATCAGGGACAGAGCCAGCGTCAACCCGCCCAGCGTCAGCCACATGCCGTCGGCGCGCACCTGCCCCGCCATCAACGCCAGACAAACCAGGCCGGTCAGCGCGATGCCCGCGCCCACGCCGGCGTAAGTCACTGCCGACGCGCCGGCTTCGCGCGGGTCTCCCGCCGGCACGGGCCGCCATGCCGCGACGCAGATGAAAGCGCTGGCGCTGGCGTAGCCCGCGGCCAGACGCAGCGCACACCAGACGGCCACGTTGTGAAACAACGGCATCGCCAGCGTCAACAAGGCCACCGCCAGCAGGCTGACCGCCAATTGGCCGCGCAACCGGCGCACCGGCCAGGCCACGGCCGCCAGCGCGCCCAGCAGATACCCGGCGTAGTTGGCCGACGCGATCCAGCCGCCCTGCGCCAACGACAAGCCGCCTTCCTGCGCCATCAGCGGCCACACCGGCGTGAAGGCGAATCGGCCGATGCCCATTGCGGCGGCAAGCGCCAGCGCGGCGGGCCATGCCAGACGGGCGGGGCCGCGCAGGTCAGCAACGGAGTCGGAAACAGAAGGGTAAGCAGGCGTTGACATACGCCCACTCTACGGCTGTACTTATATCTTGAATAATGAATTATTCAGAACATAGGTTCTTGAAATGAGAAACTTGGATCTCGACGCGTTGCAGATTTTCAAGGCGGTGGCCGATCAGGGCGGCGTGGCGCGCGCCGCCCTGCACCTGAACCGGGTGCAGTCCAACGTGTCGACGCGTTTGAAACAGCTGGAGGCCTCGCTGAACGCCCCGCTCTTTCGGCGTCAGAACCGTCGGTTGGTGCTGTCGGACCAGGGCCGCGTGCTGCTGTCCTACGCCGACCGCCTCTTGCGTTTGTCAGACGAAGCGCAGGCCGCCGTGCGGGATGGCGCGCCCCAGGGCGTGCTGCGCATCGGCACCATGGAAAGCACGGCGGCCGCGCGCCTGCCGCCCATTCTGGCGGCCTATCACGCGGCCTGGCCGCAAGTGGGCATAGAACTGGTCACGGGCACATCGGGCGCGCTGGCGGCCAAGGTGCGCAACTTTGAGATCGAGGCGGCGTTCGTGGCCCAGCCCTTTCCAGCCGAAGGGCTGGCCACCCTGGACGCCTTCCAGGAAGACCTGACGTTGATTTCCCCCTTGGCCTGGGGCGCCATTGCCAGCCCGCGCGATCTGGGCGAGCGCAGCGTCATTGCGTTTGCCGCAGGCTGTTCCTATCGGCGGATTCTGGAATCGTGGCTGAACCACGAAGGCGTGGCGCCGGGCAGGGTGATGGAGTTTGCGTCGTATCACGCCATCGTGGCGTGTGTGGCGGCGGGTTCAGGCGTGGCCATCGTGCCGCGTTCGGTGCTGGCCGTGTTGGGGGCGGAGCATTCCGTTTGCGTCACCGCACTGACCGGCACGTATGCCACCGCACTGACCCAGCTGGTCTGGCGCGCGGATGACGACTCGCCCGCCCTGCAAGCCTTGCGCCAGCAGTTGCAGGCGCGGCGTTGACGCCATGCAGTGGCAAGCGGCATCAACGCGCAACCGTAATCGATAGAAGCGATAGCCGACGTTAGAAGCGATAGCCGACGCCCAGCGTCGCCACCCACGGGTCGATGCGCGCGGTGCCGATGTGCTCGCCGTTCAGCTTCACCTTCGACTTGATGTCGATGTAGCGGATGTCGGCGTTCATGAACCAGCGTTCATTGATCTTGAAGTCCGCGCCGAGTTGCGCGGCTACGCCCCACGAGTCGCCCATCTTCAGGTCGGAACCCTTCAGCGCGCCTTCGGCCTTGGTGTCGAAGAAGTGCGTGTAGTTGATGCCGACGCCGATGTACGGCTGGATCATGCTGTCGGGCAGGATGTGCCATTGCAGGCTGAGCGTGGGCGGCAATTGCTTGCTGGAGCCGATCTTGCCCAGGCCGCTGCCGCTGACGTCGTGCTGGAACGGCCATGCGCCCAGCAGTTCGATACCGATGTTGCGCGTCACCATGTAGCCCAGCGTGAAGCTCGGGCGCACGTTGTTGTTGGCATCCAGCTTGACGCTGCCGTCGAGCACGGTGCCGTTGTTGGAGGCGGGGCGAACCTGCGTCGCGCCGACTCGGAACAACACGTCGCCGGCCTCATGGGCATGCGCGGGAGCGGCGAGTGCGCCAGCTGCGATCAGGCCGGCGATGGCGGTGGCGCGGATACGCCCATTCAGCGAAAACATTTTTCTTCTCCGATCTTTCCATGAGGGTGAGACGACAGGTTCTCAGAGCGGGCGCTGGGCCCGATTGATATGTGTCAAACCGTGAAAAGATGCGGAACGCGCCGTGGCGGCTCGGCAACAGGAATCAGACCAGTCCTACCCCAGCGCCACAAAAAATATCCCCGCGCCCAGCCCCAACATGATGAACGGACTGACCCGCGTGTACACAAGCGCTGCGGTCGATAACGCCGCCACGGCCCAGGCCCACGCGCCGCCTTCTGCCGCGCGCAAGATCGTGCAAGACGACGCCAGGATCATGCCCGCCGCCACCGGCACCAAGCCCGCTTCAATTGCGCGAATGCACGTCGTGCGCCGGTAGCGCGCCCACACGCGCGCCAGCGCATAGATCAACAGCGAACACGGCAAGAAGATGGCGATCGACGCGGCAACCGCGCCCGCCCAGCCGCCCACATGCCAGCCGATCAGCGTCACCAGCAATGATGCCGGGCCGGGCGTGATGCGCGACAGCGCGAAGTAATCCAGGAACTGCGCGTCGTTGATCCAACCATAGCTGTCGACCGCCTGGCGATGGATGTCGGGCAGGATGCTTTGGCCGCCGCCCACCGTCAAAAACGACAGCGGCGTGAACACCGAAAACAGATCATGCAGCGTCGCCAGATTCATTCGCGCGGCTCCTGGCGGCGGATGCGCGTGTAGGCGATGAAGATCGACAACGGCGCCATCGCACCCACCACCCACAGCAGCGGCAGGCGCAGCAGAAAGATGGCGGTGAAAGTCGCGCCCATGATCGCCGCGGGCACCCAGCCGATCAGCGCACGGCGCGCCGCGCGCAGACCTGTTTGCAGCGACACGCCCACCGCCGCCGCCGCCACGCCGGCCATCGCCACATGCAGCCCGTGCGACTGCGCCATGCTGGCAAATAGCGCCGCCAGCGCAATCGCCACCAGCATCGGCGGCACCGTGATGCCCAGCCCGCCCAGCAATGCGCCCGGCCCGCCGCGCAAGCGGAACCCGATCCAGATCGCCAGGTTCACCACATTCACGCCGGGAAAGGATTGCGCCAGCGCCAGCCCCGACAGGAAATCGGACTCCGACATCCACCGCCGCTGCTGCACGAACTCACGCATCATCCAGCCGCTCAGGCCGCCGCCAAAACTGGTCAGGCCGACTTTGGTGAACGCCAGAAAAATCTGCGGCAGCGTGGGCGGAGCAGCGAGTGTGTCGTGGGACATGTGGGCCAGGAAAGCGCGCGATGGCGCAGGGTTCCCACGTGCGTGCACGCAGGGGAATTCCGCAGGGGTTTCCGCAGGGGATTCCGCAGGAGTTTCCGCGGGGGCGTTGTACGGCCCCACATCTTACGGAAACGAAAATGTCGGCTGCCTGAAAAGCATTCGCCGCCTTGGCGCAGGGGGCGCGAAGGCGGCGAATGGGGTGCGTCAGAACTGAAGATCAGCGCGGCAATTCGCTGCTGCCCATCAGGTAAGCGTCCACCGAACGCGCGCATTGGCGGCCTTCGCGGATGGCCCAGACCACCAGCGACTGGCCACGGCGCATGTCGCCCGCGGCGAACACCTTCTCGACGTTGGTGCGGTAGTCGTCGGTGTTGGCGCGCACGTTGCCGCGCGCGTCGCGATCCACGCCAAAGGCTTCCAGCACGGTCTGCACCGGCGACACAAAGCCCATGGCCAGCAGCACCAGGTCGGCCTTGATCTCGAACTCCGAGCCTTCGACTTCGCGCATCTTCATCTGGCCGGTGGCTTCGTCCTTGAACCACTCGACGCGCGCGCCGACCAGCTTTTCGACCTTGCCATTGCTGCCCTTGAGCAGCTTGGTGGTCACGGACCAGTCGCGGTCGCAGCCCTCTTCGTGCGAAGACGACGTGCGCATCTTCAGCGGCCAGTACGGCCACGTCATGGTCTTGTTTTCGGACTCGGGCGGCTGCGGCATCAGTTCGAATTGCGTGACCGAGGCCGCGCCGTGGCGGTTGCTCGTGCCCACGCAGTCGGAACCCGTATCGCCGCCGCCGATCACGACCACGTGCTTGCCCTTGGCCAGCGTCTGGTTGGTCAGGCGGTCGCCTGCGACGGCCTTGTTCTGCTGGCGCAGGAAGTCCATGGCGAAGTACACGCCCGACAATTCACGGCCCGGCACCGGCAGGTCGCGCGGGGTTTCCGAACCGCCGGTCATGACGACCGCGTCGAATTCCGCCTTCAGCGATTCCGGCGTGCGCACCGTCAGGCCATCGGCCACGGGGTCTTTCGGGTTGCCGATGTACGTAGACGGCGCAAACTCCACGCCTTCGGCTTCCATCTGCGAGATGCGGCGGTCGATCTGGTGCTTTTCCAGCTTGAAGTCGGGGATGCCATAACGCAGCAGGCCACCGATGCGGTCGCTCTTTTCGAACAGCGTCACGGAGTGGCCCGCGCGCGCCAGCTGCTGCGCGCACGCCATGCCGGCGGGGCCGGAGCCCACCACCGCCACCTTCTTGCCCGTCTTGCGCGCCGGCACCAGCGGGGCGACCCAGCCTTCGGCCCAACCCTTGTCGATGATGGCGTGCTCAATGGACTTGATGCCCACGGCGTCGCTGTTGATGTTCAAGGTACAGGCGGCTTCACACGGCGCCGGGCAGATGCGGCCCGTGAACTCCGGGAAGTTGTTCGTGGAGTGCAGCACGTCCAGCGCGCGGCGCCAGTCCTGCTTGTAAACCAGGTCATTCCAGTCGGGGATGATGTTGTTGACCGGGCAGCCGTTATTGCAGAACGGGATGCCGCAGTCCATGCAGCGCGCAGCTTGCTGCTTGGCCTGGTCATCTGTCAGGTGCAGCACGAATTCGCGCCAGTTCTTCAGCCGCTTCTGCGGGGCCTCGGAGGCCTCCTGCAGACGCTGAAATTCCATAAAGCCGGTAATCTTTCCCATGGTATCCCTCACGCAGCCAGTTGTTGCTGGTTGGCTGCACGCCACATTTCACCCAATGCGCGACGGTAGTCCGTCGGCATGACCTTTACGAATTTGCCGCGCGAGGCTTCCCAGTCGCCCAGGATCTCGCGGGCGCGGTAGCTGCCGGTGTAGCGGAAGTGGTCTTCCACCAGGCGGCGCAGGATGGTTTCATCCGTCTCGCGTTCGCCACCGCGCTGCGCGCTGTGCCAGATGTCGATATTGTTCAGCGCTTGCTGCTCTGCATGCGGCGCCACGCCTTCCAGTTCAACCATCGACAGGTTGACGCGGTGCTTGAGCGTGCGCTCCGGGTCCCACACATAGGCCACGCCGCCCGACATGCCGGCTGCAAAGTTGCGGCCCGTGGCGCCCAGCACCACGACCGTGCCGCCCGTCATGTATTCGCAGCCGTGGTCGCCCGTGCCTTCGACGACCGTCGCCGCGCCCGAGTTACGCACCGCGAAACGTTCGCCGGCCACGCCGTTGAAGAACGCTTCGCCTGCGAGCGCGCCATACAGCACGGTGTTGCCGGCAATGATGTGGTCGGGGCCGAAGCCGCGGAAGTCGTTGGGCGAGCGCACGATGATGCGGCCGCCGGACAAACCCTTGCCGACGTAGTCGTTGCCTTCGCCCACCAGGTCCATCGTGATGCCATGCGCCAGGAACGCGCCGAAGCTTTGGCCGGCGGTGCCGTTGCATTGGATGTGGATGGTGTCGTCCGGCAAGCCGTCATGGCCGTAGCGCGAGGCCACGGCGCCCGACAGCATGGCGCCGATCGTGCGGTTGCGGTTGCGCACCGGCACAATGAACGACACCTTTTCGCCACGTTCCAGCGCGGGGCGGCTGCGGTCGATCAACTGGTGATCCAGCGCGCCGGCCAGGCCGTGATCCTGCTCTTCGGTCTGACGCACGTCGGCGTCCGATTGCGTTTGATGGAACACGCGGGCGAAGTCCAGCCCTTGCGCCTTCCAGTGCTCAACGCCCGAACGCATGTCCAGCAGATCGGCGCGGCCGATCAGGTCGTCAAACTTGCGGATGCCCAGCTGCGCCATGATTTCGCGGACTTCTTCGGCAATGAAGAAGAAGAAGTTCACGACGTGTTCCGGCTTGCCCTGGAATTTCTTGCGCAGGACCGGGTCTTGCGTGGCCACGCCCACCGGGCAGGTGTTCAGGTGGCACTTGCGCATCATGATGCAGCCTTCAACGACGAGCGGCGCCGTCGCGAAACCGAATTCATCCGCGCCCAGCAGCGCGCCGATGACGACGTCGCGGCCGGTCTTCATCTGGCCGTCGGCCTGCACGCGGATGCGGCTGCGCAGGCGGTTCAAGACCAGCGTCTGTTGCGTTTCGGCCAGGCCCAGTTCCCAAGGCGTGCCCACGTGCTTGATGGACGACACCGGGGATGCGCCCGTGCCGCCGTCATGGCCGGCGATCACGACGTGGTCGGCCTTGGCTTTGGCCACACCGGCCGCCACCGTGCCCACGCCCACTTCGGACACGAGCTTGACCGACACCGAGGCCTTGGAATTCACGTTCTTCAGATCGTGGATCAGCTGAGCCAGGTCTTCGATGGAATAGATGTCGTGGTGCGGCGGGGGCGAAATCAGGCCCACGCCCGGCACCGAGTAACGCAGCTTGGCGATGTATTCCGACACCTTGTGGCCGGGCAGCTGGCCGCCTTCGCCGGGCTTGGCGCCCTGCGCCATCTTGATCTGGATCTGGTCGGCCGACGACAGGTATTCGGCCGTCACGCCAAACCGGCCCGACGCCACCTGCTTGATCTTCGAGCGCAGCGAATCGCCCTTCTTCAGCACGACGTCGGCTTCAATGCGGTCCGAACCCAGCAGCGAGGCCAGCGTGTCGCCGTCCTTGATGGTGCTCTTGCCTTCGCGCATTTCGGCGCGGTAGCGCAGTTCGTCTTCGCCGCCTTCGCCCGTGTTCGACTTGCCGCCGATGCGGTTCATGGCAACGGCCAGCACCGAGTGCGCTTCGGTCGAAATCGAACCCAGCGACATGGCGCCCGTGGCGAAGCGCTTGACGATGTCCTTGGCCGGCTCCACGTCATCCAGCGGGATGGCGCGCGACGGCTCGAAGCGGAATTCGAACAGGCCGCGCAGGGTCATGTGGCGACGGCTTTGGTCGTTGATGATCTGCGCGTATTCCTTGTACGTGCGGTAGTTGTTGGCGCGCGAGGCGTGCTGCAACTTGGCGATGGAATCCGGCGTCCACATGTGCTCTTCGCCGCGCACGCGGTAGGCGTATTCGCCGCCTGCGTCCAGGTCGTTGGCCAGCACCGGGTCGGTGCTGAAGGCGGCGCGATGCTGGCGCAGCGCTTCTTCGGCCACTTGGAAAATGCCGATGCCTTCGATGTTGGACGAGGTGCCCGTGAAGTACTTGTTCACCAGGCTGCTTTGCAGGCCCACGGCTTCGAAGATCTGCGCGCCGGTGTAGGACATGTAGGTCGAAATGCCCATCTTGGACATGACCTTGTTCAAGCCCTTGCCGATCGCCTTGATGAAGTTCTTCACGGCCTTTTCGGGGTCATTCATCTTGCCCAGCGATTCCAGCGCCAGGTAGGGGTGAATGGCTTCGGCGCCGTAGCCGCCCAGCAGCGCGAAGTGGTGCACTTCACGGGCCGAACCGGTTTCAACGACCAGGCCGGTGTTGGTGCGCAGGCCGGCGCGGATCAAGTGCTGGTGCACGGCCGAGGTGGCCAGCAGCGCGGGGATGGCCACGCGCTCGCTGTCGACCAGGCGGTCCGACACGATCAGGATGTTGTAGCCGCTTTGCACGGCATCGACGGCGCGCGCGCACAGCGCGGCCACGCGGGCTTCAATGCCCTCGGGGCCCCAGGCGGCGGGGTACGTGATGTCGAGTTCGAAGCTGCGGAATTTCTTGCCCGTGACTTGCTCGATGTCGCGGATCTGCGCCATGGCGGCGAAGTCCAGCACCGGCTGGGACACTTCCAGACGCAGCGGCGGGTTGACGTTATTGATGTCCAGCAGGTTGGGCTTGGGGCCGATGAACGACACCAGCGACATCACCAGCTGTTCGCGGATGGGGTCGATGGGCGGGTTCGTGACCTGCGCAAACAGTTGGCGGAAGTAGTTGTAGAACGGCTTGGCGCGGTCAGACAGCACGGCCAGCGGGGCGTCGTTGCCCATCGAGCCGATCACTTCTTCGCCGGTGGACGCCATGGGTTCCAGGATGAACTTGTAGTCTTCCTGGGTCCAGCCGAAGGCTTGCTGGCGGTCCAGCAGCGACACGGCCGATTGCGTGGCGACGGCCACCTGGCGCGGCGCGGGCAGCGATTCCAGCTTGATCTGCAGGCGTTCGATCCACTGGCGGTACGGGCGGCTGTTGGCCAGTTGCAGCTTGATCTCGGCGTCGTCGATGATGCGGCCTTGTTCCAGGTCGATCAGGAACATCTTGCCCGGCTGCAAGCGCCACTTCTTGACGATGCGGTTTTCGGGAATCGACAGCGTGCCAGCTTCGGACGCCAGGATGACCATATCGTCATCGGTGACCAGGTAGCGGGCGGGGCGCAGGCCGTTACGGTCCAGCGTGGCGCCGATCTGGCGGCCATCGGTGAAGGCGACCGCGGCGGGGCCGTCCCACGGCTCCATCATGGCGGCGTGGTATTCGTAGAACGCGCGGCGGGACTCGTCCATCTGCGTGTGCTGTTCCCAGGCTTCCGGGATCATCATCATCATGGCGTGGGCCAGCGAGTAGCCCGAATTCACCAGCAGTTCCAGGCAGTTGTCGAACGTGGCGGTGTCCGACTGGCCTTCATAGACGATGGGGTACAGCTTCTTCAGGTCGTCGCCCAGCACGGCCGACTGCATCATGCCTTCGCGGGCGCGCAGCCAGTTGAAGTTGCCCTTGACCGTATTGATTTCGCCGTTGTGGGCAATCATGCGGTACGGGTGGGCCAGCGGCCAGGCGGGGAACGTGTTGGTCGAGAAGCGCTGGTGCACCAGCGCCAGGGCGGACACCGTGCGGGTGTCGGCCAGGTCGCGGTAGTAGCGGCCAACCTGGTCGGCCAGCAGCAGGCCCTTATAGACCACGGTGCGCACCGATGCCGAGGGCACGAAGTATTCCTTGCCGTGGGCCAGATGCATGTTCTGGATGGCGTGGCTGGCGGTCTTGCGGATCACGTACAGCTTGCGTTCCAGCGCGTCCGGCACCATCACGTCAGCGCCGCGGCCGATGAACAGCTGGCGGATGACGGGCTCGCAGTCGCGCACGGTGGGCGACATGGGCATGTCGACGTCCACCGGCACATTGCGCCAGCCCAGCACCACTTGGCCTTCCGCGCGCACCGAGCGTTCCAGCTCTTGCTCACAGGCCAGGCGCGAGGCGGTTTCCTTGGGCAGGAACACCATGGCCACGCCGTACTCGCCCGGGGGCGGCAGGATGATGCCTTGCTGGCTGAGCTCGTCGCGGTAGAGCGTGTCCGGAATCTGAATCAGGATGCCCGCGCCGTCGCCCATCAGCTTGTCCGCACCCACGGCACCGCGGTGGTCCAGATTTTCCAGGATCTTCAGACCCTGCTGGATGATCGCGTGGCTTTTCTTGCCCTTGATATGCGCAACAAAACCAACGCCGCAGGCGTCATGTTCGTTCTTGGGGTGGTAGAGCCCTTGAGCCGCAGGCAGACCGATGCGGCTGGCATCGATAGGGGTCGCCTTGGGGGTGGGACAGGATTCGATCGGGGTAATTTGGGGCATGGCGCGCTCCGCAGTGAGCCTGCGTCGTAATGTTGCAGTGCAGGAGACGGACAATACCCCCGCCGCAAGTAGGGTGCAACTGAAATAATAGGGGTGTGACCCTATTTATATTAATGCTCCATCATAGGGCATAAATATAGGGACATAACAATGGCCGCGCCATTATTGGCTTGGCAACGAGGAGCTTTGAGCCGTTACCGCCAAAGTGTAGTGAAATCCCTATTTATGGCTTCATCTGTCCCCAAAATAAAGCGGTAATTTGCTGCGGAATATCAACCTCGCCTGTGGCGAAAACTGCACAGCTTCGCTGGAATCTGGGGCGCTCAGGCGCCCAGGCGCCCAGGCGCCCAGGCGCTCATGTGCTCAGGTGCAGAGGCACACAGCCGCACAGGTGCACAGGCGCATAGGCGCGCAGGTGCCCATGTGCTCAGGCGCGCAGGTGCTCATGTCCTCAGGCGCAATGCTCGGACCGCTTCCAAATGAAGGGTCTCACCGCCGGCGGATCAAGCCTGCCGGCAAATGCTGCGAAAAACCCGCCGGGAAGGCGGGTTCGGGTATCAGGATGACGTCGTGGGCGTTGAGCTCGTCGGCGCAGCCGGGGAGGCTTCCGCGTCAGTGGACGCAGGGGCGGCCGGTTTCTTGCGGGGACGGCCGCGCTGGCCGGGGGCCACGCGCCGGCTGGCGGTATGGGCCAGGCTGGCGATGAAGCTCGCGCCGCCCAATGCCCATTGACCCGACACGGCTTGGTCAATGCGCTGCGATTCTTCGCGCGACAGGCCGTCGTGCAGGCGTTTGCGGTAATTGGCTTGGCGGTCGAATGGCGTGTTGCCGCAAGCCCAGTAATCCGCGTGATCGGATTGCCACTGGGCGGGCGCTGCCGTCGTGTTGCCGGTGTGGCTGGCCGCGGACGACCAGGGCCAGGAATCAGGGTCTTGTGAAGCGCCGCTGCGTACCGGGTACGTTTCCAGCCAGACCAGCGCCGGCAATACCCAAGCGCCCGGCTCCAGCAGCGCAGAGCGGTAACGCCCCGCGAACACCCGGCCGCCACGCAAGCGCGCCGCCAGGTTGCGGCCCAACGTTTGCATCAGCCGGGGCAGGCCTTCTTCGTCAGCGGGCGTCGCCAGCAGCAAGATGCGGTCATTGGCAAGCAGCCAGCCGTGAACCGACACGCGATGGCGTTGAGCGGATTCGCCCAGCCACGTGGCCAGTTGGTTCAGGATGTCGGCGGGCGCTGGTTGCGACGGCGCGGCCAGCGGCGAAATGAAGTTGGCCTGCACCAGTTGGGGCAGCCCGGGGGCGTACAGACGGGGCAGTCGGGCCATAGTGTCAGGGCTTGCGTATCTGGAAGAACGGGTTGTCTTCGCTCACGGTATATAAATAGTGCCACGGTAGGCGCTGGTCAAGTCCCGTGATCACAAATTGGGCACGGAATCCATTTTTTTTGTCATTCGGCCGCTTTCGAGTGCAGGTTAACATTCGGCGACGGAACGTCGTACCGTGGATATACCCTAACCCGTCGACGTTTTTTTCACCCCCCTGACCGGAGAAAATCCATGCCCACGGCCTTGGAGCTCATTTCCCAGCATCGCTGCTTTGGCGGTACGCAGCGCTACTACCGCCATGAGTCCGCCCAGATCGGCCTGCCCATGCGATTTTCGGTTTACGTGCCGCCGCAGGCCGACAACGGCCCCGTGCCTGTGCTGTTCTATCTGGCGGGCCTGACCTGCACCGAAGAAACCTTCATGATCAAGGCGGGCGCCCAGCGCCTGGCTGCTGAACTTGGCGTGATGCTGGTCGCGCCTGACACCAGCCCGCGTGGCGCGAATGTGCCGGGCGAAGAAGAAAGCTGGGATCTCGGCACGGGCGCCGGCTTCTATGTGGACGCCACCACGCCGGCCTGGCGCGACCACTACCGCATGTACAGCTACGTCACCGATGAACTGCACGGCATCGTCACGGGCGGCACCCTGCCCGGCGACGCGTCCCGCACCGGCATCTTCGGGCACTCCATGGGCGGTCACGGCGCATTGGTGCTGGCGCTGCGCAACCCCGCGAAGTTCCGTTCGGTTTCCGCGTTTGCGCCCATCGCCGCGCCCAGCCAGTGCCCGTGGGGCAAGAAGGCTTTCGGCGCCTACCTGGGCGACAACCCCGCCGAGTGGGCGGCTTACGACGCGTCGGCGTTGATGCGTAGCCTGAAGCGCCCTTTCCCAGGCGGCATCCTCATCGACCAGGGCGAATCCGACCAATTCCTGGCTGAACAGTTGTATCCCGAGGTATTCGAAGCCGCCTGCGCCGCCGCCGATCAGCCCTTGACGCTGCGCCGCCAGCCCGGCTACGACCATGGCTATTACTTCATCTCGACGTTCATCGAGGATCACATCCGGTTTCACGTCGAACGGCTTGGAAAACCGGCGGGCTGAAGACACCCTTCTATACTGGGTAGCCTGCCGCGGCAGGCTCGCGGCGCCCTGGGCGCGACGGGCTGAAACCCGCGGCGCTCTGAATAGGAACGCCTGATTTGATCAACGGTATCGCTCCCTTTGTCTGGATTCTTCTGGGCGCCGTCGTCGTCTTCCTGCCGGGCATCGTCATGCTGCTGGGCCGCGGCGGCCCGCGCGACGAGCGTGGCCGCAAGATGTTCCAGTTCCGGCCGATGCGCCGCCTGTTCGGCTTGATGCTGGTGCTGCTGGGCTGCGTGTCCGGCTTGCTGGCGTTGTCGCTGGTGCAGTTTTACCGCCTGACCACCGATGAGTCCGTGGCTCGCGTTGAAATCGCCCAGCAGGCGGAAGGCCAGTTCCAGCTTACGACCACGGCCCCCGGCATCGGCCCTAAACAATATGTGCTGTACGGCGACCAATGGCAGATCGACGCGCGTGTTGTGCGTTGGAAGCTGCCCGCGCTGATGGCGGGCGTGCCGCCCTTGTATCGGCTGGAGCGCTTGTCGGGCCGCTACAGCGATGCGGCGCGCGAAGCCTCGGCCACGCGCTCGGTCCACGCCTTGGACGACTGGCCCGCGCCCGACTTGGGGTCGCTGAAGAAAAGTTTTCCGAACTGGTTCCCCTTTGTCGATGTCCAATTTGGCAGCGGCGCCTACATGCCCATGTTTGATGGCGCCAAGTACCAGGTGTTTATGGACCCCCGCGGCGCCTTGTTCATCCGTCCGGACGGCGACGCTACGGCAGAAGGGTTAAAGCGTCTGGGCTGGTAAAAATATATGGGGACGCGTCATGGAATGGAAACTTTGACGCACCGCAATAGTCGTATTAGCACTCCCTTTACTAGAGTGCTAACATCGAATCCATGTCGTTATCCCCTTGCTTTCCGGAGACCCCCGCTATGAAACAACCCAGTACCTCGTTGGCCGCTTCCGGCAACGCTCTGGCGTTGGCCATTGCCAATCCGGGCGCACTTGGCACGATCGACGCGTATATCTCTTCGGTCAACCGGCTGCCGGTGCTGTCCGCCGAACGCGAAACCGAGCTGGGCCGCCGCCTGCGTGACCAGGAAGACCTGGGCGCTGCGCGTGAACTGATTCTGTCCCACCTGCGTCTGGTGGTGTCCGTTGCCCGCCAGTACCTGGGCTACGGTTTGCCCCACGCTGACCTGATCCAAGAAGGCAACGTCGGCCTGATGAAGGCCGTGAAGCGTTTCGACCCCGAGCGCGGCGTGCGCCTGGTGTCGTTCGCCGTGCACTGGATCAAGGCTGAAATCCACGAATACATCATCCGCAACTGGCGTTTGGTCAAGGTGGCCACCACCAAGGCCCAGCGCAAGCTGTTCTTCAATCTGCGCAGCATGCGCCCCGACGGCCAGACGCTGGACCCTGAACAGGTCGATCACATCGCGCGCGAACTGAACGTGCGCCGCGAAGATGTCAGCGAAATGGAAGTGCGCCTGTCCGGCCGCGACATGTCGCTGGAAAATCAGGACGACGATGACGACAGCTATGCGCCCATCGCCTACCTGTCCGACGACGGCCGCCAGGAACCGACCCGCGTGCTGGAACGCGCCGCGCGCGATCAGTTGCAAAGCACGGGCTTGACCGGCGCGCTGGATGCGCTGGACGCCCGTTCGCGCCGCATCGTTGAAGCGCGCTGGCTGCAAGACGATGGCGGCGCCACGCTGCACGAATTGGCGCAAGAGTTCGGCGTGTCTGCTGAACGCATCCGCCAGATCGAAGCCGCCGCGCTGAAGAAAATGCGCGGCAATCTGGCGGCGTAATCCGCCGGGGTAGAACCTGCACGAGGTACGCAAGAAGGGCCGCTCGCAAGCGGCCCTTTTCTTTTGTCGTGTTGGCTGCGCACCGGGGTTGCGGCGTTGTGCATCGATTTGCAGCCCCGATGGATCAACAATAAATTGATACAAATTCAGGCTCAAATTTCTGCGGATTGCAGAAACTTAATGGGGATCGGCCCGACTAACTTCCTGTAGACCGCGAACTTCGGTTAGCAGTCTTGTCATCCGTCTCGGCTTCTCCTCTTTCCCCTCCCCTATGAGACGGATGCTTGCGGGGCACCACATATATGTCATATATCTGGTGCCCCGTTTTTTATGCGGCTTGCGCGTTGTCTGGCGCCAGCGCCGTATGCCACAGCGCGTCCTGCACGCGACGCACGCCCGTGGCCATCGACCCATCCTGATAGAGCTTGATCCAGCGATAGCCGGGCGCCATGTTGTCGACCACGTGTTTGCCGTCGCGAATGCTGAACTGAAAGCAGGTGGAAGGCGTGGCCAGCATCCGCAGGTTATGGCGGCGGCGGTCGAATTCGTGATGCACATGCCCCCACAACAGCACCCGCACCTGCGGCCAGCGCGTCAGGCGTTTGAAGAGCGCCTGCGGGTTGTCGATCATCATCGAGTCATGCCAATGGCTGTCGATCTGCATGGGGTTGTGGTGCATCGCCACCAGGGTGTGGCGGCCGGGCGCGTCTTGCAGCGCCGCTTCCAGCATATCGAGCTGGCTGTCGGGCAAATGGCCCGCGTTGGAGCCGGGCACGGTGGTGTCCAACGTGACCACGCGCCATGCGCCTACGTCAGTCACGGGCGTTGACCACTGCGGCAATTCCTGGCGCATCACCGCCGGCATGTCGTGGTTGCCCGGCAGGCAGCGGATCTGCGCGCCGGCCAACGAACCGGCCTCGCCAAGAATGGCGGCAAAGCGGCGATACGCCGCGGCTTCGCCATCTTGGGACAAGTCGCCGGTGGCCAGCAGCAGGTCGGGATGCTTGCCGTCGGCCTCGATCTGGCGCAGCACCGCGCGCAGGCTCGCATCGGTATTGACGCCCAGCATCGCGACGTCGGGTTCGCCGAACAAATGGCTGTCAGTCAACTGGACGAGCATGGCGGGGGCGTCGTGACGCCGGGCCAGGGAATGGACGCGGGGCAAGTGCCGCTCCTGCAAAGTTTGCACGATTGCACATTACCCAAAAAACATCGCACGGCGCGTATCTTGCGCCCGGCTTGGGGTAACGAAACGTGCATTCTCTAACGCATCCATGCCGGAGCCTAGGAAAAAAGCCGCTATTCTTGGGAAAATTCTTAACTGCTCAAATGATCGGGACGCGGCGCTACCCATGGATGTAGGTTTTCTCGTATTCGGCCTGGCCGGACTGCTCACACTGGTCTGCTTCATGCCTCCGCTGGCCGGCCGCCTCAAGCTGCCGTACTCGGTGCTGCTGGCTATCGTCGGCTGTCTGCTGGGCATCATTGTTCACGTGCACGGCTGGGCCCCTAGCTGGATTGGTGACTTCCTGGATTCCCTGGAACGCTTCGAGATTTCGTCCGAAACGTTCTTGATGGTGTTCTTGCCGGTGCTGCTGTTCGAGACCGCGCTGTCGATGAACGTGCGCCGCCTGATGGATGACATCGGCCCGATTCTGATGATGGCCATTGTGGCGGTGGTGGTGTGCACGGTGGTGGTGGGCGTGACGCTGGACGCGATCTCGCCCTATGGGCTGGTGGTCTGCCTGCTTTTGGGCGCCATCGTCGCCACGACCGACCCGGTGGCGGTGGTAGGCATCTTCCGCGAGGTGGGCGCGCCCAAACGGCTGACGACGCTGGTCGAAGGCGAAAGCCTGTTCAACGACGCGGCCTCCATCGCCTTGTATTCGGTGCTGCTGGCCGTGCTGAGCGGCCATGGCGAACTGACCGTCAGCGGCATCTTCAACGACTTCATCGTGCACTTCATCGGGGGCGGCATCGCCGGTTTTGCGATGGGGCGTCTGGCCTGCTTTCTGTTCGCGTGGCTGCGCGGCTTTCCCACGGCCGAGATCACGCTGACGCTGACGCTGGCGTATCTGTCGTTCTTCATCTCGGAGCATTATCTGAACGTGTCGGGCGTGGTCGCCACGGTGATCGCCGGTTTGGTCGTGGGGTCCACCGGCCGCACGCGCATGTCGCCCACCACCTTCGAATACCTGTCCAGCGCGTGGGAGCAGTTTGGCTTCTGGGCCAATTCGCTGATTTTCCTGTTCGCGGCCATGCTGATCCCCAAGCTGATGGCCGCAGCCGATTGGCAGGAACTGGTGCTGGTGGCCGTGGTGTTCGTCGCGACGCTGGTCGCACGCGCCATCGTGGTCTTCGGCCTGTTGCCGTTGCTGGGTTTGACGCGGCTGGGCACCAAGGTCAGCAACCCCTACAAGGTGGTGATGTTGTGGGGAGGCCTGCGGGGCGCTGTGTCGCTGGCGCTGGCGCTGGCGGTTACCGAGCAGACCGGCGTGGCCGAAGAGGCGCGCCAGTTCATCGCCGTGGCCACCACCAGTTATGTGCTGCTGACGCTGTTCATCAACGGCATCAGCCTGCGGCCCTTGATCCGCATGCTGGGTTTGAATCAGTTGTCGTCCGTGGAGCGCACGATACGCAATCAGGCGCTGGCCGTGGCGTTGGAAGACCTGCAAGGCAAGACGGATGAAGTGGCCAAGACCGAACACATCGGCACCGAGGTCCGCGACCGTATCCGCGCCGTGTTCGACGCCAGCCTGACTAGCGTGCACGACGGCCAGGTTAGCCAGATGACCGACGAGCAGCGTGTGGCCGTGGGTCTTGCCATCGTGGCGCAGCGCGAAGAGGAAATGTTCTTCGACATCTTGAAAGCGCAGATCGTCGACTGGCGCATGGCCGAAGCCTTGCTGGCGCGGGCCGAACGGCTGGAGGACGCCATCCGGCTGGGCGGCGTGCCGGGCTTTGAGCGCGCCATTGTGGCCGACGTGCGGTATTCCACGGCCTTCCGTCTGGCGCTGCGCATGCATTATCTGTTTGGGTTTCAGGGGTGGCTCGCGCGCGAGCTCGGCCAGCGCTTCGCCAATTTGATGAGCAAGCGCTCTGTCGCGCAGCGGCTGATTGTTTTTGCGCGCGAACAGATCACCCCCTTGCTGGGCGAAGAAGCCACCCAGCGCATCGTGGCGTTGCATCAGCGCCGCCTGGACCTGATCGAAAGCGCCATGCAGGCGCTGAACCTGCAATATCCGTCTTACGCGCAGTGGTTGCAGGAAAGCTATCTGGGCCGCGTGGCGCGCGAGCTGGAGCGCATTCGCTATCGCGACATGCTTGAGCAATTCCTGATCAGCGGCGAGGTCTACGCCGACCTGATGGCGCAGTTAAAGAGCCGCTGGGCGCATATCGACAAGCACCCGCCGCTGGACATTGAAATGAGCGCCGCCGAACTGATCAAGCGTGTGCCGCTGTTCGAAGGGCTGTCGCCCGATTCGTTGCGCGCGATCAGCAAGCTGCTCAAGCCGCGGTTGTCGCTGCCCGACCAGCGCGTGTTGACGCAGGGACGTCATGGCGAAGAGATGTGCTTTGTGGCCTCGGGCGCCGTGGCCGTGCACCTGCCGGACAACACGATGATTGAGTTGGGCAGTGGCGAGTTCTTTGGTGAACTTGGACTGTTGGGCGAACAGCAACTGACGCCCGACGTGACCTCGCTGGGCTACAGCAAGCTGCTGATGCTGTCTTCACGCGATTTCCACGCCCTGCTGGCGCGTGACGAACACCTACGCGAACGGATTCAGGTCGTGGCCAAGCAGCGCCTGCGCGCCATTGAAGTGTGGAAGCAGTTCTCGCAAGCGTCGGCCACACCGGCCACGCCAGCGCCCGCACCCGCCTCGGCGCTGAGCCCCGCGCAGGCAGCGGAAGCGGCGGAGGCCGCGGGGGCGGAAACGCCAGCGCCGCATGCGTCGTCCGGCGTTCCGGCACCTGCACCCGTTGCATCGACTGCTTCGGCAGCAACGGCAGCAACGGCAGCTTCGACTGCCTCGCCAGCCACGGCTGCCCCAACGGCTTCCTTGGCGCCCACTGCTTCGGCAGCCCCGGTTTCACACGACGATCTCTCCGACGCCCGCGCGCCGCGCGATGACGACGCGCCCGCCATGCTGGGCGAGCCGGGGGTTGCCCCGCGCTAAGTTCGGATCTGGCCGGCGGCCTGGCGTTGCATGATGTCTTCGACCAGCACCAGCGCCGCCTCGAGCGTGAACTCGCCATCGGTGATCTGGCGCACCACCGTCGAAACGTCCGCGACCGCGATTTCCATGACTTCGCCGTCGCGGTTGGCCGGCCGGGCGTCCGCCGCCAGCACGCAGGTGCTGGTCAGCACGTCTTCCACCTGATAACCCTCGGGCAGCCGGCGATGAATGCGCAGAATCGTACGCAAGGGCGTGCGCTGCGCGAGATCCGGCGCGTCCAGGCCCGCTTCTTCGCCGCATTCGCGCACCAGCGCAAGCTCCAGGTCTTCGCCGCTACCGGCCAAGCCGCCGACAAGCGTGTCCCACATACCGGGATCGGTCGACTTGCTGAGCGCGCGCCGTGCGACCCAGATGCGGCCGTCGGGGGTCCAGGCGTTCAAGTGCACGGCCTTGGTCAACAGCCCCAAGGGACGGACCGCGGCGCGTTCGATCACGCCTAGCGGCTCGCCGCCATCCATCACGTCCAGTAATTCGTCGCGCCATCCGCGCAAGCAGTTGGCTTGGCGCAACAGTTCGGCCGCCTGTTCCAGCACGGCATTGAGCGCCGCGCCGGGCGCAAGCGCCGCACCGATATGCAAAGCGGTGTCGTCGCAGTCGATGCCGGGGGCGCCGCGCAGCGCATCGCACGCGGCATGCGTCGCCCAGCCGCAGCGGCGGCCCGCTATATATAAAGCGTGCGCGCCATCGGGGGCGGGTTCCTGCGCGCGCGCGCACAGCTCGGCATACAAATCGGACAACTGCTTGGGCATGGGTGAGCGTCGTGAAGAGGTTGCCGCTGATTTTATGCCACACGGTTTACGGCGGGCGTCAAGGGGCGGACAGGGGGCGCGTGCAGATGGGGGCGGGCGCCATGAATTCAAGAGGCTTGTCTTACATCTGTTTGCGTGTCCGCTATAATCCGCCAGTTTCTTTGTGATTTCGAGTGGGAACGCGGGGGCCGCTCTATCTTCCCTGCTTAACCCTGCCATCTAATAATTGCGCGTAGTCCTGTTGAAGTGACACTCGTGCCACTAGGCGACAAGGGCCCTCGCGCCGTGTTTCGAGGTAAGCATGAAGAAGTGGAGAGGGATACTGGGGGCTTGTGCGATGCTGATTGGCAGCGTGGCCAGTGCTCAGGTGCAAGACATGCCCGGCGGCCCGAAGGTCAATCAGCTGAACCTGCATGAAGGCGTGACAGCAATATCACGCGACATCATGTGGCTGCACTGGCTGTTGCTCACGATCTGTATCGTGATCTTCATCGGTGTGTTCGGGGTGATGTTCTACTCCATCTGGGCGCACCGGAAGTCACGGGGGCACAAGGCTGCAACCTTCCATGAGCATCTGGGCGTGGAAGTCGCCTGGACGGTCATCCCCTTCATCATCGTCATCGCCATGGCGCTGCCGGCCACCAAGACGGTCGTGGCCATGAAAGACACATCAAGCGCCGACCTCACCATCAAGGTCACCGGCTATCAATGGAAGTGGGGGTACGAGTACCTCGACGGCTCCGCTGCCGGCGTCAAGTTCCTGTCCACGTTGTCCACGCCCCGCGCGCAGATCGAAAACCGCGAGCCCAAGGGCGAGTTCTATCTGATGGAAGTGGACAACCACATGGTGGTCCCGGTGGACAAAAAGGTCCGGGTCGTTCTGACCGCGGCCGACGTGATCCACTCGTGGATGATTCCCGACTTCGGCGTCAAGCAGGATGCCATCCCCGGCTTCCTGCGCGACACCTGGTTCCGTGCCGAAAAACCCGGCATCTATCGCGGCCAGTGCGCGGAACTCTGTGGCAAAGACCACGCCTTCATGCCCATCGTTGTTGAAGTGCTGGCGCAAGCCGACTACGACAAGTGGGTAGAAGACCAAAAGAAGAAGATGGCGGCGAACGCCGACGATCCTAATAAAGAGTGGACGGAAGCCGAACTGGTTGCCCGTGGCGAGAAGGTCTTCGCCGCCAATTGCGTCGCCTGTCACCAGGCCAACGGCAAGGGCATTCCGGGCAGCTTCCCACCGCTTGACGGAGACAAGGTTGTTCTGGGCCCCAAGGCCGAACAGATCAACACCGTGCTGAAGGGCAAGCCCGGCACCGCGATGGCGGCATTCGGCGGGCAGCTCAATGATGTCGAGATCGCAGCGGTCATCAGCTATACGCGCCATGCCTGGAGCAATGCAGGCAAGGGGCAGGACCCGACGGTTCTACCGAAGGACGTCGCGGCTGCGCGTTGATTGCGCACCCACGTTTCTCCACCGATAGAACCGGTTCCGTTTAGTTAGAGATACCCTGCCGGTCCCGTGGATCGGGGCCGGCACTCAGCAGGAAGGAGTCCATCATGAGCAGCGTCACTGTAGACCACGTGTCGCCGGGCCACGGCCACGGTCACGATGACCACCATCACGCCATGCCCACGGGCTGGCGCCGCTGGCTATTCGCCACGAACCATAAAGACATCGGGACGATGTATCTCATCTTCTCGTTTGCCATGTTGCTGGAAGGCGGCACGCTCGCCTTGCTGCTGCGCACCGAATTGTTCGAGCCGGGCTTGCAGTTCTTCCGCCCCGAACTGTTCAACCAGTTCACGACCATGCACGGCATCATCATGGTGTTCGGCGCCATCATGCCGGCCTTTGTGGGCTTTGCGAACTGGATGATCCCGATGCAGATCGGCGCATCCGACATGGCGTTCGCGCGCATGAACAACTTCAGCTTCTGGCTGCTGCCGGTGGCCGCGATCATGCTGACGGCATCGTTCTTCGTGCCGGGCGGCGCCACCGCCGCGGGCTGGACGCTGTATGCGCCGCTGTCCTTGCAGATGGGTCCGGGCATGGACCTGGGCATCTTCGCGATGCACTTGATGGGCGCGTCCTCGATCATGGGCGCGATCAACATCATCGTGACCATCCTGAACATGCGCGCGCCCGGCCTCACGCTGATGAAGATGCCGCTGTTCTGCTGGACCTGGCTGATCACCGCCTTCCTGCTGCTGGCCGTGATGCCGGTGCTGGCCGCCGCCATCACCATGGTGCTGACCGACCGCCACTTCGGCACGGGCTTCTTCAACGCCGCCGCAGGCGGTGACCCGGTCTTGTACCAGCACGTGTTCTGGTTCTTCGGGCACCCCGAGGTCTACATCATGATCTTGCCGGCGTTCGGTATCGTGTCGGCGATTGTGCCGGCCTTTGCCCGCAAGAAGCTGTTCGGCTACGCCTCGATGGTGTACGCCACCGCGTCGATTGCCGTGCTGTCCTTCATCGTGTGGGCGCACCACATGTTCACGACGGGCATGCCGGTGACCGGGCAGCTTTACTTCATGTACGCCACCATGCTCATCTCCATCCCGACCGGGGTGAAGGTGTTCAACTGGGTCGCCACGATGTGGCGCGGCTCCATGACGTTCGAAACCCCGATGCTGTTCTCCATCGGCTTCATCTTCGTGTTCACGATGGGCGGCTTTACCGGCCTGATCCTGTCGGTGGCCCCGATCGACATCCAGGTGCACGACACCTATTACGTGGTGGCGCACTTCCACTACGTGCTGGTGGCGGGTTCGCTGTTCGCGCTGTTCGCTGGCGCCTACTACTGGGTGCCGAAGTGGACGGGCCGCATGTACAGCGAAAAGCTGGGCAAGCTGCATTTCTGGTCGACGCTGATCTCGTTCAACGTGACCTTCTTCCCGATGCACTTCCTGGGCCTGGCCGGCATGCCGCGCCGGTACGCCGACTACGCCGCGCAGTTCACGACGTTCCACCAGATGGCCACCATTGGCGCGTTCTGGTTCGGCTTGTCGCAGCTGATTTTCCTGTACGCGATTCTGCGCTGCTACATGGGCAAGGGCGAACCTGCGGCCGCCAAGCCGTGGGAAGGCGCCGAAGGGCTGGAATGGACGGTGCCGTCGCCCGCGCCGTTCCACACCTTCGAAACCCCGCCCGAAGTGAAGTGAACCCGTCTTTCATGTTCCAGGTAGCACAGCAATGACACCCGAGCAGCGCCGCCGTAACAAGATTGCAGGACTGGTCCTCGTGGCCTTTGTCATCGCTGTGTTTGCCTGGACCGTGTTGCGCGGTTCAGCGTTGCTGACAGGAAACGCGGTCAATTAGGCCCCAACCATGAGCGACGACCTGCACGAAACCACCCGGCGCAAGCTGAGTTTCCTTCAGACGATGAAGGCGGTGGCGTGGGGGTTCTTCGGCGTGCGCAAGGGCGCGGGCTACCGGGAAGACAGCGCCAAGCTGAACCCGGTGCACGTGATTCTGGCTGGGCTGCTGGCAGCGGCAATCTTCGTGACTGTGCTGGTATTAATTGTGCGTTGGGCGGTTTCAAGCCTGACTTGAATCACTTAATCTATAAATCTGTACCAGGGAGAAAGCCATGAGTGCAAGCCACTCGGTTCAAGGTAAAGAGGCACCGTACTACTTTGTGCCCGCCGACTCGGGTCACCCCGTGCGTACGGCGGTGGCGCTGCTTTTCATGGGGCTGGGCGCCGCGGGCTGGATCAACGGCGTCAGCTGGGCCAAGTGGTCGGTGCTGGCCGGGTTCATCGGCTTGATCGTGGTGCTGTACTACTGGTTCGGCGACGCCATCCAGGAATCCGAAGCCGGCTTGAACAGCAAGCGCATCGACGGCTCGTACCGTTGGGGCATGAGCTGGTTCATCTTCTCGGAAGTGATGTTCTTCGCCGCGTTCTTCGGCGCGCTCTGGTATACGCGCACCATCACCACGCCGTGGCTGGGCGACATCGACCACCGCCTGATGCTGTGGCCCGACTTCAAGGCCGCCTGGCCCAACTTCGGCCCGGCCGGCGTGGTTGAGGAATTCCAGACGGTTGGCCCGTTCTGGCTGCCCACGATCAACACGGCGCTGCTGCTGTCGTCCGGCGTGACGCTGACCATCGCCCACCATGCGCTGCGCGAAAACCATCGTGGCAAGACGATGTTCTGGCTGGCCGCAACCGTCATCCTGGGCTTTGTCTTCGTGGCCTGTCAGGCCGCCGAATACCATCACGCCTATACCGAACTGAACCTGAAATTCAATTCGGGCGCGTATGGGTCGCTGTTCTACATGCTGACGGGTTTCCACGGCTTCCACGTGATTTTGGGCGCCACCATGCTGACGGTGATTCTGGTGCGCCTGATGCGGGGACACTTCACCGCCGACCACCACTTCGGCTTTGAAGGCGCGGCGTGGTACTGGCACTTTGTGGACGTGGTGTGGCTGGGCCTGTACCTGTTCGTGTACTGGTTCTGACGCCTTGCGCACCCGCTTGCGGGCGCGTATGACGGGTATCGCGCGGGAACTCCTCGGCAGCAACGCTGTCGATTAACCCGCGCTACCCATCTTGCCTGGGGCCGATCAGCGCAGCCCCGTGCTTTCGATCCAGCCCATGTGATGGGCGAACAGCACGAACAGGAACAGCGCGACCGATAGTCCGATGCGCACGGTCAGCGCATTGACGGTGCGGCTGGTGGACCCTTTGTCCCGCATCAGATAGACCAGGGCGGATGCCAGACTGGCCAGAATTCCGATGAAGGCCAGTACGACGAAAACGCGCATGGTGGTCTCCGGACAAAATAGAGTGATTAGCAACGATACATGGCCCGACCGCACTCCACCCGCTACACGGTAGCTGCCCTACTTCTGCTTGGCATCGCCGTGGTGATTCTGGCGTCGCTCGGGCAATGGCAGTTGCGTCGCAGCGATGAGCGACGCGCCATTCTGGCCGCTATCGAAGCCGGCCGCAAGCAAGCGCCGGTGCAGCTCACCCCCGCCACCCCCTCTGATTCGCTGGTGCCTTGGCGCGTGGCGCAGGCGGCTGGCACGTGGCTGCCGCAATTCAGTGTACTGCTCGATAACCGCAATCACGATGGCCGCCCGGGCTACTGGCTGGCCACGCCGCTGCTGCTGGATTCGGCCTCGCGGCAAGCGGTGCTGGTGCTGCGCGGCTGGCTGCCGCGCGTGATTCAGGGTCAGGGCGAACCCGTGTTGCCCGCCACGCCCGAAGGGCCGCAAACCGTCACCGGTGAATTATCGGAACGCGTGCCGCGCATGTTCGAACTCTGGTCGTTGGGCGGGCAGGACCAATCCGCCCTGCCGGCGTTACCGGCGGCGGACGGCAAAACGCCGCAAGTGCAGAACCTGCCGCTGGACACCTATGCGCGCGCCACGGGCCTGAACCTTTTACCTGTCGTGTTGAGCCAAACGGGCCAGGCAGGCGCCGACGGCCTCATACGCGACTGGCCGCAACCGCCCGTGGATTTTCAGAAGAACACGTCTTACGCCGTGCAGTGGTTTGCGTTTGCTTCGATTGCCGCCATCGCATGGCTGGTGGTGCTGGGGGGCGCCATCAAGCGCATGCGCCAGCGCGCGGAACCAGGCCCCCGGGCCTGATCGCGCGCATCAATGAACGACTCTTCCAGGATATAAAGTGGCTCGCGACATTTCATCCCACCCGCCCGCGCGCAAGCGTTCGCTGATGCCGATGGTGCTGGTGTTTCTGTGTTCGCTGGCGCCGATCGTGGGCGCCTTCGTGGTGTACATGAACCCGCAATGGTGGCCGTCGGACTCCACCAATTACGGCACGCTGGTGTCCCCGCAACGGCCGATGCCGGCCGCCAGCGAATTGAAGCTGACCACGCTGGACGGTAAGCCGTTCGACCTGCAAAGCCTGAAAGGCAAATGGCTGCTGGTGGCGGCCGACGGCGCGGCGTGCCCGGAAAGCTGCGCCCGCAAGCTCTACATTACGCGTAACACGCACGCCAGCCAGGGCAAGAACGTGGACCGCCTGGCGCGGGTCTGGTTCATTACCGACGATGCGCCGGTGCCGGAAAAAGTGCTGGAAGCGTATCAAGGCACGGTCATGCTGCGCGTGAATCCGGATCAGCTGGCGCACTACCTGCTGGCGCGCGATTCGGCCGCCGGGCAGCCCGCCCTGCAAGACCCGATCTGGGTGATCGACCCGCTGGGCAACTTGATGATGCAGTACCCTGCCGACGCTGACGGCGTGAAAGTCCGCAAAGACATCAGCAAGCTGGTCTATAACTCGCGCATTGGTTAAGGGAGTTTTTCCCGGCGAGTGCGCACGTGTGTGCATTTTTATTTGGTTGACATGGAACGCATCAAAGCGCGTTATCGCAAGCTCGTATTTTTCACCTGGTTCCTGACGCTGGACCTGATCATGTTCGGCGCCTTCGTGCGCCTGACGGACTCCGGCCTGGGCTGCCCCGACTGGCCCGGCTGCTACGGCAGCGTGACGCCGCTGGGCGCCATGGGCGACATCCACGAAGCGTCCCAGGCCATGCCGTTTGGCCCGGTGACCTTGTCCAAGGCCTGGATCGAAATGATCCATCGCTACGTCGGAACGATTCTGGGCATGCTGATCATCGGCATCGTCTACATGGCGTGGCGCTACCGCCGCGAACTGGGCCGCTCGCCGGCGCTGGCCATCACGACGCTTGTCGCTGTGTGCGTGCAGGGCGCGTTTGGCGCCTGGACCGTCACGCATAAGCTGATGCCGGCCGTGGTGACGTCGCACCTGGTGTTTGGGCTGTCGGTGCTGGCGCTGATGACCTGGCTGTCCGCGCGTGAACGCCCGCACCTGGCCATTGCCGCGGCGGCGGCGCGCTGGAAGCCCTGGGTGGCGGTGGGCTTTGGCTTGCTGCTGGTGCAGGTCACGTTAGGTGGATGGGTCAGCACCAACTACGCCGCGCTGGCCTGCATGGACTTTCCCATGTGCCACGGAAAATGGGTGCCCGACATGGATTTCCATGGTGGGTATTCGGTGATCCGCGGCCTGGGCGAACTGCCATCCGGCGAGATGATTTCCCAGCCGGCGCTGACCGCCATCCACTGGGTGCATCGCAATTTCGCCTTCGTCGTGTTCCTGTACCTGGGCACGCTGGCCTGGCGCTTGCGGGCCGAACCGGGCTTGCGCGGCCCCGCCACGTTGATGCTGGCGCTGCTGGCCGCGCAGTTGTTCACCGGCCTGACGACCATCTTCTTCCAGTGGCCGCTCTTGATCGCGGTGCTGCACAATGGGGGCGCCGCCGGCCTGACCTTGGCCGCAGTCGTGCTGATGGTGCGTTTGTCCACGGCGGGACGCACGCCGGCGGGGGGCTATGGCCCCAATTCGGTGCGCGTTTAAAATAGGGTCCACTATGACCAGTCTTGCCGCTCCTCAACCCGGATTGTTCCGCCAATACCTCGTACTCACCAAGCCGCGCGTGACGCAGCTGGCGGTGTTTTGCGCGGTCATCGGCATGTTTCTCGCCGTTCCGGGCATTCCCGATATGCGCCGTGTGCTGTTTGGCACCATCGGCATCTGGCTGCTTGCCGCAGCCGCCTTCGCCATCAACTGCCTGATCGAACAGGAAGTCGACGCCCGCATGCTGCGCACGGCGCGGCGCGCCACGGCGCGCGGCACGATCTCGGCGTTCCAGGTGCTGAGCCTGTCGGGCCTGTTGGGCGGCGCGGGCATGTTCGTGCTGTACACGCTGGTGAACCCGCTGACGATGTGGCTGACCTTCGCCACCTTTGTGGGCTACGCCGTCATCTACACCGTCATCCTCAAGCCGCGCACGCCGCAGAACATCGTGATCGGCGGCTTGTCGGGCGCGATGCCGCCTGCGCTGGGCTGGGCTGCCGTGGCGGACTCCGTGCCGGCGGAAGCCTGGGTGCTGGTGCTGATCATCTTCATCTGGACGCCGCCGCATTTCTGGGCGCTGGCGCTGTATCGCAACCACGATTACGCCAAGGCCGGCCTGCCCATGTTGCCCGTCACGCACGGCAACCAGTTCACGCGCCTGCACATCCTGCTGTACAGCGTGGCGCTGGTGGCCACGACGCTGTTGCCCTACGCCATCCGCATGAGCGGCTTGCTGTATGTGTTGTCGGCCTTGGTGCTGGGCGGCATGTTCCTGTCGTATGCGTGGCGCCTGTACCGCGTCTACAGCGACGAGCTCGCGCGCAGCATGTTCCGTTTTTCCATTCTCTACCTGGCGCTGTTGTTTGGCGCCCTGCTGGTGGACCACTGGGTCGCGCTGCTGCGCTGACCCCCTGGAGATTGTTGATGTCCATGTTTTCCGCCGGCCGCCGGCTGGCTCTGCGATTGACCGTCGCCGCCGCATTCACGGCTGCGCTGGCCGCCTGCGGCGAAAGTGCGCCCACGTTCAAAGGCAGCGACATCAGCGGCACCCAGTTGGGGCGCGGCATGGAACTGACCGAAACCAACGGCAAGACCCGTCAGCTGTCCGATTTCGCCGGCAAGGTTGTGGTGGTGTTCTTCGGCTTCACGCAATGCCCCGACGTCTGCCCGACCTCGCTGGCCGAGCTGACCGAAGTCATGAAGAAGCTGGGTCCGGACGCTGACCGCGTGCAGGTGCTGCTGATTACCGTGGACCCGGAACGCGATACGCAGGAAGTGCTCAAGCAATACGTGTCGGCGTTCGACCCGCGCTTTCTGGGCCTGACCGGCACGCCGGAGCAAATCAAGAAGGCGGCGGCCTCGTTCAAGGCGTACTACGCCAAGGCGCCCACCAAGGATGGCAGCAACTACACGATGGACCACACGGCCGCGTTCTATTTGCTGGATGGCAAGGGCGAATCGCGCGTGCTGGCCAACAACAACCTGGGTGTGGACGCGCTGACGCACGACATCAAGGCGCTGCTGAAAGGCTAGGCCTGACAGGGCGGGTTCGACATCGGGCTAGTCCGCGCGGGCTAATTCGTAATCGGGCGATTCAGCCAGAAGTGATCAGCGGGCGCCGCCGCCCGCCGAAGCCCAGCCGGCCAGCGCCGCCTGGGCTTTTTCATTGAGTTCAGAAACGGCGATGTCGTGGCGGTGCGCCATGATCATCAGCGCATAGGGCGTGGCCAGCGCCGCGGCTTCGGGACACAGGCGCGATTCTTCACCCACCGAGGGCGACACGTTGCGCCAATAGTTGATTGCCTGTTCGAGCTGGGGCAGAGAAATAGAATCCATCCGGCTATTGTCCACGAATGCGCGCGGGTGTCCATCGCCCGCCCTTCGGCTGATTCCCCCCTGCAAAGAAGCGTCACCATCGCAACATGCCGAAACCGCGCCCGGGTGCTATACCGATGCCGGTTAGTTACGATGGAGCATCGTCATGAATACATCTACCCGAATTGAGCACGCGCGCCGCGGCCTGCATCCGCTGGTTGCCGCCGCGTCGATCGCTGTCATTGTCATGTGCGCCGTGGGCGTTGCCGCCGTGATGGGCTGGCTGCCTTCGCCGTCGGCCAATCCGCACGCGGACACGCCGGTGGCCGAGGCTGGCCCGGAAGGCGCCAACCTGGCGCCGGCGCCGCAACCCGCTGCACAGCAGGCCCAGGCCCAGCAGGCCCAGGCGCAACAAACCCAGCAAGGCCGTCCGGCATCGGCTTCCGCGCCGCGGCCCGCCGCGCCCGCACCCGCGCAACAGGCTTGCCAGAGCTGCGGCGTGGTGGAAACCATCCGCCAGGTGCAGGTGCCTGTGAAAGACAACAGCGATCACCTCGTCGGCACCATTGGGGGCGGCGTGGTGGGCGGCGTGGTGGGTAATCAATTTGGCGGAGGCAGCGGCAAGACGGCGCTGACCGTGCTGGGCGCGGTGGGTGGTGCTTTGGCAGGCCGTGAAGTTGAGCGTAATATCAGACAGCAACAAACGGTGACGCACTATGAGCTTACGGTCCGCATGAGTGACGGTAGTGCGCGCCAGTTCCGCAGCGCGCAGCCCTTCGCCTTTGCATCCGGCGATCACGTGCGCGTTGAAAATAATCAGCTGCTGCCGGGTTGACCGGCAGCCAGCGGCAACCATCCGTACGCGGGGAGATCTGGCATGAGCGACTCATTCACCAATCCGTTCGTCCTACCTGGCATGGGGCAGAACTCGGATCTGTCGGGCAACCCTCTGCTGGCCAGCATGGAAATGATGCGCCAGGCCTGGGCGGGTTTGACCGGGCCGGGCGGCCTGGCCAGCAGCCTGCCCATGGCTCCCCCGATGAACCTGGAAGACCTGGACCGCCGCATCGCCGAGCTGCGTTCGGTGGAAAACTGGCTGCGCATGAACTTGTCGATGCTGTCGTCCACCATCCAGGGCATGGAAGTGCAGCGCTCCACCATCAGCACCCTGCGTGCGTTTGTGGACAGCGCGGCCAATATGGACTTGAACACGGTGCGCGAAAGCGGCGCGGCGTCCCCGCTGGAAGTGGTGCTGGGCTTGAAGCCCGCGCCCAAGGCCGCACCCAAGGCTGCGTCCGCGTCCGCGTCAAAGGATGCCGAGGCAGCCAAGGAGCCCAACGCAGACAAGGCCGCGGAGCCGGAATCCGGCATGGCCGGCATGAGCGAACAGATGGGCGCTGCGGCGCAATCGGCATCCAAGGCTTGGTGGGATCTGCTGCAACAGCAGTTCAACCAGATCGCGGCGGCCACCGCGGCGTCGATGCCGTCCAACCCCGCAGCACCGGGCGCGGCGTCCGCCCCGAAATCGGGCGAATCGAAATCGGGTGCGTCTACATCCGGCGAGTCCAAGCCGGGCGAATCCAAGGCTGCCGCTCGCAGCGAGGCCAAGGCGTCGACGCCTGCCGCGCGCAAAACGGCCGCCAAGGGCGCAGCGAAGACCGGCGCCAAGAGCGCCGCCAAATCCGCGCCGCGCGCAAAGAAAACCGGGCCTGCCGACGGCGCGCCCTGATCCTTTTTTCAATCTCGACGGGCGAGCGGCCGCAAGGCTGCTCCGCTGTCTCTCAACCTTTTAGAACTTATGCTTAATGTAGTGATCCTCGCCGCCGGACTGGGCAAACGCATGCAGTCCGACCTTCCCAAAGTGCTGCACACGCTGGCCGGCAAACCGATGCTGGCCCATGTGCTGGACAGCGCGCGCCAACTGAAGCCGGCGCGCATCATCGTCGTGGTGGGCCATGGCGCCGACCGCGTCAAACAGGCGTTCGAAGGCCAGCCGGATCTGCACTTTGTGTTGCAGCAACCGCAGCAAGGCACCGGCCACGCCGTGCAGCAAGCAGTGCCGCTGCTGTTGGAAGGCGAAGGCAAGGATGACGTGACGCTGGTGTTGTACGGTGACGTGCCGCTGGTGCAGCCCGATACCCTGCAACGCCTGCTGGACGCGCGCGGCGCGGGCGCGGCGGTGCTGACCGAAGTGCTGGATGACTCCACCGGCTATGGCCGCATCGTGCGCGACGCCCAAGGCAATGTGTGCCGCATCGTCGAGCACAAGGACGCGTCCGACGCCGAACGCGCCATCAAGGAAGTGAACACCGGCATCCTGACTGCGCCCACCGCCAAGCTGAAAGACTGGCTGACCCGCATCGACAACAAGAACGCACAGGGCGAGTACTACCTGACCGACGTCGTCGGGCTGGCTGTCGTTGACAGCGTGCCGGTGGGCGCGGCGCAACCGGCCGCCGGCTGGGAAACGCTGGGCGTGAACAGCCGCGTGCAGCAAGCCGAACTGGAACGCCGCTGGCAAGGCGAGCAGGCCCGCCGCCAGCTGGAAGCCGGCGTCACGCTGGCCGACCCCGCACGCTTTGACGTGCGCGGTTCGCTCACGTGCGGCCGCGATGTGTTCATCGACGTGGGCTGCGTGTTCGAAGGCAATGTGACGCTGGCCGATGGCGTGCGCGTCGGCCCGCATTGCGTGCTGCGCGATGTCGCCGTGGGCGCGGGCACACAGATCGAAGCGTTCAGCCATCTGCAACAGGCCGAAGTGGGCCGTGATGCGCGCGTGGGTCCGTATGCCCGCCTGCGTCCGGGCGCCGAATTGGGCGACCGCAGCCACGTCGGCAACTTTGTCGAAATCAAAAAGAGCGTGCTGGGCGCTGACAGCAAGGCCAATCACCTGGCCTACATCGGCGACGCCGACATCGGCGCACGCGTGAACGTGGGCGCGGGCACCATCACCTGCAATTACGACGGCGTGAACAAGCACCGCACTGTTATTGAAGACGACGCCTTCATCGGTTCCAACACGCAGCTGGTCGCGCCGGTGCGTGTGGGCCGTGGCGCCACCTTGGGCGCAGGCACCACCCTGACGCGCGACGCGCCGGCTGAGAAGCTGACGGTGTCGCGTGCCAAACAGCTCACCGTCGAGGGTTGGCAGCGTCCCGTCAAGAAGTCGTGATGGCGGAGAACGACCCCGCCCAAGGCGCCGCCCCAAGCGGCGGCGCCAAGCCGGCCCCGCCTGACGGCCTGCCCACGCCACGCCGGTATTGGGCGGCCGCCACGGTGATGACAGGCATCAGCCTGTCGGTGCTGGACACCACGATTGCCAACGTGGCGCTGCCCACCATCGCCGTCGACCTGGATGCATCGCCCGCGCAAGCGGTCTGGATCGTCAACGCCTACAACCTGGCGGTGGTGATGATGCTGCTGCCCTTGTCGGCGCTGGCCGAGCGCATCGGCTTTCGCCGCATGTTCACCTTCGGCCTGATGCTGTTCACGCTGGCGTCGCTGGGCTGCGCGCTGGCCGGCACGTTGTGGCAGCTGACGGCGGCGCGCGTGTTCCAGGGCGTGGGCGCAGCCACCTTGATGTGCATGTTTGGCGGCCTGGTGCGCAACATCTATCCGCTGAAATTGCTGGGACGCGGCATCAGCATCAACGCCACCACGGTGGCCGTGATGTCGGTGCTGGGGCCGACCATCGGGTCGGCCATCCTGTCCGTGGCGCCGTGGCCATGGATCTTCGCGGTCAATCTGCCGATCTGCGTGCTGGCCATGTTCGGCCTGCGCCATCTGCCCGAAGTGCCGCGTAACGACGTCAAGCTGGACTGGGTCAGCGCGCTGCTCTGCATGGTGACGCTTGGCGTCTTCATTTCCGGCGTCGACATGATGGGGCAGGATCTGCTGCGCGGTATTGGCCTGGTGGCGATTGCGGCGGTGGTGGGCCTGGTGCTGGTGCGCCGCGCCAGCCGCCAGCCTGCGCCGCTGGTGCCGGTGGACCTGCTGCGTATCCGTCCGCTGGCGTTCGCCGTGGGCGCGTCGGCGTGCACGTTTGCGGCGCAGATGGCCTCGTATGTGTCGCTGCCGTTCTATTTCCAGCAGGTGTTGGGCCGGCCATACCTGGAGGTTGGCATGCTGATGGGCGCCTGGCCCGTCGGCACCGCCATCATCGCCCCGCTGGCGGGCCGGCTGTCTGACCGCTATTCCGCCGCCACCCTCAGTGGCGTGGGGGCGGCGACCATGGTGGCGGGCATGCTGTCGCTGGCGCTGCTGCCGTCGTCGGTGTCGAACTGGCCCATCGTGGCGGGCATGTTTGTAGCGGGCGTGGGCTTTGGTTTCTTCCAGACGCCGAACAACCGCGCCATGTTGTCGGCCGCACCCCGCTCGCGCAGCGGGGCTGCGGGCGGCTTGCAGGCCACGACCCGCGTGTTCGGCCAGAGCTTTGGCACGGCGCTGGTGGCCATTGCCTTTAGCGTCAGCGTGGCGCACGGCCCCGGGCTGGCGCTGGTGCTGGGCACGATCTGCGCGGCGCTCGCCGTGGTCGTCAACACCGTCCGGTTCAGCAAATTGCGGGTCTAGGGGCCATTCAGCCCCTGGTTCCCGGCCGCTTCTATAATGGCGGCCGGCGCCTGGTTCTTACAGCCAGGCGCGCAAGATTCCCTATTTTGAAGGCGGGCAGGCATGAAGATCACGGTCGTGGGTACCGGTTACGTGGGGTTGGTGTCGGGAGCGTGCCTGGCCGACATGGGCAACGACGTCATGTGTCTGGATGTCGACGCGGCGAAGATCGCCCTGTTGCGCCAAGGCGGCATCCCCATCTATGAGCCCGGCCTGGAAGACCTGGTCCGCCGCAACGTGCAGGCGGGCCGCCTGCATTTCACGGACGACGTGGCGCAAAGCGTGGCCTTTGGCGACGTGCAGTTCATCGCCGTGGGCACGCCGCCGGGCGAAGACGGTTCCGCCGATCTGAAGTACGTGCTGGCCGCCGCGCAGAACATCGCGCGCCACATGACCACGCGCAAACTCATCGTCGACAAGTCCACCGTGCCGGTCGGCACCGCCGACAAGGTGCGCGCGGTGGTGGCCAAGGAACTGGCGGCGCGCGGCGTCGACATCCCCTTCAGCGTGGCCTCCAACCCCGAATTCCTGAAGGAAGGGGCCGCCATCAACGACTTCATGAGTCCGGACCGCGTGGTCGTGGGCGCTGATGACGACTACACCATCGGCGTGATGCGCCGCATCTACGAACCCTTCCAGCGCACGCACGACCGCCTGATGGTGATGGACGTGCGTTCGGCGGAACTGACCAAGTACGCGGCCAACGCCATGCTGGCCACGCGCATCTCGTTCATGAACGAGATGGCGAACCTGGCCGAAGCCTTGGGCGCCGACATCGAACAAGTGCGCCGCGGCATTGGCGCCGACCCGCGCATTGGCTATCACTTCCTGTATCCCGGCGCGGGCTACGGCGGCTCGTGCTTTCCCAAAGACGTGCAGGCGCTGGTCAACACTGCTGCCGAAAATTCCCTGCCTATGCGCGTCATCGAGGCCGCCGAAGCCGCCAACCACGCGCAGAAATTCCGCTTGTCGGAAAAGCTGGTGGAACGCTATGGCGAAGACCTGCGCGGCCGCAAGATCGCCTTGTGGGGCTTGTCGTTCAAGCCGAACACCGACGACATGCGTGAAGCGCCCAGCCTGACGGTCATCGCCGAACTGACGCGCCGTGGCGCGGACGTGCGCGCCTATGACCCCGTCGCCATGCACGAGGCCGCCCGCGTGCTGGTCGGCCAGCCGGGCATCAGCTTCGCCACCGACATGTACGACGCGCTGGACGGCGCTGACGCGCTGCTGATCGCAACCGAATGGAAGGTCTTCCGCGCACCCGACTTCGACCGCGTGAAGGCGCTGCTGAAGACGCCGCTGATCATCGACGGCCGCAACCTGTACACGCCGGCTGACGTGCGCGGCCTGGGCTTTGAGTATTCGGGCATCGGCCGCGCATGAAGATCCTGCAACTGAACTTCGAAAAAGGCTGGCGTGGCGGCGAACGGCAGACGCTGTATTGCATGCGCGCCTTCCGCAAGGCGGGCCATGACGTCGAAGTGATGTGCCGCGAAGGCGCGCCGCTGGCCGAGCGCGCGCGCCAGGAAGGCTTTGTCGCCCACACCTGCCGCAATGTGCCGGGACAGCTGGCGTTTCTGGCGGGCGCCAGCCGCTACGACATCATCCACGCGCAAACCGCCAACACCATCACCTGGGCCGTGCTGACCAAGTGGCTGCATCGCCGTCCCGTGGTGTTCTCGCGCCGCACGTCGTTTGTGGTGAAGCCGGGCGACGAATGGAAGACCGGCTACAAGTGGCGCCACGCCAATCTGTTCGTGGCGATCAGCGAGATGGCCGCCAGCGAGCCGCGCCGGCTGGGCATCGAACCCGTCATCATCCGCAGCGCGGTCGAACCCCTCGCCATCAACGCCGAGAACGTCGCCAACCTGGTGCGCGAATTCGAGCTGACCGGCAAGAAGGTCATGGCGACCTCCGCCGCGCTGATCCGCGACAAAGACCCCGTCACTTTGGTGCGCGCCGTGGGCGAACTGGCCAAGACGCGCCGCGACTTCGTCTTCCTGCACTTCGGCGCAGGCGGCGACCGCGAACAGCAGGCCAAGGACGAAGCCAAGAAGCTCGGTATCGAAGACGTCTACCGCTTCGCGGGCTTTCGCAAAGGCGTTGAAGATTTCTACAGCATCCTCGACGTGTTCGTCATGAGCTCCGAGGAAGAAGCGCTAGGCAGCAGCGTCCTGGACGCCTTCCTGCAGCGCGTGCCGGTGGTGTCCACCGACGCGGGCGGCTTGAAAGAAAGCCTGGCCGACGGGCGCGGCGTGCTGGTGGCGGTAGGCGACCACCAGGCCATGGCCGCCGGCATGGCGCGCTGCCTGGACGACGCCGCATTCCGCCACGACGTGACGGAACGCGCATACGAGTACGTCAAGAACGAACACGACGTGCAGAAAATGGGCAACCGGTATCTGGCGCAGTTCGAGCGGCTGCTGGGCGGGCGCTGACCAGCGGCGACAGACGCCTGTCAGTGCGACGGTGGCGCTTCGCGGCTTGATGCCGCCAGCGCCGACCATGCTGCCAGCCGTTCCTTCGCCCATTGCGCCGCCCAATTCAGATCGGGAAGATGATGGGTTCGAATCCGGTCCCAGGCCAGTTGCTGGGATTGCCGTAGCACCATATGCGATAGTGCGGCCTCTATGCCGTCTAGCTTTGCGCTGAGCAACGACGCTAGCGCCTTTTCGGGAATGGCATCGGCAGGCGCCTCTGTCTGAAGAATGACCCAGTCAAACAGGTCTCGGGCGGTTAGCGCCCAACCGCGGAAGAATAATTTCTTAGCGAGAACTTCGGCGGGGGATTCCATCGGAAAGCGCGTTTCCGATGCGGGGGGGTTCCAGACGTTCGCAGATTCGGGAAGCAGGGGCGCTGCGACGACAAAGTCAATTTCGCCTTCCGCGAAACGCAGCTTTACGTGCGCGTTGTCTTCGTTGTAGCCCGCAAGCTCGTTCTCAAACATATCATTGAGCCGCGGCGAAATGTAGGCAAGCCAAGCGGGGGAATCGACGAAGAGGTCGACGTCGTCGCTGATCCGATGATTCAGCGCAAGCATGAGCCGCGTGCCGCCGCCGAGCACAGGACGAAAAGAATCGCCGCCATGGCGGCGGGCATCCTCAACCAGCAGCTGGGCACGCGTCTCCAGGATTTTCCATGGTCCAGACGCGCGATGTTGCTGTATATCTTTGAGCGAGATTCCCATTACAGGACCCCCTCTAGCGCTTCCTCCCAACGAGGCGCTCTGGGTAGCCCAAATTGTTTGCGTGCCTGCTGGTACAGCGCGTCGGCTTCTTCCAAGCGGACGCCTGCTTCATAGCTGGCTCGGCCGATAAACTCGGGCTCCAGCTCGATGAACATGCTGGCCAGCAATTCCTTTGCCAATGCGTCGCTGGATAAAGACAAAAGATCGCCGCCGCGCAACGCGGCGGCGACGTCAGCCGGATTCACCACTGGCCCATATGGCGCATTGAGGTGAGTCGCAATCATCTCGAGGTATTGGGTGGCGTGCTTCAGCAAGGCATGCTCCTGTACGGAACTCTCTGGCGTCTTGCGCCGGTACATGCCGCATTATCCACCGGCCCGGCCCGACGCGCGCCACAATCGGACGATATCCTGGCCGCATCTCAGCTCACCCCCGCACATCGATCCTCGTTTCAAACTTTGCACGGTGCACCGAGAAGAACGTGCGCACGTTGCGCACGTTGGCTTGCGCCGTGAAGGCGCGGTGCACCAGTGCGTGGTAGGCGGGCATGTCCTTTACCTGGGCGATCACCACGAAGTCCGGGCCGGGCGACACGCGGTAGCACTGAAGCACGGCGGGCTCGGTCAGCATGCTTTGTTCGAACGCGTCCAGGCTTTCGGCCGCCTGCACATCCAGCGTGATTTCGACGATTGCCGTCAACGTGCTGCCCAGCTTTTCGGCGGCCAGGATGGCGACTTGGCGGTCGATCACGCCGTCATCGACCAGACGCCGCACCCGCCGCAGGCAGGTGGGGGGCGAGGCGTGCACGCGTGCGGCCAGATCCTGGTTGGTCAGCGAGCTGTCTTCTTGTAACTGTTCAAGAATGCGCAGGTCCAGATCATCCAGTTCCGGCAGCGAATTTGACATGTTTTGCATGATTAATTCAAAAACTTCGTTTTGAAGAAAGATTATTTAATCACAAATATGTAAGGGAATTAACTTCCAAATATAGACGTATTAAGAAATCAAATTTCTTTGCGGGTCGCGCACAATGCGTCGGTACACGAACTTAGCGGAGTCTCTCCTATGTGCGGCATTGTTGGCGCCGTCGCCCAGCGCGACATCACCCCGATTCTTGTTGAAGGTCTGAAGCGGCTGGAATACCGCGGCTACGACTCTTGCGGCGTCGCCGTGTATGCCGACGGCCATCTGCGCCGTACGCGCAGCACGCAGCGTGTCGCTGAGCTGGCCGACCAGGTTGCTCAAGACAAGGTGCAGGGTTTCACGGGCATCGCCCACACGCGTTGGGCCACGCACGGCGTGCCGGCCACGCACAACGCGCATCCCCACTTCTCGCATCTGGGCAACGACGAGCCGCGCGTCGCGCTCGTGCACAACGGCATCATCGAAAACCACGACGAGCTGCGCGCTGAGTTGCAGGCCGTGGGCTACGTGTTCGAAAGCCAGACCGACACCGAAGTGATCGCGCATCTGGTGAACCACCTGTACGCCGGCGACCTGTTCGAAGCCGTGCAGAACGCCGTGCGCCGCCTGCATGGCGCCTACGCCATCGCCGTGTTCTGCCGCGACGAACCGCATCGCGTCGTGGGCGCTCGCCAAGGCTCGCCGCTGGTGGTGGGCGTGGGCCAGAACGAAAACTTCCTGGCTTCCGACGCGCTGGCGCTGGCCGGCACGACCGACCAGATCATCTATCTGGAAGACGGCGACGTCGTTGACCTGCAACTGTCGCGCGTGTGGATCGTGGACGCCAACGGCAAGAACGTGGATCGTGAAGTGCACACCGTGCACGTGCACACGGGCGCGGCTGAATTGGGCCCGTACCGCCACTACATGCAGAAGGAAATCTTCGAGCAGCCGCGCGCCGTGGGCGACACGCTGCAAGACATCGAAGCCATCACGCCCGAGCTGTTCGGCGATCAGGCGTACAAGGTCTTCAAAGAGATCGATTCGCTGTTGATCCTGGCTTGCGGCACCAGCTACTACGCCGGCCTTACCGCCAAGTACTGGATCGAATCCATCGCCAAGATCCCGGTGGCCGTCGAAATCGCCAGCGAATATCGCTACCGCGACAGCGTGCCGAACCCGCGTTCGCTGGTGGTCACGATCTCGCAGTCGGGCGAAACCGCCGACACGCTGGCCGCGTTGAAGCACGCGCGTTCGCTGGGCATGGAGCACACGCTGACCGTCTGCAACGTGTCCACCAGCGCCATGGTGCGCGAGTGCAAGCTGTCGTACATCACGCGCGCTGGTGTTGAAATCGGCGTGGCCTCGACCAAGGCGTTCACCACCCAGCTGACCGCGCTGTTCCTGTTGACCCTGACGCTGGCGCAAGTGCGCGGCCAGTTGACGGACGAGCAGGAAGCCGGCCATCTGAAGGCGCTGCGTCACCTGCCGGTGGCCATCGGTTCGGTGCTGGCGCTTGAGCCGCAGATCATGGCGTGGGCCGATCGCTTCGCGTCCAAGGAAAACGCCTTGTTCCTGGGCCGCGGCATGCACTACCCGATCGCACTGGAAGGCGCGCTGAAGCTGAAGGAAATCAGCTACATCCACGCTGAAGCCTACCCGGCTGGTGAGCTCAAGCACGGCCCGCTGGCGCTGGTGACCGAGCACATGCCGGTTGTGACCATCGCGCCCAAGGACGAGCTGCTGGAAAAGCTGAAGTCCAACATGCAGGAAGTGCGCGCGCGCGGCGGCGAGCTCTACGTGTTTGCGGATGCCGACAGCAAGATCCAAAGCGCCGAAGGCATGCACGTGATCCGCATGCCCGAGAACTACGGCAAGTTGTCACCGATCCTGCACACCATTCCGCTGCAACTGCTGTCGTATCACACGGCCTGCGCCCGTGGCACGGACGTGGACAAGCCGCGCAACCTGGCCAAGAGCGTGACGGTGGAGTGATCCCCGCAGTGTTTCTTTAGCCGTATCAAATACTTGGCCCACCGCATGCGGTGGGCCAAGTGCATTTTCAGCGCAGATAAAAGTTTGCCCGATCCGCCCGTATCTCATGACTTCAAATTGAAATGATGATATTTTCTGGCTATTAATAAATACGCGCGAATCGCAGATTATCTTCTTGCAGTTTGGTTAAACAAATATAAGAAAAACGCTTTTTAATATTTGTTAACAAAGTCGCCGTTTGATTGTGTTTCCGTTTGTGTAATGAATGTAATTATTTGAGGGATTCCCCAGGTTTATTACGGGGCCACCCTGATTTATTTCCACAGCAATAAAAATTTTTAGAAAAAAGTTTGCTGTGTAGCCCCTTTACGATTCGTTGGCTCGTTGCCCGACACGTATAAGCGGGTATCTAGTTGTAATCAATCTAAAGCAATCTGTCCGCCCTTATATGGCATTCGTATGTCGATTTCATATCGATTACGTGTCGTTGGGCGTCGATTTCTAGTGTCTGCGACACGACGAAAACAGTGAGGTCCCCCGTGGTAAAGAGAATCGCAGTGTGTGGCCTTGGATATGTCGGCCTGCCCGTGGCCGTGGCATTTTCCAAGCGCTTTGATGTCATTGGTTTTGACGTAGATAAGCGGCGAATCGCACGGCTGAAAGAGGGTGATGACTGGACCGGCGAGATCGAACGCGACGTATTGCTTGCGTCCCCGATGACGTTTACCGATCAGGTGTCGGAGCTGGAAGGATGCGACTTTTTCGTGGTTGCCGTCCCGACCCCCGTCGATGAAAAGAACAATCCCGACTTTTCCCTGCTGGTCCGCGCCTGCCGCTCGATCGGCCCCGTGCTGCGCCCGGGCTGCATCGTGGTTTTCGAATCGACCGTGCACCCCGGCGCCACCGAGGAAATCTGCGGCCCCGAGCTCGAGAAAGTTTCGGGCCTGCGCTGCGGCGTCGATTTCAAGCTGGGCTACAGCCCCGAACGCATCAACCCGGGCGACCGCGAGCATCCGCTGGAAAAGATCGTGAAGATCGTGTCCGGCCAGGACAAGGAATCGCTGGAAGTCATCGCGGGCGTGTACGAAAAAATCATCGACGCCGGCGTGCATCGCGCGTCGTCCATCAAGGTGGCTGAAGCCGCCAAGGTGCTTGAGAACACGCAGCGCGACATCAACATCGCGCTGATGAACGAGATGTCGAAGATCTGCGATCTGGTCGGCATTCGCACGTCAGAAGTGCTGGAAGCTGCCGGCACCAAGTGGAACTTCCTGAAGTTCACGCCGGGCCTCGTGGGCGGCCACTGCATCGGCGTTGACCCGTACTACCTGACCTCCAAGGCGCAAGAGCTCGGCTATCACCCCGAAGTGATTCTGTCCGGCCGCCGTATCAACGACGGCATGGCCACGCACGTCGCCTCGCGCGTGGTGCAGACCATGGCCCGCAACGGCCGCCTGAATGCGTCGACCCGCGTCGGCATTCTGGGCATGACGTTCAAGGAAAACGTGCCCGACATCCGCAACTCCAAGGTGGTCGATCTGTACAACGCGCTGGGCAGCTACGGCATCACGCCGGTGGCCTGCGACCCGATGGTCGACTCGGAGCAGATGGAACACGAATACGGCATCAAGCTCGTCCACCGCGACGACTTCCGCGACATGGACGTGCTGATTCTGGCGGTGCCCCACCGCGAAACCATGGAAACGATCTGGGAAGACATGCCGGCGCTCGTCAAGAGCGGCGGCATGGTGTGCGACTTGAAATCTGTGCTCGATAGCAACCGGCTGCAACCCGACGTCCTGTACTGGACGCTTTAAGTCCGGCTTCGCTATCCACCACTACAGGAGAGCCCCTGAATGACTGCTTTTACCATCGCTCCGATTGGCACCTGCCGCATCCACACGCCGTTGCGTGATGCCGTGGGACGCTACCCCGTCAAGCTGCAACTTGGCCGCAACTACGGCTTCGTGCACACCAGCGCCGAGGCGCTTCAACAAGCACGATTCATGTTCGGCCAGGGTGATATCCCCGCCGACGTGCAGCGCCTGATCTTCCGCCCCTCGAACGGCGAAGCCGCGCGCCGCGGCACGCACAAGCCGGCCGACCTGTACATGGTCGAACTGTCTTCGCGCAAGCTGCTGACGATTGACGGCTATCCCATCCAGTCCAACTATCTGGGCCGCTACTTCAGCGAGTTCTTCGCTGACCGCACGCGCACCCGGATGTTCTGGTCGCTGGCGCACGCCGACCGCCTGGAGGAACGCCGCGCGTTGCTGGATCAAGACCCGGTCTACAAGAGCCTGTCGGCCGATGACCGCGCGCTGCTTGCCCGCATCGTCAAGCGCGATCTGACCGACGACGAGATCGAAGCGGAAATGCGTCAGCTCGTTGAGCTGCTGGGCCGCGACAAAGTCGTGTTCGTCACGCATGTGAACGCGATGACGCCGGACAACGTGCCGATCGAACAGCGCGAACAGCTGATCGCCGCTGTTGTGGCCGCCGCCCAGCGTATCGGCGTGCCGTGCTACGACCCGACGCCGCTGATGAACAAGATCGGCCAAGCCGACGCCATGGAAGACAGCGGGCTGGACCTGACGCACTACACGCCGGTCTTTGCCGAGCGCCTGTACACCGACTGGTACAAGAACTTCATGCGTCCGCGCATGAGCGCATCCACGCCGCAACCGTCCGTGCCGAAGCTGGCCGCCGACGAAAGCGCCGAGCGCCTCGAAAAGCTCTGGGATTCTGGCGATTTGCGCGAAGCCTCGCGCCGTGTGCGCGATGTGCTGCGCCGCTACCCGGGCCTGCCGGATCACATGCTGCTGTTTGCCCGCATTCAGGAAGAGCTGGGCGATTACGAAGGCTCGCTGGCCCTGCTGGGCACGGCCGACGGCGCACTGGCTTCCGGCAGCAAGGCCGAGCAGATTCTGATGCGCAACCAGTTCAAGCTGGGCCGCCATGACGTGGCGTACTCGCTGGCCGCCGGCCTGTTGGGTGACGAGATCGAAACGCCCGAGATCGTTCGTATCGCCGCCGTGTCCGCCGGCCAGCTGGGCTATGTGGATGAAGCGTTGGGCAACTGGAAGCAGCTGTTCCGCATCTCGTCGCCTGACGACGCCGGGGCGGTGGAAGCGGCCGACACGGTGCTCTCGCTGCTGCAAACCAGCGGCGACATGGAAGCCGCCATTCGCTGGGTGCACGAAGTGCGCGCGGCTATCCCGTCGTATGCACGAGGCTTCGCCATGCTGTGGCGCGACCGTCTGCTGGCAGGCGACCGCACCGGCCTGCGCGCGCTGGCCTCCGAGAAGCCTGCGCTGGAAGACGTTGATGCGCTGGAGCTCGTGAAGGAAGCCTCGTGGCGCGGCTGCATCATGGCCGCCGCGGCCTTGGCCGTATCTTGCGACCTGGCCAACAGCGAACAGGAAGACATCGGCGCCTGGCTGCAATCGCAGTCGTCGGCATGGGCCGAAGAAGGCAACCGCGCGCTGGAAGAAGGCCGCCTGCGTGATGCCGCCGAACGCATCTGCGCGCACCGCCTGTTGAACCCCAACGCCTTGACCGGCGCCCGCGCGCAACGTGCGTTCGAACGTGCGATGCGTCTGGGTGTGCGCGCCGCGCTCTTGGCCGGCAACCACAAGGAAGTGATTGACCTGACCGATCTGGCGCTGGACACGCAAGTGGATTTCCCCGAGCTGGACGCCATGCGCGGCCGCGCGGCCGATGCGCTGGGCGACAAGCAAACCGCCATGCATCACCTGGAGCAGGCCGCCTCGGGCGAATCCGCCCCGTTGAGCGCGCAGCTGTACTTTGCCCGCGCCGCGTTTAACGGCGGGTGGTTTGGCGAAGCGATCGACGCCTACAAGATGGTGCAGGCGCATCCGTCGGCAGATCAAAACGCCAAGGATGAAGCCGAACGCCAGCTGGGCCGCCTAGGCCCCCGCGCCATCCGTGGCGCCCGCCAGATCCTGTCCGCTGGCGACCCCCAAGCCGCGTGGAAGCTGCTGGATCGCGTGGCGCAGTCTTGGCCCGGCATGCAGGAAGTCGACCACGAAAAGCGCCGCATCCTGACCGTCCTGTACGCCGAGGCGCGTGCGCTGGAACCGTCCAGCACCACCGAGCGCCTGGCGCTTGGCGAACGCATCGTGAAGCTCGTGCCAGACGATGTCATCGGCCTGCGTCTGGCGGCCGTGGGCGCCATGCGTCTGCATCGCTTTGAACAGGCGCTGCCGTACTGGCGCAAGCTTCAGGAGCTTTCGGATAACCCGGCTCAGTTCGATAGCTACATCGACCGTTGCCTGGTGTGGATCGAGAAGATCAACCGCAGGAAGGCCGCATGAATCCCCCACTGATCACCGAACGGATGGACCTGACGGCCGTAAGGCTGGACGATACGTCCGATCTCCCCTGGGTGCACACCCAGCTGGAAGAGATCGTCGCGGCATCGGCGCGTGTTCAGGTCGCGCAAGACAATCTTGCACGTGCGCAATCGCTGGCGCGCAATCACATGGAGGATTCGAAAGTCCGCTTTCTGCTCCTCCGCTTGAAAGAATCGGCGGGGCTTAACGAGGGCATGTCCGAGCAGTGGGCGACGCTCTTGAAAGAGTGCCCGGATGATCTTCAGATCGTGCGCTATTGCGCGACGCGTCTGGTGAAGGAACGGCACGTTGACGAAGCGCTGGCGCTGGTTGAACGCCATCTGCCCGAGTCGACGCAAAACCCTGCCCGCCTGTTCGCCCGCGCCAAGCTGCTAAGCGACATCCGTGCGCATGATCAGTCGGACGAGCTGTTTCGCCGGTTGATCGCGCAACACCCCGATCGCAACATGCGCGTCGAGTTCGCCAAACGTCTGCGCAAGCGCGGGCTGCTGGCCGAGGCGTATGAGGCGATCGCACCCGTTGCCGATCAGCTTGCGCCGGGCAGCAAGGCGGCGGAACTGGCCAGCGGGCTGGCCAGCGACTACGCCTTCTACCAAAGCTTTGAGGGCGAGGAAGAACTGGCGGGCAAGGACGTGCGGATCGTGTCGATGAAGCACGCGATTCTGCACTTCCGCAACCGGCAGATTGCCGAGCAGCCGCCGGAAAAGCCGGTGTCTGTAGCGCTGGTGACGGGCAGCCTGGGGCCGGGCGGCGCCGAGCGCCAACTGACGCGGCTGGCCGGCGAACTGACGCGCATGGCGGAGAACCCGGATCGCCTGTCGGCCTCGTCGGCCCCGTCAGTGGTTATGCGCCCGGAGAAAGTCGAAGTGCTGGTCAAGCAGCACACCGAACCTACCGGCTCCAGCAAAAAGCAGGGGCTGGATTTCTTTCTGCCCGTGCTTGTGAAGGCGCAGATTCCGGTCACGGAAATCAACAAGCTGCCCGCGGTATCCGTGGCGCATCAGTCCGTGCCGGATGGCAACCTGGGCCGCTTGCTTGAGCAGTTGCCCCCGCCCGTGCACTACGGCGTGACGCGTCTGGCGCCCGTCCTGCGCGCCAACCCGTTTGACGTCGTGAGCCTGTGGCAGGACGGCACGTGCCTGTTCGGCGCGCTGGCGGCGCTGCTGGCCGGTGCGCCGACCATCCATCTGGTGTTTCGCGGGCTGCCGCCCAACATCCGCAAGGATCGGTTCCGCGAGGAATATCCCGAGCTGTATCAGGCCCTGGCGCAAGTGCCTGGCGTCTACTTCGTCAGCAATAGCCGCACCGCCGCAGAAGCCTATGCCGAATGGCTGGGCATTCCCATCGTGCGTTTCCACGTTCTGTACAACGGCGTGCCGGACCTTGCCACCGATGCCGCGGACGCCGACAAAGAAAAGTGGAAGGCCTTCCAGGAAAGCACGACCGACGCCACGGAAACGATTGGCGGCGTGTTTCGTCTGGAGCCGGACAAGCGGCCGCAACTGTGGATCAAGCTTGCCGCGCAGTACTTGAAGCGGCGGCCGCAAGCGCGCTTTGTCATCGTGGGCGACGGCCGCCTGCACGACAACATCGTGGCCTTGGCCAACGAGCTGCGCGTGGCCGACCGGCTGCTGCTGGTCGGCCTGTCCAACCATGTGGGCTACTGGTATTCGCAAATGGACGCCAGCGTGCTGCTGTCGCGCTACGAGGGCTTGCCCAACGTGCTGATCGAAGCGCAGTTGCTGGGGGTTCCCGTCGTCTCCACGCCTGCGGGCGGCGCTGGCGAATGCTTTGTCGAGAACGTGACCGGCCATTTGCTCGGAGACGTTGAGCATCCGGATCTGCACGAGGCCTGCGACAAAGTCGAGTCCATGGTGGACCGGGTACGCAATGACGCTGAACTGCGCGAGCACAGCCGGCATCGGGCGCAGACCTTGTTCTCGCTTGACGCCATGCTGAGCAAGTTCCTGTCGCTGTGCGTGCCGGTGATGCCCGTGTCCGAAAACGATGAGTGCATGGATATGCCGCTGTGCCGCATGACGGCCTGATGGCCGGCTGCGTTTGCCGAAGTCAAAAACATTAAGGAATTTATGCAAATGAACGTCCCGGCTGCGGGCCCGCATCGTAAAGCGGCCCTGGTCTTGGTGCTGCTGTCCGCGCTGACGCTTACGGGATGCCAGCTGCCCCGTTCCGGTCCGATGCTGAGCGAAATGACGGGGGCTCACGATGACAAGGATGTCGTCGTGATGCCCGCCTCGCGCGAGCTTGCGCGCGCGAGCCAGGTGCCAGAGGTGTCTGACTTTCCGGTGACGTACCGGGATCTGACGCAGGCGGGTTTCGACCGCCTGGTGCCGGGCGACGGCATCAACGTCAAAGTGTGGGAGCGCGGCGGCTTGGGCGTATTTGCGGCGGACCCGTCTGGCGTAAGCGACCTGGGCAATCAGGAAATCGACCGGACGGGGTATGTCTCGTTCCCGATCCTGGGGAAATTCCGCGCCGCGGATTCCACGCTGGGGCAATTGCATGACGCCATCGTGCAGCGCCTGTCCAAGCTGGTCGTGGGCGCGGATGTCAGCGTTACGCGCGCAGCCGATGCGCGCGGGCAGATGGTGACGGTGCAGGGCAACCTGACCAAACCCGGCATGTATCCCATCACGCAAACCGCGCAGCGCCTGAGCAGCGCGCTGGCGCAAGCCGCGCCCGTGCAGACGAATCCCGAGCAGCTCGTGATCAGCCTGCGCCGCGACAACCAGGTGGCGTCGGTGCGTTTGTCGGATATCTACCGCAACCAGAACAACGACATCATGCTGCGGCCGGGCGATGTCATCACCGCCTATGACTCGCGTGAATACCTGACGGTGCTGGGCGCTGCGGGCAACCAAGGCCGCGTGGCGATCAGCAAGCGCAACTACTCGGTGCTGGACGCCTTGGCCGATTCCCGTGGCCTGGACGACAAGCTGGCCGACCCGCGTTCCGTGTTCCTGTTCACGCCCGCGAAGGCCGGGGTGCAAGGCAAGCCCGACCTGCTGCCGGTGGTGTATCAGTTTGACCTGACGCGTCCCGAGCAAGTGGCGCTGGCCCGCGAATTCACGGTCCATGAAGGCCAGGCCATCTATATCTCGGACGCGCCGTTCACGCAGGTGCAGAAGGTCTTGTCGGCCTTCCGCGTCACGATGAGCGCAGGCTTCAGCGCCACGCGAGCCATCGATAGCGATTCGGGTTCGAGCTCGTCCGGCGTGCAGTAGCGTGTCGATGAGTAACGAGGACCGGATCAAGGGGTGGCGTAACCGCCGCAAGGACAGTAACTACGCAGTGGGTTCGGGCGTCGATGCCTGGCGCCTGGACCCGGCCGCGCTCTTTGAAGCACAAGCCAAGCCGAACGTGCTGCTCAAGCCGTTGCTGGCGCGCCTGCAAGGCGAGCCGCACGATTCCGTGGCCGCCCGCCGCGCGGTGTACGAAGCCGTGCAGGCCGAGCTGGATGCGGAGATCGCGCGCAGCAAGGTCGATGAGACGCTTGCCGATTTTTCACGGCGGCGGCTGCGCCTGATCGTGCGCCTGCTGGAGCAGGACATCCGCGCGGGCGTCGACGTGTTCGCGCCGGGCTACGTGCCGCCGAAGCTGATCGCTGAAGACGAGCGGCTGGCGGCGGCGCACGCGCGGCGCGTGGAGCGGCGCAAGCAGGAAGAAGCGCGCGATGCGCGCCGTCATGCGTCGCGCAACGACATCGCGCTGGAAATCGAGCTGCCGCCAGGCGAAGCCGGTGATCTTGCGATTCTGCGTGAACGCCTGCAATCCCTGCATGAAGGGCATCACCCGGGCAACGCCGCCCGTGGGCGGCCTGTGGGGCGCACGCTGATGGCGTTGTTCGTGTATCAGCTGCGCGTGATCCATGGCGAAAGCCGGATCGCGCTGCTGTGGGCCTTGGTTGGCCCGGTGGTGCTGCTGACGCTGATCTCGTCGCTGTACATCCTGATGGGAACGCACTTCATTCTTGGCATGGACGTGCAAACGTTTTCGCTGTTGGGGGCCACCACATGGATCATGTTCCGGCAGATCGTTTTCCGCAGCAGCACCGCGTACGTGTCGGCCCGCGGCTTGTTGAACTTTCAGGGCGTCACGCCGCTCATGTGCGCGATGGTGCAGGCGCTGATCTATGTCTCGGTATACCTCGTGGTGTTCGCGGTATTGATCAGCGCCGGCCACGCGTTGGGGCTCATCACGCTGCCCGAAAGCTGGGCGGGGTTCATTCTGTTCGTGGTGCTGATGGGGTGCTGCGGCTCCGCCATGGGCGTGCTGTTCGGCTCGATCGCCACGTTCTGGCATTTCTTCCTGCGCCTGGCGCCCGTGATCGAGCGGGGGCTACAGATCTTCTCCAGCGTCTTCTTTGTGTCGGAGCAATTGCCCGAACACTTGCGGCCTTGGATTCTGTGGTCGCCCTTTGCCCACGGCATGCAGCTGCTGCGTTCGGCGTACTTCGCCGCGTACGAGTCGCACGACGCCAGCCTGGGCTATTTCCTGACGGCATTGGTGTTCATGATGGTGGTTGCCTTGGCGGCCGAGCGTCTTGCGCGCCCCAATGTCCAACCGATGTGAGGCAAGCAGATGATCCATCTGAACGGCGTCACTGACGAACCTTATGCCTTTGGCAGCCGGCAGCCGCTGCTGGCCAACGCCACCATCGACATTCCGGTGGGGCGCTACGCGCTGCTGTCGCATTCGCCGGAAATGCACCGGCAGATTGTCGACGTGCTGTGCTGCCTGCGTCCGCCGCGCCAGGGCTTTGTCAAACATGACGGCAACGTCTCGTGGGCGATCGGCCGGCAAGGCTTTATCCGTGGCAAGGCCAGCGGCCTGGCCGTTATCGATTTCGTCTGCGAGATGTACGAGATCAATGTGGATGCCACGTTCGAACTGGTCGCCGACCTGATCAGCGATCCCAAATGCCTGGCCAAGCCCATGGAGCATTGGCCGCTCTACGCACGGCAGGAATTTTCGTTCGCCCTGGCGCTGGCGCCGGCGTTCGATGTCTACGTGATCGAAGGGGCCATTCCTTTCGAACCCTGCCGTTTCACCCGGCTATGGCTGGCGCTGTTCGAAGAGCGGCTGATCGGCCGAACCCTAATTCTCTCTAGCTACCGCCAGAACCAGATGGCGGACTATTGCCTTAAAGGCTTGATTTATGAACGAAGCGCTCTCAGCATCGAAGACGACCTCGACCAATGCCTCAGCAAATACCCCCCGCGACGATCACGAAGCGAATCCGGCACCGGCGATGACGTCTTCGGAGGCGGCTTCGAAGACAGCCAGCTCGGGATCTGAGGGCGGCTCCGAGATCGAACGCCGCCGCCGCGAACGGCAGGCGGCGCTGCGCGAGCGCCGCCGCCACCGTTGGATCAACGCGTTCATCGTCATCGTGCCGGTGGCGCTGGCGCTGGTGTATGTGCTTGCCATCGCCACGCCGCGCTATGAAGCGGAATCGCGGTTCTTCGTGCAATCGGGCTCCGGCCAGCAAGGCGGTGGCGGCGGCGCGGCCAGCCTGCTCACCACCGGCAACATGGGCGGCATGCTGGGCGGCTTTGTCGACGGCTGGGCCGTCAGCGACTTCCTGAAGTCCCGCGACGCCATGCAGCAGCTGGACAAGAAAGTCGGCCTGCGCCAATACCTGATCCATGCGGGCGTGGACCCGTTCAACCATCTTTCCGAAGACTCCAGCGAAGACGATCTGTACCGCGCGTATCAGTCGTCGGTGCATGTGTCGTTCAATGCGTTGGAGCAGATCGACGTGCTGCGCGTCAGCGCGTTTTCGCCGGAAGATGCCGCCACGCTGTCCAAGGCGCTGATCAGCCTGGCCGAAGAGTTTGTCAGCTCGATGAACGAGAAAGGCGTGGCCGACAAGCTGAAGGTCAGCGAAGAGGCGGTGAAGCTTGCGGAACAAAAGGCGCTTGCCGCGCGCGACGCCCTGATGGCGTGGCGGACGACGCACGGCAACATCGACCCCACGGCGACGGTGGCGATGCTGTTGAATCTGTCCAGCACGCTGGAAGCCGAATTGAGCAGCGCGCAGATCAATCTGGACAAGATTCGCGCGCTGGGCAACAAAGACCACTTCATGCTCAAGCCCGCTGAAATGCAGGTGCTGGCGCTGCAAAAGCGCATTTCATCGGTGCGCCGCCGCTTAAGCGGCGACGGCAATGCCGAAGCCAAGCAGCTGAAATCGTACGAGGCGCTGCGCAACACGCAGGCGTTCGCGGATTCGAACCTGACGCTGGCGCAGCAGTCGTACCAGCAGGCCATGACGGACGCGCTGCGCCTGCAACGTTATCTGTCCATCATTGCGCAGCCGGTTCCCACCGACCGTCCGAGCAGCCCACGCACGATGGTTCTGCTGCTGCAAGCGCTGGCGCTGGGCTTTGTGTTGATGTTCATCTCGCGCGTGGCGATGGCATTGTTGAGGGGGCTGCGTCATGGTTGATACGGCAATTGAAACCCGTCGCGCTGCGGCGGATGCCACCGCGCGGCTGCGCGCGGTCATCAAGGACATCACCGCGGCGGGCGATCCCGCCCGCGAAATGGCCCGCTTGGACCCGGCCTTGGCCGAGACCCAGGACGGCTGGCGCGATGTGCGCCGATTGATGGTGGCGCCGTGGATGCGCGAAGCGCGCTTCGAACCTGCGATTGCCGCGCTGGAAAAGCTGGCCACGGCCTACCCGTCACGCGCCGATGACCGCCGCCTGCTGGCCAGCCTGTTGGGCCGCACCAAGCAATGGGACCGCGCGATTGCCCAGGCCGACGCCGCCGCCGCCATCGAGCCCGCCAACGCCGCGCTGCATGCGGCGCGCATTCAATTGCGCGTGCAGGCCGGACGCGTGGCGGATGCCGCCCAGGTCGCGCGCGCCACGGTCGGCATGGCGAAAGACGATCCCGCTGAAGCGTATGCCTGGCTGATGGCCTTCGTGCGTAACGGCGACGCAGCCGAGGCGGCGGGCATTGCAGCCAGCCTGGATTCGAACCAGCTGCCCAACGAACGCGTGGCGACGATGGCCGTGCGCGCCTTGCTGGAAGACGACCGCGCCGAGGCGGCCATCCAGCTGGGCAACGCGGCCTTGAGCGCAAACCACGACTGCGCGGCGTTGCGCGCCTCGCTCGGCTTGGCGCATCTGCGGCGCGCCACTGAAGCGGATCGCAAGGTGCACGCGCTGACGCATTTCGAAGCGGGCCTGAGCGCTGCCCCCGCGGACGTCAGGCTTTTGACGCTGTATGGCGAAACGCTATTGCGCGCTGGCCGCTACAAAGAAGCCGTGGCGCCGCTTGCGCAGGCCATGGAGTTGGCGCCGGATCTGGAACAGACGCGCGCGCTGTATGCACGCGCGCTGCGCTATACCTTGCAGTACGACGAAGCGGCCGACCAGATGTTGAAGCTTGTGGAAAAGTCGCCCGACAAGCTGATGTGGCAGCGCGCCGCCATCGGCGCGCTATCGCAGGCCGGCCGTAAAGGCGATGCCGAAGCACTCTACGAAAAATACGTCGCCACACGCAGCGCGAATCTGCCGAAGACCTTTCAGGACGCCATGGCCCAGATGGAAGCGCGGCTGGATACCGCCCCGATTCCGCAGGCGCGTCTGGATTGGGCGTGGTCGATGCGGGGTGACACGACTATCGATCGCGCGCAGTGGGAACGCCGCGCGCGCTGGGGCCACATGATCGACCACCTGTTGTTCGATTGGCTGGAATGCCGCGAGGATGACGTCGAAGAAGCCATGCAGCTGCTGGGCGAACTCGATACGGGCGAACGCTTTTTTGCGCCGCTGCTGGCGGCCGGCAAAGGCGTGGTGGTGGCCACCGCGCACGTCGGCCCCATGTACGCGGGCCTGATGGCGTTGGAACTGCTGGGCATTCCGTCGCGCTGGCTCGCCACCGCGCCCAGTATCGCCCAGAGCAGCTATTCCACGGCGCTGATCTCCACCGCCGACCAGACCGAAGCGCAAGTCGCCAAGGCCTGCATGCGCGCCATCAATTCGGGTTATGTGCTGTGTCTGGCCATTGATGGCGCGGCGAATCCCGCCGCACCGCGCACAACCTTCGAAGGGCAGGAAGTCACGTACTCCAGTTTTGCGTCGCACCTGGCGCATCGTCTTGGCGTGCCGTCGGTGTTCTACGCGCCGCGATGGGAGAACGGCCACGTGGCTTACACGCTAGAGATGCTGCCCGCCGCCAACCCGGGTGAGGACGCCGACGCCTACGCCGAGCGCTGGCAAAAAGCGTACTTCGAACGGCTGCGCGAACACGTGGCTGGCCCACCCGAAAATCTGCGCCTGAGCGGGGGCATCTGGCGCCATGTGCAGTCTGCGGATCGCTCCGCGCAGCAATAGGAATTCAGCCTTGATGAAGACAGCAATGAAAACAAGCCGGTGGGCAGTGCGCCGGCCCATCCAGTGGCTGCTTGCCGTGGCCCTGTTGCAAGGCGGCGTGGCGGCGGCAAGTGCATCGTGCGCCAGCCCGGATGAACACTGCCCGCTTGTTTCGTCGCTGCTGTCCCAACGCGAAGGCTATGGCGCCAAGGCTACGGGCGGCCTGGGCGGAACATTCATCGAGGTCACCTCCGACCAGGATTCCGGCCCGGGCACGCTGCGCGCTGCGCTGGCCCAGGCGAAGAAGGGGCCGACGTGGATACGCTTTGCGTCCGACATGACCATCGTGCTGGACAAGCAGCTGCGCGTGCCGTCCAACGTAACGATCGACGGGCGCGGCAAGCAGGTCACGTTGATTGACGACGGGCTGGGCGTGTACGGCAGCCAGAACGTCATCCTGACGCATCTGACCATCGATGGCCGCCTGAACCGGCTGACGCAAGCCGTGAACGTGGCCAACGGCAGCCGCGACGTGTGGGTCGACCACATGGATCTGTCGCGCATGTCTGACCGCCTGCTCAACGTGAAGAACGGCTCGACCGATGTGACGATTTCCTGGACCAAGTTCCATAACTCGAACAAGGTCATGCTGCTGAACAACATCACGTCGAAGAACCTTTTCGAAAACTACGACCGTGATTCGATTGCGCGCGTGACGCTGCACCACAACTATTTCTTCAACACCGTGCAGCGCAACCCCCGTGGGCAATTCGGCACGTTCCACCTGTTCAACAACCTGTTGGAGAACTGGGACTTCTACGGCATGAGCTTCAGCCTGGAGGCCAAGGCCTTTGTGGAAGGAAACATCTTCAACAACACCGCCCAGCGCAAGTGCGTGGAGCCGGCGTTCTTTCCCACGGTGGAAGGCGTCAACGTCAATTACTGCCACTACATCCCCATCGCCGCCAAGCGCAGTGCGCTGGATAACGGCGAGTCCGATCGTGGCGCTTACGAAAAACTGAAGGCGCAGCACGGCTATACGCGCGACTACAAAGCGTTCCTGCGTCTGAAAGACAATCTTTATCTGGGCGACGCGAAGCCCGTGCTGGAAGACTACCGCCCCGAATCGGCGCCCACGCCGCCGTACTGCTACGGCTATGAGCGGCCCACGCCGGAATTGGCGGAAAAGATCCGCCAATTCGCGGGGAATACGGGTGGCGATACGCCGTTGCCGGCGTCGCGCGTAGGGTCGGGCTGCGGGAAGTAATGTCCGGAGGGCTAGCCGCGCCTTTCCCGCGCTTGTCATTTGCGCTTCCCAGAGTGAAAATCGCCGCTTGGCGTGTTGCACAGCAACACAGGGACGACACACGATTCGGCCGCCAGGGGAAACGCAGTGAAGGATGCTGTCCAGTATCAGACTCACGCCGCTTGCGATGGCGTCACCCGCATTGAACCCGATCGCCCGTCAGACCGTTCATCGGAGTGGGTCTACCGTTGCGCGATGAGCCTGCTCAAGCGTCCGGCCGATGACGCAATATCCGAGCAACTGGCCTTCATGGGCGAGACGTCCGATGTAGACCGCTCGTGGCTGATCGAGTACCGGCCTGACATGCTCCGGTTCCGCAATACCCATGAATGGTGCCGCGGCCAGACGCAGCCGTTTGTCGCCGAGCTTCAGGATGTGCCGACCACGCTGATTGCGTGGCTGCACCGCTTCATGGTGAAAGGCTATGCCGTGGCCATTCATGATGTGCACGACCTGCCGCGCACGGCGCGGATCATCCAGGCCGAGTTCGTGCGCCAGGGCAACAAGAGCGTACTGAGCGTGCCGGTGTTTCATGACAAGAAGCTATACGGCATCATCGGTTTCGACACCACCGTCCGGCATCGCAGCTGGTCGGCCGCCGAGGTCAACGCGCTGTATCAATGCGCCAACCTGATCGGGCAGGCCAAGTATTCCAACAGCCTGGATCACAACCGGACAGCGATGCACGAGAGCTCGATGTCGGTGGTCTATCTGAACATGCGCGGCGTGGTGCGGGGCGTGCAGCCGGAGACCATCGTCGGCGTGCGCTCGGCAGGCAATTACAGCGAGATCTGGCTGGAAGACGGGTCGATGGTGCTGGACTCCCGCGCGCTGGGGATGTGGTCGACCTTGCTGCCCGAAAAAATCTTCTTCCGCGTCCACCGCACCGCCATTGCCAATGCGTTGCATGTCATGGACGTCGACCGCCGCAGCGTCGACAAGTGGCTGATCCGGATGCGCGCGGTCGAGAACGTCTGGCCCGTGTCGCGCTCGTACCGCAAGCCGCTGCGCGAACGCATGGGGATCTGACCCGCCCGCCGGGGCCGCCGCGCCCCGCGCCTATGTCATTCGTCATGCGGGAATGTTGTTTCGTCCTGGCAAGGTGGTCAATTTCCAAGGTTTTGGGATGATCTCGCTTGCGGTGAATCTTCCCGCAACACCCATCCCCCGGGCGACCTTGAGAGAATTGGCATGCTGGCGACTCGCGCTTTCACCCGTTTGACTTCCCTGGCTTTGATGGCGGCATGCGCGTTGGGCGTGGCCCCGGCGCGCGCCACTGACCTGGCGTTGCAAGATGCCGTGTCCATGGCTGGCATGCAGCTGTTTTTGAACTCGGGCGCGCCGGCCGTCATCATCGCGGTGGTGCGCGGCGATGAGGTCGTGATTCAAGGCTATGGCGAGACCGCGCCGGGCAGTGGCGTCGAGCCGGACGCGAATTCCATTTTCAGGATCGCGTCGGTATCAAAGGTGTTCGCCGCCGACGTGCTGGCGTCGCTGGCCGCCAAGGGCAAGGTCAAGCTGACCGACCCGCTGGCAAAGTACGCGCCAGACAATGCCCGCGTCGAGACTACGGGGCGTCCCATCACGTTGCTGGACCTGGCCACGCATTCCGCAGGCTTGCCGCGCGAGTTGCCGGACCCGAACGCCAAGCCGTCCGACAACCCTTTCGCCGCGTTTGACCGTGCGTATTACTGGAAATGGATCGGCACGAACAAGCCGGCCTATGCGCCAGGCACCACCACGCTTTATTCGAACCTGGGCTTCGGCCTGCTGGGCGATGCGCTGGCGAAAGCGGGCGGCGCGGATTACTCAACGGTGCTGGCCAATGAAGTCACGCAACCCGCGGGCCTGACCGACACCACCAATGTGTTGAACGATGCACAGAAAAAACGCCTGATGACGGGGCTGGACCCGTTTGGCAAACCGGACCCGAACGCGCCGGTGCCGGACGTGATGTACGCCAGTGCGGGCATCTATTCCACGGCGGCCGACATGGCGCGCTGGATGCGCTGGCACCTGGACGGCGCGCGCCAGGCCAAGGAAGCCTTCGTGTTGGACCATGTGATGTGGCTGCCGTATGACGGGTTGAAGTCCGTGGTGGGAACCGAAGTGACCAGCGCCGATGGCATGGGCTTGGGCTGGGTGGTCTCGTTGCCGCGCAACGGCACGCCCTTGCTGTTGGGCAAGAGCGGCGGCCTGGGCGGCTTCATGAGCTATGCGGTGTTGTCGCCGAACCGCGACCTGGGCGTGTTCGTGGTGGCCAGCCGCGTGAACTTCGCGATGTTCGAGAACATCCATTCCCAGGTGCGCGAACTGGCGGCTGAGCTGGCGCGGTGATCGGGTTTGGCGGGTGCATGGCGATGGGCGAGTGCATGGGCAAACGCATCGGCAAACGCATGGGCAAGCGCATTGGCAATCGCAAGGGATTGCCGCTATGCCAGGGGCTCGTGGCGGCAGTGATGGCGCATGGCGCGTGCGCGCAAGACGCGCCCGACATCTTCAAGACCGAGATCTTCCTGACCCCGTACAGCCAGCTGGGCGAAGACGCAGGCACGTATCCGCAGCTGAACGGCCGCTTTCTGTTGATGACGGGCTACACCGGGTTTTTCGGCATCAAGGATGACAACGGACAGATCCCGCGGTCGCACTGGAGCAGCGTGCAGCCCACGGCGGAAGCGGCGCTGGTGATGCAGCTGACACAACGGTTTTCGATCCGCACCAAGGCAACGCTGAATTCGTCGAACAACGAGACGAAGGACAATGCGTTCTCGGACCTGGGCGTGAACCTGGACAACCTTTTCGCCGCCTACACCGCCGACCGCTACGCCTTGTACGGCGGCAAGATGGACTTGGGCTTTGGCGACGCGTGGCATGTCATCGATGGCCTGTACAGCGGCTTTAACGAGAACTCGGAGTTTCGCGGCTCCATCGGATTGGGCGGCCGCTACACCTTGGCCACCGGCGGCGACGGCACGCATTCGGTGGCGGCGGTGTTGTTCAAGCGTGATGACACCGCGTTGAACCAACGCTTGAGTCTGGACGATGGTTTCATTCGCCAGGACGCGCCGCCGGCGTTCAGCGACCAACTCAAATCGTTCATCCTGTCTTATGACTTTCGTGATCTGCCGGGGCTGGAACGCTGGTCGGGCGGCGTGGATGCCGGCCGCTTGCATGCGGACCCGGGCATGGGCGAAAGCGCCAACACCGTGTCCGCACGGCTTCGATACGACGCGCCGCTTGCCAATGCGTGGGCGCTCAGCTGGTTCAACGAAGCCACATTCTCCAGCGCCTTTCGCGGTGCGCCTGTGCGCAACGGCAATGGCGTGACGTCGGTATCGCTGTCGCGCGACCGCTGGCAACTGACCGCCACCGCCGCCGCGCGCAAGTTATCGGGCAGCGACGGCAGGCTGGCGCCGTACGGCTTGCAGAACGATTGGGACTGGGCGTTGTCCGGCGCCATCACCTACGTCACGCCAGTCGGGCTCATCGTGCAGGCCGGCCTGACCCATCAGCGCGATCAGGCCATCCGCATCAACCAGGGTGTTTTTCGCATCGCTTATCAAGCGGGATTCTGAGGTCACCATGACAAGCAAAACCAAGTTCATCGCAGGCCTGTGCGTGCTGGCCCTGGGCGGCTTCGCGTGCGCGTGGGCGCAGCCGATTCCCATTGATTCGCATGCCAGCCCGCCCGCCGACGTCGTCGCCATCCCCAAGGGCAGCCGCGAACAAGCCGTGAAGGATTTGCCGCGCGTGGTGGAAGACATCATGAAACGCAGCCGCGTGCCGGGGATGGCGGTGGCTGTGGTGATGGACGGCAAGACGGTGCTGACCCAGGGTTTTGGCACGCGTGAAGCCGGCAAGCACGCGCCGGTGGATGCCAGCACGGTGTTCCAGATTGCGTCGATTTCGAAGTCGCTGTCGGCCACGGTGGCGGCCCTGGAAGTGTCATCAGGCGCGGTGGCGTGGGACGACCCCGTGGCCCGCTATCTGCCCGGCTTCAAGCTCAGCAACGCCTATGTGTCAGAGCACGGCACCATCGGCGACTTCTTCGCGCACCGGTCGGGCTTGCCTGGCACGGCGGGCGACGATCTGGAAGACCTGGGCTATACGCGCGGCGACGTGCTCGCCCGCTTGCGGCTGCTGCCGCTGGACGCGTTTCGCACGTCGTATCACTACGCCAATTTCAGTACGACGATCGGCGCGGAAGCGGTGGCCAACGCCGTGGGCCGCCCTTGGGAAAGCCTGGCGCAAGACGTGCTGTTCAAGCCGCTGGGCATGACATCCACCAGCTATCGCTACGACGACTTCATGGCGCGCACGAATCGCGCCGTTCTGCATGGGTATCAGAAGGGAGCCTTCGTGCCGCTAGGCCAGCGCAATGCGGATCAGCAGGCGCCAGCGGGCGGCGTGTCGTCCACCGTGGGCGACATGGCGCAATGGTTGCAGCTCTTGCTGGCCGATGGCGAATTCCAGGGCAAGCGGATGATCGCGCCGGGTGCGCTGCTGCCGGCGTTGTCGCCGCAGTCTTTCAGCGCGCGCGCGCACAGCCTGGACGCGCGTTCGGGCTTTTACGGTTATGGCTTCAATGTGAATACTGAACTGGGCGGACGCCCATCGATGGGGCATTCCGGCGCGTTCCTCATGGGCACGGGCACGACGTTTAGGATCGTGCCGTCGGCCGGCATCGGCATCGTGGTGCTGACCAATGGCGCGCCGGTGGGCGCGGCGGAATCGGTGGCGGCAACCTTTATCGACACGGCGCTCTACGGCAAGCCCACGCGCGATTGGTTCGCCGCGTACAACGGCGCGATGCAGGCCTTCTTTGCGCCACAAGCCGATCTTTCCGCGCAGGCCAAACCCGCGAACGGCAAGCCCGCCGGCGCGCTGTCGCAATACACCGGCCATTTCGACAACCCCTATTACGGCCCCGCCGAGATCCAGGAAGCCGATGGCGGTTTGATCCTGGTGTTGGGACCCAAAGGCATGCGCTTTCCCATCAAGCACTGGGACGGCGATACCTTCGCGTTCGCACCGGTGGGTGAGGCCGAGCTGGTGGATTCGCTGGCGTCCATCGTGTTCAAGAGGGATCAGGGCAAGGCCAGCGGCTTCGACATCAAGTTCTATGACGATGCCGGCATGGGCCGCTGGACGCGCAAGTAATCCTGCGCGCCGCCACCGCCCCTTCAAAAGCGGTAGGCGGCGCGCAGCGTCAGCGATTGGTCGCGGTACTGTCCGTTGCCGCGCAACGCGTATTCCGTCTTCAACTCCATGCCCTTGGGTGTGACAACTTCCAGGCCCGCTGTCAGATTGCCGTAGGTGCGCGGCATGCCTGACTTCAGCGAGAACGGCGTGGCGTTGAAGCTGCTTAGCTGCATCGTCGTGACGACATCGCCTCCGTTCAGAAAGCTCATGCCGCCCGCCACATACGAACGCAGCGTCGAGCCGTTAGCCAGGTCTTTCCGGCCGCCCAGTTCAAGCATGGGCGACACCATGAACGACGTGGTGTCATTGCCGCGCACCTTCAGGTTGAAGAGGCCCGCCCCGCTTTCCTGATAGCCGTCCTGGCGGATGTGGTTCACGTCCAGATCCACATAGGGCCGCAGATACCAAGTGGGCTGGCTGAATTCGTAGGCGGTGCGCAGGCGGGCCGCCAGGAAGGAGGCGTCGGGTTTGCTTTTGGCCACCCCGTCCAGCGTGCCGCGCGACATTCTGCTTTTCTCGACACCGCCATGAACGGCCACGGCAATCTGCCACGGCGCGCGGTTGTACTTCAGCGCCAGCCCGCCCGAGAAGGTGTCGCTGTTGCCGGTCAAGTCATTCGAAGACGTCGTCTTGCCGGCCGCATAGGCCAGCGAGCCGCCCAGGAACCAGTTGTTGACGATTTCGCGCTGCGCGCCGAGGGTCAGTGCGGTCTGGCGGATGCGATAGCCCTGGTCGTCCGACGTGCTTTTCCTTTGCGTCCAATTGGTGTCCAGCCGCGACCAGACGCAATTGCCTTCACGCAGTATCGTGCTTTCGCCGACAAAGCCCGGGCAGCTCATCATGCGGCTCATGGATGCATAGGACGCGTGTATCTGGTTTGCCGCGCGCGCGAATTGCCCATCGTGGGCGACGCCATTGAGCACATCGCGATACTGGCCGGCGGTTTGCACGCCCGTGAACTTGTCGAATAGCGCTGCGCTGCGTGTGTCACCCTGGTTCCACAGGCTTTGCAAGGAATTCGCGATGCTTTTGTGGTCTGCGCTGATGGGCAACGCCGAGGGCGTGAAGTTGGCGTCCACCGAAATCAGCGGATCGCGCCAGCCGCCTGCGCCGTTGTTCTTCAGCGCATAGCTGAACAAGGGGCTGTCGCTGGCGGTGGCGGGTATCTGCGATTGCTCGGCGTCGAAATGCGCGATGCCCATCCACACGTTCTTCACGGGGTTATGCAGCATGGGTTGGATGATGCCCGCAAACGTGGACGCGCCAGACACCGAGATGAAGTCGCTGTGATGGTTGCCGAAATCCAGGTCGGGCCGATACGTGCCTGTGTTGTTCAGCACGCCCGTCAAGCGGGTGGCGGCGTACGCGCCGGGGCCAGCCGGGTTGAGAATGCCGGCGTTGTTCAGATCGCCCACGAACTGCGCACCGGTGTACAGGTTGCCGCCCGCGTTGTTGTTGAACGTGCTGCCGCTGCCCAGTTGTACATCGCCGGCCACGGTGCCGGTGTTGTTGACGAGCGCCTGGCCCGACACATCAATCGCCGTTTTGGCTTGAATGGTGCCGGCGTTGGTAAGGGTGGTGGTGGCCAAGGGCGCGACGGCAAGAATACCGGTGCCTGACGTGGCGTTCGCGCTGACGAGTGCACGCGTGTCCAGGCTGATCGACACGGCCCGCCCGCCGCCATTGGCGCCGTTGCTCAAGGCGACAATCGCCGGCGAGCCTGCGCCCGTGGCGACCGCCTGGGCCGCTACGCCCAGGCTGATCGTGACGGGGCCGCCGTAGGCCAGCGCGTTGTTGGGCGTGCCGTATTGATACAGCGTGCCGTCCTTGAAGACGCCGCCGCCGCCCACGCTCATTGCAAGAATGGCGGGCGCGTTCGCGCCTGACGTCTGCACGGTGCCGCCCGCCCCGATGGCCACGTTGACGCCTGCGGAGTTGCCCGTGCCGCCCGTCAAGCCGGCGCTTTGGATGATGCGGGTGGAGTAGCTGGCGGACGACTGGTCGCCCGTCAGGCCGCCACCGCCGCCGATGCTTTGCGCAAGCACGCCCGCCGCGCCATTGCCCGATGTCGAGATCACGCCCGACAAAGACAGGTTGACGGCGTTGCCGTCGCCGTCTTCCGTGGGGCTGCTTACGGCTTTCAAGGTGGTCAGGTTGGGCTGGAGCGCCAGGCCGGCGATGCCGCCGCCACCGCCGATGCTTTGCGCGACGATGGCATGCGCGTTAGTGCCAGTGGTGACAATGCGGCCGCCCACGTCCTGCGTGACGGTCACAACGCCGCCCGCGCCGCGCATGCTTCCATTCGATCCGAACGTGATGGTCATGGGGTTGGCCGCTGGCCGCGCGGTGTTCTCCAGCGAGGCATACCCGCCGCCGCCGCCCACGCTTTGCGCCAGCACGCCGAACGACAGCGCGCCGTTGGTGACGATGCTGCCGCCCGAGTTCGAGACGGTGACGTTGCCCCCGCTGCCCGTCAACGTGGAAAAGGGCGTGGCGGCGGTCTGGAGGCTGCCCAGCTGCATATCGACGCTTGTCAGTGACGCGCTGGCCGACACGATGGCCGCACCCCCGCCACCGCCCACACTTTGCGCGAAGATGCCCGGCGACATCCCGCCCTGCGTCGTGATAAGGCCCATGTTGTTCGCCACGCTAACCGCGCCGCCCGACAGCACGGCGCTATTGAATGCGACGGGGTTGTTGAACGTGTAGTTACCGCCCAAGGTGACGCCCACGGAGGCGGTTTGCGAGATGTTGGCCAGGCTGGTGTTGCGCAGGCTTAACGTGGTCAACCCGCCGCCGCCGCCCACGCTCTGCGCCATGATGCCGGCTGCGCTGCCCGCCTGCGTGGTGAGCACACCGCCATGGGTGACGGAGGCCTGGCCGCCCAAGGTGAATTCTGCGTTGCGTTGCGCGCCGGTTGCGCCCAGCGTCGTGGTGGTGGTGAAGGCGCTCCAGAGATACATCGGCTGGTCCAGCATCGACACCCCGCCGCCGCCGCCGATGCTTTGGGCCAGGATGCCGGGCGCGTGCAAGCCTTGCGTGTTGATGCGGCTGGACGATGCGCTGGCGTCCACGGTGACGACGCCGCCCGAGCCGCTTGCGCCATCGACGCCGCCGTTTTGCACATGAATCAATGAACCCAGAACCGACCCGCCCTTGGTGCCAAGGAGGTTGATGACTTGCGTGATCTTGTCGATGATCGCGGCGCTTTGATTGCCGGCCGCTGCGGTGACGACGTCTTGCAAGTCCTGCCCGCTTGCCGTGCTGCGGCCGCCGCCGCCACCGATGCTCTGCGCCACGATGCCGGCTGATCCCTCGCCTTGCGTGGTAAGGGTGCCGGTATTGATCACGATGGCTGGATCGCTTGCAGATCCCCCGCCCGCGCCGCCCGTGCCGCCGCTGCCGCCCGTTTGATGGGTGATGCTGGTTTGCGGCAGGGCGACGGTGAACAGATTCTGCGCGCCGGATTCCGCGGCCTTGATCAGCGCGTCGATGCTCGACAGCAGGCTCGACGCGCCGGTGGAATCGATCAATCCGGCGTTGCCGCCACCGCCGCCGATGCTTTGCGCGAGGATGCCAGGAGCCTGGTCGCCTTGTGTAGTGATGGCGCCGTCATTGCGCACATTGAAGGCGCTGGCGCTGCCGCCTCCGCCGCCTTGGCCACCCGTTGTGACGCTGGTGGACAGGCTGATGGCTTTGCTGATCTGCATCTGCGGGGCGGCTTCCAGCCACTTCACGGCCTGTTGCAGCAAGCCGGGCAGCGCCGCCGGAGCGCCGACGATGGCGTTGAAGGCATTGGCGTCCAGCGCTTGAACGATGCCGCCGTTGCCGCCACCGCCGCCAATGCTCTGCGCCACGATGCCCGCTGAGCCGGCGCCCACCGTGGCGATGACGCCGCTGCTGGAATTGGCGGCCTGCACGCTTGCGCCATCGCCGCCTTGGCCGCCTTGCGCGCCGTGCCGGATGCTCAGGTCCAACGAGACCAGCGAGTTGCCGATCGTCGGCGTCTTGACCGGGGCCAGCACGCCGCCGCCATTGCCGCCGCCGCCGCCCACGCTTTGCGCGACGATGCCATGGCTTTGCGCCGAGGCCGTGCGGATGCCGCCGTCGTTGGTGAGTATGACGTTGCCGCCGTTGCCCGCGCCCTGTCCCGCCCCGCCATTGGTGATGGCGAGCGTGACCGTGCCGCTGGGCTTGTCGCCCGTTGGCGGTGCGATGGTGACCGTGCGCGAATTGGCCAGCCCGCCGTTGCCGCCGCCGCCGCCAATGCTTTGGGCCAGCACGCCATTGCTGTGCGGACCCAGGGTAGAGATCATGCCGGTGCTGGCCTGCGTGAACGACACGGTGCTGCCCGAGCCGCCGCTGCCGCCCTTGCCGCCTGTGGCCACCGTGACGTTCAGCCCCACGCCCACCCCCACCGCGTTGGCCGACCCGGCCGTGCCGCCACCGCCGCCAATGCTTTGCAAGACGACGCCCGGCGAATTGCCTGCCCGCGTCAAGATATTGCCTTGTGATGAAAACTGCACCAGCCCGCCGTTGCCCGCTGCGCCGCCCGTGCCGCCGATGGCGACGGTGGCGATGACGCCGGTGGCGTTGGCGTCACCGCCTGCGCCACCCCCGCCGCCGATGCTTTGCAGCGTCACGGCGGCGCTGTTGTCGCCCGAGGTATCGATGCTGCCGGTGTGCATCATGGCGACGCCGCCACCCGCGCCGCCCATGCCGCCATGCCCGCCGCCCACCGCGATAAAGCCATTGCTGGCCTGCGCCAGTCCGCCGCCGCCGCCCGCGCTGTTGACCAGCACGCCCGCGGCATCGTTGCCCAAGGTGCTGATGACGCCCGTGTTGCTCAGCGTGATGGCCTGGCCGGCGATTGCACCCGCGCCGCCATTGCCGCCTGCACCGAAGGCACCGCTGGACCCGCCCGGCCCGCCTTCACCGCCCAGGACGCTGGCGACGATGCCCTTTGCGCCGACGGTGTTGGCGGCGCCGGTGGTGATGGCGCCGGTGTTGGTGATCGTGATGGCGCCGGGGCTGCCGCCCGCAGCCCCGTTGTGTCCGTCGGCCCAGGAACCGTCGCCGCCGTTGCCGCCATTGCCGCCTTGGCTCAGCGCATAGATACCTATCGCGCGGTTGCCGGTGGTGGTGATCTTGCCGCCGTTGGTGATGGTGACCAGGCCCGCGGTGCCGCCTGCCGCAGCCTTGGTGTCGGTGTCGTTGCGCTGCGACGCATTGCCGCCGATGGATCGCGCTATCACTCCATACATGCCGTCGCCCAGCGCCGTCACTGAACTGTTTGCCGATGACGTGAACGTCACGGCCCCCGCATCGCCGCTGCGTCCGGCGTTGCTGTGGCCGCCGAAGTCACCGGAGTGTTCCGCCGCGCCCGCGTTGCCGCCCTGCGAGATCAGCCCCACGCCTGCGCTGACGTCGTCGGGGCCGGGTCCGCGCGCCGTGACCGATGTCGTGCCTTGCAAGATGGCGGTGGCGTCTGCGGCGTTGCCGCCTCGGCCCGAATCATTCGCGCCGCCAAAGCCGCCAACGATGGCGCTGTCAGAACCTGATCCGCCCCATGATTGCACCGCCACGCCGAAGCCCGTGCCGGTGATAGTGGCGTTGTTGAGCGTGATGCGCGCCAGATGCCCATCGCCGCCGTTGCCGAAGTGGCCGGCGCGCCCGTCGGCATTGGCGTACAGCCCGCCGTTGCCGCCGGCCGAGGTCAGGCTGATGCCACGGCCCGCAGCCGACACGGTGCTGGCCGACAGCGCGTAGTCGATGATGCGCCCGCCGCCGCCATTGCCGCCCCAGTGGTTGTCGTTGGACGGCGCATCGCGCCCATCGCCGCCCTTGCCGCCGCTCACGTCGATCAGAATGCCGGTCTGCCCAGCGGCGTTTGCGGTGATGTTGACGTTACGGTCCTGCTGCAGAAAGTCGCGCAGGCCCCATTGGCCGTCAAAGCCGTTGTTCGGGTAATCGCCGCTGGTGCAGCAGCCGCCGTCCGCGCCGCGAAAGACATACACAAGCGGGGGCTGGGTCTGTGTTTGGACCTGCGTTTGGGCATGGGCCGGGCGCCCGAAAATATACGCCGTCGACATGCCGGCTTGCAGCACCAGCAAGGCAAGTCGAGACAGCCGAAGGCGTTGGCGCGAGGGGGCTTGCTGGACGGACATGGCGGCGCGGGCGTGTGGAATCGGAACAGATTAAGAAAATCGCCGTTCGCCGCGCGCCGGACAAGATCAAGATGACGAATCAACCATCCGGTGTGATGAGTCGCCTGCGGCGCGTGCAGGCGTCCGTTCTATGCCCCTTTCGTTGCCTTCCTGTTTGGCGAGTTGCTAAGCGGCTTGTCCTCATTCGCCGGCGGTCCAATGCCGTCCGCATCGCGTGATCGTGCCGATTGCTCGGCTTGCGCCAGTTTGGCTTTCAGGTCCGCGACGCGATTGCCGTCGGCGTTCTTATCTTCACGCAACGCTTTTTCGGCGGTCGCCAGCAAGGCTTTCAACGCTTGCATCGCTTCATCGGCCAGGCGCGCATCGGCTTGACGCTGCCGGGCGTTGCGTTGGCGTTCGCCTGCGGGCGGGCTGGCGTCGATGCGTTCGTTGTTATCGCCGGACGGGGAGGCAGTTTCGGCGGCATCGGCGGCGGTGCCGTCGGCGGTGGGCGCGCTGCCTGCGTAAGCCGTCAAGGCGCGGGACGCTGCGGGTTGGGATACCGGGGCATTCGTTGCGGCCGCGGCGCTGGTGATGCCCGCCGTGGCCGCCGCGGGCATGGCCGCGCTTGGCGCCGCGGCCGCCGTATGCACCACGGGTGCGGTCATCGGACCCACGGATGCGCCGCCTCCCGACCCTTGCGATAGGGTTGCCGCCGCTTGGGCCAGCTGTCCGGCCAGTTGGCGCAGTTCCTGGATGATGCCCTTGGCCGCTTCCGGCCCCATCATCGCGAGCAATATTTTCAGCATCTTGATGCGCTGCTTGATTTCGGCGATGCGCCCGCGCGCCATGTCACTGCCCGAGGGGCCTGTGGCCGCTGATTGGCCAGCGTCGGCCTGTTGGGTTTGTCTGGCTTGTCGGGCTTGTCTGCCTTGTGCAGCGCGTTCAAGCGCGTCGCCGCTGATCGATACGCGAACGGACGGGATGTCTGTCTTGGCCGTGTCGTCCTTTGCCTGCGCCGCGATGGCGTCTTCTTTCTTTGCTTTTTCTTTATTGGCCGCACGTGTGTCATTGGCCAGGGCAGCCGCGCCCCAGATGGAATCGCCAGTCCTTAGATAGGAATTCATATCGCCCGCCTTCAACGCGCCAGAGGCGCGAATAATTATGGTTTTCGTCGAGTCACGGGCGTGTGGGGCACGTGACGTGCAGGGGTATGCCTGGTTAACGGCAGTCGCAAAAAATACTTAACGTGTGTATGGGTTCGCCGGATATTGCCAAGGCGTGACGTTGCGAATTCAATTGCTACCGCAGCGGGGATTCGTGCGGCGGATCTCCTATAGTTTCCCGGACAGGTCCGCAGCGCGGGCCACTCCGGGAGCACATCATGCGCATCCAAGTCAGGCATTTCATCAGTGCAGCCGCACTGGTTGCAGCGCAATGCGTCACGGCAGGCGCCCATGCGCAACTGCTCGATTCCGTAAAGGGACAGATGGAGGGCCTGGGCGGCAGCACCTCGTCTCTGTCGTCGCTTAGCGCGGGCAGCGCCGGCAACGCGGCGGGCGTGTTGCAGTACTGCATCAAGAACAACTACCTGAGCGGCGGCGACGCGCAGGCCGTGAAAGACAAGTTGATGGACAAGCTGCCCGGCGGCGCCAGCAAGGCCGAATCCGACACGGGGTACACCTCTGGCGTGCAAGGCATCCTGAAAGGCAGCGATGGAAAATCGCTTGATCTGAGCGGCAGCGGCCTGAAGAAAGAGATCACTCGCCAAGCCTGCGACCAGGTGCTGAAGCAGGGCAAATCGTTCCTGTAGGCGGCCCGCGGGCGGGGGTGGCGTGCGGGTGGCGTACTGGCTGCGTGTCGGCTATAAGCGGGCTGCGAGTGAGCTGCGTACCGGCTGTGAGTGGGCTGTGATCGGGATGCGAACGGGCTGCGAACGTATGCGCAGCGGGTGACGCCTGCAAGACGGATGGTATCTTGTGCCTGTTTTCACCCATCGCCTTGCCCATGTCCGACTCTTCGCTTCCCGCCGACGCTCCGCAATCTGACGAGCCGGCGGCCATTCATCGGCCCTTTGTTCAGAATGCCGGCACGCGCCGCACGCTGCATTTCACGCAGAAGGAAATCCAGAGCAGCATGTCTGTGCTGAATCCGGACGCGCTGGAAATCGAATACACGCGGATGATGATGGGCTTCGTGCTGTTCAAGCCCGAACCCGCCCGCATTCTGATGGTGGGCCTGGGCGGCGGCTCATTGCCCAAGTTCTGCCATCGGTATCTGGCCAGCACGCAGATTGAAGTGGTCGAGATCGACCCCGCCGTCATCGCCCTGCGCGACACCTTCATGGTGCCGCGCGACAGCGAGCGCTTTCAAGTGATCCAGGCCGACGCGGCCGATCACATGCGCAACGTGTCGGACCACGCCGACGTGATCTTCCTGGACGGCTACGGCGTGGGCGGCATCCCCGACGCGCTGTGCTCCGAAGCGTTCTACGCCGACTGCCACCGCGCGCTGCGCGACGACGGCATCCTGGTGATCAACTTCCACGTCAACCACCCCATGCACCACGAGTACCTGGACCGCGTGCGCGAATCGTTCGGCTCCGCGATGTTCGAAGTGGTCGACGACGACATGACCAACAGCATCGTCTTCGCCTGCAAGGGCGACCTGCTGAACAACCCCGCCGCCGCAGAACTGAAACGCCCGGCATCCATCCCGAAAGACGCCTGGCGCCAGTTGATGCCGACGATGCGGGTGATTGGGGCGACGTTGGAGCTTAAGTAGCTTTCCGAATCACCACCGGAATCGACTTATAGCTGGGCGTGCCGCTTTGTTTGTCCTGGTAATCCAGCGGGCATAGATCATTGGCTTCCGGGTAGTACGCGCCGACGGACCCTGCGGCGATGTCGTACTCGATGGCGGTCAGGCGCAGGTGGCGGTGGGATTCGCCGGGCAGGCTGGTGTGGATGTCGACTTCGTCGCCCGGTTCCAGGCCGTGTTGCTTCAGGTCGGACGCATTCATGAACAGCACGTCGCGGCGGCCGAATACGCCGCGGTAGCGGTCGTCCAGGCCGTAGATGGTGGTGTTGTATTGGTCGTGGCTGCGCAGCGTGGTCAGCTTCAGGCTGCCGGGGGCGGTGGCGGCGACGTCTTCCTGCAAGCCTTTGAATGGCAGGAATTCGGCGCGCCCGGATGCGGTCTTCCAGATGCGTTCGGTGGGCGGCAATGACAAGCGGAAGCCGCCGGGCTTCAGGATGCGTTCGTTGTAGCCGTGAAAGTCCGGGTAGACCTTGGCGATCAGGTCGCGGATGCGGTTGTAGTCTTCAACCAGGTAATGCCAGGCGATACGGCTGTTGGGCAGTGTGGCGGCCGCGATGCCGGCGATGATGGCGGGTTCCGAGCGCAAGTGTGCGGACGCCGGCGCCAGCTTGCCGCGCGAGGCATGCACCATCGACATCGAATCTTCGACGGTGATGGACTGCGCGCCACTGGCCTGCACATCGCTTTCCGTGCGCCCCAGCACGGGCAGGATGATCGAGTCGCGGCCAATCAGCAGGTGCGAGCGGTTCAGCTTCGTGTTCATGTGCACCGCCAGTTCCAGGCGGCGCATGCCGGCTGCGCATTGGCTGGTGTCGGACAGCGCCATGGCCAGGTTGCCGCCCAGGCAGATCAGCGCCTTCGCGGAACCGTCGACCATCGCCTTCATGGCGTCCACGGCATCATGCCCGTGGCGCTCGGGCGGGCGAAAGCCAAAGGTCTTCTCGAAGTTGTCGAACATCACGGGGTCGATCTTTTCGGTGATGCCGACGGTGCGGTTGCCTTGCACATTTGAATGCCCGCGCAACGGGCAGATGCCGGCGCCGGGCTTGCCGAAGTTGCCGCGCATCAGCAGCAGCGCGGCAATCTGCTGCACGTTCTGCGTGCCGCGCGCGTGCTGGGTGATGCCCATGCCGTAGGTGACGATGGTGGCGTTGGACTTGGCGTAGGCGGCGGCGACGAGTTCCAGCTCGGCGCGCGTCAGGCCGCTGGCTTGTTCGATGTCGGACCAGGCGGTGTCGTCCAGGTCTTCTACATAGTCGTCAAAGCCGTTGGTGTGTTCGGCGATGAAGGCGTGGTCCAGGACGCCGGGCGTGGCGCGGTCTGCGTCCACCAGCGCTTTCATGATGCCCTTGAGCGCGGCGGCGTCGCCGCCGACCTTCACCTGGTAGTACGTGGAGGCGATGCGCGTTGAGCCCATGGTGCCCATTTCAATGGGGTTTTGGGGATCGGCGAAACGTTCCAGCGCACGTTCGCGCAAGGGGTTGAACACGATGATGGGCACGCCGCGGCGGGCGCATTCATGCAAGGTGCCCATCATGCGCGGGTGGTTGGTGCCAGGGTTGTGGCCCATCGAGATGATCAGGTCGCAGGTGTCGAAGTCGTCCAGCGACACCGTGCCTTTGCCGATGCCGATGGCTTGCGGCAGGCCGACGCTGGTGGCCTCGTGGCACATGTTCGAGCAATCGGGAAAGTTGTTGGTGCCGAGTTCGCGTGCGAAGGCGCTGAACAGAAACGCGGCTTCGTTCGAGGCGCGGCCCGAGGTATAGAACTCAACCGAATCGGGGTCAGGCAGGCTGGCCAGCGTGCGGCCGATGCGGGCAAAGGCGGCGTCCCATTCGATGGCTTGATACGTGTCGCTGGCGGCGTCGTAGACCATGGGATGCGTCAGGCGGCCGGCGTCTTCCAGATCGTGGTCGCTCCAGGTCAGCAGTTCGGTGACGGTGTGCGCGGCGAAGAAGTCGGGCGTGACGCGCTTCTTGGTGGCCTCCCACGTCACCGCCTTGGCGCCGTTTTCACAGAACTGGAAGGTGGACGTGTGCGCCTTGTCGGGCCAGGCGCAGCCGGGGCAATCGAAGCCGTCGGGCTTGTTGGTGCGTAGAAGCAAAACAGGCGCTTCGGCAATGCGCATCTGGTCCGCCACGGCTTGGGCGGTGGCTTTCAGCGCGCCCCAACCGCCTGCGGGGGCGTCGTAGCGTTGGATGCCGGTAAGGTTGCGTGACTTCATGAAAATCTCTGGTCGGGATGGGTGGCGTGCCGCGTCAGCGGGATAACGCCCATTTAATCGGGTTCAAGCGGGCTCAAGTGGATTCAGGCGGATTCAAGTGGATTCCGGCCGCGCAGCGGGGGTGGTGGCAGCGGCGCCACGGGCGGCTCGGGCCGCGAAAAAACGATGGGTCACCGCAGAGCCTGCCACAGCCAGGATCATCGGCACCAAAAAACCCTGATCCACGCGCGTGAATTCAAGAATCAGCACAATGGCCGTCAGTGGCATGCTCATGGACGACGCCAGAAACGCCGCCGCCCCAACGATGGCGTAGGCGCCAGGCGGCCCGTCAGGCCAGGCCAGGCTCCACAGCCCGCCCAGCACGACGGCCATCAAGGCGCCGATGGCGATGCCTGGCGTCAGCAGCCCGCCGGACGCCCCTGCGCGCAGCGAGCTCGCGGTGATGGCCACCTTGAACCCCAGCAAAATCGCCGCCATGCCGATCGTCAGTTCGCTGCTGAAGCCCAGTTGCGCCGGCCCTTTGCCGTTGCCCAGCAATGCAGGCAGAACCATCGCCAGCCCGCCGATCATCGTGAAATTCAACAAGGCCGTCACGGGCAACCGCCATCCGCGTGCGGCGTGGCGGCGGGCGGCGGTGGTCAGCCGCACAAAGCCATAGGCGGCGCAGCCAAACAGCGGCCCGGTCACGATCGACCAGACGATCAGGCTGGCGCTGACCGGCATGTCGGGAACAAGGTACTGGATGTCGTTGCCCAAGCCCGCCCACGCCACCACGGCGCCGATGCAGCAGGTCACTAACGCCAACATGGCGGCGGGCCATGCGAAGGTGCCCAACAACACTTCCAGCACGAAAAGCGCTGCGCCCAGCGGCACGTTGTAGACCGCAGCCAGCCCCGCGCCCGCGCCACAGGCGACGATCATCCGGTGTTGTTCGGGCGGCAGCCGCAGCCACGCGGCCAGCCGGCTGGCGGCCAGCGCGCCCACTTCTCGCGGAGCGACTTCGCGGCCCAACGGTGAACCCAGCGCCACGGTGATGATTTGCAGCGTGGCGTGCGCCAGGGTCGTCATGGCCGGCATGCGCAAGGCGGAGTCTTGCACGGCCTGCGTCACGCTCACCAGCGGCCGTCCGTAGCGGTAGATCAGCCACCATCCGCCGCCCGCAACTACACCGCACAACATCAAGACCCCCAAGCGCCGCTCGCTGCTCGCGGCCTCGACGCCTTCCAGAAAGGTTTCGCGGCTGATGATGTGGCTCAGGCTGTAGCCATAGGCCACGTGCTGCACCGCGTGCAACAGCATGCCGAGCAGCATGCCGCCCAGGCCGGCAAGCAGCCCGGTCAGCAGCGCCGCGGCGATAAGACGGGAGTGGAACCGGGGCGGATCGGTGGCTGGGGCTTCAGTCATTTCAGGATGGCTCCTGTCCGGGGCGGGCGAATTCGCCCGGGAACGGTTCATGATGAAGCACTGTATGCCAACTGGCGTCAACGAATTGTGAACACGTGACGCTGTTAATACCAATGGATGACGCGCTTATGCCAAAACAAACGCGCACCGCCAGGCGCGCCCTAGGCGATGGGCCACTTCGGCAGGCGGATCTTGCGGTACGGCAGGCTGCGCCAGTCCGGGCTGGCGGAACCCGGCGCGGCCACATACACCACGGCGCGCGCCAGGGGCGCATAGCGGGCGTAGAAGTGATGCGCCGATTTCACGACGATGATCCGTTGCGCGGCAAGGTCGCATCCCAGCTGGGTGAAAAGGTCTGTGTGATAGGCCTGCGTGCGCAACGACACCAGTGCAATCAGGATGCCGTCCGCGTCGACCAGCGCGCAATCACCCAACGCGATCTGCGTATTGGAGTTGCCAGTCATCATCATGTTGGCGTGCGTGGCCACCACGCGGCAGCGCGCATCGACGGGCGCGCCTGACAGCGGGCCGACCTTGCCGCCAATGCGTAGATCCAGTTCAGCCCCCACGCCGGCATCGAACGCGATGCGCGCGGCAACCGGGTCCCACATCGGCCCCAACGCCGCGTTGCGGATGCCGCGTTCTCGCATGCGCGCCAGCAGATAGGTGGAGTCGCCGGCGGCGCCGCTGCCGGGGTTATCGGAACGGTCGGCCAGCACAATCGGCCCGCTATCGAACGCCAGCGCTTCGTCCAGCGCTTCATCCACGCTGCGGTACGGCACCATCAGTTGTTCACGCATGCCGATCAGCGCATCGGCGAGCGTGCGGGCAAGCGCTTGCGCCGAGGCCGCATCACCGTCCGCATAGACCAGCACCTTCGTACCCATCTCTGGCACGTCGCCCGTGGCGAAACCCTGCGCCACCGAGATGGACAGGATGCCGTCGCGGCCTTCCAGCGCCTTGATGCGGCTGACGAAACTGCGCGCCGGATCGCGCGTGGTGTGCATGGGCACGACCATGTCGCAATCGACCAGCGCAGCAACCGGCTGCTGCTGGCGCAGATACGCCGCGTGGCACAAGTCCACCAGTTCACCGGCGCGTTCGTAAACGTCGATATGCGGATACTCCTTGAACAGGACCAGCACCGTCGCCTGCTCCACCATCAGCGGCGTCAGGTGCGCGTGCGGGTCGAGCTCGGCGCCCACGATAACGTCTGGCCCAACCATCGCACGCACGCGTTGCAGGATGTCGCCTTCGCAGTCGTCATAACCATCGGCCACCATCGCGCCATGCAGGCCCAGCAGCACCATGTCTACGGGCAGCGCGGCGCGCAAGTCGGCAAGCAGCTCGTCGCGCAGCGTTTCATAGGCGGCGCGTGTGGTGGTGCCACCGGGCTGCGCAGACGCGACCAACCCTTCGACAACCGTCCAGCCGCACGCCTGCGCACGTTCGCGCGCAACCCACAGGGGGCCGCCGTAGAACGTCATGTGATCGGGGTGCGTGCCGGCAGGCAGATACTCGCGCGACGTAAAGGCGGCCAAGCCTGTTGGCAATGGCGAAAAGGTGTTGGTTTCAGTGGCGAGTGCGCCGGTGAAGATACGCATGAGACGGCTCCAAGGCGCGCGCGGCGCCCGTTCAGGGTTGAAACGGCGCAGCGTCGATAGGCAAGGCGCCGCCGCTCATTTGCGCGGTCAGCAAGGCCGCGCTGCCGCAGGCCAGCGTAAAGCCCAACGCGCCTTGGCCGATGTTCAGCCACAGGTTGCTGGCGGCGCGGCTCTTGCCGATAAGCGGCTTGCTGGTGGGCGTGGCGGGGCGCACGCCCGCCCACGCCAGCGCGCGCGTCAGGTCCAGCCGGGGAAACGCTTCACCGACCTGCCGCCGCAACGTCGCCAGCCGCGACGCGTCAACGTCCGCGTGCTTGGCGCCGATGTCGACCATGGCTGCGATGCGCAGCACGTTGCCCAGGCGCGCGTAAACGATGCGCCGTTCGTAGTCGGTGACGCTGATGGCGGGGATATCGGCGGTGTCGGCGGTGATTGGCACGCTCAGGCTGTAGCCCTTGAGCGGGTAGAGCGGCACGCGTTGACCCAACGCCGCCAGCAGCGGCCGGCTGCCGATGCCGGAGGCCACAACGAACGCATCCGCCTGCACGTCGCCCGCCTGAGTCTGCGCGGCGACGATCTGGCCGCGCTCGCGCCGCAAGCCTTGCACGCGGGTGTTCATGTGGACGCTGACGTTCCCCGCGCTGTGCAAGCGCTGGAACAACGCAGCGGTAAAGCGATGGCAGTCGGCCGTCTCTTCGCTGGGGGTGTAGACGGCGCCCGCAATACGCGCGCCCATGCCGGCAAGCGCGGGCTCCGCCGCCAGCGTCTCGTCACGCGAGAGCACGCGCTGGTCCGTGCCGTGTTCGGCCTGGTAGCGCACGAGTGCCGCGGCCTTTTCCAGCTGCGCCGCATCGCGGTACACGATGAGCTTGCCGGTTCGGGACAAGCCGAAATCCATGGGCTCATCCGCCAGCAAGGCGTGCAGCGTGTCGCGGCTGAGATAAGACAGCGACAGCAATTCCGCCGTGGACGCGCGCGACACCGACGCGCGGCACGCCCGCAGAAATCCCGCCAGCCAGAACCATTGCGACGGGTCGAAGCGATAGCGCAATCGCAGCGGCGAATCGCGCCGGAACAACCAGCCGGGCATGTCCGCCAACGCGCCCGGGCCGGCAAGCGGCGCCACATAGCTATAGCTGAGCTGCCCGCCGTTGGCGAAGCTGCTGCCCAGCGCGGGCTCCGCGCGTTCGTCCACCAGCGTGACCTCGTGACCCGCCCGCGATAACAGGTGCGCCGTCGTAACGCCGACCACGCCCGCCCCAATTACGCATACCCGCATGACTCGCCTCGTAGGTTCAGGTAGGGCACGATTCTGATCCGCCTGTGTGTGGCTGAGCAAATTCCAAAACACGCGCTATCCATAACCTTGCGATATGTATGTGGCGACGCGTTGCCGCCCTATCGTTTTCCCTAGCGCCTGCACGTCTTGGAGCCATTTCCCCCGCTTTTTTCCCGAAAAACGCGCACACCATAACCTTGGGTTATCCATAGCCGCACGTTAGCTATTTGTGCCGCGGGTGCCGGCCCGCCGATGATCCGCATACGGAACGCAGCGCCACCTTGTTGAACAGGCAGGCGATGACGGATAACCGGCCTATACAAGGGGAAATGATGACGTCTTACCGGATCGCCGCGCGTGCCGCGGCGCTTGCGCCAGCCTGTCCGGGAGCGCAGCCATGAAGGTCTTCAGCGCCGGTCTTGGCACCGAGACCAACACCTTCGCGCCCATGCCCACCAGTCTTGCCGCCTTTCAAGAGCGCGACTACTACCCGGCAGGCACGCATCCCGATTCCGTCACCTTCGCGGGCGCGCCGCTCTATGTGGCGCGTTTGCAGGGCCGCGAGGCCGGCTGGACGCTGGTGGAAGGACTGGTCGCGTCGGCGCAGCCGGGCGGCAACACGACGCGCGCCGCCTACGAAACCTTGCGCGACCAAATCTTGTCGGACCTGCGCGTCGCACTGCCCGTGGACATGGTGCTGCTGGGCCTGCACGGCGCGATGGTGGCCGATGGCTACGACGACTGCGAAGGCGACATCCTGCGCCGTGTGCGCGAGCTGGTGGGCCCGGACGTCGTCGTGGGCGCCGAGCTGGACCCGCACGCGCACCTGACGCCGCTGATGGTGGAACAGGCGACGGTGCTGGTGCTGTTCAAGGAATATCCGCACACCGACATCCGCGAACGCGCGGAAGACCTGCTGGCCTTGTGCCTGGACGCGCACGCCCGCCGCACGCGGCCTGTGGCGGCGCTGGTCGACTGCCAGATGATCGTGCCCATGCACACCACGCGCGAACCGGCGCGTGGTTTTGTCAGCCGCATCAAGGCGCTGGAAGGCCGCGACGGCATTCTGTCGATCTCGGCCGCGCAAGGCTTTGCCACCGGTGACGTGCCAGAGATGGGCACGAAAGTGCTGGTCTATGCGGACGGCGACTCGGCCGCGGCGCAGGCGCTTGCGCGCACGCTCGCCGACGAACTGATCGGCATGCGTGAACAACTGATGGTGCCGTACCGCAGCGTGGATGAAGCGCTGGACGAAGCGCTGGCGTTTGATGGCGGCCCGGTGGTGTTGGCCGACCGGCCCGATAACCCGGGCAGCGGCGCGCCGGGCGACGCCACCTTCGTGTTACGCCGCCTGCTTGAGCGCGGCATCACGAATGCGGCGTTGGGGCCCATGTGGGACCCGGTCGCCGCGCGCATCGCGTTTGATGCGGGCGTGGGGGCTGAACTGGATCTGCGTATCGGCGGCAAGGTCGGCCCGCTATCGGGCGACCCCGTCGACCTGCGTTGCACGGTGCTGGCCGTGCAGGCCGAAATGGTGATGACGGGCCTGTCTGGCGCGCCCGCGCCGATGGGCGACTGCGTGCTCGTTCAAGCGCAGGGCATCCAGATCGTGCTGACCTCCGTGCGTAACCAGGCCATCAATATTGATCTGTTCACGCAGCTGGGATGCGATCTGGCGGCCAAGAAGATCATCGTGGTCAAGTCCGCGCAGCACTTTCACGCGTCGTTTTCGCACGTGGCGCGCCACATCATTTATGTGGGCGGCAAAGGCGTGGCGACGCCGGATTGGAAGACGCTGACGTATCGCAACATCCGGCTGCCGAAGTGGCCGCTTTAAGATCTGGCCGGCGCGAAGCCGCCGGCGTATCCACCAATTTGATGGGAGCCTAGTGCGATGAAAAACCGCCTGCTTTGCCTGTTTTCGACGACGACGCTGGCGCTGGCCTGCACCCTGGGCGCCGCGACTGCGCACGCGCAAGCCAGCACGCCGCCCAAGACGTTGCGTATCGTGCCGCACGCCGACCTGAAGGTGCTGGACCCGACCTTCACCACCGCCTACATCACGCGCAACTTCGGCTACATGGTCTACGACACGCTGTTCGCGATGGATACGCACAGCAAGCCGCAGCCGCAGATGGTTGAGAAGTACGAGGCCAGCGACGACAAGAAGACGTGGACGTTCACGCTTCTGCCCGGCTTGAAATTCAGCGACGGCCAGCCGCTGACGACGGCGGATGTCATCGCGTCGCTGGAACGCTGGTCGGCCCGCGACAACATCGGGCAGGCCATCACGCGCGCCGGCGGCAAATGGGAAGCGCTGGACGACACGCGTTTCAAGCTGACGCTTACGCAGCCCTTCGATATGGTGCTGGACGGCTTGGCGAAGGTGTCGAGCTACCCCGCGTTCATCCTGCCCAAGCGCCTGGCGTCGCAGCCGGCGACCCGCCCGTTGACCGAAGTGGTGGGCTCTGGTCCTTACGTGTTCAAGCGCGATGAATGGGTGCCGGGCAGCAAGATCGTGTTCGAAAAGAACCCGCACTACATCGGCCCCAAAGCGCCCGCAGACGGACTTTCGGGCGACAAGACCCCGCACATTGGCCGCGTGGAATGGCGCGTGCTGCCCGACTCCAACAGCGCCACGGCCGCACTGACCAATGGCGAAGTCGACATGATCGAGCAGGCGCCCGCCGACTACATCGACGCGTTGCGCGCCAACAAGAACGTCAAGATTGGCGTGCTGGAACGCGCGCAGGGCTACATCATCCTGAACCAATCCATGCCGCCCTTTGACAACCCGAAGGCGCGCCAGGCCATTGCGCATCTGGTGGATCAAGACAAGTTCACCGCCGCCATGGGCTACCCGGACGACCTGCGCATGAAGTACTGCGCCACGGTCTTCATCTGCGGCGGCCCCAACGACACCACGGCCGGCTCGGCGCCTTACGCCAAGCCCGACCCGGCGCTGGCCAAGAAGCTGCTGGCCGAAGCGGGCTACAAGGGCGAGAAGCTGGCGATTCTGCTGCCGACCGATCTGGCCTATCTGAACTCCGCCACGCTGGTCGCCATTCAGGCCTTGCAGGATATCGGCGTCAACCTGGACATCCAATCGATGGACTGGGCCACGCTGACCGCGCGCCGCGCACGCAAGGAAACGCTGGACAAGGGCGGCTGGAACATCTTCCTGTCGGCGGCCTCCGAGTTCAACGTGGACTCGCCCATCAGCAACACCTATCTGGGCGCCGTGTGCGGCAACAGCCTGCCGGGCTGGCCGTGCGACAAGAAGCTGGATGAGCTGCGCGAACAGTGGATTGCCGCCACCAGTTCGGACGAGCGCAAACGCGTGCTGGATCAGTTCCAGGAGCGCGCCTACGAAGTCTTTCCCGCTATTTCAATCGGCCAGTATTCGCGCGCTTTCGCCGCGCATAACAGCCTGAAAAACGCGGACAAGATCTGGAGCTTGCCGAACCTTTGGGTGCTGGACAAGTAGTCCGAATTCCGCCTGTTATCGATACGCGAGACAACTATGGGTTACATCATTCGGCGCGTGCTGGCCATCGTGCCAGTCATGGCGGTGGTGGCAGTGATCGTGTTCCTGCTCATCCACCTGTCGCCCGGCGACCCGGCGGCGTTGATTGCCGGCGACTTCGCCACGGCCGAGGACATCGCCAAGCTGCATACGGCGCTGGGCCTGGACGAGCCGCTGTGGCGCCAGTTTGGCCTGTGGGCCGCCAAGCTGATGCAGGGCGATCTTGGCACCTCCATCTTCACGCAGGTGCCGGTGACGCAGCTGTTGTCGCAGCGGGTGGAACCCACGTTGTCGATTGCCGCGATCACGATGCTGGTGTCGATTCTGGTGGCGGTGCCGCTGGGCGTGCTGGCGGCGTACCGCGCCGGCACCTGGATCGATCGCCTGGTCATGCTGTTTGCCGTGCTGGCGTTTTCATTGCCGGTGTTTCTGGTGGGCTATCTGCTGATCTACGGCTTTGCCGTCAAGCTGCAATGGCTGCCGGTGCAGGGCTATGTCAGCCTGTCTCAAGGCCTCGGGCCGTGGCTGCGCAACCTGACCTTGCCCTGCATCAATCTGGCGCTGGTCTACATCGCGCTCATCACGCGCATGACGCGGGCAACGGTTGTCGAAGTGCTGCACGAAGACTACATCCGCACGGCGCGTGCCAAGGGCCTGGCGGTGCTGCCGGTGCTGGAGCACGCGCTGCGCAATGCCGCCATTCCCATCGCGACGACGGTGGGGGTGGGCATCGCGTTGTTGATCGGCGGCGTGGTCGTCACCGAAACGGTATTCGCCATTCCCGGTATAGGCCGGCTGGTGATCGACGCCGTTCAGCATCATGACTACCCCGTGATCCAGAGCGTGTTGCTGATCTCGGCCGGCGCGTACGTGCTGATCAATCTGTTGATCGACCTCAGCTACCGGCTGTTCGATCCGCGTATTCGCTATTGACCCGTCGCGGGAGCTCTCCATGTCAGACCCATCCCTTTCCAACGCGGCGGCCCCCGCGCCCGCCGCGCCCATCCTGCTGCACGAAGCCTTGACGGCGGGCGGCCGGCGCTGGCGCTGGGTGCGCAAGCATCCCACGCTGATCATTGGCTTATTGCTGTTGCTGATCGTGGCCGGCCTGTCGATTGCCGCGCCATGGATCGCCACGCATAACCCCATCACGATCAACCCCTTGCAACGCCTGAAGCCGCCGTCCGCGCAGCACTATTTCGGCACTGACGCGATGGGCCGCGATGTATTCAGCCGCGTCGTGTGGGGCGGGCGCGTGTCGCTCGTCGTGGCGATTGTGGTTGCGCTGGTGGCCACGCTGCTGGGCGTGGTGCTGGGGCTGCTGGCCGGCTTTGTGCGCTGGGCGGACGCCATCATCATGCGCATCATGGACGGCATGATGGCCATTCCCGACATCCTGCTGGCCATTGCGTTGATGGCGGTGATACGCGCCAGCCTCACAACGGTGATCATCGCTATTGCGATTCCGCAGGTGCCGCGCGTGGTGCGGCTGGTGCGTTCGCTGGCGCTGACGCTGCGCGAACAGCTGTATGTGGAAGCGGCGCACGCCATTGGCACGCGCTTGCCGGTGATCCTGCGCCGGCACGTGTTGCCCAACATGGTGACGCCGCTGGTGGTGCAGGCTACGTTCATCGCGGCCACCGCCGTGCTGACCGAAGCGGTCTTGTCGTTCCTGGGCGTCGGCGTGCCGGCGCAGGTGCCCAGCTGGGGCAACATGATGGCCGACGCGCGCAACTATGTGGCCGTGGCGTTCTACACCATTCTGTACCCGGGCATTCTGCTGGCCATTACCGTGCTGGCGATCAACCTGATGGGCGACGGCCTGCGCGATGCGCTGGACCCGCGCCTGACCAACCAACGCTAGGAGGACGCCATGGCCCTATCCCCCGCCACCGCCGTCGCCCCTGGCGACGTGCTGCTTGAAGTTGATAACCTGCGCACGTACTTCGATACCGTCTCCGGCACCGTCCGCTCGGTTGATGGCGTGTCGTATCAAGTGCAGGCCGGCCGCACGCTGGGCGTGGTCGGCGAGTCCGGCTGCGGCAAGAGCGTGACGGCGCTGTCGATTCTGCGTCTGGTGCCGACGCCGCCAGGGCGGTTCGCCGGCGGACAAATCCGCTATCGCGGCACCGACCTGCTCAGCCTCACGGAAAAGCAGATGCGGCAGATTCGCGGCAACCGCATCTCGATGATCTTCCAGGAACCGATGACGTCGCTGAACCCGGTGCTGACCGTGGGGCGGCAGATTGCCGAAACGGTGATGGTGCACCAGAAGCTGGGCCGCCGCGACGCGTACCGGCGCGCCGAAGAGATGCTGCGCCTGGTGCAGATCGCCGAGCCGGAACGCCGCGTGCACGAGTACCCGTATCAGTTGTCGGGCGGCATGCGGCAGCGCGTGATGATTGCGCTGGCGCTGGCCTGCAACCCCGAAGTGCTGATTGCGGATGAACCCACGACCGCGCTGGATGTCACCATCCAGGCGCAGATCATCGACCTGTTGCGTAACTTGCAGAAGACGTTGGGCATGGGCATCGTACTGATCACGCACGACCTGGGCGTGGTGGCGGAATGCTGCGACCGGGTGGCGGTGATGTACGCGGGGCGCAAGGTGGAAGAAGCGTCCGTGACGGAACTGTTTGATAATCCTTTGCACCCGTACACGCGCGCGCTGATGGGGTCGATGCCATCCATGAACGCGTCCACGCAGCGTCTGGCGGAGATTCCCGGCATGGTGCCCGCGCCCAGCGAGTTGGGCAAAGGCTGTAGCTTCGCGCCGCGCTGCACGTATGCCACCGAGCGCTGCCGGGTCGAAGCCCCCGCGCTGTCTTCCCAGGGTGCGGATCATGTGGTGGCTTGCCATGAGGTCGCCCGCGTGGCGGCGCAGCCCGCCCTGCAAGCCCTGTCATCCCCTGCCCACCCTGCCGCCTTGAATGGAGTGCAAGCATGAGCGCCCTGACGCAACAACCGGCGCCGGCCTCGCCTTTGCTCGAAGTCCGCGATCTGAAAATGCACTACCCCGGCGCGGGCGGCTGGCTCAAGCCGCGCCGCAAGGTCATCCAGGCGGTGGATGGCGTGTCGTTCAATGTGGCGCGCGGCGAAACGCTGGCGCTGGTCGGTGAATCCGGCTGCGGCAAGACGACCACCGGCAAATCCGTGCTGCGGCTGATCCAGCCGACTTCCGGCTCGGTCAAGCTGGAAGGCGAAGAAATCCTGGCGCTGACGCCGGAGCAGATGCGCAACCGGCGGCGCGACATGCAGATCATTTTCCAGGACCCCTACGCGTCGTTGAACCCGCGCATGACCGCGGGCGACATCGTGGGCGAGCCGCTGCGCAACTACCCGATGTCTGGCGGGCGTGCGCGCGTGGACGAGCTAGCCTGGCTGTTTGGCAAGGTCGGGCTGCGTCCGGAAGCCATGAAAAAGTTTCCGCACGAATTTTCGGGCGGGCAACGGCAGCGCCTGGGCATTGCGCGGGCGCTGGCGCTGCGGCCCAAGCTGATCGTGTGCGATGAACCGGTATCCGCGCTGGATGTGTCGGTGCAGGCGCAGGTGATCAACCTGCTGATGGACCTTCAGCAAGAGATGGGCATCGCGTATCTGTTCGTGGCGCACGACCTGGCCGTGGTGCGCCACATCAGCCACCGCGTGGCCGTGATGTACCTGGGCCGCATCGTTGAGGTGGCTGACCGCGATACGCTGTTCTCGCAACCGCGGCATCCTTACACCGAAATCCTGCTGTCGGCGGTGCCGGTGCCCAACCCGCACAAGCCCGCGCAGCGCAAGCTGCTGCAAGGCGATCCCCCCAGCCCCGCGAACCCGCCCAGCGGTTGCCGCTTTCATACGCGCTGCCCGCTGGCGCAGCCCATCTGCCGCGAGACGCAGCCCCCGCTGACCGAACGGCCCGTTGCATCGGCCACGGGTCAGCAATGGGTCGCGTGCCATTTCCGATGAGCCGGCCAGGCTTGCTGGCGGGGCCATTGCCCGATGGCGACGCGGTGTTCGGGCAGCCGATCGCCGCGTTGCAGGCGGCGATGGCGGCCGGCAGCTTGAACGCGGCCGATCTGGTGCGCGCCTATCTTGCGCGCATCGCCGCCTATGACCAGCACGGGCCAGTGCTCAACGCCGTGCTGACGATCAATCCGCACGCCGCGGACGAAGCCGCATTGCGCGATGCAGAGCGGCGCGCGGGGCAGCTGCGTGGCCCGCTGCACGGCATTCCTGTTCTGATCAAAGACAACATCGATGTCGTGGGCATGCCCGCCACCGCAGGTTCGCGGGCCTTGGCGCAACGGCGGCCTGAGCACGATGCGGACGTCGTGCAGCGCCTGCGTCACGCAGGCGCGATCGTGCTGGGCAAGACCACGCTGCACGAGCTGGCTTGCGGCATCACCACTGTGTCGTCCTTGTCTGGCCGCACGCGCAACGCGTATGACGCCGCGCGCGTGCCGGGCGGGTCCAGCGGCGGCAGCGCGGTGGCGGTGGCGTCAAGCTTTGCGGCGGTGGCGGTGGGCAGCGACACCAGCGGCTCCATCCGCATTCCGGCCGCCTTCAATCAAGTGTGGGGCTTGCGACCCACGGCGGGCCGTTGCAGCACCGCAGGCGTGGTGCCGTTGTCGCCCACGCTGGATACGGTGGGGCCAATGGCGCGCTGCGTGGACGATCTGGCGGCGCTGTGGTCAGTGATGGCGGGGCCGGATGCGGGATCTCCAGTGAGGCCGTCGCGCGCCGACAGGCCCAGCGGGCCGTGGCGCATTGGAACGCTGGATGCGCTGTTTGGCGAGGCCGGGCAAGAGGGCGAGGTGTCCGATCAGGTTCGTGCCGCCTTGATGCGCATGCAGGCGAGCGATGCACTTGTTCAACCGGTGTCGATGGCGTTGGACGATGCGCGGCTGGTGGCCGCGAATGTCACCGGCTACGAGTTCCGCGATGCGCTTGCCGAATGTCTGCGCGATGCCGGGTTGCCGGTGCGCAGCCTGGACGACATCCTGGACGGCGCGTATCCGCACCCGGAAGTGATGGCGATCTTGCAAGAGCGCAATGCCGTGCGCGATCCGGACGGCCGCGCACGTCACGCCGCGCTGGACTGCGCGCACACGATTCGCGCGGACGTCTTGGCGGCGCTGGCATCGGGGCCGCTGGACATGTTGGCCTACCCCAGCGTACGCGGCGCGCCCGTGCGGTTGGGCGAGCCACAACGCGGCGGCAACGGTTTGCTGGCCGCCGTAACCGGCTTGCCGGCGTTGAGTGTGCCGATCGGGTTTACGCCTAGCGGCATTCCGGTCGGCTTGGAGCTGCTAGGCGCGGCGGGCAGCGAAGCAATGCTGATCCAAGCCGCGCGTGTCTTGGTTTAGGGTGCTGGCGCCGGAGATGCTGGCCTGTCTGCCGCGCATGCCGCCCAGGCCGCCCAGGCCGCCCAGGCCAGGAACGCGTGATCCTGGGCCGGGCGCGTTTCGCGCGGAACTGGCCGCCGCCCGTCATCCCGATAATCCGAATCCGATGATCGACGCGTTTGTGGCGATGATGCGGCATCACTGAATGATTATTGGGGCGGCAGGGCTTGGCGCTGATGCGCGATGTATTCCAGCGGCGTCCTAAAACATAAATAAAGGACATGTAACACCAGTATTTCAATCAGTTTCAACAGTATTCATTTGTTTATAATCCCCCCTCAATTTAATGGCGACGGATGCCTGCCCCGCCTTTCGCCAGGGGCCGGCTGGAGAAAACGATGTTCAGCAAGGTCGTAAAGATTGGGGCGTTGGCAGTGTTGTCGACGATTATTTCGGGCTGCGCTACCGAGCGTTCGCAAGCCCTGGCCGTGCCGGCGGTGCAAGCGGCAAGCAAGCCTTACCAAGGCGTGCGCAGCCCGATCTCGGTAGGCAAGTTCGACAACCGCACCAATTATTTGCGCGGCGTTTTCTCTGACGGCGTTGACCGTTTGGGCGGCCAGGCAAAGACCATCGTGATCAGCCATTTGCAGCGCAGCGGGCGCTTCCAGGTGATGGACCGCGAGAACCTGTCCGAGATCGCGCAGGAAGCGGGCTTCAACAAGAAGGCCAGCCAGATCAAGGGCGCGCGCTACGTGGTGACCGGCGACGTAACGGCATTCGGCCGCAAGGTCACGGGCGACCAGCAACTGTTCGGCATTCTTGGCCGGGGCAAAGAGCAAGTTGCCTACGCAAAGGTCGACCTGAACGTGGTGGACGTGTCCACGTCCGAAGTGGTGTATTCGGCGTCGGGCGCGGGTGAGTACAGCTTGTCGAACCGCGAAGTCATCGGCTTTGGCGGCACCGCCAGCTATGACTCGACGTTGAATGGCAAGGTGCTGGACCTGGCGATTCGTGAAGCGGTTGATCGTTTGGTTGACGGCATCGAGCAAGGCGCCTGGCAGCCTTCCGCCAACTAAGGGGCCACCATGTCGAGCATTCAGACTATGAATCGTCCGGCTGCCGTGGCGCGCGCTGGCCGCGGCCTGGCGATTGCCGCCGTGGCGGGCCTGCTGAGCGCATGCGTGCAACAGCCCAAGCCCATGTACAGCTGGCAGGCTTACCAGCCGTCGGTCTACGCCTACCTGAAAGACGATGGCGCGGACAGCGCGGTGCAGGCTCAGGCCCTGGAAAAGAACATCGAAACCGCACGCGCGGCCAACGTCGAGCTGCCGCCGGGCTTCCGTGCGCATCTGGGCATGCTGTATCTGAAGATGGGCGACGGTGACAAGGGCGTCGAGCAAATCCAGAGCGAGAAGGTGGCTTTTCCCGAGTCCGCGCCTTTCATGGACTTCCTGATGCGCAACGTCGGCAAAGCGTCGCCGCAAACGGCGGCCGCACCGGCGGCTGACGCTGCCGCTTCCAATTCCAAGGCGCCCGTGGACGCCCAAGCATCGAAGAAGGGATCGTGATGATGACCCGTTTTTTCCGAGCCGGTCTGTTGGCGGCGGTGACGCTGCTGGCAGGTTGCGTGGCTCCGCAACAGCATGTGGACTACACGGCGTTCCGTGAAAGCAAGCCGGCGTCGATTCTGGTGTTGCCGCCGCTGAACACGTCGGTGGATGTGGCGGCCTCGGCTGCCGTGCTGTCGCTGGCGACGCGCCCGTTGGCTGAGTCCGGCTACTACGTGATACCCGTGGGCGTCATGGACGAGACCTTCAAGCAGAACGGCCTGAGCAGCGCGGACGAAATCCACGAACTGCCCGCCGTCAAGCTGCGCGAGATCTTCGGGGCCGACGCGGCGTTGTACATGACGGTCAAGCAATACGGATCAAGCTATGCCGTGTTGTCCAGCAACGTCACGGTTTCCATCGAAGCTGAGCTGCTTGACCTGCGTAACGGCGCCAAGCTGTGGTCGGGCTCCAAGCAAGTGGTGCAGGCCAGCAACAGCAGCGGCGGTCTTATCGGCATGCTGGTGCAAGCCATGGTGGACCAGATCGTCAACACCTTGTCTGACCGCAGCTACGGCGTGGCCAACACGACGAACCACATGCTGCTCAGCGCAGGTCAACCGGGCGGCATCCTGTACGGTCCGCGTTCGCCGCATTACGACACGCAGTAATTCTGCAAGGCAGCGGCCCCCTTGTTGGCGGGCCGCTCGCCATGACCTGCGCCGCTTAATCCCAAGCCGCCGCCAGCCCGTCCGGGCTGACTTCGCGCCCATTGCGTTCCAGCGCAGCGATCTGCTCCATGTCGTCGCTCGTCAGGCGCAGTTGCTGGGCGAGCAGATTGCTCGCCAGGTTGTCGCGTTTGGTCGACGACGGGATCACCGAATACCCCAATTGCAAGGCCCAGGCCAGCGCCACTTGCGCGGGCGTGGCGTTGTGGCGGCTGGCGATCTGCTGGATGACGGGGTCTTTCAGCACCTTGCCGTAGGCGAGCGTCATGTATGACGTTACGTGGATGCCTTGTTCCTTCAGGAAGGCGGTGAGCGCCGCGTTTTGCAGATAGGGGCTGAGTTCGATCTGGTTTGTGGCGATCTCGTCGCGGCCCACGGCGGCGATGGCGGCGCGGGTTTCGGCGATGGGGAAGTTCGAGATACCGATCTGGCGCGTCAGGCCTTGCGACTTCGCGTCGGCCAGCGCGGTCATGAATTCGTCGACCGATACGCCGTTGCCGGGCGCGGGCCAATGGATCAAGGTCAGGTCGACGTAGCCCGCGCGCAGCTTCGCCAGGCTGTCGCGCAGGCTCGCGGCCAGCTTGGCCTTTGAGTAGTTCGGCACCCAGATCTTTGTGGTGATGAACAGGTCTTCGCGCGCCACGCCGGATTCGGCGATGGCCTGGCCGACCTCGGCCTCGTTTTCGTAGATTTGCGCGGTGTCGATCGCGCGGTAGCCAACGTCCAGCGCGTTGCGCACCGAGTCGATGACGACCTGGCCTTGCAAGCGGAACGTGCCGACGCCAAATGCGGGAATGCTCATGTAAAACTCCGGAAAGTATTCGGGAAGCCAGGCGCTTTTGGCCCGGGAATGACGCTAGTGTGCCTGCGCGATACTTGATGAAAAAGCCCGGTATCGGCGAAAGACTTTTGATATAACGTCAAGTATGAAAACCACTCTCGACGAAATGCAGGTCTTTATTGCGGTTGTGGACAGCGGGTCCATCACCGCTGCCGCCGACGTGCTGGGGCAGACCATTTCCGCCACCAGCCGCACCATGAGCCGGTTGGAAGAGAAGCTGCAAACGACGCTGATGCGCCGCACGACGCGCCGGCTTGAACTCACCGAAGAAGGCAAGACCTATCTGGAGCAGGTGCGCCGCATCATCGCGTCGGTGGAAGAAACCGAAGAACTGATGAACGCGCGCCGCAATCAGCCGGCGGGCCTGCTGCGCGTGGATGCGGCGTCGCCGTTCATGCTGCATGTGATTGCGCCGCTGGTGCCCGGTTACCGCAAGCGCTATCCGCAAGTGGAGCTGGAGCTCAACAGCAACGAGGGCAACATCGACCTGCTTGAGCGCCGCACGGATCTGGCGATACGCATCGGACGGCTGAAGGATTCTTCGCTGCATGCGGTGCTGTTGGGCCACAGCCGCGTGCGCGTGCTGGCCAGCCCCGGCTATCTGGCGGCGCATGGCACGCCGAAGCGCGTGGCCGATCTGGCGTCGCACACGCTGCTGGGTTTTTCGCAGCTGGAATCGTTGAATGAATGGCCGCTGCTGGAGGCCGATGGGCAAGCCCTGCATGTGAAACCCGCCGTGCGCGCCTTCAGCGGCGAAACGTTGCGGCAGCTGGCGTTAAACGATGGCGGCATCGTGTGCCTGTCGGATTTCATGACGCGCGGCGACCGCAAGGCGGGCACGTTGCAGCAGCTGCTGGTCAAGCAGACGCAGGATGTCAGGCAACCGATCAACGCGGTGTACTACCGCAACACGGCGATATCGTCGCGCATCAAGTCGTTCATCGATTACGTGGTGCAGGCCGTCGGGCCGGAAGGATTCGCCGAATAGTCCCCACGGTGAGAGATGTGTCCAATGGAGACAAGGGCGTCTCGGGCGAAAAGGGCAAACGTATACTGCCCCCGTTTTTATTCTTACCGCCCCAGACACCCCATGAGCATCTTTTCCCGTTTCTTTGGCCGCAAGGAAGAATCCGCCGACGCACGTGCGCTGGCGGCCAACCCCGCCATCGAGAACCCGTTGAGCCTGCAAGTGTTGTTCGCTGCGCCCTTGGCCGTGACCGAAGACACGCTGGCGGCTGCCCTGCGCGGCTATCACCCGTCGATGAGCGACGCGCGCGCAGAAATTGCGCCGGACATGCCGGAGTTCCTGGGCCTGGTCGGCTGGGGCAAGCATGTGGTGCGGCTGGTGGGTTTCAATGCGCCCTATCCGAAGGACGCGCTGGAAATGTGCGTGGCGCCGGCGCATTACCCGGCCACGGTGAAGGAAGAAATCCGCGCGCACGCCAGCCATCTCATCCTGTACTACGCGGGCTTTGAAGAAGACGTGCTGGAGCAATACGTGGCGCTGGCTGCGGTGGCAGGCGCGTTGACGGGCTTCAAGGCGATGGCGGTGATGAACGAACACGCGCATACGTCGCTGCCGGCGGGCGTGTTCGATGGCGAATCGCTGGGTGAAGAAAGCCTGGACCTCTTGCGCACGCTGCCGTTGACGATGCTGTATTGCGGCTTCGTGAAGTACGAAGTGGAAGGCGTGGAAGGCGTGTGGATGCGCACCTATGGCGCCGACCAATTCGGCCTGCCCGATTTCGCCGCGTTGGCCCAGGGCCACCACGAAGGCGAGTACTACTCGGACATCTTCAACAACATCCTGGGCTACATGCGCGACAGCGGCGCCGAACTGGCCGCGGGACACACCATGCAGATCGGCGAGAACGCCTACATGAAGTTGCGCGCGCCCGCCCAGGAAGAGTATTACCTGGACGGGCCCGGCATGGTGCTGGTGGCCGAGATCATCACGGCCGACGAGATCAACGCGCCGGAGTAAGCGCCGCGCCGCGGCGCGCGCCCGGCCACACGCGCATGCCCAGCGCCAAGGCCGCCGCGCCCGCCGCCACCACGGTGACGCCCGTCCAGCCCCAGTGCGCAAGCGCCAGGCTGCCCAGCGCGCCACCGGCCGCCATGCCGATGAACACGCCCGTCATCAGGATGGCGTTAAGACGGCTGCGTGCGGCCGGGTCGATGCCGTAGACGATGCTTTGATGCGCGATCAGCGAGGTCTGGATGCCCAGGTCAAAGCCGATGGCGCTGCCCGCGATCAGCCACAGCGCGGCATGGGGCGACAGGAACGGCAGGAAGATCATGGCGGCGAACGACACCATCGTCAGCCCCGCGCCCAGGCTGGCCACGGCCAGCGGGCCGCGGGTGTCGGCCACGCGCCCCGCCAGCGGCGCGGCCAATGCGCCCGCAGCCCCCGCCAGACCGAACGCGCCCGCCGCGCCGGCGCCCAGGTGAAACGGCGCGCCATGCAGCATCACCGCCAACGTCGACCAGAACGCGCTGAAGCCCAGCGACAGCAGGCCCTGCGCCGTGGCGGCGCGGCGCAGGCCGGGGTGTTGACGCCACAGGGTGGCAAGCGAACCGAGCAAGGCAGCGTAAGACAACTGTGCGGTCGGCACAAAGCGCGGCAGGCCACGCCACAGCGCTGCGCCCAACGCCACGATGGTGACGGCGGCGGCCACGAACATGGCGCGCCAGCCAAATTGCTCGGCGACAAAACCACTGACCACGCGTGACAGCAGAATGCCCAGCAGCAGGCCGGTCATGACGGTGCCGACGATCTTGCCGCGTTGTTCAACGGGCGCCAGATGGGCGGCGGCGGGCACGATGTCTTGCGCCAAGGTGGCCGACAGGCCGACGACGAAGCTTGCCGCCAGCAGTACGCCGATGGATGGCGACACGGCGGCGGCCAGCAGCGCCAGGCTCAGCACGGCGGCCTTGATCAGGATGATGTGCTTGCGGTCGTGGCGGTCGCCAAGCGGCGCCAACATCAGGATGCCGAAGGCATAACCCAGCTGCGTCAGCGTGGGAATCCAGCCCAGCGTTTCAGCGCTGGCGTGGATGTCCACGCCCAGCACGCCCAGCATGGGCTGGCTGTAATACAGGGACGCAACCGACAGGCCCGCGCCGATGGCAAGCAGGAAGACCAGGCCGCTTGATAGCGTGCTGGCCGGGTGGGAGGGAGAGGTTTGGGAAGACATGATGGGCTATCCGAGGGATCGAGTACGGGGCAAATTCTGGGCTTCCCGCCCGCGTTTTGGTAGCCAACCTAGGGGTACATCCGTTATACGATAGGCGTATGACCACCCCTGCCCTGACCGCCGCGGCCGGCACCGACCGCATGCTGCTGATCGAAACTTTCGTGCGTATCGTCGAGGCCGGCAGCCTGTCAGCCGCCGCCGCGCAGATGGGCGGCACGCAGCCGACCGTCAGCCGCCGTTTGCAATTGTTGGAGCGCACCTTTGGGGTGCGCTTGTTGCAACGGTCCACGCACGCCATCCGCCTGACCGAAGACGGGCAGCGCTGCTACGAACGCGCCAAGGAATTGATCGCGACGTGGCAATCCTTTGAAAGCGAAGTGCGCGGCGCGGGCGATGAACCCATCGGCACGTTGCGCGTGGTGGCCCCGCACGCGTTCGGCCAGGACCAATTCGTGGAGCCGCTGGCGCGGTATCTGAAGCAGTATCCGAACATGCGCGTGGAATGGCTGCTTCATGACCGCATGCCCGACCTGATTGCCGAGAACGTGGATTGCGCGATTCGTGTGGGCGCGGTGACGGACCCGTCGGTGGTTGCCGTGAAGCTGGGTGAAGTGCCGCGCATCGTGATCGCGTCGCCTGATCTGTTGCAGGGCGCGCCCGTGCCGCAAGAACCCGCCGAGCTGTCGCGCTTGCCGTGGCTGGCGCTGCGCACGTTTTATCGCACCGAGGTCAGTCTGACGCACTGCGCGACGGGTGCGTCGGAACGCTTCGGCATTCAGCCGCGTCTATCGACCGACGGGCTGCATGCGTTGCGCAAGTCGGCCGTGCTGGGGCTGGGCGTGGCGTTGGGATCAGCGTGGGCCATGCAAGACGATCTGGCGTCCGGCCGCTTGGTGCATCTGGCGCCCGAGTGGCGCGCGGACCCCTTGCCGGTGTTCCTGGTGTATGCGCCGTCGCGCTTTCAGCCAGCGCGGCTGCGCCGCTTTATCGAGATCATGCGCGAGCACCTGCCGGTGGAATTGGCCGAGCCGGACAGGGATCGCGTTTAAGCAATGCCGCACCCACGCATCAACCATGCATCACCGGCGCATCGCCCACGCCACAACCGCGCATCCCCCCTCACGCAGCGTCGCTCACCGCCTCGTACACCAGTGTCGCCAGCGTCAAATCCTCCAGCGCGCTGCCCACCGCCTTGAACACCGTAATCTCGTCATCACGCTGCCGGCCCGGACGCTGTCCCGTCGTCAACTGATGCAGATCGCCTTGAATCGCCGCTAGCGTCAGCACGCCCGCCTCAAACGCGGACAGCAGGTCGCCGGATTTGGTGGGCGCTTCGTCCGTGTCCACGTACACCGTCGTGCCGTCAAAGCAGGCGGGGTCGGTTTCGCGCATTTCGGGTTTGAAGCTGCCGATCAAATCCAGGTGCACGCCGGGGCGCAGCCACGCGCCCTGGATCAGCGGCACGGTGGATAGCGTGGCGCAGCTGATGATGTCCGCCTGGCGCGCGGCGGCTTCCAGATCGGTAGTGGCTTCGGCGTCAAAGCCCTGTTCGCGCAGGCTTGCCGCCAGCGCGTCGGCGCCGGCTGCGCGCACGTTCCACACCAGCACACGTTCAATCGGGCGCACGGTGCGCATGGCTTGCGCGACCAGCCCCGCGATGCGGCCAGACCCCACGATCAACAACGTGCGGGCGTCCCGTCTTGCCAGATAGTCCGCGCCCAAGGCGGCTGCGCCCGCCGTGCGGTACACGGTGACGATGTCGCCGTCGACTTGGGCAATCGGCACGCCGGTGGTGACGCTGTACAGGTTGTAGGTGGCGTGCAGGCCGGGCAAGCCCTGATGCGTGTTCTCGGGAAAGATGTTGATGATCTTCACGCCGAAATAACCGCGGTCGCTCCATGCGGGCATGATCAGCGTTGTGCCATGCGCCGCGCCGGACTGGATGGCGTGGACGTGGCGGGGCGGCACGGTGGCGCCGTCTCGAAATGCGTCGCGCAAGGCGGGAATGACGGCGTCAAAGGACAGCGCGTTGCGGGTCTGTTCAGTGTCGATAAAGCGCATGGGGTCACTGCCTGAAAGGGGTCAATCAATCAAAGGGCCGCAGGCAGTCTAGCAGCGCGCCCCGCCGGGCGCACCCCGCGCATCATTCAGTAGAATCCCTTCCAAAGCAGCGCAAGCGCGCGCTGCGCCTGCCGCTCAGGTCAAGAGGAAAGAACGCAGCATGTCTGAATTACCCGGGAAGGTCCGGTCTGGCCCGCTGAACCTGCGGCAGATTGAAGTGTTTCACGCCATCATGATCACGGGCTCGCTCAGCGCCGCAGGGCGGCTGCTGCATGTGACGCAGCCGGCCATCAGCCGGGTGTTGGCGTCGATAGAACTGCGCTTGGGCTACGCGCTGTTTGAGCGGTTCAAAGGCCGCCTGCATCCCACCAAGGAAGCGCGCAAACTTTTCCAGGAAGTGGAATCCATTCAGGCGGGCGTCAACCGGCTGAACGACATGGCCGCCGGGTTGGCGGGCCACGGCGGCGGCCTGGTCAGCGTGGTGTCCAGCCCCAGCTTCGGCGAATGGCTGATCCCGGCGGCGACGGCGAAGTTCTGCGCGCGCAACCCGGGCGTGCGCATCCGCTATCGCCCTTTGGGCATGGATGCGTTGCTGCCCCAGCTGCTGCTGGGGCATGCGGACATCGCCATCTCCACGATCAAGCCGGAGCATCCCAACCTGATCACCAGCGAGCTCGCGCAGGGCGAGATCGTCTGCGTGCTGCCCGCGGGCCATCGGCTCGCCCGTGAAAGCGTCATCCATCCGGCGATGCTGGCGGGCGAGATGCTGGTGGGCTACGGCCGCGATACGCCGCTTGGCGACACCTTGTTCAACTACCTGGAACCCTTGGGCCAGGCGGTTACGCCCGCCATCGAGGTGCGTTCGTCCCAGACGGCGTGTTCTTTCGTGCGCCAGGGCGTCGGCGTGGCCCTGGTGGATTCGTATGGCCTCACGGATACGTTGATGCACGGCATCGTGGTGCGTCGTATCGAGCCAGCGATTTCGTTGTCCGTCCACGTGTCCCATTCCCGGATCGATCCGCCGCCATCCATCGCCAAGGCGTTTCTGACGCAGTTTTCCCAGATCATCAAAAAAGAACTGCCTGCAATGACGCAGGCAATTATCAATCGGGCTTAGACCACGTCTGGCACGGGCAGCGGGTCGCCCGCGCCGGTGCGTTCGGTGATCAGCTTGTAGTGGTGCGGGCTGCGGTGCTTGGCGAAGTTGAACACATGGTCGCGGAACATCTGGCCCATGCCCAGATCGATCTTTGCGGTGATGACTTCGTCTTCTTCGCCGCTGGAACGCGCCACGATTTCGCCCGACGGCGCCACGATCATCGAGCTGCCGATCATGTGGTGGCCGTCTTCATGGCCGCACTTGGCGGCGGCGCCGACCCACACCGCGTTCTGATACGCGCTGGCTTGCAGCACGATCTCGTGCGTGGTGGTGCGCCAGTGCGCGGGCTCGTTCCAGTGTATGTTCAACGACGGCGTGTTGTAGCCCAGCACGATCAGCTCGGCGCTTTGCAGCGACATCACGCGATACGTCTCGGGCCAGCGGCGGTCATTGCACAGGCACATGCCGATCTTGACGCCGTTGGTTTCCCACACGCCAAAGCCCAGGTCGCCCACTTCAAAGAACTTCTTCTCCAGATGCTGGAACGGCGCGTCGACCTTGTGGTCCGAGTGGCCGGGCAAGTGGATCTTGCGGTACTTGCCGATGATCTTGGCGCTGCGGTCAACCAGAATGGCGGTGTTGAACTGGCGGCCTTCCGGCGTCAGCTCGGCATAGCCCAGATAAAAGCCGATGCCCAGCTCGCGCGCCGTGTCGAACAGCGGCTGCACGTCGGCGTTGGGCATGGTCTTTTCGAAATAGCGTTCGACCGCTTCCGCGTCTTCCATCCAGTAGCGCGGGAAGAACGTCGTCAGCGCCAGTTCCGGGAACACGACGAATTCCGCCTTGCGGGCGGCGGCCTCGCGCATCATGTCGACCAGGCGGCGCACGACCACCGCGCGGGTGTCGGCCAGGTTCACGGCGCCCATCTGGGCGACCGCCAGGCCCATTTTGCGGGAGGGGGTTGCGTTGCTCACGATATCAATCTCCAGGGTGTTCGTATCGAATGGGGGGGGCAGGCGTCGGGCGTTGCGCAGCGCCGGGCGCGGCGGAAGATGCAAGCATGCATGCGTGCGCAGAATTTCGATACCGCAGGGCAGCGCTGCGCAGCTGGCGGCGGCGCACGCGGGCGATTCCGCTAAGGCACTGATTGGATTGACGTTTTATCCCCAGGCGGCAGAGGCCGCGCACCCCACGCATAACGCTGGAGCATGGACGCTATGCAAAGTTTTATATCGGGTTTCCCCGCGCTTAGCCCCACGCGGCCGGCCTTATCCGATGGCGTGGCCGCTGGGCGCAGCCCGGTCGGCCGCAGCGGCGCGGGCGGCCGGACAGAACGATACGGCCATCAGCGCGGCCGGTTTCGCCACCGCTTGCGGCGCGACGCTTGCGCCCAGCAGTTCGGCCCGGCACGGGCGGCCATACAGCCAGCCCTGGCCCGTCGCCTCGGGGGCGCGTTCCAGAACATAGCGGGCCTGATCTTCGGTCTCGATGCCTTCCACCAGCACGTAGATATTCAGGCGGCGCGTCATCTCGAACACCGAGTCCAGCACGGGAGCCGCCCAATCATTGGCGCTGACCCAACGGATCAGCGCGCGATCCAGCTTCAGGCCGCTGACGCCCCACGTCAGCAGATTGCTCAGGTTGGCATAGCCCGTGCCGAAGTCATCGATAACCACGCGGAACCCCGCCCGCAGATATTGCGAGATCAATGCACGCGGATCTTCCACGACAAAGGCCAGCGACTCTGTGATTTCCAGCACGATACGGTCGGGTGCAATGCCGAACTCGCGTGTTGCCTTCAGCATGAAGTCCACGAACGACAAGTCTTCGATGTCGCGCGGCGTGACGTTGATGCTTCCGTAGAAACCACCCGGTTCGCGCAGCGGGATTTGCAGGTCGCTTAACGCGGCGCGCACGATGTGCCGTGTCAGCTTGCGGCCCAGGCCCGTTGATTCGGCCCACTGGAAAAACGTTTCGGGCGGGATCGCGCCCAGCGTTTCGTGCGTCCAGCGCGCCAGCGCTTCGACGCCTACCGTGCGGCCCGACGACATCTCCACCAGCGGCTGGTAGACGACGTGGATGTGGCCGCGGCGCATGGCGCGATTCAGCCGCCGACGCACGCCGGCTGCGCCGCTGGACCAGCGGTAGATCAGCAGGCAAAGCAGTACGGCGCTTGCAGCGCCAAACAGCGCAGGAAACAGCACGTTGCCGTGGGTCTGCACGGCCACGTCAACGCTGGGCACGACAGGCGCCGGGATCATCGCGCCGTACGCCACGCCCAGCACTGCGCCCGCCAGGATGAGCAATAAAAAGTACGGCAAACAGGGGCGCATAAACCGATGTGAAATTGTCATGGGGTGACCATTCGGACACGTTGCAAAGTCATGCCGAAACGCTCGGCACGCTTTGTCTAATTCGCGCCGCCGCGTCCGGTTGTTGCAGCCTTGACGTTAATTTTCATTTGGTTTTGACAGCATGTTTGCGAATATCCGAAGGCAAGCTACGAACCGTAATGTGTGGCTCAAAAATTATGTATCCGTGTGTTTTGTCGCGCGTATACTGCGCATCATGGTTCAGCCCCAGACGCTGCGTTGTGGCGAGGCTGCTGACCAATATGGCGGACGACATGCCACGAGAATTCTCCGCTAGTTTGGGGAACGCGGAATCAGAACTAAGAGCACTGTGGCTACAAGCCCAGGCCGGGGATGAAGCCATCTATCGCGAGGTTCTGTGCCGCATCGCGCGGCTATTGCGGGCCTACTTGCGCCGACGCATGGCAGGCTCGCCAGACGAGGTCGAAGATCTGGTTCAGGAATGTCTGCTGGCCCTGCACTTGCAGCGCGCAAGTTATGACCCTGCGCAGCCACTTTCTGCCTGGATCTATGCAATCTCTCGTCACAAGCTAATTGATTTCTGGCGGCGCAACCGGCGTTATGGGGCGCAGAATGACCCCATCGATGATGTGGACGAACTTCTCCTGGTCGGAGAAACCGGCGATGCCACATCGAACATGGATCTCGCGCGCTTGTTGGGGGAATTACCCGACGTGCAGCGGCGAGCCATTGAGCTGACAAAACTGGAGGGGCTCAGCGGCGCGGAAGCGGCCGCACAAATCGGCATGACAGAAGGAGCTATCCGCGTTCTGGTACATCGCGGTTTAAAAAGAATGAGCCAACTCGTAAAGGTAGTTATGAAGTGAAGACTAAAAACTTCATCGATTTTCTCGCCACAGGCGCGGGTCCTGCGCCGAAATTCAACGCAACCTTGAAATTGTGCGCCGCGCTCATTGCCGGCGTAGCCGCCAGTCTGGGAATCGGCTTTGTCGTCAATGGCATCACGCTTCCCGCCTTTACGCTGCCCGCCCGCTGGCTCAGGCTGGCTTATGCGCTGTCGATACTTGCCGTCGGCTGGGTGATGGTCCAGCAATTGTCCCGTCCGCTGCTGCATGTGAAATGGGTGGCGGGGGCCTTGATGTTGATGGTGCTGGTGATGGCCGGATTCGGCGTTGCGGCGTGGATGGCCGCGCCCTCGGGCCAGACGGACCTGCTGTTCTGGGGCGAGTCCTGGATGGTGTGCCCCTCCCTGATCGTGCTTTATTCCCTGCCCGGATTGGCGGCGGCGCTATGGGCGTTGCGCACGTTGGCGCCCACGCGCTTGCGCCTTGCCGGCTTTGCGGCCGGCATCTTCGCGGGTGCGCAAGGGGCTTTAGGGTATGTCTTGGTCGGCACTGACGACGCTTATCTGTTCGTGGCTGTCTGGTACACGCTGGGAATGTTATTAACCGGTTTTATTGGAATGCTGTTAGGGCCGAAAGTGCTGCGCTGGTAGGCGGGTTGGCCCGGCTTGTCGATGCGATTACGGACCCAGTCGGGTCCGTTGTTGTTCATGGCGCAGGCAATTGCATGCGCCGCATCATTTCGTGCACTGCATTTTGCAATTGCGGTAACGAAATGGCGCGTAGCGCCGAATAAGAAGACATGCCGGCGCTGGCTGCATCGATCTTCGGTCCAAGATCCACGGTCTTGGGAAAGCGGGAAGCGCGGGCGCCCTAGCCGTCGCGCCGCGTCGGCGCCGCCGAGCATTCCATGAACGCCCAAGAATTCTTCAAAGTGTTGCATCAGCATGCGGCAAGCACGTATCGGCCCGCGTTGCTGGGATCTCGTATGTCACTGTCCTACGGCGCGTTCTGCGCCTATGTGCAGGAGCGCGTGGCGCTGTACGAGAAAATGCCGGTCAAGGTGTTGCTGACCGTCCAGGACAATGCGCCTTGGGCCGTCGTCGATGATGTGGCGGCATTGATGGCAAATGTTGCCCATGTGTCATTGCCGCCGCTGCTGTCGGACCGCATGCTGGCGCGCGTGCTGGATCGCAGCGGGGCCGATACGGTGATCGCACCCGCCACGATGGAGGCCAGGCTCGTGCGCTTGGGATTGCAGCTGGCGATGGGGTTGCCCGGAGGCGAAGCGATGTATGTGCCGGTTGCCCCGCCGCCCGCGCGCACGCTGCCGCCAGGCACCGCGAAGATTGTGTTCGACATCGATGCCGAAGACATGGGAAAGGGCATCTGCCTGAGCGCCCACGCGTTGCTGTTATCCGCGGCGTCCGTAGCCAACGCGTTGGCCGAGCGCGGCATCAAACGGCACTTGATGACGCGCCCCTTGGCCACGCTGCAAGAGTGCGTGATGGGCGCCTACGCAAGCTTGATTGCGGGCGCAACGTGTGTCGCCTTGCCCAGCAGCCATCTTGGCCTGGAGGCCGGGGGCGTGGACCCATTCGTCTTGCATGACGAGCTGGAACACCACGGCGCACAAAGCTTTCTGAGTACACCGCAGGCGATGGTCGACTACGCCACCTTTCTGCAAGACCGCCGCGCGCGAGCGCCCGTGACCTTGCGCTGTGCGCTGATCGACGGCCCGGCGAACGAGCTGGGCGTGCGCCGTCTTTTTGAGGCCGCCGGCCTGCCCGTCGTGCCGACGTTTTCTTTGGCGCAGGCCGGCTCCGCCGTGGCGATCAACACGGACGCCGTCCATCACGCCGGCGCCGCAGGCAAGACCCTGCCTCACTTGCAAATGCGCGCCTCGGCAAGGGGCGAACTCGAAATCAAGGGCACGCAATTCCTGGGCTATGTCGACCACCCGCCCTACTTCGGAGAATGGCTGGGCACCGGCAGATATGGCGAGATCGACGCCGACGGATACGTATCGCTGTTGGATCGCGTGGACGCCGTCGTTGTCGCCACCGCCCGCATCGGCCCCACGCAGGCCAGCGCCGAGCGCGCGTTACTGGACACCTCGCTATTCATGCAGGCGGTCGTTTTCTTCAAGCCGCGGGTGGGATGCTGCGCGGTGTTGTGGATGATTGGCCAGAACGTGTCCGATGGCGAAATACAGGCCGCTGTCGACCGGTGTAATGCCCGGCTGGACTCGCGTTCACAGGTGGTGCGCTGGACGCGCGCGAAGGCGCCCTTTTCTTTCGCGTCGGGCCTGTCCACGTCTCAAGGACGGCCCCGCCGTTCGGTGATCTTGCGCCTGCACGATCAAGACTTCAATGACGCGATTGCTGAAGACGCGCGTCACGACGCGTTGATAGTCGGCGCGTAAGCGCCACGCAGGCGGCGCGAAAACGCCGCGCGCCGTCTGCCCATTCTTCGATGCCTTTGCCAACTATCGCAAGAATATTGCGCCGATGCCTGCGGTGCGACTCCGCCTGGCCGTCTGCATACCCCTCGCAAATTGCAGACCGTATCGAGAAAGCGAAATCCTTTGTCGATATTGCTCAAAGTTGCCTGCTTAATTTACCGAACTTAACTATTCAGGCCGTAACCGGATGCTGCGGCCATTCGTATTTACAAGCATGGGCCGCTCGTTGTCTTCCGGGCCGATTCCATACAAGTGCTTTTTACGGTTCGGGAAGTTCAACCAGGCGAATGGACGCGGCGGTTGTGAAGCTGCGGTACAGGCGGATTCAGTCTTAGAGACGCACGCGTTCGTGCGCGAGAAGGGTAAGGACATGAGCACCATCGGAAGCCACAGCATCGTCGGCGCACGCCGGCCCAAGACACAACAGCAGGTCAGGATGCGCGCCGTCGCCGCGTCCATTGCGGCGGTATTGCTTGCCGGCTGCTCCATCCAGCCCAAGCAATTCGAGGCGGCTGAAAACCGCGACCGCGCAAGCGACCTGATCGCGCGGTCAACGGCCGACCAGGAACCCATCACGGGCCCGGTCGACCTGTATGAAGCCATGGCGCGCGCCATCAAATACAACCTGGATGTACGGGTGGAAATGATGGGCGTCGCGTTGGCGCAGCGCGAGCTGGACGTCAAGCACTACGACATGCTGCCGAAGTTTGTGGCATCGCTGGATTACTCCGGCCGCAACAATTATTCCGGCGGCACGAGCCAGTCGTTGCTGACGGGCCAGACCTCATTGGAACCGTCCACGTCGTCCGAAAAGAATGTGTTGCAAAGCAATTTGCAGCTTAGTTGGGACGTGCTGGATTTTGGCTTGTCGTACGTGCGCGCCAAACAAGCGGCTGACCGGGTCAACATGGCCGAAGAGCGCAAGCGCAAGGTCATGAACCGGCTTATCGAAGACGTGCGCACCGCCTATTGGCGCGCTGTCAGCGCAGAGCGCTTGCTGGGCAAGATCCGCGAGTTGGAAACGGCCACGCAAACCGCGCTGGATCTCGCTGCGCAGCAAGATCGGCAGGGGTTGACTGCGCCGCTTGCGCCGTTGAGCTACCAGCGTGAAATGCTGGGCATCCGCCGCGACGTGCAGGCCTTGGGGCGCGAGCTCGGCGTGGCCAAGCAGCAATTGGCCGCGCTGATGAATCTGCCGCCGAATACGCAATACACCATTGCGATGCCGCCGCCCACGGAAGGCAAACAGCCGCTCACGCTGCCCGGCATTGCGGATGACCCGGCGGCGTGGCTGCAAGTGGCCATCGAGAACCGGCCGGAGCTGCGCGAAGTGGCGTACCAGCTGCGGGCGAACGATCAGGAAAACACCGCCGCGTTGCTGCGCGCGTTGCCCAGCCTGAAGCTCTTTGGCGGCCTGAACGCCAGCACGAACGACTTGCTCTACAACAGCAACTGGATCGGCTGGGGCGCTGTCGCCAGCTGGAACCTGTTGAACGTGTTCCGTCTGCCTGCCGAGAAGGCGCAGATCAAGGCGGAAGGCGATCTGCTGGATCAACGGCAGCTGGCACTGACCACTGCGGTGGCCACGCAAGTGGAAGTCAGCCGCGCGCGCTACGCGCTGCGTCAGGATGAGCTGGATACGGCGCGGCGTTTCTACGATGTGCAAGAACGCATCGAAGGCCAGATTGATTCGGGCTTCAAGGCCGAGAAACTCAGCCGGCAAAGCTTGATCCGGGAGCAGATGAACACGCTGGTCGCACGGGTGCGTTATGACCTGGCGCTGGCGGATCTGCAAAACGCTTACGCCAACGTCTTCGCATCGCTCGGGATTGATCCGGTGGACACCACGATGAGCACAGCCGATGCGGTGCCAGCCCTGGCGGACAAGCTGCGCGGCATGTGGGCGGCGCGCACCACCTTCGCCGACAGCAAGCAGGACGCCCGCGTCGCGGCCGCGCCCACTCGCTAATCCCTACGCGGGAGTCATCATGAAGAATCAAACTCGTGTCCCCCTTGTGGCGGGCTGGGGCCGCCGTGTCTGGCTGACGCCGTTATGGGTGGCTTGCGCCGCCGCGTGCAGCCCGGCCTGGAGCGCGGAGCCGCCGGCGGACGGAGGCGCTGCGCGCGGTGTGCTGCGCGCCACGGCCGAGGCGACGCTGTCCTCGTCGATCTCGGAAAAAATCCTCAGCATGCCGCTGCGCGAAGGCGAACGGTTCAAGCAGGGCGACGTGCTGGTCAGTTTTGATTGCCGCCGCCTGGAAGCTGAACTGCGCGCCGCGCGGGCGGGCGCTGCGGTTGAAGCGCGTAACGCAAAGGTGCAGTCGGAACTGCTGCGCATGGCGGCAACCGGCCGCGCCGATGCCGACATCGCGCGCTTCAAGCAACAAGAGCGCCAGGCGCAGGCGGACGCCATCCAGGAGCGGATGGTGGACTGCAAGGTGGTGGCGCCCTATGCGGGCAGCGTGGTGGAGACGCTGGCGCGGCTGGATGAAACGCCGCCGCCCAACGAGAAGCTGATCTCGATTGTGAGCGATGGCCCGATGGAGCTGCACATGGTGGTGCCGTCCAAGTGGCTGGCGTGGCTGAAGGAAGGTTCCGGCCTGGACTTTGTGGTCGATGAAACCGGCGATGTGCTGCCGGCGAAGGTGACGCGGGTGTCGGCGGCGGTGGATGCGGTGAGCCAGACCATCAAGGTGGTGGCGCGGGTGGACAAGGCGCCTGCCAGTGTGCGGCCGGGTATGAGCGGACGCGCCACGCTGGAAGGCGGCATGGCCGCGCCGGCTAGCCCGCTTGCGTTGACCACCGAGCCTGTCCTGACCGGCAAGTTGCCTGTGCAGGCGGTCTATCGCGTGCCAGCCGGCCGCGAAGGGCAGCCGCCCGCTGTCACGGCCATACCGCCCGCGCCCAGCGACGGCGCATCGCGGCCGGCCGTGCGGGTCGGCGGGCCAACGTCTCCTCCGTTCGATTGCAGCGTCTTCTAAGGAGCGGCTTCCATGGCCCTTCATGTGGCGAGTTCCCGTAGTGCGGCGGCTGAATCCGCGGCGGCGGGCGAGGCGGCTCGGCCCCGTCCCGCCGCCAATGCGCCGTCGGTGTCGCAGCCCGATCCGCAGAACAGCACGGGCGCGCAACTGATCCGGCTGGAAGGCGAGCTGCGCCGGTGTGTGTCGCGCGATGAGTTGTGGCGGCACCTGGCCAACGAGCCGATCGCCCTATTGCCGTTTGGCCAGGCGCTGGTATTTGAAGGCGCGCCGGGCGGGCGCTGGCGCGTGGCGGCGGTATCAGGCCTGGCAAGCGTGAACCGCGACGCGCCGCTGGTGCGTTGGTACGAGAACATGGTGTCCGCATTGTGCCGGCCCGCCCCGGACGCGCCGGACGTGCGCGCGGTGCGCACGTTCGACGCGCACGCGTATGCCGATCCGGCCGACCCCTGCTCGGCAGACGCGGTGCTGACCTTTTTGATGTGGGTGCCGTTGGCGGATGTGGACCGGACGCCTCATGCGGGCTGGCTGCTGGCGCGTGACGAGCCTTGGGAAGAGGCGCATCTGCGCTTGGCCGCAAGGCTGGGCGGCGCATATGCCCATGGCTTGAACGCCATTGCGGGCCGGGCGAAGCCGGTCTCGGGATTGCGCCGCCATCGTTCCAAGCTGGTGCTGTCGCTGGGGGCGTTGGCGGCGGTGCTGGCGTTTGTGCGCGTGCCGCTGACGACGCTGGCGCCGGTGGAAGTCACGCCGCAAGATCCTTTTGTTGTGACGGCGGCGCTGCCCGCCGTGGTGGAACGCATTCTGGTGGCGCCGGGCGCGCAGGTTGCGGCCGGCACGCCGCTTGTGCAGTTGGTGGACACGCAGTTGCGCAGCGACTTTGAAGTCGCCATGCAGAAGGTGGAAGTGGCGCGCGCCAAGGTGCTTCGGCTGCAACAGGCGGCCGTGTCCGACCCCACCGCCAAGCGCGAGCTGGCCGTTGCCCAGAGCGAGGAATCCGTCGCCACCGCGGAACGCGATTACGCGCGCGCCATGCTTGCCAAGGCGATATTGCGCGCGCCGCAGGATGGCGTGGCGCTGTATGGCGACCCGCGTGACTGGCTGGGCCGCCCGGTGGCGGTGGGCGAGGCCATCATGCGCGTGGCCGACCCCAACCGGGTGCAGTATCAGCTGAAGGTGCCGGTGTCCGACGCCGTCAACCTGCACGAGGGCGCCTCGGTACGCGTGTTCCTCGATGCCGCCCCGCTGGACCCGCTGGACGCCGATATCGTGCGGGTGGCATACCGCGCGGAAGCCGACGCGGCGGGCGTGTCCAGCTACAACGTGCTGGCGCGCGTCAATGATCCAACCGCCACGCCCGAACGCCTGGGGTTGCGCGGCACGGCGCGGGTGTACGGCGAGCCGGTGTCGTTGGTCTATTACCTGCTGCGGCGGCCGATCACGGCGTTGCGTCAGTGGACAGGAGTCTGACGCCATGGACGCCATCGCCTTGCCTGTCAACGAACCCGAACCCGAACCCGAAGCCGACCCCGGCGCGCGCGTGCTGCCGCCGCTACGTCAGGACCTGCGCCTGATTCCCGATCAGGGTGGCGCGCGTGCCGGTGAATGGGGCGGCAATTGGCGCATCCATGACCCGGCCGCGCATCGCTTCTTCGCCATCGACCAAGACACTGTCGGCATGTTGGCGCAATGGCATCAAGGCACGGTGGGGGCATTGCGCGCGGCGGTGACGCGCACAACGGGCCGCACGCCCGACGATCAAAAAATCCTGGGCTTGATCGACTTTATGCAACGCCACGAGCTGCTGGCGCCGGCAGCGGGCGAAACCTATGCGCGCGTGCGCCAGCAGAACGCCGCGAAAAAGCGCTCGCTGGCGACCCAGCTGCTGCATAGCTATCTGTTTTTCAAAGTGCCGCTGGCGCGCCCCGATGCCTTCCTGCGCCGCACGCTGCCTTGGGTAACGCTGTGCTTCTCACCGGTCTTCTGGTGCCTGGCGGCGCTGCTGGGCGCGTTCAGCCTGTACCTGGTGTCCCGCCAATGGGACGCCTTCCTGCATACCTTTCCCGACATGATTTCGGCCACCGGCGTGATCGCGTTCGGGTTGAGCCTGGCGCTGGTGAAGACCTTGCATGAACTGGGTCATGGCTACACCGCCGTGCGGCTTGGTTCGCGCGTGACGACGATGGGCGTGGCGTTCGTCGTGATGACGCCCATTCTGTACACCGACACCACCGACGCGTGGCGCCTTCCGCGGCGCCAGCGCGTTCTGATCGACGGCGCGGGCATGGCGGTGGAGCTGCTGGTGGCGGTGTGCGCCACGCTGGCGTGGGTATTCGTGCCCGACGGCCCCTGGCGCAACGTGGCGTTCGCGCTGGCGACGACGGGCTGGGTGCTGAGCCTGGCCGTCAACCTGAACCCGCTGATGCGCTTTGACGGCTACTACCTCTTTAGCGACCTGATCGGCATCCCCGGTTTGCAAGACCGCTCGTTCGCCATGGCGCGCTGGTGGATGCGCGAACGGCTGTTCGGCTACGGCGATGAGCAGCCCGAGCCCACCTACGGACACACGCGCCTGCTGCTGATCGGCTTTGCCTACGCCACCTGGATCTACCGCTTCTTCCTGTTCCTGGGCATTGCCCTGCTGGTCTATCACTACTTCTTCAAGCTGCTGGGCATCTTTCTGTTTGCGGTGGAAATCGGCTGGTTCATCGTGCTGCCGATCTGGCGCGAGCTGAAAGTGTGGGTCAAGCGTCGCCGCGAAGTGGGCCGCCAGGCGTTCATCACCTTGGGCGTGCTTGCGCTGCTGGCCGCCGGGCTGTTGACGCCTTTGCCCTACACGGTGCGCATCCCGGCCGTGCTGACGGCCACACAACAGGCGCCCGCCTTTGCGCCTCGTCCTGCACGCCTGGAGGCCGTGCGCGTGCACCAGGGCGAGTTCGTGCGCGCCGGGCAGATCCTGATGGCGTTGAGCGCGTCGGAAATCGAGCAGCAGTTGACGGCGGCGCGTGAACGCGAACGCTTGTTGAACGAACGGCTGGACCGCCGCAGCGCGGATCGCAAGGACTTGTCTGAGTCGCTGACGCTGGCGCGCGAAGTGCAGCTGGAACGGGATCGCATCGCAGGCTTTGACCGCGAGCGCTCGCGCTTGGCGGTGCGCGCGCCCGTCGATGGCGTGGTGGTGGAGTTGGCGCTGGAGTTGTCGCCGGGGCGTTGGGTGGATGAGAAAACGCGTCTGGCGCTGATTGCCACGCCCGACAGCCTGGAGGCGCGCGGCTACGTCAATGCCGACGACCTGCGCCGCATCCGCGAAGGGGATACGGGTGAATTCGTGGATGAGCTGCGCCTGATGCCCGCGCGCGCCATTCAGGTATCGCGCATTGGCGCGGCGGCCAACGACACCTTGGAGAACTGGCTCTTGACGTCCGCGCATGGCGGCGACGTTGCGGCGCGCCAGTTCGAAGGCAGGCTGCGTGCGGAACAAGCGGTGTTCGAAGTGGCGGCCGACGTGACCGATACCTCGCGTCACACCCAGCCCTTGACCGAAGTGCGCGGCGAAATGCAGATCCGGGGCGAACCCATCAGCCTCGCCGGCCGTGTGGTGCGCCGCGTGGTCAGCGTGCTGTTGCGGGAGGCCGGCGCATGAGCGCTCAGATAGACGAAAGGCGCGCCGATGGCGCGTGGCAGGAATGTAAGGCGTTGCCGCCGGCAACGTCAGCTCGGCTTGTAGCAAGAATTCCGGCGCGCGCATCGACGCGCCCCGCTTCAGCGATCTCTGTGAGAGGTGTATTTTGAAAAAATCGTCCGCTTCGCGTTTCGGCAAGAAGACCTCGCAAGCCCTCGGCGCTCGCACGCTGACGTCGCGCCTCTTTCTCCAGGCCCTTGAACCTCGCGTCCTGCTGGACGCCGCCGCCGCCAAGACGGCGCAAGAGGCGGCGCATGCCGTCCCCGATGCGCCGCCCGCAACGGATACCCAGGCGCATGCCGACCTGATCGCCGCGCTGGGTGCGGTGGAGCAGCACAAGGCAGCGCCTGCCGCGCCTGCGGCCGAGCATACCGATGTCTATTTCATTGATCGAACGGTGGAGCAGGCCGATGTGCTGGCCAAGGCGCTGCCCCCGGGCGCCGAGGTGCACTTCATCGAGCCGGGCGTGGACGGCTTGCGCTTCATTGCCGACACGCTTAACGGCCGCCATGACGTGGACGCCATCCATATCCTGAGCCATGGCGAAGAAGGCGCGCTGCAACTGGGTACCGCCACGCTGACGCTGGAATCCATGCAGGGCGAATACCGCGCGGAGCTCGTACAGATCGGGTCCGCCCTGAGCGCCAACGGCGATGTGCTGTTGTATGGCTGCGATTTCGGCAAGGGTGCAGACGGCGCAGCCGCGGTGCAGACCTTGGGCATGATCACCGGGGCCGATGTGGCCGCGTCCACCGACTACACCGGCGCCGTGGCGCTGGGCGGGGACTGGACGCTGGAGCGCCAAAGCGGCGCAATTGAGGCGACCGCCGTCGCGGCCGAAGGGTGGAGCCATCTGCTCGCGCCGCCAGTGCTGGACACGTCCCTGAACCTGACGTACACCGGCACTGAAGATTCCGGCGCGCCGGTTGGCGCGGTGGGCGTCACGATCTCGACGTATACGGCCGGCTTGACCGATACCGACCCCGGCGCGGTCAAAGGGATTGCGCTGACCGCCGCCACGGCCTCGAACGGCTCGTGGTGGTACACGCTGGACGGCGGCGCGAACTGGAACGCGGTGGGCACCGTCAGCACGAGCAGTGCGCTGCTGCTGTCTGACACGCCAAACTCGCGCATCTACTTCCAGCCGAACGCCGACTTCAACGGCAGCGCCGGCAACGCGCTCACGCTGCGCGGCTGGGACCAAAGCGCTGGCACAGTGGGCACCAAAGTAAACCCCACGACGATTTCGGGCGCGGTGTCGACCGCCTCGGACACCGTGGCGGTCACGGTCACGGCAGTCAATGATGCGCCCGTGCTGGTTGCCGGCACCCGCAACCTGTCAACGATCAGTGAAGACTTGAACGCCAGCGTGCCAGCGCCCGCGCCAACGGGCGCGGTCGGCACGTCGGTGAATAACTTCATCGGTTCGATCACCGATGTGGACAGCGGCGCGTTGACGGGCGTCGCCATCGTGGGCGCTGACACCACCAACGGAACCTGGTGGTACTCGGCCAACAATGGCACGAGTTGGACGCAGATGACGGCGGTGTCCGACAGCAACGCGGTGCTGCTGATCAACAGCGGCAACTCGCGCGTGTACTTCCGCCCCACTGCCGATTTCAACGGCACGGCCACGCTCACGATCCGCGCCTGGGACCAGACCAGCGGTACCAATGGCTCCACGGCCAACGCCAGCGTGAACGGCGGCATCACGGCTTTCTCCAGCGCCACGGGCGTGGTCACCATTACCGTGAACGCGGTTGCCGACATCGTGGCGGATACCGCCACCACCGCCGAAGAAACGCCGGTCGTCATCAACGTGCTGGGCAACGATACCTTCGAGAACAGCGGCCGCGTGGTCACCGCCATCAATGGCGCGGCCATCACCGTGGGCGGGCCTGCGGTCAGCGTCAGCAATGGATCGGTGGTCTTGAACGCCGACGGCACCATCACCTTTACCCCTTCGCTGGACTATCCCGGCGCGGCGGCGTCGGCCAACACCGTGTTCACCTATACCGCCACCTCGGGCGGCGTGACGGAGACGGCCAACGTCACCGTCACCGTGACGCAAGTGCAGGATGCGCCACGCATCGATCTGGACGGCACCACCGCGGGCGCGAACTACAGCACCACGTACGACCAGATCACGGTCGGCATCGGCCGCCAGGTGTCCGTGACAGACCCGGAAGGAGATAACCTGGCGTCGATGACGATTACCTTGGCGGGCGCCACGGCGGCCGATAGCCTGTCGCTGGGCGGCACCGTCAACGGCATCACGGCCAGCTACAACAGCGGCACGGGTGTGCTGACGCTGACGGGCAATGCCACGCTGGCGACGTATCAGTTGGCGCTTGGCCAGGTCTACTTCACCACCACGTCCGGCTCAACAGCGGCGCGCACCATCTCGGTCCAGGCCACATCGGCCACTGCGCCCACGGCGTCGAACGTAGCGGTCGCGACCATCACGCCCATCGACACCGACGGCGACGGCGTGGCCAACGTGGCCGATCTGGACGACGACAACGACGGCATTCTGGACAGCGTGGAGTCGCAGGTTACGCCGCCATCGCTGATCGATGGTTCCATGGAAGGCGCGTTGGGGGTGGCTGGCACCGAGAACGACAGCCTGAACTTCACCGTGGCCGGCACTGGCTTTACCTCGGCCCTGAACACGCCCGACACCTGGAAAGGCAGTTTCTCGCTGGCGGGCTCTGGGCAGTGGGCAGGCGCCATGAACGGCGTGCCGGGCGGGGCAGATGGCCAGGTGTTCATGGGCATCTACAGCGGCTTTGTGGAAGAGGCCTCGCAAGTGATCATCCCGGCGTCGGCCGGCATTCAGGTGGGCGACGTCGTGCGCATCTCGTTTCAAGAGATATTTGGCGGCGTCAACGGCATTACCGCCACAGGCATGCAGGCGTACTTTGTCGTCACCGTGGACGGCGTGTCGTATAACGCCGACACGCTCACCTATAACGGCAATAACTTCAAGACGTGGAGCACGGGCGAAATCACGTTCACGGCCACGTCGACCGCGCCGGTGGTCGTGTTCTCGATCGTGCGGCCGGCAGGCGGCGATGGCGCGTACCTGGGCCTGGACGCGGTAAAGGTCTACAAGGTCAGCGCCTTGAATGCCGCAAACGATCACGATGGCGATGGCATCATCGACCGGCTGGATCTGGACAGCGACAACGACGGCATCGCCGACAACATCGAAGCGCAGACCACGGCCGGCTACAAGCCGCCCAGCGGCCAGGGCGTGGCCATGGTCGATGTGGACCATGACGGCCTGGACGACCGTTACGACGCCGACACCACCAGCGCCAACAAAACCACGGCGGCAGCCAGCCTGGGTCTGACGCCTGTGGATACGGATGGCGACGGCATCCGCGATGTCTACGACACCGATAGCGACAACGACGGCACGGCGGATGTTGCCGAGCGCGGCGATAGCCAGCCCACGTCCGTCACCAGCACCACCGATACGGACCAAGACGGCTTGCTCGACATCTTCGAACACGGCACGCCCAATGACGGCTTTGCCGTACAGGATGGCGCCGTCATCACCAGCGGCAGCGGCCTGACCGCCACCGTCACGGGCTTCAACCTGCGCGATAGCGATGGCGACATCCTGGCCAATGGCAGTAACGCCCAGGGACTGAGCGCGGACCTGGATTGGCGTGACAACTTCGTGGGCATCGCCCCGCCGGTGGCCCAAGCGGATTCCATGACCGCTGTGGAGGACACGCCGCTGACGGTATCGGCGGCGGCCGGCCTGCTGGCCAACGACACCTTTAATCGCAACGGCAGCGTCACGGCCGCCAGCTATGACAGCAACGCCGACGGCACGCCCGACACGGCGATCACAGTGGGCGTGGCCACGGCGCTGGTGCGCAATGGCGTCACCACCGGCAGCCTGACGCTGAACGCGGACGGGTCCTATACCTTCACGCCGGCATCCAATTACGATGCTCAGGTGCCCTTGGTGCGCTACACCATCACCACGCCGGGCGGCAGTTCCAGCGCGGACCTGACGCTGTCGATCACGCCGGTCAATGATGCGCCAGTGCTGGCGGACACGACCCTGACCGTGGCGGCGGTCATGCCCACCAACGGCGCGCCGGTTGGTCAGGTAGGCATGCTGGTGTCGGACCTGGTGGGCGGCGTCACGGACGTTGACACCGGCGCGGTCAAGGGCGTGGCGGTCACGGGCATCAGCAGCTCAGGCACGCTGTACTACTCGGTCGATAACGGCGCCAACTGGACCCAGGTCAGCACCTTGACCGAAGCGACCGCGCGGCTGCTGGCGGCAGACGGCGTTACCCGCCTGTACTTCCGGCCCAACGTTGCGGTACTGGGCAATGTCAGCAACGCGCTGACCATCCGCGCCTGGGACCGCACCACCGGCGCCAATGGCGCAACCGCAGACGCCTCGGTCCACGGGGGCGCTACGGCGTTCTCGGATGCAACAGACACCGTGCTGATGCGGGCAAACACCGCCCCGGTACTCAACACAGTACCGGTGCTGACCTATACGGGTAGCGAAGACGATGCCGCGCCGGTGGGCGCGGTGGGGCAACTGGTATCGGCCTATACGGTAGGCGTCGTGGATCTGGACCCGGGTGCGCTCTCGGGCATCGCGTTGACGGCGGCGAACGCCAGCAACGGTATCTGGTGGTATACGCTGGATGGCGGCGCTACGTGGAGCTTGGTGGGCGCCGTCAGCGGCAGCAACGCGCTGCTGTTGTCCGATACCCCGAATTCTCGCATCTACTTCCAGCCTACGACTAACTTCAATGGCAGCGCGGGCAACGCGCTGACGCTGCTCGCGTGGGATCAAAGCTCCGGCACGGCCGGCACCAAAGTGAACCCCGGCTCGTCCACCGCATTCTCCTCCGCTAACGACACCGTGGCGGTCTCGGTCACGGCGGTCAATGATGCGCCCGTGCTGGTTGCCGGCACCCGCAACCTGTCAACGATCAATGAAGACTTGAACGCCAGCGTGCCAGCGCCCGCGCCAACGGGCGCGGTTGGCACGTCGGTGAATAGCTTCATCGGTTCGATCAACGATGTGGACAGCGGCGCGTTGACGGGCGTCGCCATCATGGGCGCTGACACCACCAACGGAACCTGGTGGTACTCGGCCAACAATGGCATGAGTTGGACGCAGATGACGGCGGTGTCCGACAGCAACGCGGTGCTGCTGATCAACAGCGGCAATTCGCGCGTGTACTTCCGCCCCACTGCCGATTTCAACGGCACGGCCACGCTCACGATCCGCGCCTGGGACCAGACCAGCGGTACCAATGGCTCCACGGCCAACGCCAGCGTGAACGGCGGCATCACTGCTTTCTCCAGCGCCACGGGCGTGGTCACCATCACCGTGAACGCGGTTGCCGACATCGTGGCGGATACCGCCACCACCGCCGAAGAAACGCCCGTCGTCATCAACGTGCTGGGCAACGATACCTTCGAGAACAGCGGCCGCGCGGTCACCGCCATCAATGGCACGGCCATCACCGTGGGCGGGCCGGCGGTCAGCGTCAGCAATGGATCGGTGGTCTTGAACGCCGACGGCACCATCACCTTTACCCCCTCGCTGGACTATCCCGGCGCGGCGGCGTCGGCCAACACCGTCTTCACCTATACCGCCACCTCGGGCGGCGTGACGGAGACGGCCAACGTCACTGTCACCGTGACGCAGGTGCAGGATGCGCCACGCATCGATCTGGACGGCACCAGCGCGGGCGCGAACTACAGCACCACGTATGACCAGATCACTGTGCCCATCGGCCGCCAGGTATCCGTCAGCGACCCCGAAGGCAACAATCTGGTCTCCATGACGATCACCCTGTCGAGCGCCACGGCAGCCGACAGCCTGTCGCTGGGCGGCACGGTCAACGGCATCACGGCCAGCTACAACAGCGGCACCGGTGTGCTGACGCTGACGGGCAACGCCACGCTGGCGACGTATCAGACGGCGCTTGGCCAGGTCTACTTCACCACCACGTCGGGTTCAACAGCGGCGCGCACCATTTCAGTCCAGGCCACATCGGCCACTGCACCGACGGCGTCGAACGTGGCGGTCACCACCATCACGTTGATTGATACCGATGGCGATGGCGTGGCCAACGTGGCCGATCTGGACGACGACAACGACGGCATTCTGGACAGCGTGGAGTCGCAGGTTACGCCGCCATCGCTCATCGACGGTTCCATGGAAGGCGCGTTGGGAGTGGCTGGCACCGAGAACGACAGCCTGAACTTCACCGTGGCTGGTACGGGCTTTACCTCGGCCCTGAACACGCCCGACACCTGGAAAGGCAGTTTCTCGCTGGCGGGCTCTGGGCAGTGGGCCGGCGCCATGAACGGCGTGCCGGGCGGGGCAGATGGCCAGGTGTTCATGGGCATCTATAGCGGCTTTGTGGAAGAGGCCTCGCAAGTGATCATCCCGGCGTCGGCCGGCATTCAGGTGGGCGACGTGGTGCGTATCTCTTTTCAAGAGATCTTTGGCGGCGTCAACGGCATTACCGCCACAGGCATGCAGGCGTACTTTGTCGTGACCGTGGACGGCGTCTCGTACAACGCTGACACGCTCACCTATAACGGCAATAACTTCAAGACGTGGAGCACGGGCGAAATCACGTTCACGGCCACGTCGACCGCGCCGGTGGTCGTGTTCTCGATCGTGCGGCCGGCAGGCGGTGATGGCGCGTATCTGGGCCTGGACGCGGTAAAGGTCTACAAGGTCAGCGCCTTGAACGCCGCAAACGATCACGATGGCGATGGCATCATCGACCGGCTGGATCTGGACAGCGACAACGACGGCATCGCCGACAACATCGAAGCGCAGACCACGGCCGGCTACAAGCCGCCCAGCGGCCAGGGCGTGGCCATGGTCGATGTGGACCATGACGGCCTGGACGACCGTTACGACGCTGACACCACCAGCGCCAACAAAACCACGGCGGCGGCCAGCCTGGGCTTGACGCCAGTGGATACGGATGGCGACGGCACCCGCGATGTCTACGATACCGATAGCGACAACGACGGCAAGGCGGATGTCGCTGAACGCGGCGACGGCCAACCCACGTCCGTCACCAGCACTACCGACACGGACCAAGACGGCCTGCTCGATATCTTCGAGCACGGCACGCCCAATGACGGCTTTTACGTTCATGATGGCGGTGTCACCACCAGCGGATCGGGGCTGACGACCACCGTCGTGCAATTCAATCTGGCCGACACCGACCTGGACACGGCCATCAACGGCAGCAACGCCGTACCGCTGACCCGCAACTTTGATTGGCGCGACAACGTCAACGCGCCCGTTATCGACCTGAATTCCACGGTTGGCGCGGTAGATGGAACGATCAACTACAGCACCAGCCAGGTCGGCAACAGCGCCGCGGTCAACGTGGCGGCGGCCACCGCCGACGTCACGGACTTTGGCGACAACGATCTCCAGCAGCTGGCCATTTCGGTCTCGGGCGTGCAGAACGGCGCCAGCGAAGTCGTGACGCTGGGCGGCACAAGCTTCGCGCTGAACGCCACGGCCTCGAACACCGTGACCGTTGACGGCGTGAACCTGCTGATCAATTACACGGTGGCGGGCGGCTTTGTCATCACGCGCAGCGGTGGCGGCGTGATCGCCAACACGGTGTTGGACACGCTGGTGCGGGGCGCGACGTATCGCAATACTTTGTTGTCGGCCACGGCTGGCACGCGTCAGCTGAGCTTTGTGGCGACGGACAGCACGGGGTACGCGTCGGCCGCGGCGGTATCGGCCATTCAGGTCACCCCGGGTAACCGCCCGCCGGTGCCGGCGGACCCGGCAATCGCCGGCCAGACCTTCAATGCCGCCACCGGCAACTATGCCGTCAGCACGCAGGAAGACGTGGCCTTCAGCGGCCAGGTGTTCGCCACCGATGCCGACGGCGACACGCTCAGCTATGCCGTGTCGACACAACCGGGCCACGCCGCGGTCACCATTAACGCCGCGACGGGCGCGTATACCTACACGCCCGCCGCGGACTACAACGGCGCCGATAGTTTCGTGGTGACGATATCGGACGGCCACGGCGGCACGGTGCAGTCCACCGTTAGCGTGACGTTGGCGGCGGTGGCGGACATTGCCAACGACACGATCACGACCAATGAGGACACCCTTGTCAATATTGCGGTGAACGCCAACGACACGTTCGAAGACGCGGCGCACGCCATCACCGCCATCAACGGCCTGGCAGCCAGCGTTGGCGTCCCGGTCTCGGTCACGAATGGATCGGTGACGTTAAAGGCCGATGGCACGCTGGACTTTGCGCCTGCGGCCAATTACAACGGCGCCGCCAGCTTCACGTACACCGTCACATCAGGCGGCGTGACGGAAACGGCGACGGTGACGGTCAATGTCACCGCCGTCAATGACGTGCCGGTGCCGGTCGACCCGGCCGTTCCCGGCCAGGTATTCGACCCGGCCACCGGCAGTTACGCGGTCAGCACCTCGGAAGACACCGCCGTCAGCGGCCGCGTCCTGTTGTCCGATGCGGATGGCGACACCTTGGCCTACACCGTGTCCGCGCAGCCGGCCCATGGCGCGGTAACGATCAACGCGGCAACGGGCGCCTACACCTACACGCCCGCCGCGGATTACAACGGCAGCGACAGCTTTGTCGTGACCGCCAGTGACGGCCACGGCGGCGTCGTGCCGTGCACGGTGAATGTGACGGTGGCGGCGGTGGCCGACATCGCAAGCGACACCGTCACCACGAACGAGGACACCAGCGTCAACATCCCGGTGCTGGCCAACGATTCGTTCGAAGGTTCCTCCGCCACGATTACCGCCATTGACGGCACGGCCGCCGTGGTCGGCTCCCCGATCGCCGTCGTGAATGGATCGGTGACGTTGCTGGCCAACGGCACCTTGGACTTTGCGCCCGCGGCCAACTACAACGGCACGGCCAGCTTCACCTACACGGTGAGCTCGGGCGGCGTGACGGAGACCGCCACGGTGACCGTCAACGTCACTCCGGTCAACGACCCGCCGGTGCTGCTTGACCCGCGCGTGGGCGGACAAGGGTTCGACCCCTTGACGGGCAACTACCAGAACTCGACTCAGGAAGACACGCCTGTCATCGGCCAGATTTCCGCGCTGGATACGGACGGCAACACGCTCACCTATACGCTGAGCTCCGGCCCGGCCCACGGTACGGTGGCGCTTAACGCCACGACGGGCGCCTACACCTACACGCCAACTGCCGACTATTACGGCGGCGACAGCTTTGTCGTGACAGTCTCTGACGGCTTTGGCGGCACTTTGCAGACCACCGTGACGATGACGGTGTCGGCGGTGGTGGACATCGCCAACGATACGATCACGACGAATGAAGACACCCCCGTCAATATCGCGGTCAATGCCAACGACACGTTCGAGAACCCGGGCCACGTCATCACGGCGATTGACGGCAACGCGATTGTGGTGGGAACGCCGGTCGCGGTGACGAACGGTTCGGTCACGTTGAAGGCCGACGGCACCTTGGACTTTGCGCCCGCGGCCAACTACAACGGCACGGCCAGCTTCACGTACACGGTGACGTCGGGCGGCGCGGTTGAAACGGCGACTGTCACGGTGACGATCACGGCGGTGCCGGACGCGTCGATGATGGTGGACCCGGCGGTTCCGGGTCAAACCTTTGATCCTGCCACCGGCAACTACGCCGTCAGCACCACCGAAGACGCAGCCGTCACCGGCCAGGTCTCGGCAGTGGACGGCGATGGCGATCCGCTGGCGTACAGCGTATCGACAACACCGGCTCATGGCACGGTCACGGTCAACGCCACGACGGGCGCGTACACGTACACGCCGACGGCGGATTACTACGGCAGCGACAGCTTCGTCGTGGCGATTGCTGACGGCACGGGCAACGTGAGCTTGTCGACGGTAAGCGTTACGGTCGCGGCGGTGGTGGATATCGCCAACGACTCCATCACGACGAATGAAGATACGACGGTCAATATCGCGGTTAATGCCAACGATACGTTTGAGAACGCAGGGCATGTCATCACGGCCATCGACGGCAACGCGATTGTGGTGGGGACGCCGGTCGCGGTGACGCACGGTTCGGTCACGCTGAAGGCCGACGGCACCTTGGATTTTGCGCCTACGGCCAACTACAACGGCACGGCGAGCTTCACGTATACGGTCACGTCTGGCGGAGCAACCGAGACGGCGACGGTCACGGTCACCGTGACGGCGGTGCCGGATGCTCCGATGACGGTGGACCCGGCGGTTCCCGGTCAAACCTTCGACCCGGCGACGGGTAACTACGCCGTCAGCACCAACGAAGACGCCGCCGTCACCGGCCAAGTCTCGGCGGTGGATGGCGATGGCGACCCGCTGGCGTACAGCGTGTCTACGACACCGGCTCACGGCACGGTGACCGTCAACGCCGCAACCGGCGCGTACACCTACACGCCGACGGCGGATTACTACGGCAGCGACAGCTTCGTTGTTGCGATTGCTGACGGCACGGGCAACGTGAGCTTGTCGACGGTGAGCGTTACCGTCGCGGCGGTCGTAGACATCACCAACGACACGATTACGACCAATGAAGACACGACGGTCAATATCGCGGTCAATGCCAACGACACCTTCGAGAACGCGGGGCACGTCATTACGGCGATTGATGGCAACGCGATTATTGTGGGGACGCCGGTCGCGGTGACGCACGGTTCGGTCACCCTGAAGGCCGATGGCACGTTGGACTTTGCGCCGACAGCCAACTACAACGGCACGGCCAGCTTCACGTATACGGTCACGTCTGGCGGTGCAACCGAGACGGCGACGGTCACGGTCTCCGTGACGGCGGTGCCGGACGCCCCGATGACGGTGGACCCGGCAATCCCCGGTCAAACCTTCGACCCGGCCACCGGCAACTATGCGGTCAGCACCAATGAAGACACGGCCGTCACCGGCCAGGTCTCGGCGGTGGATGGCGACGGTGACCCGCTGGCCTACAGCGTATCGACGACACCGGCTCACGGCACGGTCACGGTCAACGCCGCGACCGGCGCGTACACCTATACGCCGACGGCCGACTACTACGGCAGCGACAGCTTCGTCGTGGCGATTGCTGACGGCACGGGCAACGTGAGCTTGTCGACGGTGAACGTCACGGTGGCCGCGGTGGTGGATATCGCCAACGACACGATCACGACCAATGAAGATACGACGGTCAATATCGCGGTTAATGCCAACGATACGTTTGAGAATGCCGGTCATGTCATCACCGCCATCGACGGCAATGCGATCGTGGTGGGGACCCCGGTTGCGGTGACGCACGGTTCGGTCACGTTGAAGGCCGACGGCACGTTGGACTTCGCGCCCACGGCCAACTACAACGGCACGGCGAGCTTCACCTATACGGTCACGTCTGGCGGAGCAACCGAGACGGCGACGGTCACGGTCAGTGTGACGGCGGTGCCGGATGCTCCGATGACGGTGGACCCAGCGGTTCCAGGTCAAACCTTCGACCCGGCGACGGGTAACTACGCCGTCAGCACCAACGAAGACGCCGCCGTCACTGGCCAGGTTTCGGCGGTGGATGGCGATGGCGACCCGCTGGCCTACAGCGTGTCGACCACCCCAGCTCACGGCACGGTCACGGTCAACGCCACGACAGGCGCGTACACCTACACGCCGACAGCCGACTACTACGGGGCAGACAGCTTCGTGATCAGCATCAACGACGGCACGGGCAACGTCACCATGTCGACGGTGAGTGTGACGGTGTCGGCAGTGGTGGATATTGCCAACGACACGGTTACGACCAATGAAGACACGGCCGTCAACATCGCGGTCAATAGCAACGATACCTTCGAGAATCCGGGCCACGTCATCACGGCGATTGACGGCAATGCGATTGTGGTGGGAACACCGGTCGCGGTGACGAATGGGTCGGTCAGTTTGAAAGCCGATGGCACGCTGGATTTCACGCCGGCCGCGAACTACAACGGCACCGCCAGCTTCACGTACACGGTGATGTCGGGCGGCGCTACGGAAACGGCGACTGTCACGGTGACAATCACCGCCGTGCCGGATGCGCCGATGACGGTGGACCCGGCAGTTCCCGGTCAAACCTTTGATCCTGCCACCGGTAACTACGCCGTCAGCACCAACGAGGACATGGCAGTCACTGGCCAGGTCTCGGCGGTGGATGGTGACGGCGACCCGCTCGCCTACAGCGTGTCGACAACACCCGCGCATGGCACGGTCACGGTCAACGCCACGACCGGCACTTACACGTACACCCCCACGGCGGACTACTACGGCGCCGACAGCTTCGTTGTTGCGATCTCTGACGGCACGGGTAACGTGAGCTTGTCGACGGTACGCCTTACGGTCGCGGCGGTGGTGGATATCGCCAACGATTCCATCACGACCAATGAAGACACCACTGTCAACATCGCGGTCAATAGCAATGACACCTTCGAGAACGCGGGCCACGTCATTACCGCCATCGACGGCAACGCCGTCGTTGTAGGCACGCCGATTCTGGTCACCCATGGTTCGGTGACGCTGAAGGCTGACGGCACCCTGGACTTCGCGCCCACCGCCAATTACAACGGCACGGCGAGCTTCACGTATACGGTGAGCTCGGGTGGCGTGGATGAGACCGCATCCGTCACGGTCACCGTGACAGCGGTGCCGGACGCGCCGATGACGGTGGACCCGGCGGTTCCGGGTCAAACCTTCGATCCGGCGACTGGCAACTACGCCGTCAGCACTAATGAAGACACCGCCGTCACCGGCCAGGTGTCGGCGGTGGATGGCGATGGCGATCCGCTGGCCTACAGCGTGTCAACGATCCCCACACACGGCACCGTCACCGTCAACGCCACGACCGGTGCGTACACCTACACGCCGACCGCCGACTACTACGGCGCCGACAGCTTCGTCGTTGCGATTGCTGATGGAACCGGCAATGTAAGTCTGTCGACGGTAAGCGTGACCGTGGCGGCCGTGGTGGATATTGCCAACGACGCCATCACGACCAATGAGGACACGACGGTCAATATCGCGGTCAATGCGAACGACAGCTTCGAGAACCCGGGCCACGTCATTACGGCCATCGACGGCAACGCGATTGTTGTCGGGACGCCTGTCGCGGTGACGAATGGTTCCGTCACGCTGAAGGCGGACGGCACGCTGGACTTTGCGCCCACGGCCAACTACAACGGCGCGGCCAGCTTCACGTACACGGTAACGTCGGGCGGCGTGAATGAAACGGCGACTGTCACGGTCACTGTGACTGCGGTGCCAGATGCGCCGATGACCGTGGACCCCGCGGTTCCGGGTCAAACCTTCGACCCGGCCACCGGCAACTATGCGGTCAGCACCAATGAAGACACGGCGGTAATGGGCCAGGTCTCGGCAGTGGACGGTGACGGCGACCCGCTGGCCTACAGCGTGTCAACGGCACCCGCGCACGGCACGGTGACGGTCAACGCCACCACGGGCGCTTATACGTACACGCCGACCGCCGACTACTACGGCAGCGACAGCTTCGTGATCAGCATTAACGACGGCACGGGCAACGTAAGCCTGTCGACAGTCAGTGTCACGGTGGCGACAGTGGTAGATATCGCCAACGACACGGTCACGACCAATGAAGACACGACGGTCAACATTGCGGTCAATGCCAACGATACCTTCGAGAACGCCGGCCACGTCATTGCGGCCATCGATGGCAACGCCGTCGTGGTGGGTACGCCGGTTGCGGTGACGAACGGTTCAGTCACATTGAAGGCCGACGGCACCTTGGACTTTTCGCCGGCTGCCAATTACAACGGCACGGCCAGTTTCACGTACACGGTCAAATCGGGGGGCGTCACCGAGACGGCAACCGTCACGGTGACGGTCACCGCTGTGCCGGATGCGCCGATGACGGTTGACCCGGCGGTTCCGGGTCAAACCTTCGACCCGGCCACGGGCAACTACGCCGTCAGCACCAATGAAGATTCGGCGGTGACGGGCCAGGTCTCGGCAGTAGATGGTGACGGCGACCCGCTGGCTTATAGCGTATCGACGGCACCGGCACACGGCACGGTGACGGTCAACGCCTCGACGGGCGCGTACACCTACACCCCGACGGCTGACTACTACGGCGCCGACAGCTTCGTCGTTGCGATCTCCGACGGCACGGGCAATGTGAGCTTGTCGACGGTGAGTGTGACGGTGGCGGCAGTCGTCGACATCACCAACGACACGATTACGACCAATGAAGACACGGCGGTCAATATTGCCGTCAATGCCAACGACACCTTCGAGAACGCGGGCCACGTCATCACGGCTATCGACGGCAACGCAGTCGTCGTGGGCACGCCGATTCTGGTGACCAATGGTTCGGTGACGCTGAAGGCGGACGGAACCTTGGACTTCGCGCCCACGGCCAACTACAACGGCACGGCGAGCTTCACGTATACCGTGACGTCGGGCGGCGTGAATGAAACGGCGTCCGTGACGGTAACGGTAACTGCGGTGCCGGATGCGCCGATGACGGTAGACCCCGCTGTCCCGGGTCAAACCTTCGATCCCGCCACCGGCAACTACGCGGTCAGCACCAATGAAGACACGGCAGTCAACGGCCAGGTCTCGGCAGTGGACGGTGACGGCGACCCGCTGGCCTACAGCGTGTCAACGGCACCCGCGCACGGCACGGTGACGGTCAACGCCACCACGGGCGCTTATACGTACACGCCGACCGCCGACTACTACGGCAGCGACAGCTTCGTGATCAGCATTAACGACGGCACGGGCAACGTGAGCCTGTCGACGGTCAGTGTGACGGTGGCGGCAGTGGTAGATATCGCCAACGACACGGTCACGACCAATGAAGACACGACGGTCAATATCGCGGTCAATGCCAACGATACCTTCGAGAACGCAGGACACACCATCACGGCCGTCGACGGCAACGCCATCGTGGTGGGTACGCCCGTTGCGGTGACGAACGGTTCGGTCACGCTGAAGGCGGACGGAACCTTGGACTTCGCGCCAGCCGCCAACTTCAATGGCACGGCGAGCTTCACGTACACCGTGACGTCGGGCGGCGTGGATGAAACCGCAACCGTCACGGTGACCGTCACCGCAGTGCCCGACGCACCGATGACGGTAGACCCCGCCGTTCCGGGTCAAACCTTCGACCCGGCGACAGGCAACTACGCCGTCAGCACCAATGAAGATTCGGCGGTGACTGGCCAAGTCTCGGCGGTAGACGGTGATGGAGACCCGCTGGCTTACAGCGTGTCGACGACACCTGCTCACGGCACGGTCACCGTCAACGCCGCAACCGGCGCGTACACGTACACGCCAACGGCCGACTATTACGGCGCCGACAGCTTCGTCATCAGCATCAACGATGGCGCTGGCAACGTGACCATGTCGACGGTGAGCGTGACGGTGGCGGCAGTCGTAGACATCGCCAACGACACGATCACGACCAATGAAGACACGACGGTCAATATCGCGGTCAATGGTAATGACACCTTCGAGAACGCGGGTCATGTCATCACGGCCATCGACGGCAACGCCATCGTCGTGGGGACGCCGGTTGCGGTGACGAACGGCTCTGTCACCCTGAAGGCAGACGGCACCCTGGACTTCGCGCCGGCGGCCAACTTCAACGGCACTGCCAGCTTCACGTACACCGTCACTTCAGGCGGGGCGACAGAGACGGCGACCGTCACGGTCAGCGTTACCGCAGTGCCGGACGCACCGATGATGGTGGACCCCGCCGTTCCAGGTCAGACCTTCGATCCGGCGACAGGCAACTACGCCGTCAGCACCAATGAAGATTCGGCGGTGACTGGCCAGGTCTCGGCGGTGGACGGTGATGGAGACCCGCTGGCCTACAGCGTGTCGACAACCCCTGCTCACGGCACGGTGACGGTTAACGCCACGACGGGCGCGTACACCTACACGCCAACGGCGGACTATTACGGCGCGGACAGCTTCGTCATCAGCATCAGCGACGGAACGGGCAACGTGACCTTGTCAACGGTGAACGTCACGGTGGCGGCAGTCGTCGACATCGCCAACGACACGATCACGACGAACGAAGACACGACGGTCAATATCGCCGTCAACACCAACGACACTTTCGAGAACGCCGGCCATACCATCACCTCGATTGACGGCAACGCCATCGTGGTGGGGACACCGGTTGCGGTGACGAATGGTTCGGTCACGCTGAAGGCAGACGGCACCTTGGACTTTGCGCCGAACGCCAACTACAACGGCACGGCGAGCTTCACATATACCGTGACGTCGGGCGGCGTGGATGAGACCGCAACCGTAACGGTGACGGTGACGGCGGTGCCGGATGCGCCCATGACGGTGGACCCGGCCGTTCCGGGTCAAACCTTCGACCCCGCCACCGGCAATTACGCGGTGAGCACCAATGAGGACACGGCCGTTACCGGCCAGGTCTCGGCGGTGGACGGCGATGGCGACCCGCTGGCCTACAGCGTGTCGTCGACGCCGTCGCATGGCACGGTGTCGGTCAACGCCGCGACGGGCGCGTACACGTACACGCCGGTGGCGGATTACTACGGCGCGGACACCTTCGTCGTTGCGATTTCCGATGGAACCGGCAATGTGAGTTTGTCGACGGTGAACGTGACGGTGGCGGCGGTGGTGGATATCGCCAACGACGCGATCACGACCAGCGAGGACACCCCGGTCAATATCGCGGTCAACGCCAACGACACCTTCGAGAGCGCGGGCCACGTCATTACGGCGATAGACGGCAACGCAATCGTGGTGGGCACGCCCGTCGCGGTGACGAATGGTTCGGTGACGGTGAAGGCCGATGGCACGTTGGACTTTGCTCCAGCCGCCAACTACAACGGCACGGCGAGCTTCACGTACACCGTGACCTCGGGCGGGGCAACCGAGACAGCAACGGTCACGGTCAGCGTGACCGCAGTGCCGGATGCGCCGACGACAGTAGACCCAGCCGTCCCGGGTCAAACCTTCGACCCGGCCACCGGCAACTATGCCATCAGCACCAATGAAGACACGGCGGTAATGGGCCAGGTCTCGGCAGTGGACGGTGATGGCGACCCGCTGGCCTACAGCGTATCGACGACCCCGGCTCACGGCACGGTCACGGTCAACGCCGCGACAGGCGCGTACACCTACACGCCGACGGCGGACTACTACGGCAGCGACAGCTTCGTCATCAGCATCAGCGACGGCACGGGCAATGTGAGCTTGTCGACGGTGAACGTGACGGTGGCGGCAGTCGTAGATATCGCCAACGACACGATCACGACCAATGAGGACACGACGGTCAATATTGCGGTCAACAGCAACGACACCTTCGAGAACGCAGGCCACGTCATCACGGCCATCGATGGCAACGCCGTCGTCGTCGGGACACCGGTTGCGGTGACGAACGGTTCCGTGACGCTTAAGGCCGATGGCACGTTGGACTTCACACCCACCGCCAACTACAACGGCACGGCGAGCTTCACATATACCGTGACGTCGGGCGGCGTGGATGAGACCGCAACCGTAACGGTGACGGTGACAGCGGTGCCGGATGCGCCGATGACGACGGACCCAGCCGTCCCCGGTCAAACCTTCGACCCAGCCACGGGCAGCTACGCCGTCAGCACCAACGAAGACACAGCAGTCAATGGCCAGGTCTCGGCAGTGGATGGCGATGGGGACCCGCTGGCGTACAGCGTGTCGACCACCCCAGCTCACGGCACGGTCACGGTCAACGCCACGACCGGCGCATATACCTACACGCCGACGGCCGACTACTACGGCACAGACAGTTTCGTTATCAGCATTAACGACGGCACGGGCAACGTGACCCTGTCGACGGTGAACGTGACGGTGGCGGCAGTCGTCGACATCGCCAACGACACGATTACGACCAATGAAGACACGACGGTCAACATCGCCGTCAACGCCAACGACACGTTCGAAAACGCAGGACACACCATCACGGCCATCGACGGCAACGCCATCGTGGTGGGGACACCGGTTGCAGTGATGAATGGTTCCGTCACGCTGAAGGCAGACGGCACGCTGGACTTCGCGCCGAACGCCAACTACAACGGCACCACCAGCTTCACGTACACGGTGACCTCGGGCGGAGCAACCGAGACGGCAACCGTCACGGTGACGGTCACCGCCGTGCCGGATGCGCCCATGACGGTGGACCCCGCCGTTCCGGGTCAAACCTTCGACCCGGCGACAGGCAACTACGCGGTCAGCACCAATGAAGACACGGCGTTCAGTGGCCAGGTCTTGGCGGTGGATGGCGACGGCGACCCGCTGGCGTACAGCGTATCGGCAATGCCTTCGCATGGCACGTTGAGCGTCAATGCCGCCACGGGGGCCTACACGTACACGCCGATTGGTGATTACTACGGCGCGGACAGCTTTGTCATTCGCATCAGCGACGGTACGGGCAACGTGACCTTGTCGACGGTGAACGTGACGGTGGCGGCGGTGGTGGATATCGCCAACGACACGATTACGACCAATGAGGACACGACGGTCAACATCGCCGTCAACGCCAACGACACCTTCGAAAGCGCCGGCCACACCATTACCGCCGTCGACGGCAATGCCATCGTTGTCGGGACGCCGGTTGCGGTGACGAATGGGTCTGTCACCTTGAAGGCCGATGGCACGTTGGACTTTGCCCCGGCCGCCAACTTCAACGGCATCGCGAGCTTCACGTACACGGTGACCTCTGGCGGCGCGCAGGAAACGGCCACCGTCACGGTGACAGTGACGCCGGTGCCGGATGCGCCGATGACGGTGGACCCGGCCATCCCCGGTCAAACCTTCGATCCGGCCACGGGCAACTACGCGGTGAACACCAATGAGGACGCGGCCTTCAATGGCCAGGTCTCGGCGCTTGACGGTGATGGCGACCCGCTGGCCTACAGCGTGTCGACAACACCCGCGCACGGCACGGTGACGGTCAACGCCGCGACAGGTGCGTACACGTACACGCCGGCCGCTGACTACCACGGCGCCGACAGCTTCGCCATCAGCATCAGCGACGGCACGGGCAATGTGAGCGTGTCAACGGTGAGCGTGACGGTGGCGGCGGTGGCGGATATTGCCAACGACTCGATCACGACGAATGAAGACACAACGGTCAATATCTTCGTCAACGGCAACGACACCTTCGAGAATGCCGGCCAGACCATCACCGCGATTGACGGCAACGCCATCGTGGTGGGTACACCGGTTGCGGTGACGAATGGTTCGGTCACGTTGAAAGCCGACGGCTCGTTGGACTTCACGCCGGCCGCCAACTACAACGGCACGGCGAGCTTCACCTACACGGTGAGCTCTGGCGGCGTTACGGAGACTGCCACCGTCACGGTGACGGTGACAGCGGTGCCGGATGCGCCGATGACGGTAGACCCGGCCATCCCCGGTCAAACCTTCGACCCGGCCACCGGCAACTACGCCGTCAGCACCAACGAAGACACGGCAGTTGCTGGCCAGGTCTCGGCGGTGGATGGCGATGGCGATCCGCTGGCCTACAGCGTGTCGTCGACGCCGTCACATGGCACCGTGTCGGTCAACGCCACGACGGGCGCGTACACGTACACGCCGGTGGCGGATTACTACGGCGCCGACACCTTCGTTATTGCGATCTCGGATGGCACGGGCAATGTGAGCTTGTCGACGGTGAGCGTGACAGTCGCGGCAGTGGTAGATATCGCCAACGACACGATCACGACCAATGAAGACACGCCAGTCAATATCGCCGTCAACGCCAACGACACCTTCGAGAGCGCGGGCCACACCATTACGGCCATCGACGGCAATGCGATTGTGGTGGGCACGCCGGTTGCGGTGACCAACGGTTCGGTCACGCTGAAGGCAGACGGCACGCTGGACTTCGCGCCAGCCGCCAACTACAACGGCACGGCCAGCTTCACGTACACGGTGACGTCGGGCGGGGCAACCGAGACGGCAACCGTCACCATCACCGTGACGGCGGTAGCCGATGCGCCGATGACGGCGGACCCGGCAATCCCCGGTCAAACCTTCGATCCGGCAACGGGCAATTACGCCGTCAGCACGAACGAAGACACGGCTTTCACCGGCCGGGTTCTGGCGGTGGATGGCGATGGCGACCCGCTGGCCTACAGCGTGTCAACGACGCCGGCTCATGGCACAGTCACCGTCAACGCTGCAACGGGCGCGTACACGTACACGCCAACCGCGGACTACTACGGTGCGGACAGCTTCGTCGTCAGCATCAGCGATGGCACGGGCAACGTGAGCTTGTCGACGGTGAGCGTGACGGTGGCGGCGGTGGTGGATATTGCCAACGACGCGATCACGACCAATGAAGACACGACGGTCAATATTGCGGTGAACGGCAACGACACCTTCGAGAACGCGGGACATGTCATCACGGCCATCGACGGCAACGCGATTGTGGTGGGTACGCCCGTTGCCGTAACGAACGGTTCGGTCACGTTGAAGGCCGACGGCACGTTGGACTTTGCCCCGGCCGCCAACTACAACGGCACGGCCAGCTTCACTTACACGGTGACCTCGGGCGGCGTGGATGAGACAGCCACCGTCACGGTGACGGTCACGGCGGTAGCGGATACGCCGATGACGGTCGACCCCGCGGTCCCGGGTCAAACCTTCGACCCGGCCACCGGTAACTACGCGGTCAGCACCAACGAAGACACGGCTGTTACTGGCCAAGTCTCCGCAGTGGATGGCGATGGCGACCCGCTGGCTTACAGCGTGTCAACGGCCCCGGCTCACGGCACGGTCACCGTCAACGCCACAACCGGCGCTTACACCTACACGCCAACCGCCGACTACTATGGCGCCGACAGCTTCGTCATCAGCATCAGCGATGGCACGGGCAATGTGAGTCTGTCGACGGTGAATGTCACGGTGGCGGCGGTGGTGGATATCGCCAACGACACGATCACGACCAATGAGGACACGACGGTCAATATCGCGGTCAACGGCAACGACACCTTCGAAAACCCGGGCCACACCATTACGGCCATCGACGGCAACGCGATTGTTGTCGGAACTCCCGTTGCGGTGACGAACGGCTCCGTCACGCTGAAGGCCGATGGCACCTTGGACTTTGCTCCCACGGCTAACTTCAACGGCACGGCCAGCTTCACGTACACGGTGACGTCAGGCGGGGCAAGCGAGACGGCAACCGTTACGGTCACCGTCACCGCGGTGGCGGATGCGCCGATGACGGTGGACCCCGCGGTCCCGGGTCAGACGTTTGACCCCGCCACCGGTAACTACGCGGTGAGCACCAATGAAGACACGGCCGTTACGGGCCAGGTCTCGGCGGTGGATGGTGACGGCGACCCGCTGGCCTACAGCGTATCGACGACGCCGGCTCACGGCAAAGTCACGGTCAACGCCACAACCGGCGCTTACACCTACACGCCGACGGCCGACTACTACGGCGCCGACAGCTTCGTCATCAGCATCAGCGATGGAACGGGCAGTGTGACCATGTCGACGGTGAACGTCACGGTGGCGGCGGTGGCGGATATTGCCAACGACACGATCACGACCAATGAAGACACAACGGTCAATATCGCCGTCAACGGCAACGACACCTTCGAGAATGCCGGCCACGTCATCACGGCCATCGACGGCAACGCGATTGTGGTGGGGACGCCGGTTGCCGTGACGAACGGTTCGGTCACGTTGAAGGCCGATGGCACGTTGGACTTTGCCCCGGCTGCAAACTACAACGGCACGGCCAGCTTCACGTACACGGTGACCTCGGGCGGCGTGGATGAGACAGCCACCGTCACGGTGACGGTCACGGCGGTAGCGGATACGCCGATGACCGTGGACCCCGCAGTTCCGGGTCAAACCTTCGACCCGGCCACGGGCAACTACGCGGTCAGCACCAACGAAGACACGGCTGTTACCGGCCAAGTCTCGGCGGTGGATGGCGATGGCGACCCGCTGGCTTACAGCGTGTCAACGGCCCCGGCTCACGGCACGGTCACGGTCAACGCCGCAACCGGCGCGTACACCTACACGCCAACCGCGGACTACTACGGCGCCGACAGCTTCGTCATCAGCATCAGCGATGGCACGGGCAATGTGAGCCTGTCGACGGTGAGCGTCACGGTGGCGGCGGTGGTGGATATCGCCAACGACACGATCACGACCAATGAGGATACGACGGTCAACATCGCGGTCAACGGCAACGACACGTTCGAGAACGCCGGCCATGTCATCACCGCCATCGACGGCAACGCCATCGTTGTCGGCACGCCGGTCGCGGTGACGAACGGTTCGGTCACGTTGAAGGCCGACGGCACCCTGGACTTCGCGCCCGCCGCCAATTACAACGGCACGGCCAGCTTCACGTACACGGTGAGCTCGGGCGGCGTGGATGAGACGGCCACCGTCACGGTGACGGTCACGGCGGTAGCGGATACGCCGATGACGGTGGACCCGGCCATCCCCGGTCAAACGTTCGACCCGGCCACCGGTAACTACGCCGTCAGCACCAACGAAGACACGGCAGTCACCGGCCAGGTCTTGGCAATGGACGGCGACGGCGACCCGCTGGCCTACAGCGTAGCGTCGACGCCGTCGCATGGCACGGTGTCGGTCAACGCGGCAACCGGCGCGTACACCTACACGCCGGTTGGCGACTACTACGGCAGCGACAGTTTCGTCGTCAGCATCAGCGACGGCACGGGCAATGTGAGCTTGTCGACCGTGAATGTCACCGTCGCGGCGGTGGCGGATATTGCCAACGACGCGATCACGACCAATGAGGACACCCCGGTCAACATCGCAGTCAATGCCAACGACTCCTTCGAGAGCGGCGGTCACGTTATTACCGCCATCGACGGCAATGCCATCGTTGTCGGCACGCCGGTCGCGGTGACGAATGGTTCGGTCACGCTGAAGGCCGACGGCACCCTGGACTTCGCGCCCGCCGCCAACTACAACGGCACGGCGTCGTTCACGTATACCGTGACGTCGGGCGGGGCGACCGAAACCGCCACCGTCTCGGTCACGGTGACGGGGACGCCCGATGCGCCGATGACGGTGGACCCGGCAGTGTCAGGGCAAACCTTCGATCCGGCGACGGGCAACTACACGGTCAGCACGAACGAAGACACGGCCTTCAATGGCCGGGTGCTGGCCGTGGATGGCGACGGCGATCCGCTGGCGTACAGCGTCAGCACCGCGCCGGCGCATGGCACGTTGACGGTCAACGCTTCGACGGGGGCATACACCTACACGCCCACGGCCGACTACAACGGCGCCGACAGCTTCGTCATCAGCATCAGCGATGGCACGGGCAGCGTGACCATGTCGACGGTGAGCGTGACGGTGGCGGCGGTGGCCGACATCGCCAACGACAGCGTCACCACGCTGGAGGACACGACGGTCACTATTGCCGTCAACGGCAATGACACCTTCGAGAACGCCGGCCATACCGTCACGGCCATCAACGGCAACGCCCTGACGGTGGGCACGCCGGTTGCGGTTGCCAACGGCTCGGTAATCTTGCAGGCCAACGGCACCCTGGACTTCACGCCGTCCTCAAACTTCAACGGAACCACAAGCTTTACCTACACCGTGACCTCGGGCGGCGTGACCGAGACAGCGACGGCGACGATCAACGTCACGGCAGTCAACGACATTCCTGTCTTGCTGGACAACCGTGTCGGGGGGCAGGTCTTTGACCCGGCGACGGGCGAGTTCAACGTCGTGACATCGGAAGACACGCCGGTCTCGGGCAGAACGGGGGCGCTGGATACCGACGGCGAGCCGTTGCAGTACGCGGTAAGCACCTTGCCCGCGCACGGCGTGGTGACGATGAATGCCGCGACGGGGGCCTACGTCTACACGCCCACGGGCGACTATCACGGCAGTGACCGTTTTGTGGTGACGATTGCCGATGGCAGCGGAGGCTCGGTGCAGGCGGTGGTGAACGTGACCGTGACGGCGGTGGCGGATATCGCCAACGACACGGTGACGACCGCCGAGGACACGGCCGTCACTATCGCGGTGGCCGCCAACGACTCGTTCGAAAACGGCGGGCATGTCATCACGGCCATAGACGGATCGTCCGTGTCGGTGGGAACGCCCGTGGCGGTTGCGAACGGCTTGGTGACGTTGCGGGCGGATGGCAGCTTGGACTTCGCGCCGGCGGCCAACTACAACGGCACGACGAGCTTCACCTACACCGTATCGTCTGGCGGCGTCAGCGAGACGGCGACGGTGACGGTGAACGTGACGGCGGTGAACGATAGTCCGGTGGTGCCGGGAGGCTCGGTGGACTTGCCGCTGGGCGCTGGCGCGGTGGATGTGCCGGCTGACCGGGGTTTGCTGGCCGGCGCGTCGGACGCCGAGGGCGACCCCTTGCGGGTGATTGCGATCAGCGTGGATGGGGTGCCGGGAAGCACGCCCGCCGGTACGCCGATCGTGATTCCGGGCCGTGGCACGTTGTTGGTGAACGCCGACGGCAGCTATGTCTTCACCCCGTCTGGCGGCTTCATCGGCGATCTCGTGGTGCATTACACGGTGGGCGATGGCAACGGCGGCGTGACGGAAGCGACGATCCGGCTGCACAACACGACGCCGTTGTTCTTGGAGCCGGACGCGTTCCGCTTCGTTCCGGCGCCGGGGTCCAACGCTTTCGGATCGGGGGGCAACGCAGGGCTGGCAGGCGGCGAGGCGCAATCGGTGCTGATCCAAGCCGTGAACGGCCTGGGTTCACTGAACGGCACGCCGGACTTGCTGGCTGCCGGCGGGGGGGCCGTGTTGCGGGCGGTCAACGGCGTCAACAGCCTGGATGCCGTGGGTACGGTCGGCGGGCTTGGCGCGGTGCTGCAAGGCGTCAACGAAATCGCGCCGCTCAATGGCCACAACGATATGGGTGCGCGGGGCGGCTTGCATCAACTGCTGGGGTCGGCGCTGGGAGGCTGGCAGGGAGACGGTCACTCGGTGTTGTCGACCTTGCCGCTGGGCGGGGGCTTGCACCTGGATCTGGTGGGGCATGGCGATCAGTTGTTCGTCATCATCAACGCGGGCGACGCCACCGCGGGCATGCGCATCACGCTTGCCAACGGTGCGGCATTGCCGGCGTGGGTGCAGGCGGATGGACGCGGTGTGCTGGTGATCAATCGCCCGGCCGGCATGGAAGCGCTGAGCCTGCGGCTGACCCCAAGGTCGGGGCCGGATGCAGGCGTTGGCCGGGTGATCACGATCGACTTCCTGTCTGGCACGATGCGTGAGCAACGCGCCCCGGCAGGCGCCGCGCTACGGCCCGAAACCACGCCCGAAGCCAAGTCCGGGGCCGCCGCAGCGGGCCGCCTGGCGGGGGCGCCGTTCGCGGCGCAGCTGGCGCAGGCCGCGCACCAGCATGATGGGGAGGACGTCGCCTTGATGGATCTGCTGAACTGACGGGCGTGACAGCAAGGCGGGCGGGGGGCAACCCCTGCCCGCTTTGTTGTTTCAGAACGCCTTGAACGTCTTCAGATGAATGCTGGTCTCGGTGGCCGAGATGCCCTTGAGCGTGCGCAGGCGGTCCAGCACTTCGGATAGCTGGTCGATGGTGGGCACGCGCAATTCCGCCAGCAAGTCCCAGCGGCCATTGGTGTCGTGCAGGCCCGCCACGCTGGGTTCGCCCATCAGCAGGTTCACGATCTTGCGGGTCTCATGGCCTTCGACGGCGATGCTCATCCAGGCCACGATGTCGTCGGTTTCCGCTTCCGGGCGCAGCCGCACGGTATAGCCCACGATGATGCCGCGCTCTTCGAGTTTGCGGATGCGGTTGTCGATGGTGCCGCGCGACACGTCCAGCTTCTTTGCCAGCGTCGCCACCGACAGGCGGGCATTGGCGCGCAACAGGCCCAGCAGGCTTTGATCCAGCGTATCCATTGTGAAAAGTGCTAATTGTGGCTGTCGAATTGCCAGAATCTTAGCGTTTCGTGTGGAATGTTGTCACTATGAATTGATTTGGCCGTCAGCCAGAATTTCTGTTCCATAACTTGGGGAGAAAAATATGACGACACTGCTGACGACTTCCGACGTTGCCAACATCGTGGCCTTGCAAGGCCCGCGCAAGGTTTTCACCGACTTGCTGGACTATGTGTTGGCCGACTTTCTGCGATGGCAGGAATTCGATAAATGCGCACGCGTAGCCAGCCATTCCGCCACCGGCGTCATCGAACTGATGCCCACTGCCGACCACGAGCTCTACAGCTTCAAGTTCGTGAACGGCCACCCCGACAACCCGCAAGCCGGCCTGTCCACCGTGATGGCCTTTGGCGCGCTGGCGCACGTCAGCACGGGTGAACCGCTGCTGATCAGCGAACTGACATTGACCACCGCCTTGCGCACCGCCGTGACGTCGGCCCTGGCCGCGCGCGCGCTGGCCCGCCCCGATTCGCGTTCGATGGCCCTGATTGGCAACGGCGCGCAAGCCGAATTCCAGGCGCTGGCGTTCCACTACGTGCTGGGTATCGACACGCTGCATGTGTATGACGTGGACCCCGAGGCCACCCGCAAGCTGGAAAGCAATCTGGCCACCGTTGCGCCGTCGTTGCGCATCGTGCGGTTCGACAGCACCGCCCAGGCCGTCAAAGGCGTGGACATCGTTACCACCGTCACGGCCGACAAGGCCTACGCCACCATCCTGACCGCCGAGATGGTCGAACCCGGCATGCACATCAACGCGCTGGGCGGCGATTGCCCGGGCAAGACCGAGCTGCACGCGGACGTGCTGCGCATGGGTCCGGTGTTCGTGGAATACGAACCGCAAACACGCATCGAAGGCGACCTGCAACAGATGCCGGCCGACTTTGCCGTGACGGAATTGTGGCGCGTGCTGACCGGCCAGCATGGCGGCCGCGCAAGCGCCGATGCCGTGACCATCTTTGATTCCGTGGGTTTCGCGCTGGAAGACTTCTCGGCCTTGCGCTGGCTGCGCGATAGCGCCGCCCGGCATGGCATTGGCGCCCAGATTGAAGTGGCGCCGCAATTGCAAGACCCCAAGAACCTGTTCAACGTGGTGCGCACGGCCCGCAACGGCCAGTCCGCCCTGGTGCGGGGATAAGCGGGCAGCAGGTTTTGCCAAAAAAAGGACGCCCATTCACGAGATGGGCGTTTTTCTTTTTGGGGGACGGGACGCTTGCGGTTACATTGCCTTACGCGCAGGTGCTCCCCTTGAGAAGCGCCGCCAGTGTCCCCCTACTCCCGATGTCACGTATCCGAATTACGGCCGTAGTCCTGTTGATGTCGACGCTGGGTTTCCTGGCGGGCTTGTTGGGCGGACGGCTGATTGAATTGCACCAGGTCGATGACCGGCTGGCGGGCCATAATTCCCGCCTGCTTGCCCACGCCCTGCGTGTTGCGCAGGAAAGCCATCGCTTGATCGACGCCGCGACGCACGCGACGCAGCTTTGCTCGGCGTCTGATATCGCAACGCTGCGTGTGCTGTTGTTCAACGCCACCTTTCTGCGCGACATCGGCCGCCTGCGTGACGGCCGGCTGGTGTGTTCCGCGGCCTGGGGCTTGTTGCCGGAACCGCAGCCGCTGCCGCCCGCAGCCTTCCATACACGCAACGGCGTGACGCTATGGGTGGGCGCCGCCAATATCATCGACCGCCGCATCATCGGCGACATGGCCGCGCGCAACAACGTGGTGGTGTTTACCGCGCCGGGCGCCTTTGACGGATTTCCCGAACCGGGCTCCGGCATCGACGCCAAGGTCGAGACGCGCGATGGCGCCCATGTGTTCCGCCGCTTTGGCCGCACCGACGGGCTGGCGCTCAACCAAGGCGACACCGCTTCGGAAACCAGCTGGCGGGCCGAACGCGTGATCTCAGAATGCGCGGCGCCCGGCAATGTGGATATCTGCGCCGTGTCGCGCGCTTATGTGCCGTCGTGGTTCCCGTTGCCCGCGTTGATCCTGGCCTGCACCGGCGCGCTGGTGGGCGGGCTGCTGGCCGGCTTGTGCGTGTTGTGGCGCCAGCAATCCAAGAGCGATCGCGCAACCTTACGCAAAGCGATCCGGCGCGGCGATGTGCAGGTCCGCTATCAGCCTCTGCGTGAACTGGCGACGCGCCGGCTCGTGGGCGTGGAGGCCCTGGCGCGTTGGCGCGCGCGCGATGGCTCGGCCGTGCCGCCTGCGTTGTTTGTGCCGCTGGCGGAAGAGATCGGCCTGGGGCGTGAGCTGTCGCGGCTGGTGACGGAGCGCGCGCTGCACGAGCTGGCGGGCCGGCTGCGCACTGACCCGGCGTTCTACGTCAGCATCAATGTGTCGGCGGAAGATTTGCAGAACGACGCGTATCCCGACTTCCTGCTGCGCCGGGTGAACGAACACGGCATTGCGCCGCAACGCGTGGCGCTGGAAATCACCGAAGGCACGCCGCTGGCTGACAGCCATGTGCTGGGCACCATCCGCACCTTGCGCCGCCAGGGTTTTCGGATACTGATCGACGACTTTGGCACCGGCAATTCCAATCTCAATTACCTGGCCGAGATTCAGGCCGACGCCATCAAGCTGGACCGCCGCTTCACGCAGGCCATCGGCGCGGAGCAGGCGGGCACGCTGATCATTGACCATGTCATCGATATCTCGCGCGAGCTGGGCCTGGGGCTGATCGTCGAAGGCATCGAAACCGAAGAGCAGGCGCAATACCTGTCGTCGCGCCAACCGGCCACCATTGGCCAGGGCTGGCTGCTGGGGCGGGCGGTGCGGGCGGAGGATATTCCGCAGGAGTAGCGTGGCGGCTGGCAGGGGGTGACCCCTGTCAGCCGTGACACCTTGCCCCTTTATACTGGCCCCCTTTAAATCGCCAAAAGGACCCGCCACGATGACGCCTGCGCCCGGAGATATCTACGTCGTTCACAACAGCCGACTCGATGCCTATACGGCCGTGCAAGTGACCCATGTGGGGGGCGAAAATCGCGCGGGGCTATTGGCGGTGTTGACGCTGGATTGGCTGGGCAAGGGTCTGCCTGATGACGCGGCGCTGGACGCCATGCGGCCGGGCAGCTTCGACTTCATGTTCTGGAACGCGCACCGCCAACACCTGTGGCTGCAAGCGCCTGTGCCCTCGCGCTTTCAGTATATGGGCCGGCGCGAGCCGCTGGTTACGGCGGATACCCAGAGCTTTGGCGGCGGCTGGCCGGACGGCGATACGCACTTCATGCAACGCCGCTGGGACGCCATCGATGCCGACGTGCGCGCGCGTTTCAAGACGGCGGCCCGGGAATATCGCCACGACAAGACCGTGGTGCTGGAGGCGGGCGGCCTGACCTTGACGCGGTCCGCGGGCCGCGTGAACGGCAAGGTGCTGAGCGCGCTGGCCTCGCTGGCGGAACTGGATGCCCTGCCCTTGCTGACCACGGTGGAAGCCGATGCGCCGATCCCCGGGCTGATGCCATGGCTGCGCACGCGCCCCACCATCAACGAATTGATTCTGTCGGGCCAGGACACGCCCGTCATTGATCTGCGCGGCACGAACCTGACGCGTGCGGCCATCGACATGACGGGCGTGCGCGAAATCCATCTGAACGACGGCCTGGATACGTTGACGCTGAACGGCACGGCCAGCGCCGATCTCGTGGTGCATGGCGAAGACAACGGCCGGTGGCTGACCGTGAACCTGAAAGCCGTGGCGCCCGTGTGGTCGGGCTTGCCTGAGGTGGCTTCGCTGAACCTGCATGGCGTGAAGTCGTTGGACGCCAACGACATCGTGCAGGCCTTCCCGCGTTTGCAGGACCTGCGCATCTGGGGCGCCCCGGGAATCTTGCAGGGCCTGGAGGGCTTGGCGGCGTTGAAGTCGTTATCCACGTTGATGCTTAACGACCTGTTCCCGCCTGCGGGCGCCGCCTTGCCCGGCCCATCGGCATGGCCAGAGCTGGCGATGCTGTGGCTGACCAGCGTGCCGGCTGATCTGGCGGCTGCCGCCAAGAAAGCCTACAAGGCCGAGACGGCGCGCGGCCTGAACCTAAGCGTGCGCCAGCCGCGCAAGCCCGAGTGGCTGGCCGCGAATCTGGACAACCCGTTTCGTGAATGGGATGGCAGCGAATTCGTGACACCGGCGCAAGCCAAGAAGGCCGCCACGCTGTACCGCAAGGCGCGCACCGAAGCGCTGAAGCTGGCGGCCGACATGGCTACGGAACCCGGTTCGCTGGCTGACGCGTTGCGGCCCGTTGTGCTGGCGTACACCGAAGGCTTCAACGCGATGGACCGCCGTTCCAGCTTCATTGAAACGGTGGAGCGCGAGCAGATCTACATGGCGCTGATGGGCATCATCGACGCGGTGGAGGCCAAGCGGCGCGAGGTGGCTGGCGATGGCATCGACGCGCTGGACCGCACGCGGGTGGCAGAGGCGATGGATGAAGTGCGGGAGTTTTAAGATGACGCCAGTGCTCATGCTCACCCCCACGCCCGCGCCCGCGCCCACCCCCAGCCCTATGGCTCGCACGCTGCTTGCCGCCGCGCTCTTGTCCGCCAGCGCAAGCCTCTGGCCCGCTGCGGCATGGGCGGCAGATCAAGACGCCTCCACGAGCGTTTCGGCATCGGCGGCAGATCAGGACGCCGCTACAAGCGCTTCGGCATCGGTAGCAGATCAGGACGCCGCCACCAGCGCTGCGACCGCCGCCGCCACCATCGCGCCGCCGCGTTCCCCCTTCGAGCAGCACATGCAGGAGGTCCATCGCCTGATCGCTGAAAAGGATTGGCCTGGCGCCACCGATGCGGCGCGCAAGGCGGTGCAAGCCGCGCGCCAGGGCGAAAACAGCTACGAAGAATTCGACGCCGTCGCCATGCTTGTCCGCCTGCTGCACAAGCAACAGCGCTACAGTGACGGGCGCCGCGAGGCCGAAGCGCAGGTGGCGATTTTCGACAAGCGCAACGCCAGCGAAGACGCCATCGAACAACTGCTGGTGATGGCCGTGCGCGAAGCCGCCGCCGCCAACGAAGCCGCCGATGTGGCGCGCTTGCAGGCGCGCATCTACGCGCAGGGCAACGCCTACCCGGGGCTCTGGACGCGTGATGCCGCCGCTCGCCGCTTGAACTACACGCTGGCCGGCATGAGCCTGCCGCTTGCCACGGGCCGCTGGGCCTTGGTCAGCTTCAAGCCGGCCGACAGCCGCACGGATCGCGCGCAGTTGGACTACATGCAAACCCTGGACGACGGCAGCGCGCTGTCGGCCCGCATCTGGGTTTCGTATCGCGAAGACCTGCGCGCCAAAGACGCGCAAGCGCGGCGCCAGGCATTGGCCCGGCGGATGGGCGAACCTGAAGGCGACCAGACACCTGCGCCGGACACGGAATCGGCGTTGCCCGGCCTGCCATTCAAGGACGCCGTGGCCGCCAAGCGCGCGTTGCAGGCCGATTACCCCGGCGGCAAAGGCATTGAAGCGCAATGGATCGCGGCGCGCGGCGAGTGGTATGTCGAGGCGCGCGCCTCGTTCCCGCAAGGCAAGCAGGACGCCGCCATCGCCCAACTGCGTGAGCTGTTTGACGCCATGACGTGGACGGGAGATGTGCGCCTCTTCCGCGACAAGACCATGCAGGAGCAGGCCCGCGACATCGATTCGTATTGGTTGATGGCGCACGACTGGGACAAGGCCGCCGAACTGGCCGAAGCCGCCCTGCCCGATGCGGTGTTTCCGCTGGAGATTGCGCGCTTGAATACCGTGATCGGCCGCGCCGCCTATGACCGCGACGATCTGCCCGAAGCCCGCCGCAGCCTGGCGCTGGCGGTGCCGGCGTGGGCGCATGCGGGTAAGGCCTATCACGACGAATCGCTCTATCAGACCGCGCTGGATATCGCGGCTGACGTCGCGTACCGGCAAGGCCGCACGCAGGACGCAGTGGCGTTGAATCGTCAGTTCATCCAGTGGGTGGGCAGCCTGGGTGACGGCTGGTCGCTGGCGGAAGCAAGCCCCGTGGTGATGTACGACGAAACGGGCATGTCGCTGCCGCTGCGCATCGGCGAATTCCGGCTGGAGCCCATCGACGCGAACCGTTTTTACTATCGCAATCTGAAGACGGGCGAACAGTTGGGCCTGGCGCTGAACCAGAACGCCGCGGTGCCAGACGACAAGCTGGAAGCGTCCATGCGGTCTTTCATCGCAGACAACCTGGGCCTGCACATTCGGGATCTGAAAACCGAGGCCTTCGCGCCGCGCGCGCAGGAAGGCATGAAGGGGGCGCTACACGGCCGCCAATATACGTTCCAGGTGGAAGCCAGGCCCGACGATGGCCGCACGATCAACCTGGGCGGCTCGCCGGGTGCGCCGCCTGCGCAGATGGTGTTCTGGGTGGTGGACCGGGGCAACACGCGCAGCATTCTGCGCGCGCCCCTGCCGGCTGCGGGTATCCAGACCAGCGCCGCGCAGTTTGCGCAGGCGCTGGCCTGGTAAGCGTGGTCCCGCCATGCGGGTTCGGTGAAGCGGGTTCGATAACGCGGGCTAGCAAAGACCGAATCGCGATCAGGCGTGTTGCGGCGCATTCGCAGGCGGCGTGCCGTCATGGAACATGCCTTTGAGCTGCGTGCGCAGTTCGGGCGAGTCGGCATGCTTGTGGACGGTGGTCGCGTGCTGCACGGCGGCTTCCAGCAGTTCTTCATCGGAATCCGCGGCCAAGGCCACAGAGCAATTGATGTCGCTGGGGTATTCGCGGCAGTCGATGTATTTGCGGGTCATGGAATTCTCCTTGCGCAGCGGCCCGGGGGCGGCTTGCGTGATGGCACTTCCGACGCGCAGCGCGGCAGGCATCGGGCAGGTTGGCGCGTCGCAGCGCACCCGATGATTCGAAAAGTATAGGTCTGGCCGGGTGCGCCCGGGGCTGCGAATTGGGGGGACGGCCCCTGTTTGCGGGGGCCGTCCGGCCGCACTAGTCCGCGCCGCCGGGTGGGGTTCCGGGTTGTGCTCCGGGTTGGGCTCCGGGTTGCGCCCCGGATTGGGCGTTGGGTGCGGCGCCGGGTGTGTTGCCGGGCGTGGCGTCGTGCGACACCGGACGGCCCAGCAGATACCCCTGGAAGTGCGAGCAGCCTTCCTGCGTCAGCCGGTCCAGCTGTTCGGCGGTTTCCACGCCTTCCGCCGTGGTGGGAATATCCAGGCTGCGCCCGATGCCGTTGATGGCGCGGATGATGGCCAGCGCTTCTTTGCTCGATTCCACGTCCTGCGTGAACGACTTGTCGATCTTGATCTTGTCGAACTCGAACGAACGCAGATAGCCCAGCGACGAATAGCCCGTGCCGAAGTCGTCCAGCGCCACCTTCACGCCCAGTTCCTTCAAGCGGTTCAGCGTGTTCAGGTTGGCGGCCGAATTGGCCAGCAGCACGGATTCGGTAATCTCCAGCTCCAGCCGGCGCGCCGGCAGCCCCGACTTCGACAGCGCCGACTCCACCAGCGACACCAGCGCGCTGTTGGTGAACTGGCTGGCCGACAGGTTCACGGCCACGGTTTCATGGTCGTCCCAGCGCATCGCTTCGGCGCAGGCCTCGTGCAAGGTAAAGGCCCCCAGCTCGTGGATCAGCCCGGTCTCTTCGGCGATGGGGATGAAGTCACTGGGCATGATCAGGCCCTTGACCGGATGCTGCCAGCGCATCAGCGCCTCGCGGCCCACGATGCGCACATGGCTCACGTCCATGATGGGCTGGTAATGCAGTTGCAGCTGCTGCCACATGATGGCCTGGCGCAAATCCATTTCGACTTCATGCCGCTTGAGCGCCGCCGTCTCCATCTCGGGTTTGAAGAAGGCCAGGCAGTTGCGGCCGTTGCGCTTGGCTTCGTACAGCGCCATGTCGGCGTAGCGCAGCAGATGGTCAGCGGTGCAGTCGGCCGTTTCAGCCAGCGCGATGCCGATGCTGACGCTGATGGGCACGGTGTGGCCGTCCACTTCAAACGGTTGACGCACCACGTCGATGAGCCGTTCGGCCATCTTGCGCACGTCGTCCTTTTCGCCGATGTTGGGCAGCACCACGGCGAACTCGTCGCCACCCAGGCGGGCCAGCGTGTCGTGCTCGCGCAAGCTCTTGGGCAGGCGCTTGGCCAGCAGCCGCAAGAGCTCGTCACCGCAGGGGTGGCCCAGCGTGTCGTTCACGCTCTTAAAGTTGTCCAGGTCCAGGCACAGCACCGCCGTGCTGCGGCCGCCCGTGCGGCTGCTCAAAGCCTTGAGCAATTGTTCGCGGAACAGACGCCGGTTCGGCATGCCGGTCAGCGTGTCGTGGTGCGCCATGTAGCGCACTTGCGCATGCGCGGCGTTCTCGTCGGTGACGTCATCGGAAATCAGCAGCACGTAGCGCGAGCGCGGGTCGTTGCTGTGGAAAACCAGCGTCTTCGTGCGCAAGGTGCGCACGCCGCTCGCGGTGGTGAGTTCTTCTTCGGCTTCACGCAAGCCGCCATCCGAGCGCAACGCCTCGTTGGTCAGCCGGTCGAACAGGGCGCACGCGGCGGGCGGCAGGCTGCGCTGCGCCGGCTTGCCCATCATGTCGCGGCGCGAGGCGCCGAAGGTCGTCTCCGCCTGGCGGTTGGCCAGCAGGATGTTGCGCGACACCGCATCCAGCACCAGCACGCACGACGGAATGTGCGACACCACGGCTTCCAGGAAGCTCGATAGCGACGTCAGTTCGCTATTGAAGTGTTCGGCCAGTTCCTTGGCTTTCAAGAGCTGTTGCTCGCGTTCGCGCCGTTCGGTGGCGTCGCGCGTGATCTTTGCAAAGCCCATCAGCGCGCCCTGCTCGTCGTAGATCGCGTCGATGACGACGTTGGCCCAGAACAGCGTGCCGTCCTTGCGCACGCGCCATCCCTCGGCCTCGAAGCGGCCTTGTTCGCGCGCGGTCGCCAGGCCGAATTGCGGCAGTCCGGCTGCCTGGTCTTCAGCGCTATAGAAGCAGGCGAAATTCTTGCCGACGATTTCTTCTTGGGTGTAGCCCTTGGCGCGCTGGGCGCCGGCGTTCCAGTTGGCGACGGTGCCGTCCGGATGCAGCATGTAAATGGCGTAGTCGACCACGCCCTGCACAAGGTGCCGGTACATGACGTCGGAGTTGTCGATGATCATTGGATGGGGGGCGGGTTGGAGCGGCCGCGTCTTGCGCGCCTAGTCGGCGCACACGTGGGCTGTCCCGCAAAAAAAACTGAGGGATATACGGCTTTACGTCGTGGGAAGCGCAATATTTAACGCGTCAGAAAGAAAAACGCGAATCTTGCGAATCGTGTCGCCGAAACACATTTGATTGCATCGGCGGCCCGCGGTGGCTACAGCTTCACGCGCTGCTTCAACGCCTGCGCAATCATGCTGATATCGATGTCCTTGCCGGGGTTCTTCTGGCAGAAGTCGTACAGCACCGCCACGTAGGCGTTGCCCAGCAGCTTGGTGATGGCGCCCGCCGTGGTGGCGGCGATGGTGCCGCCGATGGCGCTGCCCGCGCCGGGTATGAACTTCAGCATGCCCGACACCACCGAACGCCCGATCAGCGTGGCGGCCGACGCGCCCAGCGTGGACGTGACGAGCGTGGTGATGGCGGTGGTGTCCAGCTCCATGCCGAAGGTGATGCCAATCTTGGCGATCATGCCCACTTGAATGGGCACCAGCGCAAAGGCGTCCGAGAACGGAATGGGCGCGGCGGCGGCCGATGCGGCCAGCCCTGCGGCCACGTTCACCTCTATCTCAGCCCGCTTTTTTTTTACTTCCAGGGCCTTCTTGTTGCGGGTGGACAGCGCGTTGGCGTAGGCGCGCTGCTGCGCTTCGGGGATGTACTGCGCCGTGGCTTCGATCAGGTTGTCCAGGCCCATCGGCGGTAGCTCGGCGTCCAGCTCGTCGATCCATTCCGGCAGCGCGCGCACCGCCACCACCTGCTTTGCGCGCGGCAGGAGCTTGCGCGCTTCGTCCAGAAAGGGGCTGTTCTTGCGTGCTTTCGTCAGCACGGCCACAACGGGAATGCCGGCGTTGGCCAGCATGTCGCACAGTTCGATCTCGGCGTCTTCCACGCGGTGGCTGCTGTCCTGGATGCACAGCCAGGCCACGTGCAGATGCTTGTCGTGGTCATCCGAGGCGGAACGTTCCTGAATCAGGTCCGTCAGCTGTTGGCGCGAGCGCGCGTAGTCGCCCACTTCCAGGCCGCGCGTGTCGATGATGGTGAGCGGGTGGCCGGGCTTGGTGTATTCCTGCGTGCTTTGCGTGACGGGTTTGCCCGCGCCGGTCTTGGCCAGGTCGCCGCGAAAGACGGCGTTGATCAAGGTGCTTTTGCCCACGCCTGTTTTGCCGGCGATCAGGATGTTCACGCGGCCTGCGCCGCGCGTGGCCGTGCTGATGGCGTCGGCGATGGCGTCTTGCAAGGCGGGGGAGTCGGGGCGTAGCGGCATCGGGCGTGGGTAAAAGGCGAAAGGGCGTTCGGGAACGATATCAGATGCCGCTGCGTTTCGTGCGGCGAACGGCGCGGCTCAGGCCGCCACCCCCAGCGCCGCCCGGATGTCCTCCAGGAACGCCACCGTGATGTCGTTCAAATACGGGCGCTTCTTGGCCACCATGCTGATGTCGACGTCATAGCGGAACGTGTTGGCGTCCAGCGCGTGCAAGAGGCCCGCCGCCACATAAGGCGCGGCGTAGTGTTCAGGCAGATAGCCCAGATGCGCGCCCGATAGGATCAGCATGGCGGCGGCCTCCATGTTGTCGGCCTGAGACGTAATGCGGCGGGGCCGGCCGGTGAACGAGGCTTCTGGCAGCGGATACGTGCGCCAGGTCCAGTCGGCGTTGGCCACATCTTCCACGGTGACGCGGCCGGCACGCGGCGCCAGCGGATGCGTGGCGCCGCAGTACGCCACCTGGCGCTCCTGGAACAGCGGCGTGTAGTCCAGCATCGGCACGCGGTGCAGGAAGTAGCCCACGGCCACTTGCACCTCGTCTTTCAGCAGCAGCTCTTCCAATTCGCGCGGCCCGCGAATCAGTACCGACAAGCGCACGGCTTCGTCGCGTTGGCGAAAGCGTTCAATGGCGTGGCCGATACGCACGTTGTGCGCCATCGTGGCGTTGCCGATCAGGCCCAGCGTCAGGTCGCCCACCAACTGCCGGTGCATGTTGCGCGCTTCGGCGCTGAAGGTGTTCAACGACGCCAGCGCGCCGCGCGCCAGTTTTTCAAATCGCTGGCCTTTCGCCGTCAGCCTGAAGCCGCCACGTCCGCGTTCGCACAGCTTGAAATCCAGCCGGGTCTCCAGCGTGGCCAGCTGGCTGCTGATGGTGGACTGCCCTACGCCCAGCACGTCTTGGGCGGCCGACACGCCGCCCGCATCCACGATGGCGATAAACACCCGGATCAAGCGGAGATCAAGATCGGAAACTTGGGAAAGCATAGGGTTAGCACCTATAAAACATCGATGGTTATCGATGCTTGTAAGTCGAACAAGATATGGATCAGCGCGGGCGTCATTCCTATTATCCACAAGGCTGTCGGGCCGGCCGAAGAAGGCGGCCGACCGCACATCAAAACGGCCGAGCGCTGCAATACGGTGAAACGGCGATTAATAACTTCTATCCGGCTCGGTGTTATTCCGGCGATAGGCGTGAGGGGAGAGGTGGGACATGATTCTGGACATAGGCGTCGTCTTGATTTATCTGGCGGGCATGCTGCTGCTGGGCTGGTACGGCATGCGGCGCGCGAAGACGCAGGAAGACTTTCTGGTGGCCGGGCGCAATCTGGGGCCGGGCCTGTACATGGGCACCATGGCCGCCACCGTGCTGGGCGGCGCCAGCACCGTCGGCACGGTGCGGCTCGGCTATGTGTACGGCATCTCGGGCTTCTGGCTATGCGCGGCGCTGGGGCTGGGCATCATGGTGCTGAACCTGGCGCTGGCCAAGCCCTTGCTGAAGCTGCGCATCTACACAGTGACGCAGGTGCTTGAGCGGCGCTTTACCGCCAACACCAAGCGTGTCAGCGCGCTGGTGATGATGGCGTATGCGTTGATGCTGGCGGCCACTTCCGTCATCGCCATCGGCACCGTCATGCAGGTGCTGTTCGGCCTGCCGTTCTGGGTGTCGGTGGTGGTGGGCGGCGGCGTCGTCGCGCTGTATTCCGCCGTGGGCGGCATGTGGTCGCTGACACTGACCGACATCGTGCAGTTCGTGATCAAGACGGTGGGGCTGATGTTCATTCTGCTGCCCATCTGTTTGATGCGGGTGGGCGGCTGGGACGAGCTTGTGGCGCGCTTGCCCGCCGCCAGCTTCGACATGGCGGCCATCGGCTGGAGCACGATCATCACGTACTTCGTCATCTACTTCCTGGGCATCCTGATCGGGCAGGAAATCTGGCAGCGCGTCTTCACCGCCCGCACGACCCGCGTGGCGCAGGTGGCAGGCACCGTGGCCGGGCTGTACTGCATCGTCTACGGCCTGGTGGGCGCGCTGATCGGCATGACCGCCAAAGTGCTGCTGCCCGATCTGGACAACGTGAACAACGCGTTTGCCGCCATCGTGCAGGCCAGCTTGCCGGACGGCATCCGCGGGCTGGTGATTGCGGCGGCGCTGGCGGCCATGATGTCCACCGCCAGCGCGGCGATGCTGGCGACGTCCACCGTCCTGACCGAAGACCTGCTGCCCGCGCTGCGCGGCGGCCGCGCGTTCACGGATGTGCGCCTGAACCGGCTGATCACGTTGCTGGCGGGCGTGTCGGCGCTGGGCATTGCGCTGGTGGTGGACGACGTGCTCAGCGCGCTCACCTGCGCCTACAACCTGCTGGTGGGCGGCATGCTGGTGCCGTTGCTGGGCGCTATCTACTGGCGCCGCGCCACCACTGCGGGCGCCATCGCCAGCATGCTGCTGGGCTGCTTCACTGCGATTGGCTTCATGGTGAAAGACGGGCTGGCCGCCAACACGCCGGTGTATGCCGCGCTGGCCGCCAGCGCCATCAGTTTCATGGCGATCAGCCTGCTGGGCCGCGCACCCGCCGCGCTGGGATACCGCGACGCGCACACCCCGCAGCGGCGCCCGGAAGCGCCCGCTCGCGAGGCCCGCGGGCAATGAATCATCTGGCATCGCCATCCCCCATCCATTCCTGACAGGAGCCCTGCATGACCTTTTCCCCCGACAAGCTCGCGGCCTTGCGCGCCCGCTTTGGCGGCGACAACGAAGCGCAGATTCACGATCCGCATTTCAGCGCCGTGGCCGCCAACATCATCGATGCAAGCGGCACGCGCAGCGCGCCTTATGCGGGCATGCCCACGCTGATGGACGCGCCCGCACGCCAGATCGATTGGAGCGCGCCCGACTTCGGCGACCTGCAAGTGGCGCTGACCGGCGTGCCGATGGATCTGGGCGCCAGCAACCGCAGCGGCTGCCGTTTCGGGCCGCGCGCGCTGCGCGCCATTGAACGCGTCGGCCCGTACCACCACGTGCTGCGCTGTACGCCCACGCGCGACTTGCGCGTGGCCGACATTGGCGACGTGCCCATGCGCAGCCGCTTCAGCCTGGACCAGTCGCACCAGGACATCGAAGACGCGTACGCCAGGATTCACGCGGCGGGCGTCATGCCGCTGTCCGCAGGCGGCGACCATTCCGTCACGCTGCCGATCCTGCGGGCGCTGGGGCGCGAACAGCCGTTGGCGCTGATCCACTTCGATGCGCACTGTGACACCGGAGGCCCGTTCGATGGCAGCCGCTTCCATCACGGCGGCCCGTTCCGCCAGGCCGTGCTGGACGGTGTGCTGGACCCCACCCGCACCATTCAGATCGGCATCCGCGGCGCGGCGGAATACTTGTGGGAATTCTCGTACGCGTCCGGCATGACGGTGATTCACGCCGAAGACATCGCCACGATGGGCGTTCCGGCCATCATCGCCCGCGCCCGCGAGGTGGTGGGCGACACGCCCGTGTACGTCTCGTTCGATATCGATTGCCTGGACCCCGCGTTCGCGCCCGGCACCGGCACGCCAGAGGTGGGCGGCGTGACGGTGCGCGAAGCGCAGGCCATGCTGCGCGGGCTGGCGGGCATCAACATCGTGGGCGGGGATCTGGTTGAAGTGGCGCCGGCCTATGACGCCACGGCGAACACCGCGCATGCCGGCGCGCAGATCATGTTCGAGATCCTGAGCCTGATGAGCGTGCGCCACGGGAGATGAACGGAAGGGACGAACCGCGGGGATAAACGCCGGAGATAAATTCCCGCGTCGGCGGCAGTCAGGAATTTCCTTGCAGCCGCCTTTCGTTTTGGCGCAAAAGGTAATGGAAAGTACGCCGGCGTTGTCAGCCGGATTTCGGCGGACTAGTGCTGAAAACGCAGTACGCCTGCACGGTTCTGGTGCGGTTTCGATGTATTCGACTGCCCCTGTTCCGCTATGTGGGAAGGCGCGTATCAGCTGCACGAAGCGCGCAAATTAAGGGGCAAATCACACGCTCCAACGCTGTTACATCTCAAATGTTTCGAACCCGTCGGGCGGGCGCGCGCCTGCGTAGAATCCGCCACTCGTAAGGTTTCGCCGCGCTTTCAGTGGCACCCATTCATGACCCGTTTTGCGCTTGTCCCTCGCCTGCTTCGCTCGCGTCCGTTGACCAAAGGCTTTCGTTATTTTTACCGCTACACGCGTGGCGGAGCCTATCGGCACAATGAGACGCTTTGGCCATTGGTGAAGGTGCGGCGCGAAGGCAGCGAGCAACTGGTGGCGTGCGATCTGCTGGGCGTGCGCGGGCCGGCCACGCTGCCGATGGCGCAAGTGCCGCGCGCCATTCACGGCGACGCACACCTGATTCTTAGCGGCCCGTCGGTTGCGCAGATCGACTACGCGCAATGCGCGCTACGTTCCGTCATGGGCGTGAATGGGTCCATCGCACTTTGCCGCCAGCATCCTGCGTTGCGCTTTGATTATTACGCGATGCTGGACGCCGGTTTCGTCAAGCGCCGTCGCGATCTGGTGGCCGAGGTGTTGTCGCAAGACCTGCTGCTGTTCGTCACGCCCGAGGTCTATCGCTGGATTGCCTTTCTGTTTGATGCCGACACCATCCGTTGCCGCATCGCGCTGTTCGAAGAAGTGCATCAGCGCGCGCTGCAACCGCGGGCCCAACCTGACGAGCTCGACGCGCAACTGGCCGGCGACCCCGAGCTGGTGCTGTTCGACGCGCACAACCCCGAGCACGCGCACGGCTTCAGCCTGAACCCCGCGCGCGGCCTCTTTGGCGGCGGCACCGTGGCGTATACGGCGTTGCAGCTACTGGCCTGGATGGGCGCGCGCACCCTGTACCTGCATGGCCTGGACCTGAGCTCGGCCGCCGGGCCGCGTTTTTACGAGCAACCCGGCGCGCAACTGGCCACCGCGCTCGACCGCCAATTCACCGGCCACATCGAACCCGCTTTCCGCGCGGCCAGCCGTTTGCTCGCCGCGCGTGGCGTCAAGGTCTACAACTTGTCGCCGGGCAGCCGCCTGGGCGATGACGTATTTGAAAAGCGGCATTGGAGCTGTTTGCTCAATCAAGGGGAGTCTCCGCCTTCCCTGCAACTGCTCTCGGGCCTCACATCATGAAGATTCTCTACACCAACTTCCATCAGGGCGATGGCGGCGGACACACCACGTATGTGATGTCGCTGGCGCGCATGCTGCGCCAGCGCGCGCACATTACCGTTGCCGCGCCGCGCGGCAGCCGCCTGCTGGCCGAGGCCGACGCCTTGCCCGGCGTGCATTCCATCGACCTGGCGTTCAAGGGGCGCCCGTTTCAGCAGCTAAGCGCGTTGCGCCGCTTGCGCGCCTTGTTGCGCAAAGAGCAATTCGACGTCATCCATGTGAATGGGTCGGCCGACCATCGCCTGTGCATGCTGGCGACCGTGGGCATGGGCGCCAAGCGTCCGTTCATCGTCTACACGCAACACACCGATCGCGCGTCCAACAGCCTGGGCGTGCGCATGCGCGCCAAGTGGGGCACGAACCGCGTCATCTGCGTGTGCGGCCATACCTTTCGCCGCATGAAGGATTCGGTGTTCCGTGACGAAGACCTGCGCGTGGTGCACAACGGCGTTTGCACGCAGCAATATCAACCGGCCAGCGCCGAACAAGCCGCGGCGGCGCGTGCCGCCCTGCTGCCTGCGGGCATGCAGCGCCGGCTGGTGATCGGCAGCAATGCCGGCACCGCCATCTACAAGAACTGGCTGGACATGGTGACCGCCGTGTCGCTCTTGCCCGACCATCAGCGGGATCAGGTTGTGATTCTGATCGCGGGCAAGGAACCCGATGATGAGCAGCGCCAGCGCGTGGCGGATCTGGCCATGACGCACCAGGTGGTGTTCACGGGCCTGCTGGAAGACGTGCGCCCGTTCCTGGCGGCCCTGGATGTGGGCTTCGTGTTGTCGTCGCGGCTTGAGACGATTTCATTTGCGTGCCGCGAAATGATGGCGGCCGGTAAGCCCGTCATCGTCAGCAAGGTGGGCGGATTGACCGAGAACGTGACCGACGGCCGCAACGGCTGGGTGGTGCCGCCGGGTTCGGTCAGCAGCGTGCTGACGACGGTATCGTCGATTCTGAATGACCGCAGCATCGCCGTGAAGATGGGGCAAGAAGCCCGCAACACGGCGCTGCGGGAATTTTCGCTGGCGCGCTTTGTCGGCCAGACCGAAAAGGTGTACCTGGAAGGCAGGACGCCAGGCCGGCAATTCGGCCTGACCTCCTGAACCGTTTCCGCTGCGGCCTTCTTTTTTATTCGCTATACGACTTGGTGCTGTACAGGCTGACCGGCAGCAGGTTCAGCACGGGCAGGCCGGACACGGGGTCCTTGGCCTGCTTGTCGATATAGCTTTGCAGCACGTCGGCGTCCAGCACGCCAATGTCTTGCCGGCGTTCAGCGGGCACGTTCGCCAGCGTCTTGTAGCCGTCGCCGCCGGTGGCGTTAAAGCTCAACACAAACAGCTTGTAGGTGCGTGCGGCGTTCAGCGGCTGCCACGTGCTGGTGGCCGCATCGAGCACTTCGATGTTGGTGACGCGGCTGCCCTGCGCTTGCGCGCCGTTCACATCCCAGCGCAAGCCGCCCGTGTACGGGTACGGCCCTGTAGAGCCGCCCGCACCGAACACCGCCTGCATGCCATCTTCCAACATGCCTTTGACCTCGGCGCCCGTCACATCCAGACGCCACAGCATGTTGCCAAACGGCACCACCTCGATCACGTTGGCCGCCGTCACGTTGCCCTTGAGCGCCGTGCGTACACCGCCGCCGCTTTGCAGCGTGATGTCCGCGCCGCCGTAGTTGGCGTTGGCCACCTCCAGATAGGCTTGCGCCACCAGCTGCTGCATGTCGCCGCCGCGCAGGTCCACGCTGCCCAGCGTGTTGCAGTCGGCGCTTGAACGGCTGCGGTCACGCGTTAAGCCCGGCACGCGGCGCGAGCACAGCTCTTGCGGAACCGAGGCCACGAGGCTCGCGCTGAAGGTATCCACCTTTGCCTTGAACGGTTGCAACACGGCCGCGGCCTGAGCGTCCGGCTGCTGGATGCGCAGGAAGCCGCTGGCCGCCACATCGGCAAGCATCGCGGTGTTGTCGGCGGCGGCCGGGGCGGCCCCACCCACCGTCAGCGTGTCGCCCATCAGCACGTGCGGCGTGCCGGCGCATTCGGTGACGTCGCCGTTGGCGTCGAAGCTGACTTTCAGTTCGCCCACCACTTGCGAATATTCCCAGGCCTGCACCAGGCAGACGCGCTTGCCGTCTTTGTTTTGCAGCACGGTCGGGTAAGCGCCCGACGGTGTGCCTACGCCGTAGGCCACCATCGAATCCGGGCCCAGCAGCGTGTGCGAATCCCCGCCCACCACGACGTCCACGCCGCTCAGCTTGGGGATGATCTGCTTGTCGTAGTCGTAGCCGATATGGCTCATCACCACGATCTTGTTCACGCCTTGCGCGCGCAACGCGTCGATCTGCGTTTGCGCGGCGGCGGCTTCATCCGAGAACAAGGTGCCCGCGTCGGGGCTGGACGATTGCTGCGTCTTGTTGGCGATGGTCAGCCCGACCAGGCCGATCGCCTGGCCGTCACGCTGCAACACGATCGACGGCTTGACCATGCCGGGCGCGCGCGACGGATTCAGCGCGGAGGCGTCGGCGAACGTGACGTTGGCGCTGAGCACCGGCGTCTGGCACGTGCCGGCGTGCAGCAGGTCGATAAAGCGCTTTAAGCCGCTGTCGCCCTTATCGAACTCGTGGTTGCCGAGCGTCATCGCGTCAAAGCACACCGTGTTCATCATGGCGGCATCCGCCTCGCCGGCTTCGCCCGCGCGGTTGAAGTACAGCGTGCCAGTGTTGGCGTCGCCCGCGTGCAGCTTCAGCACGTTGGCCGACTGCGCCGACAGCGCGTTGATGGCGCCCGTGACGCGCGGGAAGCCGCCCACATCCACATTGGCGGTGACCGCGGCGCCCGCCGCGTTCTTCAGCTTCAGGTCTTTTTTCTTGCTGTCCAGATTGGAGTGATGATCGTTGATGTGCAGGATCGTCAGTTCCATCGGCCGGCTGGCGGCGGGTTGCTCGGGCGCGGGCTGTTCTGGCGCCGGGCTGGCGGACGTGTCGTCATCATCGTCATTGCCGCCGCAGCCCGCCAGCAGCAGGGCGCTCAGCATGGCCGCGCCCGCATTCCTCTTCCACGTAATCATTCGTGTGATCCCTCGTTAATGAAGGGCGAATGGTTGCGGCCGAAGATGACGTGAAGATGAATGACAGCGGTGTCATGAACGTGCGCGGCGCTGTCTTGTGCGCGTCATAAAAAACAGGCCCGGCGCATGGTGCGCCGGGCCTGCTGCAAGCTGCCGCGAACGCGACGCTTAGAAGTGAATCACGGTGCGGATCGACTTGCCTTCATGCATCAGGTCGAAGGCTTCGTTGATGCGTTCCAGCGGCAAGGTGTGCGTCACGAACGGGTCCAGGTCGATCTTGCCGCTCATGGCGTCTTCGACCATGCCCGGCAGCTGCGTGCGGCCCTTCACGCCACCGAAGGCGGAACCGCGCCACACGCGGCCCGTCACCAGCTGGAACGGACGCGTGCTGATTTCCTGGCCCGCGCCGGCCACGCCGATGATGATGCTTTCGCCCCAGCCCTTGTGGCAGCATTCCAGCGCCGCGCGCATCACGTGCACGTTGCCGATGCACTCGAACGAGAAGTCCACGCCGCCGTCGGTCAGTTCGACGATGACGTCCTGGATGGGCTTGTCGTAGTCCTTGGGGTTGATGCAATCGGTGGCGCCCATGGCGCTGGCCAGCACGAACTTGTTCGGGTTGGTATCCACCGCGATGATGCGGCCGGCCTTGGCTTGCACCGCGCCCTGGATCACGGCCAGGCCAATGCCGCCCAGGCCGAACACGGCGACGGTGTCGCCTTCCTTGACCTTCGCGGTGTTGTGCACGGCGCCAATGCCGGTGGTGACGCCGCAGCCCAGCAGGCAGACTTTTTCATGCGGGGCGGCGGGGTTGATCTTCGCCAGCGAGATCTCGTTGACGACCGAGTATTCGCTGAACGTCGAGCAGCCCATATAGTGGTAGATTGGCTTGCCTTCGTAGCTAAAGCGCGTGGTGCCATCGGGCATCAAGCCCTTGCCCTGGGTGGCGCGCACCTTCTGGCACAGGTTGGTCTTGCCGGACAGGCAGAACTTGCACTCGCGGCATTCGGCCGTGTAGAGCGGAATGACGTGGTCGCCGGGTTTCAGCGACGTGACGCCTTCGCCCACTTCCACGACGATGCCCGCGCCTTCGTGGCCCAGCACGGCGGGGAACAGGCCTTCAGGGTCGTCGCCGCTGAGGGTGAAGGCGTCGGTGTGGCAGACGCCGGTGTGGGTGATCTGCACCAGCACCTCGCCGCGTTGCGGCGGTGCGACGTCGATTTCAACAATTTCCAGCGGCTTGCCGGGTCCGAATGCGACTGCTGCGCGTGATTTCATAGCGGTTACTCCACGAATGTCGGGTGGGCTTACTTCAAATAGGAACGGACGATGCGCATCAGTTGATCGACCTCGGCGGCGGGGTCGATCTTCGCGTCTGGCGGCCCGCCCTGGGCGGATTGCAGGAAGGTTTCCCGGAGATGGCTTTCCAGCACTTCGGCCATCAGGCCGGTGGCGGCGCCGCGCAAGGCGGCCAGTTGCTGCAACAGCGCGCCGCACTCCGTGCCTTCATTGACCGCGCGTTCCAATGCTAACGCCTGCCCCTGAATACGGCGCAGGCGGGTGACGACACGCTTTTTTTCTTCCGGCGAATGCGGCACGGCAGGCTCCGAAAAAGATACAGGGGGGGAGTATACGGAAATTCGGTTCCCGTTCGCAAGACATGTGTACCTGTCTATACTAGACCCGATTTTTTCCGTTGCACACCAGGACTCCCCCCGTGGCTTCTTCCCCCCCTCGATTGCCCGCCCAGACCAACGCCCTGCCCGCCCCGCTTTACGCCCAGGTCAAGCAGATGATTGCGCAGCAGATACGCAGCGGCGCCTGGCCCGCGCACTACCGCGTGCCGTCCGAAAGCGAACTGGTGGATGAATTGGGTTTCAGCCGTATGACGATCAACCGCGCGCTGCGCGAGCTGACGTCCGAGGGTCTGCTGGTGCGCATGCAGGGGGTGGGCACGTTCGTCGCGCAGCCCAAGGCGCGGTCGGCGTTGTTTGCCGTCAACAACATTGCCGACGAGATTGCGGCGCGCAATCACCGGCATCACAGCCGCGTGGTGCGTTTGGCCGAAGAAGCCGCCGGTGCGGAGCAGGCGCAGGCGCTGGAGATCCGTGCGGGCCAGCCGGTGTTCCATTCCGTCATCGTCCATTATGAAGACGACGTGCCGATTCAGCTGGAAGACCGTTACGTCAATGTGCGGCTTGCGCCGGATTATCTGAAGCAGGATTTCACGCAGAGCACCCCGTACGAATACCTGACGCGGGTTGCGCCGTTGAGCGAAGGCGAACACGTGGTCGAAGCCATTCTGGCCAAGCCGCGCGAATGCCAGTTGCTACAGATTGAACGCGATGAACCCTGCCTGCTGATCAGCCGCCGCACGTGGTCGGGCGACCGCGCCGTCACCCTGGCGCGCCTGATCCACCCCGGCTCACGCCACCGCCTGGAAGGCAAGTTCACGACATGAATTCCCCTGCTATTCATCTGTACCGCGCGGCCGAGTATCCGCGCATGCCCTGGCGCAATGGCGGCGGCACGACGCAAGAGGTGGCGTGCAACCCGGGCGGCAGCACGGCGGCGTTCGACTGGCGGCTGTCCATTGCCGATGTGGCGCAGGACGGCGGTTTCTCGGCGTTCACGGGGTATCAACGCATCATCTCGGTGCTGGAAGGCCAGGGCATCCAGCTGACGGTGGATGGCCACGAACAAGCGCCCCTTGCCCCACCTGCGCCACTTGTGCCACGCGAGGCCTACGCGTTCTCGGGCGACGCCAAGGTGGATTGCCGGCTGCTTGACGGCGCGATCCGCGATTTCAATCTGTTCTATGCGCCGGCGCGCTATCACGCGCGGCTGCAATGGGTGTCGGCCGCCTGCACCTTTCATAGCGACGCGCACAGCGTGCTGGTGCTGAACGCGGGTCAGGAGCTGACGGTGCGCATCAACGGCGCGGCGCACGCGTTGCCGTCGCGCTATGACTGCCTGCATCGGGAAGGCCAGAGCGGGCTGGCGCACTACCAGCTGGAGGCCGCGGGCGCGGTGGATGCCTGCGTCATTGAATTGCAGCCCCGCGCTTGCTGAACGCCTGACCCCGTGCTGGGGTGATCCGATTGGTTATCGAACGTGCCGGACCCGATCAAGGTCCGGCATTTTCATTGGGGAAATCCCTGAGCCAAATAATGGTCTTCTCATCTTGTATATACAAGCATAGGCATCCTATGATTCGGGCAACCGCCGCGCCGCGTCGTTCGCGCGGCCGAACCGATCAAGGAGAGCCTCTTGGACCAACCGACCCGATACCGCGACGTCGTCATCCGCGCCCCGCGCGGCAATCAACTGACCGCCAAGAGCTGGCTTACCGAAGCGCCCTTGCGCATGCTGATGAACAACCTCGACCCCGACGTGGCCGAGAACCCCAAGGAACTGGTGGTGTATGGCGGCATTGGCCGCGCCGCGCGCGATTGGGACTGCTACGACAAGATCGTTGAATCGCTTAAAGACCTGAACGACGACGAGACGCTGCTGGTGCAATCTGGCAAGCCCGTCGGCGTGTTCAAGACGCATGCCAACGCGCCGCGCGTGCTGATCGCCAATTCGAATCTGGTGCCGCATTGGGCTACGTGGGAACACTTCAACGAGCTCGACGCCAAGGGTCTGGCGATGTACGGCCAGATGACGGCCGGCAGCTGGATCTACATCGGCAGCCAGGGCATCGTCCAAGGCACGTACGAAACCTTTGTCGAAGCCGGCCGCCAGCACTATGGCGGCAGCCTGACGGGCCGCTGGGTGCTGACGGCGGGCCTGGGCGGCATGGGCGGCGCGCAGCCGCTGGCGGCGACCCTTGCCGGCGCGTGCTCGCTGAACATCGAATGCCAGCAAAGCCGCATCGACTTCCGTCTGCGCACACGCTATGTCGATGAACAAGCCACCGATCTGGATGACGCGCTGGCGCGCATCGCCCGCTACACCCAGGAAGGCCGCGCGGTGTCCATCGCACTGTGCGGCAACGCCGCTGAGGTGTTGCCCGAGCTGGTGCGCCGTGGCGTCAAACCTGACTTGGTCACCGACCAGACCAGCGCGCACGATCCCTTGAACGGCTATCTGCCTGCCGGCTGGACGTGGGACGATTACCGCGAACGCGCCAAGCGCGAACCCGCCGCCGTCATCAAAGCCGCCAAGCAATCCATGGCGGTGCACGTGCAAGCCATGCTGGCGTTCAAACACCAGGGCATTCCCACGTTCGACTACGGCAACAACATCCGGCAGATGGCCAAGGAAGAAGGCGTGGCCGATGCGTTCGACTTTCCCGGCTTTGTGCCCGCCTACATCCGGCCGCTGTTCTGCCGTGGCGTGGGCCCGTTCCGCTGGGCCGCGCTGTCAGGTGACCCGCAAGACATCTACAAGACGGACGCCAAGGTCAAGGAACTGATACCCGACGACGCGCATCTGCACCACTGGCTGAGCATGGCGCGCGAACGCATCAGCTTCCAGGGCTTGCCGGCGCGCATCTGCTGGGTGGGCCTGGGCGCACGCGCCAAGCTGGGTCTGGCGTTTAACGAAATGGTGCGGTCGGGCGAATTGTCGGCGCCCATCGTCATCGGCCGCGACCACCTGGACTCCGGTTCGGTCGCCAGCCCCAACCGCGAAACCGAAGCCATGCGCGACGGCTCGGACGCCGTGTCTGACTGGCCGCTGCTGAACGCCTTGCTGAACACCGCCAGCGGCGCGACGTGGGTGTCGCTGCATCATGGCGGCGGCGTGGGCATGGGCTTCTCGCAGCATTCGGGCATGGTCATCGTGTGCGACGGCACCGACGCCGCCGCCGAACGCATCGCCCGCGTACTCACCAATGACCCGGCCACGGGCGTGATGCGCCACGCGGATGCCGGCTACGACATCGCGATTGAATGCGCGAAGGAACAGGGCTTGAACCTGCCCATGGTGACCTCGGGGCAACGCGATGGCGCAGCACGGTGAGCCCGGCGCCGCGCCGCTGATCGAGCGGCGCTCCATTGACTACATCCCGGAGTCCGAGCGGCACGGCAAGCTCTACAGCCAGTTCACGCTGTGGATGGGCGCCAACCTGCAAATCACCGCGATCGTCACCGGGGCGCTTGCCGTGGTGTTGGGCGGCGACGTCTTCTGGTCGCTGATCGGCCTGTTCATCGGGCAGGTGCTGGGCGGCGGCGTGATGGCGCTGCATGCGGCGCAAGGCCCGAAGCTGGGCCTGCCGCAGATGATCTCCAGCCGCGTGCAATTCGGCGTGTACGGGGCGGCGATACCGATCGTGCTGGTCTGTCTGATGTACCTGGGCTTCACCGCCACGGGTACGGTGTTGTCGGGGCAGGCGCTGGGCCAGTTGTTCGGCGTCAGCGACACCACCGGCATCCTGATCTTCGCCACCGTGATCATCGCGGCCACGCTGTTCGGCTACCGCGTGATCCACATCATTGGCCGCATCGCCACCGTGTTCGGGCTGATCGCTTTCGTGTATCTGTTCAGCCGCGTCATCGCGGTGGGCGACGTGGGCCAGCTGCTGCAGATCCGGCATTTCAGTTGGGACAAGTTCCTGCTGGCGGTGTCGCTCGCGGCGTCGTGGCAGATCGCGTATGGCCCTTATGTCGCGGACTATTCGCGTTACCTGCCCAGCCGCACGTCTCCGGTAAAGACGTTTCTGGCGGTGGGGCTGGGGTCGGTCTTGGGCGCGCAGATTGCGATGGTGCTGGGTGTGCTGGCCGCCGCCATGGCGGCGGGCCAGTTCGCGGGGCGCGAAGTGGCGTACATCGTCGGGCTGGGCGGAACCGGCACGATGGCGGCGCTGCTGTACTTCAGCATCGCGTTTGGCAAGGTCACGATTTCCACGCTGAACTCGTACGGCAGCTTCATGTGCATTGCGACCATCGTCAGCGGCTTTCGCGGCCACGTCGAGGTCACGCGGCGCCAGCGTGCGGTGGCGGTGGTGCTGATCGTGGGCGCGGCAACGGCGGTGGCGCTGATCGGCCAGCATTCTTTCCTGAACGCGTTCAAGTCCTTCATTCTGTTCCTGCTGGCGTTTTTCGTGCCGTGGAGCGCGGTGAATCTGGTGGACTACTACTTCGTCAACCGCGAGCGCTACGACGTGCCGGCGCTGTCCGACCCGAATGGGCGTTACGGGCGTTGGAACCTGCCCGGCATTCTGGTCTACGCGTTTGGCGTGCTGGTGCAGATGCCCTTTATCTCGACCAAGCTTTACACCGGCCCGATGGTTGAGCGGCTGGGCGGTGTGGATATCTCGTGGATCATCGGGCTGATCGTGCCCAGCATCCTGTATTACCTATTCGCGCGGCGCGGGCCGCAGCACAAGGCCGATACGCCTGACGCATCGGCGCGGCGGCGCACGCAAGAACCCGCGTAATCACGACATTGCATGAAGCCGGCTGACCGGCGTAGGAGATCAAGAATGGATTTGCATATCAAGCCCGGCCACCTGACCTTGTCGGAGCTGCGCCGCGTGTATCACGAGCCCGTGCGCCTGACGCTGGACGCCAGTGCGGCGGACCCCATCGACGCCAGCGTGGCGACGGTGGAACGCATCATCGCGGAAGGCCGTACCGTGTACGGCATCAACACCGGGTTTGGCTTGCTGGCCTCTACCAAGATCGCGCGCGAAGACCTGCAAGCCTTGCAGACGTCGCTGGTGCGCTCGCACGCGGCGGGCGTGGGCGAGGCGCTGGATGACGCGATGGTCCGCCTGATCATGGTGTTGAAGATCAACAGCCTGGCGCGCGGTTATTCCGGTATTCGCCGCCACGTCATCGACAGCCTGATTGCGCTGGTGAACGCGGGCGTCTACCCGCACATCCCGCTGAAAGGCTCGGTTGGCGCATCGGGTGACTTGGCCCCGCTTGCGCACATGTCGCTGGTGCTGCTCGGCGAAAGCCGCGCGCGCTTCCAAGGCGAATGGCTGCCTGCGCAAGAGGCGCTGGCGCGCGCGGGACTTGTGCCGTTGACCCTTGCCGCCAAGGAAGGGCTGGCGTTGCTGAACGGCACGCAGGTATCCACGGCCTACGCGTTGCGCGGCCTGTTCGAAGCCGAAGACATGATGGCGGCGGCTCTGGTTTGCGGCAGCCTGAGCGTGGAAGCCATGCTGGGCTCGCGCGTGCCGTTTGACGCCCGCATCCATGCCGCACGCGGCCAGCCCGGCCAGATCGCCGTGGCGGCCGTGTACCGCGAACTGTTGGGCGAGGACAGTGAAGTCGGCCATTCGCATGCCGACTGCGAAAAGGTGCAAGACCCCTACTCCCTGCGCTGCCAGCCGCAAGTGATGGGCGCCTGCCTGACGCAGATCCGCCATGCGGCGCAGGTGCTGCAAATTGAAGCGAACGCCGTGTCCGACAACCCGCTGGTGTTCACCGCCCAGGGCGACGTGATTTCTGGCGGCAACTTCCATGCGGAGCCGGTGGCGCTGGTGGCCGACAACCTGGCGCTGGCGTTGGCGGAAATCGGCGCACTGTCTGAACGGCGCATCGCGCTGATGATGGACAAGCATATGTCGCAGCTGCCGCCGTTCCTGGTGGCCAAGGGCGGCGTCAACTCGGGCTTCATGATCGCCCAGGTCACGGCCGCCGCGCTGGCCAGCGACAACAAGGCGCTGGCGCACCCCGCCAGCATCGACAGCATGCCCACCTCCGCCAACCAGGAAGACCACGTTTCCATGGCGCCCAACGCAGGCAAGCGCCTGTGGGCCATGGCCGAGAACGTGCGCGACATCCTGGCCATCGAATGGCTGGGCGCCTGCCAGGGCCTGGACTTCCGCGAAGGCTTGAAGACGTCGCCCAAGCTTGAGCAAGCGCGCCGCGCGCTGCGCGAGCAGGTGCCGCATTACGAAGAAGACCGCTTCTTCGCGCCTGACATCGCCGCGGCCAGCGGCCTGCTCAGCGCGCATGTCATGAATGGCCTGATGCCCGCCGGCCTGCTGCCCAGCCTTTGATTTCGATGTTGCGGCCGTCGTTTGACGGCCGCCATTGCTGCGCCGTGCGCACGCGCCCATAGAAGGCGCTCGCGCGGCGTTTGATGCTGTACGCCTATAAAACAAGTACGGAGACAGACATGCAAGCACAACCGCAGGATCTCAAACGGGGACTCAACGCCAGACATATCCGGTTCATGGCATTGGGTTCGGCCATTGGCACGGGGCTGTTCTACGGATCGGCCAAGGCCATTCAAGAGGCTGGCCCGTCGGTGCTGCTGGCCTACATCGTGGCGGGCGCCGCCGTGTACATGGTGATGCGCGCGTTGGGAGAAATGGCGGTGCGCAATCCGGTGTCGGGTTCGTTCGGGCATTACGCCACCAGCTATCTCGGCCCGATTGCGGGCTTTCTCACGGGCTGGACCTATGCGTTTGAGATGATCATCGTCTGCCTGGCCGATATCACCGCGTTCGGGCTTTACATGGGCTTCTGGTACCCCGATGTGCCGCGCTGGATCTGGGTGCTGTCGATCGTGTTCTTCATTGGCGCCATCAACCTGCTGTCGGTGAAGGTGTTTGGCGAACTGGAATTCTGGCTGTCGCTGCTGAAGGTGGGCGCCATTATTGCGATGATCGCGGGCGGCCTGGGCATCATGCTGTTTGGTTTCGGCCTGAGCGCCGATACCGCGGCAACCGGTGTGCATAACCTGTGGGAACACGGCGGCTTCATGCCTAATGGCGTGGGCGGGCTGATTGCGTCGCTGGCGGTGGTGGTGTTTGCGTTCGGCGGCATCGAAATCATCGGCATCACGGCGGGCGAAGCCAAGGACCCGGGCCGCACCATTCCGCGCGCCATCAACGCGGTGCCGATGCGCATTCTGCTGTTCTATGTGCTGACGCTGTTCGTGCTGATGTCGATCTTTCCGTGGACCCAGATCGGCAGCAAGGGCAGCCCGTTCGTGCAGATCTTCGATAGCCTGGGCATCGGGTCGGCGGCCACCATTCTCAATATTGTGGTGATCTCGGCGGCGGTGTCGGCCATCAACAGCGACATCTTTGGCGCAGGCCGCATGCTGTACGGCATGGCGCAGCAGGGCCAGGCGCCGCGCGGGTTCGCTGCCGTGTCCCAGAACGGCGTGCCGTGGATGACCGTGGTGGTGATGTCGGTTGCGCTGCTGCTGGGCGTGCTGCTGAACTACCTGATCCCCGAGGGCGTGTTCCTGCTGATCGCCTCTATCGCGACCTTTGCCACGGTGTGGGTCTGGCTGATGATCCTGTTGTCGCAAGTGGCGATGCGGCGCAAGATGAGCGCGGCAGAGGTCGCGGAATTGAAATTCCCGGTGCCGTTCTGGCCGGTGGGCCCGCTGCTGGCCATTGCGTTCATGGTATTCGTGATTGCCGTGCTGGGTTACTTCCCGCGCACGCAGGCGGCGCTGGTGGTGGGCGTGGTGTGGATTGCGCTGCTTTGCGTGGCGTACCGTTTCTGGGTATATCCCAATCGTCCGGGTGACGGCGGCATCGCTGTGCCGCTGGCGCAAGGTTCGGACTGATGTAGTGGCTTTCAGGAGAGGTGCATGAGACAGATCTGGCGACACTGCCACGCCGCCACGATGGCGGGTGGCGCCTATGCGGTGATTGAGCGCGCGGCCATTGTGACGCGGGCCGATCGTATCGAATGGATCGGGCCAGAGGCCGAGTTGCCAGGCGTGGATGCGGCGCATGTGCACGATCTGGGCGGGGCGTGGGTCACGCCCGGCCTGATTGACTGTCATACCCATCTGGTGTTTGGCGGCAACCGCAGCACCGAGTTCGAACAACGCCTGCAAGGCGTGGACTACGCAACGATCGCCGCGCAAGGCGGCGGCATTGCCAGCACCGTGCGCGCCACCCGCGAAGCGTCGGAAGACGAGCTCTATGTCAGCGCGCGCAAGCGTGCGCTGCATCTGCTTGGCGACGGTGTCACCACGCTTGAGGTCAAGTCGGGCTACGGGCTGGATTTGCCCAACGAGCGCAAGATGCTGCGCGTGGCTCGCCGCCTGGGCCAGACGCTGCCGCTGACGGTGCAGGCGACCTGCCTGGCCGCGCATGCGCTGCCGCCTGAATTTCGCGGGCGGCCCGACGATTACATCGATGAAGTGGCGCGCCGCATGTTGCCGGTGCTGGCCGCCGAAGGGCTGGTCGATGCGGTGGATGCGTTCTGTGAGCACCTGGCGTTTTCGCCTGAACAGGTCGAACGCGTGTTCCAGGCCGCGAAGCATTTGGATTTGCCCGTGAAGCTGCATGCCGAACAATTGTCGTCGCTGCATGGCGCAAGTTTGGCGGCACGGTATGGCGCCTTGTCGGCGGACCATCTTGAATATCTGACCGAAAGCGATGTGCTGGTCATGGCCCAGGCTGGCACCGTGGCGGTGTTGTTGCCCGGCGCGTTCTACGCCTTGCGTGAAACGCAGCTGCCGCCGCTGGAACTGCTGCGCCGCCACGGCGTGCCCATTGCGATTTCCACCGACCTGAACCCGGGGACGTCGCCCGTGTTGTCGCTGCGGCTGATGATGAGCATGGCGTGTACCTTGTTCAAGATGACGCCGGAAGAAGCGCTGGCGGGCGCTACCGTGCATGCGGCGCGCGCGTTGGGTTTGCAGGCGACGCACGGCACGTTGCAGGCCGACAAGCTGGCGGACTTTGTCGCGTGGGACATCGCGCATCCGTCGGAGTTGGCGTACTGGATTGGCGGCGACCTGCCCAAGCGCGTGATCCGCCACGGCGCGTTGCTCGACATGACGGCGTTGGCCTGAGGGTCAGCGGGAAAACTGCGGCATCGCATGGGAGGGGACGTCCAGGGGACGGCATCTCTGGACGTCATGCGTGGATGCCATCCCTGGACGTCATACGTGAACGCCCTAAGCCCCAGTGCTGCCGTGGCGGAAAACGGACCACTACGTGCCCGATACGGACCACGTGCGCCGCCACCGCCCCATCCCTGCACGCGGCGTTCTACGATGTGGCCTGACCGCGCCCGATGCCGGGCGCGCCGCGCATCCAGGAGAACGTATGCGGATCTGCATGATGGAAGGGCCGGTGGATCTGGCTCCCGATAGCCCCACGTGGGCAGGCATGGCCGAGCGCATTGCCGAATTGGAACCCGATCTGCTCGTCACGAACGAGATGCCGTTTGGCCAGTGGCTGGCGGCCTCGCCCGTTTACGATCCGGCGCGTGCAGCGGAGTCCGTGCGCATTCACGAAGTGGGCCTGACGGCGCTGGCCGCATTGCCGGTGCCTGCCATCGTCTCGTCCCGCCCCATCCCCGCAGGCGACCGGCTGGCCAATGAAGCCTTCGCCTTGGAGGGCGGGCGCTACACGCGCTTGCACCACAAGCAGTACTTCCCGGAAGAGCCGGGGTTCTTTGAAGCGACGTGGTTTCGTCCGGCGATGGAGGGGTTTGAAGTCGTCGATGTGGGCGGCATTCGTCTGGGCGTGCAGCTGTGCACCGAGCTGATGTTCAACGAACGGTCGCGCCGTTACGGACGCGACGGGGCAGAGCTGATCGTCGCGCCGCGCGCAAGCGGCGCATCCATCGGGCGCTGGCTGACCGCGGGCGCGATGGCGGCGCTCACGTCCGGTTGCTACGTGATCAGTTCCAACCGGGCTGGACGCACCGCCGACGGCCAGGTGTTCGGCGGCCGCGCGTTCGCCTTTCAACCCAACGGCGAACCGTTGGCGCAGTCCACCGACACGGAGTCCATCGTGGTGGTCGACGTGGACCCGGCTCGTTCACGCGCACAGCAGTCGCAGTACCCCTGCTACGTGAAGGAAGAGTTGGGGGGCGCCTAGCCGGCCCCCACCCTCATGCCGCGATGGCGATAGCGCGGTGGTCCTGGATCAACGGCGGCAAACGGAACGCGCTGACCGCGCTCTGCAAGCGCTGCGCCTGCGTTTCAAGCGACGACGCGGCGGCGGCCGCTTCTTCGACCAGCGCCGCGTTTTGCTGCGTGACCTGATCCATCTGGTTCACCGCGGTGTTCACCTGGTCGATACCTGTCACCTGTTCTTGCGACGCGGATGCGATGTCGTTGACCAGCAAGGTCAGGCGTTCGATGGTCGACAGAATCTCTTCCATCGTGCGTCCTGCCGCTTCCACCTGCATCGAGCCCGCCTGCACCGTGGCGCCGGACGTGTTGAGCAGTTGCTTGATTTCTTTCGCGGCGCCCGCGCTGCGTTGGGCCAGCGACCGCACTTCGGCCGCCACCACCGCAAAGCCCTTGCCCTCCTCGCCCGCACGCGCCGCTTCCACGGCGGCGTTCAAGGCCAGGATATTCGTCTGGAAAGCGATGCCGTCGATCACGCTGACGATGTCTTCGATGCGGCCCGAGTCCTGCGCAATTTCGCGCATGGTGCTGACGGCTTGCTTTACCGCCTGGCCGCCGCGCTGAACCACTTCGCTGGCGGTGGCCGCCATCTGGTTGGCCTGGCGCGCGTTTTCGGCGTTGCTGGTCACGGTGGACAGCAGCTGCTCCATGCTGGCCGCGGTTTCCTCAAGCGAGGCCGCCTGCTGTTCGGTGCGGCTGGACAAATCCTGGTTGCCGGCCGCGATCTCGCTGGACCCCGTGTTGATCTCGATGACGCCTTCGCGCACGGCGTGCACGGTGCGCACCAGGCTCGCCTGCATCTCTTGCAGATACGGAATCATCTGGCCCACGCAGTTGCCGCCATAAAGCGGAATGGGCGCGGTAAGGTCGCCGCTGGCGATGCGCCGGAAATGGCCTTTGATGGATTCCAGAGGCTGCCGCACAAACACCACCACGTAGCGGTCGCCCAGCACCAGCAGCAACAGGCAGATGCCCAGCACGATGCCCATGCCGATGTACGCGTGCTGGCGCTTGTCGGCCGCATCGGCCCACAACTGGGTTTCGCGTTCCTTGGCGTAGGCCTCGTAGTTCTCGATGCTCTTGCCAAACGCGCGGCTCGCGGCGACGACGGCGTTTGCCGCGTGCGCCCGGGCGCGTGCGATGTCGCCGGCGTCCAGATGCTGGCGCTGCACGGCGATGCCGCCATTGACCAGCGCGTCAAAGCCCGCCTGCATGGGCTCCAGGATGGCGGCGGGCGCGTCCTGTTTGGCCAGTTCGATAAAGACCGCTTGCTGCTTGCGCGCTTCGTTCAGCGCGGCGTCGATGCTGCGCCCTTCTTCGGCGGCCTGCGCCGCCTGGCCGTCGCTGGCGTATTCCAGCTGGCGCGACAGGCGCAGCCGCGCCCGCATGATCTGATCATTGACCCGGGACAGGGCTGAAACTTCGTGCAGGAGTTCGTTGCTGGCGGAGAGCGCCTGGCCGGCGCTGTGCAATCCGTTGACGCTGATGGCCGACAGGCCGGTGAGCAGGACGCTGATCATGAGCAAGGTGCACAGAATCATGCGGCGGATCGTGATGTCTTTCAAAAACTGTGTCATGCGTGTCGTTCCCAGATACAGCGAGTGCTGCAACGACAACTACGACCTTGCCGCCGGGAAATTTAGCAGCTGTTTCATTACTTACGTATATATCGGCGTGTTACCAGAATATATTGAAAGATAGCGCAACATTGTTGCGCGTTGGCGGTGTCGGCGCGCTATCGCGGCGCGAATCGCCTCAACGCGCCGCGGACGCCTGCGTGGGTTCCGACGCGTCAAAACGCAGCCGCGAAAAGCTGGCGATGCAGGCCAGCGCCGCGCACAAGCCGCCCAGCCACAAGGCGGCAATCGCACCGTGCGTGGTGGACACATGGAAGCAGGCGGCCACCAGCGCCGCGCCCGTCGCTTGACCCAACAAGCGCACGGTGCCGATCATGCCGCTTGCGCCACCCGCCCGCGACGCCGGGGCCGAGGTCATGATGGCGCGCAGGTTGGGCGACTGGAAAAAACCAAAGCCCGCGCCGCAGATCGCCATGCGCCAAGAGATGTCCCACACCGACGGCGTGGCGGGCATCAGCGCCAGCAGCACCATGCCCAGCGCTAACAGCGCGAGTCCCACGCCGCCCAAGATGCCGGCGGGATACTTATCAGACAGGCGGCCGGCAATCGGCGCCATGATGGCCACGACGACCGGCCACGGGGTAATCAGAAAGCCGGTATGCACCTGGCTGTAGCCCAGCACCGTCTGGAACAAAAACGGCAGCGAGACGAACGCCAGCGCTTGCGCGGCGAAGGCGCACACCGCAGTGGCGGCGGACAAGGCGAACAAGGGCCGGCGCAGCAGGTCTACGGCCAGGATCGGTGCGGGATGCCCCGCTTGCCGGCGCATCAGCAGCCACAGGCTGGCGATGGCGCCGCCCCACTCCAGCACCACGCGCGGCCACGGCGCGGCATGCGCCAGTTCGTTGGAACCCAGCACGAACAGGCCCAGCGTCAGCGCGCACAACAGGGCGGCGACGCCATCAAACCCGTGCGGCGCGCGGGCGGTTTCGGGCAGGCCGCGCAGGCCCAGCACCGCAGCCAGAATGCCGATCGGCACATTGATCAGGAACAGCCAGTGCCACGACCCCAGCAGCAGAATGGCCGATGCGGCCGTAGGGCCGGCGGCGAACGACAAGCCCACCACCATCGCGTTCAGCCCCAGCCCGCGGCCCAGCATGTGCGACGGGTAGATAAAGCGCAGCAGCGCGCCGTTCACGCTCATTACGCCGGCCGCGCCCAAGCCCTGCAAGATGCGCGCCACCACCAGCGTGGGCAGCGACGGCGCCAGCCCGCAAGCCAGCGACGACAGCGTGAACACCACCAGCCCCACGATGTACACGCGCCGATGGCCCAGGATTTCACCCAGCGCCGCGGCAGGCAGCAGCCCCGCCACCATCGCCAGCTGATAACCGCTGATGACCCAGATGGAACCCGCGTCGCTGGCTTGCAGGTCGCGCGCGATGGTGGGCAGTGCGGTGTTGGCGATGGCCGTGTCCAGGCTGGCCATGCAAACCGCCAGCATGACAGCCAACAGCGCGCCCAGGCGCTCCGATGCGGGCAGGCCGGCGCCAGCCGGATAAACGGTGTTGCGGGAGAACGAGAGCATGGGCGGGGGCAAATGCGAGCGGTTCCGGGCGGGGCGTCCGGAATCAAGAGCACTGATTCTAATGCGGCATCGGGATTCAACGCTTCGTCAGCCAATGGCCGTGGCGGTACGCATTGAGTTTGGTTAGCGCGGTCAGGCATTAATAATGCGACCACATGGTCACATGGATTAATGGCATTAATGAATCAGATATTTACGAACACTTGGCGGTTTCTTTTGAAGATTGTGACGAAGAAACACGGCTTTCAGTGCATAAATACAACTAAATGTACGTCATCATTTTTAGCGGATTTTCATAGACAGCAGCACGCCTTGCGATTAACCGCAGTGCCATGATTTAGTTAAAAAAAGTAATAATGACGCGGGTAAATTGAAACGAACTGGTGCCGGATTGATTTATTCGACGTACGATTATTTTTTCGTACGTCGGATGGTGCAACTATTTGGTGGAGGGTTTCCTTATGAAACGCTTGTCCTGGTATGCAGCAACGTTGTCTTTAATCGGCGCTGGCGCCGCGCCCGGTATGGTTTGGGCGCAGTCGACCGCCACCGCCACCTTCAACGTCACCCTGACCATTAACGCCAACTGCGCGATTGCCGCGAATGATCTGGCGTTTGGCGCACACGGCGTCTTGAATGCCGCCGTTCCCGGCACCACCACGCTGAACGTCACGTGCAGCAACACCACCCCCTACGCGGTGGGCTTGAGCGCAGGCACCGGCACCGGCTCCACGGCGACCACGCGCTTCATGAGCGCCACCGGCGGCAACAACGCCACCGTTTCCTATCAGCTGTACAAGCCGGGCAGCCAGACCGTGGTGTGGGGCGACGCCCAAGTTGCCGACCGCGTCAGTGGCGTGGGCAACGGTACGGCGCAGCCGCTGGTGGTCAATGGCATCGTGCCAGCGCAGACCACGCCCGCCCCTGATAACTATTCGTCCACGGTCACCGCCACGGTCTATTTCTAGTGGGCGCGCCCATGCAGAGGCTGTGGCGGGCGGTATTGGCGTTGTGCATGGCGGGCTGGGCGGGGCTTGCCTGCGCAGCGGCGTTGCAGATATCGCCGGTGTTGGTGGATATCGCGCCGCAGCAGGCGGCAAGCGGCATCATGCTGCGCAACCCCGGCACGACGCCTGTCTATGGACAGGTTCGGATCTACCGCTGGGAGCAGGCTGATGGTGACGACGTTCTGACGCCCACCGAAGAAGTCCAGGCCAGCCCCCCCATCATTCAGGTGCCGCCGGGCGGCGAGCAATTGGTGCGGCTCGTGCGCGCGTCCAAAGAACTTGCCCCGCTGGAACGCGGCTACCGGCTGGTCATCGACGAAATTCCCGACCCGGCTACGCCCGGCATCAATGGCGTGGTGTTGCGCCTGCGGTATTCCGTGCCCGTGTTCGTGGCGGGCGCCACCCCTCGGCCTGAGCCCGAGCTGGCCTGGCAAGCCACGCGCGCGGGCGGCGACTGGGTGCTGCGGCTGGCCAACACCGGCACGCGGTATGCGCAGGTGGCGGCGTTGCAGGTGCTCAACAGCGCCGGCAAGCCGGTGGCGGGTATTGAAGGATTGGTGGGATACGCCCTGGCGCAGCGCGAGCGCAAATGGCGCATCCCCGCAAAACAAAACGCATCGGGACCGGTGCGGATCAAAGCCTTGATCAACGGTGACGTCGTCACCGTAACGCCCCGCGTTGATTGATCGCGCGCCGGCACGCCCGGCACCAACGAGGAAGGCAGCACATGGCAGTACGCGCTCCCCGTGTCTGCGGGCGACGCGCCTGGTGCCTTGCCCTCTGTTTGCTGGGGGCGCCGGCGCTGGCGGCGGAATCGCCCGATCTATTGTCGTTCGGCAATATCGCCGAGCGGGACGTGTTTCTGGAGGTCAGCATCAACGGCGTGAACACTTCGCAACTGCTGCGCTTTCGCGATGCGCAAGGCCGCTTGTCGGCCAGCGGCGACGCGTTGCGTTCGGTGGGCGTGGACGTGTCCAAGCTGGGCCTGCCCGACACGCGGGAAGTTGCGCTGGACCGGGTGGCCGGCCTGCGCTATTCCTACAACGCGGCCGCGCAGACGGTGGACATCGTGCTGCCCGACGACCTGCGCACGCCCTATCAGGTGGGGCGCAATCTGGCGGCAACCCCGCTTGCCACGGCGGGCCGCGGGCTGGTGCTGAACTACGACGCGTATACGCAAACGGACGCCATGTACAAGCTGTCGCTGTTTACCGAGCAGCGCTACTTCGACGCCCATGGCGTGTTCAGCAACACCGGCACCGCCTACTTCGGCGGCGAGGGGGACAGAGGCGACCGCTACGTGCGCTATGACACTTACTGGACGCGCTCTGATCAGGAAACGCTGCGCACGCTGCGGCTGGGCGACACGATTTCATCGTCGTTGAATTGGTCGCGCTCGGTGCGGATGGCGGGCCTGCAGTGGGGCCGGAATTTTGCGCTGCGCCCTGACTTGGTTACCTTCCCCGTGTCATCGTTAAGCGCTTCGTCCGTGGTGCCATCATCGGTGGCGCTTTACATCAACGGCGTGCAGCAGTATTCGGGCAATGTGCCGCCCGGGCCATTCGTGGTGAACCAGATCCCCGGCATCACGGGCGCGGGCCAGGCCACGCTGATTACCCGCGATGCGCTGGGCCGCACGGTCAGCACGTCGGTGCCGCTGTATATCGATACCCGCATGCTGGCAGGCGGCCTGTCCAGCTATTCGCTTGAAGCTGGGTTCGTGCGGCGCCAGTTCAGCATTCGTTCATTCGATTACGACAACCAGCCGGTGGCGACGGCGTCCGGGCGCTATGGCTACAGCGATGACCTGACGCTGGAAGCGCACGGCGAAGCCAGCGCGGGCCTGTACAACGTGGGCGCGGGCGCGATGGTCAAGCTGGGCCAGGCGGGCGTGCTGAGCGGCTCGCTGTCGGGCAGCGCGGGCCAGTACGACGGCGGCCAGATCAGCCTGGGGTATCAGTACATCCGCCCGGAATTCAGTATCGATTCCCAAGTGACGCGGGTGGTGGGCGACTACGGCGACCTGGGCTCGCGCGAAGATGCGCCGGTGCCTACCCAGACGGAACGGGTGACGGTGTCGCTGCCCCTGACCACGTCGCAAAGCGTGGCCGTAAGCTACATCGGCTACCGCATGCCGCAACTGCCCGCCGCCAAGCTGGGCTCGGCGTCATACATGGTCAATCTGCACAGCCGCGTCGTCATGACCCTGAGCGCCTATAACGACTTCACGCAGTCCAACACGCGCGGCGTGTACCTGGGGTTGACGATGATGCTGGGCGACCGCTCACAGCTCAACGCGTCGGTCGGCCGGCAAGGCGGCGAATCGACCTACAGCGTGGGGGCGCAGAGCAGCGTGCCTTACGAGGGCGGCTGGGGCTGGGGCGTGCAGAACGGCCGCGTGGGCGGCATGGGCTACAACCAGGGCCAGGCGCAATACCTGGGGCGCTACGGCCAGGTGGCCGGCATCGTGCAGGACTACGGCGGCCGCACGCAGGGCGCGTTGCAGGCGTCGGGCTCATTGGTGTTGATGGACGGCACGGTGCTGCCCACGCGCCGCATCAACGACAGCTTTGCGCTGGTGTCGACCGACGGCGAGCCGGATGTCGCCGTGCTGCATGAAAACCGCAAGCTGGGCAGAACCAACCGCAGCGGCTACCTGCTGGTGCCTGACTTGAATTCCTATCAGACCAACCGCATCGCCATCGACCCTGAAGACTTGCCGGTGGACGTGAAGCTAGACACCACCAAGACGGTCGTTGTGCCGCAAGGCGGTTCCGGTGTGCTGGCGAAATTCCAGATCGAGAAGTACGCGGCGGCGTCGGTCATTCTGACATTGCCGGATGGCGCGTTCGTGCCGGTGGGCGCCGAAGTGGCGCACGTGGAAAGCGGCAAGCATTCGGTGCTGGGGTACGAAGGCCTGACCTTTGTTGAAGACCTGGTGGCGCGCAACCACCTGCGCGTCAAAGGCGCGGGCGTGTCGTGCACCGTGGCGTTCGACTACGAATATGATCCGAAACGGCCGCTGCCCACCTTGGGGCCATTTGTGTGCGAACCATTGGCGCGGGGGCGGCAATGACGGCGGCGTGGGGCCGATACGCGCCGTGGCTGCTGGCGGCGCTGTGCATGGGATCTGCCGCAACCGCAGAGGCGAGCTCCTGCACATTGGGCGCTGGCACGACCAGCACAATGGATTTCGGCACGATCAACCCCTTGCTGCCCGCGGACACGGTGAATTCCGGCGGGCAAGTCGTGGTCACCTGCGACTTCACCGCCTTGTCGTTGGCGGCGCGTATCTGCTTCAACCTGGGCCTGGGCAACACCAGTACGACGAACAACCCGCGCACCTTGGGCGCGGGCGTGAACCGCATGAACTACAACCTGTACACCGACGCGGCGACGAGCCAGGTGTGGGGCGCCGCGCTGACGTCGGCCCCCACATCGGTAACGCTGATCGGCCCGGTGCTGGGCGGCACGGCGTCCACCACCTTCAGGTTCTACGGCAAGGTGCCGGGCAACCAGCCGCTGGTCAAGACCGTGAACAATGCCGACACGCGATATTCCGAAACGTACTCGACCACCGCCACGGTGGATGTGTCGATCGGCCTGTTGAGCGGCCTGACGAATTGCCCGCTGACCTCGCCCACGCGCATCTCCATTCCGCTGACCGTGACCGCGCTGGTGCAGAAGAACTGCACCATCAACGCCACCAACATGGCGTTTCCGCCCAAGGGGGTGCTGAGCTCGCCCGCCACCGCCACCAGCCAGATCACCGTGAAGTGCACCAACAACAACGCGTACTCGGTGGCGTTGGACGGCGGCTCCGTCGCCAACAACGTGCTGGCGCGCAAAATGAAGCACGCGACGCAAGCGGACACGGTCAGCTATCAGCTCTACCAGGACGCGGCTTACGCCACGATCTGGGGCAACGCCAGCGGCGGCGCGCCGCTGGCGGGAACCGGCACGGGGTCCAATCAAACGTACACGGTGTATGGCCGCGTGCCGGTGCAAGCGACGCCCCGGCCAGGTGACTACAAGGACGTCGTCACCGCCACCATCACGTTCTAAGCCGCGCCACCGTCAAGACCGCGCGGGCGCGGGCCGGGGCTTGACGGGCCAGAACAGCGTGGCGGGCCGCTGCCAGATGCGCTGGCGCACGCCGGCCGACAGCGAGTCGCGATCGCCCCGGCGCAGGTTGCGCGAGCGCAGCGCCACGTTGAACGCGAGTGCGAAACTGACGCCCACGTTCAACAGCCCCGTCATGGCGGTGCCCGCCACGGCCATCCAGAATGCTTGGGTGCGCACAACGTCCCAGCCCAAGGTGCCGATGGCGGTGCCGATCTGCCCGGCGCTAAGCGTCACATGGCGCACTTCCACGTGCGGGCCGAAGAAGCTCACGATGGCTGGCCCCAGGCCCAGCATCAGCCCCAGCGACACATTGCCCGCGATGCCCGACACGTTGCGTTGCCAGAACCCCGCCCAGCGCGCCGCGCCGCGTTCGCCAAACAGATGCCGCACGCGGCGGTCATAGGCCATCACGTCGTGCACGCGATGCAGCGCGAACCAGTTGTCGGCCCATCCCGCGATCAGGCTGGACAGCCATAGCAGCACGCCGGTGGCGGCGGCGTAGATCGGGGTTGCGCCCCAGATGGAAAGCGAGGCCAGCGTTTCCTGCGCTTTGTCTGCGCTGATCAAGGGATGGTCCAGCGCGTTCACGGCCACCCACTGCACGGCCCACGCCAGCGGAAACACCACGGCCAGGTTGCCCAGGATGGCGGCTGCGTTGGACCGGATCATGGCGAGGGTGTCGTCCAGAAAGGCGTCGCGCCCTTCCGGCGTATAGGCGTCGTCCAGCCGGTGAGCCAGTGCGGGCCCGGTCATGGCGGGCTGCTTGGTGGCCAGCGTGTAGTGGGCGAAGTGGATCACCAAAAAGCCGCCCGCGTAGTTCAGGGACGCAAGCAGCCCTTCGATGAACTTGTCCAGGTGCAGCGAGACGATGAAGAACTTCAGGTAGACGGTGAACACCATGATGAAGCCGCCGCCCAGCGACGCTTTGAGCATCGTCAGGTATTCGGCGGCGTCGCGCGCGATGTAGTGTTCGCCGGTTTGGGCGGTGCGCTCCATGACGCGTCGCGCCAGCTGCGCAAACGAGGATGCGGCCAGATGGCGGATGCTGCTGCGCGCTTGGGTTGAGCGGATCAGCTCGGCGGTCAGGTGTACGTACTTGTGGCGTTGCGTGGGGTCCACCCACACGCTTAGCAGCAGTTCGATGCGGTCCAGGCGCAGTTTCATGCGTTCGATCTGGAACACGACTTCGACGGATACGCCGTTTTTTTCCAGCTCGTCGTAGACACCTTGCGACGCGGCGCGGCAGCCATCGAGCAAGGCGCGGAACATGTTCAGGCGTCGGCCGAACACGTCGCGGGGCGTGTCGGGTGCGCTGTCGCACAATTCGGCGGCGGCAGCGGCCAGCGCGAAGAAGGGCGTATCCTGCACGCGGCCGGGCAGGCGCGAGCGGATGTCCTGACTTAGCCCCGTTGCGCGCACCTGGCTGACCAGCACCTGGATGCTGCTGGTCAGCGCTTGCGTGAGGCGTGGGGTGGGCGGTTCGGGCGCGATGGGGTCAGGCCGCGCCACGCCATCGCTGATACGAATCAGCGCGCGCATGCGGGCGAGCGTGTCGTCGTCCAGCGTCTCGATCCATTGCGCGTCGCCGGCGCGGCGGAAGATCAGCGAGAACAGGCCGAACATGTCGCTGCGGTTGGGCGGCGGCGGCAACAGGCGCGCCTGCGCGCGTTCCCAGAATTCGCCCCAGAAACCGGGGTGCGAAGCCACGCCGGTGTCACAGAGCAACGAGGTGGGATCGTTGTCGGCCACCAGCGAGCGCAGCGTGGCGGCCACGGGCGCGGCGCGCTCGGGATTGTTTTCCAGCACTTGCAGCACGTAGCGCAGGCGCGCGTGCTGGGGGTGGCGGACGGGGGCGCCGGGGGACGCGCCCGGCGCGGCGACAGCGGTGGCTTCAGCGTTGGACGCACGCCCCGGGCGGTCGAGCCAGCGGCACAGGTCCACCATCCACAGGTTGCGTTCGGCTAAGGGGGCGTCGGGGTTGGCGTTGGCCAGGATGACGTCCAGCTGAGGTCCGCCGTGCCGCGCGGCCCGCCATGTGCGCCAAAGAGAGGTAAGCATCGACGGGCCTCGCGGGTCATAGGGATTCGGGGTCTCGGCGCAGGGAGAAGCCTTGCGCTTCGTTCATGGCCAGATAACTGACATTGCGCGATACCACGGGCGGCTTGTCGCCGCTGTGCAGCGCGCGGACTTCGTCCAGCACCATCTTGTCGGCCAGCGTCAGCCGGTCGAGCATGCGCAGGTATTGCATCCAGCTTTCCACCAGGAAGACTTCGCGCCAGACGCCCTCGCGTTCCAGGTCGCGGAACAGCTGCCATTGCTGCGCGCCGTTGCGCAGGCGCAGTAGCCGCAGCGGATGCGCGGCGCTAAGCAGCGCCGGCAGTTTGTCGCGTTCGATCAGGTATTCCACGGCGACCAGCACGGAGCCATGCTGCGTGTTGAAGCCGGCGGCTGCCAGCGCCGGTTCGGTGCTGTCGACCCGGGCGAGCGATTGGGTGTCCACGTGTTCGGGCAGGCGGGAGCGGTACAGCAGGGCTACGGTAATGCCCAGCATGATGCCGGCGGTGACCAGCGCGCCGGATACGCCCATGGTGCCCGCAAAGTGGCCCCACATGAATGAGCCCGCGGCCAGGCCGCCGAAGATGGCCGTCTGGTAAAGCGCCAGCGCGCGGGCCTTGACCCAGTCAGGCACGAGCATCTGGACGGTGGTGTTGTAGGTGGCCAGCACGCCGATCCAGCAACTGCCCGACACCAGCAGCGCGGGAAAGGCGATCCACAAGCTGCCGGTCAGGCCCAGCGCCAGCAAGCAGGCGGCCAGCAGCCCGGCGGCGACGCTGACGAGTCCGCCCGCGCCCCACGCGGCTTGGACGCGGCGCACGAAGGCGCTGCCCAGGATCGCGCCCAGGCCCAGCGCGCCCAGCATGTAGCCGTAGAGCAAGGCGCTGCCGTCTTCCTGGTCGTGCGCCAGTAGGGGCAGCAGCGCCCACAGGGCGCTGGCAGACAGGCCGAAGGCGAACGAGCGCAGCATGACAACGCGGGTGACGGTGGAGTGCTGGGTGTAGCGCAGAGCGGCGACGACGCCTTCGAACAGGCCTTCGGGCGGCAGGCGGCGTTCAGGCAGGTCTCGCTTCCAGCGCCAGATGGCCCAGATCAAGCCGCCGTAGCAGAAGCAGTTCAGCAGGAAGACCCAGGGCGCGCCCATGGCGCCCAGCAGCAGGCCGCCAATGGCGGGGCCGACGGCGCGCGCGACGTTGTAGTTGACGCTGTTGAGCAGGACGGCGCTGCCGACATGGGCGCGCGGCACCTGTTCGCCAACGGCGGCTTGCCAGGCGGGGGTGACGATGGCGCTGCCAATGGCGATGCAGAAGACGGAGGCGATGAGGGTGATGGGGTGCAGCAGGCCGGCGAACGCCAGGATGGTGATGAAGACGCCGCCGGACAGTTCCAGCAGCATGCCGGTCAGCATGACTTTGCGGCGGTCGTAGTTGTCGGCGAGCACGCCGGTCAGGATGGATAGCGCGACCAGCGGAAAGGCCGCGGCGACCTGGATCATGGCGACCATCAGGGGGCTGCTCTGTTCGGTGGTGATGATCCAGGCGGCAGCGACGGATTGCGCCCAGGTGCCTAGATTGGCGAACAGGTTGGCGATCCAGATGATGCGGAACGCGGGGAAGGATAAGGGGGAGAGGGTGCTGACGGTCAGGGGTTCTGCCGGGGCGGCAGGAGGGGCGGCGGGAAGGTCCGCGGAGGGAGAGACGGGTTGGAGCATGGGGGCTCTGGGGCGCGTCTTTGGCGTCTTTGTGGGGGGTGTTTTGGAGCGGGTTTTGCGATTGGCGAATGGGTATGGTACGCCTGAATTGGGGCTGGGATGGCGCTTTCGGGGGCGGGTGCTGGTTCTTGATCCGCCTGGGGCGTGGGGGGCAGGGGGCGCGCGGGTCAACGATTGCGGTCCGGAGCCTTCGCTCCGGACTGCCCCGTCGTCATCTTCGTCAGCGCCTGCGGCGCTTCCTTCAGATTCCCTCGGGCGCATCGACTCCCCGCGCACCCCCTGCCCCCCACGCCCCAGGCTGCGTTGCTGGAAACTTTGCGGGATCTGGGGCGAGTGGTGTGCTTGGCGTTTTTGAGCAGCACTCGCTGGGGTGGGAAGCGTTTGCAGGGACGCCAAAGTCGGCCGCGCAGGCGGCCTTTTTTGGCATATGAGGGTTGCCTGGCGCTTGGGGGGGTGCTGCGCGTGTCGGGAGGTTGGTTGGCGCGGGCTGTGGATAAAGGTGTGGGTAAGACGGTGGATTTTGGGTGGATAGCCGGTGGATAGGCAGTGGATAAGGTGGGATAACTTTTGGTGACGCAATTGGTGGCGGCGGGAGCCGGGTTTTCCCTTGATTTCTAGTACGCTGCGCGGTGGCCCGGCGCTTGCCGGGCTGGACTCTGTTTGGATGCACTGTTTGCCATGACCCTGACGTTCAATGGGCGCGCATTTGCCGCCCTGCTTGCCGTAACCGCGCTGCTGGCGCTGATTGCCCTGTATGGCGCGCCCTACCCATTCGTGCGCGGGTTTCTGGGGGATGTGATTGCCGTGGGGTGGGCGTATCTGGTGTATCGCACCTTTATCCGTGCGCGTGTGATGACGCTGGCGGTGGCGGCGTTGCTGACAGGGTATGCGGTGGAGTTTGGCCAGTATCTGGCGCGCGTGTACGGGTGGCAGCTTGAGCAGCCGGTGTTGCGCGTGGTGTTGGGCAGCGTGCCCGACTGGTGGGACGTGCTGGCTTACACGGTGGGGTTTGTGGTGGTGTTGATGCTGTCGCTGGGTAAAGAGCGGCGCCAGCAGAAGGCGGATTTGCTGAATGCCCGGATGCGGGCCAGCTTGCGCGCCCGCCGTTAGGCGGCGGGGCGATGCGGCCGGGGCGCTCGCCCCGGCTTGTTCTGATTGATCACGCTTGGCAGATCGGTTCGTCGTCGTTGCGGCGCACTGCGGGGGCGGCTGCGCGCAGCGGTTGCAGGCGGGCGGTGCGGAACGGGGCGAAGAGTTCGGCCCAGGACGACGGGAACAGGGGCGTGGCGTGGCGCACCGCGTCGCGGCGGGCGTAGTGGCTCAACAGTTGCTGGCCGATCGGATCGTCTCCAAGGGGATGGCGGGTGGTCATGGTATTTCCGTATTGCATTGATAATGTATTCATTGTACTCATCCCTACCCTACTCGTAAACCCTGAGTTTTTGCGTGCCGGTGCGGACTCAAGTCATTGATATGCAACGATCTGGCCCTGTTTACGCCGTGCGTCTCCGGGATTGCCCTAGCAGTATCAAACGGTAGACGGTATACAATGTTCTTCACGGCCGGGCTGAGCCAGCCTGGAATCTCTCCCACTGGACTGGAGCGTGTCATGGCAGAACTGATGAACCGAGATGAATTCCGCACCGCGTTGGAAAACGCGATCAAGGGCAAGAGCGCGAACGCGTCGCCCTTTTCCATCGCCTGGGCGGAAGGCAAGCTGAGCCGCGAGCATTTGTCGCGCTGGGCGGAAAACCACTATCACTACGTCGGCCCGTTCGCGGACTACCTGGGCTACCTCTACGCCCGCACGCCCGACACCTATACCGAGGCCAAGGACTTCCTGCTGGCCAATATGTATGAAGAGGAAATCGGCGGCGACCGCCATACCGATCTCTTGATCCGTTTTGCCGAAGCCTGCGGCACCACCCGCGAACGGGTGACGAACCCGGACAACATGTCGCCCACCACGCGCGCCCTGCAAAGCTGGTGTTACGCCGTGGCCATGCGCGAGGACCCCATCGTGGCGGTGGCGGGTTTGGTTGTGGGCCTGGAATCGCAGGTGCCGTCGATCTACCGCAAGCAGACGCCGACGCTGCGCGAGAAGTACGGCTTCACGGACGAAGAGGTGGAGTTCTTTGATCTGCACATCGTGTCGGACGAGATCCACGGCGAACGCGGCTATCAGATCGTGCTGGAGCATGCCAATACGGTGGAGCTTCAGCAGCGCTGCCTGAAGATCTGCGAAATCGGCGCGCAGATGCGGCTGCTGTACACGACCGCGCTTTACACGGATTACGTGCAGAGCGAGATCAAGCTGCCCGAGCTGGGCCTGGCCGCCTGATTGCCTGGCTGGCTGATACCCGCCGGTTGCACGGTGTATGCCGGGCAACCGGCCCGCAGTTCCTGGATGACAGACTCATGCCTACCGTTGTATTTCATAAAGGCGGCCAGACCTACACCGACGAGGTGAAGGACAACACCAACCTGGTGGTGCGGGCCGGCATCAAGCAGTTTCCGTATCCGCATCTGCGCTACGAATGCGGCATGGGCAAGTGCGCCAAGTGCGCGTGCCGCGTGCTGGCGGGGGCGGAGCATTTGCCGCCGGTGAACTGGAAAGAAAAGAAGCAGCTGGGTGATCGTATTGATCAGGGTTATCGGCTGGCGTGCCAGCTGTGGCTGAGCAGCGATGTGGAATTGCTTCAGGACGTGGAGGCATGACGCGCATGGATTCCGCATACGTGATCCTGACGACCAAGCCCGGCGTGTTCCGCACTGAAGTCGGCGACGACGTGGACATTATCGAAACCTATGACTACGTGTTCTACGGGCGCGCGCTGGCGGTCTTTCGCATTGCGCGGCTGCATGGCGATACCCGGCTGATCGTCACCGAAGAGACGCCGCCTTATGTGGTGAACCGCGTGCCGTCCAAGTTCCTGGAGAAGTTCTCGTCGGTGGAGGCGGCCCGCAAGGAGCTCGCGCATCTGACGCGCTTTGGCAGTATGGAATCGACCTTGACGCGGCGGCCCGCCGCCGCCGTCGCGGAGCATTGAGCATCATGGTTCAGATCACTTTTATTTCGAATGGCGGCAAAGTTGCGACGGCGCCCGAGAACAGCAATCTGCTGCGCGTGTCGCTGAAAGAGAAGGGCGGCATCCCGTTCAAATGCGGGGGCGGCCTGTGCGGCACGTGCAAATGCCGCATCGAAGAAGGGCTGGAGCACACCGACGCCATCAAGCCGAAAGAGCGCAAGCATTTGCGGCCGGAAGACTTCGAAGCAGGCTACCGCATGGCGTGTCAGACGTTCGTGAACGGCGACGTGAAAGTGTCGTGGGTCGTGCAGAACGGCAAGGGCGTGGTGGTGGGCGCATCGTCCGACCCGGTGGAAGCGGCGAGCTGATACGACGCGGCGTCATCAAACGCCAGAGGATGACACGTACAGGAAAATACGGGGGCCGCTCGGCCCCCGCTTCTCTTTGCGCTGCGGCTAGTCCGCCGAGCCGTGTTGCTGCGCGTCGGTATACGCCTTGGCGGCGTTGTGCACATGCTGGCTGGCCAGCAGCGCGGCCAGGTCGCCGTTGCCGGCGATAACGGCGTTCAGAATCTGCGAGTGCTCGTCCCAGTTCGCCTTGGCGCGATGCATGTTGCTGGGGGCAAACAGCAGCGCCGTGCGGTCACGCAGCGAACGCATCAGGTCGGTCAGCACCACGTTGCCGCCAATGGTCGCCAGCATTTCGTGAAACTGCGAATTCAGCGCCAGGAACTTGTCCAGCTGTTCGCTGCGGGCGGCTTCGGTGCCTTCGCGCAGGAACGCTTGCAGGCGTTCAACGGTTTTGGCGTCGCGCCGCTGCGCCGCGAGTTTCGCGTTCAGGCCTTCCAGCGTGGCGCGCACTTCGACCATGTCGTAGGCAATGGCATCGGACAGCACCGACACCGATGCGCCGCGCCGCGGTTCGATGGTGACGAGCCCTTCAGCGGCCAGCGCGCGCAGCGCCTCGCGCACGGGAATGCGCGACACGCCCATTTCTTCGGATAAGCGGCCTTCCACCAGGCGGTCACCGGGGGTGAATTCCCCGCTAAGAATGCGTTCGCGCAGCTTGTCGCGAATGACGGCGAACAACTGCGGGTGCTGCTCGCCGATCTTCAGCGGTGCGGAAGACTGCGTCTCTACGGCTTGGGTGCTGACAGGCGAAGTGGTCATGGCGAGCATGGTTGGATTAATGGATACATTCTCCATTGTATTACCGGGTGTAGCCGAATGCAGGTTCGGAAGCGACGCAAATCAGGCGCCCCAGAAGGATTTGACCAGAACGCCCACCGCGCCCAGCGCGCAAGCGGCGAGCAACACGCTGCGCACGGCATGCGGCGGCAACAGGTTGCGCAGCCGGTTAGAGACCGCAAAACCGGCCAGCAGAAAGGGTGCAAGACTCAGCGCCAGCCCCGCGTGGTAACCGGTATAGCGATTGGCCAGCGCCAGCATGGCCAGCGAGAAAATCGACCCCAGGAACAGCACCACGCCCAAGGTGGCGCGCAGCTTCGGGGGCGCGGTGTGTTGCAGCACGATGGCGATGGGCGGCGCGCCGACAGAGGTCATCGTGCCCATGATGCCCGAGGCCACTCCCGCGCCCGACACGCGGCCTGGCGTGGCCGTAAAGCGCAAGCCCGCCACGCTTAATCCCACTGCGGCCAGGATCATGCAGGCGAACAATACGCCCAGCGTTTGCGGGGCGAAGCGCGCCATGGCGTAGATGGCGATCAGCGTGCCAACGGCGCGGCCCGCCAGTGCATACGACACGGCGGACCAGTCGATGAAGGCGCGTTCGCGCAGCGCGGTCAATAACGAGATAAAGCCGCCAAGCGTCAGCAGCGGGCCGGGCGCCAACTGCGGAAAGAACATCGCCGCCACGGGCGCGGCAAACATCGCAAAGCCAATGCCGCCCACGCCTTGCGCCACGGCGGCGCCGAACACCACTACCGCCATGGCGGCGTAGTGCCAGGCATCGGGGAACGTCAGGGTGGATAGCATCTAGGGCTATGTTCCTTTATGTATACGATAGTCAAAGAGGCGTAGGCGCCCGATACCCGAATGCGTCATAAATCCTAGGGTAATCCCTTGATTTTTGACGCTTATTCATGGGTTTTTCAGAATTATCGGTTTCCCTAGGCGGTGCATATTTCAGTTGGTATGGCTCATAACGAAATATAGTATACCGATTGTGGCGACCTAACAGCCACGTCACAAGGGGAATCGCGCATGCAAGCGGACGTCGTGCTCAACGCTGCTCATTGGATGTACCTGATCAGCGTGGCCGCCATCATCCTGACGATGATTTTGCGGGCCAATGTGGTCGTGCCATCGGTAATTGGCACGTTTCTGGTGGTGCTCGCCATCACCGGTAACCCGATCAGCGCGCTGATCGGCATCTTCTCGGCCAGCTTCGTGGCCGCCAAAGAGCTTTTCAATATCTTCCTGGTCATCACCTTCATGACCGCCCTGCTCAACGCCTTGAAGACCTTGCAGGCGGACGTGCGCATGGTGCAGCCGTTCAGGAAAGTGATGCGCGGCGGCCACTCGTCGTTCGTGATCATCGCCCTCTGTACCTATGTGATTTCGCTGTTCTTCTGGCCCACGCCCGCCGTGCCGCTGGTGTCGGCGATTTTGCTGCCCGCCGCCATCGCCGCGGGGCTGCCGCCGTTGGCCGGCGCCATGGCAATTGCCATTGCCGGCCAGGGCATGGCGCTGTCGTCCGACTATGTGATCGGGGTGGCGCCCAGCATCAGCGCCAAGGCGGCGGGCGCGGCGGTCAGCGCGGCCGTGGTGGCCGACCGCGCGCTGGTGCTGTCGCTGATCACCGGCGCGGTGGCGCTGGTGACGGCCTACCTGCTGATCCGCAAGCACATCGTGCCCGCCAACGCCGCGCTGCTGGACGCCTGGCAGGCCCGCGCGCAAGACGGCAGCCTGGCGCGCATCGAGCAATCGGGGTCGTTCGACAAGGCCGAGCTCGCGCGCGGCACCATGGGCGCCGACCCGGCGTTGCCCCAAGGCCCCGTACTGAGCGACGAAGAACGCCGCCGGGTGCGCTGGTCGAAGACCTTCGCCGTGGTGACGCCCTTGGCGTTCCTGGCGGTGATCGCGGTGATGGTGTTGCCGCGCATGTTTCCGTCGCTGCCCGCCCTGCGTGGCGGCGACGCGGCGGCGCTGGTGGGCGGCGTGGCCTTCGTGGTGATGATGTTCGTGACGCTGGCCGCCGAAGGCCCGCGCAAGATGCTGGACGTCTGCCCCGAACATGTCACGGACGGCTTCGTCTTCGCGTTCAAGGCGATGGGCTCGGTGCTGCCGATTGCGGGCTTCTTCTTCGTGGGCGCCAATGAAACCGCCGCGCAGATCCTGGGCGTGCCGCAGGCGCAAGCCCCGGGCCTGCTGTTCGAAGTGATCTCGGCCGGCCAGCACATGATCCCCGAGAACCACTTCCTGGTCGCTTTTGGCGTGTTGCTGGTAGGCATGATCACCGGCATCGACGGCTCGGGTTTCGCCGGCCTGCCGCTGACCGGCACGCTGTCTGGCGCGCTGGGTCCGGTGGTCGGCGTGGACCCGGCCACGCTGGCGGCGGTGGGGCAGATGGGCGCGGTGTGGACGGGCGGCGGCACGCTGATCGCCTGGTCGTCGTTGATAGCAGTGGCGGGGTTTGCGCGGGTGAACGTGCTGTCGCTGGTGCGGGCGTTACTGCTGCCGGTGTTGCTGGCGCTGTTCGTCTCGACGATCTGCGCGGTGCTGATCTGGAGTTGACCCCGGCCGGAACGTGGAAAGGGCCCTGCGGGGCCCTTTTGCTTATCTCTTTTCTTACCGATGGGGCGGTAGCCGCTGGCCGATCCAGCCAGGGTTTCCACGGATCGTCGACAACTGATTAAAGTATACAATGTTCATAAGCTATCTCAGACGACCAATCCGGCCACTCCGTATCAATAAAGGAAGCGCACCCGTGGACGATCTTTCGCAGCAGGCCTTCATGAATCACATCGGCGGGGCCTGGGTGCCCAGCGCCACCGGCCGCACGGCCCCCAATATCAACCCCGCGGACACGTCCGACGTCGTGGGCCTGTTCCCTGTGTCAGACGCCGAAGACGCCGGCCGCGCAGTCGCCGCCGCCGATGCCGCGTTCGCGGCGTGGCGCGACCTGCCCATCTCCAAGCGCGCCGCCATCCTGTTTCGCGCGGCCCAATATCTGGAAGACCACGCCGACGCCTTCGCCCGCGAGCTGACCCGCGAAGAAGGCAAAAGCCTGAATCTGGCCAAGGACGAAGTGATGCGCTCGGCGCAGACGATTCGGTTCTACGCGGTGGAAGGGCAGTCTTTCACCGGTGAAACCTTTGTCAACGACGACCCCGACATGGTGGTCTACAGCCAGCGCGAGCCGCTGGGCGTGGTCACCGTGATCTCGCCGTGGAACTTCCCCATCTCGATTCCCGCCCGCAAGATCGCGCCCGCGCTCATCGCCGGCAACACCGTGGTGTTCAAGCCGTCGTCGGATGCGCCGTTGTCCGGCTACCGGCTGACCGAGGCCTTCGTGCAGGCGGGCCTGCCCGCGGGCGTGCTGAACCTGGTGATCGGCCCGGCGTCGGCCGTTGGCCCCGCCATCACCAGCGCGCGCGCCGTGCGCGCCATTTCGTTTACCGGCTCGACCGCCGCAGGCGAACAGATTCACCGCAGCGCGGGCCTGACTACCCGCACGCAGATGGAGCTGGGCGGCAAGAACCCGCTGATCGTGCTGGCCGACGCCGATCTAGATCGTGCCGTGGACCTGGCGGTCAAGGGCGGATTCTCGTTGAGCGGGCAGGCCTGCACCGGCACCAGCCGCGTGCTGGTCGACGCCAAGGTGCGGCAGGCGTTCACCGACAAGCTTGTCGCGCGCGTCAAGACGCTGACCATCGGCAACGGGCTGGACGGCAACTTCGACCTGGGTCCGTTGGCCACGCGCAAGCAGCTGGACAACGTGCTGAGCTACATCGCCATCGGCAAGCAGGAAGCCACGCACCTGTGCGGCGGCGACGTGCTCACCGGCCCCGGTTTTGAACGCGGCTATTACGTGACGCCCGCGCTGTTCACCGACGTGACGCAGCAGATGCGCATCGCGCGCGAAGAAATCTTCGGCCCGGTGATCGCCCTGATCGAAGTTGACGGCTATGACGACGCCATCACGAAAGCCAATGACACCGAATACGGCTTGTCGGCCGCCATCGCCACCACCGACGCGCGCTACGCGCACCGTTTCGCCCGCGACATTCAGGCGGGCACGGTGAAGATCAACCGCACCACCACCGGCAACCTGATCAACGCGCCGTTTGGCGGACTGAAGCATTCCAGCACCTCCACGTTCCGCGAATCGGGACGCGTGGGCCTGGAGTTCTACACGCAGATCAAAACCATTTACCGCGCCGGCTAAACCCGCGCAAACAAAGAGGCTACGAAATGAAGCAGATCTATCGCCTGGAACTGGAAGAAGCGCGCCTGATGGTGCGCGCGGCCATCGCCAAGTCTGAAGCTATCGGCGTGCTGGAATCCATTTGCATCGTGGATGACGGCGGCTATCCCATCGCGCTGGAACGCATGGACGGCGCGCGCATCACCGGCCCGCAGATCGCGTGGAACAAGGCGTTCACCGCCGCCGGCCACAAGCGTTCGACTCATCTGTTCAACACGCCGCCCAACGGCCCCGCGCTGCCCGGCAACGAAGCCTTCGGCATTCAATGGAGTTTCGACGGCAAGTTCGCGGTGTTCGTCGGCGGCTTTCCGATTGTGGTGAATGACGAGGTGATCGGCGGCGTGGGCTTGAGCGGCGGCAACGGCGAACAGGACACGCAAGCCGGCCTGGCCGCCTTGGCGGCATTGGCCGAACTGCTGGACCCGCGCGGCATGAAAGTGCTGGTGCAGGCCGACATCAAAAAATAACGACACAACGAGCGAGGCCGCGATGGCATACCGCGTGCATATCCTGGAAACGGACGAAGCGTTCGTTGTGCAGCCGGACGAATCCGTGCTGGACGCCGCCGTGCGCGCGGCGGTGAAGCTGCCGCACGAATGCACGTTCGGCGGTTGCGGCACGTGCCGCATCAAGCTGGAATCGGGTGCGGTGCGTTACGACGAATTCCCCATGGCGCTCACGCCCGAGGAAGCCGCCGAAGGCTACGCGCTGGCGTGCCAGGCTCGCCCGGAAAGTGATCTGTGCATCAGCGTGGCCAGCAGCCGGCAGCAGTTTCCCGAACCGCGCCAACTGCCGGCCACCGTGCACCGCATTGAGGCGTACACCGACGACATCATGCATCTGACGTTGGCGCTGCCTGATGACGCGCTGGATTACGTGCCGGGCCAGTACATGAATGTGCTGCTGCCGGATGGCGAGACGCGCAGCTTTTCGATGGCGTCGGCGCCTGCCAGCGGCTTGCTGGATTTCCATGTGCGCCGCATTCCCGGCGGCCGATATACCGACCACTGGCTGGGTCAGGCGCAGGCTGGCGCGGCATTGAATATCGAAGCGCCGCTGGGCGTGTTCAGCTATCACGAGGAAGACTGGCGGCCGATCATCATGATGGCCACTGGCACCGGCATTGCGCCGATCAAGGCCATTCTGGAATCGTTGCTGGACAAGGAAGACTGCCCGCCGGTCAGCCTGTATTGGGGCATGCGCACCGAAGCCGATTTGTATCTGCAAGACGAAATCGCAAGCTGGGCAGGGCGCTTGTACGAGTTCAACTACGTGCCGGTGCTGTCGCGCGCAAGCGAAGGCTGGCAAGGCCGGCGCGGCCACGTGCAGGACGCGGTCCTGCAAGACCACGCCGACCTGTCCGAACACGCCTTCTACCTGTGCGGCGCGCCCGCGATGATCCAGGACGCCAAACACCAGCTGGCCGCGCGCGGAGCCAGCCTGGACCATCTGTACGCCGACAGCTTCACCTTCCAGCACGCGCTGGCGCCTGTCGCCTGACGCGCGGCTCGCTCTGCGCTACCGGAACACCAGCACGGGCAGCCGCGTCTTGTTCAGCACGCGCTGCGTTTCGCTGCCCAACAGAAAGCCGGTCATGCCGTGCCGCCCGTGCGAGCCCATGACGATCAGGTCGCAGCCTTCGCTTTTCGCCGTCTCGACGATGGCCTCGTGCGGGTGATCGTTGACCATGACAACGGTGCTGCAAGGCACCAACGCATGACGGGCTTCCATCTCCAGGCCTTCCAGATAGCTCTGCGCGTTTTTCCGCGCCTGGTCAGTATGGTGCGCTTGGGTCGTGCCCAGCATCTCGGCCTGGTAGACCAGCAGATGGTCCTCCGGTATGGCGCGGATAACGGTGATGGTCGCGCCCATTTCCTTGGCGAAAACGAGCGCGCGCTTGAAAGCCGATTCGGACAGCAGGGAGCCATCCACGGCGATGAGCAAGTGCCGATACATGTCGCTTCTCCTTTAGAAAAAGGAATGTCGAGCAACGAAGGTCGAGCAACGGCGAAATCAGTATAGGCTCGCCGTTATCGGCAATCCAGTCCCGCATAAGGACGAGGCAGCGCTTGCTTTCATGCGCGGCGGCGCAGCGCCTCATCGCGGGTCGCCAGGCCCCGGGGGAGCGCGTCGATCAGGCTGCGCGTGTAGGGGTGGCGGGGGTGCCGCCATAGCGTGGCGTTCGGGCCTTCTTCCACGATCCGGCCCGCATTCATCACCAGCACCCGGTCCGCCAGATAGTGCACCACTGACAGGTCGTGCGAAATGAACAGGTACGACAAGCGGAACTCGGCTTTCAGGTCCACCAGCAGATTCAGAATCTGCGCCTGCACGGACACGTCCAGCGCGGAGACCGGCTCGTCGCAGATGACCACCGCCGGGCGCAGCACCAGCGCCCGGGCGATGCCGATGCGTTGCCGTTGTCCGCCCGAGAACTCGCTGGGATAGCGCGCCAGCGCCGCCCGGGGCAAACCCACCGCATCCAGGATGTGGTCAATGCGCCGCCGCCGCTCGTGCCGGTCCGACACGCGGTGGATGCGCAGCCCGGCTTCCAGAATGTCGTTCACCGTATGCCGGGGGTTCAGCGACGCATACGGGTCCTGGAAAATCATCTGCACGCTCTGCCGGTACGCGGCCAGGCGGCGGCGGTCCAGATGCGCGGTGTCTTCGCCGCGCAGCAGAATGCGGCCGGACGCGGGCGTCAGCAGCCGCACCAGCGTGCGCGACAAGGTCGATTTGCCGCAACCGGATTCGCCGACCAGCCCCAGGGTTTCCCCGGGCGCCAGCTGAAAAGACACGCCGTCCACCGCCGTCGCCGCGCCTTCGCGCGTGGCGTATTGCACGCGCAGGTCTTCGACTTGCAGCAGGGGCGGCGTGCCGGGCGGGGCGGGGTCATTGGCCGCCGCAGGCACGCGCGGCGGCGTGACCAGGCCAAACACCGGGCGCCCGGACGCCGGGTCCAGCCGGGTGCGGATTTCCGGCAGGCGGCGCATGCGGTAGTGGGTGGCGTCGTCCAGCTGCAACGATGCGCCCAGCAAGCCTTGCGTGTAGGGATGGCGCGGCTGGCTCAGCAGCGTGGCCGCCGGACCTTCTTCGACCTTCTCGCCGCCCACCATCACGGCGACGCGGTCCGCCCATTCGCCAACCACGGCCAGATCGTGGGTGATCAGCAGCAGCCCCATGCCGAGCTCGGCGCGCAGGTCGTCCAGCAATTGCAGAATCTGCGCCTGCACCGTGACGTCCAGCGCCGTGGTGGGTTCATCGGCCACCAGCAGGGCAGGCTGGCAGGCGATGGCGGCGGCGATCATGGCGCGCTGGCGTTGCCCGCCTGACAGCCGATGCGGATAGTCGTCCACGCGGCGCTGCGGTTCCGGCACGCGCACCAGGTCCAGCAGTTCAATGGCGCGGGCGCGGGCCGCGCGTGCGCTCGCGCCCCGGTGCAGGCGCAGCGCCTCACCGATCTGCTCACCCAGCGTCAGCACCGGGTTCAGGCTCGTCATGGGCTCCTGGAAAATCATGGCGATGCGGTCGCCGCGCAACGCGCAGCGCTGGCGTTCGGTCAGCGTCAACAGGTCTTGGCCGTTGAACGCGATGCGGCCAGCCACGCGCGCATGGCGCGGCAGCAAGCCCAGCAACGCAAGCGCGGTGGTGGATTTGCCGCAGCCCGATTCGCCCACAAGCGCCAGCGTCTCGCCGGCGTGAATGCGCAGGTCCAGCCCGCGTACGGCCTCGTGCCCGGGAAAGGACACGTTCAAGCCTTGGATGTCGATCAGCGTGGTCATGATGGCTCGCAATGCGGGCTAGCGCGCGGCGGCGGGCGCAACGGCCCGATGGCGGCGCAGTTTGGGATTGAGCGCGTCGTTCACCGCATCGCTCAACAGGTTCAGCGCCAGCACGGTGGCCATGATGGTCAGGCCCGGCAGCGCCGTCATGTACCAGGCGGTGCGCAAGGCCTCGCGTCCGGCGCCCACCATGCTGCCCCAGCTGACCACGTTGGGGTCGCCCAGGCCCAGGAACGCCAGGCCGGCCTCCGACAAAATGGCGTGCGCCACCAGCACGGCGGTGGTCACGATGATGGGCGGCAATGCGTTGGGCAGAATTTCAATAAAGATGATGCGCGCATGGCCCGCGCCCAAGGTCTGCGCCGCCCGCACGAATTCGCGTTCACGCAGCGCGATGAATTCGCCGCGCGTCAGGCGCGCGATGCCCGTCCACGACGTCACGCCCAGCGCGAAGATGATGGTGGATAACGACGGCCCCAGAATCGCCACCAGCACAATCGCCAGCAGGAAGGACGGCACCGTCTGGAACAGTTCGGTGATGCGCATCAGCACCGCATCGCTGCGCGGCCCCGCATAGCCGGCAAACGCGCCCACCAGCAGCCCGATGGCCAGCGCGATGGCGGCCGACGCGCCGCCCACCAGCAACGACACGCGCGCGCCGTGAAACAGGCCGGCCAGGATGTCGCGGCCCATCAGGTCGGTGCCTGCCGGAAACTCCGCGTCGTCGCCCGGCCAGGTAAAGGGGGCGCCCACCATTTCCAGCGGATCACCCGGGAACAGCCACGACGCCGTCGCGGCGGCCCCCAGCACGATCAACAAGATGCCCGCGCCCACGGCGGCGGAAGGGGCGCGCAAAAGCCGCAGCACGGCCAGCAGATTCTGCTTCATGACTTTCTTACCCGAGGGTCCAGCAGGCCGTAAGTGGCATCCACGGCAATGTTCATCAAGGCCACCAACGCCGCGCTCATCAGCAGGATGCCCAGCAGCAGATTGACGTCGCGGCTGGCGATGGCTTCGAACGACAGCTGGCCCAGCCCCGGCCACGCGAACACGGTTTCGACCACGATGCTGCCGCCCAGCAATGCGCTGCTTTGCAAGCCCAGCATGGTGATGACGGGCAGGATGGCGTTCTTCAACGCATGCCGCCAGATCACCCGCGCTTCGCCGTTGCCGCGTGCGCGGGCGGTGCGGATGTAGTCCTCTTGCAGCGTTTCAATCATCGATGCGCGCGACAGCCGGGCATAGATGGCCACGTAGTAGATCGCCACTGTCGTCACCGGCAGCGCCAGATGGCGCGCGTAGTCCAGCCACTTCGCCCAGCCGGTGTAGGCCGCGCCCACATCGCGGATGCCGCCCACGGGCAGCCAATTCAGGTGCACGCCAAAGCCCACGATGAGCATCAGCGCGGTCCAGAACATGGGTGCGGAATAGCCGGCCGTGGCCAGGGCCGACAGCAACGTGTCCAGCGCGCCGTGCGGGCGTCTGGCGGCCAGCACCCCCAACAGCACGCCCAGGACGACCGACAGCGCCAGGCCCACGCCAATCAGCGCCAGCGTCGCGGGCAGGCGGCCGGCGATCAGATCGGCCACCGGCTCGCCATAGCGAAACGAATAGCCCAGGTCCAGTGACGCCAGGCTCTTCAGGTAATAGCCCAGCTGCGCCAACACGCTTTGGTCCAGCCCATAGGCCGCGCGCAACTGCGCCACGTGTTCCGGCGTGATGCCGCTGTTTTCAGAGGCGATGACGTCCACCAGATCCCCCGGCACCAGCTTAAGCAGGAAGAAGTTGGCGACGGCGGTGGCGCCGACGACAAAAAGAATCTGAAGCAGGTAGCGCAACGGACGCAAAGGGCGGGGCAGGCGCATGGTGAAGGTCCCGCTGCCGTCAGGCCTTGCCCAGCCAGACGTTGGCAAAGTTGTTGCGCGAATGCGAGGACGCGTCCGTCACGTTGCGCACCTGCTTGTCCCACACGCCAAACCAGCGGAATTCGAACAGGCCGATCAGCGGCAGATCGCGTTGCGCCAGGCGCTGCACCTCGTTGTATTGCTCGATGCGTTTTTTCGGATCGGTCTCGACCTGGGCCGCTTCAATCGCGCGGTCCATGTCGGGGTTGTTGTAGCCCGACACGTTGTACCAGGGCGTGCCTTTGGCTTCCGCCTTGCTCCAGTACCGTGTTTCCACGCCCAGCTGCGGATCGATCAGCACCGTGCCCCACGAACTGATCAGCTGGAAGTTGTAGTCGGTGAAAACATTGCGCGTCCACGTCGCCAGATCCAGCCCGCGCAAGGTGACGTCGATGCCGATCTTGCGCAGCGCCTGGCGCACGAATTCGCCCGTGCGGCGGTAGTCATCGCCAAAGGGGATGTAGTCATGCGTCAACGCAAAGCGCCAGCCGTCGGCTTTGCGCGGAAAGCCCGCTTCATCCAGCAGCTTTTCCGCCAGCGCCGGGTCATACGGATACTGCTGCACGTTGGGGTTGTGATAGGGCTTCACCAGCGACGGCACCGGGCTCACAAAGGGTTCGGCATAGCCGTTCCATACGGTTTTCACCAGCACCTGCTTGTTGACCGCGTGCGCGATGGCCTGGCGCACTTTCAGCTGCGACAGAATCGGGTCGCGCAGATTCGCTTCCAGCCACAACCAGGCGGCAAAGCCGTTGTAGCCGGACGTATCCACTGCCAGCTTGGGCAATTTGGACAGGCGCGTGGCATCGGTGAAGGCGACAGGGTTGCGTTCGCCGTAAGCCACGCCGCCCGTCTCCAGCGCCGTGGCGCGGCCCGACACATCGGGAATGATCTTCCACACAATGCGGTCCAGGTACGGGCGTTCCGGTTGCCAGTACTTGTCGTTCTTTTCCAGCACGATGTAGTTGCCCCGGTTCCATTCCTTGAACACAAAGGGGCCGGTGCCAATCGGCTTGTTGTTGTAGGGGTTGTTCTGGATGTCGGTGCCTTCGAACAGGTGGCGCGGCAGAATCGGCGCGCCCAACGAGTCGATCGCGTTCAACGCCACAGGCGTGGGTTGCGACAGGTGCAGCACCACGGTGTGGTCGTCGGGCGTATCCACCTTCTGCAAGTACTGGAACACGCGGCGCGCGCTGGGCGCATGCTTTAACCACACCGCTTCCGCCGACCACTTCACATCGGCCGCCGTGAACGGCTTGCCGTCATGCCACAAGACGCCCTGGCGCAGCTTGAACGTGATGGTCTTGCCGTCGTCCGACACGCTCCAGCTTTCCGCCAGCTGCGGGCGCGGCTTCAAGTCCGGGCCGTACTCCACCAGCCCGTCGAAGATCTTGCTCACGACCGCACCCGTGGGCGTGGACGAATTCAGGTAGAAGGCCAGCGTCGGCGGCTCGGGGTGGACCACGGCGTTGAGTACGCCGCCGCGCGCCGCGCCGTCCACGGTGTTGGGCAGGCTTTGGGTATCGGCATAAGCGGGCGCGAAGATCACGTTGGGAAACAACGCGCCCGCGCCCATCAGCGCGCCGGCGCTCAGCAGCCAGCGGCGTAGCGGGTTGGACGGTTCGTCTTGCGGGTCGAGATGGCCGCCCGGAGGCAGTTGCTGCGTCATGAAGGTTTCCTTCTTTGGAAAAGAGTGCCGGCGGTGTCAGGCGGCCAGGCTGGTCAAGGCGGGAAGTTCGTCGGGGTCCAGGCGCAGCAGCGTGGCCAGCAGCTCGCGGCGCCAGGCGTCATACAGCGCAACATGGTTGCGGGTGTCCAGGCCGGTGGCGCGCTGGTTCAACTGCCAGGAATCGCGCAAATAGGGGCCTAGCAGGCGCTGCACGTCCTCGTCAGCCTGGATCAATCCTGCGACCCAGTCTTCGCGCTGTGCGGGGTGGGCGCGCGCCAGTTTTTCCAGCCACCATTGAGTGATGCGGATGCGGTGCGCTTCCTCATCGGGCAGGATGCGGTTCTCGCCGAATTCCCGATGGCCCGCGTCCAGCACGCGCGCGGTGCGCCGGTTCACGAACAGCCGCGCCAGGATGTAGTGCTCGTAGTGGAATTGCCAGGCCAGGAAGTTCTGCCAATTGCGCAGCGCGAAGCCGCCAACCAGATCCCAGGCTTCCTGCACGCCTTGCTCAACCGCAGCCAGCGGCGAGGCGCCTAGCAGCACCGTCGCGCGGCCCAGCGAAAATTCGGCATGCGCCGCGTCGTCGCCCAGCTGGCGCGCCAGGGCGAATTGAAAATTGGTGTCGTCCTTGAACAAGCCCGCGATGGCGTGGGCTGCGACTTGCGTGATGAACAGGTCGTGCACCGTGTTCCAGATGGCGTATTCCGCGGCCGCGTGGCGCTCTTCGGCTGTCGCCAGATCACGCGGAGGCTCCAGACGCACAGCAGGAATGTTGGGCGCGACAACCGGCCGGATATCGTCGAACAAACGGGCCTCCAAGGCGCCGTCATAGTCCAACGTCAGAGGCAAGCGGGGCAGGTCCAGTTCAGGCATGGCAGGTGTCGGACGCGGAAAAGTCTCGACTCTAAGCAAGCGCTCATGCCGCTCGCAAACATTCTTTGGTCATGTCGATATGTGCCTTTGCGCGCTGCTAACAGTAGGCAAGGGGCGCGTTGCGCGCATATACCGATTTCAAATAACCGCATGAGAAATCCGTCCTTCCGCGTGCGATGACGCGCCGATAGGCTGCATGTTTCCTCAATGCCGGGGCGCACCATGCCGCACGGGTCCAGCAATACGGCTTCAAGCCTTTCCCCCCACCATGAACCGGATCAGCAGCCTCGGCGGATACGCCCGGCGCGCATCCATGACGATGCTCAGGCCATTGCCGTCGCGCACGAGCTGGCCGCCGACTTCGCGTTAGGCGCGGCCGAACGCGACCGCAACCGCGGGCTGCCGTGGCGCGAGATCGAACGCTATACGGCAAGCGGATTGGGCGGCATTACCGTGCCGCGCGAGTATGGCGGCGCCGAGGTGTCGCATGTGACGCTGGCCGATGTGTTTCGCATCATCAGCGCCGCGGACCCGTCGTTGGGCCAGATTCCGCAAAACCATTTTGGCTTCCTGAATCTGCTGCGCCTGACCGGCACGCCCGCGCAGCAGCGCCACTACTACGGCGGCGTGCTGGATGGCTACCGGCTGGGCAATGCCGGCCCCGAGCGGCATACGAAACACACCCGCGATATCGAAGCGCGGCTCACGCCCGATGGTGACGGCTACCGCGTCAGCGGACGCAAGTTTTATTCAACGGGCGCGTTGTTTGCGCACTGGATACCCGCCAAGGTGTTGGACACCGAGGGCCGGCTGGTGACGGTGATTCTGGAGCGCGGCGCGCCGGGCTTGTCCGTCGTTGACGATTGGTCCAGCTTCGGCCAGCGCACCACGGCCAGCGGCACGGTGCTGCTGGATAACGTGCGGGTCGAGGCCGACGCCATCCTGCCTGCATGGCAAGCGCAGCAGGCCTCCGTGCTGCAAGGGCCGTTCGCGCAATTGATGCAGGCCGCCATCGACGTGGGCATCGCCGAAGGCGCGTTGCAAGACGCCGTGGCGTTTCTGCGCGAGCGCTCGCGCCCGTGGGTAGAGGCCAACGTGGAACGCGCCACGCAAGACCCGTATGTGATTGCGGATGTGGGCCAGTTGTACATCGAACTGCATGCCGCCCAGGCCTTGCTGACGGAAGCTGCGCAGCACTTGGACGATGCCCGTGGGCGCGCGCTGAACGGAGACGACGTTGCCGCCGCGTCGATCTCGGTGGCGCGCGCCAAGGCGTTGTCGACCGAGATCGCGCTGGCGGCCAGTGAGAAGTTGTTCGAGCTGAGCGGCGCGCGCGCGTCTCTGGCCGAGTTCAACCTGGACCGCCATTGGCGCAACGCGCGCACGCACACGCTGCACGACCCCGTGCGGTGGAAGTATCACGCGGTGGGCCACTATGTGTTGAACGGCCAGCGCCCCAACCGCCATGCCTGGATCTGACGCAATGACGCACGAGAAAATATCCACATTGACCCCGCGCCGCGCCGCGGTCATCGAGTCCGACGCGCAAGCGTTGGCGGTGGCGCGGGCGCTGGCGGATGAATTTGCCCGGGATGCCTCGCAACGTGACCGCGAACGGCGTCTGCCGCTGGCGGAGCTGGAGCGGTATTCGTTGTCGGGCCTATGGGGCATCACCGTGCCGCGCGAGCATGGCGGGGCGGGGGTGTCACGCGTGACGCTGGCCGAAGTCACCGCCCTCATCTCGGCGGCCGATGGGTCGTTGGGGCAGATTCCGCAGAATCATTACTACGCGCTGGAAGTGCTGCGCGTGAACGGCAGCGCCGACCAGCAGCGCCGCTTCTACGCACGCGCGTTGGCGGGCGAACGCTTCGGTAACGCGCTGGCCGAAACCGGCACGCGCACCGCCGCTGAACGCCGCACCCGTCTGGACCCCGATGGCGCAGGCGGATGGCGCATCAATGGCAGCAAGTTCTATTGCACTGGCGCGCTGTACGCGCAATGGATACCGACGGCAACGGTGGACGCCGACGGCATTCAGCGCCTGGCCATCGTGCGCCGCGATAGCCCGGGGGTGGAAGTCATCGACGACTGGTCAGGCTTTGGCCAGCGCGTTACGGGCAGCGGCACGGTGCATTTCACCGACGTGGCGGTGCCTGCCGAAGATGTGTTGCTGCTGGCTGATCCCGCAGCGCCGCCGAACACCATCAAGCCGTTGGCGCAGATCATCCACGCCGCCATCGACCTGGGCATCGGCCAGGCCGCGCTGCAAGACGCGCTGAGCTTTGTGCGTGAACGTTCGCGTCCGTGGATCGACGCCAACGTCGAGCGCGCCGCCGATGATCCGCTGACGATCAGCGAGTTTGGCCGCCTGTCCATCCGGCTGGAGGCGGCGCGCGCGCTGGTCGCCCGCTCCGGCCGCATTCTGGACTTGGCCACGGCCGACGGCACCGCCGCCAACGTGGCCGCCGCCGCGATCGCCGTGGCCGAGGCCCGCGTGTTGACCACAGAAGCGTCGCTGGCGGCAGGCACCAAGCTGTTCGAGCTGGCAGGTACGCAATCCACACTGGACCACCTGAATCTTGACCGCCACTGGCGCAATGCCCGCACGCACACGTTGCACGACCCGGTGCGCTGGAAGCGGCACGCCGTTGGCAATTACTACCTGAACGACATTGCGCCCGGCCGCGTGGGCACCACCTGATTCTGACGGAGCCAACTCTCATGGCGAAAAAGAAAATCCTGCTCAACGCGTTCAACATGAATTGCGTCGGCCATATCAACCACGGTTTGTGGACGCATCCGCGAGACACGTCCACGCAGTACAAGACGCTGGAATACTGGACGAGCCTTGCGAAGTTGCTGGAACGCGGTCTGTTCGACGGGCTGTTCCTGGCTGACATCGTGGGCGTGTACGACGTGTACCAGGACTCGGCGGACCTGACGTTGCGCGAGTCGATTCAGCTGCCGGTGAATGACCCGCTGCTGACGGTGTCGGCGATGGCCGCGGTGACGCAGCACCTGGGTTTTGGCGTGACGGTGAATCTGACTTACGAAGCGCCATACCTGCTGGCGCGCCGGTTCTCCACGCTGGACCACCTGAGCAATGGCCGCATCGGCTGGAACATTGTGACGGGCTATCTGGAAAGCGCCGCGCGTGCGATGGGCCTGTCGGAACAGATTGCGCACGATGAACGTTATGACCGTGCGGACGAGTTTCTGGAGGTGGCCTACAAGCTGTGGGAAGAGAGCTGGGACCGCGATGCGGTGAAGGCCGACAAGCGCGCGCGGGTGTATGCGGACCCCGATGCGGTGCGGCGCATTGATCACGAGGGCAAGTACTACAAGGTGCAGGGCTATCACTTGTCGGAACCGTCGCGGCAACGCACGCCGGTGCTGTATCAGGCAGGTTCTTCGGGCCGGGGCCAGGCGTTTGCGGCACGTCATGCGGAGTGCGTGTTTGTGTCGAGCCAGACGAAGGAGGGCTTGCGCAAGCTGGTGGCAAGCGTGCGCGAGTCGGTGGCGCGCGAGGGGCGTGATCCGCGTGATATCAAGTTCTTCATGGGCGTGACGGCGGTGGTGGGTAAGACGGAAGCCGAGGCCCGCGAGAAGCATGCGGAGTATGTGCGGTATGCGAACCCGGAAGCGGGGCTGGCTCATTACGCAAGCTCTACGGGCATTGATTTTTCGCGTTATGCGGCGGACGAGCCGATCCGGTATGTGAAGAACAATGCAATCGAGTCGGCGGTGAAGAATCTGACGGTGTCGAGAACGGATCGGACGGTGACGGATTTGCTGGCCGATATGGCGTTGGGGGGCAGGTATCCGGCGCTGGTAGGTAGCGCGTCGCAAGTGGCGGATGAGCTGGAGTCTTGGGTGGCTGAGACGGATATCGATGGGTTCAATGTGGCTCGGACGGTGACGCCGGAGTGCTATGAGGATTTTGTGAATCTGGTGATTCCGGAGTTGCAGGAGCGGGGGGCTTATAAGACGGCTTACTCGGAAGGCGGGTTAAGGGAGAAGTTGTTTGGGGCGGGGAGGGGGGAACTGCCGTTGGAGCATGTGGGTAAGCGGGGGGTGCGGGTTTATTGAACTGCCGGGGGGTGTTGTTGCGGTGAGGGTTGTGTTCGTGGATGGCGCTTCGTGTTCGTAGGCCGCCCGTCGTCGGGGTGGGCCTGGCTGCGTGCGCCCACGATTGCGGTCCGGAGCCTTCGCTCCGGACTGCCCCCTTGTCATCCTCGTACGCCTTCGGCTCCCTTCGGATTCCCTCGGGCGCATCGAGGTTGCACGCAGTCAGGCCCACCCCGACGACGGGCTGCTGCCGTCTTGGCCTGATGCGCTGCTAGGGTGTGCCTTAACCACGAGTGCTGCGGGGCCCGCCGAATCGCGGCCGCGCGGGCGGCCACGATCGGCATACGCGTTGGTGGTCGTTTGCGCGGTGTGCGCTTGCGCGAATGTGGAGGGCGGTTTGCTAATGGTTACGCGCGGCAAGCTGTGCGATTGAACTGGACTGGCTATCGCGCGCGCAGCAGAGCAATCGCCGCGATGGCCGACCTACGAAGCGGAAGACCCTGCAAAAGAATCACTGAACGGCAACGCGCACACGCACCAAACACGCTCAACAAAAACATAACCTCATACCGACTAAGTATTTTTCTCCGTCTCGTCCCGGTGCCAGAATCGTCAAATCATTCCTCGTTCCGAGCCAAGAATCATGCCCTCGCTTCGTCACCTGTTAGCCGCATCCCTTCTCGCGATTCCGCTTATCACCGCTGCAAACGCCGCCGATAAATCCACCATCACCGTTGGCATCTCTGTCGGCACCGCGGAAAAAATCTTCGACGTGGTGCAGAAAGTCGCCGCCCGGGATGGCCTCACTATCAAGCTCGTCAAATTCAACGACTATCAGCTTCCTAACGCGGCCCTCAACGCCGGTGACCTCGACGCCAACGCCTTTCAACACAAGCCGTTTCTTGATAACCAGATCAAAGCGCGCGGCTTCGATATTGTTCCGGTTGGGCTGACGATCACGGCGCCGCTGGGGTTTTATTCACGCAAAATCAAATCGCTGAATGACCTGCCTGAAGGCGCTTCTGTGGGAATTCAGAATGACCCGTCCAATGGCAACCGCGCGCTTCGCTTGCTGGCTGCCTACAAGCTCATCACGCTAAAGCCGGACGCCGAACAGAAGAACACCGCCACGCCGCTGGATGTCGTATCCAACCCGCGCAAGATCAAGCTGGTGGCGTTGGATGCTGCGCAATTGCCGCGTTCGCTGGATGACCTGACGGCGGCGTCCATCAACAATGACTACGCCGAACAAGCCGGGCTGGTGCCCGCGCGTGACGCCATTGGGCGTGAGGCGGCTGACGGCCCCTATGCGAACTTGATTGCCGTGCGCACCAAAGACCGCGATGCGCCTTGGGTGAAGAAGCTGGTGTCTGCCTACCAGTCTCCCGAAGTGCGCGCCTACATCGAGAAGGAATTCAAGGGTTCCCTCATTCCTGCGTTTTGACGCGACTTTGGCGAACCCCCAATGAGCATTCTTACCTTGACGGGCAGCCCGTCTCAGCGTTCCCGGTCTTCTGCTTTGCTTCGTCATGCCGCGCAACGGTTGCGCGCATTGGGGCTGGGTGTCAGTGAACTGGGCTTGCGCGATATTCCGGCCGAAGAATTGATTGAAGGCCATTACTCGGGCGCGGCCGCCGGCGCGTTGCGGGCGCGGGTTGGCGCGGCTGATGCGGTGTTGATTTCGACGCCGGTCTACAAGGCCTCGTTCGCCGGCGGGTTGAAGGCCGTGCTGGATCTATTGGATGAGAAGGCGTTGGCGGGCAAGGTGGTGCTGCCCATCGCCACGGGCGGAAGCCCTGCGCATTTGCTGGCGCTGGAATACGGGCTGAAGCCGGTGTTGTCGGCGCTGGGCGCCCGCCACATCCTGGCAGGCGTGTACGCCACCGACAAGCAGGTGCGCGTCGATGATGACGGCGCCATACATATCGACGATGACGTGCGCGCGCGCCTGGACGACGCCGTTGACCGTTTGAGCGAGCAGGTGTTGCCGCGCAGCATCGTTGTCAACGAAGCCTATGACCTGGGCCGCCTCGCGCTTGCGGGCGGGTTCAGCGTCTGATCCGGAGCTGCATATGGATGTTTTCTGGTTCATTCCCACGCATGGCGACTCGCGCTACCTAGGCACCAGCCGGGGCGCGCGCGCGGCGAGCTATGACTACTTTCGTCAGGTCGCGGTAGCGGCCGACACGCTGGGTTATGACGGCGTGCTGCTGCCCACGGGCCGGTCTTGCGAGGACGCATGGGTGGTGGCGTCCAGCCTCATCGGCGCCACGCGCCGGTTGAAGTTTCTGGTGGCGATACGCCCTGGCGTCAGCTCCCCGCAGGTGTCGGCGCGCATGGCCGCCACCTTTGACCGCCTGTCCGAAGGGCGTTTGCTGGTCAACGTGGTGACGGGCGGCGACCCGGGCGAACTCGAAGGCGACGGCGTTTTTGTCAGCCATGACGAGCGCTACGCCATCACGGCCGATTATCTGCACATCTGGCGCGGCATTCTGGAAAACAGCCACCAGGCCGAAGGCTACAGCTTCCAAGGCGAACAGCTGGTGGCCAAGGGTGGCAAGGTGATTTATCCGCCCGTGCAAAAGCCGTACCCGCCGTTGTACTTCGGCGGCTCGTCCGAGGCCGCGCATGCGCTGGCCGCCGAGCAGCTGGACGTTTACCTGACGTGGGGCGAGCCGCCCGATGCCGTGGCCAAGAAAATCGCGGACATCCGTGCACGGGCGGCGAAGCATGGGCGCACCTTGCGCTTCGGTATCCGCTTGCACGTCATCGTGCGCGAAACGGAAGAAGCGGCATGGGCGGCTGCCGACGAGCTCATCAGCCACTTGAGCGAAGACGCGGTGAGCGCGGCGCAAGCGGCGTTTGCCAAGATGGATTCAGAAGGGCAGCGGCGCATGGCCGCCTTGCATGGGGGCAAGTTGAGCGACGGGCAGGGCGGCCGTTCGCATCTGGAAATTTCTCCAAACCTGTGGGCGGGTGTGGGGCTGGTGCGTGGCGGGGCTGGAACGGCGCTGGTGGGCGATCCGCAGACGGTTGCCGCCCGCATCCAGGAATATGCCGATCTGGGCATCGACACCTTCATCTTCTCGGGCTATCCGCATCTGGAAGAGTCGTATCGCTTTGCGGAGCTGGTGTTTCCGCTGCTGCCCGGCAAGGGCCAGCGCCACGCGGGCAACACGGTGCTGACGGGGCCGTTTGGCGAAGTCATGGCGACCGAGCTGGTGCCAAAGGAATCGGCAAGCTGATGTCTGCGCACTGGTTGCCGATGCTGTCCACGCCGTCTTCGCTGGTCTCGGCTGCCGCAGAGGCTTGGGGGTCGGGCGACGCATGGGCGCTGCTGCGCGTCAGCGTGTGGCGTGTGTCGGTGGCGCTGCTGTTGGGCGGCGCCGTGGGTGTGGCATTGGGTGCGCTGAACGGGTTGTCGCGCACGGCCGGCAACGTGTTGGATGCAGCGGTGCGTCTGTTGCGCGGCGTGGCGGTGTTGGCGTGCATTCCCTTGCTGCTGCTGAGCGCGGGCGCAATCGGGGAAACAAAAGAAGGCGCAACGCTGGGCCTGTTGGCGGCGGGTGTGTTCTTTCCGGTGTACGCCGCCGTGTTTCAAGGGGTGCGCGGGGTGGACGCAACGCTGATCGAGCTGGGCCGCGCGGCCGGGCTTGCCCGTTGGCCGTTGTTGCGCGACGTGATCTTGCCAGGCGCCTTGCCGTTGTTACTGTCCGGGCTGCGCGGGGCGCTGGTGCTGCTATGGGGCTTGCTGCTAGGCGTCGAAGCCATTCGCACCCTGGCGGCCCATCCCGATGGCAGCGCGGCCGTTGACCGCATCGTGCTGACCTTTTTGATTTACGCCGTGCTGGCCAAGGCGGCCGATGGCTTGCTGTCTGCCTGGTCGCGTCATGTGTCGCGCTGGAACCGCGCGCGGCCCGCCGCGGGCGCTTATTAGGATTTCAACCATGGCCAAGATTCAAGCCATACGAACAACACCCGTGGCGCAGGCCGCTGAAGCCGATGATGTCACTGCGGCGTTTCCGGCAGACCCGGCGCACGCGCTGGAAACGCTGGCGTCGCAGTTGGCCGCGACCGCTGTCGAGCGCGACCGGCAGGGCGGACACGCCGCGCACGAACGTGAACTGATCCGCGCGAGCGGCTTGCTGCGGCTGTCCGTGCCAACGGAGTTTGGCGGTGCGGGCGCAAGCTGGTCCACGGTGTTGGCGGCGGTGCGCCGCCTGGCCGAAGCCGACAGCGCCTTGGCGCACGTCTTTGGTTTTCATCATTTGCAAATCGCCGGCGTCCTGCTGTATGGCACGCCCGCCCAGCACGCGTATTTCTTAAAGCCCACCGTTGAACGCAATCTGTTCTGGGGCAATGCGCTGAACCCGCTGGACCGCCGCGTGGTTGCGCGCGCCGAACTGGACGGCTACCGCATCGACGGCGTGAAAAGTTTCAGCTCGGGCTCGGTGGGTTCGGATGTGCTGACGTTCTCCGCGTGGCACAAGGCTTCTGACACCGCCTTGATTGCGGCGGTGCCGACGCGCGCCGAGGGCATCACCGTCAACCCGGATTGGGATGCCTTCGGACAACGCCAGACCGATAGCGGCACGGTGCGCTTTGACCACGTTCGCCTTGAAGCCATTCAGGTGCTGCAAGCGCCGGGCGTGACGGCCACGCCACGCGCCACGCTGCGTTCGCAAGTCGCCCAACTGATCATGACCAACCTCTATCTTGGGCTTGCGCGCGGCGCATTCCAGGAAGCGCGCCGCTATGTGCGCGAGGATGCGCGGCCGTGGTTTGCCGCAGGCGTGCAGCGCCATGCCGACGACCCGTATGTGCAAGAACGCTTCGGCGAGTTCTGGTTGCGCCTGCAAGCCGCCGAAGCGCTGGCGAACCAAGCGGGTCTGGCGCTGGACGCCGCCTTGGAACGCGGCCCATCCGTCACGGCCGACGAACGTGGCCGGGTGGCGGTGGCGGGCGCGCAAGCCAAGGTGCTGGCGCATCGCGCCGCGTTGGAAGTGGGGTCGGAATTGTTCGACGTCACCGGCGCCAGTTCCACCGCCGCGCGTTTTGGCTATGACCGCTTCTGGCGCAATGCACGCGTACACACGCTGCATGACCCGGTGGCCTACAAGATTCGCGACCTGGGCCGCTACGCGCTGCTGGACCAGATTCCTGAACCGACTGCTTATTCCTGATACCCGCCCGATGACCCAGATTGCTTCTCTTCCCAGTGCGCCGCAGGCGGTGATCCGGCTGGACGCCGTCAGCAAGGCCTACGCCACGCGCGCGGGCCGCTTCGATGCCGTGCGCGAGGTGTCTTTGTCGATTCGCGCGGGCGACACCTTCGGCATCATCGGCAAAAGCGGCGCGGGCAAGTCCACGCTGCTGCGCCTGATCAATCTGCTGGAACGGCCAGACGAAGGCGCGGTGCATGTGGCCGGCACGGAATTGACGGCGCTGTCCAAGCGCGCATTGCGTGGCGCCCGCCAGAACATCGGCATGATCTTCCAGCAGTTCAATCTGCTGCAAAACGAGACCGTGTTCGAGAACGTGGCCTTTGCGCTGCGCGTGCATGGCGGACGCAGCCGCGAACAGATTGCGGCGCGCGTGCGCGACTGCCTGGACATCGTGGGCCTGACCGACAAGATCGCCAGCTATCCCGCGCAATTGTCGGGCGGCCAAAAGCAGCGCGTGGCGATTGCACGCGCCTTGGCCAGCGAACCCGCGGTGCTGTTGTGCGATGAACCCACTTCCGCGCTGGACCCTGAAACCACGCGTTCCGTGCTCGCCGTGCTGCGCGACATCAACAAACGGCTGGGTGTGACGATTGTGATCGTCACACACGAACTCGCCGTTGTGCGCGCGCTATGCCGCCATGTGGCGGTGATGGAAGACGGCCGCGTGCTGGAGCAGGCAGAAATCTCGGGCGCCAATGTGCACCTGTCGTCCGCGCTGGGCCGCGAGCTCATCCGCGAGGCCACCCACCCGTATGAAGAGGTTGCGTAATGCTCGATACCTTTGTGCAGTTGCTGCCTGAACTGGGCGTGGCGGTCGGCCAGACGTTTCTGATGCTGGCCATTGCGTTGGCCGCGTCCATTTTGTTTGGCGGGCCGCTGGGCGTGCTGGTGTTTCTGACGGGGCCTGGCCAGTCGCTGGACCGCCCGGTGCTGCATCGGCTGCTGAGCTGGACGGTGAATACCGTGCGTTCGTTTCCGTTCATCATCCTGCTGGTGGCGCTGGTGCCGTTTACGCGTGTGATTGCAGGCACGTCGATCGGCCCGGTGGCCGCCGCCGTGCCGCTGTCTTTCGCGGCCATTCCTTACTTTGCACGCCTGGTTGAGCAATGTCTGCGGGAAGTGCCGCGCGGCGTGATCGAGGCCGCCCATGCGGCCGGCGCATCGGAGCTTCAGATTGTGCGGCGCGTGCTGCTCGTTGAGGCGCGCTCGGGCCTCGTGCTGGCGCTGACGGTGCTGGCGGTGAGCTTTCTGTCTTATTCGGCGGTGGCCGGCGTGGTGGGCGGCGGCGGCATTGGCGACCTGGCCATCCGCTATGGCTACTACCGCTTCCAGACCGACGTGATGGTGCTGACCGTGGCGCTGCTCGTCGTGCTGGTGCAAATCATCCAGGTTGCCGGCAATACCGTCGCGCGCCATATCGACAAGCGTTGAACCCATAAGGACTTCCATGTCATTCCCCCGACTTGCCCTGTTCGCAGCGCTGGCTGCGCTGACCCTCGGTGCGGCGCATGCTGCCGACCCCGCGAAGAAAGAAATCGTGTTCGGCGCCACGGCGGGGCCGTACAGCGACCAGATCAAACTTGGCATCAAGCCCATTCTGGAAAAGCAGGGCTACACGGTCAGGATCGTGGAATTCAACGACTACATCCAGCCCAACTTCGCGCTGGCGCAGGGCGCGTTGGACGCCAACGCGTTTCAGCACGAGGTATATCTGAAGAACTTCGCGGCCAAGAACAAGCTGGAACTGTCCGAGCTTGTGAAGGTGCCCACCGCGCCCATCGCCATCTACAGCAAGAAATACAAGAGCGTGGACGCGGCGCCTGACGGCGTCACCGTTGCCGTGCCGAACGACCCCACCAATCAGGCGCGCGCGCTGGTGGTGTTGCAGGAGCTGGGCTGGGTGAAGCTGCGTGATGGCTACGACCCCTTGCAGGCGTCGGAAAAGGACGTAGCTGTGAACGTGAAGAAGATCAAGCTGATTCCGCTTGAGGCCGCGCAGTTGCCGCGTTCGCTGGACGACACCGATTACTCGTTTGTGAATGGCAACTTTGCGTTGGCCTCGGGCCTGAAGCTGACCTCGGCGCTGGCGCTGGAGAAGACTACGCCCACCTACCAGAATCTGGTCGCCGTGCGCACCGCTGATATCGGCAAGCCGTATGTGAAGGACATCGCGGCGGCTTATGCATCGCGCGAGTTCCTGGCGGTGACCGATAAGTCATTCGCGGGTTTCGTGAAGACCGATTATCAGCAAAAGCTGGAGGCGGCCCGCTAGGGTAGCGGCCGGTGCGCTGATGTTCATCCCGCCGCAGGAGTTCGAGCTGTTGCAGCATCTGGAGGTGCCAGACCGCGCGCGGCGCGATGACGAGGCCGCACCCGTGGACGAGCCCGGCCGGCCGCTGCGCGTCAGCGTGCGCAAGCTGGCCAAGCGAGATGGCGCGCGCGTCGTGCTCAATGGGCTGGATCTGGAAATTGCCGCGGGCGAGTTCGTGGTGATCATCGGGCGCGGCGGTGCGGGCAAAAGCACGTTGCTGCGCATTCTGGCGGGGCTTGAGCGGGCGAGCGGCGCGCAGGGAGGGCCTCCTGCGCGTTCGCCCGTGCTGTTCGACAACTTTCCGCAATGGGCGTCGGATGAGCGGGTGCGGCTGGTGTTTCCGGAAGACCGGCTGCTGCCGTGGAAGCGCGTGTGGCAGAACGTGGCGCTGGGTGTGCCGGGCGATGCGCGGGCGCGGGCGCTTGATGCGCTGCGGCAGGTGGGCCTGGCGGAACACGGCGGCGACTGGCCGGCGCAGTTGAACCGCGCGCAACGCCAGCGCGTGGCGTTGGCGCGCGCGCTGTTGCGTCAGCCTGGCCTGTTGTTGCTGGATGACCCGTTAAGCGGGCTGGACGCGCTGTCGCGCATCGACGCGCAGGCGCTGATCGAACAGGCGTGGCGGCGCGGCGGCTTTACGTCGGTGCTGGCCACGCGTGACGTGCACGAGGCCGTGGCGCTGGCCGATCGCATTGTGGTGATCGACGAGGGTGCGGTGATTTTTAACGAGCGCGTGGAATTGGCGCGCCCGCGCGCACGCGGTTCCGCCGCTTTCGCCGCGCTGGCCGCGCGGGTTTTGCGCGCCATCTTGAAAGAAGCCGAGCCACCGTTGGCCGAGCGGCCGCTTGCGCCCGTGATTCAGATTCGGCATTTGCGGCTGGCGGTGTAGCGCCGTCAGCCATTTCCCTTTTACCTGGCGCCCCGATGGCGCCGTCCCCTTCATCAGGAGCAAGACATGAGCATTCAATCCATCAACGCCCGTAACCAGTTTCGCGGCAAGATCAAGGAAATCATCCTGGGACCCGTGGTGTCCGAGGTGGACGTGGACACGCCCGCGGGCATCGTCACGTCCGTGATCACCACGCGTTCCGTGAAGGAGCTGGACTTGCAGGTTGGCACCGAGGTGCTGGCCTTCGTCAAAGCCACCGAGGTGTCCGTCGCCAAACTGTAATAGGCGATATCCAGGGCCGGCGCTTCCCCTGTGCCGGCGTTAGGCATATATTGTCAGCGCGTTATCCGGCGGTTTCTTCCTGGTGTTCAGCTTCATGCGTTGCTACACGGAGAACGGTTCATGCGTCGACTGCAAAGGTGGTTCATCGGCTGGTTGTGCCTGGGGCTTGCAGTCTGCCTGCCCGCCGTGGCGCAGACCAAGCTGGACAATGGGCAGTTGGATCAGCTGATGGCGCCCGTGGCGCTGTATCCGGATTCGCTGCTGTCACAAATTCTGATGGGTTCCACGTACCCCGACGACGTCGCCGCGGCGGCCAAATGGTCGGCGGCGCATACGTCCGAGTCGGGCGATGCGGCGGTCAAGGCGGTGGAAGGGGAAAGCTGGGACCCCAGCGTCAAATCCCTGGTGGCGTTTCCGTCTGTCATGGACATGATGGGCCGTCAGCCCGACTGGGTGAAATCCGTGGGCGACGCCTTCCTGGCGCAGCCGGATGGGGTGATGGATTCGGTTCAGCGGCTGCGCACGCAAGCGCAAAAGGCCGGCAATCTAAAGAGCACGCCGCAGCAGACGGTGAAGTCCACGACCACCGACACCAACAAGACGGTGGTGGTGATTGAGCCGGCCGATCCGCAAGTCGTCTACGTGCCCAGCTACAACCCGACGGTGGTGTACGGGGCCTGGGCGTATCCGTCGTACCCGCCTTACTACTATCCCCCGCCTCCGGGCTCGGTATTTGCAACCGCGCTCGTATCCGGCATTGGTTTTGGCTTGGGGGTGGCCGCCGTGAATTCGATGTGGGGCGGGGTCAACTGGGGACACAACGACGTTGATATCGACGTGAATCGCTACAACAACATCAACGTCAATAACCGGATCGACAACGCGAAAAACAACAACGTGTCATGGCAGCACAACCCGGCCAACCGCGGCAGTACGCCCTATGCGGATGCGGGCAACCGCCAGCGTTTCGACAGCCAACGCCAGGCGGGTTTGCAGAACCGTCAGGCAGGGCAGGGCCAGGGGCTGGGACAAGGCCAAGGCGGCCGGGCCGCGGGCGCCCCACCCGCGGCGAATTCCCGCGACGCCGCACGTGACCGCGCGGCCCAATCCTTCCAGGGACGCACGGGCCAGCCCATTGCCGGCCATAACGAAGGCGGCGCCGGCCGCGGGCAAGGCGCGGCGGGCCGGGGTGGCGAGGGCGCGGCAGGCCGGGGCGGTGAGGGCGCGGCAGGCCGCGGTGGCCAAGGCGCTGCGAGCCGGGGCGGCGAAGGCGCTGCGGGCCGGGCGCAAGGCGGCAACGCAGGCGCGGGCCAAGGGGCTCGCGACCGGGCCCAAAGCGGCGGCGCACAGGCCCCGCGTTCTTCTTCAAGCATTTCCACGCAGGACCGCCAGGCAGCGGCCCAACGCCAGCGCGCGGACGAATCCGCCGCGCGCGATCGGGCCCGGGCCTCCAACAGCAGCAGCGCGCTGCACGACGCCGGCAACGGCGACCGGATGCGCCAGCAGAGCCAACGCAGCGAGATGAATCGGGGCGGCGGCGGTGGCGTCCAGCGGGGCGGCGGTGGCGGACGTGCGGGCGGTGGCGGCGGCGGTCATTTCGGCGGCCGGAGGTAAGCACCATGAACAAGGGAGCTTTCATGACGAATGCCTGGGTTCGTGCCCGTACGCTGAGCGCCGCGACACTGTTGGCGCTGGGCTTGGCCGCGCCGCTGGCGGCGCAAAGCGTGTATCCGACCTCGCAGGCCGCGGCCGACGCTTTTGCCGACGCACTGGCCACCAGCGATTCCGCCGCCATGGCCAAGGTGCTGGGGCCGAACCATAAACAGATCGTGCCGGGCGGCGTGGCGCAGGACGACATCTACCGATTCCTGTCGGCCTGGGCAAAGAAGCACGAGATCATCGCCGACGGCGGCCGTTCCTGGCTGGCGGTGGGAGATTCCGGCTGGACCATGCCCGTGCCGCTCGTGCAATCGGGCAAGGGCTGGCGGTTCGACCCGGCGGCGGGCAAAGCGGAAATCCAGCGCCGCGCAATCGGCCGTAATGAACTGAGCGCGATCGAAGCCTTGAAGCAATTGCAGGCGGCGCAGACCCGGTACATGCAGGGCGTGGGCCAGGGCCGCTACGCGAACCGCCTTGTCAGCCGGCCCGGCAGCATGGACGGCCTGTACTGGCCCGAAGTGCCCGGCGCGCCCGAGCAGGCGTTCGGACCGGACGCGCTCGTCATGGGGCCGGAAACGCCGGTGGCGGATGCCTATTCCGGTTATCGCTTCAAGGTGTTGCCGGGCAGCCAGGACACGGCTTACCGCATCGTCGCGTGGCCCGCGCAGTACGGACGCACCGGCATCGGCACCTTCGTCATCGGCCCGCAAGGCGGGGTGCTGGAGGCGGACCTGGGGCCGTCATCCGCGTCGCGCGCAGCGGCCTTGCGCGAACGCGATATCACCGGGGGCGCGTGGGTCGACGCCGACGCGCAACCCGTTGGAAGCAAATGATTTTTTGGCGATTCGGGGGACGCCTCGGGCAGGGGTTGTTGCTGGACGGCAACAGGCGCATGCGTTTGTCGCCAAACCCCTGCTTGTTGCCCTTTTGAAAGGCCGCTGTGCCTAAAATGGCGACCATTGGGATCGGTGCCCGATCCTTACTTGCCGGACCTTGAAATTGAATCTCATGCATTTTGTCCGCTACGCCCTGGCAGGCGTGGGGATGGCGCTTAGCGCAGCGGCGGCATCGGCCCCGATCTTCGTCCTGAATTCCCTGGACGCCAACGTCAGCATCATCGACCCGGTCACCTACAAGGAAGTGCGGCGCGTGCCTACCGGCAAAGAGCCGCATCACTTGTATCTGACGCCGGATGAGAAGTCGCTGATGGTGGCCAACGCCACCGGCAACACCATCACGATGATGGACCCCAAGACGGGTGAAGTGCAGCGCACGCTGACCGGTATCGTCGACCCCTACCAATTGCAGTTCTCGCCGGACATGAAGTGGTTCGTCACGGCGGCCAACCGCCTGGATCACATCGACATCTACGCCTGGCAGCCGCAGGAAAAGGGCGCCGAGCTGAAGCTCGTCAAGCGCGTGCCGGCGGGCAAGACGCCCAGCCACATCATGATCGACAAGAAAAGCACCACGGCCTACGTGACGCTGCAAGACAGCGACCAGCTGATCGCCATCGATCTGGCCACGCAGACGCCCAAGTGGACGGTGTCGGTAGGCAAGACGCCGGCCGACGTGTTCCTGACGCCCGACCAGAAGACGCTGCTGGTGGCGCTGACGGGCGATTCCTTCGTCGAAGCCTATGACGTCAGCAACGGCCCGGCCAAGCTGGTCAAACGCATCCCGACCGCGGCCGGCGCACACGCGTTCCGCGCGCAGGGCGACAAGCGCCACCTGTTCGTCAGCAACCGCACCGCCAACTCCATCAGCCGCATCGACATGCAGACGCTGACCGTTGCCGACACGTTCCCCGTGCCGGGCGGCCCGGACTGCATGGACGTGCTGGCCGACGGCAAGACGCTGCTGGTGACGTCGCGCTGGGCGCGCAAGCTGACGGTGGTGGACCTGGAGCAGAAGAAGGTTGTGAACCAGGTGACGGTGGGCAAGTCGCCCCACGGCGTCTGGACGCTGAACCATGCGGCTACGCGTTAAAGGCCCCCACGCCGCGCGCGCTATCGCGAGCTTGCTGCCCCCCAAGGGAGCTGTTTCGCCTTGGGGCGGCCCGGCCGCGAAAAGCGTTCTGGCCGTCTGTCTGGCTATTGCCGTCCCGATGGCGAACGCCGCCCCGGCGCAGGCCACCTGCGACAAACCCGTCTACCTGACGTTCGACACCGGCCACATGGGTGTTGCGCCGCTGATCGCCGACGTGCTCAACCGCCATCATGTGAAGGTCACGTTCTTCCTGGCCAACGAACGCACGAAGACCGACGGATCGAGCCTGGACGACGTGTGGGCGCCGTGGTGGAAGGCGCGCGCGGCCGAAGGCCATGCCTTTGGCTCGCACACCTATGACCACGTCTACTGGCAGGGCGACCTGCCCGGCGGCAAGTTCCGCGTGAAGCCCAGCGCCGGCCCCGACACGGGCAAGACGGCGCAGTGGACAGCCGAGCAGTACTGCGCCGAGATCAAGCGTTCCGCCACCCGTTTTCACCAGATGACGGGCCAGAACATGCTGCCGATCTATCGCGCGCCGGGCGGCAAGACCTCGCCCGCCTTGCTGGCGGCGGCCAAGGCTTGCGGTTACGAACACGTGGGCTGGGCGCCTGCCGGCTTCCTGGGCGATGAGTTGCCCAGCGACAAATTCCCCAATGCCAAACTGCTGGACCAGGCGCTGCGCACCATCAAGCCCGGCGACATCCTGCTGGCGCACCTGGGCATCTGGTCGCGCCAGGACCCCTGGGCGCCCGCCGTGCTGGAGCCCTTGATTGTGGGCTTGCAGCAGAAGGGCTATTGTTTCGCTACCTTGAACACGCATCCCGCTTATCGCGACTGGATCGCTACGCATCACTGATCATGGATACGCTTAGTCAATTCTTCGGAGCTTGCCAGCAATGGCTCTTCGAGACGCTGATCCAGCCCGCTCTGTTTCACTTGGGGCTGAGCAACTTCATCGAAGACGGCTACGACGCCACCATGTGGCTGCTGGTCGGCCTGGTGCAGATTGCCGTCCTGGTGCTGGTGTTCGGCCCGTTGCAACGCCTGCGCCCCGTTGAAGCGGTGACTGACCGCCGCCAGATCGGCATCGACGTGCTCTACACGCTGATCCACCGCCTGGGCCTGTTCCGTCTGGCGCTGTTTTTCACGATCGATCCCTTCTGGGACAGCGTGTTTGGCCAGTTGCACGTCTGGGGCTTCGCGCCATTTCAGCTGGACCAGTACTGGCCCGGCGTTACCGACAAGGCCTGGGTCAGCCTGATCATCTACCTGCTGCTGTTTGACGCGGTCGATTATTTCTACCATCGCGCGCAGCATCGTTTCGGCTGGCTCTGGGCGCTGCACGCCGTGCATCACAGCCAACGCCAGATGACCATCTGGAGCGACGACCGCAACCACTTGCTGGACGACATGCTGCGCGACGTGCTGGTCGTGTTCGTGTCGCAGCTGGTGGGCGTGCCGCCCGCGCAGTTCGTGATGGTGGTGGCCATTACCCAGCTGGCGCAGAGCTTTTCGCACGCCAACCTGCGCATGCACTTCGGCGCAATTGGCGAGCGTTTGCTGGTCAGCCCGCGCTTTCACCGCCATCACCATTCCATCGCCTACGACGCGTCGTCGCCCGGCCCGGTGGGCGGCTACAACTTCGCCGCGCTGTTCCCGATCTGGGACGTGCTGTTCCGCACCGCCCGCTTCGGCGTGGGCTACGGCCCCACGGGCATCCACGACCAGCAGGCGGAGCTGGGCGGGCGCGACTACGGCCGCAGCTTCTGGTCGCAGCAATGGCTGGGGTTGAAGCGCATGGTGGGCCGTGACCGCGAACCCGCAGCCGCGCCGCCCGCGCCTCCGGGAGCGGCGGAACGCGCGTGATTGCGCCCATGAAAAAACCGAGCCTGCGTGGCTCGGTTTTTTTATGGTGTCCGCGGTGCGGAATCAGGCCGGCGGCGTGTCGTGCGTGGTTTCGCGCTTGATCTGATTGTGGCGGCGCTCCATTTCCTGGCGCAGTTCGCGGCGCAGGCCGGCGGCTTCGAAGCGTTGCTTTTCTTCCAGGTTGCGGGGCGCAAGCGGCGGCACGGCGGTGGGCGCGCCCTTGTCGTCTACCGCCACCATCGTGAAGTAGCAGCTGTTGGTGTGGCGCACGAGCTTCTTGCGGATGTCTTCGGTGACGACCTTGATGCCGATCTCCATCGACGTGCGGCCGGTGTAGTTCACCGCCGCCAGGAAGGTGACCAGTTCGCCCACATGGATGGGTTCGCGGAACACGACCTGATCCACGGACAGCGTCACCACGTATTGGCCGGCGTACCGGCTCGCACAGGCGTAAGCGACCTGGTCCAGATACTTGAGGATGGTTCCGCCGTGTACGTTTCCTGAAAAATTCGCCATGTCTGGCGTCATCAGGATGGTCATCGACAATTGGTGGCTAAAGGCGTCGTCCATGGCGGGCGCTCATCATTCGTGAATAAAACGCCTATGGTAGCGGCAGGCGCCTGTCATCGCGCCGTCATTCGTATGGCTTTTAAGGTTTCTTTGGCGCGGCCGCCACGGGTTTGGCGGGGGCTGCGGCTGCGGTTTCCGCAGGCTCGGCCACGGGAGTAGGCGGCGCTTCTGCTACCGGAACGGGGGCGGGCTCCGGTTCATCGCGAACCAGCGCGGGCGGCATCCACAAGCCGTCCAGCAGGGTGGGACCTGGCTCGTAGACGCGCAACAGTAGGGTCACGGGTCCCGCAGGCGGCACGGGCAACCAATTGGCCTGGCGCTCGGGCGCGGGCGGGGATGCGCTGACGGTCACGTCCAGCGATCCGTCGGCGTTATAGGCCAAGGGCGCGCGGTCTCCCAGCGCATAGCGGTTCAACATATTGGCCACCGGCATGCCCTGGCCGTCGTAGACGGCCATCGACCACAGCGCGCCCGCGGGCGGCAACTGGCCGCTTTCAAAATGCAGTGTGTAGCGGTGCGCGCCGTCGATCGGCGCACCGTGGCTGTCGGCCGCCAGCAGCAGCACGCTCAGGTCTTCGGGCAAGCCTGCGCCGGGCTGCGCCTGGGCCGCCAGCGCGCGGCGCAAGTAACCATTGCCGTAGACGCCGACGCTGCCCGTTTCCTGCTGCCAGCCGTTCAGGCTGCGCAACGATTGGCCGGCGGCGGCTTCCATGCGTTCGCGCGCCGCGCGCATGCCGCGGCGCATGCCCTGCTTGGCGGGGTGCTCAAGCTTGTCGAAATCGAAGGTTCGGCCGGGGATCAGGCCCACCCGGCGCAACTGCGCCAGCACGGGCTGGTCGGTGCCATGCGGGGGGTGTTTGCGCATGAGCTCGGCGGCGTACGTGAAGAAGGCGTCCGTCGGCATGGACTCCACCTGTTCGCGCACGGCAATCTTCAAGTCCAGGTTCGGGTCCGACTTCACACGCTGCGATTGCGCGGGCAGGTTCCATTGCGACAGCGGCGTCAGCGTGAAGCCGTCTTGCAAGGCGTTGACGGCAGAAAGGTCCGCCGGCCCGTCAGCCTGAATCAGGATCTTTGCCAACACGTGCGCCGTGGGGGCGTCAAGGCGCGCCATGCCCGAGGGCAGGGTGCCCGTCCAGCCGGGCGGCACGATCACGGTGTTGCCTTTGGCCGTGCCGGTCGTGCGCTTGCCCAGCGTGGCGAAGACGTCCGTCCACATGTCCAGCAGGCTTAGCGTGTACAGGCGGCCTTGCGTATCGGGCGCCGACAGCACCACGGGGCCGGCGGTCAGATCCAGCCAGCCCGTGCTGCGCAGCATGTCCGGGTTGGCCCAAGGCGCCGCCGTGCCGGGCTGGGGCAGGGTGCGGCCATGCAGAAAGGTGTTGGCGGGTGCGCCCTGAGCCCCTTGCGACGGGTGCGTGAACTGGCGCCGCGTCAGGTCCATGGTGACCAGCGGGTAGAAGTACAGATAGCCCGCCATCGCCGCCTGGTGCGCGGCTTCGGTGGCGGCTGCGGCGGGGCTCAGTGCGGGCCGGGCGGGGGCGGCCAGGGCGGCGGGGGCGTGGGTCCATGCCAGGGCGGCAAGGGTCAGGGCCAACGGGGCAAAGCGGCGCATCGGCGCTCCAGCGATCAGGCAATAAGAGGGCAACAGGGAACAAGCAGGGACAGACAGGGACGAGCACGGGACAAGCAGGGCAAGCAGGGCAAGCAAGGGACAAGCAGGGCAAGCAAGGGACAAGCAGGGACAAGCAGGGACAAGCAGGGACAAGCAGGGACAAGCAGGGACAAGCAGGGTCAAGCCAAGGCAATCAGGGGTGCAAGCGCGGGGCAAGCAAGACCTCGCCGCTTTACGTTATGACAGCCGGCAATGGTAGCAGCCGTCTGACCGTCCAAAATCTGCGAACAACTCCCATTTCGCCTGTAAATCCGCGCAGAAAAGGGGGATAGACCCATGGCATGCTGGGTCGGCTTCGGAATATACTCATTGAAATATCCTTGGAAGTTGTAGGGCTTCTTCCTTCGGGCAGGCCTCCGGCTTTCTTCATTCACCAGGAGAGGAGTGCTTCATGGTCAACATGAATCGCCGCCAGTTCTTCAAGGTGACAGGTGCAACCCTGGCAGGCTCCAGCCTGGCATTGCTCGGGGTTGCTCCCGGCACAGCCATGGCCGAAGTTCGCCAGTACAAACTTGCGCGCATGACTGAAACGCGCAACACCTGTCCCTACTGTTCGGTCGCCTGCGGTTTGCTGATGTACGGTCTGGGCGACGGCGCCAAGAACGCGCGCGCCAGCATCATGCACATCGAGGGCGACCCCGATCACCCCGTCAACCGCGGCACGCTCTGTCCGAAGGGCGCAGCCCTGATCGACTTCATCCACAGCCCCAACCGTCTCAAGTTCCCGGAATACCGGGCGCCCGGGTCGGACAAATGGGTGCGGATGTCGTGGGACGACGCCCTGACGCGCATCACCAAACTCATGAAAGCCGACCGCGATGCGAACTTCGTCGAGAAGACCGCGGATGGCAAAACCGTTAACCGGTGGCTGACCACCGGCATGCTGGCCGCCTCGGCAAGTAGCAACGAGGTGGGCTACATCACGCACAAAACCGTGCGCAGCATGGGGATGTTGGCATTCGATAACCAAGCCCGTGTCTGACATGGCCCGACGGTGGCAGGTCTTGCCCCGACGTTTGGCCGTGGAGCGATGACGAACCATTGGGTCGACATCAAGAACGCGGACGTAGTACTGATCATGGGTGGCAACGCCGCCGAGGCCCACCCGTGCGGGTTCAAATGGGTCACGGAAGCCAAAGCCCATAACAAGGCGAAGCTGATCGTCGTGGACCCGCGCTTTACGCGCTCGGCTTCCGTGGCGGACTTCTACGCGCCCATACGCACCGGCACCGACATCATCTTCCTGGGTGGCGTCATCAAGTACCTGTTGGATCACGACAAGATCCAGCACGAGTACGTGCGCAACTACACCGACTTTTCCTACATCGTGCGCGAGGACTTCACGTTCGACGCGGGCCTGTACTCGGGCTACAACGCCGAGAAGCGCACGTATGACAAGGCAAGCTGGGACTACGAGCGCGGCGATGACGGCTTCGTCAAGACGGACCCGACGCTGACGCATCCGCGCACCGTCTACCAGCTGATGAAGAAGCACTACTCGCGCTACACCGAAGACATGGTCGAGCGCGTGTGCGGCACGCCCCGCGACAAGTTCCTGAAGGTGTGCGACATGCTGGCCTCCACGGCCACCACGGACCGCGCCGCCACCATCCTGTACGCGCTGGGCTGGACGCAGCATTCCATCGGGTCGCAGATCATCCGCACCGGCGCAATGGTGCAGCTGCTGCTGGGCAATATCGGTATCGCCGGCGGCGGCATGAACGCGCTGCGCGGGCACTCGAACATTCAAGGCCTGACTGACCTGGGCCTGATGTCGAACCTGCTGCCCGGCTACATGACGCTGCCCAACGAGCCCGAGCAGGATTACGCCAAGTACATCGAGACGCGGGCGTTAAAGCCGTTGCGGCCGAATCAGCTGAGCTACTGGCAGAACTACAGTAAGTTCCACGTGAGCCTGATGAAGGCCTGGTGGGGCAAGGCGGCCACTGCCGAGAACAATTGGGCGTTCGACTACCTGCCCAAGCTCGACAAGATGTACGACATGCTGCAGGTCTACGAGCTCATGGTTCAGGGCAAGATGAACGGCTACATCGCGCAGGGTTTCAACCCGCTGGCGGCGGCGCCGAACAAGAGCAAGCTGAACGACGGCTTCGCCAAGCTGAAGTACCTGGTCATCATGGACCCACTGGTCACCGAGACCTCGGAGTTCTGGCGCAACGCGGGCGAACACAACGATGTGGATTCGTCCAAGATCCAGACCGAAGTCTTCCGTTTGCCCACCACCTGTTTCGCCGAAGAAGACGGCGCGCTGGTGAACTCCGGGCGCTGGCTGCAATGGCACTGGAAGGGCGCCGAGCCTCCGGGCGAAGCCAAGAGCGACATCGAAATCATGTCGCTCATCTTCACGCGCCTGCGCAAGATGTACCAGGAGGAAGGCGGCAAGTATCCCGACCCCATCGTCAACCTGTCCTGGCCATACTCCAACCCGCAAAGCCCCACCGCGGAAGAGCTGGCCAAGGAATATTCGGGCAAGGCGCTGGTGGATCTGGTCGACCCCAAAGACGCCACCAAGGTCACCCGCAAGGGCGGCGAGCAATTGGCGGGCTTTGCGGAATTGCGCGACGACGGCTCAACGGCCAGCGGCTGTTGGATCTTCGCCGGCGCCTGGGGCCCCGGCGGCAACCTGATGGCGCGCCGCGACAACAGCGACCCGACCGGCATCGGCCAGACCCTGAACTGGGCCTGGGCGTGGCCGGCCAACCGCCGCATCCTGTACAACCGCGCATCGTGCGACGTGTCGGGCAAGCCCTTCAACCCGCGCCGCAGCCTGATCTCGTGGAACGGCAAGATCTGGGCGGGCGCTGACATCCCCGACTTCAAGGGCGATGAGAACCCCGACGGCGGCATGGGCCCGTTCATCATGAACCCGGAAGGGGTGGCGCGCTTCTTCGCGAAGGCGGGCATGGCCGAAGGGCCGTTCCCCGAGCACTACGAACCCTTCGAGACGCCGCTGGGCTACAACCCGCTGTATCCGAAGGCCAAGGGGGTCACCAGCAATCCGGCCGCGCGCGTCTTCAAGGACGACCTGGCCGCGATGGGCACGGTGGACAAGTTCCCCTATGTGGCCACTACGTACCGCCTGACGGAGCACTTCCACTACTGGACCAAGAACGTCCGCATCAACGCGATTCTCCAGCCGGAGCAATTCGTTGAGATCGGCGACGCGCTGGCCAAGGAACTGGGCATCGCCAACGGGTCGCGCGTGAAGGTCTCGTCCAACCGCGGCTACATCAAGGCGGTGGCGCTGGTCACCAAGCGCCTGCGCGCGCTGACCATCGAGGGCAAGACCGTGCACCACGTGGGCATTCCCATCCACTGGGGTTTCGTGGGCCTGGCCAAACCCGGCTTCCTGACCAACACGTTGACGCCGGTCGTGGGCGACGGCAATTCCCAAACACCGGAATTCAAGTCGTTCCTGGTCAAGGTCGAGAAGGCTTAGGAGAACCGACATGTCCATGCAATCCCTAGACATCAAGCGGCGCTCCGCCACCACGACCCCGCCGCCGGGCATCCGTGAACCCATTACGGGTTCGGTCGCCAAGCTGATCGACGTTTCCAAGTGCATCGGGTGCAAGGCTTGCCAAAGCGCCTGTATGGAATGGAACGATCTGCGCGACGAGATCGGCACCAACGTGGGCGTCTACGACAACCCGGCCGACCTGACCGAGCATTCCTGGACCGTCATGCGCTTCTCGGAATACGAGAACCCCGCTGGCGACCTGGAATGGCTGATCCGCAAAGACGGCTGCATGCACTGCGAGGACCCGGGCTGTCTGAAAGCCTGCCCCTCGCCGGGCGCCATCATCCAATACACCAACGGCATCGTGGATTTCCACGAAGAAAACTGTATTGGCTGCGGCTACTGCATCACCGGCTGCCCGTTCAACGTGCCGCGCATTTCCAAGAAAGACCACAAGGCTTACAAGTGCACCTTGTGTTCCGACCGCGTGGCCGTTGGCCAGGAGCCGGCGTGCGTCAAGGCCTGTCCTACCGGCGCCATTGTGTTCGGCACCAAGGAAGACATGAAGCAGCATGCCGAAGAACGGATCGTGGACTTGAAGTCCCGCGGTTTCGATCAGGCCGGCCTGTATGACCCGCAAGGCGTGGGCGGCACCCACGTCATGTATGTGCTGCATCACGCCGACCAGCCCGGGCTGTATCACGGGCTGCCCAAAGACCCGCATATCAGCCCCATGGTGTCGTTGTGGAAGGGGCTGGCCAAACCGCTGGGCGTGGCCATGATGGCCCTGACCGCCTTGGCGGGCTTCTTCCACTACGCCCGCGTGGGCCGCAACGAGGTCTCGGAAGAAGACGAACGCCGTGCCGAAGAGGAGGTGCGCCATGAGTGAAGACCACCGTCACCGCCGCATCAAGCGCTATACGCCGGGCGAGCGCACCAACCACTGGATCATTGCCCTGACGTTCATCCTGTTGGCGTTGTCCGGGCTGGCGCTGTTCCACCCGTCGATGTTCTGGTTGTCCAACCTGTTTGGCGGCGGCCCCTGGACGCGCATCCTGCACCCCTTCATCGGGGTGGTGATGTTCGCCTGCTTCGTCGTGTTTGCCGGCCACATGTGGCGGCACAACGTGATGACGAAAGCCGACCGCCAGTGGCTGAAGCAACTGAACGATGTGGTCGAGAACCGCGAAGAAAAGCTGCCCGAAGTCGGCAAGTACAACGCCGGCCAGAAGCTGCTGTTCTACGTGCTGGTGCTGTGCATGCTGGGGCTGTTTGCCAGCGGCATCGTGATCTGGCGCGAGTTCTTCGCGTTCTACTTCCCCATCTGGGTGGTGCGGGTGGCGTCCGTCGTGCATGCCGTGACGGCGCTGGTGCTGATCTGCTCGATCATCGTGCACATCTACGCGGCCATCTGGGTCAAGGGATCGCTCACCGCGATGCTGCGCGGTTACGTCACCGCCGGCTGGGCGTGGAAACACCACCGCGCGTGGTTCCGCGAACAGATCCGAAAGTAGCGCCAGTTTTATCCTGACCGCACGGCTGCTATCCTTCTTCGAAGGCTGGCAGCCGTGTTTGTTTTCTTGGAGACGCAATTGCAGCGAATTCTTCCGCGCGGCGAGATCGAAGCGCTAGACCATAATGTCATCCCCCGCGTCAGCCTGCCCGACCGCGCGTCGGTGTTTGCGACGCGTGCCGCGCGCTTGCGGCAATTGGCGGCCGACAGCCCCGTGGCTGACTATCTTTTGCTGATGGCGCAACTGGTCGACGCCCAGCAGCGCGCGCTGAAAGACTGCGCGGCGCCGGGCGCATCAGAAGACCGGCTTGCGCTGGCGCAGGCGCATGGCATGCCGCCGTTGCAAGCCGTGGGCTGGCCGCGCGACCCGATGTGGCGCGGCATTCTGGCGCAATTGGTGGACGACGTTGCGCGTGGGCAGAACGTGCCCGCCGAAGCCGTTGAGGTCTGCCGCGCGCTGCGCCGCGCCGTGGACGAAGACCCCGAATCGCTCGAAGACCTGGCCGAAGCCTTGCTGGCCGAACAGGACCAGGGCGTGGATGGCGCGGCCGCCCCGTTCGTGATGGCGGCCTTGCAGGTCTACTGGACGGACCTGGCCAGCCGCTTTGACGACAAGCAATTGCCCGTGGTCAGCCCGTTTGGCGTCTGCCCCGTGTGCGCCAGCCTGCCGGTGGCCAGCGTGGTGCGCGTCGGCGGCCAGTACGAAGGCTACCGCTACCTGTGTTGCAGCCTGTGCGCCACGCAATGGCACATGGTGCGCGTGAAATGCTCGCATTGCGAAGACGTGGAATCGGTTGCGTATCAAGCCATCGACGGCCGCTCGCCCGCCATCAAGGCGGAAACCTGCGACCACTGCCATACCTATCGCAAGATCTTCTACCAAGACAAAGATCTTTACGTGGAGCCCGTTGCCGACGACCTGGCCAGCCTGATGCTGGACGTGCTGGTGGGCGAGGCGGGCTATTCACGCGCAAGCGGCAACCCCCTCTTATGGCACGGCAACGAGGAATAGCATGGCCCAGCACCCGGCAGAAGGCAGTGTGGCCGCCGTTTCCGACATTCCCCCGCTAGACCGTTTGCTGAACGCCGACGCCTTGCGCGCCGCGCTGGATAAGCATGGCCGCACCCAGGTGGTGGCGGCGTTGCGGCGCGATCTGGACGCCCTGCGCCAGCGGGCGCTGGCGGGCGGCTTGATGCGCCAGGAGCTTGACGCGCCCGTCGTGGCCACCCGGGTGTCGGCGGCGCTGGATAAAGCGGCCCAGCCGCGCTTGCGCGCCGTGTACAACCTGACCGGCACGGTGCTGCACACCAACCTGGGCCGCGCGCTGCTGCCCGATGAAGCCGTGGCGTCCGTGCTGCGCGCGCTGACCACGCCCGCCAACCTGGAGTTCGACCTGGACACCGGCGGCCGGGGCGACCGCGATGATCTCATCGACGAGCTGCTGTGCGAACTGACGGGCGCGGAAGCGGCCACCGTCGTCAACAACAACGCGGCCGCCGTGCTGCTGATGCTGAACGCGCTGGCCGACAAACGCGAAGTGGTTGTGTCACGCGGCGAGCTTGTCGAAATCGGCGGCGCGTTTCGTATCCCCGACATCATGAAGCGCGCGGGCGCCAAGCTGGTTGAAGTGGGCACCACCAACCGCACGCACGCCACCGACTACGACACCGCCATCGGCCCGCGCACGGCGATGCTGATGAAGGTGCATTGCAGCAACTACGCGGTCACCGGCTTTACCAAAAGCGTCAGCGTGGCCGAGGTAGCGGCGCTGGCGCACGCCAAGGGGCTGCCGGCCACGGTGGACTTGGGCAGCGGCACGCTGGTGGACCTGACGCAATTCGGCCTGCCCAAGGAAGACACCGTGCGAGAGACCATTGCGGCCGGCGCCGACCTCGTTACCTTCAGCGGCGACAAGCTGCTGGGCGGCCCGCAGGCGGGCCTGCTGGTTGGCCGCGCCGACCTGATCCGCAAGATCAAGAAGAACCCGCTCAAGCGCGCGCTACGCGTCAGCAAGCTGACACTCGCCGCGCTGGAACCCGTGCTGGGCCTGTACCGCGCGCCGGAATTCCTGGCGCAACGCCTGACCACGCTGCGCCTGCTGACGCGTCCGCAACGCCAGATTCAGCCGCAGGCCGAAGCCCTGCGCGCCACGCTGGCGCATGCCGTGGGGCCGAACTACGCGGTTCAAGCGGTGCCGATGTTCAGCCAGATCGGCAGCGGCGCGTTACCGGTGGACCAGTTGCCCAGCTACGGCCTGGCCGTGCGCTACACGGGCAGCGGCCGTCCGGGACGCCATCTGGACAAGCTGGAAGCGCAACTGCGCCGCTTGCCCACGCCCGTTATCGGCCGCATTGCCGACGACGCGCTATGGCTGGATTTGCGCTGCCTGGAAGCGCGTGACGAAGCCGCGTTTGCCGCGCAACTGGCGGAGCCGCTGGCATGATCATCGGCACCGCGGGGCATATCGACCACGGCAAGACCACGCTGGTACGCGCGCTGACGGGCGTGGACACCGACCGCCTGAAGGAAGAGAAGGCGCGCGGCATTTCCATTGAACTCGGCTACGCCTACACGCCGCTGGCCAACGGCGATGTGCTGGGCTTCATCGACGTGCCTGGCCATGAAAAGCTGGTGCATACGATGGCGGCGGGCGCCAGCGGCATCGACTTCGGCTTGCTGGTGGTGGCGGCGGACGACGGCGTGATGCCGCAAACGCGTGAGCATCTGGCCATTCTGTCGTTGCTGGGCGTGGCGCAAGGCGCCGTCGCACTGACTAAAGCCGACCGCGCCGACGCCGCGCAACAAGCGGCCGTGCACGCGCAGATTGCCGAGCTGACGGCGGACACGTTTCTGGATGGCGCACCGGTGTTCGCCGTGTGCGCGTCACAACCCGGCGACGCCGCCACGGCCGAACTCAACACCTATTTGCACGCGCAAGCCGAAGCGTTGCGTCAACGCGATGCGGCGGGCCTGTTCCGGCTGGCGGTGGACCGCGTGTTCACGCTGGCCGGCCACGGCACGGTGGTGACCGGCACGGCGCACGCGGGGCAGGTGCGCGCGGGCGACGACGCTGCCGATCTGCGCCTGATGCCCGCTGGCACACGCGTGCGGGTGCGCAGCATCCATGCGCAGAATCAGCCTAGCGAAACCGGCGTGGCAGGCCAGCGCTGCGCCTTGAATCTGGCCGGCATCGACAAGCAGGCCATCGCCCGCGGCGACTGGGTTGCGGATGCGCGCTGCTTTTTGCCGTCACGCCATGTCGATGTGGCGTTGACCCTGCTGCCGTCCGCCGATGCGTCCGTGCGCGCGTGGGCGCCGCTGCATGTGCACATCGGCGCGGCGCGCCATGTGGCGCACGTGGTGCCGCTTAGCGCCGAAACCTTGGCGCCCGGGCAGTCAGGCTGGGTGCAGCTGGTGTTCGATGAACCCGTCTGCGCGATGCCGGGCGACCGCTACATCGTGCGCAATGCGCAGGCCACGCGCACCGTCGGGGGCGGCCGGGTGCTGGACCCGAACGCGCCTGACCGCAAGCGCCGCGCCGCCTCGCGCCTGCAAGGCTTGCTGGCGCTGTCCGACATGCTGGATGGCGGCGGCCTGGCGCCGGTGCTGGCGCATGCGCCGTTGGGCCTGGATGAAGCCACCTTGCAACGCCTGACCGGCAAGCCGGTACGCGACATCGAAGCGCCGCACGGCGCCTTGTGGGTCGAGACGCGCAATGCGCAAGCCCCGCGCACGTTGATCTTGTCCGCCCATTGGGATGCGCTGCGCGCGCGCGTGGAACAAGCCCTGGCGGCCTTTCACCAAAGCGCGCCGGATGAGCCCGGCCCGGATGGCGCGCGCCTGCGCCGGATGGCGATGCCGGTGGGTCCCGACGCGTTGTGGACGGCGGTGCTGGATGCGCTGCAACGCGATGGCCGCATCGTGCGCAACGGGCCGTGGCTGCATCTGCCGGCGCATACGTCCACGTTGGCGGATACCGAAATCGCCCTGGCGGCGCGGCTGCTGCCGCTGCTGGAGGCGGGCGCGTTTGATCCCCCCTGGGTGCGGGATCTGGCGCGCACGCAGGAAGAATCCGAAGAGCGCGTGCGGCAATTGCTGCGCAAGCTGCTGCGGCGCGGCGAGGTGGCGCAGGTGGTCAAAGACCTGTTCTATCACCGCGATCAGGTGCGGGTGCTGGCGGACTTGGCGGCGGAGCTGGCGGCGCAGCCGGGCGGTTTGAACGCAGCCGTGTTCCGTGACGCCACGGGGCTGGGCCGCAAGCGCGCGATTCAGATTCTGGAGTTCTTTGACCGCGTGGGCTATACGCGGCGGGTGCGCGACACGCATGTGCTGCGCGCCGAAAGCGCGTATGCCCTTGGGCAAGAAGGGCAGTAAGAAGGGCAGTAAGAAGGGCAGTAAGAGGGGCAGCCAGAGCGGCAGCCAGAGGGGCTGCAAAAAATATAGCAGCCGGTATCATAGGCGGTCCGCTGCGGAAGGCATTCGTGCCCGGCGGCACGGCTGGGCTTCAAACCCAGTTGGGGGCGTCAGACGCTCCCAGGTAGGTTCGACTCCTGCTGCCTTCCGCCACGTTGTTTCAGGCGCGCACGTCAGCGGCCCACGTCAGCGGCCCACGTCAGCGGCCCACGTCAGCGGCCAACGTCAACCACGCAAGTCATCCGCGCACTTTCAGCTGCGCAACATCCGCGTCACCACGCTTGTCACGCGCGCCGACGTCCAATCCAATTCCCCCAAGTGCCAATAACGGATTGATCCGCCGCGGTCCACCAAGTAGTTGGCGGGTAGCCCAATCGCTTCCCACTTCTTCGACGCCGCGCTGTTGCGGTCATGCAAAACGGTGCCGGCCACGGGCCATTTCGCCAGAAAGGTCGACACCTTGCCCAGCGCTTCGCCCACGTTCACCGCAACCAGCCGCAGGCCTTCTTCGCGATGGCGTTTGGCCATGGCGGACATCAACGGAATTTCATCGCGGCAGGGGTCGCACCACGTCGCCCAAAAGCTGACGATGACGACGTTGCCGCGCCACGCCGACAGCTTCTGTTCACGGCCGGACAGGTCAGGCAGGACGAGCGGTGGTGTGGGCGCGGTCCAGGGCGCCCAGTCGGGGCCGGTGGCGGTTTTCAGCGCGGAGTCGGTGGCGGCCCGCAACCAGGCAGGCACGGCCGCCAACGACAGGCCGGATTGAAGCAGACGGCGACGGCTGATCAAGGCGGCTTCCTCCGCAGGGGTCAGATGGATACGGGTTTTGCCGTGAGCGTGTAGCGGAAGCTGTCGGGGTCCAGGCTGTCCAGACGCCCGGCGGCCGTCTCGCCGTTGGGGTACATCAGGAACGGCACGGGGTCATGCGCGGAACCGGGCAGGACGACATCGTGGCCGTGGTTATAGGCGACCCAGTTCATTTCCCAGGCGCCAAACAACATGACGCGCGCGGCGCGCACCTTGGCGTCGGTCAAGGGCAATTCGCCGGGCGGCTCTTCCAGCATGACCTTGCGCACATCCGCCGGGTCAACCGGCACCCAGCCATAGCCCGACGCATAAAACTCGGCGCGGCAGTGCTGCGCCTTGGTGACGTCGCCCGCTTTGCCCAGGCTCTTGTAGCCCAGCTCGGAATTCGCCACGCGCAGACCGTAGGCGTCGCGTGCGGGAATGCCGGCCGCGCGCGCCAGGGCTACGAACAGCGCATTGATGTCGGCGCACTTGCCGTTCAGATCATTGGCCGTGAGCATGTAGCGCACGTCGCCCACGCCACAGCCGCGCGTGGATGCCGTGCGGCAAGTGTTTTCAACGACCCATTCGTAGATGGCGCGCGCACGCGCCACATCGCCCTGATGGCCGCGCGTGATCTGGTCGGCGGTGGTTTTGACGATGCCGTCGGTGGGCAGCAGTGCGGTGGGCTTCAAGTATTCGCGCAGCGCGGCGGGCGTTTCCAATGCGGCGTCGGCCGAAGGCGGCGCGGTCAGGTCCACGCGGCGGTTGCGCGTCTGGAAGCGGCTGGTCATGGTGACCGCGCGCGGGGCCTGCGCATCGGGCCATTGCACGGCCAGCATCTGCACGTCGTAGCCCGGCGCGCGCATCAACTGTGCGGTGCCGCCGCCACTGACTTGCCACGTCGTTTGCGCGCCGCGCTGGTAAGCGGTGTCGGTGGCGTAAGGCACCGGAATCCAGATGCGCGTGTGCGCGCCGGGGTCGGTGACTCGAATATCGGTGGTGAGTTCGAAGCTGCGCCAACCGGCGCTGACGGGCGCCTGCTGCGCGCGCAGCGCTTGCGGCAAGGCGGTTGTGGCGGCGCACAACGCGCCTGAGAAACGGAGAAAGTGTCGGCGATCCATGAAGCCCCCACGCACGGTGAAGATTGGCTGTCGGTGCGCCCGGAGCCGGGCGGCCGTCCGTTGCTGCTGAATGCGATGCGATCTGCCAAAACATCATAGGGCCAACAGCGGGGCCGATGCTATCCTTTTTCGATTGATCCACGGAGACTGAAATGACCCAGGACGTCGCGTCCGCGGCCACGCCGCGTTTGACTTCGCTTTCGCACGGAGGCGGCTGCGGCTGCAAGATTGCGCCCGGCGTGCTGTCGGAATTGCTCAAGCGTTTCGGGCCGGCCGCCAGCTATCCGAACTTGATGGTGGGCACCGAGACCGCCGACGACGCGGCGGTGTATCGGCTGAACGACGAGCAGGCGCTGATCGCCACCACAGATTTCTTCATGCCCATCGTTGACGACCCGCACGACTTCGGCCGCATCGCGGCCACCAACGCGCTGTCGGATGTGTACGCCATGGGCGGCACGCCCATCATGGCGCTGGCGATTGTCGGCATGCCGATCAACGTGCTGCCGCACAGTGTCATCGCCGACATCCTGCGTGGCGGCGAATCGGTGTGTGCGCAAGCCGGCATTCCGGTGGCGGGCGGCCACAGCATTGATTCCGTCGAACCCATTTACGGCCTGGCGGTGATGGGGCTGGTGCACCCGGATCGCGTCAAGCGCAATGCGGATGCGCGCGCGGGCGACGTGTTGATTCTGGGCAAGGCGCTTGGGGTGGGCATCTTGTCCGCCGCGCTGAAAAAGAATCGGCTGGACGAGGCCGGCTACCGCGTCATGATCGACACCACCACCCGCTTGAACCGCCCCGGCGCGGCGCTGGCCACGCTGGATGGCGTGCACGCGGTGACCGACGTGACGGGGTTCGGTTTGCTGGGCCACGCGCTGGAAATGGCGCGCGGCGCAAAACTGACGGCGCGGCTGCATCTGGACGCCTTGCCCTGGTTGCCGGGCGTTGAAGCCTTTGCGGCCGAAGGCATCATCACGGGCGCATCCGGCCGCAACTGGGCGTCGTATGGCGACGCCGTGCGCTTGGGCGCCAGCGTCACCGACACGCAGCGCGCCTTGCTGACTGATCCGCAAACGTCGGGCGGTTTGCTGGTGTCATGCGCGCCCGAGGCCGCGGAGGCAGTGCTGGCGCTGTTCCGCAGCCAGGGGTTTGATCAGGCCGCGGTGGTGGGCGAGATGGTCGCGGGCGACGGGCAGGTGCAAGTCGGCTGACCCGCGTCAGGGGGCCGTGTCAGTGCTGCGCTTGCGATTGCACCTGGTGGTTGATCTGCCAGAGCATCAGCTTGGGGTAAGCGGCCAGCCGCGCCTGTTCTTCGCGCTGCGCCGGCGTGGCGGCTTGTTCGCGGCGTAGCGCCAAGCCGGTTGCGTCAGCCCAAGGCAGAATCTTGCCCGGCTGGTTGCGCCGATACGCGCCGTCTTGCGTGATTGTCACGTTCGGGTCATTGATGCCGAAACACCAGACCGGGTCCGGCTGCACCGCCAGCAAATCGCACCCGCTGCGAAAGTAGGGCGTGCCGGGCAGGCTCAGCTGATACAGCGTCGGCATGATGTCTTTGTGGCTGCCCACGCGGGCCGGGTCAAACACGGCGCGGCTCCGGTACGCGGGCGGCACATACAGGTAGAACGGCACGGCGCGTGCGAGTGCTGCGTCGCGCTCGTCGTGGTAAGCGAGGCCCAGCAGGTTGTGGTCGCCCGTGACGGCGACGATGGTGCGCGCGCCGCTGGCCGACGCCTTCACGCGAGTCAGGAAGCGGCCCAGTTGATCGTTGGCGTAACGCAGCGTGTCGAAGGCGTTTTCCAGCGAACTCCAGGCTTTGAAGTACGGTTCGCGCTTGACCTCGTTTAGCGCCAGGCCGCCGCGCTGCGCACCCGCGGGCGCGATAAACGGCGGATGGTGGGTGGTGGAAAGCGCGATGATGAACAGCGGCGTCCCGTCCCGGTCGGCGTCGGCCAGGCGGCTTTCGATGTAGCGGAACATGTATTCGTCAGGCACGCCCCAGGTGCCGGCTTCGGCCTCGGGATAGCGGGCGCGCAAGCCCTGTTGATCAATGAATTCGTGTGCGCCCAGATGCGTGGCGAACGTGCCCAGGTTGCGCCAGGTGGCGGCGCCCGACGTCACGAACAGCACGCGGTAGCCGCGCGCCAGATACGGCGTGAAGGCGTTGCTGGCGAAGGTGTCGTCGGCGGCTGACGATTGGCCGATGGCCGGCACCGGGCTGCGCACCAGCAGCCGGGCCACCGAATCGATCGTGCCATTGCCTTCCGACAGGAACCGGTCAAAGCGCCAATCCTGTTCCCAGTGCGGGCGCAGCGCGCCCAGCAGATCACGCCCCGGCTGATCGTAGGTGTTCAGATGATGGCCCATGCTTTCCATGACTTGCAGCACGACATGCGGGGGCCTTGCCTGGGCGGCCGGATGGGCGCCCGTCACCGCCAGGAAGGGTTGCAGGTCGGGGGTGGCCGGCGTGCCAAGAAAGCGCGAATACAGCGCTTGGCCTTCGGCCGCCGTGACCGGCAGGAAGCGCTTGTCGTTGCCGCGTTCGCCCAGCGCCCAGAAGAACGCGGAGATGCCGTTGGGCGCAATGGCGTTCAACAAGCGCATGTTTGAAATGCTGGTGTCATCGCGGTTCAGCGGAAACCGCCCCAGCGAGCCGCGGCAGGCCAGCACGGTGATGGCCAGAATAAGCAGCAGCCGCAGCGCCGTCGGAAGCAGCGCCCGGCGGCGCAAGGGCATGCGCATCACGTTGCGCCGCCAGCGCGACCCCAGCCACCAGGTGCAAGCCAGCAGCGCTGATAGCAGCAGGCCCGCCTGCACCACGGGGTAACCGTGCCACAGCGTCATCAGAATGGCGCGGGTGTCGTCGTCGATCATGCCGAAGACGAAGATGTCGATGGACCGCGAGAACGTGGCGAAGTAGCACACGCTTACCACGGTGGATGCCGCAAACAGGGCGGCCAGGCCCGCGCCAACCCCCGGGGCCAGCCGCAGCCAGCGCGCATAGAGCGGGCGGCTGCCCGCCGCCAGCATCGCCATCGCCAGCAAGGCCGAGAACACGATGCTGGCCACTTTGATGTCAAACAGCAGCCCGATTCCCAGCGTGCGGCCCACGTCTTGCGGCAGCGCCGCATAGGTGGCCGAAGGGGCGTACTTCACCAGCAGATAGCTGCGGCCGATGAACTGCGCCAGCACGCTGACCAGCCAGGGCGCCAGGATCAGCAGGAAGGCGCGCTGAACATTCAGAAACCAGTCTTGCCACGCGTCGGTGAGACGTAAACGCTTCATCTGCATCAATGGGGTGGGCTAAGCAAAACGCCGATCGCGGCGACACAACGCCCTGGGCCCGGGTGTCAGGGGCCATCAAGGGAAGGGAATGCATGCAAGAAACTCCGGCCCTGATATCAGGGACAGCACCGGGAAGAGGCGCCGGAATGGCTGGAGCAATCAGCGGCTTTCGTGGTTCGGGTTATGGCCGCTGTTCGCCATGCAGCGCGAACTGTACTTGAGGCGCACCCGAAATGTACAAAGGTTTGTATAGCTTTGTGAGTGCCGTGTACCGGTAGGCCTGATTCAGGGGAACGGCAGAATCAGAAGCCCAAAGGCGCCGGGGCGGCTGCGTCCGAGGCCCCGTTATCCGATGACGATTCACCGGGCAAATCCCGCGCGGTGGCCGCGGCCTGCTCCATCAGCCACTGCGCCACCACATCGGCGTCGGGCGTGCTGCGCCGCGCATTGCGCACCAGCCAGTACGCGTGTTCGGTGGCCCGGGCCGCCTGCCCGCCCACGGCTTGCAAGCGGCCATCGGCCAGCATGGGCGCAATCAGCGCAACCCGGCCCAGGGCGATGCCGTGGCCGGCCAACGCGGCCAGCACGATCTGGTCGTATTGGTTAAAGCGTAGCGTGCCTTTGGCGCGCGCCCGGTTCAGCCCGCGCGTGTTCAGCCATTCCGACCATTGCAGCCAGGGCCGCGTCGGGTCGTCGAATTCCAGCAAGACATGGCGTTGCAATTCGCGCGCGTCCAGCTCGCGGGCGTTCAGCGACGGATGCGCCACCGGCACCACCGATTCCCCGAACATCCAGGCCGCGGTATCCGGCACCTGGTCACGCAGGCTGTAACGGATGGCGATATCCACGCTTTCGCGGTCGATATCGATCAGTCGGTTGTCGGCCGCCACGCGCACATCGATATGCGGATGCGCCGCCTGAAACGCGCCCAGCCGGGGCAGCAGCCACAGCGAGGCCACGCCGATGGTTGTGGTGACGGTAACGGGCGTGCGGCGTTCGGGCGCGCGCAGTTGTTCGGTGAGGTCGCCCAGCTGGCTTAGCCAGACGTCCGCCATGCGGAACAGCTGCGCGCCTTCGGACGTAAACGACACGCTGCGGAACCCGCGCACCAGCAGCGGCACGCCCAGATGCGCTTCCAGCGCCCGGATCTGGCGGCTGACGGCAGACTGCGTCACATGCAGATCTTGCGCGGCAAGCGTGATGCTCATGCGGCGGCCCACGGCCACGAAGCCTCGGACCAGATCAAGGGGCGGGAGTTTGGCCAGCGGATATGACATTCGTAAAACTCATGCGTATCGGGCGGAAATGTCGCTTGAGCAATAGTACGCCGACGGCGTTCAATAGAAGGCTGCGACGGGCGCTTGCCCTTGCCGCTTGCCCTGTCGCTTGCGCCCCATTCCCGCCGGAGCCTTCCCGATGACCGCGCCTTTGCCTGACTCGCCCCGCATGCAGATGTGGTTCGATTTCGCCAGCCCTTACAGCTATCTGGCCATTGAGCGTGTGGATACCTTGGCGCAAGCCGCGGGCGTCGTCGTCGATCTGCGCCCCTTTCTTCTAGGCCCGATCTTCCAGGCGCAGGGGTGGAATGATTCGCCGTTTCGCCTGTTCCCGGGCAAGGGCGCGTACATGATGCGCGACATCGCCCGGCTGGCCGACAAGTACGGCGTGACGTACAACCGGCCGCGCCTATTCCCGCGCATGAGCGTGCTGCCCGCCCGCATTGCGCTGCTGGGCCAGGACGAACCGTGGGGCCGCGACTTTTGCGTGGCGGTGTTTCGCGCCAATTTTCAGCACGACCTGGACATCCAGGCCGAAGATGTCGTGCATCAGGTGCTGAAGGACTTGTCGCTGGACGCCGATGCGCTGATCGCGCGCGCCAAGACCGAAGCGGCCAAGGAAGCGCTGCGGCGCCAGGTGGACCGGGCGCGCAACCTGGGTTTGTTCGGCGCGCCCACGTTCTTTGTGGGCGATGAAATGTTTTGGGGTAATGACCGTCTGGAAGACGCGTTGGAGTGTGCTCGGAAATGAAAAACGCAAGCAATGCCTATCGCGGCGCACCCATGCCGGGTGGCCGGTCGTTCACGCAGTTTCGCGCCGCCCGCATCCGGCGCGTGGCGTTTCAGTGGACGCAGACAGGCCAGGCCGATCCGCATCCCACGATGCCGCAGCCGGAGGGGCGCGCCGCCGCTAATCGCGGCAAAGGCGGTTGATTCACCCCTTCGTGACGGGCGCCACCTGCGCCCATTCCTCGTCCGAATACAGCCGCGACCGCAGCAGGAAGCGCTTGCCCTCCGCGCTATCCAATGAGAATGCGCCGCCGCGTCCCGGCACGGCGTCGATGATGAGCTGGGTGTGCTCCCAATACGCGAACTGGTCTTCGCCCATGTAGAACGGGCAGCCCTCCAATTCGCCCAGCAGCACGTCCGATCCGCCCACCATGAATTCGCCCAGCGCATAGCACATGGGCGAACTGCCGTCGCAGCATCCGCCCGATTGGTGAAACATCAGCGGGCCGTGCTTCGTACGCAGCGTGTCGATCAGTTGGCGCGCGTCGTCGGTGGCGACGACGCGTGGCGTGGGTTCTGCCATGGCGTGGCTCCTGTCTGGTGTGTGTTCCGATGCGCGTGGCCGCCGTGCCCCGCGCGCCAGGCCCGAAGGCCCGGCGCGCGGATGGCGGCAGGTGCAGGATGCGCGATCCGCGAGCCGCGATCAGAAGAAACCCAGCTTCTTCGGCGAATAGCTCACCAGCAGGTTCTTCGTCTGCTGATAGTGGTTGAGCATCATCTTGTGATTCTCGCGTCCGATGCCCGATTGCTTGTAGCCGCCAAACGCCGCATGCGCGGGGTAGGCGTGATAGCAGTTGGTCCACACGCGTCCGGCCTTGATGGCGCGACCCATCCGGTAGCACGTGTTGGCGTCGCGCGACCATACGCCGGCGCCCAGTCCATAGAGCGTGTCGTTGGCCAGCGCCAGCGCGTCATCGGCGTCCTTGAACGTCGTCACCGCCACCACCGGCCCGAAGATTTCCTCCTGGAACACGCGCATCTTGTTGTGGCCTTTGAAGACGGTGGGCTGCACGTAATAGCCGCCTTCCAGCGCGCCTTGCATCTGCGCGCGCGAGCCGCCGGCCAGCACGTCGGCGCCTTCCTGCTTGCCGATGTCCAGGTACGACAGAATTTTCTCCAGCTGCTCGGTCGACGCCTGCGCGCCCAGCATGGTGTCGCCGTCCAGCGGGTTGCCCTGCTTGATTTCAGCCACACGCTTGAGCGCGCGTTCCATGAACTTGTCGTAGAGCGATTCCTGGATCAGTGCGCGGCTGGGGCATGTGCACACCTCGCCCTGGTTCAGCGCGAACATCACGAAACCTTCAACGGCCTTGTCCAGGAAGTCGTCGTCTTGCGCGGCCACGTCGGCGAAGAAGATGTTGGGCGACTTGCCGCCCAGCTCCAGCGTGACGGGGATGATGTTCTGCGAGGCGTACTGCATGATCAGCCGGCCCGTGGTGGTTTCACCGGTAAACGCGATCTTGGCGATGCGCTTGCTTGAGGCCAGCGGCTTGCCGGCTTCCAGGCCAAAGCCCGTCACCACGTTCACGACGCCCGGGGGCAGGATGTCGCCAATCAGCTCCATCAGCAGCAGGATGCCTAGCGGGGTTTGCTCGGCGGGTTTGAGCACCACGCAATTGCCCGCGGCCAATGCCGGCGCGAGCTTCCACGCGGCCATCAGGATGGGGAAGTTCCACGGAATGATCTGGCCGACCACGCCCAGCGGTTCGTTGAAGTGATAGGCCACGGTGTCGCTGTCGATTTCCGACAGGCCGCCTTCCTGGCTGCGGATGCACGAGGCGAAATAGCGGAAGTGGTCGATGGCCAGCGGGATGTCGGCGGCGCGGGCTTCGCGGATGGGTTTGCCGTTGTCCCAGGTTTCGGCGGTGGCCAGGCGTTCCAGGTTGGCTTCCATCACGTCGGCAATCTGCATCAGCATGCGCGCGCGTTCGGCGGCCGGGGTCGCACCCCATTTCGGCGCGGCGCGATGCGCGGCGTCCAGCGCCAGGTCGATGTCGCGTTCCTTCGAGCGCGCGTTGCGGCTCAGCACCTGGCCCGTGACCGGGGTGACGTTATCGAAGTACTCACCGTCTGCCGGCTTCTGCCACTTTCCATCAATGAAATTGTCGTACTGCGTTTTCAGGTCCAGACGGGTGCCATACGAGTCCGGGGTGATGCGGGTCGCGATGTCCATACTTGTCTCCGATATTGTTGGGATAGCGGCAGTCGGCTGCCTACCCGGTATCAAGCAAGGAACATGCCAACCTGCGGGCTTCCCCGCTGGACAGCGCGCGCTCTCGCGTGCGAAAGTTGATCAGCCCGCGCAACCCCGGGCAGCTGCCGTTTTTTGCGACATTGTCGCGGAACAGGTGTCGCAGAACGCCTGTCCTAGGAGACACGCATGGCCACTCATTCCCGTCAGCACGCGCTGACGCAAGCGCGCCTGCTGTTCAACCAGCAGGGAGCGGTGCCGGGCGGCATCGTTGCCGAACCGATATTGCGATCCTGGCGCCGCTGCGCGGACCTGGGCTTCGATATGCGTGGCGTGCGCCGCGCCGAACTCATGACGCAAGGCGAACTGCGCGAAGCCCAGCAGCGCAACGAAGCGCTGCGCCGGCTGTCCGAACCCGCCATGTCGTATCTGCGCCGCGAGGCGGGCGGCAGCGGCAATCTGGTGATTCTGTCTGACGCCCAAGGGCTGGTGCTGGATAGCGACGGCGATGCGGGGTTCGCCAGCCGCGCGTCGCGCGTGGCGCTGATGCCCGGCGCGCCGTGGGACGAAGCCGCCGCCGGCACCAACGCCATCGGCACCGCGCTGGTCGAAGGCCGGCCCATCACCGTGCATGGCGCGGAACACTACTTCGAACCCAATCGCATCCTGACCTGCGCCGCGGTGCCTATTACCGATAACGAAGGCCGCACGCTCGGCGTGCTGGATTTATCCAGCCAGGCGCGCGACATTCGTCCCGACGTCCTGGCGCTGGTGCGCGCCGCGGTTGATCTGATCGAACATCGCTTGTTCGAACAAGCCTATGAACACCATGCCGTGCTGCGGCTGCACGACCACCATTCCGGCCTGGGCGCACCGGGCGAAGGCCTGCTGGCGTTTCAGGGCGATGTGCTGATCGGCGCCAACCGCCGCGCCTTGCAGGCGTTGGGGCTGGCTGCAACGGCGCTGGGGGTGTACCGCTATAGCGATGTTTTCGATGGTGTGCTGGAACGTTGCCCCGATGCTGCGGGCCGCGTGCATACGCGCACGGGAGCGAGCTATCACGCGCGGCTGCGCTTGCCACGTTCGCGTCCGCCGCAGCCGGTGGCGCCGGCCTTGCCTAGCGCCAACGCCACGCGCCCGGCCGCACCCAGTTTCGACGCCGCCACACTCGGCGCACTGGCGCGCGCCGTGCACTTGTCAGATGCGGGCGTGTCCATTTTGCTGCAAGGCGAAACGGGCGTGGGCAAAGAGGTCTTCGCGCGCCAACTGCATGCGCGCGGCAAGCGGGCGTCCGGCCCGTTCGTGGCGGTGAACTGCGCCGCCTTGCCCGAAAGCCTGATCGAATCCGAATTGTTCGGCTATGAAGAGGGCGCGTTCACGGGGGCGCGGCGTCAAGGCAGCAAGGGTTTGCTGCGGCAGGCGCATGGCGGCGTGCTGTTCCTGGATGAAATCGGCGACATGCCGCTGATGCTGCAATCGCGGCTGCTACGCGTGTTGCAGACGCGCGAGGTATCGCCCCTGGGCGCGGCGCGGCCGGTGCCGGTGGATTTTGCGCTGGTGTGCGCCACGCACCGTCCGCTGGCCCACGAAGGCGCCGATGCGCCGGTGCGCCCCGATCTGTATTTCCGTATCGCCGAATACACCGTCACGCTGGAGCCGTTGCGCACGCGCGTCGACCGGCTTGAATTGCTGCGGGCGCTCTGGGCGGCGCAAGGCGCGGGGCCGGTGTTGCCCCCGTCCATCGAAGCGCTGCTGGCGGCTTACCCGTGGCCGGGCAATTACCGGCAGCTGGTGGCCGTGCTGCGCACCTTGCATGTGTTGGCGGGGCCGTCAGGTGTGGTCGATGCAGACATGCTGCCCGCCGAACTGCGGCCCGTGGCGGATAACGCGCATGAGGCCGCCGCCGCGCCGCCCGAAGGCGGTACGGCAGATCTGCAATCGATGACGGATGCCGCCGTTCGCGGCGCACTGGCCGCGCATGGCGGCAATGTCAGCAAAGCGGCGCGGGCGCTGGGTGTGCACCGCAGCACCGTGTACCGGCGCGCGGCGGCGTTGGGTTTGCCGCGCGCGCGATAGCCGGGGTAGGCGGCTTTAGCCGACCAGGCGTGCGAGTTCGGCGCCCGGGTCTTTGGCGCGCATGAACGCTTCGCCTACCAGGAATGCGTTGACCTTGTGGTCGCGCATGAGCTTGACGTCTTCCGGCTTGAGAATGCCGCTTTCCGTCACGACACGCTTGCCTGCCGGGATGTTGGGCAAGAGGTCCAGCGTGTTCTTCAGGCTGGTCTCGAAGGTGCGCAGGTTGCGGTTGTTGATGCCCAACAGCGGCGTCTTCATGGTCAGCGCCACGTCGAGTTCGCGGGCGTCGTGAACTTCCACCAGCACGTCCATGCCCAGTTCCATCGCCAGCGTTTCGTAGTCGCGCAGTTGTGCGGGCGTAAGGGCGGCCACGATCAGCAGCACGCAGTCGGCGCCCATCGCGCGGGCGGCGATGATCTGGTATTGATCAATGACGAAGTCCTTGCGCAGCACCGGCAACGAGCAGGCGGCGCGCGCCTGGCGCAGGTGGTCGTGTGAACCCTGGAAGAATTGCACGTCGGTCAGTACCGACAGGCAGGCCGCGCCGTGCACCGCGTACGTGGATGCGATGTCGGCGGGGGCGAAGGTCTCGCGCAGCACGCCTTTGGACGGCGATGCTTTCTTGATTTCGGCGATGACGCCGGCTTTGCCCTGCGAGATCTTGTCTTCGATGGCTTGAGCGAAGCCACGCACGTCTTGCCGCGCCTGCGCTTCGCGCAAGACTTCGGCTTCGCTGCGCATCTGGCGAGCGGCGGCGACTTCCTCAACCTTGACGGCGAGGATCTTCGCGAGAATATCGTTCATTTCAGGAATTTCCGGGTGGTTGCGCAGAATTCTTCCAGTTTGGCTCGCGCCGCTCCGGTGGCAATCATTTCAAATGCTAGCGCTAAGGCTTCGGGAATGGAATCGGCTTTATTGCCGGCGTAGATGGCGAGACCTGCGTTCAGGGCGACGATGTCGCGGGCGGTACCCTCGACATTTTCCAGCGCCTCGATGACAAGTTCGCGTGACTGCTCGCGATTGGACACCTTGATGGACCGGTTGGACATCATGGATAGCCCGTAGTCCTCGGGGTGGATTTCATATTCCCGTATTTGACCATCTTTCAATTCACCGACCAGCGTGGCCCCGCCCAGCGACGCTTCGTCCATGCCGTCCTTGCCGTGCACGACCAGCACGTGGCGCGAACCCAGCCGTTCCAGCACGCGCACCTGGATGCCGACGAGGTCGGGGTGGAACACGCCCATCAGCTGGTTGCCGGCGCCGGCCGGGTTGGTGAGCGGCCCCAGGATGTTGAAGATGGTGCGCACGGCCAGTTCCTTGCGCACGGCGGCGACGTTCTTCATCGCGCCGTGGTGGGCGGGGGCGAACATGAAGCCGATGCCGGTGGTCTGAATGCATTCGGCCACTTCTTCCGGTGTCAGCACCAGGTTGGCACCCAGCGCTTCCAGCACGTCGGCGCTGCCGCTGGAGGATGACGCGCTGCGGTTGCCGTGCTTGGCGATCGGCACGCCGGCCGCCGCCGCCACGAACATGGCGGTGGTGGAAATGTTGAACGTGTGGCTGCCGTCGCCGCCCGTGCCGCACATGTCCAGCAGGTTTTCGGGGTTGGGGGTGATGACCGGCGTGGCGAATTCGCGCATGACCTGCGCGGCCGCGGTGATTTCGCCGATGGTTTCCTTCTTGACGCGCAGGCCCATCAGCAGCGCGCTGGCGATCTGCGGCGACATCTCGCCGCGCATCAGCATGCGCATCAGATGCAGCATTTCGTCGTGGAAAATTTCGCGGTGTTCAATGCAGCGCGTCAGGGCTTCGGTGGGGGAAATGGTCACGATGCGTCCTTCTTGTCTTAGGCGAGGTTCAGAAAATTGCGCAGCAGGGCGTGGCCGTGCTCGCTGAGCACCGACTCCGGATGAAACTGTACTCCGTACAAGGGCAGCGTCTTGTGACGCACGCCCATGATGTCGCCGTCGGGCGCCGTGGCCGTCACGGCCAGGCAGTCGGGCAGCGTGGCGGGGTCGATGGTCAGCGAGTTGTAACGGATCACCGTGTACGGCGTGGGCAGGCCCGTGAAGATATCGGTGCCGGTGTGCGAGATGCGCACGGTCTTGCCGTGCATGATCTGCTGGGCGCGCACGATGTCGCCGCCGTAGGCCGCGCCGATGGCCTGATGGCCCAGGCACACGCCCAGAATGGGCTTCTTGCCGGCAAAGGCCTGGATGGCGGCCACCGAGATGCCGGCCTCGGCCGGTGAGCACGGGCCGGGCGACACGCAAATGCGGTCCGGGTTCAGGGCGGCAATCTCTTCCAGCGTGATCTGGTCGTTGCGCGCCACGCGCACGTCTTCGCCCAGTTCGCCAAAGTACTGGACCAGGTTGTAGGTAAAAGAGTCGTAGTTATCGATCATCAACAGCATTTTTTTCTCCGTGCGGGCGGGGTTCGTTTTGGCCGTGGCCGGAATCAGATGGGTTCGTCCAGGCCGTGCTGGACCTGCTCGGCGGCGCGCAGCACGGCGCGGGCCTTGGCTTCGGTTTCGGCGTATTCGGCTTCGGGGTTCGAATCGGCCACGATGCCGGCGGCGGCTTGCACATACAGCGTGCCGTCCTTGATGACGCCGGTGCGGATGGCGATAGCCACGTCCATTTCGCCGCCGTAGCTCAGGTAGCCGGCCGCACCGCCGTAGATGCCGCGGCGCACGGGTTCGAGTTCGTCGATGATCTTCATGGCTTCAACCTTGGGCGCGCCCGTCAGCGTGCCCGCCGGGAACGACGCGCGCAGCACGTCCATGCTGCTCATGCCCGGGTTCAGGTTGCCGGTTACGTTGGACACCAGGTGCATCACGTGCGAATAGCGTTCGATGACCATGGTGTCGCTGACCTTCACCGAGCCCACTTCGGCTACCCGGCCCACGTCGTTGCGCGCCAGGTCGATCAGCATCACGTGTTCGGCCACTTCCTTGGGGTCGGCCTTCAGTTCGGCGGCAAGCGCCGCATCTTCCTCGGGCGTGGCGCCACGCTTGCGGGTGCCGGCCAGCGGGCGGATGGTGATCTGCGACTTCGGCACGCCGTTGTCCACCACGCGTTCCTGGCGCACCAGGATCTCGGGCGACGCGCCCACTACCTGGAAGTCACCGAAGTTCCAGAAGTACATATAGGGGGAGGGGTTCAGCGACCGCAGGGCGCGGTAGAGGGACAGCGGGGAATCGCGGAAGGGCTTGGCGATGACCTGGCCGATCTGGACTTGCATCAGGTCGCCGGCGGCGATGTGTTCCTTGGCGCGGAGCACCGCCGCCAGATAGTCCTCTTTCTTGAAATCGCGCCGCTCTTCGGTCTGCATGCTGGCGTGGCTGTACGGAATTTCCACGGGGCGTCGCAGGCGGGCGCGCAGATCATGCAGGCGCTGCTGCGAGCGGCTGTAGGACTCGGGCTGGCTGGGGTCGGCATAGACCATCAGGTAGATGCGGCCGGCCAGGTTGTCGACGATGACCAGCTCGTCCACGTGCATCAGCATCAGGTCGGGCGTGCCGCCGTCCATGCCGGCCGGGAAGGGCTTGATGGCCGGACCCAGGCAGGGCTCGATGTGGCGCACGGTGTCGTAGCCGAAGTAGCCGGCCAGCCCGCCGCAAAAGCGCGGCATGCCGGGGCGCAGCGCCACCTTGAAGCGGCTTTGGTACTGCTCGATGAAGGCCAGCGGGTCGCCTTCATGCGTTTCCACGACCTGGCCGTCGTGCAGCACTTCCGTCAGCGTGCCGCTGGCGCGGATGACCGTGCGGGCGGGCAGGCCGATGAAGGAGTAGCGGCCGAAGCGTTCGCCGCCCACCACCGATTCCATCAGGCAGGTCATGCGGCCGGCCAAGGGGCCTGCATGCGCCAGCTTCAGGTAGATGCCCAGCGGCGTGTCCAGGTCGGCATAGGTTTCGGCCACCAGCGGGATGCGGTTATAGCCTTGGGCGGCGAGGGCTTTGAATTCGATTTCGGTCATGGCGGGTCTCGTAAGCGATTTTTGATTTGCTTCAGACCGGGCGCACAACAAAAAAGCCCGGTCCAGGTAACTGGTTCCGGGCTTGGCTCTGTGTTTACACAGCTACGGCACTAGGCGGCATACGCGTCCAGGGCCGGGAGGGATCATCGCCACCCGGAAGACAAACGCCACCAGCGCCACGAGGCGCCGAGCATTTGGTTCTGGGGGTAAGCGTTCATTGATCCGGGGTGTGTGTATTCAGGTGTTCGGGTTGCCGACACCACATCAGGAGGCGATTTTCGCGGCGTTCTGGTTTTGGTTCCAGAGCGCTACCCACTGAGCGGCGTTCACAAGCGTGTCCACTATACCATCGACATCCAGCTCGCGCACGTCACGGCCTTCGTTGTAGCCGTAAGGCACCACCAGCACCTGTGTGCCGGCCGTGCGTCCGGCCTGGGCGTCGTTGATCGAGTCGCCAATGGTGACGGCTTCGGTCACGGCCACGCCCAGCAGCTCGCAGGCGTGCAGCACCTGGTCGGGGTCAGGCTTGCGGCGCGCGCAGGTGTCGCCGCAGACGACCGCGTCGAAAAAGCCCGCCAGGCCGGTGCGTTGCAGCAGCGGCAGCGTGAATTCGGTGGGCTTGTTGGTAACGACGGCCAGCTTCAGACCCTGGTCGCGCATGTGCTTCAAGCCTTCAAGCACGCCGGGGTAGACCTGTGCGCGTTCGCCGTTGACCAGGTGGTAGTGGCGGTAGAAGGACTCGCGGGCGCGGGCGAAGTCTTCCGCCGACGGGTCGGCGGCGTCCAGGCTGCCCGCCAGACTGCGGCGCACCAGGTTGTCCACGCCCTTGCCCACGAAGGTGGCCACCACGTCTTCGCGCAGCGCGGTCATGCCGAGTTCCACGCGCATGGCGTTGGCGGCAAACGCCAGGTCGGGAATGGAGTCGAGCAGGGTGCCGTCCAGGTCCAGCAGCGCGGCGCGAAATGCGGTCATGTCGATTCCTGATTAAACGGCGGTGGTTTCGCCAATGGCGATCTGTTCGCGCATCGATTTGATGATGCCGGCGTAGTCGGGCTTGCCGAAAATGGCGGAGCCGGCCACGAAGGTGTCGGCGCCCGCGCGGCGGATTTCAGCGATGTTGTCGATTTTGACGCCGCCATCCACTTGCAGCACGATGTCCTGGCCGCCGGCCTGCGTCCAGGCGTCGATGCGGGCGCGCGCTTCGCGCAGCTTGGTCAACGCGCCGGGGATGAAGCTCTGGCCGCCAAAGCCCGGGTTCACCGACATGATCAGGATCAGGTCGATCTTGTCCATGACGTAGTCCAGGTAGGACAGCGGCGTGGCGGGGTTGAAGACCAGGCCGGCCTTACAGCCGTTTTCGCGGATGAGCGACAGCGTGCGGTCCACGTGGCGGCTGGCGTCCGGGTGGAAGCTGATGTAGTCGGCGCCGGCCTTGGCGAACATCGGGACCAGGTCGTCCACCGGTTCGACCATCAGGTGCACGTCGATCGGCACTTCGACGTGGGGGCGGATCGCCGCGCACACCATCGGGCCGATGGTCAGATTGGGGACATAGTGGTTGTCCATCACGTCCACGTGAATCCAGTCGGCGCCTGCGGCGACGACGTTGCGGACTTCCTCGCCCAGGCGGGCGAAGTCAGCCGACAGGATGCTGGGGGTGATGCGAGTGGAGGCCGTGGAGGATGACATGATGTTCGGGATCGGGGAGGGCATAATGTGCCATTATTGCAGTTTGGGGCGCGGGTTCGGGAAAGACCCGGTTCAGCGGGTCCGAAAACTGCGTCTTCAAAACGCTCAGGCGCCGCGCTTCGGCTCCCGCGTCCAGCAGCCACACAGGGAAGGACTGTGAAACCTTACGACCTTAGCGTCTCTGTCTCTCCGCGCTTCGTGCCTGAACAGTCCGATCCCGGCGAACAGCAATTCGTGTTTGCCTATACCGTGCGCATCACCAATACGGGGGAACACCCCGCCCAGGTGATCAGCCGCCACTGGGTCATCACCGACGGCAACCAGCGCGTGCAGGAAGTGCGCGGGCTGGGCATTGTGGGCCAGCAACCGCTGCTGGCGCCCGGCGAGACCTTCGAATACACCAGCGGCTGTCCCTTGCCCACCCCGGTGGGCACGATGCGCGGCACGTACCACTGCGTCGGCGAGAACGGCATTCCGTTCGAAGTGCCGATCTCCGAATTCGTCCTGGCCATGCCTCGCACCCTGCATTGAATGGCCCGGCCCGTCGCCCGTTTTTCCAATTGCTCATGAAGCGCATTCTTAGCCTGTCCCTGCTGCCGATTCTGCTGGCGGCATGTTCCACGCCCTCGGAAGTTCCCCCTGAATCTGGCGCGCCCGGCACCCCCGGCGTGCGTACCCCGGCGGCTGACGGCCCCTTGGTGGTGCCGTCGCTGTCGGCCTTGCCCGATACCCCGCCGCGCGCGTTGGCCGGCAAGTTCAAGGCCGGCACCTGGTCTGAAATGCCCGGCTGGAGCACCGACGACCTGACCCAGTTCTGGCCGCTGTTCCTGCGCAATTGCCGTGGGCTGATGCGGCCGACCAGCGGCAACCTGGCCGCACCCGCCCGCGCCACCCCGCGGGCGTGGCAGCCGGTGTGCGCCGCCGCCATCGACCCGTCCCGGGCGCCGGCGGCAGGCGATGCCGAAGGCGTGCGCCGCTTCCTGCAAACCTATCTGCAACCGTGGCGCCTGAACGCCGCCGACGGCAAACCCGCCACCAACACGGTCACCGGTTACTACGAGCCGCTGGTGCGCGGATCGCGCCGCCAGGGCGGCAACTATCAATGGCCTTTGTATGCGGTGCCGGCGGATCTGCTCACGATCGACCTGGGGTCGGTGTACCCCGACCTGGCTGGCAAGCGCGTGCGCGGCAAGCTGGAAGGCAAGCGCGTGGTGCCTTACGACACCCGCGCGGCCATCGAATCGTCTGGCCGCCGTCCGCCCGTGGTGGTGTGGGTGGACGACCCGGTGGATAACTTCTTCCTGCAAGTGCAGGGGTCGGGCCGCGTCCAGCTGACCGACGGCCCCGACACCGGTAAGACCATCCGCGTGGCCTACGCCGACCACAACGGCCAGCCTTATGTGTCGATCGGCCGCTGGCTGATCGACCGCGGCGAACTGACCGCCGACCAGGCATCCATGCAGAACATCCGCGCCTGGGCGCAGCGCAATCCCAAGCGCGTGCCGGAAATGCTGAACGCCAACCCGGCGGTTGTGTTTTTCCGCGAAGAGCCGGTGATTGACCCCGAACAAGGCCCCAAGGGCGCGTATGCGATTCCGCTGGCGCCCAAGCGATCGATTGCGGTCGACGCAACCTTCGTGCCGCTGGGCACGCCGGTGTATCTGGCCACCACGTTCCCGGCGTCTGACCGGCCGCTGCAACGCCTGGTGTTCGCGCAGGACACGGGTACCGCCATCCGGGGCGCGGCGCGCGCCGACTTCTACTGGGGTTACGGCGAAGAGGCCGGCCAGCAGGCGGGCCGCATGAAACAGCGGGGCCAGATGTGGGTGCTGTGGCCCAAGCAAGCTGGGGAGCCCTCGGCAAGATGAGCCATCAAATTGTTGTTTGCGGTGCCGGCATCGTCGGCCTGTCTACCGCCCTGGCGCTGGCCCGGCGCGGCCAGCGCGTGGCCGTCCTGGCGCCGCGCACGACGGTGCCCGCCGCCGACCCCAACCGCTATCACCCGCGCGTCTACGCCATTTCGCCCGCCAGCCAGCGTTTTCTGGCTGACCTGGGCGTCTGGGACGCCATGCCCTCGGGCCGGCTGATGCCGGTCGAGGCCATGGAAATCCATGGCGACGCCGACGGGCAGGTCAACCTGAACGCCTGGCAGGCGGCGCTGCCGCAACTGGCCTGGATTGTGGAGTCCGGCGAGATCGAGCGCGTGCTGATTCAGGCGGTGCGGATGTTCGGCATTCCCTGGCTGGAAGACCGCTGCACGGGCTATCGGGATGGCGCAATCGATACCGAAAGCGGTGCGCGCATCCAGGCCGAATTGTTCGTGGGCGCGGATGGCGCGGCCTCGCCGCTGCGCATGGCGGCCGGCATGAAACATGACGCCGTGTCCTATGAAGACACGGGCTTGGTGGTGCATCTGGACGCCGAGCGCGCCCACCATGGCACGGCCATTCAATGGTTCCGCGACGACGGGGTGCTGGCCTTGCTGCCGCTGCCCGACACGGCAGACGGCCCGCAGGTGTCGATGGTGTGGTCCATGCGCAATGAACCCGCCCAAGCGCTGCTGGCGTTGCCGCCGGAAGAACAGGCCGCCCGGCTGGAAACCTTGTTGGCCCAAGCCGCCGAGGGCAGGTTGGGCCGCCTGAAGGTGCGCAGCAAGTTGCATGGCTTTCCCTTGACGCTTGAGCGCGCCCAGATGGTGGCGCCCGGCATCGCGCTGGCGGGCGACGCCGCGCACCGGCTTCATCCGCTGGCCGGCCAGGGCTTGAACCTGGGGCTGGGCGACGTCGAAGCGCTGGCCCGCACGGTGGCGGGCCGCGAGCCCTACCGCACGGCGGGCGACTTGCGCGTGCTGCATCGTTACCAGCGCGCGCGCGCTGAACCGGTGCTGGCCATGCGCCTGGCCACCGACGGCCTGCACAAGCTGTTCGCCTCGCACGCGACCCCGCTGGTGTGGCTGCGTAACGCTGGCATGCACTGGGTGGAAAAGGCGCCGCTGATCAAGCGCCGCCTGATCGCGGGGGCGTCGGCCAACTGACGGGGACGGATGCCGGATGGTTTGAGAAATCCTTTTGGAACCTTGAGGGCGAGCCGGCGTCTGACAGACACTGCACCCCTCTCTCTCAAAACCATCCCGGCTCGGCCCTCCCGCCCGGATGCGTTACGCTTCCCACCAAAGAACACGATAAGTACAGGAGTACAAATGAACTTCCGCATCTCCGCCACGCTGGCGGCATGTTTCCTGGCCGGCGGCCTGGGACTGACCGCCACCGCCCACGCGCAAGCGCCCGCCAAGGGCGATAAGGCCGTCTCCACGCAGTCCGTCGGACAGCCGGGCAAGGGCGAAAAAAGCGTGTCCACCACGCAGATCGACCCGGTGGCGGAGGCCGTGAAGGAACGTTTCCAGCAACGCTTCACCGGCATGGATGTCACCACCGTGCGCCGCACGCCCTATGGCTTGTTCGAAGTCCAGTTGGGCATGGACCTGATCTACACGGATGAAAAGGTCACTTGGGTCATGGAAGGTCCGTTGATCGACGCGATGACCCGCCGCGACGTCACCCGTGAATCGCAAGAAAAACTCAGCGCCGTCACGTTCGACCAGTTGCCGCTGGAACTTGCCATCAAGCAGGTCAAGGGCAATGGCGAGAAGAAGGTTGCGATCTTCGAAGACCCGAACTGCGGCTACTGCAAGCAATTGCGCCACACGATGGAAGAGCTGGACAACGTCACCGTGTACACCTTCATGTACCCGATTCTGTCGCCGGATTCCAAGACGAAGGTGCGTGACGTCTGGTGCGCCAAGGACCAGGGCCAGGCCTGGGACGACTGGATGGTGCGCGGCAAGAAGCCGGCCACCGCCAGCTGCGACGTGCCTGAAGACAAGCTGCTGGCCCTGGGCCAGCAACTGATGGTGCGCGGCACGCCCACCCTGTTCTTTGCCGATGGTTCGCGCGTCAGCGGCGCCATTCCGCTGGACCAACTCAAAGCCCGTTTGAACTGACCGGCGCCCCGCGCGCCGGCCGGGTGGCTGGCGCGGCAGGCGCCTCGCCACCCGGAGACATGACTTGAAAATCGCAATACTCGACGATTACCACGACGTAGCCCGGCGCTATGCGGATTGGACCTCGCTGGGCGGTGACGCCGAGGTGCAGATCTTCAACAACTTCATTCCGGACGAGCAGGTCGATGTCACGCTCGAATCTTTCGACGTGATTGTGGCGATGCGTGAACGCACGCCGTTCCCCGCCGAACGCATCCGCGCGCTGCCCAAGCTGCGCCTGTTGATCACGACTGGCATGCGCAACAACGCCATCGACATGGCCGCCTGCACCGAGCAGGGCATCGTCGTGTGCGGCGCACCCGGCAGCGCCGACGCCAACACCGCCACCGCCGAACTGGCGTGGGCGCACATCCTGGGCCTGTTCAAGCATCTGACCACCGAAGACGCGGCGATGCGCCGCGGCATGTGGCAAACCGCCATGCCCGAGCCGCTGGCCGGCAAGCGGCTGGGTGTGTTGGGCTTGGGCAAGCTGGGCGCCGCCGTCGCCAAGGTGGGGCAGGCGTTTGGCATGGATGTGGTGGCCTGGAGCCCCAACCTGACCGACGAACGCGCGGAAGCGGCGGGCGTGAAGCGGGTGGACAAGCATGAACTCTTCGCCACGTCCGACGTGGTCAGCCTGCACCTGATTCTGTCCGACCGCAGCCGCCATGTGGTGGACGCCGCGGCGCTGGCCGCGATGAAGCCGACGGCCTATCTGGTGAACACATCGCGCGCCGGCCTGGTGGACAACGAAGCGCTGATGGACGCGCTGGTCAAATTCCGCATCGCGGGCGCCGGCCTGGACGTGTATCCCGAAGAGCCGCTATCGCCCACGGACAGCGTGCGCGATCTGGACAACGTGATCCTGACGCCGCACCTGGGCTATGTGAGCCGCGAGAATTTCGAAGCGTTCTACCAGAACGCGCTGGACGCCGTGAAGGCGTTTCAGGCGGGGAAACCGATTCGGGTGCTGAACGCGTAGCGGGAGCGCGAGGGACCGGGTGGAATCCCGGACCCCCCGCCGCACCGCAGCCGCACCGCAGCCGCATCCGCATCCCCGCGAGCCTTATCCTCGGGCATTACCCGGCCCATCATTCCCTCGCACCAAATCCGCCACCGCTGGCGACGGCGTCCTCCAGAAATTTCCATAGGCGATTCAGCACCGGCCCCTGCGGCCGGTCGCTGCGCCGCGCCGCCACCAGCGCTTCGATGCTGCCCGGCAGATGGCGGCTGGTGATATCCAGCAGCCGCCCATCGCGCAATTCCTCTTCGATCAAAAAGCGCGGCAGGTGGCCCCAGCCCATGCCTTGCAGGATGACTTCTTTCTTCATCTGCTGATCCGCCACCGTGCACTGATGCGCGCCTTCGATCATGAAATAGTTGCGCGCGGGCGTGTGGCGCGCGGTGTCTCGCATGACGCACTGCGTGTAGTCGCGCAGCAATCGCGGCGTGATGGGCTGGCGGGCCGACGCTGGCAAAAAGCCCGGCGCCACCACGGGAATGAACGGCACGTGCAGCAAATCCAGGCTTTCGATGCGGGGCTCGCCGCGATCCACCCGATGCAGGATCAGGTCGGCATCCCCGTCCAGCAAGCGTTCCACCGGCCCGCCTACCGCCTCGAAGTGCAGGTGCAGGCGCGTGGCGGGACATTGCGCAAAGAAGCGGCTCAGCAAGCCCAGCATCTGTGGCCGGGGGCACAGATCGCCAATCACCACATGCAGCTCGCTTTCTTCACCCATCGCCAATTGCGCGGCGTGCGTGCGCAGGGCGTCCAGTTCGCGCAGCAAGCCCTGCGCGTGCCGGTGAAAAGACTCGCCTGCCGGCGTGGGCCGCACGCGGTAGCCGCCGCGATCAAGCAGCGTCAGGTCCAGCTGGCGTTCCAGTTTGGCTACCGCGGCGAACACGGCGGGATGCGAGCGGTGCAGCGCCGTGGCCGCCGCCTGGAACCCGCCCAGGCGCACCACGGCGTCAAAGCACTGGAGGTCATGCAGCGTGAAGTCGCTCATGTCTGTTTTTCCGACAAAGACTGTGCAAACTTTGTAATTTTTTCTTCAAGCCGCCGCAACTACGCTGAGCCTCACCTCATTCTTCTCGGCGGATTCAGCATGCAAGCACTCTCCACTTTCACGACGGGCGATGGCGTCCGGATCGCCTACCGGTTTGACGGCGACGGCCCGCTGCCTGTGCTGGTGCTGTCGAATTCCATCGGCACCACGCTCCACATGTGGGACGGCCAGATCCAGGCGCTGTCCCGACATTTCCGGGTGCTGCGTTACGACACGCGCGGGCATGGCGAGTCCGGCGTGCCGGCGGGCGCGTACTCGATGGACCGCCTGGGCCGCGACGTGATCGAACTGCTGGACGCGCTGGGCGTTGCCCGTGCGCATTTTCTGGGGCTGTCGCTGGGCGGCTTCATCGGCCAATGGCTGGGCGTGCATGCACCCGAACGCATCGGCCATCTGATTCTGGCCAATACGTCGTCGTATCTGGGGCCGGCCCCGCAATGGGACGCGCGCATCGCCGCCACCCTGCAAGCGCCAGACATGACGGAAACCGCCGCGATGTTTCTCGGCAACTGGTTTCCGGCCAGCCTGTTGCAGGCTGGCGGCCCGGTCATTGATCAGTTCCGCGCCATGCTGCTGGCCACGCACCCCCAAGGCCTGGCGGGCGCATTCGCCGCGGTCAGGGATGCCGACTTTCGGCGCACAATCGCGCTGATCCATCGTCCGACGCTGGTGATTGCCGGCCGCGACGATACCGTCACCGCCGCCAGCCATGGCGCATTGATCGCGGCCACGGTGCCGGGCGCAACACTCGTGGAAATGCCCACCGTGCATTTATCGAATATTGAACGGCCCGCAGAATTCGTGGATGCGGTGCTGTCGTTCTTGCCGCGGCGTTGAATCAATTCAGGCCACGAAAAAGAGAAGGGCCGCGGTAGGCGGCCCTTGTTTTACTGACGCGTGAACATCACTTTCTTTTCAACAATCGCACCCGGCTCCAACGCTTCGGGTGTGTCGCCGCAGGCGTCGTCCGCACTGTCATCCGGGTCCACGGCGTCAAACGCCGTGTCGCCATTGGCGTCCGGCACGCCGGTGGGCTTCAATCCCACGAAGTCGAACAGGTCGCGGTCCATCAAGTGCGACGGCACCACGCGCGACAAGGCATTGAACACGTTCCACGAACGGCCCGGATGCTGCTTGTCCCAATCCTTGATCATCCGGCCCACTTCCTTGCGCTTCAGGTTTTCCTGAGAGCCGCAGAGGTTGCACGGAATGATCGGGAATTGCTTCAGCTCGGCGTAGGCAATCAAGTCCGTTTCGGCCACATAAGCCAGCGGGCGGATCACCGTGTGGCGGCCGTCGTCGGACACGAGCTTGGGCGGCATGCCCTTGGCCTTGCCGCCGTAGAACAGGTTCAGGAAGAAGGTGGCCAGGATGTCGTCGCGGTGGTGGCCCAGCGCAATCTTGGTGGCGCCCAGTTCAGACGCGACGCGGTACAGAATGCCGCGGCGCAGGCGCGAACAGAGCGAGCACATCGTCTTGCCCTCTTCCAGCACACGGGTCACGATGGAATACGTGTCCTGCGTTTCGATGTGGAAGGGCACGCCCAGGTCTTTCAGGTACTGGGGCAGGATGTGGTCGGGAAAGCCGGGCTGCTTCTGGTCAAGGTTGACCGCGATCAGCTCAAACTTGAACGGCGCGCGCTTTTGCAGCTGAAGCAGAATGTCCAGCATCGCATAGGAATCCTTGCCGCCCGACAGGCAGACCATGACGCGGTCGCCTTCTTCGATCATGTTGTAGTCGGACAGGGCGCGCGTGGTTTCGCGCGCCAGACGCTTGGTCAGCTTGTTGCCTTCGTGGCGGGCTTTCTCTTCCGCTTCCGTGCGGAAGCGGATGCCAGGGGGAGCGATATCGTTCATGGTCAACGCGTGATCTGAATTTCCACGCCCACCGCCGCACAGTCGGAAAAGGCCATGGGCTTGCTGATGCGCAGGCGCAGCGAGCGGATTTCCTGGAAGTCGGCCAGCAGGCGCGCGGCAACTTGTTCGGACAGGGTTTCGATCAGGTTCACATGCGCCTGCGTGCATTCTTCAACAATGGCTTCGCGCAGACGGCGGTAGTCCAGCACGCTGTGGATATCGTGGTCGTCGACCGAGCGCTGGATGTCCACGTCGAATTCGGCGTCGACATGCAGGGGCTGGGTGGCGCGGCGCTCGTGCTCGAGGATGCCAATGCGGGCGTCGAGCGCAAGCCCGGAAAGGATGATGCGGCGTGTGGGCATGATGGAAACCTGGTGGGACAGCCGGAATTGTAAAGGGACAGCGGATCAGGGGCGGCGCGCTGGCTACAATTCAGCCAAGTCCGGGCGCCCGAGAGACGCCGGCGCAGTCAATTAGGGTTGAAATGCAACAAATGCACGATGCGGTCATTGTAGGCGGCGGGCCGGCGGGCGCTTCCTGCGCGCTCTGGCTGGCCAGACTTGGTTTGTCCCCATTATTGGTGGAAGCCAGCGCCCGCCTGGGCGGTTTAAGCCGTGACAACCCCTTTGCGGATGACTGGATTGCCGTGCTGCCCGGCGTGACCGGCCAGCAGGTGGCGGCCAATATCGACACCAGTGTGCGCGCGGCCAACGTGCCGCTGCGGCTGGAAACCCGCGTGACCCGCGTGTTGCCCTGCAAGGGCGGCATCCAGGCCACGCTGACTGGCCCGGATGGCGAAACGTCTGTGCGCGGCCGCACCTTGGTGATCGCTTCGGGTGTGCGCGCCAAGGGCCTGCCGGATCACCCGCCGGGCGCCAACTGGCCCGGCGTGCTGATCGGCCCGGGTTCGCCCATCGTGGCGCAGGACTATTCCGGTTTGTCGGTGGCCGTGCTGGGCGGCGGCGACAACGCGTTTGAGAATTTCGTCTACGTGCGCAACCGCGGCGCGCGCGCCGTGCACCTGTATGCCCGCAGCGTCCGAGCCCAGCAGCAATGGGTGACGCGCGCCGGCCGCGAAGGCGTGCGCATCGGCCCCTACACCGTCGACCCCGCAACCCGCAGCGTGGACGGCCGCCAGTACGACCTGATCCTGGTCTTCTACGGCTGGGAACCGCAAGCCGCCTTTGCCGACAGCCTGCAACTGGCGCGCGACGAACGCGGCTACATTCGCACCGACTTCGCCACCGCCGAAACCAGCGTGCCCGACATCTATGCCGTGGGCGAAGTGGCGCACCGCATGCATCCTTGCGTGGTGACGTCGATGGCGGATGGCGTGGTGGCGGCCAAGGCCATCCAGCGCCGGTGGGAACGGCCCGCAGAGTAGGGCGACGGCAAAGGCGGCGGTTGCAAGGGCGGGGCGACGCGCGTTAAGCGCAGGCGAAGCCTGACCTCCACATTGCAGAATAGGCATTTGCCAGCGCGGCGCACACACTGCTCCCACAAGTTGATCAATCAATGATCACGTCGGGAGACAAGCATGTTGCACTCGCATCGCTGGCTGGCTGCCGGCGCGATGGCCTTCGCCTTGGCGGGCCCTGCGCACGCGGCCTGGCCTGAACGGCCCATCACCCTCATCATTCCCGCCGCGCCGGGCGGCACCACCGACATCGCTGCGCGGCTGATTGCCGACAAGCTGGGCGCCAGGCTTGGCCAGCAAGTCATCGTGGAAAACCGCGCGGGGGCCGCCGGCATCATCGGCGCGCAAACGCTTGCCCGCGCCAAGCCCGACGGCTACACGCTGCTGATGGGCAACATCGGCCCCAACGCCATCAACTACGCGCTGTACAAGACGTTGCCCTACAAGCCCGCGGATTTCGCACCCGTCACGCTGGTGATCTCGGTGCCTAACGTGCTGGTCGTCAACGAAGCGTCGCCCGTGCGCTCGGTGGCTGACCTTCAGGCGCAGTCCAGGCAGGACCCGTCCAAGGTGTCGTTCGGAAGCTCCGGCGCCGGCCAATCGCCGCATCTGTCGGGCGAACTCTTCAAGCAACGCGCGGGAGTGGCCGGCACGCATATCCCGTACAAGGGCGCCGGCCCCGCCGTGGCCGCGCTGCTGGGCCAGCAGTTCACCTTCATGATCGACAACCTGCCCAGCTCGATGCCGTACATCCAGTCGGGCAAGTTGCGTGCGCTGGCCGTCACCAGCGAGCGGCGGCTGGCGGAATTGCCCGACGTGCCGACCATGGCTGAAGCCGGCGTGAAAGACATGGTGGTCACCGCCTGGTTCGGGCTCATTGCGCCGGCCGGCACGCCGGAAGACGTGGTCGCCAAGCTTTACGCCGCCACGCGCGATGTGGTGCGCAGCCCCGATATCTCTGACCGCTTCAAAGCCATGGGCGGGCAGGCGGGCGGCAACACGCCGGCCGAGTTCACGGCCTTTATCAACCAGGAACGCACTCGCTGGAAACAGATCGTGGACGCGGCCGGATTGGCGCAGGAGCAATAAGTGATCGACAAGATTCAAGCATCCATGGCCGACGCCATCGCCGTCATCCCCGATGACGCGTCCGTGCTGGTGGGCGGGTTTGGCGAAGCGGGCGTGCCTTATGAGCTGCTGCATTGCCTGGCGGATTCGGGCCGGCGCGATCTCACCATCATCTCGAACAATGCGGGCACCTTCGAACGTGGCATCGCCGCGCTGCTGATCCGCAAGCAGGTCAGAAAGATCATCTGCTCGCATCCGCGTCCGCCCAATTCCGACGCGTTTGCGCGCGCCTACCGCGCGGGCGAAGTCGAACTGGAATGCGTGCCGCAAGGCACCCTGGCTGAACGCCTGCGCGCGGCCGGCGCGGGCCTGGGCCCGTTCTACACGCCCACGGGCTACGGCACCGAGCTGGCCGAAGGCCGCCGCCAGGAAGTGATCGACGGTGTGGGCTACGTACTGGAACAGCCCCTGCGCGCCGACTACGCGCTGATCCGTGCGCACTTGGGCGACCGCTGGGGCAACCTGATGTACCGGCACGCCGCGCGCAACTTCAATCCGGTGATGTGCATGGCCGCAGGCCACGCGATCGCGCAGGTGGACGAAGTGGTGCCGTTGGGCACCTTCGTGCCTGAGCAGGTCATGACGCAAGGCATCTTCGTGAAATCCGTGGTGCGGGTGGAGGCCTGACATGCAAGACACGACATCCATCACGGGCCTGACCCGGCAACAGATCGCGCAACTGCTCGCCAGTGATATTCCCGACGGCGCCATCGTCAATCTGGGTATCGGCATGCCCACGCTGGTGGGCGACTACCTTCCGCCCGACAAAGACATCCTGCTGCACAGCGAAAACGGCATCCTGGGCATGGGCCCCGCCGCCAGCGGCGAGCGCGTGGACCCGGATCTCATCAACGCCAGCCGCCAGCCCATCACCTTGCTGGACGGCGCATCCATCACCGAGCACACCATCTCGTTCGCGATGATGCGCGGCGGTCATCTGGATTACGCCGTGCTGGGCGCGTTCCAGGTGTCGGAAACGGGCGACCTGGCCAACTGGAAAACCGACGCCGCCGACGCCATTCCCGCCGTGGGCGGCGCCATGGACCTGGCGGTGGGCGCCAAGCAGGTGCTGGTCACGATGGAGCATCGCGGCCGCGACGGCACGCCCAAGGTGCTGCGCCAATGCACGTATCCGCTGACGGGCAAGGGCGTGGTCACGCGCATCTATACCGATCTGGCCGTGTTCGATGTGACGCCAGAGGGGCTGAAGGTTCACGCCATGACGGCGGGCGTCAGCGCGGCATATCTGCGTTCGGTAACGGATGCGCCGCTGAACTTCCCCGATACCCCGCGCGTGATCGTGCTGGATGCCGCCGGCGCGCCGCGTTACGCCTGACCGCGGGTAGGCAGGCGCCTGCGCTCTGATCCCACCCTTTCGATCCCGCCCCTTCGATCCCGGCCCTCGGGCCAAGGAGACTGCTGATGATCCGTTCCCTGCTGGCCGCAGCGTCACTGTGCGTGTTGTCCTTCGGCGCCGCGCAGGCCGCCCCGGTCTACCCCGACAAGCCCATCACCTTGTTGATTCCATATCCGCCCGGCGGCAGCGCCGACATGCTGGCGCGTCCCTTGGGGGCGGAGCTGCAAAAGAAGTGGGGCCAGCCAGTGGTGCTGGAATACAAGCCGGGCGCGGGCGGGGCGATTGCGTCAGCTCAGCTGGCGCGCGCCAAGCCCGATGGCTACACCTTGCTGATGGTGCTGGCGGCGCACGCCATCAACCCCAGCCTGTATCCGTCTTTGCCCTACGACACGCGCAAGGATTTTGCGCCGGTCTCGCTGGTGGCGACCTTGCCGATGCTGGTGGCCGCGCCATTGAACACGCCCGCCAACACGGTTCCCGAACTGATCGCCTACGCCAAGAGCCATCCTGGCAAGCTCAGTTTCGCGTCGGCAGGCAACGGCAATACGAGCCATCTGGCTGCCGAAATGTTCAAGCACCAGACGGGCACCGACATGATGCATGTGCCGTACAAAGGCAGCGGCCCGGCGGTTGTCGCCTTGCTGGGCGGCGAAGTGTCGTTGATGTTCGACAGCATTTCCACATCGCTGCCCCAGGTGCAGGCCGGCAAGTTGAAGGCCATTGCCGTAACGGGCGAGCGGCGCTCTCCAATGCTGCCCGATGTGCCGACGGTGGCCGAAAGCGTGCCGGGCTTTGTGGTCAACGGCTGGTACGGCGTGCTGGCGCCCGCGGGTACGCCAGCTGACGTCGTCAACGCCCTGAGCCGGGGTATCGCGGACGCGGTGGCGCTGCCTGCCTTGAAGCAGCAATTGGCAGGCTACGGATATGAAACGGTCGGCTCCACGCCCGCTGAATTTGCGCGCCATATCGACCATGAATTAGGGGCATGGAAAGAGGCTGTGGACGTCTCGGGAGCCAAGCTGAACTGACATTGCTGTAATGCTCTGCGTGGATATGTTGTGCACGGGCGTCACCGCAAGGCCGCCAATTTTCTTTGAGAAATTTCTCGTATTTCACGACCGACGGATTAGAAACAATGTTGCTTGTCCCCTGCATTGATGCAGTGACGGCTCAGGCCTGACTCGGTGCGGCGGACCAAGACGCGGCAGGTCGCCCGCCTTGGGGATAAGTCAGTCGGAGAGTGCGGTGAATAAGAAGATTGTTGCGGCAGGCCTGGCGTTGTCGTCATTGGTACTGTGCGGCAGCGCGTTGGCTGCTGATGTGAAGTTGGTGTTCAAGGGCGAGGTGTCTCCGTCCACGTGCAAAATCGCCGATCTGGGTACAGATGGCGTCATGCAGGTGGATCTCACCCCCGTCAGCGTCGGCGCGCTGGCCAATCAGAATGACGTGGCAGGCCGCAAGCTCGTCGCGCTGAATCTGACGGGCTGCACGGGCGGCAAAGTGCACACGCGCTTTAACCGCGATTCGAACGTTGATCCGTCCACAGGCGCCCTGATCAACCAGGCGCCCGCGCAAGGCGGCCAGGACGCATCCAGCGCACAAGTCCAGTTGCTGAACAGCAAATATCAGCCCATCAACCTGTTCACCGGTGATGGCGCTGAAACGGTCAGCATTGATGGGGGTACGGCAAAGCTTGAGTTCTATGCCCAGTACCTGGCCGCAACCGCTGGCACCACGCCCGGTTTGGTCCAAACTGAAGTGCTGCTGGACTTGATCTACGAATGAAGCCGGCTCCCCTTGAGCGCACGCTCAGGGGGCTTTCAGACTCCGCCAGCCGGGCCATGCTCCGCCATCTCTGCGCGGCGCTAAGTCTGGCTTGTGCGGCCCTGCTGCCCCCTTCCGCCCAGTCCAACGTGGTGATCGGCGGCACGCGCATCATCTACCCCGCCCAAGAACGCGAAGTCACGCTGCGCCTGACCAATGACGGCGGCCAGCCGGCGTTGGTGCAAGCCTGGATCGACGACGGCGATATGAACTCCACCCCGGATGAAGTGAACGTGCCGTTCATGATCATGCCGCCGCTTGCGCGCATCAATCCGGGCAAGGGGCAGACGCTGCGTATTGCGTATGCGCCGTCCTCTGGTGTTCCGTCCGACCGCGAATCCGTGTTCTGGATGAATGTGCTCGACGTCCCGCCGCTACCGTCGGCACAGGTTGCGAACCACATGCAGCTGGCCTTTCGCAGCCGCATCAAACTGTTCTTCCGCCCGGCGGGCTTGCCTGGCTCCGTGGGAGAGGCGGCTGCGCAGTTGCGCTGGCGTGTCGTGCAAGCAAGCAACGGCCCCACGCTGCAAGTGCACAACGACAGCGCTTTCCATGTGTCATTGACCACCGTCGAATTGACGCTGCAAAACGGGCGCGCCCTGTCGGTGCCAAGCCGCATGTTGGCCCCAAGGTCCGTGACGGAACTGGGCGACGGAAAACTGTCGAACGCGGCGGGCGTCAAGGGCGGTGTGGTGTTCGAATGGGTCAACGACTATGGCGCCACGGTCCGGCGTGAAAGTCGTCTTGACCCATAGTGGCGCCATGTTCCGGCGTCTTAGGATTAGCCATTGGCTTCTGCTTGGGTCCGGTTTGGCCAGCGCTGTGGTCCACGCCAGCGAACCTGTTGAATTCAATCCTGCATTCTTTGGCAACCGCCAAGGCCAGACGGTCGACCTGTCGCGCTTCCAACGCGGCAATACCCTGGAGCCGGGTACGTATCAACTGGATTTGTACCTGAACGGAAGCCGGGTGGGCCGCGAGCAGATCTATGTCGAGGCCATGCCGTTGTCCACGTCCTCGGGCCAGTTGGTGGTGCAGCCCTGCCTGCCGGCCAAGGCGTATGAGCGGCTGGGTGTCAACCTGGCAATGTTGGGCACCCCCTCGGGCGCGGTGGAAGAGACCGACTGCCTGGGCGTCGACGGCCTGCCGCCCGCGAGCCAATTTGATGTCGATATGGGCGAGCTGCGCGCCGATCTCTCCATTGCTCAGCTCTACCTGAAGTCGGCGGCGCGTGGTTACGTGCCGCCGGAAGAATGGGACTCGGGCGTGAATGCCGCCTTTCTGGGATACGGGCTCAACGTGTCGTCCAACCGCGTAGGCAATCTCACGCAACGCCGCTTTTACAGCAGCGCGAATGCGGGCCTCAATTTGGGCGAGTGGCGCTTTCGGCACAACGGTTCGTTCAGTTATACCGACGACCCCGGCGCTTCCGAGCGCAGCCGCTATCAGGCTTTGAGCACCTACGCGCAGCGCGATGTGACGGCGGCCAGTGCGCAATTGACGCTGGGCCAGTTCTACACGCCGGGCAATCTCTTTGACAGCGTGCCGTACACCGGCGTCCAACTCAGCAGCGACGAGCGCATGCTGCCGGACTCCATGCGTGGCTTTGCGCCGGTGGTGCGCGGCGTAGCCGACACCACGGCCAAAGTCAGCGTGCGCCAGGGCACAAACCTGCTATATGAAACGACGGTGTCGCCCGGGCCATTTGCCCTCGACGATCTGTACAACACCGGCTATGCGGGGGACCTTGATGTCACGATCACCGAAGCGGATGGGCGCACCAAGCACTTCGTGGTGCCTTATGCGTCGGTGGCGCAGTTGCTGCGCCCCGGCAGTTCGCGCTTCAGCGTGACGGGCGGTCGGTATCGCGACGATTCCCTCAGTACGCCACCCGCGTTTGTGCAGGGCACGTATCAGCGCGGCCTGTCCGATACCGTGACCGGCTATGGCGGCGTCATCGCGGCGCAGCAGTATCGGGCAATACAGGCCGGCGTGGCGGTCAGTACGCCGCTGGGGGCGTTGGCGGCGGACCTGACGCAGTCGCATGCGTCGGGTCTGGGCGGGCGGTGGGGGAAGTCGAATGACCTGTCGCTTGACTCGGAAAATGGCGCGGAACATGACGTGGAAAATGGCGCGGAAAGTGACGCGGCACCCCTCCCGGCAGGCAAGCTTGCCGGCAGTTCTTCGAGCGGGCGCAGCGTGCGGCTAACTTATAGCAAGCTTCTTGAACCCACTTCCACCAACTTCAGCGTGATGGCCTATCGGTTTTCAAGCGAGGGCTATCTGGGTTTTGGGGAATTCGCACGCGCGCGGGAATCGCGCGGCGTTTGGGCTTACGGCGGCAAGGAGCGCAGCCGGTTTCAGTTCAACATCAGCCAGCCTTTAAGCGATGGCTGGGGGTACGTGACGCTGTCAGGCATTGCGCAGAACTATTGGAACCACACCCGCCGCGATACCAGCTTTTACGCCAGCTACTCCAACGGCTACGCATGGGGCAGTGTCAATATCAGCCTGTCGCGCACGCGTGACGAACGCGGCCGATTCGGTAATCAGTATTTGCTAAGCCTGAGCCTGCCCTTGGGGCGCGGCGCAAATGCCGCGTATCTCAGTACATCGATGAACCTTGAAGGCAACGGCAAGCGCAGCGCCAACGCGTCCATCAGCGGGTCCGCAGGCGATATGGGGCAGTTGGGCTACAGCGTTTACGGCGCCTATGACCGCACCGACGGCAAGAGCAGCGGCAACCAGGGCGGCAGCCTGCGCTACGACACCGCGCACGCCAACTACACGCTGTCTGGCAGCGGCGGCACGGGCGGCGGCGGTGGTAGCAGTTACCGCCAATTCGGCGCAGGCATGCGCGGCACCCTGATCGCCCATGCAGGCGGCATCAACGCCACGCAGGCCCAGGGCGAAACCATGGCGGTGCTGGAAGCGCCCGACGCCTATGGCGCCGGCATCGTCTCGAGTTCGCGCGGCCGCATCGCCAGTAACGGATATGGCGTGATGGCGGGGCTGATGCCCTACCGCCGCAACGAAGTTGCGCTTGATCCCAAAGGCACGTCGCCGGATGTCGAATTGGCAATGACGTCGCAGCAAGTCTCACCGCGCGCGGGCGCGATTGTGCTGTTGCGCTATCCCACTGTGGCGGGCCGGCCTACCCTCTTGAAACTCGTGCGCGACAACGGCGCAACCATTCCCATGGGCGCGGAAGTCATCATCGTGGGCATGGACGCCGTCACGCTGGTGGGCCAGGGTGGGCGCGCCTTCGTACGCGGCTTGCAGGGCCAAGGCCAGTTGACCGTCAAATGGGGCGACGCGGCCGATCAGCAATGCCAGGCGGCTTATCACGTTGATGAACCGGCGGCCTCGGAAGCTCTGCACTACTACCCGCAGCTGGAATTGCCGTGCAAGCCCGCCTCACATGGGGCGCCACTCCCTGCACCACCGGAAGCTGCCTTATGAAAATAACGTTGCATCTTGCGGCCATCGCGGTCGCATTACTGATGGCATTGTCGCGTCCGGCGTGGTCGGCCTGCACCGGCACGTCGATCGCCACGATCATTACCGCGCAGGACTTGAAGAACATGAAGCCGCCGCGTGATGCGACGCTGGGCAGCCCGATCCTTGTCAAATTCATTGACGAAGGCGCCGCAAGAGTGTCTTGCAGCACGAACGGAGAGTGGTTCGTGTACGGCTTTCTTGCCGGTGAGAAACCGGTGCCAGGTTATCCAAATGTGTTTGAGACGGGCATTCCGGGCATCGGCATGCGCGTGTACTGGACGAACGAAGGCGGGGTGTTCATGAAGTCGCCGGGGCCCAGGCGGCAGATCAGAAACTGGCAGTACTCGCCGCCGCAGAGATTCTTATTTGAACTGATCAAGATTGGCCCGATCCAGTCTGGCGTCACCTCGGTGCATCGCGTCGAAGTCTGGTACGGAAAGCTGCTCACCAACCTGATCGAATTCAGCAACGTGGCCTACGAGGCGAACAGCATAGGTTGCAAGGTCATCAGCGAGAAAAATGCGCAGATTCCCCTGCTCTTGATCAACAACCGCCACCTGGGTCATCGTGGCGCCACGGCGGGTGCGAAGGGTTTCACTATTGATCTTGAATGCGATAAAGGCGTCAGGGTGGGGTATCAGATTGATGCCGATGCCACGCCGGATCACATCATCAAGAACGCCACGGGCGAGGGCATGGCGCGAGGCGTGGGGGTGCAACTAGTGCAAGGCGATGCCGGCAGCAACCGCGTGCAGCCGCTGGGAATTCCAGTCGGCTTTACGCAGTCGGCCACCACGGTGGACGCTGAACGAATTTCCATCCCGCTTGCGGCCCGTTATTACCAGACGGACGATGCGCTGGAAGCGGGCAAGGTCAGCGCCACGGCCACGGTGACGCTGCTCTACTACTAAGGCGGGCGGGCATGCGCCGGCCCGTTCTTGCCGGCCCGTCCTTATAAGCCCGTTCCTGTAGGCCCGTTCTTGCCGGCCCCTACTGGCTCAGCACACAGTCCAGCGCTTCCGGCGCGCGCAGCCTTACGCGGTACGCACGCAGCTCATCGCGGCGGAACACATGCACGGTCACGCGGTCGCCGGGCCGGTACTGCGCCAGCAGCAGATCCAAACCGGCCGGCGCATCGACCCGCAAGCCACCCACCGCGACCAGCACGTCGCCCGCCGACAAGCCCGCTTGATGGCCCGCGCCGCCTTCCAGCACCGTCGCCAGCGTCAGCGTGTCGCCCTGCTTGCGCGTGCGCACATCCATCGACGGAATGTTGGTTGTCGCTTTCCAATGCACCGAAATGCCGTGGGGCGCCAGCAGTTCCGCCAGCGGGACATCCGCCGTGCCATAGGCGTGGCGCGCGATGAAGCGGCGGGTATCAACGCCCGTGGCTTCCTGGATCAGCGCAGGCAGGCCGTCTTCCGGCAGGCCTTGCGGCTTGCCCTGATAGAAGTCGCGGCCATAACGGTCCCATAGCAGGCGCATCACGTCATCAAGCGAGCAGGCGCCCGCGCTGTCGCGGCGAATCAGCAAGTCCAGGCCCAGCGCAACCAGCGCGCCCTTGGTGTAATAGCTGACCAGCGCGTTGGGCGAGTTTTCGTCCTGCTTGTAATAGCGCGTCCATGCGTCGAATGAACTTTCCGCCACCGATTGCTTGGCCCGGCCCGGAGTGCGATGCACGCTGGTGATGGTCTTGGCCAAGAGACGCAGGTAATCGGACTGGGTGATGACGCCCGAGCGCAACAGCAGCAGGTCGTCGTAATAAGACGTGAACCCTTCAAACACCCACAACAGGCGCGTCAGGTCGGGCTGTTCAAGATGGTAGGGCGCAAACGCCTGCGGCTTGATCCGCTTGACGTTCCAGGTGTGGAAGTATTCGTGGCTGACCAAGCCCAGAAAGCCGCGATAGCCTTCGCCCTGGCCTTGCTGGCCCAGCACGGGCAAGTCCTTGCGCGAGGTCATCAGCGCGGTGCTGGCGCGATGCTCCAGGCCGCCATAGCCGTCGCCGGTAACCATCGTCATGAACACGTAGCGATCAGCGCTGTCCAGGAACGGCGCGCGTTTGGTGCGCGGTTCGAAGAATGCAATCTGGGTTTCGCAGATGTTTTTCACGTCTGCCGTGATGCGAGCCAGATCCAGATTTGCGGCGACCCCGGTGAACACCAGTTCATGCTCGGCGCCATGGGCGGTGAAGCGGGCGACTTGCGGCGTGCCCATTTCGACGGGGTGGTCGATCAGCGCGTCGTAGTCTGGCGCCAGGTACAGACCGAAGCCGTGGCGGCGCGCCGCGCCCTGATGGCCGCGCGCTTCCGGCAAGCTGGTGTAGACCTTCCAGCCGTCCAGGCCACGCGGGGGCGCCAGGTCAACCAGGCAGGGCAGATGGTCCTGGCCATGCACACGAAGAAACACGCTGGTGCCGTTGAAGAAGCCGTGGCTGTCATCCAGATGCGCGCCGCGCACGGACAAGTCCCAGGCGTAGACGACGTAATCGACTTGCAGCGGGCCGTCGCATGGCGCGGCCTGCCAGGTGTGGTTGTCGATTTTGTCGACATTCACGCGCTTTGATCCGGCACGGGCCGAGACGGATTCAATCTGGCGGGAAAAGTCGCGGATCAGGTAGCTGCCCGGAATCCAGGCCGGCAACGACAGGCGCTGGCCGTCGGGCGAGGGCGTGTCGATCGTTAGGGTTATCCGGTAGCGGTGTCCGGCGGGATCATGAGGCTCAAGGCGGTAAAGTATCGGAAAAGCGGCATCTGATTTTTTCATGCTTCTATCTTATTACTGGAGACATTCAATGAGCGAGTCGTTTGTACTGGTCGAAACCCGGGGCCGCGTTGGGCTGTTGACGCTGAACCGCCCCAAGGCGCTCAACGCGCTGAACGATCAACTGATGGATGAGCTCGGGGCGGCGCTGCTGGCGTTCGAAGCCAATGCCGACATCGGCTGCGTGGTCATCACCGGCAGCGAAAAGGCGTTTGCCGCCGGCGCCGACATCGGCGCCATGAAAGACTGGTCGTACATGGATGTGTACGGCAGCGAATACATCACCCGCAACTGGGAAACCCTCAAGCGCATCAAGAAGCCCGTGATTGCGGCCGTCGCCGGCTACGCTCTGGGCGGCGGCTGCGAACTCGCGATGATGTGCGACATCATCATCGCCGCTGACACCGCCAAGTTCGGCCAGCCGGAAATCAAGCTGGGCGTGATTCCGGGCGCAGGCGGCACGCAGCGTCTGCCGCGCGCGGTGGGCAAGGCCAAGGCCATGGACCTGGCGCTGACCGCCCGCATGATGGGCGCCGAAGAAGCCGAACGCGCGGGTCTGGTGTCGCGTGTGGTCGCCGCCGACAAGCTGATGGAAGAAGCGCTGGACGCCGCCACCGTCATCGCATCGATGTCCTTGCCGTCCGTCATGATGGCCAAGGAATGCGTGAACCGCGCCTTTGAAGGTTCGCTGAACGAAGGCCTGCTGTTCGAACGCCGCGTGTTCCATTCGCTGTTCGCCACCGAAGACCAGAAGGAAGGCATGGCCGCGTTCACGGAAAAGCGTAAACCGGACTTTAAACACCGTTAAGCCTTGTTACGTCCGTGATTTTGGTCCGGACCCGATAGAAGAGTGATGGCGCGCCCCACGTGGGCGCGCTTTTTCTTGTGCGGCAGGCCGGATTTCGGCGTTGCGCTTTGAAACGTCTAGGCAGCACCTTGTTGCAGGCTTCTTCCCTATCCTGAATGAGCGTCATCTAGAGGTGCCGCGCCAGAGCGGCTTGCCCCACCTGGCAAGTTCCGCGCGGCGGCTCGCTCGCAAACAAAATCAAGAAGGAGCCTTGCATGCGTACTTTTATCGCTAACCGCCGGTGGTCGACCGCGGTACTCGCCGGCGCGTTGAGCGCCTGCTTCATGACCGCCACTCAGGCTCAATCGCCGCAGCCTACGCTGCGCCTGGTGTCCGAAACGCCTTACTCGGCGCCCGCGCCGCAGATGAGCGAGCAGGAACTGCGCGACACCGCCATCGACGCCTACGTCTACGCGTACCCCATGGTGTTGATGGAACTGGCGCGCCGCAAGGCTACCGCCGTGCAAAGCCCGCTGGAGGGCCGCGCGCCGGTGAACCAGTTTGGCCACAAGGCCGCTTTCCCTGACCCGCGCGCGGCGGATACGCCGTGGCCCAGCGCCGATGCCCTGTATTCCAGCCTGTGGTTTGACGTCACGCGCGCGCCGCTGGTCGTGAACCTGCCCGACACGGGCAACCGCTACTTCGTGCTGTCGGCGCTGGACATGTGGAGCGATGTGTTCGCCTCGCGCGGCACCCGCACCAATGGCCCGGGCGCGCAATCCTTCGTCATCGTCGGCCCGAACTGGCAGGGCACCGTGCCTTCCGGCATGGACGTCATCCGCAGCCCGACCTCCACCGGCTGGCTGATCGGCTGGACGCAGACGGGCAGCCCGCAAGACTATGCCGCGGTCAATCAGATTCAGGCGGGCATGACGGCGTCTCCGCTGATCACGCAAACGGCCGCCACGCCGCCGCTGCGTGGCCGCGCCCCGGCCGATGCTTATCCGCAGACGGGTTCGGGCGTGGGCTCGGCGCCCATTGGCAGCGGCTTGCCGATGCCCACGCCGGTGAATCTGCCCGAGGGCACGCCGGCTGAACAAGCGGCCAGCATGGACGCGGCGTCGTTCTTCACGGTGTTCTTCGACGTGCTGCGCAACAACCCGCCGCACGCCAATGACACGCCGATTATCGACCGCATGCGCCGCATCGGCCTGGACAGCCGTCAACCGTTCTCGTATGGGCGCCTGAGCCCGGCCGTGCAGCAGGCGCTGGCCGACGCGCAGCCGCTGGCCGGCCGCCGCATTGCCGATGGCGTGTCGCGTCTGGGTACGCCGATCAATGGCTGGAACACGGTGTTGTCGGGTATTGGCACTTATGGCACCGACTATGTGCGCCGTGCGTCCATCGCGTATGCGGGGCTGGGCGCGCCAACGCCGGAAGATGTGCTCTACCCGGTCACCGTGTCGGATTCCAAGGGCCGCGCCCTGAATTCCAATGAAGACTACGTGCTGCATTTCGACAAGGGCCAGCTGCCGCCGGCAAACGCGTTCTGGTCGTTGCAGGTCTACAACGACAAGCACGGCTTTGCGGATAACCCCGCCAACCGCTATGCGCTGCGCAGCACCGACCAGCTGAAGTACAACTCGGATGGCTCGCTGGACATCTATATTCAGCGCCGCGACCCGGGCGAGAAGAAGCGTTCGAACTGGCTGAGCACGCCTGCGGCCGATGGCCCGTTCCTGTTGAGCATGCGCTTGTACTGGCCGCAAGACACGGCGCTGGACGGCCTGTGGGCGCCGCCGCCGGTCAAGGAAGATTGATGCTGCACGCCTGATAGCACCGCCAGGCAGAACAAAGCGGCCCCCTGCGCGGGGGCCGCTTTTTCGTCCCTATTTTTGGTACGATTCGCCCGTTGTTTGCACCTTACAAACCCCCGAAAGTTCATTTGCTTGGTGAAAAAGAATCAAGCTATACTCTGCGGGTTTGACGCTTGCGGGATAAGAACACGTGGCGGCTGGTAAGCGGTGAATGGGAACGGATTGCGCGCGAATGCAGCGAAAGCTGGTGCGAAAGCACAGCGCAGGCAAGCCGAACCGAGACACTAGCGCGCACTGAAGTACGGTGTCTTTGCTCTATGTAGGGCCAAAGCATCCGGTTTCAAGTGCGGGCACGCCGGTTCTGATGGGAGCAAGAAGTAAAGCGGGGATGTTTGATGCAGAACTCGATGCAAAATGTGCAGCAGGGTTTGTTGGACCAGGATGATGAGATCAAAGTTCTGGTTCTTAGCGATGCGGATCGCGCAGCGCTGAATGCTCAAGCAAGCCGCGGGCTCCTGTTGGCATTGGCGGCGCAAGGCGCCATGGGGCTCGCAGCAGCAGTAATTGCGGGGGTTGTCGGAGGGGCGGCGGCAGGTTGGTCGGCGCTGGCGGGGGCGGGAGCGTATTTCATACCCAATGCATTGTTTGCATTGCGCCTGGTTGTCAGCGTTCGGGCTGGTCGAGCCAATCCCTTTACCTTTCTCTCTGGTGAGTTGATCAAGTTGTTCGCAACGGCGTTGCTGTTGTGGCTGCTTTCGCGTGTGGCGCAGGACAGTCTGGTTTGGCCTGCTGCATTGATCGGTTTGATACTCACATTGAAGGGCTACCTCCTGCTCTTGATGTTCCGCAAGTTGTCTTAGCGCCGAGCAGTAAGTAGCGGCAAACGTGATCGTGGAATCGTCCGGCTCGCAAGGGCCGGGCATACAGCAAATAGGGTAGGATTCAAATGGCTGCTGCCAGCGACGTGTCGCCTCAGTCCGCGTATATTCAGCATCACTTGGTGCACCTGAACAATACCGGTGAGAAACAGAGCGCAATTGCTCAGTTCGACATCATCAATTACGACTCGTTGTTCTGGTCCGGCCTGATGGGCCTGATCGTCATTTTCTTCCTGTGGCGCGCAGCTCGCCGCGCCACCAGTGGCGTGCCGACCCGCTTCCAGGCATTCGTGGAAATGATCGTCGACATGGTCGACGACCAGGCCAAGGGCATCGTCCACAACGCCAAAAGCCGTCTTTTCATCGCCCCGCTGGCGCTGACCGTGTTCCTCTGGATCATCCTGATGAACGCGCTCGACTTGCTGCCGGTTGACCTGTTGCCCTCCATCTGGCGCCTGACCGGCCTGGGTGCCGAGCACGGCGATCCCCTGTACTACCACCGCATTCTGCCGACGGCCGACCTGAACGTGCCGATGGGCATGTCGCTGGGCGTGCTGCTGTTGATGTTCTATTACGGCATCAAGATCAAGCACCCGGGCGGCTTCGTCAAAGAACTGTTCACCGCGCCGTTCCATGCGCATGGCCTGGGCGCCGTTGTACTGGCCCCGTTCAACCTGCTGCTGAACCTGATCGAATACGCCGCCAAGTCCGTGTCGCTGGGCATGCGGTTGTTCGGCAACATGTTCGCCGGCGAACTGATTTTTATGCTGATCGCCCTCTTGGGCGGCGCCTGGACCGGCTTTAACGGCGCCAGCATCGGCTTGGGAATCGGCCACATCCTGGCCGGCTCCATCTGGGCGATCTTCCACATCCTGATCGTTCTTCTGCAGGCCTTCATCTTCATGATGCTGACGCTGGTGTACCTCGGCCAGGCACACGAAGGCCACTGATCCCCCGAATTTCTCGCGCTGGCCACCCGGCCAGCGTGGGATAGCAAGATTATCTTGCATTGAGCTGTACCCCTTATTTTTCAATTTTTGACTTCAGATTTCTAACCAAGGAGTTGTCATGACCAACGTCGCTTTCGTTGCCCTCGCTTGCGGTCTCATCATCGGTTTGGGTGCTATCGGCGCTTGCATCGGCATCGCACTGATGGGCGGCAAGTATCTGGAAGCTTCGGCTCGTCAGCCTGAGCTGATGAACGCTCTGCAAACGAAGATGTTCCTGCTGGCTGGCCTGATCGACGCGGCATTCCTGATCGGCGTGGGTATTGCCATGCTGTTCGCCTTCGCCAACCCGTTCGTCGGCTAAGGCAGCGCCCGCCGGCGAATAGGCGGGTCATGACGTTGGCGGCGATGTGGGCACAAGCCCCGTCGCCGGCCAGCAAAGTATCGAGTGCTCCGTGACGCCCCTTTCCGGGTGCGGTCGGAGCCGCAAGGTGTTAAAGGAACGACCGTGAATCTGAACGCGACGATCATTTTCCAGATGCTCGTGTTCTTCGTTCTGGGCTGGTTCACGATGAAATTCGTGTGGCCTCCTCTGACGAAGGCGATGGACGAGCGCCGCCAAAAAATCGCCGACGGCCTTGCCGCCGCCGAGAAGGGCAAAGCCGACTTGGCTCAAGCCCAGGCGCGCGTCAGTCTGATCGAGGCTTCTGCCAAGTCCGAAAACCACGCCCGCATCATCGAGGCCGAGAAGCAAGCCGCCTCCCTGATCGAGCAAGCCCGCCGTGAAGCGGAAGCTGAACGCGCCCGTATCGTGGCTCAGGCAGCTCAAGATGCCGCGCAGGAAGTCCAGCGCGCTCGTGACTCGCTGCGCGACGATGTTGCCGCGTTGGCTGTCAAGGGTGCTGAACAGATCCTCAAGCGCGAGGTTGACGCCCGCGCCCACGCCGAGCTGCTCAACCAGCTTCGCGCGCAGCTTTAATCCGGGACCGTCATGGCTGAACTTTCCACTGTTGCCCGGCCCTACGCTGAAGCGCTCTTCAGCGCAGCGCGCGACGACAAGGCCGGCTTGCCGGCTTGGGCCGACCTGGTCAGCGAAATGTCGCAGGTCGCCTCCAACCCCGACGTGCGCGAGGCCATGGCCGACCCGCGTCTGGGTGACAAGCAGCGCGTCGAGCTGTTTTCTGGCCTGATCAAGGCCGAACTGCCCCAGGCCGCCCGTAATTTCATCGAGCTGCTGGTCGAAAATGACCGGCTGCTGCTGCTGCCCGATATCGCCACGCAATTCGTGGTGCTGCGGAATCGTCACGAGGGCACGGCGCAGGCGGAAATCACCAGCGCGTTCGAACTGAGCGACGACCAGATCAAAGAACTGGTCACCGCTCTCGAACACAAATTCGGCCTCAAGCTCAAGCCCAGCGTCACCGTCGACCAGTCGTTGATCGGCGGCGTGCGCGTGGCTGTCGGTGACCAAGTGCTCGATACTTCCGTACAAGCCCAATTGGTCCGCATGCGCGATCAGCTCGCCGCTTAAGGCAACTAACAGGATTCCAGGAGTCAATATGCAACTCAATCCCTCCGAGATCAGCGAACTGCTCAAGAGCCGCATCGAGGGCCTGGGCGCTTCGGCTGATGTCCGTACTCAGGGCACCGTCGTGTCCGTGACCGACGGTATTACCCGCATCCACGGCTTGTCCGACGTGATGCAGGGCGAAATGCTCGAATTTCCCAACAACGTTTTCGGTCTGGCGCTCAACCTCGAGCGCGATTCCGTGGGCGCCGTTATTCTCGGTGACTACACCGGCATCTCCGAAGGCGACCAGGTCAAGACGACCGGCCGCATTCTGGAAGTTCCGGTTGGCCCCGAGCTGAAAGGCCGCGTGGTCAACACGCTGGGCGAGCCGATCGACGGCAAGGGCCCGGTCAATGCCAAAGAAACCGACATCATCGAAAAAGTGGCGCCTGGCGTTATCGCCCGCCGCTCGGTGTCGCAGCCGCTGCAAACCGGCGTCAAGGCTATTGACTCGATGGTGCCGATCGGCCGCGGTCAACGCGAACTGATCATTGGCGACCGCCAGACCGGCAAGACCGCTGTCGCTGTCGACACGATCATCAGCCAGAAGGGCAAGGGCGTCACCTGCGTGTACGTCGCTATCGGCCAGAAGGCTTCCACGATCAACAACGTGGTCCGCAAGCTGGAAGAGCACGGCGCGATGGAATACACCATCGTCGTGGCCGCTTCGGCTTCCGACTCCGCCGCCATGCAATACCTGGCCGCTTACGCCGGTTGCACGATGGGCGAATACTTCCGCGATCGTGGCGAAGACGCCCTGATCGTTTATGACGATCTGACCAAGCAAGCCTGGGCCTATCGCCAAGTGTCGCTGCTGCTGCGCCGTCCGCCGGGCCGCGAAGCCTACCCGGGCGACGTGTTCTACCTGCACTCGCGTCTGCTGGAACGTGCTGCCCGCGTGAACGAAGACTACGTCGAAAAGTTCACCAATGGCGCCGTCAAGGGCAAGACCGGTTCGTTGACCGCACTGCCGATCATCGAAACGCAAGCCGGTGACGTGTCCGCCTTCGTTCCGACCAACGTGATCTCGATCACCGACGGCCAGATCTTCCTGGAAACCGACCTGTTCAACGCCGGTGTCCGCCCCGCAATCAACGCCGGTATCTCGGTGTCGCGTGTGGGTGGCGCTGCTCAGACCAAGGTCGTGAAGAAGCTGTCGGGCGGTATCCGTACCGACTTGGCGCAGTACCGTGAATTGGCCGCCTTCGCGCAATTCGCTTCCGACCTGGACGACGCCACCCGTCGCCAGCTGGAACGCGGCAAGCGCGTGGTCGAACTGCTCAAGCAGCCGCAATACCAGCCGCTGCAAGTGTGGGAACTGGCCGTCACGCTGTACACGGTCAACAACGGCTACCTGGATGACGTGGACGTGGCCCAAGTGCTGTCGTTCGAGAAGTCGCTGAAGGATCAACTGAAGGCCAAGCATGCGGCCATGATCCAGCGCATCGAAGACACCAAGGAACTGTCCAAGGACGACGAAGCCGAATTGGCTACCGCCGTTCAGGAATTCAAGAAGCACGGTGCTTTTTAAGAAAGTGATGGGTTAGGCGTCTGCAACGCCTCACCCGTCCTTACCGGATGGTTGAGGCGTGAGCGGAACCCATCGGCCAGTCTTCACAGGAAAGCGCAATGCCCGGAATTAAGGAAATCCGAACCAAGATCAAGAGCGTGCAAAACACGCGCAAGATCACCAAGGCGATGGAAATGGTCGCCGCATCCAAAATGCGCAAGGCGCAGGAACGGATGCGTGCTGGTCGTCCGTACGCCACCAAGGTGCGCGAGATTGCTGCGCACCTGATGCAGGCCAACCCCGAGTACAGCCACCCGTACCTGGTCGAACGCGAAATCAAAGCGGTCGGCGTGGTCATGGTGACGACGGACAAGGGTTTGTGCGGCGGCTTGAACACCAACATCACTCGCGTGACGCTGGGCAAGCTGAAAGAGTTCGAGAAAAACGGCGTTGCCGTGCAAGCGACCGCTTTCGGCAACAAGGGCGTGGGTGTGCTGACCCGTATCGGCGCCAAACTGGTTTCCCAGGAAGTGCAACTGGGCGACAAGCCGCAACTGGACCGCCTCTTGGGCGCGATCAAGGTGCAGCTGGACGCCTACCTGGATGGCCGTATCGACGCGCTGTACGTGGCCTCGACCCGCTTCGTCAACACGATGAAGCAGGAGCCGTTGTTCTTGCGCCTGCTGCCGTTGGCCAGTGGTTTGGAAGATCCGTACCAAACGGGTGCCGAGAGCCTGGCCAAGACGTCGGAAGTGAAGTCGGACTACAGCTGGGATTACATCTACGAACCCGACGCCCGTAGCGTGATCGACGACCTGCTGCAGCGTTACGTTGAAGGCCTGCTGTATCAAGCCGTGGCCGAGAACATGGCTTCGGAGCAGTCGGCCCGGATGGTCGCCATGAAGGCGGCGTCGGACAACGCCAAGAAGGTCATCGGAGAGCTGCAACTGGTCTACAACAAGACCCGTCAGGCCGCGATCACCAAAGAAATTTCGGAAATCGTAGGGGGCGCTGCCGCCGTTTAAGGCAGGCAGCTCCCGTCTAAAGCTATCAAGCAAGGAATCGACATGAGCAACGGAACCATCGTTCAGTGCATCGGCGCCGTGGTGGATATTCAGTTCCCCCGCGATCACATGCCCAAAATCTATGAAGCGCTTACTCTGGCTGAGGACGAGTCTTCGTCGTTCGCCGAAAAGGGTCTGACGCTGGAAGTGCAGCAACAGTTGGGCGACGGCGTGGTGCGTACCATTGCGCTGGGCTCCAGCGACGGCCTGCGCCGCGGCATGAAGGTCACCGGCACGGGCGCCCCGATCTCGGTGCCGGTCGGCACCGGCACGCTGGGCCGCATCATGGACGTGCTGGGTCGTCCCATCGACGAAGCCGGCCCGATCCAACACGAAGAAAAGCGTGGCATTCACCAATCGGCTCCCCGTTTCGACGAACTGTCGCCGTCGGTGGAACTGCTGGAAACCGGCATCAAGGTTATTGACTTGGTCTGCCCGTTCGCAAAGGGCGGCAAGGTCGGCCTGTTCGGCGGCGCCGGCGTGGGCAAGACCGTGAACATGATGGAACTCATCAACAACATCGCCAAGCAGCACAGCGGTTTGTCGGTGTTTGCCGGCGTGGGTGAGCGTACCCGTGAAGGCAACGACTTCTACCACGAAATGGAAGAGTCGAACGTTCTGGACAAGGTCGCGATGGTGTTCGGTCAGATGAACGAACCCCCGGGCAACCGTCTGCGCGTGGCGCTGACCGGGCTGACGATGGCCGAGAAGTTCCGTGACGAAGGCCGTGACATCCTGTTCTTCGTGGACAACATCTACCGCTACACCCTGGCCGGTACCGAAGTGTCCGCACTGCTGGGCCGTATGCCGTCGGCCGTGGGCTACCAGCCCACGCTGGCTGAAGAAATGGGCAAGCTGCAAGAGCGCATCACGTCGACCAAGACGGGCTCGATCACGTCCATCCAGGCCGTGTACGTCCCTGCGGATGACTTGACCGATCCGTCGCCTGCCACGACCTTCCAGCATTTGGACTCCACCGTCGTGCTGTCGCGTGACATCGCTTCGCTGGGTATCTACCCGGCCGTGGACCCGCTGGATTCGTCCAGCCGCCAGCTCGACCCGCAAGTCGTTGGCGAAGAGCACTACTCGGTTGCTCGTGGCGTGCAGCAAACGCTGCAACGCTACAAGGAACTGCGCGACATTATCGCGATTCTGGGTATGGACGAACTGTCGCCGGAAGACAAGCAGGCCGTGGCCCGCGCGCGTAAGATCCAGCGCTTCCTGTCGCAGCCGTTCCACGTTGCTGAAGTGTTCACCGGCTCGCCGGGCAAGTACGTTCCGCTGGCTGAAACCATCCGTGGTTTCAAGATGATCGTGAACGGCGAGTGCGATTCCCTGCCGGAACAGGCCTTCTACATGGTCGGTTCGATCGACGAGGCCTTCGAGAAGGCCAAGAAACTGCAATAAGGAACCGATATGGCTACCCTGCATGTGGATGTCGTCAGCGCAGAGGAAGCGATCTTCTCCGGTGAGGCGAAGTTCGTGGTGCTGCCTGGCGAAGCGGGTGAACTGGGCATTCTGCCCGGCCACACCCCGCTGATTTCGCGCATACGCCCCGGGACGGTCAAGATCGTTCGTGCCGACCAAGGCGAGGAAAACATCTTCGTCGCCGGGGGCATTCTGGAAGTGCAGCCGGGCAGCGTGACGGTTTTGGCCGACACCGCTATCCGTGCTTCCGACCTGGACGAAGCCCGCGCCGTGGAAGCGCGCAAGAAGGCCGAAGAGGCCCTTGCGAACGCCAAGGACAAGGCTGACATCGCGGTTGTCGAAGCCGAACTCGCCATGCTGGCTGCGCAAGCCATCGCGGCGCGTAAGCTGCGCCAAGGCGGTCGCTCGCACTAAGCGGCAAAGCAGTACGCCGGGGTTCGCCCCGGTTTGGAAAAAGCGGCCATGGGCCGCTTTTTTCATGCGCGCGCATTTGCAGCACGCCCATGACGTTTTTATCTGCATCGCCCGGCGGGGCGACCGCAATGCGTTCGATACGAATAGCTGGCCCGGTTCCGCACCAGTAGCCTTCAACTTTGCCAATTGAGCCAAAGGGGAAAGCGTGCGAAAAGTCCTGGATTGCGGCGTGCTGCTGGCGCCCGGCCACGAAGATGACATGCGCGAGTGGGTGGCCCTGCATCGGGGTGAGCTGCCACGCATCCGGCTGCACGTGGTGCCGTTGGCCTGCGTGGCGGCGGCTGCGCCAGATACTCCCCCGGCTGCGGCAGACACCTCGCCAGACGTGCAGGCCTTGGCGCGGCTCGCGGTCTCGCTGCGGCGATACGACAGCTGCATCCTTCCCGTTGCGCCGTCTTCGGTAGCCTGGGCGCGCATGGCGCTGTCGCAAGCCGGGGCGTTGCTGACCACCCCCATTCTGCTGTTGATGAACGGCATGAAAGCGCCCGCCATCGAAGACCTGCTTGGCTTGGGCGCGGCGGACTTCATTGCGCAGCCCGCGTGTTTGGAAAGCATGCGTGTGCGTCTGGGGCGCCTGGGCCGGCCACTGCTCTGGCGGCAGGCGTTGCGGGCGGGCGTGCAAGAACCGTCGGCCGATTATCACGCCGCGGGCAGCGGCATTGCAGCCCTGAGGGACGCCGCAAGGCCGCGAGTCTCTGCGGATGTGTTGGAAGATGCCTTGGCGGGAGTGCGGGAGTGGGATGGCTATTCCAGACGCAGCCCGCGGCAAGCCCCCCGTCTCGATCACCGGCGAAATTTGCGTCTGGACCCACAATGGGGCCCGCCGCCAGACCCGTATGGCGATCTGCGGCGAGACCCCCGCCAACTCCCCGCCCAGGAATCGTTTCGTCTGGCCAAGGCGCGTGTGGTGGACGGGTTCGAGCGCGATTACATTTGCCGCGCGTTGTCCCGGCATGGCGGCAACGTGGCGCAGGCGGCCCGGGCTTGCGCCAAGCATCGGCGCGCATTCTGGGCGCTGATGCAAAAGCACGGCATCGAAGCCGCGCCGTACCGGCATGCCGCGCACGTGCGGCGGATCTTGGGATGAGTGCTGCGGCTCACATTGCTTGGTGAACATTGCGCGGTGAACCGCGACTTGCGCACCGGTCTTGAGGCGCGGCAAACCGTGCTTTCCGGCTTGCCGCGCCTTGTCAGCTAGGGGAAGTAAAATCACGGCTTCCGATCATCGAGGATAGTCGTGTCTGCTTCCAGCTTGAAGAACGATGTGTTCTTGCGCTCGCTCTTGCGCGAGCCCGTGCCCTACACCCCGATCTGGCTGATGCGCCAGGCGGGTCGCTACCTGCCCGAGTACCGCGCCACGCGCGCGCGCGCAGGTTCCTTCATGGGCCTGGCTCAAAATCCGGACTACGCCATGGAGGTCACATTGCAGCCGCTGGCGCGCTTTGACCTGGACGCCGCCATCCTGTTCTCGGACATCCTGACCGTGCCGCACGCGATGGGGCTGGGCCTGGACTTTGCGGAAGGCGAAGGCCCGCGGTTCGCGCACCCGGTGCGCACCGAAGAAGACGTGGCCCGTCTGGCCGTGCCTGACATGGACAAGCTGCGCTATGTGTTTGACGCCGTCAGCGTCATCCGGCGCGAGCTGGACGGCAAGGTGCCGCTGATCGGCTTTGCCGGCAGCCCGTTCACCATTGCGTGCTACATGGTCGAAGGCAAGGGCAGCGACGACTACCGCCTGATCAAGACGATGCTGTATTCGCGTCCTGACCTGCTGCATCGCATCCTGGAAATCAACGCCGAAGCCACCCTGCAATATCTGAACGCTCAGATCGCCGCGGGCGCGCAGGCCGTCATGCTGTTCGACAGTTGGGGCGGCGTGCTGGCGGATGGCCTGTTCCAGCAATTCTCGCTGGCCTACACGAAGAAGGTCGTGGCCGGCCTTACCCGCGAACACGAAGGCCGCCGCGTGCCGGTCATCGTATTCACCAAGGGCGGCGGCCAATGGCTTGAGCAGATCGCCGCTTGCGGTTGCGACGCCGTGGGCCTGGACTGGACCGTTGACCTGGCGGCTGCGCGCCGCCGCACGGGCGACTCCGTGGCCTTCCAGGGCAACCTGGACCCCATGGCGCTGTTTGGCGGCGGCCCAGCTATTCGCACGGAAGCCCGCCGCGTGCTGGATGCCTTCGGCCCGGTGGGCAAGGGCGGCCACGTGTTCAACCTGGGACACGGCATTTCGCGTTTCACGCCGCCAGAAGCGGTAGCCGAATTGGTCGACGAAGTCCACCAACACAGCCGCTCGCTGCGGGGGTAAGTGAGTGGACGCTTCGGTCCGAAGGGCCGAAGTTTGAGGGCCCCGGCGAGCACTTGTGCACAGCAAGATTTCGCTCGGGGAAAACCCTTTATAACCTGGTTTACAATCTTGGAAGCCGCTTTAAGCTGTTGTTTTTAAAGCTAAAAGTTGAGTTTTCCACCGGATTGCATCGTGCTGCGCAATCTAGGCTTATTCCAAAATTTGATGTTGCTCCAGCCTTTTCCCCAAAGTTATCCACAGGCGGGGCTGGAGCAAGCTGCGTCCGCCGGGCGACAATTGCCCGGCCGCGCCATTCTCCCGTCCTTTTCCGTCTTGCAGGCCACGCCCGCCCCATGATCCTTCCGAGCATCCATGTCTGAATTGCCGTCTATGCCGACTCCCGCCGCTGTTTGCTGGGTGCGCGTGGCGCTGGACGTGCCGTTGCCCGGCCCCTTCGACTACCGCAGCGATGCGCCGGTCCCGGTGGGCTTGCGGGTCATCGTCCCGTTCGGGCGGCGCAAGATGGTCGGGGTGGTGGTGGAGAACCCGGCCGAACCGTCGTTCGACCCGAAACAGATCCGGCCCATCGAGCAGGTGCTGGACGACTTGCCGCCCTTTGACGAAGACTGGCTGCGACTGGCGCGCTTTGCGGCCGAGTACTACCAGCGGCCCCTGGGCGAAGTGATGTTGCCGACGCTGCCGCCGCCGTTGCGCAAGCCGACGGCGTATCAGGGCAAGCGGTCGGCAGGCGGCCCGGTGGCGCGCCTGGACAACCGCAAGCGCAAGGCGGCACGCGCGCCCGCCAAAGCCGATCAGCCGCCGGAATTGAACGACGCGCAACGCACGGCCGTGGATACCATCGGCGCGCTGACGGGGTTCAAACCCGTGTTGCTGCATGGCGTGACGGGCAGCGGCAAGACCGAGGTCTATCTGCGGGCGGCCGAAAAAGTGCTGGCCCAAGGGCGGCAGGTGCTGCTGATGGTGCCGGAAATCAATTTGACCCCACAGCTGGAAGGCGCGTTGCGGGCGCGTCTGGAAGCGTTGGTGGGGCCGGATGGACTAGCCGTCATGCATAGCGGGCTGTCGGACGGCGAACGCCTGCAAGCCTGGGCCCGCGCCCAGCGCGGCGACGCCCGCATGCTGCTGGGCACGCGCATGTCGATCTTCGCGCCGCTTGGCAAGCTGGGCTTGATCGTGGTGGACGAAGAGCACGACGCGTCTTACAAGCAGCAAGACGGATTGCGCTATTCGGCGCGCGACCTGGCTGTGTGGCGCGCACATGATCTGAACATACCCGTGGTGCTGGGTTCGGCTACGCCGTCTTTGGAAACCTGGCAGCACGCGGAACGCGGCCGGTACCTGCGCCTGACGCTGCCGGGCCGTGCCCGGTCCAGCACGCTGCCGTCCATGCGGCTGGTGGACACGCGCCGGCTACAGATGAAGCACGGGATGTCGCCGCAACTGCTGGAAGCCATCGGGCTGCGCCTGGAGCGCAAAGAGCAGTCGCTGATCTTTCTGAACCGGCGCGGCTATTCGCCCGTGCTGCATTGCCAGTCGTGCGCGTGGGTCAGCAATTGCCCGCGCTGCACCGCGTTTACCGTGTTGCACCGCACGGACGGCCGCGGCCATCGCCTGCAATGCCACCACTGTGGTTACCAGGCGCCGGTGCCGCGCGCCTGCCCCGAATGCGGTGACCAGGATCTGGCCCCGATGGGCCGTGGCACGCAGCGCATCGAAGAGCATCTGGCCGAGCTGTTCCCCGAAGCGCGCATTCTGCGTATCGACGCCGACAGCACGCGCAAGAAGGGCAGCGCCGAGGCGCTCTTCGCGTCGGTGCATGCGGGCGATGTGGATATCCTGGTTGGCACGCAAATGGTGGCCAAGGGCCATGACTTCGCGCGGCTGGGCTTGGTGGGCGTGTTGAATTCCGATTCGATGCTGTTCGCACACGACTTCCGTGCGCCCGAACGCCTGTTCGCGCAGCTGATGCAAGTGGCGGGCCGTGCCGGCCGCCATCAAGGCAACGGCGAGGTGCTGATCCAGACGGGCTACCCCGAGCAGCCCGTCTACCAGGCGCTGCTGCGTCACGACTACGCGGGCTTTGCACGCCATGCGCTGCATGAACGCGAAAGCACGGGCCTGCCCCCCTTTGTGTATCAGGCGCTGCTGACGGCCGAAGCGCGCGAGCTGAAGGTGGCGCAGGCATTCCTGGAGCGCGCCCGCGTGTTGCCAGAGGGCGAATGGTCGGCGGACTTTCCGGGCCTGGACGCCATCATGCTGTATGACCCCGTGCCGCTACGCGTGGTGCGCGTGGCGAACATCGAGCGCGCGCAGTTGCTGGTGGAAAGCAGCAGCCGGCCGGCCTTGCAGGCCTTCCTGGCGTCGTGGTCGCACCACCTGCCGTACATCGCCAACGAGGCGCGCGTGCGTTGGCAACTGGAGGTCGATCCGCTGGAGATCTGACGCCTCGGTCTGTACCGATGCGTGCTCCAACTGATTGATCTATGATCTTTATCCTCTATCGCGCGGGCGTGGCCGCCGCCGCATGACGACCCCGCTCACGCGGGCGTCAGCGCAAGCTGGCGGCCCGCCTCGCATCACCCTTCCACTCAAAAATGTCCGCTAGCGAAACCATTGCGCAAGGTATGAACCCCGCCCAGAAAGAGGCGGTGTTGTACCTTGACGGCCCCTGTCTGGTGCTGGCTGGCGCGGGCAGCGGCAAGACGCGCGTCATCACGCAGAAGATCGCCTATCTGCTGCGCGAATGCGGCTACATGGGCCGCAACGTGGTGGCGCTGACCTTCACCAACAAGGCCGCGCGCGAGATGGACGAACGCGTGAAGACGCTGGTCGACCGCAAGCTGTCCAAGGGCCTGATCATCAGCACGTTCCACTCGCTGGGCGTAAAGATGCTGCGTGAAGAAGCGCGCAACGCAGGGCTTAAGCCCACGTTTTCCATCCTGGATGCCGATGACGCCATGTCCATCATCCAGGAACTGCTGGCCACCACCGACAAGGCGCGCCTGCGCCACGTGCAGGGCATTATCTCGTTGTGGAAAAACGCGTTGCTGGAACCGGACGACGCCGCGCGCGAAGCCGTGACGCCCGGCGATGTCGAAGCCGCCAATGTCTACCGCAGCTATGCCGCCACGCTGGCGGCGTATCAGGCGGTGGATTTCGATGACCTGATCCGCATTCCCGCCTTGCTGCTGGCCAGCAACGAAGAAGTGCGCACGCGCTGGCAGAACCGCGTGCGTTACCTGCTGGTAGATGAATATCAAGACACCAACGTGTGCCAATACCGGCTGGTGCAATTGCTGACGGGTTCACGCGCCATGTTCACGGCGGTGGGCGACGACGACCAGGCCATTTATGCCTGGCGCGGCGCCACGATTGAAAACCTGGCGAAACTCACCACCGATTACCCCAACATCAAGCTCATCAAGCTTGAGCAGAATTACCGTTCGGTGCAACGCATTCTGGCGGCCGCTAACCAGGTCATTGAAAAGAATCCCAAGCTGTTCGAAAAGAAGCTGTGGTCCGAGCTGGGCGTGGGCGAACCGATTCTGGTGTCGGCCATGGACGGCGAAGAGCAGGAAGCGGAATCCATCGCCATGAAGGTCTCGGCCGCGCGTTTCGAGCGTCAGGCGCAGTGGAAAGATTTCGCCATTCTGTATCGCAGTAATCATCAGTCGCGCATTCTGGAGCAGGCGCTGCGCAACCTGAAGATTCCGTACACGATCTCGGGCGGGCAGAGCTTTTTCGACAAGGCCGAAGTGCGCGATGTGCTGGCGTACCTGCGGCTCTTGGCCAACGACGACGACGACCCCGCCTTCATCCGTGCGGCCACCACGCCCAAGCGCGGCATCGGTCAGGCAACCTTGCAGGTGCTGGGCCAATACGCGGCCACGCGCGAGCAGTCCTTGTTGTCGGCCGTGGCCGAAACCGGTATTGAAAGCCTGCTGGCCCCGCGCCAGCTGGAACCGCTACGCACGTTCGCGGAATTCATCCGGCGCATGCAGTGGCGCGCCGGCCGTGGCGCGGCATCGGGCAAGGACGCCGCGCCGGCGGAACCGGCGGGTGTCATCCTGGACGACTTGCTTGAAGCCATCCAGTACGAGCGCCATCTGTTCGAGCTGTTCGAAGAACGCCCCGCGCAGACGCGCTGGCAGAACGTGCTGGAGCTCACCGGCTGGCTCAAGCGCAAGGCCGAAGAAGACAACATGTCGCTCTTCGATCTGGTCCAGCACGTGGCGCTGGTGACGATGCTGGAACGCGGCGAAGAAGACGAGCCCGACGCCGTCAAGATGTCGACCTTGCATGCGTCCAAAGGGCTGGAGTATCCGCACGTGTATTTGGCCGGCGTCGAAGAGGGGCTGCTGCCCCACCTGGGCAAAGACGACGAAGTGGGCGACCCGGCGCGCGCGGCCGAGAATCTGGCGTCGCGCATTCAGGAAGAGCGCCGGCTGATGTACGTGGGCATCACCCGCGCGCAGCGCAGCCTGAACCTGAGCTGGTGCAAACGCCGCCGCCGTGCGCGCGAAGACCTGGTGCGCGAACCGTCGCGCTTCATCGAAGAAATGGGCCTGGGCGACGTGCGCATCCAGGAAGACGAGGCCACAGCCGCCATGAATCCCAAAGAACGCATGGCCATGCTGAAGGCCTTGTTGAAGAAGTAGCCCCGCGTCATGAAAGACGACGTCCGCTACCGCCCCGTGCCCGGCACCCCTGGTCTGGTGTTGGGCCAGGCCCGGCTTAGCGAATTCCAATTCGACCGCCACTATCACGAGGACTATCACATCGGCCTGGTGACTCAGGGCGTGCAACGGCAGCACGTGCGCGGTAAGAGCATCTTGTTGGGGCCAGGCAGCCTTGCCTTGATGCCGCCCGGTGAAATCCACGACGGCGCAGGCGTCAGCGACTATGGCGCGGCCTATACCTTGAAGACCTTTCGCTTGTCGCCAGCACTGATGCGAGGCTTCATCGAAGATGTGTCGGGGGCGGCCGCTGATGAGCGCTTTCTTGGCACGCTGATCGAAGACGCCGCGCTGGCGTACCGCTTCATGGCTTTGCACAGCGCATGGATGTCAGGCGCGCAGGACGAACCCTTGGCGCAGCAGTCGCAATCGCTGGCGCTGATGGGGGCCTTGTTCGCGCGCACCGGCGAAGTCCGGCCACAAGAGGTCAAGGGCGGCTTGGCGCCCGTGCATCGGCGCGCGGTGCGCGACTATTGCCACGCGCATCTGTGCGAGAAGATCGGCTTGGACGACCTGGCGTCGCTGTGCGGCTTGAGCCGCTTTCAGTTTCTTCGGCGCTTCACGCAGGCCGTAGGCCTGACGCCGCACGCATGGCTGGTGCGGCTGCGGCTGGAGCACGCCTGCGCGGCGCTGGCCACCGCGCGCGTGTCGGTGGCCCAGGTGGCGGCGGACGTGGGCTTTTATGACCAGAGCCATTTCAACCGCGCCTTTCGAATGGCCTATGGCGCACCGCCGTCGGCGTATCAGCCTTCCGCACCTTCGCCTGCGGTGTAGCGAGCGGCGCAGCGCACTGCACCGCAGCGCGCAGTTTGGCCGCGTAGTGGCTCAGGCCACCTGCGCGCGCAACGCCGACAGGAAGTAATCCACCTCTTGTTCCTGCGTGGCGAACGACGTGACCAGACGCACCACGCCCGGGCCCCAACGGTCGTGATAGAAACGGAAGCCTTGTTCCAGCAGGCCCTCGATAGCGCGGGCGGGCAATTGGCAGAACAGGATGTTGGCATCGGCCGGGCCTTGCAGCGTGACGCCCGGCAGCCCTTGCATGCCCGCGGCAAGCCGCGTGGCCATGGCGTTGGCCTGTCGCGCATTCTTCAGCCACAAATCGTCGTTCAGATACGCTTCCATCTGCGCGGACAGCAGACGCATCTTCGAGAACAGATGGCCGCCGCGCTTGCGGCGAAACGCCAGTTCGCGTGCGCGCGCCGGGTTGAACAGCACGATGGCCTCGGCGCCCAGCACGCCATTTTTCGTTGCGCCAAACGACAACGCTTCCACGCCCGCCTTCCACGTCATCTCGGCCGGCGTGCAGCCCAGGCTGACCAGCGCATTGGCAAAGCGCGCGCCGTCCATATGCAGCGGCAGGCCCGCGTCGCGGCAGATGCCGCCAATGGCCTGGATCTCGTCCAGCGTATAGACGCTGCCGGTTTCGGTCGCCTGAGTAATGCTGACGCACGACGGTTGCACGGAATGCACGTCGCCCACTTTGCGGCGGGCTTCCGCCGCCAACTGCACCGGGTCGATCTTCGCGGCCTCGCCGCCCAGCAGCATCAGCCGCGCGCCATTGGTAAAGAATTCCGGCGCGCCGCATTCATCGTTGGCGATATGGCTTTGCGTGTGGCACAGCACCGCGCCCCACGGCGGCGTCATGGCGGCCAGGCTGAGCGAGTTGGCGGCGGTGCCGGTGGGCACCAGCAGCACCTCGACGTCATGTTCGAAGATCTCGGCCAGCTTGCGTTGCACGCGCAGCGAGCCGTCATCGGCGCCGTAGGCCGGAGCCTGACCGGCATTGGCGCGCAGCAATGCCTCCATGACTTCAGGGCTTGCGCCCGCGATGTTGTCGCTGGAAAAGCCCTGTTGCAGGGCGGGGACGGATGAGGGCGTGTTCAAGTTGCGGTTCCACAGTGATCGGGAAAGGGGACACTATGCCGGGGCCTGGTCACGCAAGCTTGTAGAAAATTGCAGGTGGCTCCTACACTGGGCAGTCTGTCCTGAAGGAGCGCATCATGTGTCGTTGGCTGGCTTACACCGGTAGTCCCTTGCAGATGGAGAGTGTGCTGTTCAAGGCCAAGCACTCGCTGATCGACCAGAGCCTGCATTCTCGGCTGGGCGCCACCACAACGAATGGGGACGGCTTCGGGCTGGGCTGGTATGGGCGGCCGCAGGCGGATGTGCCGCCGGATGCGCCCTTTCGCTACCGCAGCGTGCACCCCGCATGGAACGATCGCAATCTGCGCGAAGCCGCGCGGGCGATTCACGCATCCTTGTTTGTGGCGCACATCCGCGCGGCCACCGACACGCCCGCGCAAGAAACCAACTGCCATCCGTTCCGGCATGGCCAGTGGCTGTTCGTGCATAACGGCCTGATCCGCGACTATCCGCTGCTGCGCCGTGACCTGATGCTGATGATTGCGCCGGCGTACTTCGGGTCGCTGGAGGGGTCCACCGATTCTGAAGTGATGTTCCTGCTGGCGCTGACCTTTGGCCTGGAGGAAGACCCCATCCCTGCGCTGGCCCGCATGGTTGGCGCGGTGGAAGAGACGGGCCGCAGACACGGCGTGGCGCATCCCATCAACATGACCGTGTGCGCGCTGGACGGCGAGCGGCTGATTGCGGTGCGCTATTCCAGCGAAGGCGATTCGCGCACGCTGTTTCACAACACCTGCGTGCGGCATCTGCGCGAGCTCTATCCCGATAATGCACAACTCGCGACGCTGGACGACAACGCTTTCCTGCTGCTGTCTGAACCGCTGAGCGAGATGCCCGGTGTATGGGAAGAAGTGCCAGAGGCCACCGCGATCATCGCGGGCAAGGGCGATGTGACGCACTATCCGTTCACGCCGATTCCGCCGGGTGAATGACGCATTTGCCCGCGCGTTTGTTGACGCATTTGCCCGTTGGGCAAGGTAATTGGGTCAAAAACGGCCGAAAGCGAGCGATATATTGGGGTCATCAAGCACGCCTCGCCCATATAGGGGAGAATGCGTGTCGCATGACTTTGCGACGTCCTGGGCCGCGAAAGCACCCCAACTCAATAAGGAAGTTGCATGACTGATAGCAAAACCCCGCAGGTCTCAGACGCATTGGCGGTGTTTACGCACACGGGGAGCGCCCCGGTTCGCTTTGAATTGCATGACAAAGGTGTGGTTCGCCAGCAAGGCGACGCACGTCAATACACCGCGTTCGCGGATGTTCTGGATCTTTGCCTGTTCGCCTCCGGGCCGAACGCCACGGCAGGTCCCATCAACCAATTTGCCTACCGCACGCACGCGGCGCAGGACTGGACCATTGTGTCTGGCGACGTCAGCGAGTTTGCCCAGTTCCTGGATGCGTTCCGCTCGCGCTACGTCGCGCAACGCCTGCCGGTGCTGGAAGCTGCAATCGCGGAAGGCGAGCGCGTGACGTTCCGTTATATCGAGGCCGGTGAGTTTCCCAGCCTGCAAACGCAGGAATTGGCCCTGTCGGCCGAAGGCCTGCACATGGATGGCATGACCTGGTCCTTCGAGTCGCTGCAACGCATTGACCTGAACGATTGGACCGAGACGATCACGCTGCAAGACGACAACGGCAAGACCGTGTTTTCGTGCCTGGGCACGCGGATTCTCAGCTCCGATCTGCTGGTGAACCTGGTGTATGACCAGTTGGGACAGACGGCGGAATACGCCTGAGCGGTACCTCCCCACAAGCGGCGTAACGGGCGCGCTTGATGTTCGGGAAATAAGAAAGGGCCGCTGAACGTCGCGGCCCTTTTCCATTTGGACGTTGCCTTCAATGCCCGGAATGCAGCGCCGGGTTCAACGTGCCCCACGCCGCCGTGCGCACCAGCGCTTCGACCGCGCCCGTTTGCGAGTTGCGGCGAAACAGCAGGCCATGCTGGCCGGCGAGTGCGGCGGCCTTCACGACGGCGCCTTCGGGCGTTAGCACGCGCGTGCCGGCGGTGATGTAGCAGCCGGCTTCGACGACGCAATCGTCACCCAGCGAAATGCCAATGCCGGAATTCGCGCCCAACAGGCAGCGCTTGCCGATGGATACGACTTGTTTGCCGCCGCCCGACATGGTGCCCATGATGGACGCGCCGCCGCCAATATCGCTGCCGTCATCGACGATGACGCCTGCGCTGATGCGGCCTTCAACCATGGAGGCGCCCAGCGTGCCTGCATTGAAGTTGCAGAACCCTTCATGCAGCACGGTGGTGCCGGGCGACAAGTGCGCACCCAGCCGCACGCGCGCGGTGTCGGCAATACGCACGCCGGCAGGCACGACGTAGTCCGTCATGCGGGGAATCTTGTCCACGCCGCGGATTTCCAGCGTCTGCCCGGTGGCGCGCAATTGCCAGCGCAGCGCATCCACTTGATCAACGGCGCAAGGGCCAACAGACGTCCATGCGACGTTGGACAACACGCTGAACAAGCCATCAAGGTTGGCGTCGTGCGGGCGGATCAGGCGATGGCTGAGCAGATGCAGCCGGAGGTAGGCGTCATGTGCGTCGGCGGGCGGTTCATCCAGCGAGGCGATGGCGGTGCGGACACCAACGATATCGACTTTGCGGCGGGTGTCACGAATGAGCGCCGTCGGCACATGCTCGCCAAGCGCAGCACGCGCTTCTTCAGGCGTGAGATGGCGCGTGCCGGCAGCGGGCGTGTGATCGGCCAGCGACGGGCGCGGATACCAGGTATCAAGAACGGAGCCATCGGAGGCTAACGTGGCAAGGCCGTAGGCGATGGCGCTGAGGGGGGCGGCGGACATGATTTTTCGAGATAAGAGACGGATGGGGAATTCTAGGCGATGTGAATTCCTGGTGTCAGACTGCATTTGGTTTTCTTGGGGATGGCGGTAGGTCTTCGTAGGCCGCCCGTCGTCGGGGTGGGCGTGACGGCGCGCGCCCACGATTGCGGTCCGGAGCCTTCGCTCCGGACTGCCCCTTCGTCATCCTCGTCCGCCCTCGGCTCCCTTCGGATTCCCTCGGGCGCATCGAGGTTGCGCGCCGTCACGCCCACCCCGACGACGGACTGCTGCCGTCTTGGTTCGATGCGCTGCTAGGGTGTGCCTAAGCCACGAGTGCTGCGGGGCCCGCCGAGTGGCGGCCGCGCGGGCGGCCTTACTCGGCTTACGCATCTGTGGGCGTTTGCGCGGTGGTCGCTTTCGCGAATGTGAGCGAGTTGTTTGCTAATGGTCCCCCGCACTTTTTTTGGGGGGTAGAGGGGTGGCGCGCGTACGCCACTGACTTGCGCGTGTAGACCCGTCGCGCGCCACCGCACCGGAGTTCAATGGGTGGCCGTGCCTCGGGGGATGGCGCATGCATGGATGAAGCGCGGCAAGCCATCAAGAAAACCCAAAGTGCAGCCATACGCGAAGCGAACACCGCGACGACGTCTCACCACGCGTAAGCCCCCAAAGGCCGCCCGCGCGGCCGGCCGGGGGCGGGCCCCGCAAAATCTTCCACCACCCAAATCCCGTGGTGAGAACCCTAAGCAAACCATTCGCCCCAGCTGACGTCAGATTGCAACTTCCAGAGCCTGTGAGGCCGGTGCCCTGGGATGCGCGGGGCGTCGATAAGCCCGAGGGAATCTGAAGGAACCCGCCAACGGCGGGTGACGAAGATGACGAAGGGAGCGTCCGGAGCGAAGGCTCCGGACCGCAATCGTTGCCCCGCGCATCCCAGGGCACCGGCCTCACAGGCGTCTAAAGAACCAACACCCGCCAAAACAAAAAAACTTAAGCCAGTTCCTTCAACAACAATTCCCAGAACTTCAACCGCTGCTCCAACGTAGACACCAGCACATACTCATTCAACGTATGCGCCCCGTCGCCATCAGCGCCCAATCCATCCAGCGTCGGAATCCCCATTGCCGACGTAAAGTTGGCATCGCTGCCACCCCCCGTCATCGGCGCGTCTTCCAGCAGGAAACCGGCCCGATCCGCATAACCCTGCACCAGCGCCAACAGTGCCGAAGCCGCTTCCGTCTTCACCATCGGCGGACGATTCAGTTCCACGTTGATGTCCAGTTCAACGTCCGGACCCACTGCGCACAACTCACGCATGCGGCGCAGCACGTCTTCCGCGGCCCCCATGTCCGGCACGCGGAAGTCCACCACGCAGCGGCACAGGGCCGGCACGGTGTTGGTCACGGTGCCGCCTGCGATCGTGCCCACGCTGACCGTGATGCCGCGGTCGTAGTCGGTCATCGCTTCCAGCGCCAGCACCTGGTGCGCCATTTCGCGGATCGCGCTGCGGCCCTTCTCGTGCTGCATGCCGGCGTGCGCCGGGCGGCCCTTCACGTTCAGGTTCAGCATCCCGGTGCCCTTGCGCGCCGTCACGCACTTGCCGCCGTTCGGGCGGGCCGGTTCGCAGACCAGCGCGTACTTGGCGTTGGCGGCAAAGCGTTCGATGTGTACGCGCGAAGCGTGGCTGCCGGTTTCTTCGTCGGGCACCACCAGGAAGTCCACCGGCAGTTGCGTCGCGCCGGGGCGCGCCACGCCGGCCAGCGCCGTCAGCGCCAGGTAGATGCCGGCCTTCATGTCGTAGCTGCCCGGGCCGTAGAGGCGGTCGCCGTCGATGCGCACGGGGTTCTCAAGCAGCGTGCCCACCGGATGCACCGTGTCCATGTGCGCCAGGATCAGGATGCCGGGGCGGGTGTCGCCAGGCGCGCGGTTCGTTGCGTACAGCAGCGGGCCCGTGGTGGGGCCCAGCGACGACAACTCCACGGTCAGGCCGGCGGCGGCTGCGTAGTCGGCGATGATGCGCGCCATCGCGGCGATGCCGTCGGGGAAGTTCGACGGCGACTCGCATTGCAGCCAGCTTTGAATGCCAGCGACGATCTGTTCAGTGCTCTGAGTGTTGGACATGGCGGTATCGGGTTTCAGCAATGAAAAAAGAAAGGGCGATCAGGCGACCTGCTGGCCGGCCAGGCGGGCCAGTTCGGCGTCGTCGGGCATCTTGCCGTCGAACCACAGGCTGGCGCACACGGCCGACATGGCGCGGCCGTCGTGGCCGATGCCGGGCACCACTTGCAGCGTCCAGCCAAACGGCACGCCGCGGCGCTCGGCTTCCTGCTTGCCGAACTCGTAGTAGTTCTTGGCGCGCGCGAAGCGGTGCGGGCCTTGGCGCATGGCGGCGGGTTCGGACGGCAGGTTGGGGTCGTCGGTAGCGATGTCCTGGTCGCCCGCCAGAATCGTCATCGGATAAGCCAGCAGCTTCACCAGATGCTCTTCGGTCAGGCCGACGCCGTCCATGCCTTCGGGGAACGGATAGTCGAACGTGGGCAACGTGTACCAGCCGGGGTTGCCGGCCGTGACGGCCTTGAACGGCGCGTGCGACTGGCTGCTCATCAAGCGGTGCACGAACTGGCCGCCAGCCGAATGGCCGAACAGGTAGACGTTCTGCCCGTCGGTGATTTCACCGTCGATCATGTCTTTGATGACGTTGCCCACCAGCGCATACGTCCAGCCATCGATGTGGCGCGGATTGCCGCCCGCCGAGAACACGCGGCCGTTGTTGTAGCTTTCAACGCCGGGCCAGATTTCGTTGGAGAACGTCAGCGCCACGATCAGCAGCTTGTGCTTGTCGGCGGCTTCGACCCAGAAGTCGCGGTATTCATCGCCATTGCGCAGCACGCCGTGCTGCACGATGACGACCGGGCGGTCCGGCGTGTAGCCGTACGGGCGGTACGTTTGCAGTTTGAAGGGACGATCCGAATTGCGGTCTTCGTCGATGTACTGAATGGTGTTGCGGCCCGCATGGCCCATTTCGATGGCGATGCGGTCCACATTGGACATGTCGGAGGGTTTCATCAGGCGCTCGCTTCGTTCAGGTGACAGGCCGACCAGTGGCCCGCCGAGATTTCTTTCAGGACCGGCGCCTGCTCGCGGCAGCGCGGCATGGCGTGGGGGCAACGGGGGTTGAACGTGCAGCCCGGGGGCGGGTTCAGCGGCGACGGGATTTCTCCCTTGATCGGCGTGAACTTGCGGCCGCGGCGGGCCACGTCCGGCACTTCGGCCATCAAGGCCTGCGTGTAGGGGTGATTGGCGCGTGCGAAGATTTCGGCCGACGTGGAAATCTCCACGATCTTGCCCAGGTACATGATCGCGACGCGGTCCGAGATGTGTTTGACCACGCCCAGGTCATGGCTGATGAACAGGTACGTAAAGCCGTGCTGTTCGCGCAAGTCCATGAACAGGTTGATCACCTGCGCCTGAATGGACACGTCCAGCGCGGCAACGGGCTCATCGCACACCAGGAATTTCGGCGCCACCATCAGCGCGCGGGCGATGCCAATGCGCTGGCGTTGGCCGCCGGAAATCTGGTGCGGGAAACGGTCGCGGTATTCGGCGTCCAGGCCCACTTCCTTTAGCGCCTGGTCAATGCGCGCGGGGATCTCGGCAGGCGGCGCCAGCTTGTGGACCTTCAGCGATTCGCCCAGGATCTGGCGCAGGCGCTGACGCGGATTCAAGGATGCCTGCGGGTCCTGGAAAATCATCTGCACGCCCAGCGTATACGCCAGCTTTTCAGCGCCGCGCAGGCGCACGGCGTCCTGGCCTTGATACAGCAATTCGCCTTCGGTCTGGCGGTGCAGGCCCGCCACCACGCGGCCCAGCGTGGATTTGCCGCAGCCGGATTCACCCACCAGGCCAACCACTTCGCCGCGCTTGATGGACAAGTCCACGCCATTGACGGCATACACCGTGCGGCGATCGATGGGGCGGCCGGTCAGGGCCAGGATGCGTTGGGCCAGGTCGGGTCGCTGCTCGAAGCGCTTGTGGACGTTCTTGAGCTCGATGACGGGAGTATCGGCTTGGCTCATGCTTGCTGTGCCTCGCGGGCTATCGGCACGTAACAGCGGTAGCTGCGCGGACCTTCGGTGGTAACGGAGGGGGCTTGTTCGGTGCACCGCGGGATCACCCGGGTGCAGCGCGGACGGAACGCACAGCCCGACGGGCGGCCCGCCAGGCTGGGCGCCATGCCGTTGATCTGATGCAGGCGCGCGCCGGGTTGCGTGGCGCCGGGCATCGAATCCAGCAGGCCCTTGGTATAGGGGTGGCGCGGCGATGCCAGCACCTGTTCAACCGGGCCGCTTTCAACAATGCGGCCGGCATACATCACGGCCACGCGGTCGGCCAGTTCGGCCACCACGCCCAGATCGTGCGTAATCCAGATCAGTGCGGTGTTGTGTTCCCGGCAGATCTCTTGCATGCGGTAGAGAATCTGGCCTTGGATGGTGACGTCCAGCGCGGTCGTGGGTTCATCGCAGATGATGAGATCGGGCTTGTTCAGCATTGCGATGGCGATTGCCACGCGCTGACGCATGCCGCCCGAGAACTCGTGGGGGTAGCTTTTCAAACGCTTTTCGGGCGACGGAATACCCACCATCGCCAGCGCTTCGCGGCAGCGTTCCTCGGCCTGGGCGCGCGACACGTTTTCGTGCGTGAGGATGGCTTCCATCATCTGCTCGCCGATGCGCAGCACCGGGTTCAGCGTCATCAGCGGGTCTTGGAAGATCATGGCGATGCGGTTGCCGCGCAACTGGCGCATCTGCTCTTCCGTGAGCTTGCGCAGGTCGGTGCCCTTGAACTTCACTTCGCCGTCCACGACTTCCCCGGGCGGGTCGATCAGACCCAGCAGCGAGAAGCCCGTGACGGATTTGCCGGAACCCGATTCGCCGACCAGGCCCACGATTTCGCCGCGGCGCACAGTAAGGTCGACACCGTCGACCGCCAGCCACGCGCCGGCTTCGGTATGGAATGCAGTGCGCAGGCCGCGCACATCAAGAAGAATGTCGCTCATGCTCGTCGCGGGTCCAGGCTTTCACGCAGGCGGTCGCCCACGATGTTGATGGAAAGGATCAGCAGCAGCAGGGCAATGCCCGGGAACAGGCTGATCCAGTAGTCGCCCGACAGCAGGTATTGGAAACCGTTCGAGATCAGCAGGCCCAGCGACGGCTCGGTGATCGGCACGCCGACGCCCAGGAACGACAGCGTGGCTTCCAGCGCGATGGCGGTGGCGATCTGAATGGTGGCGAACACCATGACGGGGCCCAGACAGTTGGGCAACAGGTGAAAGACCATGATGCGCCAGGCCGGAAAGCCCAGGTTGGCGGCGGCTTCCACGTATTCCTTGCGGCGCTCTTGCAGCGCGCGGCTGCGCATGATGCGAGCGTAGTGGCCCCATTGCACCAGCACCAGCGCCAGAATCACCTTGTCCACGCCCCGCCCCAACACCACCAGCAGCACCAGCGCCACAAGAATGGTCGGGAAACCCAGGATGAAGTCGACGATGCGCATCAGCACGGTGTCGACCAGGCCGCCGACATAGGCGGCGATCAGGCCGATTGCGCCGCCGATGGCGGTGGCCAGCACGACGGCGGACAGACCCACCATCAGGCTGATGCGCAGGCCATACAGAATGGCGCTGAGCATGTCGCGGCCCTGGTCGTCCGTGCCGAGCCAGGCGATGCTGCCGTCCATCAGCGCCTGGCGCGGCGCCAGGCGGCCGTCCATCAGCGACAGGTTGGCCAGGTCATACGGATTTTGCGGCGCGAAAAAGGGTGCGAACACCACCAGCACCACCAGAATGGCCAGCGCGATGGCGGAGCCGCGCACCGTGGGGCGCGCACGCAGTTTTTTCAGAATAGAGGCGCGCTGCGGCGTCTCAGCCAGGGGCTGGACGGTGCGGGTGCGGCCGGGATTGGGAGAGTTAGCCATGGCGGATTATTGAGCGGGGGTCACGAGCTGCACGCGCGGGTCGAGCGCGGCATACAGAATGTCCACAACCAGGTTGATGACCACGAAGATCAGGGTGACCAGCATCACGTACGCGACCACTACGGGGCGGTCCAGCTGGTAGACGCTATCGATCAGCAGCTTGCCCATGCCGGGCCATGCGAACACGGTTTCGGTGATGGTGGAGTAGGCGATCAGGCTGCCGAATTCCATGCCGATCACGGTGACGACCGGGATCAGGATGTTGCGCAGGATGTGGCGGCGCACGATGCGTCCGGGCTTCACGCCCTTGGCGCGCGCGAATTTCACGTAGTCCTGGCTGCGCGCTTCGACCACGCCCGAGGCCGTCAGCCGCAGCACCAGCGCAATGTTCGCCAGCGCCAGGTTGATGGCGGGCATGATCAGGTGCGACCAGCCGTTGGCGGTCAGGATGGACAGGCGCACGCCCAGCACGGTGACGGTGTCGCCGCGGCCCGTGGCGGGCAGCCAGCCCAGCCAGACGGCGAACAGCAGGATCAGCATCATGCCCTGCCAGAAGTTCGGCAGCGAAAAGCCCAGCACCGACGTCGACATGATGCCGCGGCCCAGGTAATCATCGCGGTACAGGCCGGCGACCAGGCCCAGCGGAATCCCGATCAAACAGGTCAGCATGATGGCCACGAACACGAGCTCGAACGTGGCGGGAATGCGTTGCACGATCAGTTCAACGGCGGGAATGCCGTGCACGAAAGACGTGCCCAGGTCACCGTGCAGCGCGCGCCACAGGAACCCGGTGTATTGCTGCCACACGGGCAGATCCAGGCCCAGACGGGCGATCATCGCCTCGCGCGCGGCCTGACTGGCTTCGGGGCTGACCAGCAGTTCAATCGGGTCGCCCACGGCATACACCGCGAAGAAGACCACGACCGAAACGGCCAGCAGTACGAACAGACTCTGGATCAGTCTGCGTAGGATGAACAAGGCCACGTGATGATTTCCTTGGTGGGCTCAGGGTTGCTTGGCGCCGAGTGCTTACTTGGCGGGTTTGGCCGACATGGCCAGGGTGTACTGATCGGCCCGGCCTTCGTAGACCAGCCCCTTCTTGAACGCCCAGATGCTGCTTTCGAAATGCAGGGGAATGCTGGGCAGGTCAGCCAGTGCAAGCGTCAGCGACTGTTGCAGCAGCTTTTCCCGTTCGGCGGGGTCCACGGTGACCAGGGCGCGCTTGAACACGGCATCGAACTCGGGGTTGTCGTAACCGCCGTAGTTGCTCGTGCCCAGGCCATGCTCTTTGTCGAACCGGGAAACCCAGTATTGTAGGAAAGACGAGGCCTCGCCGGTTTCAGACGACCAGCCGCCCATCGCGAAGCTGAATTCGCGCTTGGCGCGCTTGGGGAAATACACCGAGCGCGTCATGGCGTCGACGGTGGTCTTGATGCCTACGCGCGACAGGTACTGCGCCACGGCTTGCGAAATCTGTGCGTCGTTGATGTAGCGGTCGTTGGTAGACGAGATGGCCAGTTCAAAGCCGTTGGGGTAGCCGGCCTCCGCCAGCAGCTGCTTTGCGCCTTCAGGGTCGTACTTCAGCTCTGGCGGGTGCGGCAGCGTGCCGAACATGCCGTCGGGCAGGAACTGGTTGGCGGGAGTGGCCGCGCCGTCCATGATGCGGGCGGCGATGGTCTTGCGGTCGATCGCCATGGAAATGGCGCGGCGTACGCGCACGTCCTGCAAGGGGTTTTTGCCGTCGGCGGCCTTGACCGTGGGGCTGGGGCTGCGGGCCACATCAAACTGGAAATACACCACGCGCACCGACGGCGTGATCACATGGCCGAAGCCCGGCGTTTCCGAAATACGCTTCACGTCGCGCGCGGCGGGGTTTTCGATCAGGTCGAAATCACCGGCCAGCAGACCCGTCAGGCGCGGGCCAGCGGCCGGCACCGGGATCAGCTTGACGGCCTGCCAGGCCGGCTTGTCGCCCCAATAAGCGTCGTTGCGCGTGAGCTCGATGCCGGTGCCTTTCACGTAGGACTTCAGTGTGTAGGGGCCGGTGCCGATGACGTCGCGGCCATTGTTGAAGTCGGCCACCGTGGGCCAGGGGCCCGTCACGCCGCACTTGTTTTTCAGGTCGAAGGTGATGGGGCCGTGCTCGACAATGCCGCTCCACAGTATGCCCGTGCGGGTCAGGTCGTTGGGCAGCAGCGGGTAGGGCTTGAGCGTCTTGATGACGAGCTTGTTGCCGTCGCGCGCCTCAACATTGGCAAATTTCTGCACGATGGCCGGGTACGAGCCGCCAATCGATTGCTCGTTGTTCATCACGCGGCAGAACGTGAAGATCACGTCCTGGGCGGTGAAGGGCTGGCCATTGGAGAATTTGGCGCCGTCGCGCAGCGTGAATTCCCACGTGGTGTCGTCCACGGCTTTCCAGGCGGTCGCCAGGCGCGGAATCAGGTCCATCTTGGCGTTCTGGCCCACCAGCGTTTCGAACATATGCGAGGTCATCGCATCGTTGGGCGTCGCCTGGTGATAGTGCGGGTCCATCGAGGTCGGCTCGGACGACAAGCCGATCTTTAGCGTGGAGCCGGCGGCGGGCGCCTGCGCCTGGGCGGCGGAGGCGGCCAGCGTACAGGCCAGTAATGCGCTGCGTAGGTAAACCTTGGCGGACATGCTCTTCCCTTGTTGTTATGGATATTTCCGGCGGCGCCTCGTTGGTGGGCGCCGCTCGTTTGCTTGAATCAGACGATGGGCTGCGCCAGCCGGACGACGGTCACGCCGGGCCGCAGGTTCGCGGTGGACGGCATGATGAGGACGCAGTTGTCATAGGGCGTGACGACGGGCTCGCCTTCGGACCAGCCGATGACGGTGCCGGCGGTGGCCAGCGTTTCCAGGCCCTTCCAGGGCTCGGCGAAACGGAAGTCGGCGCTTTTGGCGGCGATGGCATGCGTGACGCGCAGGGCGCGCTGGGCCGATGCGGCAGGCGCGAACCAGCTGGCGGGAATGTCTGCCTGGTCCACCGTGCCGGCTTGCACCAGAAAGCGCGCCATCTGGTCGACCGCCACGCCGCGCGCTTCGGGCGCGCCGTGGAATCCGCATTCGATCAGCAGCGAACGTGTGCCGTTGTCGCCGGCTTCGCCAAAGCGGCCGTAGTCGCGCATGCGCACGCCCGCGGCGTGGCCGGCGTCAGCAATGATGGTGGCGGGGTTACCCAGCGCCAGGGCCAGGTCGATGTTGCGTTGTTCCATGCCCGTCAGTTGCAGCGGCACATCGGAATTGCTCATCGAATGAAAGTCCAGCAGCCAGTCGGCCTGTTCCACCCAGGGGCGAATGTCGGCGGCGCGGCGGCGTTCCTGGCTGATCGGCAGGCTGAGCTTGTCGTCGCTCCAGACGCGGTTCATGTCTTCGTCGACGAAGCGCGCGGGGGCGTAATTGGTGGCGTCAAAGCGGTCGAACGCCGCCAGGTTGCAGAACGCCAGGGTCAGCGAACCGCGGCGCGGACGCAGCCCGGCGGCCAGCGCTTCTTTCAGCGCCCAGGCGCCGCACAGTTCATTGCCGTGGATCAGCGCGCTCAACATGACGCGCTTGCCCGGCACGCCGGAGTCGAAATGCCAGACACCGGGGGTATCCGTATTGCCCAAGCGTTCTGCCGACAGATCCGGACAGGCAAGAAGAAAAGGGCGCGGATGAGCCGCGGGTGTCGACGTGGGCATGGGAACTCCGATGAAGCGAGGGGATTGTATAGGGGATAGACGTCTAGGGCTTCAATCGCGCGCCAGTAAGACGCGGTCCCGGCGAATTCTAGGAGCTTGGGAGCTTTCTCTACAATTAGAATATTTATCGGCGGCTTTGCATAAAAGGCAAAGCTTGAGCGTTGGATGGCCCGCGTCGCAACCGAGGACGGAACGTGCACGGCATTGCCTTGAAGTATTTTCTGGAGGTGGCCCAGGCGGGCAGCCTGAGCGGGGCGTCTGAACGCCTGCATGTGGCGGTGTCGGCCATCAGCCGGCAGATCGCCAAGCTTGAGGAAGAGGCCGGCGCGCCGCTGTTCGAGCGCGCCGCGCGGGGAATGGTGTTAAGCGAAGCCGGCCAGCTGCTGCTGGTGCATGCGCGGCGCACGATGCTTGAGGCCGAGACGGTGTTGCAGGAAATCGCCGCGACCAAGGGCGTGGCCCGCAACGAGATCCGGGTGGCGGCGGTTGAAGGCGTGGCGCGCATTTTTGTGCCATCGGTGATGGCGCGTTTTCGCCAGGAGCGGCCCAACATCCGCTTCGACCTGTTCGTGGGGTCGCCCGCCGAGGTCAGCCGCAAGGTGGCCGAAGGCAGTGTCGAGCTGGGCATGACCTTCATCGCCGAACGCACGGAAGGGGTCAGCGTCCGCTATTCGCGCCGCGCGCCGGTGCACGCGGTGATGGCGGCCGACCACCCGCTTGCAGGCCGGCGCAGCGTCAGCCTGCAAGATCTCAGCCAGTTTCCGTTGGCGCTGACCGGGCCAGGCACCACCACGCGGCAGCTGTTCGACATGGGCTGCGCGCTGGAATCCGTACAGATGGAGCCCGTGCTGACGTGCAACGATTCCTCGCCTTTGCACGGCTTCGTGTTCGGATCGGACGCCATCATGTTGAGCGGCTATATCTCGGTGGCGTGGAGCTTGCGGCGCGACGAGCTCGTGGCGGTGCCCATTTCCAATGCGGAATTGCAATCCCGCACCTTGCAGATCCAGGTCATGCCGGGCCGCGTGCTGCCCCCGAAGGCGGAGGCGTTTATTGATCTGCTGTCGCGTGAGCTGGACCAGGCCCTGGCGGCCGGCCCGGTGGCGGCGAAGGCGTAAAAAAACGGCTGCCCGAAGGCAGCCGTTTTGTCGTTCAGGCGGACCTGATCACTTCTTTTCAGGCGTCACCGAGGTGGCCAGCGTGTACTGGTCGCGGCGGCCTTCGTACGTGATGCCCTTGCGGAAAGCCCAGATGCTGCTTTCGAAGTGCAGCGGGATCAGCGGCACGTTGTCCAGGGCGATCTGCGTGGATTGCTGCAACAGCTTCTCGCGCTTGGGCGCGTCCACGGTCACGATGGCTTCCTTGTAGACCTTGTCGAAATCGGCGTTGGAGAAGCCGCCGTAGTTGCTGGTGCCCAGGCTGGCGGGCGAGTCGAGCGACGCGACCCACAGCTGGAACAGCGCCGACGCTTCACCCGTTTCCGCCGGCCAGCCGCCCATCGAGAAGCTGAACTCGCGCTTGGCGCGCTTGGGGAAATAGATGGAAGCCGTCATGGCGTCCACGTTGGTCTTGATGCCGACGCGGGCCAGGTACTGGGCCACGGCTTGGGCGACTTGGCCGTCGTTGACATAGCGGTCGTTGGTGGACGACAGCGTCAGTTCAAAGCCATTCGGGTAGCCGGCTTCGGCCAGCAGCTTCTTGGCGCCTTCGGGGTCGTACTTGATTTCCGGAGCCTTGGGCAGCGCGCCGAACATGCCGTCGGGCATGAACTGGTAGGCCGGGGTGGCCATGCCGTCCATGATGCGGGCGGTGATGGTCTTGCGGTCGATGGCCATCGAAATGGCCTTGCGCACACGCAGGTCCTGCAGCGGGTTCTTGCCGTCGGCGCTCTTGACGAAGGGGCTCGGGTTGCGGCCCACGTCCGGCTGGAAGAACACCAGGCGGGTGGACGGCGTGGCCACGAAACCGAACTTCGGGTTGTCCTTCAGGCGCGGCAGGTCGCGGGCGGCCGGGTTTTCGATCATGTCGAAGTCACCCGACAAAAGGCCGGTCAGGCGCGGGCCGGCGGACGGCACCGGCACGAACTTCACTTCCTTCCAGTACGGCTTCTCGCCCCAGTATTGTTCATTGCGGACCAGCTCGATGCCGGTGCCCTTCACGTAGGACTTCAGGGTGTACGGGCCGGTGCCGATGGCATCCTTGCCGTTGTTGAAGTCAGCCACGGTGGGCCAGGCGCCCGTCACGCCGCAACCCTTCTTCGGGTCGAACGTCAGCTTGCCGTGTTCGACGATGCCGTTCCACACGATGGGCAGCGAGCGGGCCAGCTCGGCGGGCATCAGCGGGAAGGGTTCGCCGGTCTTGATGATGACGGTGTGCGCGTCCGGCGTTTGCACGTCGGTGATGCGCTTGGTCATGTCCATATAGGACTGCGACACGTTGGTTTCGTTGTTCAGCGTGCGGCAGATCGTGAACAGCACGTCTTCGGACGTGAACGGCTTGCCGTTCGAGAATTTGACGTCATCACGCAGCTTGAATTCCCAGGTCAGGTCGTCCAGGTTCTTCCAGGACTTGGCCAGTTGGGGCGTCAGTTTCATGTCGGCGCTACGGCCCACCAGAGAACTGTAGACGTGCGCGGAGAACGCGTCGTTCTGCGTCATCTTGTGATAGTGGGGGTCTGCCGAAGTGGGTTCGGCCGACAGGCCGATCTTCAGCGTCTGGGCTTGGGCGGCAGCCAAGGGGATGGCGGCGGCCACAAGGGCCAGGGTGGTGCGCAACTTCATGGTGACAACTCCGGATGGATAACGAACCGGATCGTGCTTGCGGGAAACCACCGCGGCCGGGCGGACACAGCAGGTGTCGGCCAAAGGGCTCAGGGTGTGTTGGCGCCAGGCACGACGGCAAGGGGCCGATTATCGGTAGGGGCTTCGCGCGCTGTCAATGAAGAATGGCAATCCGGGCGCTAGGGAAAACGCCGAGAGAATGCGGGGATGGCGGGGGAAGTGAGGGCGCCGCGGGGGCCTCGCAATGCTTCAAAGCGAGGCCGGCGCGGCGCGAAGGCGCCCGGTGAGGGTCGGGCGCCGAAGGTCCGTTGCAAGGGGCGCTTGGGCCAGCAAGCGGGCGTTGCAACGGCAGCGCGCCGGGCGAAATCGCGGGAGATCGTTCGCGATTCAGCCCAGCGCAGCTGTGCTTACCACTGAGAGCCGGAGAAGCGCGAGCTGGCGGCGCGGGCTTTGTTCATCGATTCGTTCACTTCGTCGATGAAAGCAAAGACGCCAGCAACAGCGGCGATCACGGCTTGGCCAGCCTTCTTCAGGTTGGTCAGCGGGTGGGAATTCGGTTGGTTTTCGAGGGCGCCGCGAAGCAGGTCACGCTCGAGGGCGTCGGTCAGGCGGGCAGTGTGGTTCAAGGTCAGTTCGCTCATGGTCTTCTCCAGTCCGTTTCGTCTTGGGGTAATCCATTATAGGGATAACCCTAAATAGAAAGCAACGACCATTTCAGGGAAAACCCTAGTATGTTGTAAAAATGTTTATTTGGCAGGGACTTAGCGCGAGTTCCGCAGGGCGCGAGCGGCATCGGCGAGCTCGCCGGCGGTCAAGCCGATGGGGCCGATGCCTTGTGCGACCAGGGCGTCGGCGGCGGCGCCATGCAGCCAGACGGCGCCGGCCACCGCCTGGTCCCACGGGAGCTTTTGCGCAATCAACGAACCCAGCATGCCGGCCAATACGTCCCCGGTTCCGGCGGTAGCCAAGCCCGGGTTGCCGCTGGTATTGATGCGCGAGGAGCCATCCGGCGCGCAGACGATCGTGCCCGCGCCCTTCAGCACCACCCAGCACTGATAGCGCTGAGCCAGCTTCCACGCCGCGCCCGGCCGGTCGGCCTGGACGTCAGCGGTGCTGATACCTAATAGACGGCCGGCTTCGGCAGGGTGCGGGGTGAGCACGACCGGGCCATCGCCCCAGTTGGGCTGGACATCCCCCCAGGCCAGCAGGTTTAGCCCGTCGGCGTCCAGCACCAGCGGCGCTTCCCGGCGCAGCACGAACAGTTCGGACAGCGTGTTGGCCGCCAGCGCGCCCGTGCCGATGCCGCAGCCGGCGACCCAAGCGGTCACGCCCAGGTCTTCATCCAGCAATGCGCGGGCATCGCGCAGCATCAGTTCGGGCTGTTGCGGGTCGCAGGGCAGCGGGGACGTTTCTTGCGCAAAGCCGACGAGCACCTTGCCCGCGCCGATCTTCAAAGCGGCGCGTGCCGCCAGCAGCGGCGCGCCCGTCATGCCCGGCCCGCCGCCCACCACGCCTACCGTGCCAAAACTGCCCTTATGCGTGTCCGCATCCCGGGGGGAGAACAGGGCGGAAAGCGCGGCGCGGTCGATGGGGGCGGGGGTGTTCATTGGCTGAGGCTCCGAAGGGACAACGGCAAGGTGGGGGCCGATCTATCCACTATAGTGCGCAAAAACACGCCGGCCTTCAGGCCCGCCCCACTGCGAAAGACAATGCGGAGAAGACAATGACAGATATCACGCTGCAACACTATTCGGCCTATGAATCCCTGAAGTTGCGCCGGCATCCCGGGGGTGTTCTGGAGCTGATCATGGGCGCCAAGGGCGGCCAGCCGGGCAAATTGTCTACGGCCGATGACCGCATGCACCGCGAACTGGCCGACATCTGGCGCGACATCGATACCGACCCGGACACCCGCGTGGTGGTGATCCGCGGCGAAGGCAAGGGCTTCTCGGGCGGCGGCGACCTGGACTTGGTTCAGCAGATGGCCGACGACTTCGACGTGCGCACCCGCGTTTGGCGAGAAGCCCGCGACCTGGTCTACAACATCATCAACTGCAACAAGCCCATCGTGTCCGCCATGCATGGCGCGGCCGTGGGAGCCGGCTTGGTGGCAGGGTTGCTGGCCGACATTTCAATTGCCGCACGCGACGCCCGCATCATCGACGGCCACACCCGCCTGGGCGTCACGGCAGGCGACCACGCCGCCATCGTCTGGCCGCTGCTGTGCGGCATGGCCAAAGCCAAGTACTACCTGATGCTGTGCGAAACCGTCACGGGCGAAGAGGCCGAGCGCATCGGCCTGGTGTCCTTGTGCGTGGACGAGGCCGAACTTATCTCCCGCGCGTTCGAGGTGGCGAACAAGCTGGCCGCGGGTTCGCAGACCGCGATCCGCTGGACGAAGTATTCGCTGAATAACTGGTTGCGCATGGCCGGGCCGACGTTTGATACGTCGTTGGCGCTGGAATTCATGGGCTTTGGCGGACCGGACGTGAAGGAAGGCGTGAAGTCCTTGCGCGAACGGCGGGCGCCGAATTTCCGGCCGGATTCGCCGTTTTAAGGATGGCCGTTTTAAGGATCGCCGCTTTAAGGATTCACCGTTTTACGGATCGCCCCTTTAAGGATTCGCCGTTTTAAGGCGATGGGTTGCGCGCGTTAGACCGCGCGCGCAACCCATCATCACTTCTTAAAGAACTTCGCAAACGCCGCTTGCGCTTCGTCTGTTTGCAAGCGGGCGCGGAACTGCTGGGCTTCGTAGTCCAGCGTTTCCTGAACGGCCTGACGATCCGCCCGTTTCATCATGGCCTTGGTCAGGCGCAGCGCGGCGGGCGGTTGGCGGGCCAGGTCGGCAGCAGTGGCCTGAGCCGCGGCCAGCGCCTGGCCTTTTTCCGTCACCGACGTAGCCAGCCCGGCCTCGTACGCGTCTTGCGCGGTAAACGCCTTGCCCTGCAACAGCCATTCGGCGGCGCGGCGGCCCACCAGGCGCGGCATCAGCAGGCTGGATGCGCCCTCCGGGCACAACCCCAGCGCCACGAACGGCATGCGCAAGGTGGCGCCGTCGCCCACGTGAACAAAATCGCAGTGCTGCAATAAGGTCACGCCGATGCCGATGGCGTAGCCCTCGACTGCGGCGATGACCGGCACCTCGGCCGTGGTCAGCGCGCGCAGGAACGTCAGGCCGGCGCTGTCGCCCGCGCCGCGCTCCGCCTGGAAGTCGCGCAGGTCGTTGCCGGCCGTGAAGTGTTCGCCCGCGCCCGTCAGGATCACGGCGGATACGGACTGATCCGCCGATGCCTGCACGATCTGTTCCGTCAGCGCGGCGTAGGTCGCCGTGTCCAGTGCGTTACGGCGGTCCTGGCGGTCGATGGTGAGAGTCAGGACGGCCCCGTCGCGGGCAACTTTCAGGCCCGCGCTCATGCGTACGTCCGGCTGGCCAGCCGGGCCTTTGCGTCGTCGTACTCACGGCGCAGCGTGTCGACGATCTTGCGGGTGGGTTCCACGCTGGCGATGCCGCCCACGCCCTGGCCCGCGCCCCAGATGTCTTTCCACGGTTTGACCCGGGACGAGCCGAAGTTGGACGCGCCGCTGTCCGGCTGCGGCAAGTTGGCCGGGTCCAGCCCCGACGCCGTGATGCTGGCCTTCAGGTAGTTGCCCGGGATGCCGGTGAAGAAGGGCGTGTACAGAATGTCTGACGCGCTGGCCTCGACGATGGCTGACTTATAGCCTTCGCTGGCGTTGGCTTCCTCGCTGGCGATGAAGCGCGTGCCCATATAGGCGAAGTCCGCGCCCATGGCCAGCGCGGCCAGCACGTGCTCGCCGGTGGTGATGGCGCCCGACAGAATCAGTGGGCCGTCGTAGAAGCGGCGCACTTCGGACACCAGCGCGAACGGGCTCAGCGTGCCTGCGTGGCCGCCGGCGCCCGCGCACACCAGAATCAATCCGTCGACGCCTGCTTCCAGCGCCTTTTCGGCGTGGCGCAGGGTGGTGACGTCGTGGAAGACCTTGCCGCCCCAATCGTGCACGCCTTTGACCAGGTCGCCGGGTGCGCGCAGGCTGGTGATGATCAGCGGCACGCGGTGGCTGGCGCACACGGCCAGGTCTTGCTCCAGGCGGTCGTTGGACTGGTGAATGATCTGGTTGACGGCAAAAGGCGCCACAACGGCGCCGGGGTTGGCTTCGCGGTGCGAGGCCAGGCCAGCCTGGACTTCATCCAGCCAATCGGTCAGCAGGCTTTGCGGACGCGCGTTCAGCGCGGGAAATGACCCGACGATGCCGCTCGTGCACTGGGCGATGACCAGCTTCGGGTTGGAGACGATGAACATGGGGGCGCTGATGACCGGCAGGGACATCTGGCCATACAAATCTGTCACAAGAGAGTGGGGCATAGCGTCGTCGCGTTGTGTCCAGGTCAGTCCAGAAAAGGCGGGCCTGCATTCAGGCTTGAGCACCCAAGGCGGATGTGCCTATAATTACCTACCGACCGTCCGGTAATTAATTAATCTTTATTTAACGGCATGCGCTGAACCGCTGTCAATGGAGGCCCGCGTGGCCCCGTTGGCGCCGCCCCGCGCAGCCCCTGCAAAGGCTGTCATGGCGACCTCCGCCCCTCCCGCCCAGAAGCGCGCCCGCGCCGGCCGGCCCCCCACGCTGGCCGCGCCGCGCGAACGCATTCTGGAAGAAGCCGCCAAGCTGTTCGCCCAAAGCGGTTACGACGGCAGTTCCGTGTCGGACCTGGCCGCCGCCATCGGGGTGTCCAAGGCCGCCATCTATCACTACTACACCACCAAGCAGGACATTTACGACGCCATCATCCTGGGCGTACTGAGCGGGCTGACGCAGAACGTGGGCCAGGATGTGGCCGACGCCGACGGCGCCGCCGCCCGCCTGCGCGCCTTCATGGTGGGCCACGCCCGCTACTTCGAACAGCACCATGCTGAATTCGTCACGATGCTGATTGGTTATTCCGGCATGGCCCTGCCCGAACGCGAAGACGCGGCGCGGCTGCGTGACGGCTACGAAAAGCGCCTGCGTGAACTGATCGCGCAAGGTGTGGCCGACGGCGTATTCCGCCCGCTGGATGTGGCCGCCACGGGCCGCGCCGTGCTGTCCATGCTGAATTGGATGGTGCGCTGGTACAAGCCCGGCCAGGGCGACAGCGCTGAAACCATCGCCGCTGGATATTTCGATTTATTGGTTGGCGGCATGCGCGCCTGACGCGCCGCCGCCCACGTTTCGCATCCCTTTCTGAGACTTCCATCATGGCCCTCGACACCGAAACCCTGAACCTGTTGCTGGACGCCGTGCGCCGCTTTGTGCACGAACGCCTGATCCCCGCCGAAGACGAGCTGGCCGAGAGCGGCCAGGTGCCGCCGGCCATCGTCAACGAAATGCGCGAATTGGGGTTGTTCGGCCTGTCGATCTCGCCTGACTTCGGCGGCCTGGGCCTGACGATGGAAGAGGAAGTGCGCGTGGTGTTCGAACTGGGCCAGACCTCGCCCGCGTTCCGTTCGCTGGCGGGCACCAACATCGGCATCGGCTCGCAAGCCATCGTGCTGGCGGGCACCGACGAGCAACGCGCGCGCTACCTGCCCAAGCTGGCCAGCGGTGAACTGATTGGCTCGTTTGCGCTGACCGAGCCGGACGCCGGTTCCGACGCGATGGCGCTGCGCCTGTCCGCTGAACGCGACGGCGACAGCTACGTGCTGAACGGCACCAAACGCTACATCACCAACGCGCCCATCGCCGGCCTGTTCTCGGTCATGGCGCGCACCGCGCCCGAGCGCCGCGCCAATTCGATTTCGTGCTTCCTGGTCGAAGCCGGCATGCCCGGCCTCATCATCGGCAAACCCGACAAGAAGATGGGCCAGGCGGGCGCCTTGACCAGTGACGTGGTGTTCGACAACTGCCGCGTGCCCGCCAGCGCCTTGTTGGGGGGCGAAGAAGGCAACGGCTTCAAGACGTCGATGCGCGTGCTGGACAAGGGCCGTCTGCATATCTCGGCGCTGTGCGTGGGCATTGCCGACCGCCTGCTGTCGGACGCCGTCAAATACGCCATGGACCGCAAGCAATTTGGGCAGCCCATTGCCGAATTCCAGCTGATCCAGGCGATGATCGCTGACAGCCAGGCCGAACTCTATGCCGCACGTTGCATGGTGCTGGACGCCGCCCGCATGCGCGACCGCGGCGAGAACACCACGATGCAGGCCGCATGCTGCAAGCTGTTCTCGACCGAAATGGTGGGCCGTGTGGCCGACCGCGCCGTGCAGATCCACGGCGGCGCGGGCTATATGTCCGAGTACGCTGTTGAACGCTTCTACCGTGATGTGCGCCTGTTCCGCATCTTTGAAGGCACCTCGCAAATTCAGCAGCTGGTGATCGCCCGCGAGACGATCAAAGCGCATTCCTGAGGCCGCAGCGCGCGCAAACCCGGGTTTGGTGTCCAAAGTGTCCAACCGGCTAATATCCGGATTGACGAATTGGTGCTCCGGGCGCGACCCTAGCGGTCCGCCGTTTTCATTTCTCATCTAGCGAAAAGAACACAGATGTCGCAACGTCCCGCTCCCCTTACCGGCATACGCGTGCTGGACCTGACCCGCGTGCTGGCGGGCCCCTGGTGCACTCAGAACCTGGCCGATCTTGGCGCCGAGGTGATCAAGATCGAACGCCCCGGCTCGGGTGACGACACGCGCGCCTGGGGTCCTCCGTACCTGAAGGACGAAGCGGGCAACGACACCACCGAAGCGGCGTACTACCTGTCGGCCAACCGCAACAAGATGTCGGTGGCGCTGGACATCGCATCGCCGCGCGGCGCCGAGCTGGTGCGCGAACTGGCGCTGCAAAGCGACATCCTCGTTGAGAACTTCAAAGTCGGCGGCCTGAAAAAATACGGCCTGGACTACGAAAGCCTGAAGGCCATCAACCCGCGCCTGATCTACTGCTCGATCACCGGCTTTGGCCAGACCGGCCCCTACGCCAGCCGCCCCGGCTATGACTTCATGATCCAGGGCATGGGCGGGCTGATGAGCATCACCGGCGAACGCGATGATCTGCCGGGCGGCGGTCCGCAAAAGGCGGGCGTTGCCGTGGCCGATCTGATGACCGGCATGTATTCCACCGTGGGCATTCTGGCTGCGCTGCTTGAGCGCGCCAACAGCGGCCAGGGTCAACACATCGACATGGCTTTGCTGGACTGCCAGGTCACCATGCTGGCCAACCAGAATCTGAACTTCATGACCTCGGGCGTCGCGCCCAAGCGCGCGGGCAACGCGCATCAGAACCTGGTGCCGTATCAGGTGTTTGCGGCGGCCGATGGCCACCTGATTGTGGCGGTCGGCAACGACAGCCAATTCCGCAATTACTGCGGTGCGATCGGCCTGCCCGAGTTGTCGGCGGACCCGCGCTTTTCCACCAACCCGCAACGCGTGAAGAACCGCGCCGAGCTCGTGCCGCTGTTGGCCGAGCGCATGGCCACAGGCGCGCGCGACCACTGGCTGGCTGCGCTGGAAGGCGTCGGCGTGCCGGCCGGCCCCATCAATACGCTGGACCAGGTCTATGAAGACCCGCACGTGCTGGCGCGCGGCATGAAGCGCGAGCTGCCGCATCCGGCCGCCGGCCGCGTGCCGATGGCGTCTAGCCCGCTGAAGTTCTCGGACAGTCCGGTCGAATACCGCCGTCCGCCGCCCATGCTGGGCGAGCACACCGCACAGGTCTTGGCCGAAAAGCTGGGCCTGTCGGCCGAAGAAATCCAGGCGCTGGCGCAGACCCAGTCCTGACCGGAAACGGGGCGGCCAAGCGCCGCCCCGTTTTCCTTGCGCCCCGCCACGGCGCGCACGATCCATTCCAATACAGGCAGGAGAGAGTTGATGACGGAGATTCAAACCATCGGCGTCGTAGGCGCCGGGGCCATGGGGCGCGGCATTGCGCAGATCGCGGCGCAAGCCGGCCTGCGCGTGCGCTTGTACGACACCAGCGCCGATGCGGTTGCCGCCGCGCGCGAGTCGTTGCGCCAGACCTGGGACAAGCTGGCTCAAAAGGGCAAGCTGACCGCCGCCGACGCGCAAGCCGCGCTGGAGCGCGTGGAAACCGCCACGGCGCTGACCGACATGTCGGCGTGCCAGCTGGTGGTGGAAGCCATTGTCGAACGCCTGGACGTCAAGCGTGACTTGTTCGCCGCGCTGGAAGGCGTGGTGTCGGAAGACTGCATCCTGGCGTCGAATACGTCGTCGCTGTCCATCACCGCCATTGCCGCTGCCTGCAAGCATCCGCGCCGCGTGGCGGGCTATCACTTCTTCAACCCCGTGGCGTTGATGAAGGTGGTTGAGGTGATCGACGGCCTGCGCAGCGCGCCCGAAGTCGGCGACGCGTTGGCCGCGCTGGCCCGCCGCATGGGCCACACGCCTGTGCGCGCAAAAGACATGCCGGGCTTCATCGTCAACCACGCAGGCCGTGGCATGAATACCGAAGGCTTGCGCGTGGCGCAGGAATCGGTCGCGACCTTTGCGCAAGTGGATGCCGTCATGCGCGAGCAGGCCGGCTTTCGCATGGGCCCGTTCGAGCTGCTGGACCTGACGGCGCTTGACGTGTCGCACCCGGTGATGGAATCCATCTACCGCCAGTTTTTCGACGAGCCGCGTTTCCGTCCATCGCCCATCACCACCGTGCGTTTGGCGGGCGGCCTGATCGGCCGCAAGGCGGGTGAAGGTTTCTACGTTTACGCCGATGGCCAGAAGCAGGTGCCGGCCGAACCGCCCGTGCCGGCGCTGCCGGGAGGCTTGAAGGTCTGGGTCAGCCCCAAGCACGCGGAAGGCTATGCGCGTGCGTCGGCGCTGGTCGAAAAGCTGGGCGCGACGCTTGTCACCGGTTCTTCGCCTGATGCCGATGCGCTGATCATCGTGACGCCGTTTGGCGATGACGTGTCGACGTCGGTGTCCGCACAAGGCTTGAACGCGAGCCGCACGGTGGGCCTGGACACGCTGTACGCATTCGATAGCGCCAAGCGCCGCACTGTCATGGTGTCGCCCGCTACCGACGCCAAGTGGCGCGACGCCGCCCACGCGCTGCTGGCCGCCGACGGCGTGCCGGTGACGGTGATCGAGGATTCGCCGGGCTTCATCGCACAGCGCATCGTGGCCATGATCGTCAACATCGCCAGCGACATCGCGCAGCAGCAGATTGCTACCCCGGAAGACATCGACCAGGCCGTGACGCTGGGCCTGGGCTATCCGGTAGGCCCGCTGGCCTTAGGCGACAAGCTGGGCGCCGAGCGCATCCTGGAAATCTTGAAGAGCATGCAGCGCGTGACGGGCGACCCCCGTTATCGCCCCAGCCTGTGGCTGCAACGCCGCGTGCAGCTGGGCATGTCGCTGCTGAAGTCGTCGGCGGAATAAGCGCTGACATTGCACGGCGATAAAAAAAGCCCCTTGAGCAATCAAGGGGCTTTTTGTTTGCGCGCCGGATTTATTTCGCGGCGTCCACCATGTATTGCACGGCGGCGCGGATGTCGTCTTCCGAGGCGTTGGCGGCGCCGCCCTTCGGGGGCATCGGCGGCTTGCCTTGCATGGCGACCTTCACCATCGCGTCCATGCCGGTCTTGATGTACGGGTCCCACGCGGCCTTGTCGCCGAACTTGGGCGCGTTGGCGACCCCTGTGGCGTGACAGGCGAAGCAGACGCTCTTGTAGAGCTTCTCACCTGCCGGGTTCACGGCGGCGGCCTGTTGCGGGGCGGCGGCGGGAGCAGCAGGAGCGGCAGCGGCAGGAGCAGCAGCCGTGGGAGCTGCGGCAGCCGATGCTGCGGCAGCCGGTGCTGCGGCAGCCGCAGCACCAGCGGCGGGAGTAGCAGCAGGAGCAGCAGCAGGCGCGGCATCCGCTTCCTTCTTCGCGCCTTCTTCCGCGGGGGCGGCGGGTTCAGGCAGCGAGGCGCCGGACTTGTTGGCCATATAGACCACGGCGCGCGCGACTTCGTAGTCGGACAGCGTGGGGTTGCCGCCCTTGGCCGGCATGCCGCCCTTGCCGTGCAACGCCACGTTCAACATCGTGTCGTACCCGGACTTGATGAAGGGCGCCCAGGCCGCGTTGTCGCCCATCTTGGGTGCGCCGGCCACACCGGCGGTGTGACAGGCCGTACAGACGGCGGCAAACACCTGCTCGCCCGTCTTGAAGACCTTGGGCGCGTTGGCGTCAACCAGTTCAAAACCCGCGACGGGTGCAATACGTTTGGTGATGGCTTCTTGCGTCAGCGTGTCAGAGCCGGCGCCGACCTTGTTGCCGGAGACCACCATGTTCACCAGGAGGATGATGATGGCGATTGGGATCACGAAAGATAGAACGATCGTGACGACCAGTTGCTTGGGGGTCTTGATGGGGGAGGAGTGCTCTTCTATGTGTTCCTGCTCGTTGCTCATGACCAAATCCTGCTAACGGGTGGGGCGCCTGGCGGCGGCAACAGAAAATCAGTAACTGCACAAATCGGCGGACTATTGACGCATCCGCCTGCAAGCAAACGCTGGATTATATAACGGTGTCAGGGACGAGCGTCCAATGCCTCTGCCGGGGTTTTCGATGAGATTGCAGGAGGTTTTGATCCACTTCATGCACGCTAGCGAAAACTAGGTACAATGTCGCCTCCTTGCGCTGCGCCCGTAGTTCAATGGATAGAATGAGAGTTTCCGAAGCTCTTGATACAGGTTCGATTCCTGTCGGGCGCGCCACTTGAAACCACGCTCTGATGGTTTTACGCGCAACGGCCAGCCAGCCTCTTGGCAATATTCCCCGATATTCAAAAAGAAAAAATCACGCGCTGCATTTTTCACCGTGCGTTTTCCGCCCTGCGCTTTCCGCCGTGCAGTAGCCGCGCGTGACCGTGCGCGAAAATGACAACGCCCGCTTCCGGTTTGAACGGCAGCGGGCGTAATCCAAGCAACAGCGCAAACAGTGCAAGCAACGCAAACAGCGCAAGCAACATCGCAACCAACACCATCAGCGCAAAGATTGCCAATCACGCGGTCAACGCAAAACTGGCCATCAGCGCAACCCCACTTCAATCATCCAGCGACGGCACCGTGCCGATTTGCGTGAGGATGCGCGGCGACTCCATGTCGCCGGTTTCTTTGTCGATCCAGACTTCGTAAGCGGCGACGCCTGCGAATTTGGAGGCCATGGAGTTGGCGATTCGGATGGCTCCGAATTCGCTGCTGGCCGGACGGATTTCCCCGGGCGCCACGCCGTTGGCGGCGGCGCGATAGGGAACGACGATGTACTGAACAAGATGAGCGGCTTCGGACACAGGATTCTCCCTGGACGACAGTTTTTCGGGCGAGCGAAATGTATCACGTCGCACTGTGTTTTTGTACAGTATTTATTCGCCTGGCGCCAACAATATTCTTCGCACGGGAAAACCCCTAGCGGGCAATCATTGATCAAAATCCGCCTCGCCTCTAATATTTTCGAAAATCCACGAAGTTTTATAAAAAACGAGGCAAGGGATGGAAGCGAACCGGTACGACGCCTATCGCGAGGACACCGCAGGCCGCGCCAATGTGGCCGACTCGCCCGAGCGCATCGCCTATTACGAAGAGCTTGCGCGCCTGGAAACGGGCGCGTTGTGGACGGTGGCGAACAAGATCGAGCCTTGGGCGCCGCGTTCGGCGTCGGTGCCGGTGGTGTGGCGCTATCAGGAGTTGCGGGGCCATGTGCTGCGGTCGGCCGAGCTGGTGTCGCCCGAAGAGGCCGGCCGGCGCGTCATCTATCTGAATAACCCCGGCCGGCGTGATGTGGCCGCCGCCGTGGGCTGGCTGTATTCAGGTTTGCAGGTGATGCAGCCCGGCGAGCTGGCGTCCGCCCACAAGCATTCGCATTCGGCGCTGCGCTTCATCATGGAAGGCCAGGGCGCGTACACCGTGGTCGACGGCCACAAGATGACGCTGGGCGCGAACGACTTCGTGCTGACGCCCAACGGCACCTGGCACGAGCACGGCGTGGCCGAAGATGGCACCACCTGCATCTGGCAAGACGGGCTGGACATTCCGCTGGTCAACGCGCTGGAAGCGGGTTTCTACGCCGTGCATCCCGACCTGAACCAGCCGGTGACCTATCCCGTGGACGACACTAGCGCGGCGTGGGGCAACGCGGCATTGCGTCCGCAGGTGTCGGGCTGGACGAAGCCGTACTCGCCGCTATTCAAGTACGAATGGGAGCCCACCTACGAAGCGTTGCGCCGTTATGCGCGCACCACCGCGGGCAGCCCCTTTGACGGCATCCTGCTGGAATACGTGAACCCGGCGACAGGCGGTTCGGTCATGCCGACTATCGGCGCCAGCATGCAACTGTTGCGCCCCGGCGAACACACCAAGGCGCATCGGCACACCGGCAGCTTCCTCTATCAAGTGGCCAAGGGCAGCGGATTTTCCATCATCGATGGCAAGCGCTACGACTGGACCGAACGCGACATTTTCTGCGTGCCGTCGTGGGCCATCCACGAACACGTCAACCTGTCGTCCAACGACGACGCCTGCCTGTTCTGCTTTAACGACCTGCCCGTGATGCGTTCGCTGGCGCTGTACCGCGAAGAAGCGGTCAAGGAAAACGACGGCCATCAAGTGCTGATCTAGCGCCGCCTGATCCCTCTTTCATTTTTATTCGCCGCGCGGGCTGGGCTCGCGCGTTGGCTCAACTCGTTCTGAATCAATGGAGTTCCTATGCGCTTGGTGACTTTTCGCGCTCATCCCACGGCCGCCGCAAGGCTTGGCGCGCTGGCCGAAGGCTATGTAATTGACCTGGCGTTGCTGGGGCAAGCGGGCGGCGTGGACCTGCCCGCCGACATGCTGGCGTTCATTGACCTGGGCCCCGTTGCCGTTGCGCAAGCCACGCGCCTGATGGACGCCTATCGCGGCGAATGGCCTGTTGGCACGGCGCTGCCGCAGGAAAACGTGAAGCTGCTTGCGCCCATTCCGCGCCCGCGCAAGAGCATCTTCGGCATCGGCCTGAACTATGTGGAGCACGTCGCGGAATCCAGCCGCACGCTGGACACGTCCGCCGACTTGCCCAAGCAGCCGGTGATTTTTTCCAAGCCGCCCACCACCGTCATCGGCCCGGGCGACGCCATCGAACACAACGCCAAGATCACCCAACAGCTGGACTGGGAAGTGGAACTGGCCGTGATCATGGGCCGGCGCGCCACGCGCGTGGCCGAGGCCGACGCCTTGTCCTATGTGTTCGGCTACAGCGTCATGCTGGACATGAGCGCGCGCGATTGCCGCCGCGCGGGCCAGTGGATCTATTCCAAGGGCCAGGACACGTACGCGCCGTTCGGCCCGTGCATTGTCACCGCCGACGAAATCCCGGACCCGCAGGTGCTGGACTTGTGGCTCACCGTCAACGGTGAGAAGAAGCAGGGCTCCAACACGCGCCACATGCTGTTCAAGGTGCCGTTCCTGATTTCGGACATCAGCGCCGGCATCACGCTGGAGCCGGGCGACATCATCGCCACCGGCACGCCCGAAGGCGTGGGCGCGGGCCGCAAGCCGCAGGAATGGTTGTGGCCGGGCGATGTGGTGGTGGCGTGCGTAGAAGGCATCGGCACGCTGCGTCATCCGGTGGTGGCGGTGTAGGCAACGCCCGGCCGCAAGGCGGGCAACGCAGTCTTCAAGGGGAAAACATGATCAAGAAACAAAAACTGGGCGGCCTGGCCGCTGTGTTGTCCGCCGCCGTCGCCATGGGCGCGGCGGTTGCCGCCGAACCCGTCAAGATCGGCTTCATCGCCACCTTGTCCACGCCGGCAGGCTACATCGGCGAAGACGAGCGCGATGCGTTCAACCTGGCCATCAAGCAGGGCGACGGCAAGCTGGGCGGCGTGCCGGTGCAGCTGGTGATTGAAGACGACGGCTTGAAGCCCGCCAACGCCAAGCAGGCTGCCGACCGCCTGCTGCAATCAGGCGTGAAGCTCTTTACCGGCGTGAACTTTTCCAACGTGCTGGCGGCAGTGGTGCCCAGCGTCGTGAAGTCGGGCGCGTTCTACGTAAGCTTGAACCCAGGCCCGTCGAACTTCGCGGGCGAAAAGTGCGACCCGAACTATTTTGTGGCGTCGTATCAGAACGATGCCTTCCACACGGCGGGCGGCGTAGCCGCCAATGAGCTGGGCTACAAGCGCGTTGTGCTGCTGGCCCCGAACTATCAGGCCGGGCGCGACGCCATCGAAGGGTTCAAACGCACCTATAAGGGCGAGGTCGTGGCCGAGATCTACACCAAGCTCGACCAGTCTGATTTTTCCGTGGAGCTTGCGCGCCTGCGCTCGCTGGCGCCGGAAGCCATCTACCAGTTCCATCCGGGCGGCACCGGCATCAACTTCGTCAAGCAATACGCGGCGGCGGGGCTGAACAAAACCATCCCGATGCTGATGCCCAGCTTCTCGATGGATGCGCGGATGATCCAGGCAACGGGCGACGCCTCGGCCGGGTCTTACACCACCGGCATCTGGTCGCAAGACTTCAACAACCCGCAATCGCAAGCCTTCGTGAAGGCGTTCAAGGAGGCTTACGGACGCGTGCCCACCGACTACGCGATGCAAGCCTACGACACCGCGCAACTGATCGGCGTGGGCCTGAAAGCGACGGGCGGCGACTTGTCCAAGGCGGCGGAGTTTCGCGCGGCGTTGCGCAAGCCCGAGTTCACGTCGCTGCGCGGCAAGTTCAGCATGAACACCAATCAGCATCCCATTCAGGACCTGTACCTGATGCGTATCGAAAAAGACAGCGCGGGCGGCTTGTCGCCGCATCTGGTGCGCAAGCTGGTGTCTGACGACAAGGACGCCTATGCCCAATTTTGCAAGATGCCATCATGACGCTTCTGTTTGAACAGCTGCTCAACGGCTTGCAGTTCGGCGCCATGCTTTTCATGCTGGCGGCCGGGCTGACGCTGATCTTCGGGATCATGGGCGTCGTGAACCTGACGCACGGTTCCTTCTACATGGTGGGCGCGTACTGCGCGGCCTACGCCATCGGCACCACCGGTTCATTTCTGGCGGGCGTGCTGGCCGCGCTGCTGGGCGCGGGCCTGTACGGCATCTCGGTCGAAGTGCTGGTGATACGCAAGCTGTACAAGCGTGATCACCTGTACCAGGTGCTGGCGACTTTCGGGCTGCTGTTGTTTTCGAACGAAGCCGTCAGCCTGATCTTTGGCCGCCGTCCGCCGCTGGTGGGCATTCCGTCTTTCCTGGAAGGCGCGGTGACGCTGGCGCCGGGCTTTCAGTATCCGCTGATCCGCCTGTCGTTCATCGCCATTGGCGCGTTGGTGGCGGTGGGCTTGTGGTGGCTCGTCAACCGCACGCGTATCGGCATGTTGATCCGCGCAGGCGCTGATGATCGCGAGATGGTGGACGCGCTGGGCGTCGACATCCGCAAGCTCTACACGCTGGTGTTCGGGCTGGGCGCATTGCTATGCGGGCTGGCGGGCGTGATGGCCGCGCCGCTGTTGGCCGTTGAAATCGGCATGGGCGAACGCATCCTGATCACTACCTTCGTGGTCATCGTGATTGGCGGGGTGGGTTCGGTGCGCGGCGCGCTGGCGGGCGCCTTGCTGGTGGGTATGGTCGACAGCCTGGGGCGGGCCTTCCTGCCGCAACTGCTGTCCACAATGTTCTCGCCCGCCACGGCGGACCCGCTGGCGGCCGGCATGGCCTCGGCCAGTATCTATGTGTTGATGGCGATCGTGCTGATCGCCAAGCCCGGCGGCTTGTTTCCGGCGCGAGGATGATGATGGCAAACACTCTTTCAAATCGCGCCCGCTGGGGCTTGGGCGGCCTGGCGGTATTGGTTCTGCTGCCCGCGGCCGCCGTGGCGTCGGGCTCGCCGTTTCTGATCGGCGTGGTGACGCGCTTTCTGATCTACGGGCTGGCCGCGGTCAGCCTGGATCTTGTCATTGGCTACGGCGCCATGGTCAGCTTCGGCCACGCCATGTTCTTCGGGCTGGGTGGTTACGCCGTGGGCATCATCGCGTTTCATACGGCCGAGGCCGGCCCGATCTTCGGCTGGGCGGGCAGCAACGCGGCGCTGGTGGTGTGGCCGATTGCGCTGGCGGTGTGCGCGCTGGCTGGCTGGGTCTTCGGTTATCTGGCCCTGCGTACGCGCGGCGTGCAGTTCATCATGATCACGTTGGCGTTCGGGCAAATGGTGTATTTCATTCTGGTGTCGTTGCAGTTTTACGGCGGTGACGACGGCTTGATGATTCCGCAACGCAACGTGCTGCCGGGCGTCAACCTGGAAAGCCCGATGGTTTTCTACTACGTGTGTCTGGCGTTGCTGACGGCGTGGACGCTGCTGTGCATCCGCGTGACCAACTCGCGCTTTGGCATGGTGCTGCAAGCATTGCGCCAGAGCGAGCGGCGCGCGCTGAACCTGGGCGTAGCGCCAACGCCGTACCGGCTTAGCGCGTTTGTGCTGTCGGCGGTGGGCACAGGCCTGGCGGGCGTGCTGTGGGCCAACTACGCCGGGCTTGTCACGCCGGACATGGCCGCGTGGACCAAGTCGGGCGAGCTCATGGCTATCGTGATTCTGGGCGGCGTGGGCACCTTGCTGGGGCCGATTGCGGGCGCGGCGGTGTTCCTGGGGCTGGAGCAGATGTTGTCGTCACTGACCGAGCATTGGCTGCTGTACATGGGGCCGATTCTGGTGCTGGTGGTGTTGTGGGGGCAGAAGGGCCTGTTCGGAAAACTGCTGGAGACGCGCCATGCCGACTGACACCTCCACAAGCCTGTTGCAACTGACGCAGCTGCGCAAGGCGTTTGACGCGGTGGTGGCCACCAACGGCGTCGACCTGGACGTACAAGCGGGCGAAATCCACGCCATCATCGGCCCTAACGGCGCGGGCAAGTCGACGTTGATTGCGCAGATTTGCGGCGAGATCCGGCCGGACTCGGGCACGATTCATCTGGACGGGCGCGACGTGACGGCGCTGCGCGCCTTTGAACGCGCGCGGCTGGGCCTGGGCCGCTCGTTTCAGATCACCGAGCTCTGCCACGAATACACCGCGCTGGAAAACGTGATCTTGTCGCGCATGTTGAAAGGCGGCCGCGCGTTTGGCGCGTGGTCTGATCCGCGCCGCGATGCCGGCCTGAAGGCTGAAGCCATGCAATGGCTGACGCATGTCGGGCTGGCTGACCGCCGCCACGTGCGGTCGGCAGACTTGGCGCATGGCGAAAAGCGGCAGCTGGAACTGGCGGTGGCGCTGGCGCGTTCGCCGCGGCTGTTGCTGCTGGACGAACCCATGGCCGGCATGGGCCCAGAAGAATCGGCGCGCATGACGCGGCTGCTGCAAGGCATGAAGGGCGAGTACGGCATCTTGCTGGTCGAGCACGACATGGACGCCGTGTTTGCGCTGGCCGACCGCATCAGCGTGCTGGTGTACGGGCGCGTGGTGTTCAGCGGGCCGCCCGACGAGGTGCGCCGCCATCCGGACGTGCGCGCGGCCTACCTGGGAGAAGAGCATGTTGAAGGTTGACGGGCTGACGGGCGGCTACGGGTCAAGCAAGGTGCTGTTCGGCATGTCGTTCGAGGCCAGCGAAGGCGAGGTGATTTCGCTGATCGGCCGCAACGGCATGGGCAAGACCACCACGGTGAAAACCGTGATGGGCATGTTGCCGGCAACGGGTGGCGCGGTGCAGTTTCGGGGCCAGACATTGGGCCGCTCTGCGCCCAGCACGGTCGCGCGCCTGGGCGTGGGGCTGGTGCCGGAAGGGCGGCGCGTGTTCGGGTCGCTGACGGTGCAGGAAAATCTGGTGGCGACGGCGCGCGTGGCGCCGGGCGGGTGGGACCTGGAACGGGTCTACACCTTGTTCCCGCGTTTGAAGGAACGCCGTGGGCAGTCGTCGCGCACCTTGTCGGGCGGCGAGCAGCAGATGCTGGTGGTGGGCCGCGCGCTGATGACCAACCCCAAGCTGCTGATTCTGGACGAGGCCACCGAAGGGCTGGCGCCGCTGATCCGTCAGGAAATCTGGCGCTGCCTGCGCGCGCTGAAGGCCGAGGGGCAGACCATTCTGGTCATCGACAAGAACCTGCCCGAGATGGCGACGCTGGTCGACCGCCATTACATCGTCGACAAGGGGCGCGTGGCCTGGTCGGGCAGGCCTGCCGAGCTGTCTGCGCAGCCTGAGCTGGCGCATCGGTATCTGGGCATCTGACGGCGAGGCCGCACGGGTAGAATGGGCCGCCTGTGCGCGGATCGGCGGACAAGCCGCTGACATCTGGAGAGCATGTTGAAGCCAAGAATCAAAGCTTCCCGCCAGGACGATCCCGGATCGGACGGGAATGCTGACGTGGAAGAAATTACGCTGTCGGAGCAGGTGTATCGCCTGCTTCGGCGCGACATCATGAGCGGTGCCTTCGCGCCGGGCCAGTCGCTGCGGCTGGAATTATTGAAGCAGCGCTACGGCAGCAGTTTTTCGCCGATCCGTGAGGCGCTCAACCGCTTGCGCAGCGAACGTATGGTGGTGAACACCACCTCACGCGGCTTCAGCATTGCGCCCTTGTCGGTCGAGGAAATGTGGGACGCCTGTGAAACGCGCATCCTGATTGATTGCGACGCCCTGCGCCGGTCGCTGGCGAACGCCGACGATGCCTGGGAAACGCGGCTGGTGGGCGCGTATCACGCGCTGACGCTGGCGGCGCAGCGCGCAGGCGAGGCCTCGCCGCCGTCGGAAGAACTGGAAGAATTGCTTGAAGCGCGCCATCTGGATTTTCACCATGCGCTGATTGGCGCGTGCCGGTCGCATTGGCTGCTGGACCTGTCCACGCAGCTGTATGCGCAAACCGAGCGTTACCGCCGCCCTGCGCGCGCGGGCGCCACGGCCTATGGGCCGGAACGCAACGTGGATGACGAGCATCGCCAATTGCTTGACGCGGCGATCTCGCGCGACGCGGATCGTTCCGTCGCCATGCTGGCCGCGCACTACCGCAAGACCGCGCAATTCATCGAACGGATCATTTCACAGCCCGACTCGCAGGCACGACATGCATAACGCCGACATCGACCTTTTCTTTCCCACCATCGCCGAGCGCGAAGTGCAATACAACGCCCGTGAATCGGTGGCGGATTTTGACGCCTGCGTGCGGCGCTACGCGGAATCGTCCGCGCGGGTGCGCACGCGCCGCCCCGGCGTGCTGGATTTGCGCTACGGCATGGGCCAGGACGAACGGCTGGACTTGTTCCTGCCTGCCGCATCGCGCGCGCCCGCGCCGCTGTTCGTGTTTATCCACGGCGGTTACTGGCGTGCGCAGCGCAAGGAAGACGCGCCCGTCATGGCCGAAGCGTTTAACGCCGCGGGCGCCGCCGTGGCCACGCTGGAATACACGCTGGTGCCGGAAGCCACGCTGGGCGAAGTGGTGCGCGAAGTGCGTTCCGCCGTGGCGTGGCTGTACCAGAACGTGGCGGCCTACGGCGTGGACCCTGACCGCATCTATGTGGGCGGCAGCTCGGCTGGCGGCCACTTGGCGGGCATGCTGGTCGCGCCCGGCTGGCCCGCGCGCTATGGCGTGCCGGACGATGTCATCAAAGGCACGCTGGCGCTAAGCGGGCTGTTCGACTTGCGTCCGCTGTGCGACATCCTGCCGAACACGTGGCTGCGCTTGACGCCTGAGCAAGCCGCGCATCAAAGCCCGATCTTCAATCTGCCCGAACACGCAGGCCCGATGCTGTTGGCGGTGGGCGGCCTGGAAACGCAAGGGTTCAAGAATCAGACTTCCGCGTTCGAAGCGGCCTGGAACGCCGCGGGGCTGGCGTCCACGCGCATTCCCACGCCGCATTGCAATCACTTCGATCTGGTCAACGAGCTTGAAGACGCGGACAGCGAGCTCACACGCGCGACCTTGGCGATGATGGGGCTGGCTGCGCGCTGAAGGGTTGCGTCATGGGCCGGTCAATCGCTTAAGCTTTCGCCTTATGGCCGACCTGAAACTCCTTGAAGACCTGATTGCGCTGGCGCGCACCGGCAGCTTTGTGCGTGCGGCCGAGCTGCGCCACGTCACGCATCCCGCGTTCGGGCGGCGCATACGCGCGCTGGAAGCCTGGGCCGGCGCCCCGCTGGTCGAACGCCAGCACTTGCCTGTCACGCTCACGCCCGAAGGCGAAGCGCTGCTGAAGACGGCCACGCAGGTGGTTGAGCAGATGGGGCTGGTGCGCCATCGCATCCGCAGTTCAGGGGCGGGCGGCGAAGCGGTGTTGCGCATTGCCACCGGCCGCAGCTTGGCGCGCACGCTGGTCGCGGACTGGATTGCCCGGCTGCGGCATCGCACGCCCAAGGTGCTGACCGAAGGCACGCAAGTGGAGCTGTCCACCGGCAAGGCGCAGGATCTGGTGGTGCGGCTGGAGCAGGGCAAGGTGGATTTGCTGTGCTGCTACGAGCATCCGGCGCTGTCCGTGCCGCTGAGCCCGGCGCGCTATCGCTACATGACGCTGGCTACCGACAAGCTGGTGCCGGTCAGCCAGGTGGATACGCGTGGCCGCGCCCGCTACACGCTGCAAGATGGCGGGCCGCCGGTGCCGCTGATTACCTACACGGGCGGGCTGGCGATGGAACGCATCGTCGGCGACCGCCTGGAAACCACGCCTTATGCGCTGACGCCGTTCGTGCGCAGCGATTCGCTGGACGCCGCGCACGGTGCGGTCGCCAAGGGGGTAGGGGTGGCGTGGCTGCCGTGGTCGATGGTGGCGGCGGATTGCCGGCGGGGCGTGTTGGCCGCGTTGGGGGGCCGCAGCGAGGAAATCGCCTTCGAAGTGCGCTTGTACCGGCCGCGCGCGCGCTTGACGGATTTGGCGGAAGCCGCCTGGGAAGCCACCGCCAATCGCAAAGCCTGACCGCCGTTGCGTAGCGGCCCGCCATCGTTCAAAACACGTTCAAAACACGTTCAAAACAAGATAAGCACGAAGATGTGCTGTTTTGGCACGGATAGCATGCGCGCGTCCCGCGAAAATGTGAGCCTAAACCTCAAATGAGACGGCCACGCCGTCCACCCCCCAGCACCCCAAGGAAGAAAACCATGAAGTCCATTCTGCATCCGCTGCGTGCAGCGCTTGTTGCGTTGTGTGCCGCCTCGGCCCTGGCTGCCGCGCCGGCCGCGTCTGCCGCGGATTACCCCGCCCGCACCATTTCGCTGATCGTCGGCTACCCCGCCGGCGGCAGCCTGGACCTGACCGCGCGCCTGTTGGGCGAAGAGCTGGGCAAGCGCCTGGGCCAGACCGTGGTGGTCGAAAACGTGGGCGGCGCCGGTGGCACGATCGGCGCGCAACGCGTGGCGCGTGCGGCTCCCGACGGCTACACGATCTTTCTGGGCTCGACCAATGAAATGGTGATTGCCCGCATGATCAACACGGCGGTCAAGTACGACAGCGCCAAGGATTTCACGGCGCTGGGCCTCGTGGCCTCGCAGCCGATGCTGCTGGCCGCCAGCAAGAATTCCGGCGTGAAAACCGCCGCTGACTATCTGAAGAAGCTGCGCGGCGCTGACGCAGGAACGTTCAACTACGGCTCGTCGGGCGTGGGCACCACGCTGCATCTGGCGGGCGAAATGATCAACCAGGCCACCGGCACGCGCGCCGAACACGTGCCGTACCGCGGCGTGTCGCCGCTGGTGACGGACCTGATGAGCGGCCAGCTGGACTACGGCATGCTGGTGCTGTCTTCGGGCCTGCCGCAAGTGCGCAGCGGCAACATCGTCGCGCTGGGCTTGACCGAGAACAAGCGTTCGCCGGCCGCGCCTGAGATCGCGCCGCTGGCGGCCACCCCGGGCTTTGAATCCGTCGACATCAACTTGTGGTTCGCGCTCTATGGCCCGGCCGGCTTGCCGGAGCCGGTGGTCACCAAGCTGCGCACCGTGCTGGACGAAACGCTGAAGTCCGAACCGTTCCGCAACAAGATGCAGGACGCAGGCGGCGAAGTGGCCAAGCCGGGCGTCGACATGGTGGCCTATCAGGCCGAAGAGACGAAGAAGTACGGCGCGCTGGTCAAGGCCGCCAAGATCGAAGCGCAATAAAAGCGCAGTGCACGTGCAGTAGGCGTGTACGAAAAGCGCAGTCATCAACCCCATCGCATTACCAGGCAACACAGCGGATCACACCATGGAATTCAAGCTTCCCGTTCCCGACCTGAGCGCCGAGCGCGCCGGCAACACTGGCACGCCGGGCGTGTGGCATTTTGATTCGGGCGTGCCGGGACGCACGCTCATGGTGTCCGCGCTGGTGCACGGCAACGAGCTGTGCGGCGCGTGGGCGTTGAAGGACTTGCTGGCCGCCGGCGTGAAGCCGCGCCGCGGCAGCCTGACACTGGCGTTTTGCAACCTGGACGCGTTCGACCGCTTCGACCATGCCAACCACGATGCCTCGCGCTTTGTGGCCGAAGACATGAACCGCGTCTGGAGCGCCGAGCGCCTGGACAACCCGACTACGCCCGACCGCCAGCGCGGCGCGGCGCTGCGCCCGTTTGTGGAACGCGCGGACTGGCTGCTGGATTTGCATTCCATGCATGAGCCGGGCGCGCCCTTGTTGTTGACGGGCGTTCTGCCGCGCAACATCGCGTTGGCGCGCCGCTTGAAGGCGCCGCAACACGTGATCGTGGATGCGGGCCACAAGGATGGCGTGCGCATGCGTGACTTTGCGCAGTTCGGCGACCCGGCGCGCGAAGACGCCTGCGCCTTGTTGATCGAATGCGGTTTCCACGGCGAGCTGGCCGCGCGCGATGTGGCGCGCGACATGGTGGCGCGCATGCTGGTGGAGTCGGGCGTGCTGGATGCGGCGGACCTGCCGGCGGGCTGGCTGATGCCCGATCCTTCCCAGCAACGTGTGCTGGAAGTGACGAACGCCGTCGTTGCGCCGTCAATGAACGTGCAGTTTGCGCAGGGCTGGACGGGGCTGGAAACGCTGGAGAAAGCAGGTTCGGTGATCGGCTGGGCAGATGGCCAGCCGATTGTGACGCCATACGATAACTGCACGCTGATCATGCCGTCGCTGCGGCAGTTGAAGCCTGGCGTGACGGTGGTGCGGCTGGCGCGGGACTACGCGGGCTGATACGCGGCCAAATGATGACCGGCGCAGTCATGCGCCGGTTGTGTCATTGCTGAGCGGCTACTGCATCACTTCTGCGGCGTGTAGCGCAGTTCATCCAATTGATAGCCCTGAGCCGTGGCCGCGGCCAGGGCTTTGTCTAATTCTTCCTTGGGCAGTTGCGGCGAACGCGACAGAATCCACAGGTACTTGCGGTCGGGCGTGCCCACCACGGCCCAGCGGTATTCCGGGTCCAGGCCGATGACCCAGTAATCGCCCTTGAAGGGCTTCACGAACGTGACTTCAAGCTTGGCGTTGTTGCTGCCTTCCACGACGGTGGCGGTGCCGGACGCGGAATCGATGTCGCCATCCTTGGTGCGGCAGCGATTGTTCACGCCGATCGTGCCATCGGGATGCGCGGTGTATTCCGCGGTGGTGTCGCCGACGCAGTTGCGCTGGAAGAACATCGGAAAATTCGCGATCTCGTACCACATGCCTGCGTAGCGTTTCAGGTCTACCGATTCCACGGTCTGCATGGGCGGCGGCGCGGCATGGGCGATTCCCGCCATGCTGGCTGCCAAGGCCAGCAAGAGTGTTGCAGTGCGGCGCATGGAAAAAACCTCCTCAGTGACTGATGGGATTCGCGGCGCCCAGGGACGAGCGCCGCAAAACCAAACCCTAACGATACGCCTTATTTGCGCGGCGCTTTCAGCGCCTGGTGGTAGCGGGCGACATAGGTATCGAAATCCACCGTGTCGGATTGCTCCAGGCGTTGTTGCTCCACCGTGGACTGCGCGGCGGCTTGCTCATACGCGGCCGCCAGATCCGACGGCAGCGCTTGCGCGCGCAGCGTGTCGGCGTGTTGGCGGCTTTGCTCAAGCGAATAATCATGGAACGACAAGCCGCTTTGCGTCAGCGCTTCCAGCAAGCGCGCCGACGGCGTGGTGTCGGGGTGATCAAGCTTGGCGCGCTGCGCGGACAAGGCTTCGGCATAGGCGTTGCCGCCCAGCGCGGAATCGAACAACGCGGCGTAAGGCGCGATCTGGTCCAGCAGTTCGTGGCCCCATTGCGTGAGCGACACGGCCTGGCCTTCGCGGTCGAGCATCAGGCCGGGCTTGCGGCCTTCCTTGACGACGGTCGAGAAGTTGTCGGCGCTGCGCTGGCAGTAGCCGCTGGCGGGGAAGAACGGGCTGTCGGACGTCGTGCAGAACAGCAGGAAGGCGTCAACGAAGCGGCTGGTGCTGGCGTCGATGCCCACGGGCGAGCTGGGGTCGATATCCAGGCAGCGCACTTCCACGTACTGCACGCCGCGTTCCGCCAAGGCCGTGATGGGGCGTTCGCAGCGGCCGGTGGCGCGCTTGGGGCGGATGCTGGAGTAGTACTCGTTTTCGATCTGGAGCACGTTGGTGTTCAGCTGAATCCATTCGCCGTTGCGATGCGTGCCCAGCTTTTGGTAGTCGGGCCAGGGCTGCGTCACGGCGTCGTACAAGCGGCCCAGGAACGTGTCCAGGTCGTTGTAGCAAAGCTTCAACTGCGACTGCGCTTTGTTCTGGTAACCCAGGTCGCTCATGCGCAGGCTGGTGGCGTGCGGCAGGTACAGCGTGTGGTCGCCCAGGCGGTTCAAGGGATGCTCGCGGCCGCGCAGGAAATCGCTGGCCAGCGCGGGCGCCGCGCCGAACAGATACATCAGCAGCCAGGAATAGCGCGTGAAGTTTCGGATCAGCCCGATGTAGCCGCGCGAACGGCGGTCTTGCACGGAGCCGGGCTGCGTATCCAGCACCGACCACAAGTCTTCGGCCAGCGAGAAGTTGTAATGCACACCGGCGATGCATTGCATCGTCTTGCCATAGCGTTCGGCCAGACCCCGGCGGTACACATGCTTGAGCATGCCGGTGTTTGACTTGCCGTACCAGGCGATGGGGATGTCGGCTTCCGCGGGCAGCGTGGCCGGCATCGACTGATTCCAGATCAGCTCGTGGTCCAGCACGCTGTAGACGTGGCGGTGGGTGTTGGTGAGCTCGGCCAGCAGCGCGTCCACATCCGTGTGGGTGCCCGTGATCAGTTCGAGCAGCGACTCGGAATAATCGGTGGTGACGTGTTCGTTGGTCAGTGCCGAACCCAGGCCAGCGGGGTGCGGGGTGCGCGACAGGATGCCCTGTTCGTCCACGCGCAGGCCTTCTTTTTCAATGCCTCGCAGCGTCTGGGTCAGCAGCGAGCGGTTGGCCTCTAGGCGGGAGAGGCGGTTGGCGGCGGTATCAGTCACGGATTCTTCTCGTATGGGTCTGTCGCCGGATTTTACGGGGTGCCGGCTTCCTGTGCCGAGGGAGCCAATACTGGGCGCAGGGACAATGCCTGAGCCGTACGCGCCAGCCACTCGTCCAGGTCAGCATAAACCGGATCGGAAATAGGGGCCGTTTCATTGAAAATCTCGTGCCAGGCAGTGTCGTACCAGCGCAAAGTCAGCAATTCGGCGGGCGCCCGCTGTGCGAATTGGCGGCTGCCTTCGGCGGCGACGATGGAGTCGTCGCCGGCCACCATCAGCAGGGTGCGACAGGGCAGTTGCCCGGCCTCGCGCAGGGCGTCCTGGCCGCCTTCGTCCACGAAGCGCGCAAGCCGGCCCGTCATGCGGCGCCGCACCAGCGGGTCGGACCGGTAGGCTTTGACGACCGCCCGGTCATGCGAGATACGGGCGGGCGCCAGCCCGTGAGGCACGCGCAGGTCGGGCGCATGCAGGGACATCCAGGTCAGCGTGCGGCGCACCCAGAGCGGGACGTTGACCACAAAGGGCGGTGAGCTAAGCACCAGCGCATCCAGGTCGGCCAGGCGGCGCAGCGCAATGCGCACCGCCACCAGCGCGCCCAGGCTGTGGGCCAGCACGATGGGCGGCCGGCCCTGGGCCTGCGTCCAGGCGGTCAGCCGTTCGACGGCGTCGGTGACCAGGTCTTCCTGGTGGGCGAGCGTGGCGGGCGGGCCGCCCGAGCGGCCATGGCCGCGGTGGTCGTGCGCGCCCACGGTCCAGCCGCGTGCGGTCAGCCAGCGGGCCAGACGGTCATAGCGCCCGGCGTGTTCGCTCAGCCCGTGCAGCAGGTAGATGCTGGGGGCCCCTGCACCGGTAACGGGCGGAGGCACATTGGGGGCGGCGGGCCAAACATAATTGGCCAATGGCGTGCCGTCAGGCGCAGGGGTCATCGAAATCGGCGACAATTTCCAGATTCCTCGAAATGATTAGGCGTCACGGGCCTCGGGTAATGACGATTTCATCGCTGTTTCGTTTCATGTTCAAGAAAGCCGGCGTGATTGTGGGGTTGGCGCTGCTGGTAGCCGCCTGCTCGCCCCGTTACAACTGGCGTGAAGTGGACGTGGCCGACGGGCATGTACGCGCCGCGTTCCCCGACCGCGTGTCGACGGAAACCCGCGACTTGCGCCTGGATACCCATACCTTGCGTTTTACCCTGGCCACGGCCACGGTGGGTGAAGCCGTGTTTGCCGTGGGCAGCGCGCCGCTGCCGCCCGACATTGCGGCGGACCCGGTGGCCAAGCAGGCGTTGGGCGTGGCGTTGATGCATTCGCTGTACACCAATATGCAGGCTCCCCCGCCCACGGCGTTGCCGCCCTATGGCCAGGAAATCGAGGTGCACGGCAAAGCCATGGGCAAGCCGGGATGGTTGCAGGCGAAAGTCTGGGTGACCGACACCATGCTGATCGAAGCGGTGGCGGCCGGCACAACGGAAAGCCTGCCCGCCGAACGCGCACGGGAATTTCTGAGGTCGGTGGTGGTGAACCCGGCCAGACCCGTCAAACCATGACGGCGTCCAGCAGCCCCTGGCGTATTGCCGCCACCACGGCGGCGCGCCGGCCCCGCACGCCCAGCTTTGCGCAGGCGTTGCGCAAGTGGAAATTCACGGTGCTTTCGCTGACGTCCAGGATGCGGGCGGTTTCCCAGCTGGTTTTACCGGCGGCGGACCAGAACAGGCAGATGGCCTGGCGATCTGACAGCGGATGCGCGGCTGACTTGGCCCTGGCCAACGGCGCCGACAGTGAAGTCAGCGGCGAAATAGGCGGGTGCAAGCGGGACAAGGGCGGATTGCTGGGCAACAGGTCGGGGCAATATGCGGACAGCGGACGATTGACGGACAGCGGACGATTGACTGACATGGCGGCAATGGGCGGTGCGCCCTGTAATTGACAAGGTGCCTCATGCTGCGGCCCACATCGCCCCTGGGCAAGCATTGATGCCTTGGCGCATCAATCTCTTTATCTCTGACGGAATAGCTGTATGTTTGCCATTGCCCATTTTTACCTGTCAGCCATTGTGCTGATGCTGCCTTTGTTGTCGTGCGTCGGCATCGGGGTGTTGTGGGGCAAGCGCGATATTCCCTTTGGCGGGGCGTTCATCACCACGCTCGTCACCTCCGTGACCACGCCGGCCCTGGTGTTCCACACCTTTGTCACGACCCACCTGGACGACCGTGCGTTGGCCGATGTGGCGGCGGCCACGTTGCTGGCGCTGCTACTGTGCGCAGGGGTTGGCGCGCTGCTGCTGAAACTGTGGAAGTTGCCGGTGCGCACGCTGCTGCCCACGGCCTTCCTGCCCAACGCCGGCAACCTGGGCCTGCCCATTTCGCAACTGGCGTTTGGGGACGCGGGCCTGTCGGTAGCCGTGGCATTTTTTGCGGTGAATTCCTTTGTCATGCACACGATCGCCGTGCGGCTGCTGCCGGGCGTGAACACCAAGGGCAGCTGGAAAAGCCCCATTCTGCTGGCGTCGGTGGTGGCGGTGGCGTTGCGCATGCTGCATATCCCCGTCCCGGAATGGATGATTGAAACGGCCCGCATGCTGGGCGCGGTGACGGTGCCGCTGATGCTGCTGAGCCTGGGTCACGCGCTGGCGCTGATTCCGTCCAACGGCCTGCGCGATGGCGCGAAAGTCGCGGCGATCCGGCTGGTGGTGGGCCTGGCGGCAGGCCTGGCCGTGGTGTGGGCGCTGGACCTGGAACCCGTGCTGGCCGGCGCGCTGAGCCTGCAAATGGCCATGCCTTGCGCCGTGGTCAGCTACATGTACGCCAAGCGTTATACGACGCTGGGCGACACCGCCGCAGGCGCGGTGCTGGTGTCGACCGTGGTGTTCCTGCTGCTGGCGCCCTTGATGCTGTGGTTCACCCAGGGCGCCTAGCACGCTAGGCCACGCCCGCCATCTCGCGCAGTTGCGCCATGAGCGGGTCGGGGATGTCGACCCCGTGCTTCACGGCTTCGTCGCGCAGCTTGCGGCGGCGGTCGCCGGGCAGGCGCACGCCGTCGTCTTCCAGCATGGCGTCAACCAGGGTTTCGACGCGTTCCAGGTACGTGTTGTTGCCCGCCAGCGCGCCCGGGTCGATCGCCATGAAGGCCTGGCCCAGTTGCGCGGGGCCGCCAGCGTCGACGAAGAACGATTCCGTTTCGAAACCGAAGTGCGCGCCGGTCAGTGCGCAGACCAGCAGTTCGACAATCAGCGCCAGCATCGCGCCCTTGACGCCGCCTGCGGGCAGCATGCTGCCAGCGAGCCCGGCCTTGGGGTCGGTGGTGGGCTGGCCGTCGGCGTCCAATGCCCAGCCCAGCGGAATGGGCTGGTGGTCGCGCGCGGCGATCATCAGCTTGCCGCGCGCCACTTGCGACAGAGACAAATCAATCACCAGCCGCGCGCCATTGCGGCGCGGAAAGACGGCGGCGATGGGGTTGGTGCCAAACAGCGGACGCTTGCCGCCCCAGGCGGGCATGGCGGCCGGCGAGTTGCTCAGCGCCAGCGCCACCAGCCCGGCATCGGCCAGCGCTTCCAGGTGGTAGGCGGCTTCGCCGAAATGGTGGCTGTTGGCCACGCCGATGAATGCGATGCCGTGTTCGCGGGCGCGCAGGGCGGCTTGCTCGACCGCCATGGCGCAGGCGGGATACGCCAGGCCGGAACCGGCGTCGATCAGCGCTGCGCCGCCGCGCTCGTGCACGATGCGCGGTACGGCGGAGCCGATGGCGCGGCCGGCGCGCAGATGGCCGGCGTAGAACGGCACGCGCGACAGGCCGTGGGAACTGATGCCCTGGCTTTCGGCAAAGACCAGCGCGCGGGCGGTGCTGTCGGCCATGGCCGGATTGGCGCCGGCGGCGGCCAGGGCGGCGGCCGCCAGCAGTTGAAGTTCGTCCAGATAGATGTGAGCCATATCCTTCCTGTCAGGGGGGCGCGCCGCGCGAAATGGGTGGGGGCTGGCGAAGCGCGCTGCCGGTAAGCGCTATTGTCACACCGGCGGCCCGCTTCAGCAGCCCCGCCAAGCAGTGCTAGAATTCTTTCCGCTGTACCTGAGTGCAGTACCCATATTTCGGCGCCGATTTGCCTGATCCGCTTGCGGGCGCCTTCCAATAAATCCAGCTAAAGAGGTCCGTATGACCACTCCTGCCCAACATTTGGCCGGTGATTCGGCCAGCGGGTTCGTCCCCGCTACCGTCACGACGTCCGACTCCGCTGATCCCGGTTCCGTCGGTCTTGTCGCACCCACCTTCATCCGCTTCGATGAGCCGCTGCCCTTGCTTAGCGGCCAGTCGCTGGCTGCGTACGAACTTGCCGTGGAAACCTACGGCACGCTCAACGCCGAGCGCACCAACGCGGTCTTGATCTGCCATGCGCTCAACGCGTCCCACCACGTGGCGGGCCAGGCGGCAGACAACCCCAGCGATGTCGGCTGGTGGGACAACATGGTCGGCCCCGGCAAGCCGGTGGACACCAACATTTTCTTTGTGATCGGCGTGAACAACCTGGGCTCTTGCTTCGGTTCGACGGGCCCGGCCAGCATCAACCCTGAAACCGGCAAGCCCTGGGGCGCTGCGTTCCCGGTGCTGACCGTGGAAGACTGGGTGCGCGCGCAGGCTCGCGTGGCCGATCACTTTGGCATCGATCGCTTTGCGGCGGTGATGGGCGGATCGCTGGGCGGCATGCAAGCGCTCAGCTGGGCCATCACCTTGCCCGACCGCGTGGCCAATTGCGTGGTGATTGCCAGCACGCCGCGCCTGTCAGCGCAGAACATCGGCTTTAACGAAGTGGCGCGCCGCGCCATCATCACCGACCCGGATTTCCACGGCGGCGACTACTACGCGCAAGACACCGTGCCGCGCCGCGGCCTGTCGGTGGCGCGCATGATCGGCCACATCACGTACTTGTCCGATGACGACATGGCCGAAAAATTCGGGCGTGCGCAACGCGCGCCCGCCGAAAATGGCGCCTACCACTACGGCTACGACGTCGAGTTCGAAGTGGAGTCGTACCTGCGCTATCAGGGCGAAAAGTTCACCCGCTATTTCGACGCCAACACTTATCTGCTGATCACGCGCGCGCTGGATTACTTTGATCCGGCCCGCACCACGGGCGGCGACCTGGCGCGCGCGCTGGCGCCCGCCAAGGCAGACTTCCTGCTGGTGTCGTTTTCAACCGATTGGCGCTTCCCGCCCGAGCGCTCGCGCGAAATCGTGCGCGCGCTGCTGAAGAACGCCAGCCCCGTCACCTATGCCGAAATCGACGCGCCGCACGGGCACGACGCCTTCCTGCTGGAAGACGCGCGCTACCATGCCGTGGTTCGTGGCTACTACGAACGCATCGCGCGCGAGCTTGGGCTGGCGGGCGGCGCCGTTCTGACCGAAGGACCTTCCGCATGACCCCTGTCACCCCCCGCTATGCCCACAATGCGTTGCGGCCCGACCTGGCCCGCATCGCGGGCTGGATCGAACCCGGCAGCCGCGTGCTGGACTTGGGCTGTGGCGATGGCGCGCTGCTGGCGCACTTGCGCGACAACCGCCAGGTGCGCGGCGCGGGCGTCGAGCTGGACGACACCTGCGTGATCGCCTGCGTGCGGCGCGGGGTGGAAGTCATCCAGCAAAACCTGGAAGACGGCCTGGCGCTGTTTGACGACAAGCAGTTCGACACGGTGGTGCTGTCGCAGACGCTTCAGTCCATGCACCGCACCGAACACATCCTGCGCGAAATGGCGCGGGTGGCGCGCCACGGCATCGTGTCGTTTCCCAACTTCGGTTACTGGCCGCACGGCTGGGCCATCTTGCGCGGCCGCATGCCGGTGACGGGCCAGATGCCGTACCAGTGGTACAACACGCCGAACATTCACCTGTGCACGCTGCGCGACTTCGAACAGCTGGCTGGCGAGCTGAAGCTGCGCATTCTTGAACGCGCCACGTTCAACGAAGGCCACGAGGTCAAGCTGTTCCCCAGCTGGCGCAGCACGCTGGCGGTGTATCGCTTCGCGACGCCCTGACATTCCGACACCGATCGCCCTGACGGCGCGGCCGAACAGGCCCTAAAATGCCGCAAGCCTCGCGGCGCAACGCCTGTTGCGCCGTGCGGGCGCGTTTCAGGAGACCGTCATTACCGCTGTATCCAACGTCTACACCAGCCCCCGCGTGGCCCCCTTGCTGGTCCTGGGCTTTGCCAGCGGATTGCCGTTGGCCTTGACTGGCGGCACCTTGCAAGCCTGGGCCACCGTGGAAGGCGTTCCGCTTCAGGAAATCGGTTTCCTGACGCTCGTAGGCACGGCCTACACTATCAAATTCCTGTGGGCCCCGCTCATCGACCGCTACGTGCCGCCGCTGCTTGGCCGCCGCCGCGGCTGGATGCTGGTCACGCAAGTGCTGCTGGGCCTGGCCATCATGCTGATGGGGCTGATGTCGCCGTCCACCGCGCTGATGCCGCTGGCGCTGCTGGCCGTGGGGGTGGCGTTTCTGTCCGCCACCCAGGACATCGCGTTCGACGCGTATTGCACGGACGTGTTGCGCAAGGAGGAACGCGGCGCCGGCGTTGCCATGAAGGTGATGGGGTACCGGCTGGCCATGATTGCGTCAGGCGGATTGGCGCTGATCCTGGCGGACCAGTGGATTGGCTGGGGCAACACCTATGTGCTGATGGGCGGGCTGATGCTGCTATGCGTGCTGGCCACGCTGTGGGCGCCCGAGCCGGAACACGTCGCCCGCGCCCCGCGCAATCTGGGCCAGGCGGTGGGCGAGCCCTTGGTGGAGTTCTTTACGCGGCCGGGCGCCATCGCGATTTTGATGCTGATCGTGATGTACAAGCTGGGCGATGCGTTTGCGGGCGCCTTGTCCACCACTTTTCTCATTCGCGGCGCGGGCTTCACGCCCACCGAAGTCGGCACCGTGAACAAGGTGCTGGGGCTGGCCGCCACCATTGTGGGCGCGCTGGCCGGCGGCACGCTGATGTCGCGTTGGGGCTTGTACCGGTCGCTGATGGCGTTCGGGCTGCTGCAAGCGGTGTCGAACCTGGCGTACTGGCTGATTGCGGTCAGCCCGAAAAATATCTGGCTGATGGCCACGGGCGTGGGAATCGAAAACCTATGCGGCGGCTTGGGCACGGCCTCGTTCGTGGGCCTGTTGATGGCGTTGTGCCGCCAGCGGTTTTCGGCCACGCAGTTTGCGCTGCTGTCGGCGCTGTCGGCCGTGGGGCGCACGTATCTGGCGGGGCCGCTGACGCCGCCGCTGGTGGCGTATCTGGACTGGCCGGGGTTTTTCCTGCTGACGGTGGTGATTGCCGTGCCGGGGCTGGTGCTGCTGAAAATGCTGCGCGGCACGATTGAAACCATGGAAAAGCAGGGCGACGAGGCCTAGCGGTTTCGGGGCAGACCACTGCACAGCAAAAAGCGGCGCCAGAAGCGCCGCTTTTTCATGGGGCCGGGCCGAGCCTGCGGGCCTCCCTATTCGTCGTCGATCAGCCGGACGATCAGCACGTCGCTTGGCAGCGATTCCAACAGGCGCTCAGCCACGCTGCCGATGGCGGTGCGCAGGATGCCGGTGCGGCCGTGCGTGCCGGTCACGACCAGGTCGGAGCGATGGTGGAACGAATATTCCGACAGCACGGTTTCGGGCTGGCCGGGTTCCAGCACCACCTTGGGCGGGGTCAGCCCGGCCAGTTCCGGCGTTTGCGCCGTGAATTCCCGCGCGCTTTGTTCCGCGCCTTTGTAGAAGCTGCGCGTGATGGCGTCGTCTGGCACGGACTTGCCTTGGAACGGCACGTCGTACGCATGGAACAGCGTCAGGTTGGCGTTGGGCACCAGTTGCAGCGCGGCGCGCAGGGCCTGGCGCGAGCCCGGCGAGAAGTCGGTGGCGACCAGCACGTCGCGATACGGTTTGCGCGGGCGGTTCTTGACGACCAGCACCGGCTGGCGCGCTTGCCGGGCCAGCTTCTCAACGGTGGTGCCCAGCAGCAGCCGGCCCAGTGTTTCGTCGCGGGCGGTGCCGGTGACGATCAGCGAGCAACCGTAGCTATCGGCCGTTTCCATGATGTGCGTGAGCGGATCGCCCGACACCACCACCACTTCGGAAGGCACGTCAGCCGCGGACAGGTCTTCCGCCAGCTCGCGTTCGGCCAGCGACTTGTGGTCGGACGACAGGCGCCGCCAGACCGGCGTGGTCAGGCGCGCAGTCGTGGCATGGCTTTCCATGACATGCAGGACGATCAGCTTGGTATTGAGTTCCTTCGTGAGCTGTAGCGCGCGGTCCAGGGCGCGATCGCCGCGCGCGCTCAGGTCGGTCGCCAGAAGGATGGGGCCTGTTTGCTGTGTCATACGTTATCTCCCGGTTGTAGCCAGAGTGGCGACTCCCGCGTCCGCGCAGCCTGGCTTGTCTCGCCCTGTCAGGGCGTTATCCCATTGTCTCGCCGCGATGCGGACGGGGGATTGATCGATGTCAACGCACGGTCCAGCGTAAGGGACGCGCGGCAACCAGGCAATGGCGGCTTGCGCAATATCAGCGTCAATACAATGTGGGGTTGGCCGCGCCGGTTTCCCTGGCCCCTTTTTTCCTTTAGCCGTGACATCCATGTTCTCCGACATTTCCCCCGCCTTGCTGCACACGCTGTACTTAGTCGCCATCGTGGCCGAAGCCATGACCGCGGCGCTGTCGGCCGGCCGGCGCGACATGGACTGGATGGGCGTCTGCATCATCGCCTGCGTCACCGCGCTGGGCGGCGGTTCGCTGCGCGATGTGCTGCTGGGCCATTACCCGCTGACCTGGGTCATTCACCCCGAGTACCTGTGGATGACGGGCGGGGCCGCCATTCTCACGGCCTTGATCGCGCCCGTGATGCGGCGCTTGCGCAGCGTGTTCCTGCTGGCTGACGCGCTGGGCCTGGTCGCCTTCACCGTCATCGGCTGCCAGGTGGCGCAGATGATGCAGCTGCCGGTCACCGTGGTCTTGATCAGCGGCATGATCACCGGTTGCGCAGGCGGGGTGCTGCGCGATGTGCTCTGCAACGAAGTGCCGCTGCTGTTTCGCAAAGAGCTGTACGCCAGCGTGTCGGTGTTGACCGGGGCCTTGTACCTGGGCGGCCAGTCGCTGGGCTTGTCGGCCAATGCCGCCGTGCCGCTGGCGTTGGCGGTGGGGCTGGCCATGCGTCTCTTGGCGCTGCGCTTTAACTGGCAGATGCCAAAGTTCGTCTATCGGGATGACTGGGACTGAAAGACTGGGACTGAAAGGCGGGGATCGAAACACTGGTATCGATAGACGGGGACTGAGACAAACCCGCTTTGTCCTCTGCAACAATTTTCTTATTTGTGTTTCAAGAGATTTCTAGTATCTTCTCGGTGTCTCATACCATGCCTCGCGCAGTAAAAGGGGAGCCGATTGGACGTCAAAGCGCCCGCCACGATTCCGTATTTTCTTCAGGAACAGATTCGTGAGTTGATAGTGGATGGCACTATCCGGCCCGGGCAGCCCTTGCGGGAGCAAGAACTAGAGCAGCGTTTCGGCACCAGCCGCAGCCCGATCCGGGAAGCACTGCGTCTGCTGGAGTTGAGCGGCCTGGTCACGCATATCCAACGCAAAGGCTTTCGGGTCACCCTCTATACCGAAACGCAAATCCGCCACCTGTACATGTTGCGCGCGGAGCTGGAGGCGTATTGCCTGCGCCAGCTGGCCGACGTGACGGATTTGTCGCCTCTGGTGGCCGAGTTGCGCAGCTACGACGAAGCGATTGCGTCGTCGATGGCCAAGCGGGACGTGCGCGCCAGCATCGCGGCGTGCCGCGAGTTCTATCTGGCCAGCGCCCGCTACACCGGCAATACGCCGCTGACCAGCATGCTGAGCAAGCTCTACGAACAGGTGGAGCCGCTGCGCTTCCTGCTGGCCCGGCGATCGATTGAAACCAACACCATCCAGACCTACACGCACGGCATCACGCAGGCCGTGGCCGTGCGCGACTTTGAGCGCGCAGCAGGGTTGACGCGCACCTACGTGCTGGAAGTGCTGCCGAGCATTGTGCAGGTGTATCGCGACGCCATTGAACCCGTAAGGCAAGAGGCGGCTCCGCGCTACGGCCGGGCCTGAGCGCTGGCGTTCAGCCGCCGCATGTTCAGTCACCGCGCGTTCAGCCACCGCGCGTTCAGTCGCCGCGCGTTCAGCCGCGCGCTGGCGTACGCACTTCAATGCCCGCCTGGTCCAGCGCCTGCCGGATGCCGTTGGCGAACAACAGGGCGTTGGGCTGGTCGCCATGGATACAGAGCGTGTCGGCTTGCACCGGCACATCGCGGCCATCAACCGAACGCACCTTGCCTTCGCGCACCATGCGGATGACTTGCGCCACCGCCTGGTCCAGGTCTTCGATCATGGCGCCCGCGCGGGTGCGCGGCGTGAGCGAGCCGTCGTCCTGGTAAGAGCGGTCGGCGAATACTTCGCTGGCGGCCGCAAGCCCAATGTCGCGCGCCGCGTCGATCAGCTTGCTGCCGGCCAGCCCATACAGAATCAGCGACGCGTCCACATCCTTGACCGCCTGGCAGATGGCGCGCGACAGGCCTTCGTCTTTTGCGGCCATGTTGTACAACGCGCCATGCGCCTTCACGTGGTGCAGCCGCGCCCCTTGCGAGGCGGCTACGCCGGCCAGCGCGCCGATCTGATAGACCACGATGTCATAGGCTTCATCGGGCGTGGTCGGGATGCTGCGGCGGCCAAAGCCCGCCAGGTCCTGCAAGCTGGGGTGGGCGCCCAGCGCCACGCCCTGCTTGAGCGCGGCCGCCACCGTCTTGCGCATGGTGGCCGGGTCGCCGCCATGAAATCCGCAGGCGATGTTGGCGGAGCTGACGTATTGCAGCACCGCCGCGTCGTTGCCCATGGTCCACGCGCCATAGCTTTCGCCCATGTCGCAGTTCAAATCGATGCGGGTCGTCATTGCAGGTTCCTTTATGCGGGGGTCAGCAAGGCGCGCAGCGGCGCCAGCGCGTCGTGCAATTGCGTGAACGCGCGTTCGCGTTCGCCATCCAGCCGCTGCGCGTCGTCCAGGCTGATCAGGGCGAAACGCAGCGTGTCGCCCGGGGCGGTCTGCGCCAGCGCGGGCAGGTCCACCGTGGCGATCTGCGCAATCTTGGGGTAGCCGCCCGTGGTTTGGCGGTCGGCCATGAGGATGATGGCCTCGCCGCCCGACGGCACCTGCACGGTGCCGAAACAGGCGGCTTCCGACAGCATCTGGCGCGGCTGTTCCAGCGCCAGCGCCGGGCCTGTCAACCGATAGCCCATGCGATCGGACTGCGGGCTGACGCGGAATTCCGAGCGGGTGAACGCGTCGCGCGTGGCCTCCGAGAATTCGTGCCAGTGCAGGCCGGGCAGAAAGCGGATGGCGGCGCGGCGCGGGTTGCCCAGCGTGCCGGGCAGATAGATGCGCAGGGTCCACAATGCGTCGCGCAGCGCCTTCAGGTCCTGGTGTGCGGCAAGCGGGGTCCGCAGTGCAATGTGGTCACCCTTGGCCAGCGCGCGTCCTTGGAAGCCGCCAAAGCCGCTGCGCAAATACGTGGATTCGCTGCCCATCACCGCGGGCAAGGCAAAGCCGCCATGCACCGCCAGATAGGCGCGCACGCCGTTGGCCGGGCGCGCGCCGAAGGCCAGCGTGTCGCCCGCACAGGCCACTAACGGGCGGTGCGGGGCAATGTCTTGTCCGTTCAAGGTGGCGCCAAGATCCGCGCCGGCCAGCGCAAAGCAGGCCGGCGCATCGAAGCGCAAGGTCGGCCCGGTCAGCGTTATTTCCAACGTGGCGGGGTCGCCGGCGTTGCCCGCCAGCGCATTGGCCAGCCGGTGCGCGCGTTCGTCCATGGCGCCCGCCGCGGGTATGCCTTGATGCTGGTACCCGTTGCGGCCGGCGTCCTGGAAGCTGGACAGCATGCCGGGCTTGATGACGGCCAGGCTCATGGCTGTGCCTTCCTGATGCGGTTGAACTCGTCGGCGCTGATGGGCACGAAGCGCACCGAATCGCCCGGTTGCAGCAGCGAGGCCGGTTCGCGGGCCGGGTCGAACAGCGTCAGCGGCGTGGCGCCGATGATGTTCCAGCCGCCGGGCAGCCGGTTCGGGTAGATCACCGTCTGCCGGTTGGCGACGGCAACGGAGCCGATGGGCACCACGGTGCGCGGCGACGGCCGGCGCGGGATGTTGAGTTTTTCGTCGTGCAGGCCCAGGTAGGGGTGGCCCGGCGCAAACCCCAGCATGAACACCATGCTGCGCGGTCCGCTGTGCAAGGCGATGACCTCGTCGGGCGTTACGCCAGCGGCGCGCGCGACGTCGGCCAGGTCGGGGCCATGTTCGCCGCCGTAACAAACCGGGATATCAATGTCACGTTCGGCCGAGGCGTCGACAGGGATGCCGTCAGCTAGCAGCGCGTTGACGCGGGCGGTCAGCGTGGAACAGGTGGGGCCGCCGCCGACGCCATCGGGCCGGTAATGCACGGCCACGGCGACGAATGACGGCACCACGTCGGTTACGCCGGCCAATTGCGCGTCGCGCAGTTTGCGCGCCGCGGCCAGACAGGTTCGGCCGACCGACGCGTCGATCCGGTCGCCAAAGGTGATGATCAGGCAGCGATCACCCTGGGGCTGGATGCGCCACAAGGTTTCGGCCGGAGAAGGGGGTTCGGAAGAAGCGTTCAACGGCGCGAAACCTCTGGCGGCGGATTACTTGGCGAACAAGGAATCCATGTTCTTGAAGGCTTTGAATTCCAGCGCGTTGCCCGACGGGTCCAGGAAGAACATCGTGGCCTGTTCGCCGACTTCGCCCTTGAAGCGGATGTAGGGTTCGATGACGAATTCGGTGCCGGCGTCGATCAGGCGCTTGGACATGGCTTCCCATTGTTCCATGGAAAGAACGGCGCCGAAATGGCGCACGGGCACGTTGTGCGAGTCCACGGCGCTGGTGGCCTTGTGGCCGCATTCGCTGGGCGCCAGGTGGGCGACGATCTGGTGGCCGTAGAAGTTGAAGTCGATCCATTCGGACGAGCTACGGCCTTCCGGACAGCCCAGCTTTTCGCCGTAGAAGGCGCGGGCTTCGGCCAGGTCGCGAACCGGGAAGGCCAGGTGGAACGGCGGCAGGTTGGTTTGAGCGGTCATGAGAATTTCCGGGTCATTCAAAAGAGGGTGATCGGCATGCGGGCTGCCGCGAGTGCAAATAGCGCTAGCACCAGGCTCCAGTTTAGGTATTGTTTTTTTGATTGAAAAACGATATTTTTTGTGTCTTAGCATCAAAAATATTGATCGTGATCAAAGAGTTCAAAACCTTCATCGCCGTGGCGCGTGACGGCACCTTTACCGGGGCGGGCACGCATCTAGGGCTGACGCAGTCGGCGGTCAGCGCGCAAATCAAGCGCCTGGAGGAATACCTGGGCGTGGAATTGTTCGACCGCAGCGCGCGCGCCGCGGTGTTGAACGCGCACGGCCGAGAGATGCTGCCGCAGGCCGAAGAATTGGTGGCTATGGCCGAACGCATGGTCACCACGGCCGGGGCGGGCCATGTCAGCGGCTCGTTGCGCATAGGCGCGATCGCCTCGGTGCAGCAAGGCTTACTGGTGGATGCGCTGGGCCGGTTTCGCGCGGTGTATCCCGATGTGCGGGTGCGGATTGTGCCGGGGGTGTCGTTGTCGCTGCTGGGTCAGGTGGATGCGGGCGAAGTGGACATGGCCGTGCTGATCCGCCCGCCGTTCACGCTGCCGCCGGAGCTGGGCTGGCAGCCGCTGTTAAGCGAACCCGTGGTGCTGGCCATGCCGGAATCACTGCCCGCCGCGCCCTGGCGCGACGTGCTCGCCACGCAGCCCTTCATTCGTTATGACCGGGCGTCATTCGGCGGGCGGGTGGTGGATATTTTCTTGAAGAAGCACCGCTTGAATGTGCATGAGGCGGTGGAGCTCGATGAAATCGAAGCCATCGCCAACCTGGTGCGTCACGGGCTGGGGGTGGCGCTGTTGCCGCGCCTGCGCGGGCTGGACATGACGGGTTTGCGGCTGGTGCCGTTGGGCGACCAGGCGTTTCACCGCGACATCGGCATCATCGGGCGGCTGCCTTTTGATGCGGGCAGCGTGCGGGAAAAGATGGCGGAATGCCTGGTGGCGGCAGCTAGTGCAGGCGTGCCATAAACAAGAATGGCGTCATAGCAAATTCAGCCATGACGCCATCCGCAATCAAGCGATCAACCGCGTCCGGTTTACAGCCGGTCGCAACGTACCGTGATCGGGTGGCTGCGCAGCGTGGACATCACCACGTCATCCACCTGGCCTTCCACGTCCGTAATCACATAACCGATCTGGCCCTTGGTTTGCAGCGTCTGGCTGACGATGTTCAAACCGTGTTGCGCCATCAGGTTGTCCAGCGTGCCAAGCGCGCCCGGCGCGTTGCGGTGCACGTGCAGGATACGGGTGGCGCCGGCCGGTTCCAGATACGGCAGTTCGGGGAAGTTGACCGCGCCCTTGGTGGTGCCGGCCTGCATGAAGCGCACCAGCTTCTCGGCCACTTCGCGGCCGATGTTCTCTTGCGATTCCTGCGTGCTGCCGCCGATGTGCGGGGTCAGGATGACGTTGGGCAGGCCGATCAGCGGGCTTGCCAGCGGTTCGTCCGCGCCCTTGGGTTCAGTGGGGAACACGTCCAGTGCCGCGCCCGCCAGGTGGCCGGACTTCAGCGCGGCGTGCAGCGCGTCGATGTCGACCACCGTGCCGCGCGACGCGTTGATCAGGATGGCCCCGCGCCGCATGCGCGCGATGGTCTCCGCGTTCATGATGTTTTCGGTGGACTTGCCGCCCGGCACGTGCAGCGTCACCACATCGGCCTGCTCAAGCAGGTCGTTCAGCGTTGCGGCCGGACGCGCGTTGCCCAGCGGCAGCTTGGCTTCCACGTCGTGATAGATGACGCGCATGCCCAGGCCTTCGGCCAGCGTGCTGATCTGCGAGCCGATGTTGCCGTAGCCCACGATGCCCAGCGTCTTGCCGCGCGTTTCAAACGCGCCGGACGCGCTCTTGTCCCAGTGGCCCAGATGCACGCGGGCATTCTTTTCCGGGATGCGGCGCAGCAGCAGGATGGCTTCGCCCAGCACCAGTTCAGCCACGGAACGGGTGTTGGAGAAGGGCGCGTTGAACACGGGAATGCCGCGCTGCATGGCCGAATCCAGGTCGACCTGGTTGGTGCCGATGCAGAAGCAGCCCACGACGCGCAGGTCGGGGCTGGAAAGCAAAGCGGCATCCAGGTGCGTGCGAGAACGAATCCCCGCCACGTGCACGCCACGCAGGGCGTCGTGCATTTGCGCCGGCGGCAGGGCCGCGGCGTGCGTGACGATATCGGTGTAGCCAGCGGCTTCGAAGACCGCGCGGGCGCTCGGGTGGATGTTCTCGAACAGGACGATTTTTGCCATGAGACTGCCAGGGGTGGGTGAGGAATGCGTGTTATTTATTGTGGCGCATTTTTGCTGCAGTGCAAGGAGTAGCCATTGAGACGGTGTGGATGAATTGTTTCAACGGCCTTCCCACCCCCCGCGCCTTACCGATAGGCCTGGAACACCTTGGCGCCGCCCTGCTTGTCGACCAGCACCACATCGTGCGGCGTCTTGCGGCCCCCGTATTCCGGGCCGTCCATGCCGGGCGAACCCAGCGGCATGCCGGGGGCGGCCAGGCCCGCTGCGTCGGGTTTTTCAAGCAGCAGACGGCGCACATCGCTGGCCGGCACATGGCCTTCGACCGCGTAGCCGTCAACCATGGCGGTGTGGCAGGAACCGTAGTCCGCCATGCCGGCGTTGCGGCGGATTGGGCCAGTGTCTTGCACATCGTGCGTGGTCACGGTGAAGCCGTTATCACGCATGTGCTTGACCCAGTCTTCGCAACAGCCGCAGGTGGGCGTCTTCCAGACTTCCACCTTGACGGGCGTTTGCGCGGCTGTGATCGCGGGCGCGAATAGCGGGGTGAACAGCGCCGCGGCAATAACCAGGCGGCGCGTAATGCGGGATGCGTTCATGATGCTCCGTAGGGGTAATGTCGAAAAGGCGCGGGTGTCAAAACCAGAACCGCACGCCGGCCATCACGGCCGTCTGCGAGCGGCTGGCCCCCGCGTCCGAGGCATAGCTTGCCGTCTGGCCAAACTTTCGCTCAAAGGATACGCCGATATACGGCGCGAATTCCCGCGTGACTTCATAACGCAGCCGCAACGACAGTGAGCCCGTCGACAGCCCCGACCCGATCCCGCGTTCAGGGTCGGATTTGCCGTACAGGCTGGCTTCGAGTTCCGGCGTGAAGATCAGCCGTTGCGTCAGCAGCAGGTCGTACTCGGCCTTCAGCGCCAGCGCCGTGCGGCCCGATGAACCCACATAGCCGGTCGTCTCCAGTTCGATGTTGTACGGCAGGACGCCTTCAATGCCAATGGCGGCCCAGTTGCGCTTCGCGCCCGTGCCGATGTCGCGGCGCGCACCCAGTTGCAGGTCCCAGAAGGGCGAGACCGCGTGGCTCCAGAACGCTTCAACCTTTGCGTCCGAGCCGCCACCGTTTTCGCGTTCGCCTTCGCTCTTGACGACGAGCCGGTCGGTGGCCGTGCCGAACCAGAAGCGGCCGTCCCAATTCAGCGCATTCTGCCCATCGCGGTTGCGCGACATGCCGAACTTGTCGAACAGCACTTGCCACGTGGGGTCGTTGTCCATCATGTGCGGATGGATGCCGTAGCTGCCGTAGCCACGCTCGCCCGCGCCATCGCTGGATGGCAGGCTGCCGATGGGGGGCGCATCGGGCGCCGCATCGGGCGCTGCGGGGGCGCCGTGACCCATGCTGGCATGGTCCATCGCGCCGTGGTCGGTTGCTGCGGATTGCGCGTGCGCGCCCGCGGCAAGCAGCGTCATCGCCAAGGCGCAGGCGCCTAATCGTTTTGTCTTGGACGTCATCGCTTACTCCACCACGACCGCTCTGAACATGCCGGCCTCCATGTGATACAGCAGGTGGCAGTGGTAGGCCCAATGCCCGCGCGCGTCGGCGCTGACGCGGTAACTCAGGCGCTGCGCCGGGTTGAGCGTGATGGTGTGCTTGCGCACCTGGAACGCGCCGTCGGGCGATTCCAGGTCGCTCCACAGGCCATGCAGATGGATGGGGTGCGTCATCATCGTGTCGTTGACCAGCACGAAGCGCACGCGCTCGCCGTAGCGCAGCACGATGGGTTTCGCGTCCGAGAACTTCACGCCGTTGAACGACCACATGTAGCGTTCCATGTTGCCCGTCAGATGCAGCTCGATCTCGCGCGAGGGCGCGCGGTTGTCGGCGGGTTCGCGAATGGAATGCAGGTCGGCGTAGGTCAGCACGCGGCGGCCGTTGTCGCGTAAGCCCACGCCCGGATCGTCCAGACGCGTTGACACCACATCGGGCAGCATCGAGTTGCCCACGCCGCGCTCGGCGGGGTAGGGATGCGTCACTTCGACCATGCCGCCCTGGCCTGCGCCGGAACCGTGCTGCATGCCATGATCCATGCCGGGCATGGCGCTGTGGTCCATCGCGGCTGCCCCTGCTCCTGCCCCTGCATTGGCGCCCGCGCCCGTCCCTGCACCGGCATGGTCTCCACCGCCCATGTCGTGCGCCATGCCCATGTCCATCATGCCCAGCAACTGTACGCGGTCGAGAGCCGGCACCTCCGCCTGCATGCCGGCGCGCGGGGCCAGCGTGGCGCGGGCGTAGCCGGAACGGTCCATGGCCTGCGAGAAGATCGTGTAGGCGCGGTCGTCTTGCGGTTCGACGATCACGTCATACGTTTCCGCCACGCCGATGCGGAACTCTTCCACGTCCACCGGGCGCACGTCCTGCCCGTCCGCCGCCACCACCGTCATCTTCAATCCTGGAATACGCACGTCGAAGTAAGTCATCGCCGAGCCGTTGATGAAGCGCAGCCGGATGCGTTCGCCCGGCGTGAACAGCCCGGTCCAATTGCCCGCGGGCGTCGCGCCGTTGGTCAGGAAGGTGTAGGTGGCGCCCGACACATCGGCCAGGTCCGACGGGTTCATGCGCATCTGTTCCCACATCAGGCGTTCAGACAGCGCGGCGCGCCAGCCGCGGCTGGCGGCGTCGGCGCGCAGGCTTTGCACGCTGGGCTGAATGCCGTTGTAGTAGTCGGGCATCACCTTCAGCTTGTTGAAAAGCCGCATGGGATCTTCGTCTGTCCAGTCGGACAGCAGCACCGTGTAGTCGCGGTCAGACGCGATGGGGTCGCGACGGCGCGGGTCGATGACAATCGCGCCGTACAGGCCCGTCTGTTCCTGAAAGCCCGAATGGCTGTGATACCAGTACGTGCCGCTTTGGCGCACGTCGAAACGGTAGGAGAAGGTCTGGCCGGGGTCGATGCCGTCAAAGCTCAGGCCCGGCACGCCATCCATGTTGGACGGCAGCAAAATACCGTGCCAATGAATCGACGTCTGCTCGCGCAGCCGGTTGGTGACGTGCAGCGTGACCGTGTCGCCTTCGCGCCAGCGCAGAAGCGGCGCGGGCACCTGGCCGTTGACGGTGGTGGCCACGCGCGCCGCGCCCGTGAAGTTGACCGGCGTTTCACCGATCTCAAGATGGAACTCGGTGCCGCGCAATTCGGCGGTGGGGGCAGGGTGCGATTGCGCCAGCGCCGCGCGCCAGCCGCCAAGCGCCGCCAGCGCGCCGCCGGCAGCCAGGCCCTGTACGAATCGCCGGCGGGCAAGAGGGGGAAGTGTGCGCATAGGAAGACGGTGCCGGGCGTCACAGCACCGACACGGCTCCCTTCATGCCAGCCGAATAATGCCCGGGTTCCAGGCAGCCGAAGGACACCGTGCCCGCCTTGTCGAAGCGCCAGACGATCTGCCCAGTCTTGCCCGCCTCCAGCGACACCGCGTTGGCTTCCTCGTGGCGCATGCCAGGGTCCTTCATCATCATGTCGTAGTGCGCTTTCAGATCCGCGTCGGTGCCTAGCACCAGCTCGTGCCGAATCTTGCCGACATTGCGCACATTGATGCGCACGGTTTCGCCGGCCTTGACCTCGATGCGGTCGGGCGTGAAGCGCATGGCGTCGTTCATGTCGATACTGATGGTGCGCGTGGCGCGGGCGGCGTCGCCCGGCTTGCCGATGGGCGCCGTTGCGGCCGGCATGGCCATGGACGACATGTTGTGGCCATCGTGGCCGCCTGCGGCCTGCGCGGTGGCGGTGAACAGCAGGGCCAGGGCAGCAGCCTGGCTAAGGCGAATCAGAGCGTCTTTCACGAAAATCCTTACAGGAGTGACCGTGATGACACTGTAGGAAAACCGGGGTGACCCGATTCTGTCGCCTGGATTACGGTTTTGTAATGTTGGGCGGGCGCGGGCCAGGCTCAGGCCCGCGCAACGTGATGCCCACCACCGTGCCAGACGCATCCGACACCGCGTCCACATCGCCGCCATGCATAAGGGCGATGGCGCGCACGATGGCCAGCCCCAGCCCATGCCCTTCGCTGCGCGGCGCGCGGGGTTGGCCGGACCGGAAGAAGCGGTCGAAGATGCGGGGCAGGTCGGCGGCGGGAATGGGCGTGCCCGGGTTGCGCACTTGCACCCGCGCGCCTGCCGCCGACGCTGAACACGTCAGCACGATTTCGCGGCCGGCGGGCGTAGCCTTGATGGCGTTGGAGATCAAATTGGCCAAGGCGCGGCGCACCAGCCCCGGGTTGGCGGCGACCGTTGCGTCGCCCTCGCAGCGCAAATGCACGCCCTGGGCTTCCAGCGTCGCTTCGTAGTATTCCGCCACGCGCCGGGCCTCGGCCGCGAGCGACACCGGCGCCAGGTCCGCCGCCCGTTCCCCGCGGTCCGCGCGCGCCAGGAACAACATGTCGTTGACCAGCGTCTTCAGGTCTTCAAGCTCTTCCAGATTCGATTCCAGCGCGTCGCGCAATTCGGCGGCGTCGCGCGGGGATGACAGCATCACCTGCGTGCCGTTGATCAGCGTGGCAAGCGGCGTGCGCAGTTCATGCGCCACGTCGGCGTTGAACCCTTCCATTTGCTGATACGCCGATTGCAGCCGTTCCAGCGTGCGGTTAAACGACCGCACCAGGTCGTGCAGTTCGCGGTCGGTGTCTTCCAGCGGCAGACGGCGCGCCAGATTGTCGGGCTGGATGCGCGCCGCCTGCTCCGACAGCCGGCGCGTGGGCGCCATGCTGCGGCGCACGGCCCAGGCGGCCAGCACGACGGTTGCACCCACCCATAGCGCGCAGATCAACACCAGCGCGGTGCCATAGGCGTACAGAAACTGCGAGCTGGTGCGCGTGCTGACGGCCACGGTCAGTTCGGCGCCCGGCAGGATGCGGTCGTTCATGGCCACGCGCAAGCCGCGCATGCGCCCGCCATCGGCGGTTTGCAGCACCACTTGCCTGCCGTCGCCGCCCGTGCCGAGCGTTTCGGGGGCGGGGCCGCCGTACACGGCGTGCCCCTGCGCGTCCACGATCCAGATGCCCAACTGGCCTTGGCCGGCTCGCATTTCGTCAAACGTGGCGGCCAGGTCGTGCAGGCCGCTGGCGCTGTTCTGCATGTCGATCAGGTGGTCGATCAATTCCAGCTTGCCGCTGACCTCGGTGATCTCCTGGCGTTCGACTTCGCGCTTGAGCGCCCAGAACAACGTCGCCCCGGCCAGGCTGGATACCAGCAGTGCAATGGCGCCCAGCAGCAGCGTCAGCCGCGCCTGCATCGAACGCATGCGCGGCGGCTTCATGCCGGTTTGGGCTCGGGGCGCGACTCCAGCACATAGCCCATGCCGCGCACGGTGTGCAGCAGCTTGGCGTCGAACGGGTCGTCCAGCTTGCCGCGCAGGCGGCGCACGGCGACGTCGATGACATTGGTGTCGCTATCGAAGTTCATGTCCCACACCTGTTCGGCCAGCGTGGTGCGAGACAGCACCTGGCCCTGGCGGCGCAGCAGCAGGGCCAGCAGGTTGAATTCCTTGGCGGTCAGGTCCAGGCGGCGTCCGCCCCGCTGGGCGCGGCGGCGGGCCAGGTCCAGCTCCAGATCGGCCAGGCGCAGCAGCGTGGGTTCCTGCGTGCGGCCCCGGCGCAGCAGCGCCTGCACGCGGGCCAGCAGTTCGGAAAACGCAAAGGGCTTGACCAGGTAATCGTCGGCGCCGCCTTCCAGGCCGCGCACGCGGTCTTCCACGGCGTCGCGCGCGGTCAGCATCAGGATGGGGGTGTCTTTTTGTGCGCGAACCGACGCCAGGATGCCGAAGCCGTCCACGCCGGGCAGCATCACATCCAGCACGATCAGGTCGTACGCGCCTTCCAGCGCCAGATGCAGGCCGTCGACGCCGTCGCGCGCCAGATCCACGATATGGCTCTGTTCCGACAGCCCCTTCTTGAGGTAGTCGGCCAGTTTGGGTTCGTCTTCGATGACCAGGATGCGCATGGCCGGAAATTTACCACCCGCGCCGGCGCTGCGGCGCGGGTGGTACGAGCAAACCGGTCAGGCCGGTTCGTCGATGGCGATACGTTCGAAGGGGAAGCGCAGCGCGAACACGCTGCCTTTGCCGGGCTCGCTCGTGATGAGCAATTCGGCATCGTGGCGCATGGCGATGTGCTTGGTGATCGCCAGGCCCAGGCCCGTGCCGCCCACAGCGCGCGAACGCCCGCGGTCCACGCGGTAGAAACGTTCGGTCAGGCGCGGCAGGTGGCGGGCGGGGATGCCGATGCCGGTGTCCTGCACGCTGTAGCGCGCGCCGCCATCGGGCTCGCGTTCCCAGCGCACGGTGATCGTGCCGCCGTCGGGCGTGTAGCGCACGGCGTTGGTCAGCAGGTTCGACAGCGCCGAGGTCAGCTCGGTCTCGGCGCCAAGCACGTCCAGCGTTTCGTCGATGTGCCATTCCAGCACATGACGTCCGCCCGACAACGCTTCGATCTGCTGGCGAGCTTTTTGCAGCAGCGCGCTCATGTTGATCGCGCGCGGGTCGCTGCCCGGCGACGATTCCAGCGTGGACAAGGTCAGCAGGTCTTCGACGATGGCCTGCATGCGCTGGGCCTGCTCATGCATCATGTCGATGTACTGCGCGCGCTGTTCTTCGGGCAAGGCATCGGCCGGCATGTCGCGCAGCGTTTCCAGAAAGCCCGCCAGCACGGTCAGCGGCGTGCGCAGCTCGTGCGAGACGTTGGCCACGAAATCGCGGCGCGTGGTTTCCAGGCGTTCAATCTGCGTGACGTCGCGCGTGATGAGCAGGCGCTGATTGCTGGCGTAGGACGTCAGCTGCATCATCATCAGCCGTTCCTGGCCTTGCTGGCCCAGGCGCACCAGAATCGGGTCGGGCCAGGACGAGCGGTGCGCGTATTCCACGAATTCCGGCGCGCGCAGCAGGTTCAGCAGATTGTGGCCACGGTCGGCCGGCAGGCGCAGGCCCAGATGCTGGCGCGCCATGCGGTTGCACCAGTCGATCTGGAAGTCTTCATTCATCGTGACCGCGCCGTCCGGCAGCGCCTGGGCGGCGGCCAGCATGCCTTGCATGGTGTCGCGGGTTTCGGCCAGTTCGCGCGCGCGGGCGCGGGTGTAGCGGTAGAGCGGGGCGAGAATGTCGTCCCAAGGCCCGACGGAGGCGGGAGGAGAGGTGTCCGGGTGATTGGCCCAGTGGGAAACCAGCGTCAGGCGCCAGCTGCGCCAGAGCAGCATGGCGGCGAGCGCGGCGCAAAACACGATCCAGCCGAATGGATCACCTATGAGCCATTGCGCCAGTAGTGAAATCACCGCCCACAGGGCGACCAGGAAAAGAGTGCGCAGCCAGATCATCGTGCGGGAGTTTTACCGCGTCGGAAGCTGTGCCGTAAACCGGTATCCGCTGCCGCGCACGGTTTCAACGTGCGCATCGTGGCCGCTGGGTTCCAACGCCTTGCGCAGGCGGCGGATGTGGACGTCAACGGTGCGCTCTTCCACGAACACGTGGTCGCCCCAGACCTGATCCAGCAGTTGCGAACGCGAGAACACGCGCTCGGGGTGGGTCATGAAGAAGTGCAGCAGACGGAACTCGGTGGGGCCGATCTGCAAAGACTGGCTGTTGCCCGACAAGCGGTGCGTCACCGGGTCCAGCTTCAGGCCGCCCACGTCGATGACGTCATCGGTCAGCTGGGGCGCGCGGCGGCGCAGCACGGCCTTGATGCGGGCCATGAGCTCTTTCGGCGAAAAGGGCTTGGTGATGTAGTCGTCGGCGCCGGCTTCCAGGCCGTCTACCTTGTCTTGCTCGGAGCCCTTGGCGGTCAGCATGATGACCGGGACGGCGCGGGTGCGCTCGTCGTTGCGCAGCTTGCGCGCCATGGCCAGGCCGGACGTGCCGGGCAACATCCAATCCAGCAGGATCAGATCGGGGAGTTCGGCGCGAATCAGCGTCTGGGCCTGGTCGGCGTCGAACGCGCGCAGCACTTTATGCCCCGCGAAGGACAGGTTGACGGCGATCAGTTCCTGGATTGCGGGTTCGTCTTCGACGACGAGGATGGTGCTGGACATGGCGAATTTGGCACACTTCTGAGCGCCGGCGCGGCGCGAACATTGCGATAGTATGGCCGCAATATTTCAGGTATGTGACCGCAGGGTGCTTACGGGGAAGGTTCTCTGCCCGCCAGCGCGTGGCCGATAGGCTACCATTGCCAGGATATATCGGGAATTCACCATGCAAAACCCCTCCGAATCGCAACATTCCGCCGACTCCAACGCCCAATCCACGCATTTTGGCTTCCAAACGGTGCCGGAAGGCGAAAAAGCCCGCAAGGTTGCTGAAGTCTTCCATTCGGTCGCCCAGCGCTACGACGTCATGAACGATTTCATGTCGGCCGGCCTGCACCGCGTCTGGAAAGCCTTCACCATTGGCCGCGCCGCCATCCGCCCCGGCATGAAGGTACTGGACATCGCCGGCGGCACGGGCGACCTGGCCAAGGCCTTCGCCAAGCGCGCAGGCCCGACCGGCGAGGTCTGGCTGACCGACATCAACGATTCCATGCTGCGCGTGGGCCGCGACCGCCTCACCGACGCCGGCCTCCTGGTGCCCACCGCCGTGTGCGACGCCGAGCGCCTGCCGTTCCCCACCGGTTATTTCGACCGCGTCAGCGTGGCTTTCGGCCTGCGCAACATGACGCACAAAGACCGCGCGCTGGCCGAAATGACCCGCGTCCTGAAGCCGGGCGGCAAGCTGCTGGTGCTGGAATTCTCGCGCGTGGCCAAGCCCCTGGCGCCCGCCTACGACTGGTATTCCTTCAACGTGCTGCCCTGGCTGGGCAAGAAGGTCGCCAAGGACGAGGCCAGCTACCGTTATCTGGCGGAATCCATCCGCATGCATCCCGACCAGGAAACGCTGGCCGACATGCTGCGCACCGCCGGCCTGGAACGGGTTCAGTATTTCAACCTGACTGCCGGCATCGCCGCGCTGCACGAAGGCGTGCGCCTGGGCTGAAACACGGCCTGTCCATAGGATATTTCTTCACCCCACGGGGAACTTGTGGGGCGGCGTCTTGTCCGTTATTCTTACGACGTTCAGATTACTGTAAGAAAAGTCGCGTTTAGGTCCCGCTGTCCGTGGGGCTTCCAGCTGCTCGGGGCAGCGGGGGCGCGAGTACGAGGGAGCAAACTCTATGACCAAATTCTGTCTTTCGCGGTTTGTCGCCGCGGCGCTCATCGCCGTTTCCGGCGCGGCGTTGGTGACGGCGTCGTTTGACGCTGAAGCCCGTCGTGCAGGCGGCGGCAGCAGCGTCGGCCGCCAATCCTCCAATGTCACCCAGCAGCGCCAGGCGACCACGCCGCCGGCCGCCGCGAACAACACCGCGGGCGCCACCGCCGCGCCGGCAGCCGCTGGCGCAGCCACGGCTGGCGCCGCGGGCGCCGCCGCCAAGAGCGGCGCGTCGCGTTGGCTTGGCCCCATCGCAGGCATCGCCGCTGGCCTGGGCATCGCCGCCTTGCTGTCCAGCATGGGCCTGTCGGGCGCCTTCGCTGAATTCCTGGGTTCCGCGCTGCTGATCGCCGCCGTTGTCTTCGCCGTCATGTTCATCATCCGCCGCCTGCGTGGCGCGGGTCCGCGTACGGCCACGCAAGGTGCTTTCAATGGCGCCAACAACGCACCGGGCCAGCAGCCGCAGCCGATGTGGCGTGAAGCCCTGAAGCCGGCCGCCGCCGCGCCCGCCGCTGCCGCCGCACCCGTGGCCGCCGCACCGGTCGCGCCGCCGGCTGTGCTGCCCAAGGCAGGTGAAGACAACAACTGGTTCGTGCCGGGTGATTTCGACACGCCCAACTTCCTGAAGCAAGCCAAGGAGCAGTTCGTTCGCATCCAGGCAGTGTGGGACAGCGGCAGCACCGATGGCCTGCGCGACTTCCTGACCGATGACCTGATCACCGAACTCAAGCCGCAACTGGCTGAGCGCGGCGCGGCCCCCAACAAGACCGAAGTGGTCCTGCTGAACGCCGAAATGCTGGGCATCGAGACCGTGTCCGACGGCCACCTGGCCAGCGTGCGCTTCTCTGGCATGCTGCGTGAGGCCCCCGGCACCGAAGCCTTCCGCTTCGAAGAAGTCTGGAACCTGTTCAAGCCTGCCAATGGCGGCTGGCTGTTGGCTGGCATTCAGCAGATTCCGGTGGATCTGGCCAGCTAAACGCTGGCTGGCCGGGACTGCCTCTGTCCTCCGTTGCCGGATGCCCGAAAGGCATCCGCTTGAACCGGCCCCACAAGGGCCGGTTTTTCCTTGTGCCTTTCGCGCTAAACACGCGCCCATCTAACCCGTTACACTCCCGATTTACCCACCAATTCCGGCAACCCCGCCCCGCGGTGTTGCAGACCGTCATGCTGCCTTTTTCGTTCCTGCCCACTCCCTCGCGGTTGGCTGTAAGCGCGCTCAACGCCCTGTTGCGGCGCGAGGACTGGGCGCGCGAGCGTCTGGCGCGGCATGCCGGCAAGACCGTGCGCTTCGCCCTGGGCGGTTTCACGCTGGGCCTGACGATCGATAGCGAAGGCCTCGCGGCCCAGGCTGACCCTGCCGTCGTGCCCGACGTGACGCTGACCGTGGCTCCTGAAAAGCTGCCGCTGCCGCGCCTGGGCGCTGACCGCGAAACCCCTGACTTCGCCGAAGCCACGCATATCTCGGGCGACGCTGCGCTGGCCCAAGTGGTGGCTGACCTGTCCAAGCAGCTGCGTCCCGACCCCGAAGACGCGTTGGCCCGCGTGGTGGGCGATATCGCCGCCCTGCGCATCGTGGGCGGCGCGCGGGCCGCGGCCAATGGCGCGCGCACCGTGGGCACGCGCCTGGCGGAAAACGTATCGGAATATCTGGCCGAAGAAAGCGGCGTGCTGGTGGGCCGCCCCGCGCTGGAACAATGGCGCCTGGATTTAGCCGAGCTGAACGCTCGCACCGACGCGCTGACGCGTTCGGCCACCGCCCTGCAAACCCGTCTGGCTTCGGCCAGCGCAAAGCGGGGCGCCTGATCCATGTTTCCCCTGCTGCGCCTGCTTCGCATCATCGTTGTTTCCTTGCGCTATGGCCTGGATGAGCTCGTGCTCTCCAGTCTGAACCATCCGCTGGCCACTTGCCTGCTGCGCGTCATCCGCCTGGGCACGCGTCCGCGCCAGCCGCGCGGGCAGCGCCTGCGGATGGCCCTGGAATCGCTGGGCCCCATCTTCGTGAAGTTCGGGCAGGTGCTTTCCACCCGCCGCGACCTGATCCCCGCCGACATCGCCAACGAGCTCGCGCTGCTGCAAGACCGCGTGCCGCCGTTCCCGTCCGCGCAGGCCGCCGCCTGCATCGAGGCCGCCCTCGGTGCGCCGCCCGAAAAACTGTTCGCGCAGTTCGACGTGGACCCGGTGGCATCCGCCTCCATCGCCCAGGTCCACTTCGCCGTGCTGCATGATGGCCGCGAAGTGGCGGTCAAGGTGCTGCGTCCGGGGATGCTGAGCATCATCGAAAAAGACCTGTCGCTCTTGAAGATCGTGGCGCGCATCATCGAGCGTCTGGGCGACGATGGCCGCCGCCTGAAGCCGCGCGAAGTGGTCGCCGAATTCGACAAGTACCTGCACGACGAGCTGGATCTGGTGCGCGAAGCGTCCAATTGCAGCCAGCTGCGCCGCAACTTCGGCCCGGAATCGGGCCGCGGCGACATGCTGATCGTGCCTGAGGTCATCTGGGAATACACGGCGTCCACCGTGTTCACCATGCAGCGCATGTACGGCATGCCGGTGGGCCAGGTTGAACGCATGCGCGAAGCCGGCATCGACATCCCGACGCTGGCGCGCACGGGCGTCGAAATCTTCTTCACGCAGGTGTTCACCGACGGCTTCTTCCACGCCGACATGCACCCGGGCAACATCTACGTGTCAGACCGCCCTGGCACGCTAGGCAGCTATATCGCGCTGGACTTCGGCATCGTGGGTTCGCTGTCCGAGTTCGACAAAAATTACCTGGCGCAGAATTTCCTGGCCTTCTTCCACCGCGATTACCGGCGTGTGGCGCAACTGCACATCGAGTCAGGCTGGGTGCCTGCCGACACGCGCGAAGAAGAGCTTGAAGGCGCCGTGCGCGCCGTTTGCGAACCGTACTTTGACCGGCCGTTGTCCGAGATCTCGCTGGGGCAAGTGTTGCTCCGCCTGTTCCAGACCTCGCGCCGGTTCAATGTAGAGATCCAGCCGCAGCTGGTGCTGCTGCAAAAGACGTTGTTGAACGTCGAGGGGTTGGGCCGACAGCTCGATCCCAACCTGGATCTCTGGAAGACCGCCAAGCCCTATCTGGAACGTTGGATGCGCCAGCGTGTCGGACTCAAGGGCCTGCGGCAAAGCCTGGAAAAAGAAGCGGTGCAGTGGTCGCAAATGCTGCCCGCTTTGCCCAGGCTGGTCCATGACCACCTGAGCCGCCCGAACGTTTCGCCCGCGCTGCTGGCCGAAATGATTCATCTGCGGCGGGCGCAGGAACAGAACAACCGGCTGGTTGCAGCGCTGGTTGGGGTGCTGGCTCTTGCGATCGGGGTCGCAATATGGGCCTTGACCCGGTAGGCGGCGCGATGATCTAGACGAACCTTGTCATGTTTCATTCATGAAACGGTCATCATAGCTTCGCGGGAGACGGCGAAAAATAGCGCTGCGGTGGATGAATGCAGCGTCACGCCGAAGAGACGCGCGCGCCATTCATTAATTTCTATCGCCCCACAAGCGGGACGAATACAAGGGCAGACCCATGCTTTATCCTGAACTCTTCAAGACCATGGAAGCCGTGCGCTGGAACATGGCGCACGACATCCCCTGGGGGGATTTCGATCGCAGCAAGCTCTCGGACGAGCAGGCTCACACGATCAAGATGAACGCCATCACGGAATGGGCGGCCCTGCCGGCCACAGAAATGTTCCTGCGCGACAACCGCGGCGACAGCGATTTCTGCGCATTCATGTCGGTGTGGTTCTTCGAGGAACAAAAGCATTCGCTGGTGTTGATTGAGTATCTGCGCCGTTTCCGCCCGGATCTCGTGCCCACCGAAGAAGAGCTGCACAACGTGCGCTTTGAATTCGACGCGGCGCCCGAACTGGAAACGCTGATGCTGCACTTCTGCGGCGAAATCCGCCTGAATCACTGGTACCGCCGCGCCGCCGAATGGCACACGGAACCCGTCATCAAGGCCATCTACAAAACGGTTGCGCAGGACGAAGCCCGCCACGCCGGCGCCTACCTGCAATACATGCGCCGCGCGCTGCATGACCGTGGCCAGGACACCAGCGAGCAAGCTCGCCTGGCGTTCTCGAAGATTGGCGTGCTGATGGCCTCGGCCGGCCGCACGCAGCAGGCGCTGCACCCGACCAACCTGCACGTGAACAAGGACTTGTTCCCGAACGACACGGTGCAGTCGCGTCTGCCCGAGCCGGGCTGGCTGGAGCATTGGCTGGACACCCAGATCCGCTTTGACGGCATCTGGGAGCAGAAGGTCGCCTCGCGCATTCTGCACATCTTGTCCAAGCTGATGGACCGCAGCTTCGAAACGGTGAAGGACCTGAACCGTTACCGCAAGGAAATGACGGCGCTGATCGTTCCCAAGGAAAAGAAGATCGTCCTGGGCGGCGCCTGAGTTTCAGGCGTTATTGGCGGCTATCAGGCTGCCATCGGGCGGCGGACGGGCGGATATAATCGCCGCATGTCCGCCGCCCGTTTTGAATCCAAAGTCCTTTCCCGCGATGAATGCGTCGCCGCCGTCGCTGCTGGCCGCTTGCCGCGGCCGCTGGTGTTTACCAATGGCGTGTTCGATATCCTGCACCGCGGGCACGCGACCTACCTGGATCAGGCCGCGCAATTGGGCGCGACGCTGGTGGTGGCGGTGAACACCGACGAATCGGTGCGCCGCCTGGGCAAAGGGGCCGAGCGCCCGCTGAACCGCATGGAAGACCGCGCCGCGCTGCTGGCCGCGCTGGGCTTTGTCACCGTCGTCACGTCATTCCACGAAGACACGCCCGAAGCGCTGATCGGCGAGCTCAAGCCCGATCTGATCGTCAAGGGTGGCGACTACGACATGGAAAAGCTGCCCGAGACCGCGCTGGTCAAAACCTGGGGCGGCCGCGCAGTGGCGATTCCGTTTGAATTCGAACGGTCAACAACGGCGCTGGTGAAGAAGATTCAGGGCGCCTGACGGGCGTTCAACGCGGTTCCCGCAGCAGCCGGTTGATCGCTTCCAGATCCGTTTCCGCCAGAATGCCGCTGGTGGCTTTCAAACGCAGCCCTGACAGCACCGTGCTGTAGCGCGCCAGCGCCAGATCGCGCTGCGTCGCATACAGCTGCTGCTGCGCGTTCAGCACGTCCAGGTTGATGCGCACGCCCACTTCGTAGCCGGTGCGGTTGGCTTCCACAGCCGCGCGGCTGGATTTTTCGCCCGCTTCCAAGGCCTGGATGCGCGCCAGCCCGCTGGTGACGCCGGTGTAGTACTGGCGCGCGGCCTGGACGGCTTGGCGCCGTGCAGTTTCAAAGTCGTAGCGGGCCTTCTGTTCCAGCTGCACCTTCTCGGTCACTTGCGACGACACGCCGCCACCTGAATACAGCGGAATCGACAGCACCACGCCGATCGTGTTGTCGATGGGCTTGCCCGGCGCGGCATTGCGCATGACGGCGTCGCTGGCGCTGCCGCTGGTGGCGCGCAGGTTCAGGCTGGGGTAGTGGCCGCTTTTGGCGATCTGGATTTCACGGCCCGCGATGCGGGTCAGCAATTGCGCGCGCAGCACTTCCAGGCTGGAGGATTCAGCCTGCGTGCTCCAGTCAGCCACGCGGGCGGGTTGGGGCGACGGCAGCTGCACGCCATACGGCAGTTCCGCCAATGCGCCCGGCTGCTTGCCGATGATTTTGGCGAGCTCATCGCGGCGCACGTCCAGGTCGTTCTGCAACCGCAGTTCCTGCGCCACCACCAGGTCGTAGCGCGCCTGCGCCTCGTAGGTGTCGGTGACGGTGGAATTGCCCAGCTCGAAATTGCGCTTGGCGGACTCCAGCTGCCCGGCAACGGCGGCCTTTTCGGCCTCGGTGGCGGTCAGCGTGTCTTGCGCATAGAGCACGTTGAAGTAGGCGTCAGCGACGCGCAGCAGCAGGTCCTGGTAGGACTGCTGCAATTGCACTTCGACGTCGGCCACGATGAGCTTGGATTGCTCGTAGTTCTGCCAACGGCCCCAATCGAACAGAGGCTGGGTCAGCGCCAGATCCCACACGCCGCGCCCGCCGCTGTAGGCCACACCCAGCCCGCGGGTGCTGCGGGTTTCCTGGTAAGCGCCGCCAGCTTCGGCGGAAATCAGCGGCAGTAGCAGCGCGCGCGCTTGCGGCTCTTTTTCCAGCCCCGCGCGGTAGTTGGCGCGGGCGGCGGCGTAGGTCGGGTCATTGCCCAGGGCGGCTTGCCAGACCTGGATCAGGTTCTGCGCAAAGGCGGGCGACGGGCCGACGCTTGCGGCGCAGGTAAAAACCAGTAAAGCCGTAAGCAATCGGACGCGCATGATTTTCAACGATACGCCGGGCCGCCCCGTCGATGCGCCACGCCCCGGCGGGGGCAGGCGCGGGGCGGCAAGCTAGGGGTTTAGAACTTGAACTGGGATACCGTGGCGCCGCGCAGCGGCTTGACCACGGTTTCGAACAGGTTCACCGTTTCGAAACTGGCAGCGGTGGTGCGGGTGATGCGACAGGCGGTCATGACGGGGGCCTGGCCCACGATCACGACCAGGCGGCCGCCCACGCGCAGCTGGTACTTGAGCGCGTCGGGCACAACCGGCACCGAACCCGTCACCAGGATGGCGTCGTATTCGGTGGAGCCCCAGCCATTGCGGGCGTCGCCGGTTTCGACCTTGACGTTTGTGACGTTGTTCATTTGCAGGTTTTGCTGCGCGAACGTCACCAGGCGGCTGTCGATTTCGACCGAGGTGACTTGTTGGGCCAGATAGCCCAGCAGCGCGGCCTGATAGCCGGAGCCGGTGCCGATTTCCAGCACGCAGTCGGACTTGGTCAGTTGCAGTTCTTGCGCCAGGCGGGCTTCAACCTTGGGGGCCAGCATGGTCTGACGCGTATTGACCGCGTTGATTTCCAGCGGCAGTTCCAGGTCGGAAAACGCCAGGGCGCGCAGGGCCGGCGGAACGAACTGTTCGCGGCGCACATCGAACAGCGCTTGCAGCACGTTGGCGTCCAGGACGTCCCACGGGCGGATCTGCTGTTCCACCATATTGAAGCGGGCTTGTTCTACGTCGGGCAGGGTCGAAGCGTTCATGACGGTCAGGAAAAAACAGAGGAATCAGCCGGCCATTGTACCGATTCGTAGCGTCCTGTGACGGCGGCTCCATTCGGCAGATGTTTCAACGGCGGGAATGGGTCTGATTTGCGGGCCGGAAATGACCGCGGCGCTCCGTAGAGCGCCGCGATTCACGTGCACAGTTCACCCGCGTCTAGCCAAAGACGGCAGCGTTCACCACCACGCGTGGAAGTGGTGGACGGGGCCATGGCCAGACCCGACCGACAGCCGTTCGGCGTGGCGGATGGCTTCGGTCAGATAGGCCTTGGCGCGGCGCGCGGCCTCGGGCACGTCCCCGATTTGCGGCAGCAACGCAGCCAGCGCCGCCGACAGCGTGCAGCCCGTGCCGTGCGTGTTGGCGGTTTCGATGCGGTGGCCGGGCAGTTCGATCATGCGGTCGCCGTCGTGCAGCAGGTCGATGGTCTCGTTGCCGGGCAGGTGGCCGCCCTTGACCAGCACCCAGCGTTCGCCCGAATGCGCCAGCTTGTTGCGCAGGCGCTCGGCCACGCGGCGCATTTCCTTGACGGTCTCAACCGGCCGCTCTTCCAGCAGCACGCCGGCTTCGGGCAGGTTGGGCGTCAGCATCGTGCACTGCGGCAGCAGCGCTTCACGCATCGCGCCCACGGCGTCGTTCTCAAGCAGCAGGTCGCCGCTTTTGGCGACCATGACCGGGTCCAGCACTACATGGGCCGGGGTCCACTTGGCCAGCTTTTCGGCCACGACTTCAATGACCGGGTACTGGCCCAGCATGCCGATCTTGACGGCGTCGATGCGCACATCCGCGAACAGCGTGTCGATTTGCAGGCCCACGAACGCGGGCGGCACGGCCGAGATGCCGGTGACGCCTTGGGTGTTCTGGGCGGTCAGCGCCGCAATGATGGCGCAGCCGTAGGCGCCCAGCGCGCTCATGGCCTTGACGTCGGCCAGAATGCCCGCGCCGCCGGACGGGTCGACGCCGGCGATGGTGAGCGCATTGGGAATGGGACGGGCGTTGCCGTCCTGTTGGCGCGAACTCATTTCGCCGCGCCCGGGCCGGCGGTGATCAGCCCTTCGGTGGGCGAGCTGGGCGCGCCGCTGTACAGCTTCTTGGGCATGCGGCCAGCCAGGAAGGCTTCGCGGCCGGATTCCACGCCCTTCTTCATGGCGCTGGCCATCAGGATCGGGTCGCGCGCGGCGGCGATGGCGGTATTCATCAGCACGGCGTCGCAGCCCAGTTCCATGGCGATGGCGGCGTCAGAAGCGGTGCCCACGCCCGCGTCCACCACGACCGGCACGCGGGCCTGGTCGATGATCAAACGCAGGTTCCAGGGGTTCAGGATGCCCATGCCCGAGCCAATCAGCGATGCCAGCGGCATCACGGCCACGGCGCCCATGTCTTCCAGCATGCGGCACTGGATGGGGTCGTCGGTGCAATAGACCATGACCTTGAACCCTTCGTCGACCAGCGTCTTGGTGGCCTTCAGGGTTTCGGGCATGTTCGGGAACAACGTGTGCGGGTCGCCCAGCACTTCCAGCTTGACGAGCTCATGGCCGTCGAGCAGCTCGCGCGCCAGGCGCAGGGTGCGCACCGCGTCGTCGGCGGTGTAGCAGCCGGCGGTGTTGGGCAGCAGCGTGAATTTGGACGGCGGGACGTAGTCCAGCAGGTTCGGTTCGCCCGCGTTCTGGCCGATGTTGGTGCGGCGGATGGCAACCGTGACGATCTCGGTGCCGCTGGCGTCCAGCGCCGCGCGGGTCTCTTCGAAGTCCTTGTACTTGCCGGTGCCGACGAGCAGGCGCGACGAATAGGCGCGCCCGGCGATGGTGAGGGTGTCTTGTGTGGTCATGGCGGTGTTCAAAGGGCGGGAGCGCAAGCGCGGAGCCCGCGGAGGCTGACTGATTTTGCTATGCGAATCATAAAGCACGATGCCCTGCGGCAGGCGCGGCCGGTGAAATGGCGCGTTCCACTATTTGCAGATCGCGGGCGATACGGGCGATACAGGCGGTACGGGTGATGCGGGGGCGATACGGGCGACAAGGGCGATACGTCAGCGCAGCCAGTCCTGGGCAGCGAAGCCTGTTCCGCTCAGCGCAAGCGGTCCAGGCGGGTGCAGATTGCTTCTGCTCAGGGCAGGCGATCCCGGCCGGCGCAGATTGCTTCCGCTCAGCGCAAGCGGTCCAGGTCGGCGCAGATCGCTTCCGCGGCGTCGATCAGGCGCGGACCCGGGCGGTACAGCGCGTCGGCGTCCACGCCGTACACATGGCCGGCGCGGGCGGCGGGCAGCCCCAGCGCCTGCCAGGCGGCCAGATTCTTGGCCGTGTCTTCGGGCCGGCTCACGCCCGCCAGCACCGCTTCCGGCCGGGCGGCCAGCACATTTTCCAGCGTGACCTGTGGGGCGACGACAGGCGCCAGGCCAAACACATTGATGCCGCCGCACAGGCGCAGCGCGTCGCTGACGATGCTGCTGTTGTTCAGGGTGTAGATCGGGTCCAGCCCGGCCTGCACGAAAACACGCACGGGGCGCCGGCCGGCATAGCGCGCGCTCAGGGCGGCCAGGCGGTCGCGTAAGGATTGCGCCGCCGGCTGCGCTGCTGCCTCAGTGCCGAACAGCACGCCCATGCGTTCGACGGCGTCAGGAATGGCGGCGAGCGTCAGCGGGTCGCTGTAGAAAACCGGCACGCCAAGCTTGTCCATGACGCGCACCAGGGGCTCTGCGGCGGTGGGCTGCCAGGCGATCAGCAAGTCGGGGCGCACGCCGGCCACGCGCTCGGCGTCGGGCTGCGTGCCGTCGCCGATAACGGGCAATTGGCGGGCGGCGGCGGGGTAGTCGCTGCCGCGGATGGTGGCAACAACAAAGCCGCCTGCGCCAGCGGCGTAGACCAGTTCGGTCGCGTGAGGGGCCAGGGTGACGGCGCGGCGCGCGGGGGCGGCCAGCAAGACCGTGTGGCCTTGGTCGTCCTGGACCTGGATTTTCGCGTGGGGACGTTGCTGGTTCTGCTGCTGCTGCTGCTGCTGCGAACTCAGACCAGGCTCCGAACTCAGACCAGGCTGCGGACTCTGGCCAGGCTGCGAACTTTGACCAGACTGCGAACTCAGACCAGACTGCGCTTCCCGCGGCGTCTGGCCAGCGTCCGCGGCCGCAGGGCCTGCCAGCAGCGCACCCAGGGCAATCAATAGCCCCGGGGCGATGCGTGGAAAAGCGCGCGAGTCAGTCATGCAAGGGCCGATATCGTCAGCGAAGAACGCCGACTATATCGGATGTCCGCGATCAATAGCGCAACGTGAGCGACGCGTAGAAATTGCGGCCCGGCGCGGGGTACAGGTTGTAGTTGGCGACGGGGCCCAGCATTTCGAACGACGCGTTGCCGCCACGGATGCCGTAAGTGGCGTACTGGCGATCAAAGATGTTGTTCACGCCGATGGCGCCTTCGATGTTGCGCGTGAACTTGTACGCGACCTTCGTGTTGAACAGCACGTAGGCGTCCAGCTCTTTATCAAACTGGTTGGCCTGGTCGTTGTCCATGCGCGACTTGCCCACGTACTGCGCCGACACGTTCCACAGGAACGCATCGGTGGGGCGCCAGGTCACGCCGGCGTTGGCCAGCCACTTGGGCGCCAGCGGCACGGTCTTGCCCGCCAGGTCCACGCCCGCGTAGGTGCCCGAGCGGAATTGTGCTTCCATCCAGGTCAGGTTCGCATCCAGCGTGACGCTGCTGGAAAGGGCGGTGCGGCCTTCCAGTTCGATGCCTTGGCGGCGGGTCGGGTCCAGGTTGGTGTTGGCGCCGGTGCCCGGGCCCCACATGCCGTCGGCCAGCGGGTTGTACTGGATTTCGTTGGTCAGGTCATAGCGGAAGTACGACAGGCGGGCGCTGCTGGCGGCGCCTTGCCACGTCACGCCGATTTCCTTGTCAGTGGACGTCTGCGGGGCCAGCGGCTGTTGCACCGACAGCAGTTCGTCGGCATTGGGCAGGCGGAAGCTGCGGCCAACCTTGCCGTACAGGCCAAAGCCGGCGGACAGGTCCTGGCGCACGCCCAGCTGCCAGGCGGTCAGGTGGTTGCTGCGGTCGGACGCGGTGCCCGAACCGCTCAGCACGTCCAGGTCGTCCGACGCGTACTGGCGGCGCACGCCGGCGGTGACGGTGGTGCTGTCGGTGGCGCGGATCTGGCCTTCGGCAAACAGGCCGTACTGATGCTGGCGCGACTGCCACTTCGACGGTTCGAAATCGTAATAGGCGTTCTGGTCAGCGGTGGTCTTGGATTCTTGCGCGTCAGCGCCGAAGACGATGCTGTGGCCGCCGTTGATCGGCAGGCGATAGCGCACGCTGGCGATGTTCTCTTCCAGCTTCTGGTCGCGCAGCGTGTCGCCGAAACCGTCATACGACAGGCCGTTCAGCTTCTTTTCGCGGGTCGACAGGTCGGCGTACAAGGTGCCTGCGCCAATGGCCTGCTCGACTTGCAGGCCGAAGGTGGTGGTCGTGGTCTTGACGTAGTCGACGTCGTTCTTCGAACCGCGCGGGTCGTCCTGGAATTCGTTCACGCCGGTCGACGGGCTGATCAGGCGCGGGCCGGGCAGCTCCAGCTTTTGCGTGGTGGTGCGGCCATACAGGCGGATCGAGCCGTCGCTGTGGCGCAGGGTGATGCCGCCGCCGCCACCTTCGCGGCGCTCGCCGCTGTGGTCGCGGTAGCCGTCGGAGTGCAGCGACTGCATGTACGCGTCAATGCCGACCTTCTCGTTGTTCATGGCGACCGCGGCGTCGTACTGGCGCAGGCCGTAGCTGCCGAACGTGGCCGTGGCGCGGGCCGTGACCGGCTCTTTCGAGAAATCGGACTTGGTGATGATGTTGATTACGCCGCCGGTCGTGCCGCCGCCGTATTGCACGGAGCCGCTGCCGCGCACGATTTCAATCCGTTCCACCTGGTCCAGCGGCACCACGCCCAGGCTGGGGGCCGACAGGTCATTCGTGTTCTGCTTCACGCCGTCAATCAAGATCAGCGTGTTGCTGGCGCCGGTAATGCCGAAGCCGCGCAGGTCGACGATCGCGTTGTCGCTCGAGCTGCTGGTGTTGATCAGGTTGATACCGGACTGGGTCGACAGCAGGTCCTGCATGGTGCGGGCGCTGCTGGCGGCGATGTCTTCGGCCGTGATCACCGAAATGGATACCGGCAGCGTGCGGCCGTCAGTCGGCACGCGCTGGGCGGTGACGGTGACCGTATCGAGTTCGGGGGCGGGGGAGGCAGCTTGCTGAGCGGCGGCGATGGCCGGGGCGGAACAGAGCAGGGCGCCGGCGTAACGCCGGATGGAGCGGGCTTTCATCTACGTAACCTCGATGCGACCCGCGACCCCGCAGGTCATTCACGATGGGGAGGACGCCCACGCGCCGCGGCGGGCCGTGAGCGGCCTGGCGGCATTGCATGAACTTCCTGGCGATCGAACTGGCCGGTATCGGGCTGCCATGGGCGCAAAGCGCGCATGGGGACCGTTGCGGGGGCAGCACAGGCTGGACGCCGGACGTGTGCGGCCGCCTTGTGGGCGGCGCGGCGGCCCTGGCGGGCGTCTTCCTGTTTCCCGTTTACCTTTCGCACGCGGCTAGCAAGTGTTGTGTTCTTGCCAGCAAGATGCGCCGAAAGCACCGGTTCGGGGCCGAAACTGTATCACCCGAGGGCGCGAGACAGCCCATTTTGTTACGATCAGGGCTTGTTTTTTCGGCGTTTTTCGCTTTTTAGCCACATTGCGCCGCCGTTGGCCACCTTCATCTGGACCTGCCCGTGTCGTATCCCCGTTTGCCGTACCCGCCCGAAGCCTATACCCAAGGCGGTGAATTCGCCCGCCTGCTGGGCAAGCGCATCCTGATTCTGGACGGCGCCATGGGCACCATGATCCAGCGCTACAAACTGGGCGAGGCCGACTTCCGCGGCGAGCGTTTCGCCGGCCACGGCAAAGACGTCAAGGGCAATAACGAGCTGTTGTCGCTGGTGCGCCCGGACGTCATCTCGGAAATCCACCGCCAGTACCTGGAAGCGGGCGCTGACGTCATCGAGACCAACACCTTCGGCGCCACCACCATCGCGCAGGGCGACTACGACCTGCCGGAACTGGCCTACGAACTGAACCTGGTGTCGGCGCAATTGGCGCGCGAAGCCTGTGACGCCTACAGCACGCCGGACAAGCCGCGCTTTGTGGCCGGCGCCCTGGGCCCCCAGCCCAAGACGGCGTCGATCTCGCCCGACGTGAACGACCCCGGCGCGCGCAACGTCACGTTCGACGAATTGCGCGTGGCCTATATCGAGCAGTTGAACGGCCTGCTGGATGGCGGCATCGACATCGTCCTGATCGAAACCATCTTCGACACGCTGAACGCCAAGGCCGCCATCTTCGCCACCGAAGAAGTGTTCGAGACGCGCGGCATCCGCCTGCCCGTGATGATCTCGGGCACCGTCACCGACGCGTCGGGCCGCATCCTGTCGGGCCAGACGGTGGAAGCGTTCTGGAACTCGGTGCGCCACGCGCGCCCGGTCACCATCGGCCTGAACTGCGCGCTGGGCGCGGCGCTGATGCGCCCCTACGTGGCCGAACTGTCCAAAATCTGCGACACGTACGTCTGCGTCTACCCCAACGCCGGCCTGCCAAACCCGATGGCCGAAACCGGCTTTGACGAAACGCCGGCCGACACGTCGGCGCTGCTTGAGGAATTCGCCCGCGCTGGGCTGGTGAACATGTCGGGCGGGTGCTGCGGCACCACGCCTGATCACATCCGCGCCATTGCGGACAAGGTCACGTCGCTGACGCCGCGCGTTGTGCCTGACATCCCGGTCAAGACGCGCCTGTCGGGCCTGGAACCGCTGAACATCGACGAAGACACGCTGTACGTGAACGTGGGCGAACGCACCAACGTGACGGGCAGCAAGATGTTCGCCCGCCTGATCCGCGAAGAAAAGTACGACGAAGCGCTGGCCGTGGCCCGCCAGCAGGTTGAAAACGGCGCGCAGATCATCGACATCAACATGGATGAAGCCATGTTGGATTCGGTGGCGTGCATGCACCGCTTCCTGAACCTGATCGCGTCCGAGCCCGACATCGCCCGCGTGCCGGTCATGATCGACAGCTCGAAGTGGGAAGTCATCGAAACCGGCTTGAAGTGCGTGCAGGGCAAGGCGGTGGTGAACTCCATTTCCATGAAGGAAGGGATCGAGCCGTTTCGTCATCACGCCCGCCTTTGCCGCCGCTACGGCGCGGCCGTGGTCGTCATGGCATTTGATGAATTGGGCCAGGCCGACACGCTGGAACGCCGCAAGGAAATCTGCGGCCGCGCCTACAAGATTCTGGTCGAAGAAGAGGGTTTCCCGCCGGAAGACATCATCTTCGACCCGAACGTCTTCGCGGTCGCCACCGGCATCGACGAACACAACCACTATGCGGTGGACTTCATCGAAGGCACCCGCTGGATTCGCGACAACCTGCCCCACGCCCGCATTTCGGGCGGCGTGTCGAACGTCAGCTTCTCGTTCCGCGGCAACGAGCCCATGCGCGAAGCCATCCACACCGTGTTCCTGTATTACGCGGTCAAGGAAGGCATGACGATGGGCATCGTCAACGCCGGCCAGCTCGGCGTTTACGCCGACCTGGACCCCAAGCTGCGCGATCTGGTCGAAGACGTGGTGCTGGACCGCCCCAACCCTGTGGGCAAGACGGAACCCGACGACGAACGCACCCCCACCGAACGCCTGGTGCAGTTTGCCGACAGCGTGAAGGGCTCTGGCGCCAAGCGCGAAGAAGACCTGACGTGGCGCAAGGCGGAAGTCGAGCAGCGCCTGTCGCACGCGCTGGTCCACGGCATTACCGCCTTCATCGTCGAAGACACTGAAGAAGTGCGCCAGAAGATCGCCAACCGCGGCGGCCGCCCGATTGAGGTCATCGAAGGCCCGCTGATGGACGGCATGAACGTCGTGGGCGACCTGTTCGGCGAAGGCAAGATGTTCCTGCCGCAGGTGGTGAAGTCGGCGCGCGTGATGAAGCAGGCCGTGGCCCACCTGATTCCCTTCATCGAAGAAGAAAAACGCCAGATCGCGGCGGCGGGCGGCGACGTGCGCGCCAAGGGCAAGATCGTCATCGCCACCGTCAAGGGCGATGTGCACGACATCGGCAAGAACATCGTGTCGGTGGTCTTGCAGTGCAATAACTTCGAAGTCGTGAACATGGGCGTGATGGTGCCCTGCGCGCAGATCCTGGAAAAGGCCAAGGAAGAAAACGCCGACATCGTCGGCTTGTCCGGCCTGATCACGCCCAGCCTCGAAGAGATGGCGTACGTGGCCAGCGAAATGCAGCGCGACGACTACTTCCGCAGCCGCAAGCTGCCGCTGATGATTGGCGGGGCCACGACCAGCCGCGTGCACACCGCCGTGAAGATCGCGCCCAACTACGACGGCCCGGTCATCTACGTGCCGGACGCCAGCCGCTCGGTGGGGGTCGCCACGAATCTGATGTCGGACCAATCCGAGACGTACCTGGCCGAACTGGCGCAGGAATACGAAGACGTGCGCCGCCGTCACGCCAACCGCAAGGCCACGCCCATCCTGCCGCTGGCGGACGCGCGCGCCTCGCGTCCCGTCATCGATTGGGACAACTACACGCCGCCGCGCCCGAAGTTCATCGGCCGCCGCACGTTCAAGAGCTACGACCTGGCCGAGATCGTGAAGTACGTGGACTGGGGTCCGTTCTTTCAGACGTGGAGCCTGTTCGGCCCGTTCCCGGCCATCCTGGATGACAAGGTGGTGGGCGAACAGGCGCGCAAGGTCTACGCCGACGGCCTGGCCATGATGAAGCGCATCGTCGAAGGCCGCTGGCTCACCGCCAACGGCGTCGTGGGCTTCTACCCGGCCAACAGCGTCAACGACGAAGACATCGAAATCTACAAGGACGAAACGCGCAGCGAAGTGCTGTTCACGTATCGCAACCTGCGCCAGCAGGGCGCCAAGCGCGAAGGCGTCAGCAACAAGTCGTTGTCGGACTTCATTGCGCCCAAGTCGTCCGGCAAGCTGGATTACATCGGCATGTTCGCCGTCACGGCGGGCATCGGCATCGAGAAAAAGGAAGCGGAATTCGAGAAGGCGCTGGATGACTATTCCAGCATCATGTTGAAGTCGCTGGCTGACCGCCTGGCCGAAGGCTTCGCCGAATGCCTGCACGCCCGCGTGCGCCAGGACTTGTGGGGCTACGCGCCCGACGAGGCGCTGACGAACGAAGACATGATTGCCGAGAAGTACGTGGGCATCCGCCCCGCGCCCGGCTACCCGGCCTGCCCGGAGCACGTGGTCAAGACCGACATGTTCCGCGTGCTGGACGGCAGCGACATCGGCATGATGCTCACCGACAGCTACGCCATGTTCCCGGCCTCCAGCGTGTCCGGCTTCTACTTCAGCCACCCCGACTCGCAATACTTCAACGTGGGCGTGATCGGCGAAGACCAGCTTGAAGACTACGCCAAGCGCAGCGGCCGCAGCATTGAAGACCTGAAACGGACGTTGGCGCCCAATTTGGGGTGATGAACACGATCCGTTGATCCTGCGGTTCTTACATATTGATTGGGGGCCAGTCCGAGCAAGTCGGGCTGGCCCCCAATCGTTTGACCGGCAGGCCCATCCGGCAGGGGACCGCATCTCGATCGGTCTGAGCGGCCGCTATGAGCCGTTTGGGAAAGCCGTCGCAAGCCCGCCACACAAGGGCCGGTGACGGCAGGCCGGGGCCACTCGCGCACGTAAGCGTGGGCCTCGGCCTTTTTCTACCCGTGTCAGACCGGTTCGCTTCAGGTCAGAGGGATGGCGGCGCCATGCGCCCCAGCACGCCTTCTAGCATCACGCCAATTTCCAGCACCTTGCGGTCGGCGCCTGGCAGGCCATCGACCTCCAATCCCACTGGCAAGCCTTCTTCTGACAAGCCCGCCGGCACGCTCAAGCCAGGCAGGCCGGCGTTGCTGCCGGGGTCCACGTTGCGGGCCAGACGGCTGAAGCTCTCGAAGCTGCTGGCCTCGGGGGTGGCCGCCATCGGCAGGATCGGCAGCGTCGGAAACAACAGGCCGTCCAGGTTGTGCGCCTGGAACGCACGCCGGTAGACGTTGATCAGTTCGTCACGCTGCTCGGCGATAACGCGTTCGTAGAGCGGTTGCAGCGCCAAAACTTGCCCATCAGGCGTCGGCAGCACGCCCGGCACGATCAGGCCATCGAAGATGGCTTTGACGTCGGGGCTGGAGATTTGCGCCACCACCTCTTCAAAGCTCACGCCCACGTTGTAGCGTTGCAGATAGGCGGTGAGATCGGGCTTTTGCTCGTACAGGCACAGCGGCATGCCAACGGCCGCGTTGGCGGCGGGCAGGTCAGGCATGTCGATATCAATCAGCTGCACCCCTGCCGCGCGCAGTTTGGCCAGCGCGGCGTCCATGACGTCGCGCACCTGCGGGGCCAGATCCGTCCAGAAATAGCGAGCCAGCCCCAGGCGCACCTGCGCGGCGGGCAAGGCGCGCAAGGGTTGCGCGTCGCCGGCAAGAATGCCGTCCAGCAGCACGATGTCTTGCATGCTGTTGGCGATGGGGCCAGGGGTGTCACGCGTGTGCGAAATCGGCGTGATGCCCGAGCCGTCGTACCGGCCCACCGATGGGCGGAAACCCACTGCGCCATTGACGGCGGCGGGCAGGCGCACCGATGCGCCCGTGTCCGTGCCCAGCGCGGCGGGCGTCAGGCGGGCGCCCACCGCCGCGCCGCTGCCCGATGACGAGCCGCCCGCAATGCGGGTGCTGTCGTAAGCGTTGCGCGTGCCGTCGCCCTGCGGGCCGGGAAACGCGGTGTTGTAGCCCGACACGCCAAACGCCAGTTCGTGCATGTTGGTCTTGCCGATGATGATGGCGCCGGCGGCGCGCAGGCGCTGCACGACGGGCGCATCCAGTGCCGGACGGAAATGCTTCAACGCGGGTGTGCCGGCCGTGTTGGGCAGGCCAGCCACGTGGATGTTGTCTTTGATGGCGATGGGCACGCCGCCCAGCGGGGCATAGGCATCGCCGCCTTGGGCGCGTGCGGCATCGTAAGCGCGGGCCTGAGCCAGCGCGCCCGCGCGGTCTACGGTGATGAATGCGTTGAGTTTTTGTTGCGCGTCGATGCGGTCCAGGCAGGCTTCGGTCAGCGCCACGCTGGTCAGCCGGCCATCGACGATCAGGGCCGCGGCTTCGGTGACGGTGAGATCCGTGGGCAATGTCTGTTCAGACGCTTCGTGCATGACGCTTCCTTTTCGTGTGCGCTGGCAAAGGGGGACCGCCATCTATACAGGGTTTTTGCCGGGGCTGTCGAGCGGGGTGACCGCAAGTGACAGGAGATACCCCGTCGCCCTGATAGTGGTAAACCATGATGGTGAAAATTGGTGAACCAAATACGATTTGGTCTAACCAATTTGGCTTTGCGACGATGCTGCAACTGCTGCCCCAATCCTCCCCCGCCGCCGACGAACCCGCTATCAAGACCGCGCCCGACCGCGCCTATGTCAGACTGGCCGCGCAGATCCAGGCCCTGGTGGCGCAAGGCGAATTCGCCGTGGGCGGGCGCTTGCCGGCCGAGCGCGCGTTGGCCGAACGCTTCGAGGTCAGCCGCACCGCGCTGCGCGAAGCCATCATCGCGCTGGAGCTTCAAGGGGTGGTGGAAGTGCGCGGCGGGTCCGGCATCTATGTCTGCGAACCCAAGCCCGGCGTGGCCCGGCTGCCCGTGGCGCAGGAAGCCGGCGCAGGCCCGTTCGAACTGCTGCGGGCGCGTTCGCTGATTGAATCCGAGATCGCGGCGCTGGCCGCCACCACCCGCACCGATGCCGATCTTGACCGCATATTCGAAGCGCTGACGACGATGCGCGACCAGGTTAGCGACAAGTCCGCCAACGAAGCGGCCGACCGCCGGTTTCATCTGTATATCGCACAGTCCACCGGCAACAGCGTGCTGCTGGCCACGGTGACGTCGATGTGGGATCAGGCGCGTGGCCCTATCTGGGACAAGATCGAACAGCATTTCCATACACAGGCATTGCGGCAGGCGTCGCAGGAAGACCATCAGCGCATCTTCAGTGCGCTGGTGGCGGGCGATGCCCACGCCGCCAGGCAGGCGATGCGCGCGCATCTTGAGCGCGTGATCGGCGAATTCGCGCAGGGGTGGCGATAGCGCGGCAACACTTAACGTGGGCGGGCAAGCATGCTGAATTGCGCAATTCATGGCGCGGACGATCTGCGCCTGGACGAACAGACGCCAGAACCCTTGGGGCCGGCCCAGGTGCGGGTGGGCATCAAGGCGGTGGGCATCTGCGGGTCTGACCTGCATTACTACCGCCACGGCCGCGTGGGCGATTTCGTTATCCGTGAACCGCTGACGCCGGGCCACGAAGCGTCCGGCCAAGTGCTGGAAGTGGGCTCGCAAGTGACGGCCGTCAAGCCCGGTGACCGCGTGGCGCTGGACCCCGCGCGCACCTGCGGCGTGTGCCGCTACTGCCGCCAGGGCGATTCGAATCATTGCGAGGCCGTGCATTTCTTCGGCAGCGCCAGCCGCTATCCGCACATGCAGGGCGCGATGCGCGAACAGGTAGTGGTGCAGGAAAAGCAATGCCTGCCCGTGCCGGACAGTTTGTCTTTCGAACTCGCCGCATTTGGCGAACCATTGGCCGTGGCGCTGCACGCCGTGCGCAGCGCGGGAAGCTTGCTGGGCAAGTCGGTCATGGTGGTGGGCGCGGGGCCAATCGGCGCATTGATCCTGATGGCGGCGCGCCTGGCTGGAGCCAGTCAGGTGACGGTGGTGGACATCGTGGACGAAACGCTCGCCACCTGCACGCGCGTCGGCGCAACGCGCACGATCAATGTGGCGGCAGACCCCGGCGCCATCGATGCGCTGGCGGCGGGCAAGGGGACGATTGACGTGTGCTTCGAAGCGTCGGGCCATTACGCGGGGCTGGCCAACGCCATCCGCGTGACGCGCCCGCGCGGCGTCATCGTCACCGTGGGCACCTTGAGCGGCAGCAACGACGGGTGTCCGTTCAACCAGATCATGGTGAAGAGTTTGTCCGTCATCGGCAGCTTTCGTTTTGTCGATGAATACGCGTGGGCCGTGGATTATTTAAGCCGCGGCCTGCTGGACGTATCGCCCTTATTGACGGCCGCCGTGCCGGTGGCGAACGTGCATGATGCGTTTGCGCTTGCGGCCGACCGCCATCAGGCCATGAAAGTGATGGTGACGTTCTGAACCACGGAAACCCACGATGAAAATTACGAACGCACGCGTGATTGTCTGTTCGCCGGGCCGCAATTTCGTAACCCTGAAAATTGAAACCGATCAGGGCCTAACCGGCATTGGCGACGCCACGCTGAACGGGCGCGAGCTGGCCGTGTCGGCATACCTGACCGAACACGTCGTTCCCTGCCTGATCGGGCGCGATGCGCATCAGATCGAAGACATCTGGCAGTACCTGTACAAGGGCGCGTACTGGCGGCGCGGGCCGGTCACCATGACAGCGATTGCCGCCGTGGACACTGCGCTGTGGGACTTGAAGGCCAAGGCGGCCGGCCTGCCGCTGTACCAGCTGCTGGGCGGCAAGAGCCGCAGCGGCGTCATGGTCTATGGCCACGCCAACGGGTCCGACATCGAACACACCGTGGATGAAGTGCTGCGCTATGCCGACATGGGCTACCGCGCCATACGCGCGCAAAGCGGGGTGCCGGGTCTGGACAAAGTCTATGGCGTGGGGCGCGGCAATCTGTTCTATGAACCGGCCGATGCCGACTTGCCCAGCGAACACGACTGGTCGACCGAAAAGTACCTGCGGCACACGCCGCAACTCTTCGACCGTATCCGCGACAAGCTGGGTTTCGAGCACCATCTGCTGCACGACGTGCACCATCGCCTGACGCCGATCGAAGCCGGTCGCCTGGGCAAGTCGCTGGAACCCTACAACCTGTTCTGGATGGAAGACGCCACGCCGGCCGAAAACCAGGATGCCTTCCGCCTGATCCGGCAGCACACGACCACGCCGCTGGCCGTGGGCGAGATCTTCAATTCCATTTGGGACTGCAAGGACCTGGTGCAGAACCAGCTGATCGACTACATCCGAACCACCGTCGTACACGCGGGCGGCATCACGCATCTACGCCGCATTGCGGATTTGGCGTCGCTGTATCAGGTACGCACGGGTTGTCACGGCGCGACCGACCTGTCGCCCGTGTGCATGGGCGCGGCGCTGCATTTTGATTTGTGGGTGCCTAACTTCGGCATCCAGGAATATATGCGCCACACCGAAGAAACCGACGCCGTCTTCCCGCATGCGTATACGTTTGACCAAGGCATGCTGTACCCGGGCGATGTGCCCGGCCACGGTGTCGACATTGATGAAAAGCTGGCCGCCAAGTACCCGTACAAGCGCGCTTACCTGCCGGTCAACCGCTTGCAGCAGGACGGCACGCTATGGAACTGGTAGCGGCCGATGCCGCGCGCCTGACGCCTGCGCGGCTTGCCTTGTTGCCCGCCGCCGTGGCGCGGCCCAGGTACGACCGTAGCGCCTTGCGCGTGGGTATCGTGCACCTGGGCCTGGGCGCGTTCGCGCGCGCGCATCTTGCAGCGGTCAACGACGCCGCGTTGCATGCGGGTGCGGACCTGGCCTGGGGTATTTGCGGCGTGTCCTTGCGGCAGGCCGACACGCGCGATGCGCTGGCGCCGCAAGCGGGCCTGTACACCTTGGCGCTGCGCAGCGCCGACGCGGCCGGCCGCGAGCAACAGCAGGCCACGGTCATAGGCTGCATGCTTGAAATGCTGGTTGCGCCGGAAGATCCGCAGGCAGTGCTGGCGCGCATTGCGCATGCGGACACGCGCATCGTCAGCGTGACCGTGACTGAAAAAGGCTATTGTCACGACCCGGCCAGCGGTCGCTTGAACCTGCAACACCCCGACATCGTGCACGACCTTGCGCAACCGCTGTTGCCGCGCAGCACCATCGGCTTTCTGGTGTGGGGATTGCAACAGCGACGCGCGGCGGGACGTGGCCCGATCACGCTGATGTCGCTGGACAACCTGCCCAGCAACGGGCATTTGTTGCGCGGCATGGTGCTGGCGTTTGCGCGACAGGTGGACCCCGCGCTGGCGACGTGGATCGAAACGTTGTGCGCGTTCCCGTGTTCGATGGTTGACCGCATCGTGCCGCGCACGACCGATAGCGACCGGCGCGACGTGGCGCAAGCGCTGGGCATGGACGACGCCTGGCCGGTGTTGGGCGAGCCGTATCTGGAATGGGTGGTGGAAGATCAGTTCGCGGCCGGCCGCCCGGACTGGACTGCGGGTGGCGCGCGCTTTGTGGACGAGGCCGCGCCGTTTGAAACCTTGAAGCTGCGCACCGTCAACGGGGCGCATTCGGCGCTGGCGTATTTGTCGGTGATGGCGGGCTGGGCAACGGTGGACGAAGCGATGGCACAGCCTGCGTTGAAAGCCTATCTGGCGGCGCTGATGCAGGATGAAATCGTGCCGACGCTGCCCCCGCTGCCGGGCCTGGACCTGGCACGCTATCAGCAAAGGCTATTGAAGCGCTTTGAGAACCCGGCGTTGAAACACCAAACCCGGCAGATTGCGATGGACGGTTCGCAGAAGCTGCCGCAGCGCCTGTTGGACACCGTGCGGGCACGGTTAGCGGCGGACTTGCCGATTGGCAAGCTGGCCTTGGCGGTGGCTGCGTGGCTGCATTTCCTGCGCGGCGTTGATGAGGCAGGGCTACGCTACGACATCCAGGACCCGATGGCCGCCGAATTGGCGCATTGCTATGCGCAAGCGGAACGTGCCGCTGAATGCAGCGGCACGGGGCAGACGGCCATGCTGGCCTGGACGGAAACGCTGACCGGCCTGGCGGCGGTGTTTGGCGACCTGGGCGCAGACCCGCGTTTTGTACGGGCGGTGTCGCAAGCGGCGCATGCGCTACGCAGCCAGGGGGTGAGCGGTGCGCTGGCGTGAGCCGCATTGGTAGTCGGTCAGGCGCTCACGCCTGACATCGCCTAGCGCGGGCGTGAATCAGCCCGGCTTCTTCACCACGATGGTCGCGGTGTCGCTGGTGAAAGAGCTGTCTTCCTTCACGTCGAAGTGCGCGCGCACCACGTCAGGCGCAATGCCGAACATATGGCGCAGCGCGGCCACCAGCGTGTCGGGTGTGCGCATGCGCGTGACCCAGGTCTGGAATTCCAGCGGCAGGCGGCGCGGGGACAAGCCTTGCAGCGTGAAGCCGGCCTCGGTCAGCATGCGGGTCCATTCGGCTACCGAGTAGTCGCGCACGTGCGAGGTGTCGCGCAACACTTCGATGGTTTGCAACCAGGTGTCCAGCAACGGTTCACCCGGCGACACCACATCTGCAAACACGGCGATGCCGCCCGGCTTGAGCACACGGAACGCTTCGCGCAGGCCGCGGCCGGCATCTTGCCAGTGGTGCGTGGAATAGCGCGACATCACCAGGTCGAACTCGCCATCGGCAAACGGCAGGTACTCGGCCTTGCCCTGACGGGTGTCCAGATTGTTCAGGCCGCGCTTGGCGGCTTCGCCCGCCACCACGTCCAGCATCTGCTGCGACAGGTCATAGGCGGTGACGTGCTTCACTTCGGGCGCCACGTGAAAGCTCACGTGGCCGCCACCACAGCCCAAGTCCAGCACCCGCGCATCGGGGTGCTGGCGGGCGACGCCTGCCATTTGCAGCAGGTCTTCGCCTTGGGCGTGGACGGCGCTGGTCAGGTAGGCCGTGGCGCGCGGGCTGAACTGGCGGTCGACGGCGGCGTCGTGGGAGGTGGCGGTCATGAAGGTCCTTTGAGAGCGTTGTGCGAATAGTCAGGTGCAGGCGCTAAGATAGGCCCACCCTTATACACGTACAAGCCCATTGCTTATCCTGGTATGACTACTTCCCCCCATGGCGCCGCCAGCCAAGACGGTTCGCCCTTGCGCCGTCAGGCATTGGGCGAATTTGTGCGCAGCGCCCGTTCCCGCATCACGCCGCAGATGGCCGGGCTGCCCGAAGGCATGCGCCGCCGCACGCCGGGCCTGCGCCGCGAAGAGGTCGCGCAACTGTGCGGCATCAGCGTCACCTGGTACACGTGGATCGAGCAGGGGCGGGAAGTGTCTGTGTCGCCGTCGGTGTGGTCGCGCATTGCGGGCGTGCTGCAACTGGCGCGCGCCGAACGCGCTTATCTTTTTGATCTTGCCGACTGCGCCGACCCTCAACATGCGCGCGACGATGCGGGCGGCACGCCCGGCCCCTTGCAAGAATGCGTGAACGCGATCAACGCGCCCGCCTATGTGCTGGACCGCGCCTGGAACGTGCTGGCCTACAACGAGCCACTGCGCGACCTGTTCGACGATTGGCCCACGCGCGACCCCGAACCGAACCTGTTGCGCTACATCTTCATGGACCCCGCCGCGCGTGATCTGGTGGTGGACTGGGACCAGCGCGCGCGCCGGGTGGTGGCGGAATTCCGCGCCGACGCGGGCGCGCATCTGGACGAGGCCGCCGTGCTGGGCTTGCTGGATACGCTAAACCGCCAAAGCGCCGTCTTCGCCCACTGGTGGACGCGCCATGCCGTGGTGGAGCGTGAAGGCGGATTGCGGGAATTTCAGCATCCGCGCGACGGCAAGCTGGCGTTTCAGCAGATCACGTTCCGGCTGGCGACGCACCCGGATCTGAAGCTGGTGATGTTGTTAAGCGGGGCGGTGCAAGCCGAGGCGTGATCGCGCCCCGGCCCGCGTGCGTGTCAGGGCTTGCCTGACGAGAACAGGCTGTCTTGCATGCCGGCATCCACCAGGCCTTGCAGCAATTTCTTTACCGGTGCGGGCAGCGCCATCGTCGCCAGCTTGTCCGCATGCACCCATCGTTCAGGCAATGCCGATTCGCGCAAACCGGCTGCGCGCACAGGCACCAGCCAAGGCCGGATGTGCAAGCGGTAGTGCGTGAAGGTGTGGGCGAAAGCCGCGAGTTCGAAGCGTTGTTCGGGTTCCAGGCCCAGCGCGCGCGAGGCGGCGTCGGGGTCACCCGCGACGTCGAATTCAGGCAGGCTCCACAACCCGCCCCAGATGCCGGGCTCGGGCCGTTGCTGCAACAGGAAAGCGCCCTGGTGTTGGAGCACGAGCATACAGGTCTCGCGTTCCGGAATCGCCTTGCGGACTTTGGGCGTGGGCAGTTCGGCCTGGCGGCCTTCGCGGCGGGCGACGCAGCTGTCGGCCACCGGGCATTTGTCGCAAGCCGGTTTGCCGCGCGTGCAAAGCGTGGCGCCCAAGTCCATCAACCCTTGCGTGTAGGCCGCCATGTCCAGGCCCGGCGCGGCGTCGACCTGCGCGTCGGCCAGCGCCCATAGCCGCGTTTCAACATCGCGCTTGGACGGGTCGCCGGCAATGCCGAAGTGGCGGGTGAACACGCGTTTGACGTTGCCATCCAGGATGGGAGACCGCTCGCCATAAGCGAATGCGGCAATGGCTGCGGCGGTGGATCGCCCGATGCCGGGCAGGGTGGCGATGGCTTCGGCGGTGGGCGGGAAGCGGCCGTTCCAGTCGCGCGCGATTTCCTGCGCGCAGCGATGCAGGTTGCGGGCGCGCGCGTAGTAGCCCAGGCCAGCCCAGTACGGCATCACGTCTTCCTGGGCGGCGGCGGCCAGCGCGGCTACGTCCGGAAAGCGTTGCAGGAAGCGTTCGTAATACGGGATGACGGTGGCCACTTGCGTCTGCTGCAACATGATCTCGGACAGCCAGATCCGATACGGGTCACGTGTGTTTTGCCAGGGCAGATCGTGGCGGCCATGCTGGCGCTGCCAGGCGACGATTCGAGGGGCGAATTCCATGGCGCACATTATCGCATCGCCCTATTGCCCGGGGTGGGGGCAAGCGGTTACAACTGGCAGACCTAGGCGCGCGAGCGCATCACTTCACTTTCACGGCCCTTGTTGGCCCGCGTGCGCCCAAGCGCGCGACGCGAAGCTGGTGGGGGCATCCAGGATCTTGGAGTCGACATGAATGCCCCCCTTACGCCCGCATTGCGCGCGGCGCTTGAATCCGTCCAACTTGACGACAAGTACACGCTGGAATCCGGCCGCGCCTGGATGAGCGGTATCCACGCCCTGGTCCGCCTGCCCATGATGCAGCGGGTGCGTGATGCACGCGCGGGCTTGAACACGGCGGGCTTTGTGTCGGGGTACCGGGGGTCGCCGTTGGGCGGGGTCGACCAGAACATGTGGAAGGCGGCCAAGTACCTGAAGGCCCATCACGTTGAGTTCCAGCCCGGCATCAACGAAGACCTGGCCGCCACTGCCGTCTGGGGCTCGCAGCAGGTCAACTTGTTTCCGGGCGCGAAGTACGACGGCGTCTTTGGCATGTGGTACGGCAAGGGCCCGGGCGTGGACCGTTGCGGCGACGTCTTCAAGCATGCCAACGCGGCAGGCACGTCGCGCCACGGCGGCGTGCTGGTGGTGGCGGGCGACGACCATCCCGCCAAGTCGTCGACCTTGCCGCACCAAAGCGACCACATCCTGAAGGCCTGTATGATCCCGGCGCTGTTTCCGGCCAGCGTCCAAGAGGTGCTGGACTACGGCTTGCACGGCTGGGCCATGAGCCGATACGCGGGCGTGTGGGTCGGCATGAAATGCATCACCGACATTGTGGAAGTGTCGGCCTCGGTGGATGTGGACCCCCATCGTGTGCGCATTGCCCTGCCCGAAGATTTTCTGATGCCGCCCGACGGCTTGAACATCCGGATTCCCGACACGCCGCTGCAACAAGAAGCGCGCCTGCTCGACTACAAGCTTTACGCCGCGCTGGCTTACGCCCGCGCGAACAAGCTCAACCGTGAGCTGTGGCACGTGCCTGAACGCGATGCGCGGTTTGGCATCATGACGTCGGGCAAGGCGTATTTGGACACGCGCCAGGCGCTGTCCGACCTGGGCTTGTCGGAAGACGTATGCCGGCGCATCGGCCTGCGTATCTTCAAAGTGGGCATGGTCTGGCCGCTGGAATCCACCGGCATGCAGCAGTTTGCCGAGGGGCTGGACGAGATTTTGGTGGTCGAAGAAAAACGCCAGGTGCTGGAGTACCAGCTGAAGGAAGAGCTGTTCAGCTGGATCGGCAGCGGCAAGAAGATTCCGCGCGTGGCGGGCAAGTTCGATGACAAGGATGGCGGCGAATGGTCGGTGCCGCAGGGCAACTGGCTGCTGCCCGCGCACTACGAGTTTTCGCCCGCGATGGTGGCGAAAGCCATCGCGTCGCGTTTGCTGCGCTTTGAACTGCCCGCCGAGGTGCGCGCGGGCATCGAGGCGCGGCTGGAATTCATCCGCGGGCGTGAACAGTTGCTGGCGCGGCCGCGCGTGGTGGAAGAACGCAAGCCGTGGTTCTGCTCGGGCTGTCCGCACAATACGTCGACGCGTCTGCCCGAGGGTTCGCGCGGCATGGCGGGCATCGGCTGCCACTACATGGTGCGCTGGATGGACCGCAACACCGAGGTCTATACCCAGATGGGCGGCGAGGGCGTGCCGTGGGTAGGCCAGGCGCCGTTCACCGAAGAAAAGCACGTCTTCGCCAACCTGGGCGACGGCACGTATTTCCATTCGGGCCTGCTGGCCATCCGCGCGGCGGTCGCGGCCAAGGTGCCGATCACGTACAAGATTCTGTTCAACGATGCCGTCGCCATGACCGGCGGGCAGCCCGTGGACGGCCCCATCAGCGTACCGATGATCAGCCGGCAGATGGCGGCCGAGGGCATCGAGAAAATCATCGTCGTGACAGACGAGCCCGACAAGTACAAGAGCCTGTCCGGCCTGGCGCCAGGCGTGCCGGTGATGCACCGCGACGAACTTGACGCCGTCATGCGCGACCTGCGCGAACACCCCGGCGTGTCCGTGCTGATCTATGACCAGACCTGCGCCACCGAGAAGCGCCGCCGCCGCAAGCGCGCCGCCTACCCAGACCCTGCGCGCCGCGTCGTCATCAACGAACGCGTGTGCGAAGGCTGCGGCGATTGTTCGCAGAAGTCGCATTGCTTGTCGGTCGAGCCATTGGAAACCGAGTTCGGCCGCAAGCGCACGATCAATCAATCCAGCTGCAACAAGGACTTTTCCTGTTTGAAGGGCTTTTGCCCCAGCTTCGTCACGGTCGAGGGCGGCAAACTGAAAAAGCCCAAAGCCTTGTCGCAGGAAGGCGTGATCGACGAAGGCGTGCCGCCGCCGCGCGAGCGTGCGTTGGATGAACCGTACGGCGTCTTCATCGCGGGCGTGGGCGGCACGGGCGTGGTCACCATCGGCCAGTTGCTGGGCATGGCGGCGCATCTGGAAGGCAAGGGCTGTTCGGTGCTGGACATGGCTGGCTTGGCGCAGAAGGGCGGGGCGGTGTATTCGCATGTGGTGCTGGCGAAGTCGCCCGACGACCTGATGAATACGCGCGTGGCGATGGGCGAGGCCGACTTGCTGCTGGCGGGCGACCTGGTGGTGGCCACCAGCGCCGAAAGCATGGCGCGGCTGCGCCCGGGCCGCACCCACGCGCTCTTGAATCGCGACAACGCACCCACCGCCGCATTCGTGTCCAACCCCGACTGGACCTTGCCGGGCGCCAACCTGACGGCCGATCTGCAAGCAGCCTGCGGCAAGGAAAACTTGCACATGGTGGACGCCGCGGCGATGGCGGTGGTGTTGCTGGGCGACGCCATCTACGCGAACCCGTTGATGATGGGATACGCCTATCAAAAGGGCTGGATTCCGCTGTCGCAAGCGGCGCTGTTGCGCGCGATTGAGTTGAACGGCCAGCAAGTCGCAAGCAACATCGCCGCCTTCGCCTGGGGCCGCCGCGCCGCGCACGACATGGCCGATGTGGCGCGCGTGTTGGCCAACGGCGGCATGCCGATTGCGCCGCCCGAAGACATCATCGAAATCAAACGCCCACGCACGGCCAGCCCCGTGACCGAACTGAAAAAACCCGCCGGACAATTGGCCCAGATCGTGGCGGTGCGCAAGGCGTTTCTGACGCAGTACCAGAACGAGGCGTATGCAAAGCAATACACGGATCTGGTCGACAAGGTGGCGCACGCCGAGCACGAGGCCACCGGTACAAACCGATTGGCGATCGCGGTCGCGCGTTACTACTTCAAGCTGATGGCCTACAAGGACGAGTACGAAGTCGCACGCCTGTATTCAGACGGCGAATTCGTGAAGAAGGTGAGCGCGCAATTCGAAGGCGACTGGAAGCTGCACTTCCACCTGGCCCCGCCGCTGTTCGCGCGGCGCGACAAGCAGGGGCATCTGATCAAACGCAGCTATGGGCCGGGGATGTTGCGAGTGTTCGGCATGCTTGCGAAGTGGCGGCGCTTGCGGGGGACGAAGCTTGACGTTTTCGGGTATACGGCGGAACGGCGCGCGGAGCGTGAGCTGATCCGCGAATACCGGGAGACGATGACGGCGATCTTATCGAAACTGAATCGCGGAAATCTGGATCGGGCCGTGGCGTTAGCGAGTGTGCCGGAGGAGATTCGAGGATATGGGCACGTGAAGGAAGCGGCGATGGAGAGGGCGGGGAAGGTGCGGGAGGAGTTGCTGAAGGAATTTAGTGCGAGGGTGGTGGCTATTGGGGTTAGGGCGGCTTGATTTCGTGTTGTTGAGTTCTTGAGACGCCCGTGGTGCCGGGGGCCTGGGGTGCGCGGGGCAACGATTGCGGTCCGGAGCCTTCGCTCCGGACTGCCCCGTCGTCATCTTCGTCACCCGCCTTCGGCGGGTTCCTTCAGATTCCCTCGGGCTTATCGACGCCCCGCGCACCCCAGGCCCCCGGCACCACGGGCTCTGTTAGCTGCAATCTGACGTCAGCTGGGGCGATTTGTTTTCTTAGGGTTCTCGCCACGAGTATTTGAGTGGTGGAAGATCTTGCGGGGCCCGCTCCATGCCGGCCGCGCGGGCGGCCTTTTGGAGCTTACGCGTTGGTGGTGCGTCGTTGCGGAACTCGCTTCGCGTGTGGCTGCGATGTTCGAGTTCTTCTTCACGGCTTGCCGCCCTGAAAAATGCAGTCTGACTGCATTAATCTTCATGGCTTAAAAATGCAGTCTGACTGCATTAATGCGTAGTGGTGCGTCGTCGCGGTGTTCGCTTCGCGTGTGGCTGCACTTGACGGGTTTTTCTGGACGGCGTTGCCGCGCTTCATCCGTCCCGCGAGGCACGGTCGCCCGTTGAACCCCGGTGCGGTGGCGCGCGACGGGTCGGCACGCGCAAGGCAGTGGTGGACGCGCGCCACCCCTCTACCTCCCCCCAAAATCGTGGGGGACCCTTAGCAAACAATTCTTAAATTGCGCGAGAGCGACCCCCGCCCAAACGCCCACAGATGCGTATGCCGAGTAAGGCCGCCCGCGCGGCCGCCACTCGGCGGGCCCCGCAGCACTCGTCACTAAGGCACGTCCTAGCAGCGCGTCATGCCAAGACGGCGGCAGCCCGTCGGCGCGGTGGCCCTGACTGCGCGCAACCTCGATGCGCCCGAGGGAATCTGAAGGAACCCGCCGAAGGCGGGTGACGAAGATGACGAAGGGGGAGTCCGGAGCGAAGGCTCCGGACCGCAATCGTGGGCGCGCGCAGTCAGGGCCACTGCGCCGATGGGCGACCTACGAAGATCTTCGACCGCCCCAACTACACACCCCCAACTACACACCCCCAACTACACACCCCCAACTACACACCCCAAAAAACTACCCCTTCCCACTCCCCCCAGCCCACCCCTTAGACAACTCCACCGCCTGTCTCCACCGTTTCATCCGCGCCGCACGAACCGACTCCGGCCATCCCGGCTCGAACGTCCGTTCCGCCTGCCACTTCGACGCGAATTCATCCAGTCCAGACCAGAACCCCACCGCCAGCCCCGCCAATCCAGCAGCCCCCAACGCCGTCGACTCCGACACGCGCGGACGCACCACTGGCACGCCCAGCAGGTCCGCCTGCATTTGCATCAGCAGGTCGTTGCGGGCGGCGCCGCCGTCGACCCGTAGTTCGGTCAGAGCGATGCCGCTGTCGCCGTTCATGCAGGTCAGCAGTTCGGCGCTTTGCAGCGCAATGGATTCCAGCGTGGCGCGTGCGATGTGGGCGCGCGTGGTGCCGCGCGTCAGGCCGACCAACGTGCCGCGCGCGTACGGGTCCCAGTGCGGCGCGCCCAAGCCGGCGAAGGCCGGCACCATGAACACGTCATCGGTGTCCGACACGCTTGCGGCCAGGGATTCGATCTCTTCAGAACGTTGAATGATCCCCAAGCCGTCGCGCAGCCATTGCACCGCGGCGCCCGCCACGAACACGCCGCCTTCCAGCATGTACGTCGGCGTCCAGCTGTCGGCGCCAGGCAAAGGCAAGCCCCAGCCCACCGTCGACAACAAATGGTTTTTCGATTGCACGGGTTTATCGCCCACGTTCATCAGCATGAAGCAGCCGGTGCCGTAGGTGTTCTTCGCCATGCCCGGCGTGAAGCAGGCCTGGCCGAAGGTGGCGGCCTGCTGGTCGCCGGCCACGCCCGCGATCGGAATCGAACCGCCCAGCCATTCCGGCAGCGCGTTGCCCACCACCGCGCTGCTGGGCGCGATCTGCGGCAGTACGCTGCGGGGAATCTTCAGCAAGGCCAGGATCTCGTCGTTCCAGTCTTGCGTGTGCAGGTCGAACAGCATCGTGCGCGAGGCGTTGCTCGGGTCGGTACTGTGCACCGCGCCGCCGGTCAGTTGCCAGATCAGCCAGGTGTCGACGGTGCCGAACGCCAGTTCGCCGCGCTCGGCCATCTGGCGCGCGCCGGGCACGTGGTCCAGCAGCCAGGCGAGCTTCGTGCCTGAGAAATAAGCATCCAGCACCAGCCCCGTGCGCGATTGCAGGAAATCCGCATGGCCGTCCTGCCGCAGCTGATCGCACATCGGCGCGGTACGGCGGTCTTGCCAGACGATGGCGCGCGCCAGCGGGCGGCCCGTCGAGCGCTCCCAGATCAACGTGGTTTCGCGCTGGTTGGTGATGCCGATGGCGGCGATGTCTGCGGCGGTTGCCGCGGCATTGCGCAGCGCTTCGCGCGCCACGTCCAGCTGGCTGTGCCAGATCTCGCTTGCGTCATGTTCCACCCAGCCCGGACGCGGATAGTGCTGGCGGAATTCACGCTGGCCGACGCCGCGCACCACGCCTTCGCGGTCGAATACGATGGCTCGGGAGCTGGTCGTGCCCTGGTCCAGGGCTAGGACAAATTCATTCGTCGTCACTTTGTTTGGCGCCGTTCAGGTGTGCCCCGGCCAGCGGCTCAAGGCGTCTAAAGGAGAAGATCGAGGCCGTGCACATCAGGCCGATGACGATGAAGCCGGCGACGACGTCGCTGACCGCAAGCGTCTCGGCGCCGCGCAGGGTCATGCTGACGTTCAGCGTAACCGCGGCCACCCCCACGCCCAGACTGATGCCCAGCTGCTGCGCCATGGCGGCAAAGCTGCTGGCGCGGCTCATTTTGGCCGGGGGAATATCGGCATAGGTTAGCGTATTTACCCCCGTGAACTGCAACGACCGGAAGAAGCCGCCCACGAGCAAAATCGCGATCATCAGCCACACCGGCGTAGCGGGCGTGAACGTGGCGCACACCATGATGAACACGCCCGTCAGCAGCGCGTTCACGGTCAGCACGCGGCGAAATCCGAAGTGGCGCACGATGGGCGTTGCCACGAACTTCATCAGCAGCGCGCCCGCGGCGCTGGCGAACGTGATCAGCCCGGCCGAAAACGGGGTCAGGCCAAAGCCCACTTGCAGCAGCATGGCCAGCAAGAACGGGGTGGCGCCCACGGCGAAGCGGCACAGATTGCCGCCCAGCGTGGAAATGGCGAAGGTGGGAATACGCATCAGCGACAAGTCGATGATGGGATGTTCAATGCGCCGGGCGTGCCACGCATACAGAAAGCCGCAGGCCGCGCCCACGGCGATCAGGCCCAGCAGCATCGGCAGCGGCATGACGTCACGGCCAATCGCCTCGAAACCGCTGACCAGCGCCGCCAGGCAGACGGCGCTAAGCAGAAAGCCCAGCCAGTCCAGGCGCGGGGCAGTCTCTTCCTTGATCTCGGCCACGTAGCGCAGCACCAGCGCAATGCCCAGCACGCCGATGGGGATGTTGATCAGGAAAATCCAGTGCCACGACATGTACGTCACCATGAAGCCGCCCAGCGGCGGCCCGATCACCGGCCCAAGCAGGGCCGGGATGGACAAAAACGACATGGCTTTGAGCAAGTCCTGCTTGGGCACCGTGCGCAGCAGAATGATGCGTCCCACCGGCACCATCATCGCGCCCGCCATCCCCTGGATGACCCGGGCGACGACAAGCTGGGGCAGGTCTTGTGAGATGGCGCAGGCGACCGAGCTGAGCGTGAACAGGCCGATCGCGGCCACGAACACCCGGCGGGCGCCGTAGCGGTCGGCCGCCCAGCCGCTGACCGGCACGAAAACGGCCACTGATAACAGGTAGGACGTAATGGCCACATTCAGCCGCACGGGGGTGGACCCCAGCGCGCGGGCCATGGCCGGCAGGGCGGTAGCCACGACGGTGGCGTCCAGCATCTGCATGAACAGCGCACAGCCCACAATAAAGGGGATCATTCGAGCCGCACGCACCGCGTCCGGAGTTGAGGGCGGAGCGGGATTGGCGGCTGCTGCGGATTCGGCTGACATGGCGGGAGGGGGCGTTGGATGCCTGACGATTGTAACGCCGGGGGATTGGCCCCGCGTGAAGTAAACTCCTCAGATCTGCAACCTACTGAAATTGGTGCCATGGCGACCAACTACGAATCCGAGATCACCCTTTTCCTGAAAGACTTCAAGCAGTCGCACCCTGGCACGGAAGAACGCCAGCGCGAAGGCCGCGCCCGTCTTTGGGATAAACCGCAAGATCCGGAGCTGCTGGAAGGCTTCCGCGCCGCCCGCGTGCCGCAAAAGCCCTACGTGTATTCGGCAGACTGATCGCATTGCGGCAGACATGTCCCAAAACCCTTCAGTTCCTGGCGAGGCGTTAGCCAAGCTGGTGGCGCCGCCTGTGGACAGCACGCCTGACACCGTCGATAGCGTGGCGTTCGCGCGCCTGTACGGCGAGCCGCTGTTCCAGATGCCGACGGATCTTTACATTCCGCCGGACGCGCTGGAAATCTTCCTCGAGGCGTTTGAAGGGCCGCTGGACCTGCTGCTGTACCTGATCCGCAAGCAGAACTTCAACGTTCTGGACATCCCGATGGCGGATGTCACGCGGCAGTACCTGTCTTATGTGGACCAGATCCGCATCACCAATCTGGAGCTGGCGGCCGAATATCTGCTGATGGCCGCCATGCTGATCGAGATCAAATCGCGCATGCTGCTGCCGGTGAAAAAGACCGACACCGGCGAAGAGCCCGAAGATCCCCGCGCTGAACTGGTGCGCCGCCTGCTCGAATACGAACAGATGAAGCTGGCCGCCCAGAAGCTGGACAAGCTGCCGCAGCTGGGCCGCGACTTCGTCAGCAGCCAGGCGGTGGCCGATCTCAGCGTTGAGCGCATGATGCCCGAAGTCAGCGTGGACGACCTGCGCCAGGCGTGGGCCGACATCATGAAGCGGGCCAAGCTGAACCAGCATCACCACATCACGCGCGAACAGCTGTCCGTGCGCGATCACATGACGCATATCCTGCGGCGCCTGAACGATGTGCGCTTCATGGAATTCGGCGACCTGTTCATGGAGCGCGTCCGCGAAGGCGCGCCCGCGGCGGTCGTCGTTGTGCATTTCATCGCCATGCTGGAGCTGGCCCGTGAATCCCTGCTTGAGATCACGCAGGCCGAGCCCTATGCGCCCATCTACGTGCGCCTGGCCTATACCAGCGTGGCGGCGGTCGCGGCCTGATCCTGACCGGGCTGCCCCCAACCCCGGAGAGTCCCCTTGAAAGTCGTACACACCATCCAGGAATTGCGCGATCACCTGCGCGGACAGAACCGCGTGTCGTTCGTGCCTACGATGGGCAACCTGCACGAAGGCCACCTGTCACTGATGAAGCTGGCGCGCCAGCACGGCGACCCCGTGGTGGCCAGCATCTTCGTGAACCGCCTGCAATTCGGGCCCAACGAAGACTTCGACCAGTACCCGCGCACGCTGGCGGCCGACATCGAAAAGCTGGAGCAGGCGCGCGACGTTTACGTGCTGTTCGCGCCGAACGAGCGCGAGATGTATCCCGAACCGCAGAACTTCCGCGTCCAGCCGCCTGACGATCTGGGCGACATCCTGGAAGGCGAGTTCCGCCCCGGTTTCTTCGAAGGCGTCAGCACGGTGGTGTTGAAGCTGTTCTCTTGTGTGCAGCCGCGCGTGGCCGTGTTCGGCAAGAAGGACTATCAGCAGCTGATGGTGGTGCGCAACATGTGCCGCCAGTTCCAGCTGCCCGTGGAAGTGCTGGCGCACGAGACCGTGCGCGCCGATGACGGCCTGGCGCTGTCGTCGCGCAACCGCTATCTGACCGACGGCGAACGCGCCGAGGCGCCGGCGCTGTATGCCGCGCTGCAAAACATCGGCCATCGGTTGGCGCAAGGCGAGCGCGACGCGCTGGCCCTGGAACGCGACGCCGCTGCACAGCTGACCCAGCGCGGCTGGAAGGTGGACTACGTGGCGCTGCGCCGTCAACGTGACCTGAAACGCCCCGAGGCCGCCGACTTGCAAGCCGGCGAACCCGTGGTGGTGCTGGCGGCTGCAAAGCTGGGCGCCACGCGCTTGATCGACAATCTGGAACTGGTCTACACGGCCTGATAGCTGGTGCAGGGCGGGGCGCGCGCGGGGCTTGCGGCCACTGCGGCGGCCCGACCCTGACAGAATTGCTAGCTTCCGCCGTTTTAGGGGCGCGGGCAGACTTCTTGTAATCCTACATTGCAAAAATGAGTCGCCCATGCAAGTTCCCCGTCACGATCTTGAATCGGTTCTGTCCGCGCTGACGCCTCGCGAAAGAGAAATCGTCGGCCTGGTCGCGGCAGGCCGGCCCAACAAGGTCATCGCCATCGACCTGGGTATTTCGCTGCGCACCGCTGAAGCCCACCGCGCCCGCATATTCGCCAAGCTCGACGCCCGCAACGCCATGCAACTGGCTTGCCGGCTGTGCGCCCACGGGCGATCGGGGTCATCACCCATCCTGAATGCGGTGGAATTGGACGCCGCGGGTGGCAATGTGGCGGATGGAGTCGGAGCTGCGGCTGCCGCTGCTCCTGCTGCGCTCCCGGTCGAACCCGTGGCGATGGCCCGCCATGCGCTGCACGAACCGTCGGCGGAATATGGCGCGTACCCCGCTGAATCAGGAGACCAGAACCATGATCCCTGAATGTGTACGCACCAAAAGAATCGGGCCCGCCGAACAGGGAGTTCGGCGGGCCCGGCGGATATTGGTTCCGGCTGGCGCTGATTCAGCCTCGCTGCCAGATCGCTGGCGGCGGGCCGTCAAGCCATCAAGGGCACTGGGGCGCTTGGGCCTTGGCCAATTCGTCAATCGGGTCAAGGTCCGGCTGACGGGTCAGGTTGTAGTTCAGGTTCGGCGTCTGGCCGGCGATGGAACGCACGCGCAGCACGTTGTTGGCGGCCACCAGGAATTCAGCGCGGGCATTGCCCTTGCCGTCCATCAGGATGACGCGCGGCGGGCGCTCGTCGGTGGCGTCCCAGCAGCCTTGCTCGGTAACGGCGGGGCCCTTGTTGGGGTCATTTTCCAGATAGGCCGTGCGGCCGCGCCAGCGGCCATTGGGCGCCAGGGTCAGCGTGACCCGCTGCGCCGTGCATTGCATGGCTGGCGAGAAACACGGCAGCGTGCCCATGTACGTTTGCGGTTGCGGCACCAGGCTGTGCGCGACGGCATTGGGGGCTGCGGCAGGCGCCGGGGCGGGGGAAGCATTCGCGCTGGAATGGTCCGCGCCTTCTGGCACGGCTTGGCCGTCTTCGGTGGTCTGGCCCCCGGTGGCGGCTTGTCCAGATTGGTTTTGCGGCTTGCGCGCATCGGGCTTCAGGGCAATCTGCACCTGCGACGGCGCGCGAATGACGCTACGGTAGCCGGCGCCCGCACCTTGGTACTGGGCATCGGTCACCGTGCTTTCGGTGGGCGGGTCGTAATACCCTTCGCTTTTCTGCTGGGCGCAACCTGCGGCGCCTAAGACGGTACCTGCCAGCAGCAGCCCCATGACGCTGAGTTTGCGGGATCGGGTGACGATATCGACGCGGGCGGTCATGGCAGCTTATCCGTGAATTGAGTCTGTCTCCGATTTTACGCACTTATGCGAAGATTCGATACGTTCCCTTAGCCACTCTTGGGTGTTGTCAGCACTTTATGCACAATTTACGACACGGCCGTGGTCTGGCCGCCTGCCTTTTGGTCATCAGCCCAAGGGTTGAGCCGCGTGCTTGCGCCCGTTCGGCCGGAGCATGAGCATCGTGCATCAGGTCTTCGACATGCCCTTGTGGCTTTTCATTGGCATCGCGGCGCTGGCAGGGCTGGCCGTGGGCAATTGGCTGACTGTGCTGACGTACCGCTTGCCTCGCATGATGGAACGCGAGTGGCAAGCGCAATGCCTGGACGCGGTGGGCAAGGCGCGGCCCGACAGCCCCGATGGTCTATTTCGCCCGGCGTCGCATTGCCCCGCCTGCCAAGCGCCCATTACCGGCTGGAGAAGGCTTCCGCTTGTGGGCTGGTTGATGCTGCGCGGCCGATGCGCGGCTTGCGGGGTGGCGATCAGCTTGCGGTATCCCGCCATCGAACTGCTAACCGGCATCTTGTTCGCCGCCTGTGCATGGCGCTACGGCGCAACGCCTATCGCGCTGTTCGCCATGGGCTTGTCGGCGATGCTGGTGGCGCTGGCATGGATCGATTTCGAAACCACGCTGTTGCCCGATGTGCTGACGCAGCCGCTGGTGTGGGCGGGCCTGCTGGTCAATCTGTTCGATACGTTCACCACGCTGCCGTTGGCCGTCATCGGTGCGGTGGCGGGATACGTTTTCTTGTGGGTTATCTTCCATCTGTTCCGTCTGCTGACCGGGCGCGAGGGCATGGGCTATGGCGACTTCAAACTGCTGGCGGCGCTGGGCGCATGGTTTGGCGTCGAGTCCCTGCCCATGTTGTTGTTGGCCGCATCGCTGGTGGGCGTGGTGATCGGCGGCGCCTTGACGTTAAGCGGCCGCGCCAGCCGGGGGCAGCCTTTACCGTTCGGGCCTTATCTGGCGTTGGCCGGTATCGTGATGCTGCTGCTGGGCGGTGACCAAGGCATATGGCAATTCATGCGCTAGGTCATGCACTAGTTCATGGGCTAGTTCATGCGCTAGATCATGCGCCAAGTAAGCGCGGCATCGCCAAGAACGGGCAGCCAGAGCGGCTGGCCACGACGGCTGGCCACAACAGCTGGCCACAATGGATGGCAAGAAAGGAATGAATGGCATGTTCAAGATTGGTCTGACAGGCGGCATCGGCTCGGGCAAGTCCCGCGTGGCGGACATGCTGGGCGAATGGGGCGCAACGCTGGTCGACACCGACGAAATCGCGCGGACCTTGACCGCTGCGGGCGGCGCGGCCATGCCCGCGATTGAACGCGAGTTCGGCCCCGATGCCTTGACGCCCGATGGCGCCTTGAACCGCGATTGGATGCGTGAACGCGCGTTCGCTGACCCGCAAGTCCGGTTGCGTTTGGAAGCGGTTTTGCATCCTGCCATTACCGAAGAAACCAAGAGTCAGGCAGCCGCCGCAACCGGATCGTATCTGGTGTTTGTTGTGCCGCTTTTGGTGGAGTCCTTGCCGCGTTGGCGCAAGCGTGTGGATCGCATCTGCGTAGTGGACTGCGACCCCGACACACAGGTCGCGCGCGTGCAGTCGCGCAGCGGGCTGACGGAGCCAGCCATCAGGCGTATTATGGCGGCACAGGCTGCGCGGGCAAGCCGCCTGGAGGCTGCGGACGACGTCATCACGAACGACGGCGCAACGACTCCAGAGCAATTACGCGCGCAGGCGAAGACCTTGCATGACCGCTGGCTGTTGCTGGCGACCACCACGGGCCGGTAAGCGACAAGCTTGGCCGGCACCCCTGAATCTCTCGGCCGCTTGGCCGACCACTGATGGGCCTGTCAAATAGCGTGATCGTTTACGAATATCCCTTCAATGAGCGCATCCGCGCTTATCTGCGATTGGAATACCTGTTCGACAGGTTGTTCTTCTTTGCTCGCGAGGGAGACTCACGCCAACATCAGGTTGCCGTCACATCCCTGTTCGATCTGCTCGACGCGTGCGAACGCACCGACGTCAAAGGCGCGGTGCTGCAAGACCTTGAGCGCCAGCGCATGGCGCTTGTTGGGTTGCGCGACCACCCCGGCGTGGCGCAAGACGCGCTGGAAGCCATGTTGCGCGAACTGGAAAAAGTGGCCAGCGCGTTGGCCGCACCCGGCAAGACCGGCCAGTCGCTGCGCGAAAACGAATGGCTGACCAGCCTGCGCGGCCGCCTGTCGGTGCCGGGCAGCGCCACGCAAGTGGACATGCCTTCCTATTTCGCCTGGCAGAACAAATCCGAAGCCGCCCGCTGCGCGGACTTGCAGGCCTGGCTCTCGCCCTTCACCGCCCTCTACGACGGCCTGACCCTGGCCTTGCGTCTGCTGCGCGAGTCCGGCCGCAAGACCGATATCGTCGCCGAGCAGGGCGCCTACCAGCAGATGCTGGGCGGCAAGCAATTCCAGCTGCTGCGGGTGTGGGTGGACCCCACCGAAGGGGTATTTCCCGAGATCAGCGCCAATAAGTACATGATCTGGATACGTTTTTCCACGCAAGACGGCGAATTCAAACCCCAGCAAGTCGCGCGTGACGTGGCGTTTCAAATGACGCTGTGTAGTTCCTAGGGCGGGTCCCGGCGCTTATCCCCCCCGTTCTTGAGACCGATTCCTGTTGCGGCCAGTTTCAACTCGGCCTCGCGATGGTAGAAATCCCGACCGACTAGTAGACAATACGGCTTTCCTCCGTCAGTGCCCGGAACCGTTCCATGTCCGAAAGTCGTCCTGTTTCCCCGCCCTCCCGCTGGACCCGCCGCCGTATCGTCGTGTGCGTGGTGTTGCTGCTTGTTGTGGCGGGCATTGCCTGGCTGGTGCTGCGGCCCTCGGCCAAGCAAGGCGGCCCGGCCGGCCCGGGCGGGCGCGCTGCAGGCGGGCGGCCTCCCATGGCTGCCATGGCCAATCTGCCCGTGCCGGTACGGGTGGCCACCGCCGCCAAACAAGACATCGACATCTACCTGAAGTCGCTAGGCACCGTCACCGCCTATAACACCGTGACCGTGCGCAGCCGCGTCAGCGGCGAATTGGTCGACGTGGCGTTCCAGGAAGGCCAGCAAGTCAAAGCCGGCGATCTGCTCGCCCAAGTCGACCCGCGCGCGTTCCAAGTGGCGCTGGATCAGGCGCGCGGCACGCAGATGCAGAATTTGGCGCAGCTGGAAAACGCGCGCCGCGACCTGCAACGCTACCAGGCTCTGTTCAAGCAGGACTCCATTGCCAAGCAGCAGGTCGATACGCAAGCCGCGCTGGTGCGCCAGTACGAAGGCACCGTCAAGAGCGATCAGGCCAACGTGGACAACGCCAAGCTGCAACTGGATTACGCCCGCATCACCGCGCCGATCAGCGGCCGGCTGGGCCTGCGCCAGGTGGACCGTGGCAACCTTGTGTCTAGCGCCGACACCAATGGCCTGGTCGTGATCACGCAGACGCAGCCGATTTCGGTTGTGTTCACGCTGCCCGAAACCCAGTTGCCTGAAGTGCGCGGCGAGATCGCGGCCGGCCAGACGCTGAAGGTTGACGCCTATGACCGCGCCGACACCCGCCGCATCGCGACCGGCGTGCTTGAAACGCTGGACAACCAGATCGACGTCACGACGGGCACGTTAAAGCTCAAGGCCAAGTTCGACAACGCCGACGACGCGCTCTTTCCGAATCAATTCGTCAACGTGCGCCTGCATGTGCTGACGCGCAAAGACGTCACCGCCATTCCCACCGCCGCCATCCAGCAGGGCTCGGCCGGCGCGTTCGTCTTCCTGGTGCAGCCTGACAACACGATCGTGGTGCGGCAGGTGAAGCTGGGCGCCATCAACAACGGCATGGTGGCCGTGAACGAAGGCTTGCAGCCGGGCGACCGGGTCGTCACCGAAGGCACCGACCGCCTGCGCGCAGGCGCCAAGGTGGAAATCGTGGGCGGAGCCGAAGTCATACCCGCCACGCGTGACAAGACGCTGGGCGCGGGGGCGCCGGCCGGCACCACGCCCGCCACCAAGTAAGCCGAGACCATCGTGAGCCCGTCGCGTCTGTTCATCCTCCGCCCCGTGGCCACCACCCTTGCGATGGTGGCTATTCTGATCGCTGGCTTCATCGCGTACCGGATGCTGCCGGTATCGGCGCTGCCCGAGGTGGACTACCCGACGATTCAAGTCGTGACGCTGTATCCGGGCGCGAGCCCCGACGTCATGACCTCGCTGGTCACCTCGCCGCTTGAACGCCAGTTCGGGCAGATGCCGGGCCTGAACCAGATGTCGTCCACCAGTTCGGGTGGCGCGTCGGTCATCACGATGCAGTTCAACCTGACGCTGCCGCTGGATGTGGCCGAGCAGCAGGTGCAGGCCGCCATCAACGCGGCGTCGAACCTGCTGCCCAGCGACCTGCCCGTGCCGCCCACCTACAACAAGGTGAACCCGGCGGATGCGGCCGTGCTGACGCTGGCCATCACCTCGCCCACCATGCCCTTGCCGCAGGTGCGCGATCTGGTCGATACGCGGGTGGCGCAGAAGTTGTCGCAGATTCCGGGCGTGGGCTTGGTAAGCGTGGCGGGCGGGCAGCGCCCCGCCGTGCGCGTGCAGGTGAATCCGCAAGCGCTGGCGGCCAACGGGCTGGCCTTGTCCGACCTGCGCACCGCCATCGTGGGCGCCAACGTCAACCAGCCCAAGGGCAATCTTGACGGCCCGCAGCGCTCCACCACCATCAACGCCAATGATCAGCTGAAGTCGCCCACCGACTACAACGACCTGATCATCGCCTACAAGAACAACGCGCCGCTGCGCTTGTCTGACGTGGCGCGCGCGGTTGAAGGGGCCGAAGACACGCGCCAGGCGGCGTGGGCGGGCGACAAGCCCGCCATCCTGCTGAACATCCAGCGCCAGCCGGGCGCCAACGTCATTGACGTGGTCAACCGCATCCAGACGCTGTTGCCGCAGCTGCGCGCGGCCCTGCCGGCCACGCTGGACGTGACCGTGGTGTCTGACCGCACGCAGACCATTCGCGATTCGGTCGAAGACGTGAAGTTCGAAATGCTGCTGGCCGTGGCGCTGGTGGTCATGGTGACGTTTGTGTTCCTGCGCAGCCTGACCGCCACGCTGATCCCCAGTGTGGTGGTGCCGCTGTCGCTGGTGGGCACGTTCGGCATCATGTATTTGGCGGGTTTCTCGATCAACAACCTGACGCTGATGGCGCTGACGATCGCCACCGGCTTCGTCGTGGACGACGCCATCGTCATGATCGAGAACATCGCCCGCCACATCGAAGAGGGCGAAACGCCGTTGCAGGCCGCGCTGAAAGGCGCGTCCCAGATCGGCTTCACGCTGATTTCTCTGACGTTCTCGCTGATTGCCGTGTTGATTCCGCTGCTCTTCATGACGGAAGTGGTGGGCCGCTTGTTCCGCGAATTTGCCATTACGCTGGCGGTGTCGATCCTGATTTCGCTGGTCGTATCGCTGACGCTCACGCCCATGATGTGCGCGCGTTTGCTGCGCGCCGAATCGGAACAGAAGCACGGCCGCTTTCACACGGCCACGGGCAAGTTCATCGACCGCGTCATCGCCGGCTATGACCGCATGCTGCAAGTCGTGCTGCGCCATCAGCCGCTGACGCTGCTGGTGGCGTTGGGCACGTTCGCGTTGACGGTGGTGCTGTATATGGTCGTGCCCAAAGGCTTCTTTCCGCAGCAGGACACCGGCCTGATCCAGGCCATTACCCAGGCGCCGCAGTCCATCTCGTTCCCCGCCATGGCCGAACGCCAGCAGGCCGCCGCGCGATTGGTGCTGGAAGACCCAGACGTGCAGGCCGTGTCCTCGTTCATCGGGGTGGATGGCAGCAACGCCACGCTTAGCGCCGGCCGCATGCAGATTTCGCTGAAGCCTCAAGCCGAACGCAGCGGCAACTTGCGCGCGGTGATGGCGCGCTTGCAGGAATCGCTGGCCAAGCAAGACGGGCTGACCGTCTACATGCAGCCCGTGCAGGACTTGACGATTGAAGACCGCGTCAGCCGCACGCAATACCAGATGACGCTGTCCAACCCCGACCTGAAAGTGCTGAGCGAATGGACGCCCAAGCTGGTGGACCGGTTGCGCCAGGTGCCGGGTTTGAAGGACGTTACCGACGACCTGCAAGACGACGGCTTGCAGACCTGGGTTGAGATTGATCGCGATGCCGCGTCCCGCCTGGGCATCACGGCCGCGGTGATCGACGAGGCGCTGTACGACGCCTTCGGCCAGCGGCTGATCTCCACCATCTTTACGCAGTCCAACCAGTACCGCGTGGTGCTGGAAGTGCAGCCGCAGTTTCAGATGAACCCGTCGTCGCTCGGCCAGATCCATGTGCCGACGTCATCGGGCGGGCAAGTGCCGTTGTCGTCGGTGGCGCACATCAGCGAAGGCCGCACCGTGCTGGCGGTGAACCGGCTGGACCAATTCCCGATGGTGACGGTGTCGTTCAACCTGGCGCCGGGCGCGTCCTTGTCGAATGCGGTTGAGGCCATCACCGCGGCGGAAGCCGAAATCGGCATGCCTGCCGGCGTGGAAACGCGTTTCCAGGGCGCGGCGCTGGCGTTCCAGAATTCGCTGACCAGCACGTTGTGGCTGATCCTGGCGGCGGTGGTCACGATGTACATCGTGCTGGGCGTGCTGTACGAAAGCTATATCCACCCGATCACGATCCTGTCGACCTTGCCGTCGGCCGGCGTGGGCGCGTTGCTGGCGCTGTTGATCAGCGGGACCGAGCTCGACATGATCGGCATCATCGGGATCATTCTGCTGATTGGCATCGTGAAGAAAAACGCCATCATGATGATCGACTTCGCGCTGGACGCCGAACGCAAGCGGGGCTTGAGCCCGCGCGCGGCCATCCACGAAGCGGCGCTGCTGCGTTTCCGCCCGATTCTGATGACGACGCTGGCCGCGCTGTTCGGCGCCTTGCCGCTGATGCTGTCCACCGGCACGGGCGCTGAGCTGCGCCAGCCGCTGGGCCTGGTGATGGTGGGCGGCCTGCTGCTCAGCCAGGTGCTCACGCTGTTCACCACGCCGGTCATCTATCTGATGTTCGACCGCATGTCGCGCCGCTGGCGTGGCGTGCGCGAGCCGGCCGCCGGGGACGCGTCATGATCCTGTCGGCGCCCTTCATCGTCCGGCCAGTGGCGACCACGCTGCTGAGCGTGGCGGTTGTGATGGCGGGAATGCTGGCGTTTTTCCTGTTGCCGGTGGCGCCGCTGCCGCAGGTGGACATTCCCACGATCTCGGTGTCGGCCAGCCTGCCGGGCGCCAGCCCGGAAACGATGGCATCCAGTGTGGCCACGCCGCTTGAGCGGTCGTTGGGCAGCATTGCGGGCGTGACGGAAATGACGTCCAGCAGCTCGCAGGGGTCCACCCGAGTCACGCTGCAATTCGATTTGTCGCGCGACATCAACGGTGCGGCGCGCGACGTGCAGGCCGCCATCAACGCGGCGCGCTCGCTGTTGCCCAGCGGCCTGCGCAGCAACCCCACGTATCACAAGTCCAACCCGTCTGACGCGCCCATCATGACGCTGGCGCTGACGTCTGACACGCTCAGCCAGGGCCAGCTGTACGACATCGCGTCCACCATCGTCGCGCAGAAGCTGGCGCAGGTGGATGGGGTGGGCGAAGTCACCGTGGGCGGCAGCTCGCTGCCAGCGGTGCGCGTGACCGTGCTGCCGGGGGCGCTGGCCAACCGTGGTGTGTCGCTGGACCAACTGCGCGCCACGCTGGCCAACGCCAACGCGAACCGGCCCAAGGGCGTGCTGGAAAACGACCGCTATCACTGGCAGATCATGGTCAGCGACCAGTTGAGCCGCGCCGAGCAATACCGGCCACTGATTGTGGCGTGGAACGACGGCGCGCCCGTGCGCGTGTCGGACGTGGCCACGGTGGAAGACTCGGTTGAAGACCTGTACCAGACCGGCTTCTACAACGACCGCAACGCCATTCTGATGATCGTGCGCCGGCAGGCCGACGCCAACATCATCGAAGCCGTGGATGCCGTGCGCGCGCAGTTGCCCGTGCTGCAAGCGCTGATGCCGGCGGACGTGAACATGACGGTGGCGCAAGACCGCACGCCCAGCATCCGGGCGTCGCTGCACGAGGCCGAGCTCACGCTGATCATCGCCGTGGGGCTGGTGGTGCTGGTGGTGCTGCTGTTTCTGCGGCGGTGGCGGGCGGCCATCATTCCCAGCGTGGCGGTGCCGGTGTCGCTGATTGGCACGTTCTGCATCATGTACCTGTGCGGCTTCACGCTGAACACGATCTCGCTGATGGCGCTGATCGTGGCCACGGGCTTTGTGGTGGACGACGCCATCGTGGTGCTTGAGAACATCATGCGGCACGTCGAGAACGGCATGTCGCCGATGCGCGCGGCATTGCGCGGCTCGCGTGAAGTGGGCTTCACGGTGCTGTCGATGAGCTTGTCGCTGGTGGCGGTGTTCATTCCCATCCTGTTGATGGGCGGCGTCGTGGGGCGCTTGTTCCGCGAATTCGCCGTGACCTTGTCGGCCGCCATCATGGTGTCGTTGGTTGTGTCGCTGACCTTGACGCCGATGATGTGCGCGCGTTTGCTGCGGCCCGAACCCAAAGAGCAGAAGCCGCCCGGCCGGCTGGCGCGCTTGTCCGAACGCGGCTTCGAAGCCATGCTGGATGGCTACCGCCGCAGCCTGCGCTGGGCGCTGGCGCACGGCCGGTTGATGATGGTGATTCTGGCCGTGGCGGTGGGCTTGAATGTTTACCTGTACATGGTGGTGCCCAAGGGCTTCTTCCCGCAGCAGGACACGGGCCAGTTGCTGGGCTTTTTCCGCGTGGATCAAGGCACGTCGTTCCAGGCCACGGTGCCGAAGCTCAACGCCTTGCGCAAGATCGTGCTGGCCGACCCGGCGGTGCAGAGCATGACGGGGTACGCGGGCGGGCGGGGCGGCAGCAACAGCAGCTTCATGCAGATTCAGCTAAAGCCGCTGGAAGAACGCAAGGTGTCGGCCGATGTCGTCATCAACCGCCTGCGCGGCAAGCTGCAAAACATGCCGGGGGCGCGCATGTTCCTGGTGTCGCAGCAAGACATCCGCATCGGCGGGCGGCAAAGCCAGGGCTCGTATGACTACACGCTGATGTCGGGCGACCTGCAATTGCTGCGCACGTGGATGCCGAAGGTGCAGCAGGCCATGGCCAAGATACCCGAGATCACCGACGTGGATACCGACGTCGAGGACAAGGGCCGCCAGATCAATCTGGTCATCGACCGCGAGGCCGCGACGCGCTTAGGCGTCAGCATGTCCACGATTTCGACGGTGCTGAACAACTCGTTCAGCCAGCGTCAGGTGTCGGTGATGTACGGCCCGCTGAACCAGTACCACGTGGTGCTGGGGCTGGCGCCGAAGTTCGCCGAAGATATTGAATCGCTGAAGCAGGTTGAGGTGATTACGTCGACAGGCGCGCGCGTGCCTTTGCTGTCTTTCGCCACGCTTGAAAACGGCAACGCGCCGCTCAGCGTGCAGCACCAGGGCTTGTTCGTGGCCGATACCGTGTCGTTCAGCCTGGCGCCCGGCGTGTCGCTGGGGCAGGCTACCGCCGCGATCGATGCCGCGGTCGCGCGCATCGGCTTGCCGTCGGATCAGATTCAGGCGGGCTTTCAAGGCACCGCCGCCGCGTTACAGCAGACCTTGGCGCAGCAGCCCTGGCTGATTCTGGCGGCGTTGGTCACGATGTATATCGTGCTGGGCATCCTGTACGAAAGCTTTGTGCATCCGCTGACGATTCTGTCGACGTTGCCATCTGCCGGTTTGGGCGCGCTGCTGGCGCTGCTGCTGGTGCGCTACGACTTCACGCTGATTGCGCTGATCGGGGTGTTTCTGCTGATCGGCATCGTGAAGAAGAACGCCATCATGATGGTGGACTTTGCGCTGGACGCCGAGCGCAACCAGGGCATGGCTCCGCGCGACGCCATCTTCCAGGCGTGCCTGACGCGTTTTCGCCCCATCATGATGACGACCATGGCCGCTATTTTCGGCGCGCTGCCGCTGGTGATCGCCACCGGCGCGGGCGTTGAAATGCGCCAGCCGCTGGGCATTACCATCGTGGGCGGCCTGGTGCTAAGCCAGATCCTCACGCTGTACACCACGCCTGTGGTCTATCTCTACCTGGACCGTTTTCGTCTCTGGGCCGCGCGCGGGCGCGGCACACGGAACGCCGCCCCTGATTCCATAGAACACACATGATCCGCATCACGCCTTTGCACGCCTTCTTTCCCCGCAGCGCCGCCACGATCGCGCTGTGCGCGCTGTTGGGCGCCTGCGCGGTTGGCCCCGACTACCAACGCCCCGAGCTCGATGTGGGCGCGTCCTATAAAGAAGCGCAGGGCCAGGATCAGGTGGAAGGCTGGAAGCGCGCGCAACCGCGCGACGATGCAGACCGCGGCGCCTGGTGGCTCGTCTATGACGATGCCACGTTGAATGGGCTGGTCGATCGCTTGAACACGTCAAACCAAACCATCGCCCAAGCCGAAGCAAATTACCGTCAGGCGCTGGGTTTGGTGCGCGCCGCGCGTGCCGGCTTCTACCCCACGGTGGGCGCAAGCGCTGGCATGTCGCGTGCGGGCAGCGGCAATGGCAACGGGTCGTCGTCGGTGTCCAACGGCAGCAACGTGTCGAACCAGTACACCGTGACCGGCAGCGTCAGTTGGGAATTGGACGTATGGGGCCGCGTGCGGCGCAGCACCGAATCGTCGGAGGCCAGCGCGTCGGCAAGCCTGGCCGACCTGGCCGCCACGCGCTTGAGCGCGCAGGCGGCGCTGGTGCAGACCTATCTGCAACTGCGCGTGCTGGATGAACAGAAACGCTTGCTGGACGCCACGGTGGCGGCGTACGAAAAGTCATTGCAGCTGACGCAGAACCGCTACGCCGTCGGCGTCGCGGGCCAGGCTGATGTGGCCGTGGCGCGCACGCAAGTGGAAAGCACGCGCGCCCAATCCATCGACCTGGACTGGCAGCGTGGCCAGTACGAGCACGCGATTGCGGTGCTGATGGGGCAGGCGCCGTCGCACTTCAGCCTGCCGCCCGCCGTCTTCACGCTGCAACTGCCGCAGATTCCGGTGGGCCTGCCGTCTGAACTGCTGGAGCGCCGTCCCGATGTGGCGGCGGCTGAACGCCGTGCGGCGGCGGCCAATGCGCAGATCGGCGTGGCCGAGGCCGCGTGGTTCCCGTCGCTGACCTTGTCGGCCGATGGCGGTTTTCGCAACGGCCAGTTCGCCGAGCTGCTGACCGCGCCCGCGCGCTTCTGGTCCCTGGGGCCTGCGTTGGCGATGACGATCTTTGACGGCGGCGCGCGCGCGGCGCAAGTCGAACAGGCACGCGCGTCGTATGACGCGCAAGCCGCCGCCTACCGCCAAGCCGCGTTGGTGGGCTTGCGTGAAGTCGAAGACTATCTGATCCAGCTGCGGGTCATGGAAAACGAACAGGTCGTGCAGCGCCGCGCGCTGGAGTCCGCGCGCGAATCGTTGCGCTTGATCCAGAACCAGTACAAGGCCGGGCTGGTGGATTATCTGAGTGTGGCGGTGGTGGATGCCACTGCGTTGAACAGCGAGCGCAACGCGTTGAGCCTGTTGGGCACGCGGCTGATCGCCAGCGTGAATTTGATTGTGGCGTTAGGCGGGGGTTGGAATGGCCTGCCGGCAGTGCAGCAAGCCGAGGCGGCGCCTGCTCCCGCCTCGACGACAACCCCCGTGAACTGAACGCGCAGCCGGTCACACGACGGGCTCGCCGGATGCCGCGCTGCTTTGGCGCTGCGCTTCCAATGCCGATAACGCTTCGGCATTGAGCGCATCCGGGAAACTGTGCGCCACCAGGTATTCCAGCGCTTTGTCGATGCGCGCCCAGCCTTCGGGCTGGTTCAGCGGCAAGCCCAGAAAATGCGTGGCGGTTTTGGCGCGCAATGTCAGATACACCACCCCGGCCAACATCACGCCCACCACGGCGGGCACATCTACGTCAGGCGCAAGTTCGTCAACGCGCTCGATGAAGCCGCGTGCGGCATTTTCGCGGCGTTCGGCAAGCGTGGCGGTGACGTCGTTCTGTTCGATCAGTTCCCAGCGCCGCACTTCGCGCAGGGTTTCATTGCCCGACAGCGTTTCGATCTGCGCGCGCAGCATCGTCAGAATCAGATCGGCCGGCGTGCGCTGGCTGGATTCATCCGCGGCCAACAAGCCCGGGTTGCGAGTCCAGAAATCTTGCTCTTTCATCCACGCCAGCATCAGGCCGGGCATGCCGTCAAAATAACGGTAGATGAGTTCTTTGCTGATGCCTGCGCGCTTGGCGATGGCGTTGATGCCGACTCCGCCCATGCCTGTTTCCAGGATCTGGGCTTCAAGGGCATTGAGGATTTGGCGCTCGGTATTCGCACGGCGGGACATGACATGTTCCTTCATGACGATAGAGCCGGCGGGGCCACGTCACGCGGGACACCCGGCTGTCAGGCCCTGAGCGGCGCCGGAGGAGCCGGCGGCGGGGCCAATCCGACATCTTGCCAGACTTCCGGCCCCGCAGGTCAAGTCAAATCACGCCGCGGATGCCGGCAATGCCGTGTGCGCCGTGCCGTAGTGCGTGCGACACGGTGGTGGTGGACTGGCCGCCCAGCGCGAATACGGGAATGCCCGCATCGCGATTACCCTCGACGAAGCCTTCCCAGCCGAGCGTCGCGGCGCCAGGGTGGCTGGGCGTGTCCAGCACCGGGCCCAGCACGGCGAAATCGGCGCCGATTTCACGGGCGTGGACGACTTGCGCGTTGTCGTGCGCGGATACGCCAACGAGCGCGCCAGCCGGCAATTCGGGCCGTGCGTGCAAACGGGCCGCATCCGCCGTGCGCAGGTGCACGCCATCGGCTTCCTTCCACCATGCGGCGGGGTGCGCGCTGTTGACCAACACGCGCGCGCCGGCGGCGTGGCAGCGCTTCACCACTTGCTGAAAAACTTCATGCAGCGATGCCGCGCCGGCACCATCGGGCCATTGCGGTTCACGCAGTTGCACGAGCTTCACGCCCCGCGCAAGCGCCGCGTCCAACCGGCCCAGGAACGCGGCTACGCCTGCGCGTGAACCGATCGAGCTGATGCCATACGTGGTGGGCAGTTGCAGCCAGCGCAACGGCGGCAGGGTAGCGGGAAGCAGATCGCCGACCGACGCCGCGTTGGCGGGGTCGACCCATTCCAGGCGTTGGTTCTCAAGCCCTTGCGGTTCGCCTTCCCACGCTGTGACATGGCAGAACGCCAGGCGCACGGTGGTGTGCGGATAGACGTGTACATAGGTCACCCACGGACGCGATTGCGTGACGCGGATGCCCAGTTCTTCCTGCAACTCGCGCGCCAGCGCTTGCAGCACGGTCTCGCCCGGCTCCAGCTTGCCGCCCGGCAATTCCCACCAGCCCGACCACGGCTTGCCTTCGGGGCGTTGGCCCAGCAGCAGCATGCCATCGGGGCGCAGGATCAGGCCGGCGGCAACGTCGACGATTTTTTCAGACATGGCGGGCCGCCCAATCGCGTGCGAACTGATACGCCACGCGGCCGGAACGCGAACCGCGTTCGATCGTCCATTGCAGCGCTTCGGTGCGCGACGGCGCGATGTGCGCCTCCGGGCAGCCCAGCTCGCGCAGCCAGTGGTAGACGATGTCCAGATAGTCGTCTTGCTTGAAGGGGTAGAACGACAGCCACAGGCCGAAGCGCTCGGACAGCGAGATCTTCTCTTCGACTGTCTCGCCCGGATGGATTTCGCCATCGGGCTGATGCTTGGCCTGCAAGTTCTCGCTCATGTATTCCGGCATCAGGTGGCGCCGGTTGGACGTGGCGTAGATCAGCACGTTGTCGCCCGAGGCCGATACCGAACCATCCAGCACCGACTTCAGCGCCTTGTAGCCGGGTTCGCCTTCTTCAAACGACAGGTCGTCGCAGAAGACGATGAAGCGTTCGGGGCGCGCGGCGACGAGTTCGACGATGTCGGCCAGGTCGCCCAGGTCGGACTTGTCGACTTCGATCAGCCGCAGGCCGCGCTCGCCGTAGGCGGCCAGCATGGCCTTCACCAGCGAACTCTTGCCGGTGCCACGCGCGCCGGTCATCAGCACGTTGTTGGCCGGTTTGTGTTCCAGGAACTGGACCGTGTTGCGGTCAATGGTGGCCTTCTGGCGCTCGATGTGCTGAAGGTCTTCCATGTCGATGCGCGCCACGTGGCGCACCGCGTCCAGCCAGCCGCGCGCGCCCCGCTTGCGCCAGCGGAACGCGTGCGCGCTCCAGTCGATCTCGGGCGTGGCGGGCGGCAGAAAGGCTTCAAGCTGCGCCAGCACGCGCTCGGCGCGCTGGATAAGGGTGGTGAATTCGCTAGCGCTCATGGCGGATTACGAACGGTAGTCGGCGTTGATCGACACGTACTCGTGCGAGAAGTCGCAGGTGTAGACCGTGTCCGACACCTGGCCGCGGCCCAGCGCAATGCGCACCGAAATCTCGGCCTGCTTCATCACGCGTTGGCCATCGGCTTCCTGGTAGTCGGGGTTGCGCCCGCCGTTCTTGGCCACCAGCACATCATCCAGCCACAGGCGGATGTTGGACACGTCCAGATCATCGATGCCGGCGTAGCCGACGGCGGCCAGGATGCGGCCCAGGTTGGGGTCGGACGCGAAGAAGGCGGTCTTGACCAGCGGCGAATGGGCCACGGCATAAGCCACCTTCAGCGCTTCTTCGGTGGTGCCGGCTTCTTCGACGCGGATGGTCATGAACTTGGTGGCGCCTTCGGCGTCGCGCACGATCTTCGTAGCCAGTTCCAGCGCGGCGGCGGTCAGCGCATCGCGCACGGCGGCGTAGGCGGCGTCGGATTCGCTGTTGACGGTCACGCCCGACTTGCCGGTGGCGGCGATGATGAACGAGTCATTCGTGGACGTGTCGCCGTCCACGGTGATGCGGTTGAATGACGCATCGGCGATTTCGACAGCCAGCTTGCGCAGCAGCGGCTGGGCGATGCCGGCATCGGTGGCCAGGAAGCTGAGCATCGTCGCCATGTTCGGGCGGATCATGCCCGCGCCCTTGCTGATGCCGGTGAAGGTGACGGTCTTGCCGTCGATCTGCACCTTGGCCGACGAAATCTTCGGCAGCGTGTCGGTCGTCATGATGCCGTGGGCGGCGCTGGACCAGTGGTCGGCCGCCAGGTTGGCGATGGCGCCCGGCAGGCCGGCGACCAGGCGGTCAAGCGGCAGCGGCTCCAGGATGACGCCGGTGGAGAACGGCAGGATCTGGCTGGCAGGCACGCCCAGCAGTTTGCCCAGGGCGTCGCAGGTGTCGTTGGCTTTCTTCAGGCCTTCTTCGCCGGTGCCGGCATTGGCGTTGCCGGTGTTGATGACCAGCGCGCTGATGGGGCCGCCAGCGGCCAGATGGGCCTGGCAGACCTGCACCGGGGCGGCGCAGAAGCGGTTGCGGGTGAACACGCCCGCCACGCTCGTGCCTTCGGCCAGACGGAAGACGGTCAGGTCACGCCGGTTGGCTTTGCGGATGCCGGCCTCGGTGACGCCGATTTCAACGCCGGCAACAGGAAAAATTTCGGACTCGGAGGGGATCTGCAAATTAACGGCCATGACTTCGTCTCTTGAGTAGGCAGGACGGAATCGCCGCCAGAAATCAGGCGGCGGGTGGGGGAAAGCTTCGTATTATCCCACCGCTTTGCGGCAGGGGTGGGTCAGGGGGCGAGCGGGGGGCATCCGCGGCCGTCACCGGCAATCAGGGGGCCATCCGCATGGCGGCCACGTCCAGGACGCCCGCTTCGCGGTTGCTCAACACACTGCGCACGGTACCGTCCGGCGCTTGCAGCACCGAGTTGCCTGCCGAGACTTCCTCGCCGCCCTCGCGCCGCGCGGTGCGGCCCCGCGACGGGGAAAACAGCAGGTCGCCCGGCTGCGCGCCGGGCAGGCGAGGGGGCGCGGACAGCACGCGCGTGCCGGGCGGGTAGGTCATGCTGCCCAGGATCGCTTCGCGCGCCAGCAAGCCTTCAAAATTCAACATCCGGCGCTGGGCGTCCAGCCGCATGTCCACTTTCAATAGCGGCATCTGGTGCAGGTTGAGCGCGTCGCTGCCCTCGGTGCGCAGCAGCCAGCGCGGCGATGTAGCGTTTGCGGTGGCATTGGCATTGGCGCTGGCGTTGGCGTTGGCATTGGTAATGGCACTGGCATTGGCGCCGGTATCCAGCGGCGTGCCGCGCGCGGCCTCGTCGACTTTCAGCCAGGTGCCGGCAGGAACCGGCTGCTTGTCCAGCGTGTTGCCTATCGCCAGATGGCAGCTGGAAAAGCGAGGCTGGCCGCCCTGCATCACGAATTCAAGCCGATGGCCATGGGCGCATAGCCAGCCTTCCTGCGCCTGGTCGCGGGCGATTTCGACGGACAGGGTTTCGGGCTGCTTGGGCGTGGCGGCGTAGCGGAACAGCTGCGTGGCGTTCACGCCAAGGACGGGCGCGGGCTGCGCCTCGGGGAAGACGGCGCGGTCAAACGACGCCAGTTCGCCGGGGCGCGTCAGGCTGAGCACGGTGCCAGCCGGCATGTCCACGCCCGCCAGCCGGGTCGCGTGCGCCAAGGTCGTCTTGCGGTCGGCGTCGGCCTGGGCGTCGCGCTGGGCGGCAAACCACAGGCTGAACTGCTGATAGGGAAAGATGGCGCCGACAAGCGCCAGGAAAGTCATCAGCGTGGTGCCGACGCGGCGGTGGTCGCCCAGCCATAGCCGGGCGCTGCGGGTGGTGGCCAACACGGCCAGCCAAGTCAGCAGCGTGGCCAGGCAAGCCAGCGAGGCCGCCATCAGCACATAGAAATTACCGCCAGGAAGAGATACCGGAATCATGGCGGCAATTATGCGCCAAACCGGGCGCGGATTTCAGCGCCCGGGGCGTCGCTTCGCAGGCGTCAGCCCTTGGCCGATTCCGACCGGGTGGCCACCACCTGAAGCTTGAGTTCGCCCAGCGCCTGGAACAGCGCGTTGCGGGTGGATTCGGGCAGGTCGCCGAACATGGACTTGACCCAGGATTCGTGCGCACGCGCCATGCGGGCAAAGCTCTTCTTGCCCTGGGGCGTGAGCTTGATCAGCGAGCTGCGGCGGTCGGATTCCACTTTGGTGCGCACGACCAGGCCTTCTTTTTCGAGCTGGTCGGTGATGCCGGTGATATTGCCGTTGGTGACCATCATGTGGCGCGATAGTTCGCCCATCTTCATGCCCTTGGGCGCGCGCTGCAATTGCGCCATCAGGTCAAAGCGCGGCAGCGTGGTATCGAACTCATTGCGCAGCCGGCTGCGGATCTCGCTTTCGACGAGATTGGCGCAGGTGAGCATGCGCAGCCACAGACGCAACGCGTGGTGGTCATCGGGCGCGGCGCGGGATTCCAGATCGGGAGCGTCAGTCATCGTCGGTTTTCTTGAGGTTCGGCGGGATGTCGGGTACTGTCGCGTGCGTTGCACCGGGCGACCCATCCGACGCGGTCATCGTTGAGGTGGAGGGAAAACCCTTCGGTAAAAACCCTAGTCTTGTTTTGAAGAATACTTTAAACCTAAACTATGAACCACGCCAGTTTTCCCTATGCTGCACAAGGGGATTGTGGTGTGGCAAGCAATATCTTGCCGCACGCGTTTGACGGCGGCGCAATGGCGCCGGCAGGCCGGGCATAGAAGTCTTTCGAATCGCACCCTCAAAAAGAACACCCTCTGCGCGGGCTCGCGCACGGAGCACACCACCATGCGTTTGATCACTTCCCTTATCGCCGCCGCCGCACTGGTTCCGGCCGTGGCCATGGCCGACGCCGTCAAAGTCGGCATCGCCAACGATATCTCGGGCCCGTTCTCGGCCTTGGGCGCTGAAGCCCGCGATGGGTTCAACCTGGCCATCAAGCAATTGGGCAGCAAGCTCGGCGGGCAGCCCGCCGAATTCGTGCAGACCGACATGGGCGGCAACCCGGATCAGGCCCGCCAGCTGGTCACGCGCTACATCCAGCGCGACAAGATCGATTTCTTCACCGGCCCCATTGGTTCCAACGTGGCGCTGGCCGTCGGCCCCGCGCTGTTCGCCGCCAAGGTGCCGTACCTGTCGAACAACCCCGGCCCCAGCCAGTTCGCTGGCGCCCAGTGCAACAACTACTGGTTCGGCACGTCCTACCAGAATGACGCCTTCCACGAAGCCGCCGGCAAGGTCGCAGCCGACCGTGGCTTCAAGAAAATGTTCATCATGGCCCCGGACTACCCGGCCGGCAAAGATGCGCTGACGGGCTTCAAGCGCGGCTACAAGACCGCCCCGGGCGACGAGGTCTACACCAAGCTGGGCCAGATCGACTACGCGGCGGAAATCGCCCAGATCCGCGCCGCCAAGCCGGACGCCGTCTACATCTTCCTGCCGGGCGGCATGGGCATCAACTTCGTCAAGCAGTTCGTATCCGCCGGCCTGTCGCAAAACGTCAAGCTGATCGGCCCGGGCTTCTCGGCTGACGAAGACGTGATCCAGGCCGTGGGCGACCCCATGCTGGGCATGTACAACACGGCGCAATGGGCGCACGACCTGGACGTGCCGCAGAACAAGATCTTCGTTGACGCCTTCCGCAAGGAATACAACGGCCGCTACCCGTCCGTGTACGCCGCCCAGGCCTACGACGTGATCATGGCCATGGATGCCGCCGTCAAGCAGGCGGGCGGCAAGGCCGCTGACCGCGACGCCATCATCAAGGCGCTTGAGAAAGCCGACTACCCGTCGGTGCGCGGCAGCTTCACCTACGGCAAGAACCACTATCCGATCCAGGCTTACTACCTGCGCGTCGTCGACAAGGACGGCAACGGCCGCATCACCAACAAGCTGGTGGGCAAGGTGTTCGACAAGTACCAGGACGTCTACGTCGGCGAGTGCAAGCTCTAAGGTAAGACGCTATGCGTGCGTGGGGGAGTCCGGCCATGCCGGACTTACCCGCCCCGCGCCGCCAGCCATCGCAGGTTCGAATCGCACGCGTACCGCTCGCAAGGTCCGCGGCAGGGGGAAGTGTTCATGACGTTTACGCTGATCGTCGAGCAATTGCTGAACGGTCTGCAGTTTGGGTTGATGTTGTTTCTGATCGCGGCCGGGCTGACCCTGGTCTTCGGCATCATGGACATCATGAATCTGGCTCACGGCTCGCTCTACATGGCAGGCGCGTATGTCGCCGCTGAAACCATGCAGCGCACAGGTTCATTTACCGCCGCCGTTCTGGTGGCGGCCGTCGCCACCGGCCTGGTTGGCGTGGTGTTGGAACTGACGCTTATCCGCCGCCTGGCGCTGCGCGACCACCTGGCTCAGGTGCTGGGCACCTACGCCGTCATTCTTATCGCCAATGATCTGGTCAAGATGATCTGGGGCCCCGCGCCCGTCATGCTCAACATGCCGGCTGTGTTGTCAGGCCCGGTGCGCCTCTTGCCAGACTTGCTGTACCCCGCTTACCGCCTGATGATCATCGTGTTCGGCGTGGCCGCCGCTGCAGGGCTGTACTGGTTCGTGACGCGTACCCGCGCGGGCGTGCTGGTGCGGGCCGGCGCGTCCAACCGCCAAATGGCCACGCTGATGGGCGTGCGCGTGCCGTTGCTGTTCCTGGGCGTGTTCGTGCTGGGCGCCATGCTGGCCGCCGTGGCGGGCGCGCTGCTAGGCCCGATCACCTCGGTGCAAGTGGGCATGGGTGAAGAAATTCTGATTCTGGTGCTGGTGTGCATCGTCATCGGCGGCATCGGGTCGATCCGGGGCGCGTTCGTGGGCGCCTTGCTGGTGGGCATGGTGGATACGGCGGGGCGCGCGTTTCTGCCGATGTTGTTGCGCCAGGTCTTTTCGCCGGCGGTGGCCTCCAGCGTCGGCCCGACGCTTGCCGCCATCGCCATTTATGTCTTGATGGCGGCTGTGCTGGTGTTCCGGCCCTCTGGCCTGTTTCCGGCGCGGGGTTGATGATGAGAACCACACTCTGGACGGTGGTCCTGCTGGCGGCCTTGGCGGCGTTCCCGCTGGTGGCGCCCGCACTGGGCCTGGACTTCTACATTTCATTCGTGCGCCGCGTGCTGATCTACGCGCTGGCCGCGACCAGCCTGAATTTGATTCTGGGCTACGGCGGCATGGTGGCGCTGGGGCACGCGGCCTTCTTTGGCGCAGGCGCCTACGCCGTGGGCATTCTGGCGATGTCGGGCGTCACATCCGCGCTGATCGTCTGGCCGGTGGCGATGCTGCTGGCGGGCGTGCTGGCGGCCATCACCGGGGCGATCTCGCTGCGCACCCGTGGCGTGTACTTCATCATGATCACGCTGGCGTTTGCGCAGATGCTGTTCTACATCTTCATTTCGCTGCGCCAATACGGCGGGGAAGACGGGCTGAACCTGCCGGGCTATTCCACGCTGCCCGGCATCGATCTGGCCAATGACGTCAGCTTCTATTACCTGGTGCTGGTGCTGTTTGCGTTGCTGATGTGGGTGTTCAGCCGCGTCGTGTCGTCGCGCTTTGGCACGGCCTTGCAGGGCATCCGCGAGAATGAATCGCGCATGGAGTCCATGGGTTACCCGGTCTACCGCATCAAGCTCGCGGCCTTCACGTTAAGTGGGGCGGCCGCGGGTTTGGCCGGCGCGCTGTTGGCCAACCATAACCTCTTCATCTCGCCCAGCCTGATGCATTGGACGCAGTCGGCCAACCTGCTGATCATGGTGCTGGTGGGCGGCATCGGCTTGCGCTGGGGCGGTGTGGCCGGCGCGGTGGTGATGCTGACCCTGGAAGAAGTGCTGCGTCTATGGACGGAATACTGGCATCTGCCGCTGGGTGTGTTGCTGCTGTGCGTGGTGTTTGGCGCGCCGCGTGGTCTGGTCGGGTTGTTCGGCCCGTGGTTTGGCGGCCGCGCCGCATCGGGCAAGGTGGGATCATGAGCGCAGTGATGCATGGCAGTGCCGCCATGAACGGCAATTCCACGGCTAGCCCGGTCTTGCAGGCGACGGGGCTGGTGCGCCGCTTCGGCGCGCTGGTCGCCACCGACAATGTGTCGCTGTCCTTGAACCCGGGCGAGATCCACGCCTTGATCGGCCCTAACGGCGCGGGCAAGTCGACGCTGATCCATCTGCTGTCCGGCACGCTGGCGGCCGATTCCGGCACGCTCACCGTGGCCGGGCGCGACGTCACCAGCATGAACGCGCACCAGCGCGTGGCGGCAGGGCTGTCGCGCTCGTATCAGATCACCAATATCTTCAAGCAGTCCAACGTGTTGGACAACCTGGTGCTGGCGGTGCAGGCGCACGCGGGTTCGAGCTTCCGTTTCTGGAAGCCGCGCGCCGCCGAAGCTGCGCTGTATGAACAGGCGCGCGAACTGGCGCGCGAATGCGCCATCGACGCCAGCTTGCTCGAACGCCCGGCCGGCACGCTGCCGCATGGTGAACAACGCAAGGTGGAATTCGCGCTGGCGCTGGCCGCCCGCCCCAGCGTGCTGCTGCTGGACGAACCCATGGCCGGCATGGGGCCGGACGAAACCGTGCGCCTGACCGAACTGATTGAAACGCTGCGCGGCCGCGCCGCCATGCTGCTGGTGGAACACGATATGCAGGCGGTGTTCCGTCTGGCTGATCGCCTGTCGGTGCTGGTGTATGGCCGCGTCATCGCGACCGGCACGCCCGACGAAATCCGCGCCAATCCGGAAGTGCGGCAAGCCTATCTGGGCGACGAGGAGACCGCGTGATGCTCACCATCGAATCGGCCAAAAGCGGCTACGGCGCCAGCCAGGTGCTGTTTGGCGTGGACTTGCAGATAGGGGCGGGCCAGGTCGTGACCTTGCTGGGCCGCAATGGCATGGGCAAGACGACGCTGCTGCGCACGTTGTTCGGCCAGTTGCCGCTGCGCGGCGGCAAGATCCATTTCGCCGGACACGACATCAGCGGCTGGAGCTCTGACCGCATCGCGCGGCTGGGCGTGGCCATCGTGCCGGAAGGGCGGCAGTGCTTTCCCAACCTGACGGTGCGCGAACACCTGACGGCGTTCGTCGCCGCGCGTAACCCCGACATCGGCGACCCCTGGACGCCCGACCGCGTGTTCGACCTGTTCCCCCGTTTGCGCGAGCGTGCGCGCAACATGGGCAACCAACTGTCTGGCGGCGAGCAGCAGATGCTGGCCATCGGCCGGGCGCTGGTCACCAATCCGCGCCTGCTGATTCTGGACGAGGCCACCGAAGGCCTGGCGCCCAAGATCCGCGAAGAAATCTGGAACTGCCTGGCGCGACTGCGCGAAGCGGGGCAGACCATTCTTGTCATCGACAAATATGTCGAAAGGTTGCTGAGCCTGGCGGATCAGCACGTCATTCTGGAACGCGGCAAGGTGGTCTGGACCGGCGACTCCCCGTCGCTGGATGCCGACCGCGCCCTATGGGAACGCTATCTGGGCGTGTAGTAATAAAGCCGCAAGGTGCGTGGCCAGGCGCGTAAAAAACAAGATATAAATCGCAATAAATCGGCATTTACATTGCTGCGTTGAAACTTAAGGTGTCTAGAACGCATCCAGACGTTTGCACCTGTTTCAATTGCCCCCACTGTTCTCTACACTTGTCGCGCCGGGCCCATCACGTGCCTACCAAGGTGGGTACGCACGTCACGTCATATCAAGCTGTCAGGGAAGACTTCGCATGGCGAAATGGGGTTTGCGCAAAAAATCATTGATGGCGCTGTTGTTGGCGTGCGTGGTCGCTTTGGCGCCCGCTGCCGTGATCGGCTGGCTGGTGCTGGACGGGGTCCGCGACCACTTCGGGCGCGCCTTCGCCGACAACTTCACGCAGTTGAACCGTCAACGCATCCTGGCGCCGGTGTCGCGCGAGCTGGCCTTGTCCTTGCGGCTGGCCGACAGCGAAGTCACGCGGCGCTGGTTGCGCAATGAGGACGATCCGGCCGCGCGCGAATTGTTCTTCCGTGAAGCCGACGGCTACCGCCGAGACCTGCTGGGCCGCGCGTACTTCATCGCCAGCGCCGAGTCCGGCCACTACTACTTCAATGACGACAAGCCGCTGTCCGAGACGCCGCGCTACACGCTGAGCCGCAGCGCGGCCGACGACGGCTGGTTCTACGCCACGCTGAAGTCGCCGGCCAAATACAACATCAACGTCAATCCCGACCTGAAGCTCCAGACCACCAAGGTGTGGATTAACGCCCAGGTGCGCGACGGCGACAAGGTCGTGGGCCTGACGGGCGCCGGGCTGGATGTGGGCGGCTTCCTGCGCGAATTCGTCAACAGCGGCCAGCCGGGCGTAACGCCGATCATCGTGGATGAAGACGGCGCGATCCAGGCGCATATGGATGCGTCGCTGATTGCCTATAACTCGGGCGCGGGCGGCGTCGCAGGCACGCGCGGCCAGGTGTTCAACCTGCTGGACGCCGGCCCCAGCCGCGATGAACTGCGTTCCGCCATGCACGCAGCCCAGGCCGACCCGCAATCGGTGCAGACCGCCTGGGTCAATATGGACGGCACGCGCCAATTGGTGTCGGTTGCGTACATGCCAGAATTGCACTGGCACGTGCTCACGTTGGTGGACCTGGGGGCGGCCCGCGTGCTGGACACGGGCTGGCTGTGGCCTGCCGCGATTGGCCTGGTGTTGTTGTTCGCCGCCATGCTGCTGTGCTTCGGCTTTGCCATCGAACGTTTGATGCTGCGCCCCTTGCGCCGCTTGCAGCAGTCGGCCCGCGCCATCGCGGATGGCAGCTACGACGTGCGCCTGCCGCCGGGCGGCCAGGACGAAATCGGCGACCTGAGCCGCGCCTTTGGCGTGATGGCCGATAAGGTGCGCCAACACACCGCCGAACTTGAAAGCAAGGTGCGCGAACGCACGTCGGAACTGGAAGACGCCAACCGAGCCATGGCCGCCGCGCACAAGAAGATCGGTGATTCGATTGACTACGCCAGCCTGATCCAGCGCGCCATTCTGCCGGACCGCCAGTTGACGCAGTCGCTCGGTGCGCATCACTTCGTGCTGTGGAAGCCGCGCGACGTGGTGGGGGGCGACTTCTACGTATTCCGTTCCGACGGCGCCAATTGCCTGTTGGGCATCATGGACTGCGCGGGCCACGGCGTGCCGGGCGCATTGATGACGATGCTGGCGCGCGCCGCCATCGATCTGGCCATTACCGAGGCCGGCCCCGCCGACCCGGCCGGCATCCTGACCCGCACCGACACCGCCATCCGCGCCATGCTTGCGGATGCGCAACTGCCCCGCGCACTGGCCACGAATACCGACGCGGGCCTGGTATATATTGACCGCCAGGCCGGGCGCCTGCGCTACGCGGGCGCCAAGATCAGCCTGTACGCCAGCGATGGCGAGACGCTGCGCGAAATTCCCGGCGGTAAGCGGGCATTGGGCGACAAGCGCACGGGCGCTTACGAAAATATTGATTTGCAGATGGAACCGGGCTGGACGTATTACCTGGCGACGGACGGCTTCCTGGACCAGGCGGGCGGCGAGCACGGATTCGGGTTCGGCAACACGCGTTTTGCAGGAATGCTCAAGAGACACGCCCGGCAGCCGTTAACTGAACAGGCCGCCGCATTTACGCAAGCGCTGGCCGAGTACCAGGGTGGCCGTCCCCAGCGTGACGACATCACCCTGCTGTCTTTCCGTTTCGATTAAACGTTTTCCGGGCGGTACCCCCTATGAATGCCTCCGATCTCTACGCGCTGGGTGAACGGTTCAACCAGAACCGCACTCTGCTGTGCTTCAACGGGCCGATCTCCCGCAGCCTGATCGAGGAAATTGGCAACGCGCTCAAGAATTACTTGAACGCGGAACACGCACGGCCGGCGGAGGCCATGGACGTTTTTTCGGTCTATATCGAAATGATCCAGAACATCCGCCAATACGCCGCCGCCAATGGCGATGCCGAGGCATCGGCCACGGTGGTGATCGGCCGCCGCGATGAAAGCCGCTACGTGGTGTCGGCGGGCAACCTGGTGAAGACCGAGGACGGCCATGCGCTGGTCGCCCGGATTCGCGAGCTGGCCGCGCTGGACAAGCCGGCGCTGAAGGCTGAATACAAGGCGCAGCTGCACAAGCCGCGCACCCAGGGCGTGGCTTCGGGCGCGGGGCTGGGGCTGATCGACATCGCGCGCCGCGCCGGCGCTCCGCTGGAAGCCAGCCTGACGCCCGCCGCGGGCGAGGGCCGGGCGTTCTTCAGCCTGAGCGTCGTGATCTGAGGGCGCACGCGCGCATTCCAGAATCATTTTCGGAGTATCTGATGAAAGAGTTGAACATTCCCGGGACGCAGTCCACGCCTGCCATCACCGCCGACGCCGCCACCGGCGTGCTGGTGATGCGCGGCGACTCTTACCCCGAGAATTCCTTTGAATTGTTTGGCCCGGTCATCGAGTGGGTCGAGGCTTACCTGCTGGGGTCCTCCGCCCCGCTGAGCCTGGAATTGGAACTGCTGTACCTGAACACCAGCAGCATCAAGTCCGTCATGGACATCTTCGATCTGCTCGAAGCCGCCCACGGCAAGGGCCGCCAGGTCAGCGTGACCTGGTTCTATGACAGCCGCAATGAACGCGTCGGCGAACTGGCCGAAGAATTCAAGGAAGACTGCACGTTTCCGTTCTCGGTGGTTGGCCGAGAATGAAACCGGGCGCCGCCGAACTGGATCGCCGCATCGTCGCGCTGCTGGCGGACCCGGCCTATACCGGCCACCCGTTGCGCGAGGCGCTGGAGTCGCTGTGGCAGCACACCGCCGAGCAGATGGCGCGCATTGAACGCGTAACTCAGCTGTCGGACGCCTATCAGACCATGGCGCATGAGCGCGAGCTGGGCCTGTACGACAAGTTTGACCGCCAGCTGCGGCGCTTGACGCGTATTGCGCGCATATCCGATCACTACCAGAGCATGATGCGCGACCTGAATGTGGCGCTGGAAGAAACGTCCAACCGCGATCCGCTGACCAGTTTGCTGAACCGGCGCGCCTTGATGGAAATGATCAAGCAGGAAGTCGGGCGGGTGGCGCGCAGCGGCGAGAGCTTTGTTGTGGCGATGCTGGACGTGGACCACTTCAAGGCGGTGAATGACCGCTTCGGCCATGAAACGGGCGACCGCGCGCTGGTGGAACTTGCCGGCGTGCTGGTCAAGAGCCTGCGTGAATATGATTTGTGCGGCCGTTGGGGCGGCGAGGAATTTCTGGTGCTGCTTCCCAACACGCGGCCCGAAGCGGCGCAAGGCGTCATGGACCGGCTGGTCGGCGCGGTGCGCGGGCTGGCGGTGGCGGCGGGCGACGACGTATTGAGGTTGACGGTCAGTATCGGCATGGCGCATCACCAGTTGGGAGAGACCTTCTCGGAAACGCTCAGTCGTGCTGACCAGGCGCTGTACCTGGCCAAGCAGGACGGACGCGACCGCGTGGCGCTAGGCTTTCCAAAGCGCTGAATGAAACCGGATCAGCTGTATTCCGGTATGGAGCCCCTTATGCTTGATACTCATGTAAGCGTTTCGAGCGCGGGCCCCCAGGGCGCCGCGTGGCATGCGGGCAATTATCTGACGTCGATGGATCGAGCGCTGCTGCTGTTCGACTTCGATGCCGACGGTTCGCTGCTGAACGCCAACGCCAATTTCCTGGCCGCCGTGGGTTATTCCCGCGAAGAGGCGCTGGCGCTGCGCCACGACATGCTGTGCGACAGCATGGACGAAGGCAAGGGCATCGCCAGCGGCGAGCAGATCTGGACCCGGTTGCGCAATGGCGACCATTTTTCCGGCACCTGCCGCTACCGCATGAAAAATGGCGGCACGCTGTGGATCGAAGCCACCTATCTGCCGCTGCGCAACGATGAGGGCGACGTCGCGCGCATCTCGATCATCTCGCGCAAGTCCATCGCGGACGCCGAGCGCCAGGAAGAAATTCGCCTGCTGCTCTTGGGTATCAACGAAACCGGCAACGCGGTGGCGGTCTCTGGCTGCGATGGCCGCATTGTCTATGTGAACGACGGCTTTCAGCGCATGCTGGGCTTTGTACGCGGCGACGCCTTGAATCAGGAATTGGGCGAACTGCTCGCTGGCGGCCGGCCCGATGGCGGTACCCGCGAAGAGCTGGACCGCCGCATCGCCTGCCGCGAAGGGTTCCACAAGGACGTCCTGGTCTACGACCGTGGCGGCAAGCCGCTGTGGGTGTCGGTGATGGCGAACTCCGTGTTCGATGACCGCGGCACGCTCGTCAACGTCGTGGACGTGCTGACCGACATCACGCCCACCAAGGTGCACGAGGTGCTGCAACGCCGCGTGCTGCAAGCCATGGTGAACGAGGCTTCGGTGGTCGAAGTCATGAACATGGTGTGCCGCGAAGTGGAGCGCCTGGCGCCCGAAGTGGCGGCTACCGTGCTGCGCGTGGACGACACCGGCAACTTGCGGCCGTTGGCGGCCCCGAGCATGCCCGCCGCCTATACCGATGCGCTGGACGGCGTGAAGATCGGCCCGCAGGCCGGCGCCTGCGGCACGTCCGCGTTTCTGGGCCGCCCGGTCATCGTGCCGGATATCGCCACCGACCCGCTGTGGGACGACTACCGCCACCTGCCGTTGCCGGAAGACGTAAAGGCCTGCTGGTCCTCGCCCATCAAGTCCAGCGACGGCCGGGTGATCGGCACCTTCTGTTTCTATTTCCGCGAACGCCGTCTGCCCGATGATTTCCATCATCGCCTGGTGGATGTCTGCGTCTATCTGTGCGCCTTGGCGCTGGAGCGCGAGGAAGCCCGCGCCCGCATCCGCCAACTGGCGTTCTACGACGAACTGACGGGCCTGCCGAACCGCAACCTGCTGCTGGCGCAAGCCGAGCAGGCCATCGCGCGCGCCGAACCCGAGCGCAAGCGCGTGGCGGTGCTGTTCCTGGATCTGGACCGCTTCAAGCAGGTCAACGACACGCTGGGCCATCCCATCGGCGACGCGCTGCTGCGCGACGTGGCACAACGCCTGCGCCGCCTGGCGCGGCCGGCTGACATCGTGGGCCGGCTGTCGGGCGACGAGTTCGTGATGCTGATGCCGGACTTCGAACACGGCCGCTTGACCGCCGCCGCCGAACACATCCTGGTGGCGCTGGCGCAGCCGTTTTCGGTGGGCGGCATCACGCTGAACCCATCGGTCAGCATCGGCATCAGCGTGTTCCCGGAGAACGGGCGCGATATGGATACGCTGCTGCGCCACGCCGACATGGCGATGTACCAGGCGAAGACGGCCGGCCGCAACCGCATTTCGTTCTTCAGCGCCGAGATGAACCGCCAGGCGCAAGAGCGACTGGCCCTGGAAGCCGCGCTGCGCGACGCGCTGGAAGCCAAGGCGCTGCGTTTGCACTATCAGCCGCAGGTGGGCTTGAAGAACGGCAGCCTGTACGGGGTAGAGGCGCTGGCCCGCTGGCGCCATCCCACCTTGGGCGACATTTCGCCCGTGCGCTTCGTGCCGCTGGCCGAAGAGTGCGGGCTGATCGGTGACCTGGGCGACTGGGCGGTGCGCGAGGCATGTTCGCAACTGTCGATCTGGCGCAACAACGGCCTGCGCGTGCCGTCGGTGTCGGTGAACCTGTCGGCGACCAATTTCCACAATTTAAATTTGCCGAGAATGATTGCGGCAACGCTGGCCGAGTTCGGTCTGGCCCCGGCGGATTTGATGCTGGAGATCACCGAAGGCGTGGTGCTGGATGCCACGGCGGGCACGCTACGGACGATCGCGGAGCTGCATCGCTTAGGCGTGCGCTTGTCGATGGATGACTTCGGGACGGGGTATTCCAGCCTGGGGCACTTGCGGCGGCTGATCGTGGACGAACTGAAGCTGGATCGAAGCTTTGTCCAAGGGTTGGAAAGCGATGATGCCGCGCGCGCGCTGACGAGCGCGGTGATTCGGATCGGCGAAAGTTTGAGTCTGCCGGTGGTTGCCGAGGGCGTCGAGAACGAGGAGCAGCGGCGGTTCTTGATCGAGCAGGGGTGCGCGGCGGGTCAAGGGTTCTTGTTTTCGCCGCCGTTGCCAGCCAAGGATCTGGAGGAATGGCTGCGCGGCAGGCCGTAGCAGCCGGGTGTCAATCTGCGCATTGTGCGCGATGTGCGCATTGTGCGTATGGGGTCAGACTACATTTTCTGGATGCGCCCTGCGCGGCTGAAAATGCAGTCTGACAGCGGCAGGAAAATGCAGTCTGACTGCGGCAGGAAATGATGCCGGCCGCGCCCAGTCAGGGCCACCGCGACGATGGCGACCTACGAAGGTCGCTACTCGCCGCAACCCCCAGTCACTCAGACATCGGATTCTGAAACTGCGAACACTTCACCTGTACGAGTTTCCGGTCCTGCAATCTCAGCGCCGTCAACGCTCCCCCCCACACGCACCCCGTGTCCAGGCAGATCACGTCCGGCCGTTGCAGCAAGCCCAGCGTTGACCAATGGCCGAATACGGTGGTGATGTCGCGGGTGGCGCGGTTCGGGACGTCGAACCACGGCACCAGGCCTTGCGGCCAGGCGCCTGGGGCAACCTTGGTTGCGAACTCCATGTGACCGTTCGGCGTACACAGCCGGATGCGCGTCAGCGCATTGATGATCACCCGCATCCGCTTGCCGCCCTTGTGGTCTTCCTTCCACGTGGCCGGCTCGTTGCCGTACATCTTTTGCAGCGCCTTCTGCCAGTTCGGGCCGCGCAGCGCGTCCTGGACTTCGCCGGCCAGTGACAGCGTCTTGGCGACGTCCCATTTGGCCAGCGTGCCGGCGTGTACCAACAAGTGGCCTTGCTCGAAATGCGCCAGTGGGCGAAAGCGCAACCAGTTGATCAGGTCGGCCGCGTCCGGCGCGCGAAGAATGTCTTCGAGCGTGTCCGATTTGGACGGCTTGCGCACCCCGGCTGCGGCGGCCAGCAGGTGCAGGTCGTGGTTGCCCAGCACGGTTGTCGCGCGGTCACCCAGGTCGATGATGCGACGCAGGGTTTCCAGCGACTGTGGGCCACGGTTGACCAGGTCCCCCGCGAACCAGAAGCGCGACTGCGGGTCGCCGACCAGTTCAGGGTGGGACAGCAAGCGATCCAGCGGCGAGCAGCATCCCTGCACGTCGCCGATCATCCAGATACTGCCGTTCATGCGGGACTTTTGCTCCAAGGCCAACGTTGTTGGACGATACGGGTAATGGTGTGGCGGTATTCCATGTAGCTCATGGCGGCCAGCGCCAAGGCCATGGCCCCGATGTTCGGGCCCAGGGCGGTCAGCCAGGGCGGCCACTTACCCAACATGCCGACGTTCAGCGCCAGCTGGTTCAGCATGAAGAAGCCCACGCCCAACAAAATGCCGATGAAGACCTTGGCGCCCACGCCACCGCGGCGGGTTTGCATCAGTCCGATGGGCGCGGCAATGGTAATCATCACCAGCAATGTGAAGGGATACGCCAGTTTGCGCCACAGCGCGACAACCTGTCGACCATATTGCAGTTGGTTGTCGCGCAAATACTCCACATAGTCCAGCAGCGTGACGATGGACATGCGTTCCGGGGTCAGCACGCGGGCCAGGAGCCGTTCGGCGCTGAGCGTGGTGTCGATGGTGCGCTCGGGCACCTTCACCACCGAGGCGGGAGGGTTCTTGGGCGGGCGGGCGTTGGCCAGCGCTTCGGACGCATCAGAGTCCAGGCGCGTTTCCGAGACGTCTTTCAGCACCAGGTCGCCATGGGCGAAGAGACCCGTGGGCGCCGTGGACAACACCGACAGCGTCAGGTCTTTCTTGAATTCGTAGAGCGTGACGCCCGCAACCTGGCCGTCGCCTTTCAGTTCGGCAATATTGATGATGCGCGTGCCGCCGTTGGACGTCGGTTCCTTGAACCAGTAGCCGCTTTTCAGGCGGTCGCCGCCGGCTTTGCCGCGGAACATCAGGTTGGCTTCGCCGGTTTTGATCTCGGCCCAGGGGGTGACGTATTCGGACAGCAGCGCCGCGCCGATCATCAGCGGGATGGTGACGACCCACAGCATCCGCAAGAGCCGCATGCCGCTCACGCCCGAGACGCGCAGGATGACAAGTTCGTTTCGTTGCGCCAGACCCGCCAGCGCCAGAATGGCGCCGATCAACAGCCCGATGGGCAGCAGGTCGTACAAGCGGGTGGGAATGGCCAGCGCCTGCATGTAGAGCAGGGCCATCATGGAGAACTTGTCGCCCACGTTGTCCAGGTCGTCCACCAGCGCGAAGAACGTGAAAAGGCCTAGCAGGGCCATAAGGACCACTGCACAAGAGCGATAGATCTCGCGGGCCAGGTAGCGACGTGCGGTACGCATGAAAAGGAAGGGGAGCGCTAAACGTGAAAGCTTAACAAATCCCGCCGGGTAGGGTGGAGGCGGCCGGACGGAAATGCCCGGTTTTGCGTGTCAGGGGATGTCAACCATCTGCATCCGGCGGGTCAGCACCCCGACACGGGAGTTCAGGTAGTTGGAATTGCGGTGGCTGTCATAGAAGCGCGGGTTGGGCAGCATGGCCGCCAGACGGGCGGACTGGCTGGCGCTGAGGTTGGCGGCCGAAGTGTTGTAGTAGTGCTTGGCCGCCGCCTGGGCGCCGAACACGCCGACGCCCCATTCGGCCACGTTCAGATACAGCTCCAGTATCCGTTCCTTGGTCATGACGTGTTCGATCATATACGTCAGCACCAGTTCCTGGCCTTTGCGGATGTAGCTGCGTGAACTGGACAGGAACAGGTTCTTCGCCAGCTGCTGCGTAATGGTGGAACCGCCGCGCATCTTGCTGCGGCCCGCCTCTTCTTGGCGCTGGTTGTATTCCCAGGCCTTGCGGATGGCGTCCCATTCGATGCCGTCGTGTTCGGTGAAGTTGGAATCTTCCGACGCCACCACCGCGCGCTTCAGATTGCGGCTGATTTTGTCATAGGGTGCCCATTCGTACTGAAGCTGGAAGCCGGGGTTGCCTTCGCGCAAGCGGGACCGCTCTTCGCGCATGATGGCGCTGCTGCCGGGGTCGCGGTAGTTGTACCAGACGACCTGCGCGAACAGCCAGAACTGGTAGAGCAGCACCGCGCACACCAGCGCCATCAGTACGCCGGTGATGGTGCGGAACCAGGATCGGCCCTTGCCGCGCGTCGCCATGCCGCTTAGCGTCCTGCCATGAGCGCCTCGCGCAGCGCCGCCAGCACGGGGGCCGGATCGGGGCGCACGCCGTGCCAGATCAAAAAGCTTTCGGCCGCCTGGCCCACCAGCATGCCCAGGCCGTCGGCGGTCAGCGCGGCGCCGTCGGCTTCAGCCTGCTTCATGAAAGCGGTGGCTTGGGCGCCATACATCATGTCGTAGGCGGCCGCGCCGTTGGCGTACAAGCCGGCGGGCAGGTCGGGGGCGGCGTCTTGCAGGCCGCTGGCTGTGGCGTTGATGACCAGGTTCCAACCGCCGGGCGTGGCGGCATCCGTCAGCCCGCCTGCGGTGACTTGCGTCTGCGGCGACACGCCGGTCTCACGCCAGGCTTCGGCCAATTCCAGCGCTTTGGCCGCGGTGCGGTTGACGATGTGGATGCGGGCGCAGCCGGCTTCGGCCAGGGGTTGCAACACGCCTCGGGCCGCGCCGCCCGCGCCCACCAGCAGCACGGACGCGCCGCTCAGGTGCACGCCCAAGCGCAGCAGGTCGGACACCAGGCCAACGCCGTCGGTATTGCAGCCGTGCCAGGCGCCATCGCGCCACGACAACGTGTTGACGGCGCCCGCCAGGCGCGCGCGGGTGGACAGGCGGCCAGCTGCCAATGCGTAGGCTTCCAGCTTGAAAGGCACCGTGACATTCAAGCCCAGCCCGCCGTCGGCCACAAAGGCGGCCACCGCGTCGGCAAAGCCATCCACCGGCGCCAGCAGGCGCTCATAGCGCAGCGGTTTGCCGGTTTGCCGGGAAAACAGGTCGTGGATCTGAGGCGAGCGGCTGTGCGCAATGGGATTGCCGATGACGGCGTAGCGGGCAAGAGGGGTCGCCTCGGTCATGGGGCTTGTGTTTCCAGGGTGTCGTTAACGAAATGCCACGTGCGGGTGATGACCAGCACGTCCGTATCGCGGGCGATATCGGGGGGAAATGGGGGGAAGGGCGCGGCCAGCTGGACGATGCGGCGGGCGGCCTGGTTCAGCACCGCGTGCGGCGAGGGCTGGTCGATTTCGACGTTGGCGATGCTGCCGTCGGCGCGTACCGACACCGTGATGCGCAGCGACCCGTAAATGCGCCCGCGCGCCTCGTCGGGATAGTGCTGCGTGCCAACCGCTTCAATGCGGGTGCGCCAGGCATCCAGATAGGCGGCGTAGCGCGAGGCTTCGGCCGATGGGGCCACAAACTGCTTGCGGGGTTCGGCGCTGTATTGCTGCACGCGCGCGGCCAAGGCGGCGACCTGCGCGTTCTGGATGACGCTGGCCTGATCCTGGGCATCCTGGCCAAGGTCTGCGCCGTCGGGCCAGGGGTTGACGGCCTGGCGCTCGGCGCCGGCTTTCTCGGCAGAACGCAGCTGGGTCATCAGGCGGGCCTGTTCGGCTTCCAGCTGGACTTGGCGGCGCCGCATGGCTTCCAGCACGATGGTCTCGGCCGACGCGCCCGTTTGGGGCAGCGGCGTGGTGGTCATGCCGCGTTCGGCGTTGCCGCCGCCAGTCATCTGATTCTGCGCCTGAGCCCGGGGCGTTTCAGGGGGCGTCTCGCTGCGGGCGTTCAGCAGCACGACTTCCAGGCTCGTGACGGGCGGGCGGGTGAGCGCGGGCGCGCCAAAGCGCCACGCCAGCGCGCCGGCGTGCACCAACAGCGATATTGCGATGCCGATGCGCAGGTAGTGTTGGGCGGGAGCGCCCAGCCACCGCAGGTAACGGCTTAGCGGGGAGGGGGAATCAGGGCGTTGCACGGACGCATTGTAAGGCGAGTCGGCGTTGCCCGGACATGCCGCCCAACGGCTTGTAACAGCTATTGGACGGCGGGCCGTTCGCCGCCCGGGAAGGGCGGCAGAAGGAATCAAGGCCGGGCGCGCCGCAGTACGGCGCGCCCGGCGTGGGTGGGGATTAAGCCGGAGGAACGATCTGGCTTGAGGGCGCTCAGGCCTGGGACGGATCAGGCCTGGGGCGATCAGGCTTGATGGGCGATTGCGATCAGGCTAGAGCGGCGATCAGGCCCGGCTCGAATCAGGCCGTCTTGCGCGGAAAGACCCAGACCTTGCTCGCCGGCAAGGCCAGGCGGCAGGGGCCAGGCTCGCGGCCTTCGGGGCCATAGGCGCGCAGGGCCAGTGTGTTGGCCGGGTCTGCGTCCGGCGTGCGGAACAGGTATTCCCAGCGGTCGCCCAGGTACATGCTGGTCAATAGCGGCATGTCCAGATGGTTGCCGTCGGGGTCATCCGCCAGGCGCACCTGTTCAACGCGGATCACGGCGGTGCCGTCCTGGCCTTGGGACACGCCTTCGCCGGCCTTGCCCCACAGCGCCCAGCCGCGGCCTTCGATACGGGCGCGGCCGTCACGCACTTCCGTGACCTTGCCTTCCAGCCGGTTATTGCTGCCCATGAACTCGGCCGTGAACAGCGTGGACGGCGATCCATACATTTCCTGCGGCGTGCCTTGCTGTTCGATCTTGCCGTTGTTCAGCAGCAGGATGCGGTCGGAAATGGCCATGGCTTCGCTCTGATCATGCGTCACCATCAGCGCCGACAACCCCAGGCGGATGATCAGTTCGCGCAGGAACGCGCGCGCTTCTTCGCGCAGCTTGGCGTCGAGGTTGGACAGCGGTTCGTCCAGCAGGATGACGGGCGGGCTGTACACCAGCGCCCGGCCGATGGCCACGCGCTGTTGCTGGCCGCCGGACAGCGCGTGCGGATGGCGCTGGCCCAGCTTGCCCAGGCCCAGCTGATCCAGCACGGCTTGCACGCGTTCGCGCACTTCGGCCGACGGCACCTTGCGCAGCTTCAGCGGGTAGGCCACGTTTTCAAACACGGTCTTGTGCGGCCACAACGCGTAAGACTGGAACACCAGCCCCAGGTTGCGTTCTTCGGCCGGAATTTCCTTGCGGGCGCCGCCGTCGTAGACGATGCGGTCGCCAATGGTGATGCGGCCGCGCTTGGGGCCTTCCAGGCCCGCCACGGCGCGCAGCAAGGTCGTCTTGCCGCTGCCCGAAGGGCCAAGCAGCGACACCACTTCGCCCTGGCGCAGTTGCATCGACACGCCCTTGAGCACCGGGTTGTCGCCGTAGTCCAGGTGCAGGTCTTCTACAGAAAGCTCAATCATGAAGTTTGACTCCGAATCGCAGGGCGATGCCCAGGCCGATCACGACCAGAACGATATTGATGAAGGAAAGCGCAGCCACGATGTCGATGGCGCCCGAGGCCCACAGCGACACCAGCATGGAACCGATGGTTTCCGTGCCGGGCGACAGCAGGTAGACGCCGGTGGAATATTCACGCTCGAAGATCAGGAACATCAGCAGCCACGAGCCGATCAGGCCGTACTTGGCCAGCGGCACCGTGACGTGGCGCGTGACCTGGCCCCGGCGCGCGCCGGCGCTGCGGGCGGCTTCTTCCAGTTCCGGTCCCACTTGCAGCAGCGTCGACGAGATCAGGCGCAGGCCATACGCCATCCAGACCACGGTGTAGGCGAGCCACACGCTGAAGATGGTGCTGCGCATGGCGCGCAGCCATTCCACGAAGTTCTCGCGCAGCCATTCGGCGAACGGCAGCGCCGACAGCCAGCCGTTTTCATCGACGTCCAGCGCGTTGTCCAGCCACATCGGCACAAACAGGAACACCCACAAGAACGCCAGACCGGCCAGCAGGCCCGGCACGGCGCGCGGCACTAGCACGCTGTAGTCCATGAAACGCGTGACGTTGTCGGGCTTGCGATGCATCGCCAGGCCCACGAACATGTAGCACATCACGGCCAGCGCGCCGCCGAACACCCCGATGGCGACCGAGTTCACAATGGCGCGGATCAGGTTGGGTTGGGCGAAGACGGTGTGAAAGGCGTCCAGCGACAGCACGTCAAACAGCGATACGCCCATGCCCCAGTTGGACACGAACGCCCGCAGCAGCACGCCCAGCAGCGGCACCACGATCGTGACCAGCAGCCAGAACGCCACGACGGCGCCCGCCACCCAGCGCCACTTGCCCAGCGGCAGCGGGCGTGCGCGCGAGGCCTTGCCCTTGACGGTGACAAAGCGGTTCGCGGTGCGCATCAGGCGGCGTTGCAGCATGACCAGCGGAATCGTCATGCAGATCAGAATCACAGCCACGGCCGCCATCAGGTGGTACGACGGAATGCCCAGCTTGTTGGTCAGCTTGTACAGGTAGGTGGCCAGCACCAGGTTGCCTTCCGGGTCGCCCAGCACCAGCACCAGGCCGAACACTTCCAGGCCCAGGAAGAACAGCAGCACGGTGGCGTACAGCATGGCCGGGCGCACCATCGGCAGGCTGACAGACACCATCACGCGCAGCGGCGAGGCGCCGGTGACGCGGGCGGCTTCTTCCACGTCCGAACCCATGCTGCGCAGCGCCGACGAGATATACAGGTAAGCGTGCGGCACGTGCGTCAGGCCGGCGATGATGACGATGCTGGTCAGCGAATACACGTTCCAGGGCACGAAGCCCAGAATGTTCTGCGCCCAGATCGAGAAGAAGCCCACGGGGCCTGCGGCCACGACGTAGCCAAAGCCCAGCACCATGGGCGACACAAACACCGGCACCAGGATCAGCGGCTCGATCCAGCGGCGGCCGGGCAGGTCGGTGCGGATCATCAGGAAGGCCAGCATGCCGCCCAGCGGGATGGCGATGATGGCCAGCCCGAAGGCCAGAATGAAGCCGCTTCGCAGCGCCTTGTAGAAATCGGGGTCCGCGAAGATGAAGCGGAACGCGTCCAGGCTGAAGACCTTGGACGGGGCAAAGAAAGGCGCGGAGAGAAAGCTCTGGATGATGATGAACGACAGCGGCACGTAGATGGCCAATGCCGTAATCAGCACCACCACGCCGCGCGGCAGGGACTGCCATTTTCTGCGCAATGACTGCATGGGGAAATCCTGTTGTCGAGAATGACGCGATGGTCGCGCCGCCCGGGTGCGGGGGAGCCCGCCCGGGGGGCGGTCAGGCGGACGGCGCCGTGCCGTCCGCTTACGCGTTGTGGCGGTTCAGGGCAGGCGCGCCGCCCTGAACCCGCGCGGCATTACTTGCCCGCTGCGGCGCGCCAGTCCTTGATGAACTGCAAACGCTTGTTCTGTTCCAGGTAGTCCAGCAGCGTTTCGTTGACCGGAATCGGCTTGAGCGAAGCGCCCAGTTTCTTGGTCATGCCGTCCACATCGTTGTCGCCTTCGATGTCGTCACGCACCGAGGCCAGATCGGCCTGGTTGGCCATGATTTCCTGGCCCTTTTGCGACAGCAGGTAATCCATCCACAGCTTGGCGGCGTTGCGGTTCTTGGACTTCTTGCTGATGAACGCCACGCGGGACAACACCAGCGCGTAGTCGGTCGGGTAGGCCACGCCCAGCGACGGGTCCGACTTGGCGCGGGTTTCGGCGTACGAACCCAGGATGTTGTAGCCGATCAGGTTTTCACCCGACGACACACGTTCCATCATGGTGCCGGTGGACGACTGCACGATCAGGCCGCCCTTGGCGATGTCTTTCAGCGTGTCGAAGTACTTGGGGTCATTGGCCTTGTCCTGCACGGCCAGCATGAAACCCACGGCCGACTTTTCGATGTCGTAGGTCGTGACCTTGTTCTTGAACTTGTCGGGCTGGCTGGCGATCAGCTTGGCCAGCGCGCCGTGCGTGGTCGGCACTTCGTTGGCGGGGATCAGGCGCTTGTTGTAGATGAAGACGGCCGGCTCGTACGTGGTGCCGTAGGCCGAATCCTTCCACACGGCCCAGGCCGGCAGCTTGCCGATTTCAGGCGACTTGTATTGCAGGGCGTAGTCGGTGGCCAGCTTCAGCGCCGAGTCCATCGACGAGCTCCAGACGATGTCGCCGCTGCTGCCGCCTGCCGCCTGTTCGCTGATGTAGCGGTTGTAGAGCTCGGTGCTGTTCATGTCGTTGTATTCGACCTTCACGCCCGGGTACAACGCTTCGAAGCCCTTGATGATGGGGCCGGCGGCCTTGGTGTCGGTGGTCGAATAAATGACGACCTTGCCTTCCTTCTTGGCGCCGTCCAGGATCTTTTGGTAGTCGGCCGGATAACCCGCCGGCACGGCCTGTGCGAACGCGCTGCCGGTGGCGATGGCGAATGCTGCGGCGCAGGCGGCCGCCAGTTGGGACTTGGCAAGCATGTGTTTGTCTCCGATTGGAATGGTCTGAAGCGGGATCTGGGTCCAGCCTGCGCCCATCTTAGGAGGCGGCGTCTGTCGTCGTCCTGTCATGGCGACAGGTAGCGGCTAGGGGTAATCCCTGGGCGCACGGCCGCGCCGCAGGCGTGCCGCAAGCAAGCGGCTATCACTACCCGCTGCGGTGCAGGGCCGCGCCGCCATCGCCTACCGCCGCTTCGGCGTGTCCGTCACCAGCCGCACCCAGTTCTGCACGAAGCGCGAATGCCGCCGCTGGTCCAGCCCCACCAGCAGGGCGGGGCTTAGCACCACCGGCTGCACAATGCCTTGCGAGCGCGCCAGCACGGCTTCGGACGTCCAGCGCCCCGGCGTGTCTTCCATGATGGAACCCAGCGCCGCGTGGCTGGAAGCCACCTGCTGGCCGGCGGGCGATAACAGCCAGTCCACCAGCGCGCGCGCCAGGTCCGGGCTGGGCGCGCGCCGTGAAATCAGCACCGAACGCGCCAGCACCAGCACGTAGTCCTGCGGAAACACCACGCCGATCTTGCTGCCATCCGCCTGGCGCGACAGCGCATACGAACCCAGGATGTTGTAGCCCAGGTCCAGCTCATCGTTTTCGATGGCGTCCAGAATCTGTGCGCTGGTGGGCGACAGGCGCACGGCCACTTGCCCCATCGCATTGGCCAGCCCCCAGAAGTTGGACGACACCAGCTCGTCTTGCTCGGCCAGCAAGTAGCCCAGGCTGCTGGCGGCGATGTCGTACGTGCCAACGCGGCCTTGCAGCGTGGCTTGGTCGCGCTCCAGCAAACGCAGGAAGTCCTGCCGGGACCGCGGCACGGTGGCTTCGGTGAAGCGCTTGGGGTTGTAGACGATGACGGCGGGTTCGAACGTGAAGCCGTAGACCTCGTTGCGCCACACCGCCCACGACGGCAGCTTGGACGCATAGGGTGACGCGTAGCTTTGCGCGTACCCGTCGTTGGCCAGCCGGATCTGCAAGTCCGATGCCGAACTCATCAGCACGTCGACGTGGGTCAGGCGGCCGTCGACGGTGGCCTCGTAGAGATCGCGGCTGCTGATCTCGCGATACACCACCGTCACATCGGGCCGCAAAGATTGAAAGCCCTGAATCAGCGGCGCGACCACGGGCGTGTCAGTGGGGCCGGCGATGACTAGCGTGCGGGACGTCGGTTGCGGCGCGGGATACCGCGTGACAATTTCGTCCAGCTCTGCTGCCTGCGCATCCTGCGGCCCGGTGATGAGCAGCAGCGCCGCCGTGAACGCCGCGCCCAGCCACGTCGCCAGATGGCGGCCTGCGGGTTGTTGTTGCAGCGGCAGGATGACGCGCGCCGACAAGCCGCCGCCTGGGCGGTCATGCAGCCATAGCGACCCGCCATGCGCCATCGCCACCGATCGTACGATGGCCAGGCCCAGCCCCGATCCGGGCTGAGATTCACCGGCTTTGCCGCGCGTGAAGCGTTGCTGCACGGCTTCCTTTTCATCGTCCGAAATACCTGGCCCGCGATCGGACACCGTCAACGCCACGCGAAAGCCCGCCACGGGCGTAGCCTGAATATCCACGGCGCCATCCGGCGCGTAGCGCAAGGCGTTATCCACTAGATTGCGCAGCATCTCGCGCAAGGCGACGCGGTCACCGGCCAGGCGCGCGCGGCGGACCTCGGGTGCAATGTCGATGCGCAGCCGCTCGGCTTCCACGGGGCCGATACGGCGTCGGGTTTCGTTGATGGTTTCCGCCACCCCGACGGATTCGGGTGGCCCTTTGCCGAGCCGGTGCGTGATGGTGGCGTCCATCAACAGCTGGTTGATCAGCTGGCTGGCGTGGGTGGCGTTCTGATGAATGCGGCCGATACGCTCGCGCAGCCGTTTAGGGTCGGTTTCGTCCAGCGCCACTTCGGCTTGCGCGCGCAGCGACGCAAGCGGCGTGCGGACTTGATGGGTGGCGTCGGCCACCAGCGTGTTCAAGGTATCCATGATGATGGAAAGGCGTTGCATGAAGGCGTTCAGCGCTTCGACCAGGCGGCGCACTTCGCGCGGCACAGGCGTGGTGACGGGCGTCAGGTCTTCGGGCGCGCGGGTGCGCAGCTCGCGCTCCAGCACGGCCAGCGGCGCGAACGCCCGCTGCACCCCGAACCACAACAGGCCCAGCGCCACCAGCGACACGACCAGCAGCGGCAACACGCCGCGCCCCAGGATTTCGTCGGCCAGGGCTTCGCGCGATCCCAAGGTTTCGGCGACCCGCACGGTCACCCAGCCGGCATGCTGGCTGGCCGACACCAGCCGCCCCACGGTGGCGACGCGCACGGGCTCGTCGTGATAAATGACATAGGCGAACACGGGCGTGGCGGCTTGCGCCAGCGGCAGGTGAGGGGCCAGGTCGCCATAGCCCGTAATGAGCCGGCCATTGGAGGTGCGCGCTTCGTAGAACACGCGTTCGCCGCCCGACAACATCGCAAGCGACGACACGGGCGGTTCCACGGTGACGCCTTCGTCATCAATCTGCACGGACCCGGCGATGGTCAGCGCGGATGCGGCCAGCAGCCGGTCAAACGCCTGCTCGGCGGCGCGTTGCGCGTAGTCACGCAGGAAGAACACCAGCCCGATCAGCGCGCAGGCGAGCAACACCACGCCAAGCGTGAAGACGCGGCGGCGGATCGACGCGCTTTCAGGAATGCTCATGGCTGCGGGCCTGATAGCCAACGCCGCGTACGGTGACGATGTCGATCGACGCACCCGCCAATTTCTTGCGCAGCCGCGATATCAACAGTTCCAGCGCATTGAGCGAGCCGTCGTCCAGGTCAAACAGCTGATTCATCAGCCGTTCCTTGGCAACGGTTTGGCCGATGCGGCCCAACAGGATTTCCAGCAAACGGAATTCGCGCCGGCCCAGTTCCAACGGTGCACCCGCCAGCATGACGCTGCGCCCGGCAAGGTCCAGGCTCAGGTTGCCGTAGGTGGTGGTGCTGCTGGTCTGCCCCGACGGCCGCCGCATCAGGGCGCGCAGCCGCGCTTCGAGTTCGCGCAGGTCAAAGGGTTTGACGAGGTAGTCATCCGCGCCCAGGTCCAGCATGTCGATCTTGTCTTCAATTTCCGCTCGCGCGGTCATGACGAGCACCGGCGCTTCCAAGCCGGCCGCGCGCAATTCCCGAATGACGGTGAAGCCGTCTTTGCCAGGCAGATTGATATCCAGGACCAGCGCATCCCAGGTTTCGTCCAACCCCCACCGCAACGCCGCCAGCCCGTCATGCACCCACTGCACGCTGTGGCCCGCGGACCGCAGCTTGCTTTCCACGGCATCGCCGAGATCAAGGTTGTCCTCGACCAGCAAAATGCGCATGTTGTTCCTCCGTGTCGTTTTGGTTTTTCGAGGAGTGTACGACGGGGGGGGTGGTGTTTGTGGGGCGGGTTTGGGTTCTTGAGAGGTCGTTGGTGCTGGAGGCGGGTTTGGGTTCTTGGGACGCCCGTGGTGTCGGGGGCCTGGGGTGCGCGGGGCAACGATTGCGGTCCGGAGCCTTCGCTCCGGACTTCCCCGTCGTCATCCTCGTACGCCTTCGGCTCCCTACGGATTCCCTCGGGCTTATCGACGCCCCGCGCACCCCAGGCCCCCGACACCACGGGCTCTGTCAGTTGCAATCTCACGTCAGCGGGCACGGTCAGGGTTCTTGAGGTTCTCGCCACGGGGATTGGGGTGGTGGAAGATCTTCCGGGGCCCGCTCCATGCCGGCCGCGCGGGCGGCCTTGTGGAGCTTACGCGTTGGTGGTGCGTCGTTGCGGTGTTCGCTTCGCGTGTGGCTGCGATGTTCGAGTTCTTATTCATAGCTTAAAAATGCAGTCTGACTGCATTAGTGCGGCTTGTCGCCCTGAAAAATGCAGTCTGACTGCATTAATCTTCATGGCTTAAAAATGCAGCCTGACTGCATTAATGCGTAGGGGTGCGTCGTCGCGGTGTTCGCTTCGCGTGTGGCTGCACTTGACGGGTTTTTCTGGACGGCTTTGCCGCGCTTCATCCATCCCGCGAGGCACGGTCGCCCGTTGAACCCCGGTGCGGTGGCGCGCGACGGGTCGGCACGCGCAAGGCAGTGGTGGACGCGCGCCACCCCTCTACCTCCCCAAAAAAAATCGTGGGGGACCCCTAGCAAGCAATTCTCAGCATTCGCGAGAGCGACCCCCGCCCAAACGCCCACCAACGCGTATGCCGAGTAAGGCCGCCCGCGCGGCCGCCACTCGGCGGGCCCCGCAGCACTCGTCACTAAGGCACACCCTAGCAGCGCCACGGCCCAAGACACTGGCAGCCCGTCGGCGCGGTGGCCCTGCCTGCGCGCAACCTCGATGCGCCCGAGGGAATCCGAAGGGAGCCGAAGGCGGACGAGGATGACGAAGGGGGAGTCCGGAGCGAAGGCTCCGGACCGCAATCGTGGGCGCGCGCAGGCAGGGGCACTGCGACGATGGGCGACCTACGAGAATCCAGCACCTAAGAAGAAGGCCAATCACCCACCAAGCCCCCAACCTAAGCCCCAAACCTAAGCCCCAAGCTCCCACCCACCCCCGAGCCCAAAAAATCAGCCCCCGTCAGCTGCCCCCAACGCAGGACTAACCTCTCCCACGTATCGGCAATCCAACTCCAGCCCCAGTTCATCCATCCCCAAAATATCAATCTCTACCGCCGTTCCCCGCTCCAGCTCGGGCATGCCGCCCACCCGAGTCACCAGCGGCGCATTCGCGAAGCGCACCAGATCGTCGCGCAGCACGTGCGCGACCGTCCGGGTGATGTTGTGCTGCTTCAGCCAACGCAGGCACCAGTAGCGCTCCATGGCGCTTTGGAACTCTGCCCACGCCGCATATTGCGCATCGAACGCGCCGATGATCGCGAACAAATCCGCATCGCGCGGCTTGAACGGCGCTACCAACCGGGCAGACACCCCGTGTTCCACCGCCGCGATCAGTTGCCATTGGTTGACCAGGTCAACATAGCGGCGCAGCGGCGACGTGCTCCATGCGTACTGCGGCACGCCGATAGCTTCGTGCGGCAGCGCCTGCGTGCTCATGCGCACGCGGCCGGCCTGCTGCGAACGGTAGATGCCCGGCACACCGTGCTGGTTCAGCAAGCCGCCCCATTGGTTGTTGGCCAGAATCATGTACTCGGCCACCATCCGGTCCAGCGGCGCATTGCGCTGGCGCGGCACCAGGCGCACCGGCGTGTCCGGATCGTCCGGGTTGCCGTCCAGATAGAAGCTGTATTCCACCCGCGAATTATTTTCGGGCTTGCCGCGCACGTTCTCGCGCTGCGCCGACAACGCTTGCGCCAGTTTCCACAGCGGACGCAGCCAGTGGCCGTACGGAATGTCCGCCGACGGGTCCGCCAGGCTGGCTTCCGTTACCTGCGCATCCAGCATGTTGTGGCGCAGGTTCTCGCGCACTACGACACGTTCCAGACGCGTTTCGGATTCGAAGATCTCGCCCGTTTCCGGGTCGGCCACCACATACAGCGACAGCACCGGCACTTCGCGGCCGGCGTCCAGCGAGAACGCCTTGATGACGTTGTCCGGCTGCATCGGGATCTTGTCGCCCGGCATGTAGACCGTGGACAGGCGGGCGCGGGCCAGCTTGTCGAACTCGCTGTCGCGGGTCACGGTAAGGCCGGGGGCCGCCACGTGCACGCCCACGCGCAGGCGGCCGTCGGGCAGTTCCGTGACGGACAGCGCGTCGTCGATTTCTGTCGTGGTGACATCGTCCACCGAATAGATTTCGGCGTCCGACAGCGGCAGTTCGCGGTCAAGCGGCGGCAGTTCCAGTTCGGGGAATTCCAGGCCGCGCGGGAAGTTCACCGCCAGGAAGCGGCGCTTGTGCAGGGCCAGCGCGTGCGGCCATGCGCCCAGCTCAAGCAGCAGGCGGTCGGGGCTTTTGCCCAGCTTGGCGCATGCGGCGTCCAGCGCTTTCCATTGCTGCGAGTTCTTGTCCGGGCGAATCAGCAACGACTCCGCAGCTTGCGCGATGGGTTCCGGCAGACGGCCAGCGGCCATCTCGTCTACCCATTCCTGCTGCTGCTCGGCCTGGCGCTGCTTCTTTTCCAGCGCGGCCAGGGCGGCAGCCAGGATGTCGGGCGGGGCAGGGCGGTAACGGCCCTTGCCGCGGCGATGAAAGTACGCCGGCGCGCTGTGCAGGCGCATCAGCAACGCGGCCTGCTCCACGGGCGTGGGCGCGTGGCCGAAATAATCGGCCGCCAGCGTGGGCGTGTCGAATTCTTCTTGCGGCGCGCATTCCCACAGGAATTGCAGGTCCAGCGCCTCGGCAGCGGCCGCCGCCTGGCTCATCAGCGCCGCCGGTTCCGGCGAGGCGAAGTTGAACAGGGTATTGGCGCGCTTGATTTTGCTGCGCTTGCCCGACTCCGACTCCACCTGCAGGCTGGCGTCGGTCTCGGACAGGATGTTGCCGGCCTTGAAGCTGCCGTCGTCTTCGTAAAACACATACATGGTGGGGATCTTCCTGGGCGGCGCGCACGCGCCGCCTTGCGCAGCTATATAGAGTGTTGAGGTCTGGTACTGATTATTGGGGGCGAACCTGCTTGTCGCCAAGGGCGAATTCAAGCACCTCGGGCATCCATTGTTCGAAATCGGACAAGCCGTGGTCGCTGCCCTGCACGATACGCTGGGGGCAGCCTGCGTATCGATCGCGCATTTCACGCCAATCCAAGACCTCGTCGCCGGTTGCCGCCAGCAGGAAGTACCGGTCAGGCTGGGTGATGCGAGGGACGTGGATGGCCGCCAATTCGTCCACATATTCGGGCAGAAAGACGAACGGCGCGTTGGAATGATACATGTGGTGTTCGCCGACCTGGGTCGCCAGGTCGCGCGCGGCTTGCACGGCCGGGTTCAACAGCACCGCCTTGCAGCCCAGTTGCTCGGCCAGCCAGGTCGCGTAGAAACCGCCCAGCGACGAGCCAATGACGGTCAGTGCGCGGGGGCTGTCGGCGCCGGCCAGTTGACGCTGGGCGATGCCCATGGCCAGGTCGATCGCTTCGCGCGGGCTGGCGGGCAGTTGCGGGCAGGCCCAGGCGTCTGCCAAGCCGCGCTGGGCCATGGTGTCGGCCATCAGGCGGGCTTTGAAGGAGTCCGGCGAGGAACGAAAACCATGCAGGTAGAGAATCATTTCGTGCTCGTCCGGTGGGTGTGGGCTGGGGCTTGGAGTTTGGCCGTTGCGTTAGCCGCGCGCGTCCAGCGCATTGAGCAGCTTGCCGTGGATGCCGCCAAAGCCGCCGTTGCTCATGACCAGAACCTGGTCGCCCGGGCGGGCGGCGGCGGTGACGGCAGCCACCAATGCATCGATGTCATCGTAACTGGAAGCCCGATCGCCCAGAGGCGCCAGTACGTCGGCCGGATTCCAGCCCAGCGCGTGTTTGCCGCTGTGAGCGCCAAAGCAGAACACCAGGTCGGCGTCGGCAAGCGCCTCGGGCAGGCGCGCGGCCATGGTGCCCAGCTTCATCGTGTTCGAGCGCGGCTCCAGCACGGCCAGAATGCGCGCGGACCCCACTTGGCGGCGCAAGCCTTCCAGCGTGGTGGCGATGGCGGTGGGGTGGTGCGCGAAATCGTCGTAAACCTTGACGCCGTTGACGGTGCCGCGCAATTCCATGCGGCGCTTCACGCCGCCAAAGCGCGTCAACGCCGCAATACCGTCTTGCACGGTCACGCCGACGTGCTCGGCTGCGGCCAGCGCCGCCAGCGCATTCATGCGGTTGTGTTCGCCAGAGAGCGACCAGCGCACCGTGCCCGCTTCAACACCATTGCGCAGCACGCTGAACGCGCCGTCGGCATCGGGCGCCGTGGCCTGCCAGGCGCCATCGGCGCCGAACGTGACGGTTTCCGACCAGCATCCGCGCGCAATCACGCGGTCCAGCGCATCAGAATGCGTGGGGCGCACGATGCGGCCCGAACCGGGAATGGTGCGCACCAAGTGATGGAATTGCGTCTCGATGGCGGCCAGATCGGGGAAGATGTCGGCGTGGTCGTATTCCAGATTGTTCAGGATGGCGGTGCGGGGACGGTAATGGACGAACTTCGAGCGCTTGTCGAAGAACGCCGTGTCGTATTCGTCAGCCTCGATCACAAAGGGGCGGCGCGCCGGGTCGTAGCGGGCGGATACGTGCAAGTCTTGCGCTACGCCGCCGATCAGGAAGTTGGGCGCCAGGCCCGCGGCTTCCAGAATCCAGGCCAGCATCGAACTGGTGGTGGTCTTGCCGTGGGTGCCGGCCACCGCCAGCACATGCTGGCCGGGCAGTACGTTGTCGCCGAGCCATTGCGGGCCGGACACGTAGCGCGCGCCGGATTCCAGAATGGCTTCCATCAGCGGGTTGCCGCGGCTGACGACGTTGCCGATCACGTACAAGTCAGGCTTGAGCGCCATCTGGTCGACGCCGAATCCTTCGATCAGCTCGATTCCCTGTTCGGATAGCTGGGTGCTCATCGGCGGGTACACGCCCGCGTCGCAACCCGTGACCTTATGACCGGCGGCGCGCGCGATCAGCGCCAAGCCGCCCATGAACGTACCGCAGATGCCAAGAATGTGCAGGTGCATTGAAAATTCTCCTGTCCTGCATTGTATATATAGCGGCGCGCTGGCCATGGCCGCCCGTTGCGCGCAAATCGGCGGCAGCGGTTATGATCGCGCCATGAATCGACGCCTACTTCTTTCCGCCGGCGTGGCCGTAGCCGCCACGGTTGCGGGCGGCCTTACCTTGATGGGACGCAAGTCCCAGAACGCAGCGCCACCGGCCGTACCCAGCGAGCCCGATCCCATTCCCGCGCTGATGCAATTGCAGATGCCGGATTTGAATGGCGCCATGCATTCGCTGACCGACTTCAAGGGCCAGCCGATGGTGGTCAATTTCTGGGCAACCTGGTGCGCGCCGTGCGTGAAGGAAATGCCTGAACTCGACGCGTTGCAGAAAAAGTACCCGCATGTGCGGTTTGTCGGCATCGGTGTCGATACCGCAGCGAACATACAAAAATTTGTCGAGAAAGTGCAAGTTTCCTACCCGCTGTGGGTGATCGGCGCCGGGGCCATCGATACCCTGCGCAAGCTTGGAAACCCAAGCGGCGGGCTGCCTTTTACCATCGTGTTCAATGCTGATGGCGGAATTAACCGGAAGATACTGGGTGAAATTCAGCCAGATGATCTGAACCAAACCCTATCTGGTCTGAAGGCGTAAGTCTGTTGGACAAATAATAGGAATTGGCGTAAAAAGCTGGTTTATCGGCTGTTTTGCCAACAATTGGCAAACCACTCATTGGCAAGCGCATGGCGCAAAACATACTGGTATTGCATGGCCCGAACTTGAATCTGCTCGGCACTCGGGAACCTCATATCTATGGCAGTTTGACGCTGCCCCAGATCAATGAGCGCCTGGAATTGCTGGCAGGTGAACTGGGCGCCAAGCTGACTGCTTGGCAAGGCAATCACGAAGGCGCGCTGGTTGACCGCATTCAGGCGGCCCGGCAAGACGGCACAGACTTCATCATCATCAACGCGGCGGCTTATACGCACACCAGCGTCGCAATTCGCGATGCGCTGGCTGGGGTCGCGATCCCATTTATTGAAGTACATTTGTCCAATCTGTATAAGCGAGAGCCCTTCAGGCATCACTCTTATCTGTCCGATTTGGCGATAGGCCTTATCAGCGGCCTCGGCGCGGACGGCTACGAGGCGGCTCTGCGTTACGCAGTGCGGCACTGATCTCGCACCAACTCACAGCTTTTACATCTTATACGGCGCGGACCCCACGCTGGGACGCCGTCGACACTATCTCGGGAAGCAGCTTCTATGGACCTTCGAAAACTCAAAACCCTGATCGACCTGGTGGCTGAATCGGGTATCGCCGAGCTGGAAATCACCGAAGGCGAAGGCAAGGTACGCATCGTCAAGTTCTCGCAGACCTTGCAGCCGGTGGCTTACCACCAGCCGGAAGCTGGCGTGCCCGCCGCACCGGTGGCTCAGGCCGCAGCGCCCGCCGCTCCGGCCGCCGAAGCCGCCCCGGTTGTCCAGGGCCACGTCGTGAAGGCGCCGATGGTTGGCACGTTCTACCGTTCGCCGAACCCGGGCGCCGCCCCGTTCATCGACGTGGGCGCCACCGTCAAGGAAGGCGATCCGCTGTGCATCATTGAAGCCATGAAGCTGCTCAATGAAATCGAAGCCGACAAGTCCGGCGTCATCAAAGAAATCCTGGTCGAAAACGGTGAGCCCGTCGAGTACGGTCAACCCCTGTTCGTCATTGGCTGATAGCTGAAAATGTTCGAAAAAATCCTGATCGCCAATCGGGGCGAAATCGCCCTGCGCATTCAGCGCGCTTGCCGTGAGCTGGGCATTAAAACCGTGGTCGTGCACTCCGAGGCTGACCGCGAAGCCAAGTACGTGCGCCTGGCCGATGAATCCGTGTGCATCGGGCCCGCGCCGTCACGTGATAGCTACCTGAACATGCCGGCCATCATTTCGGCCGCCGAAGTGACAGATTCCGAGGCAATTCACCCGGGTTACGGGTTCTTGTCCGAAAATGCCGACTTCGCCGATCGCGTCGAAAAGAGTGGCTTCGTCTTCATCGGCCCGCGCCCTGACACCATTCGCCTGATGGGCGATAAGGTCAGCGCCAAGCGCGCCATGATCGAAGCGGGCGTGCCGGTGGTGCCGGGTTCCGAGGGCGCGTTGCCCGAAGATCCGCAGGAAATCATCCGCATTGCGCGCGAAGTGGGTTATCCGGTCATCATCAAGGCGGCAGGCGGCGGCGGTGGCCGTGGCATGCGCGTGGTGTACACCGAAGCCGCGCTGCTCAACGCCGTCACCATGACGCGTTCGGAAGCGGGCGCCGCGTTCAACAACCCGGAAGTCTATATGGAGAAGTTCCTCGAGAACCCTCGCCATGTGGAAATCCAGGTGCTGGCCGATGGCGGCCGCAACGCCGTCTGGCTGGGTGAACGCGACTGCTCCATGCAGCGCCGTCACCAGAAAGTCATCGAAGAAGCGCCGGCTCCCGGCATCGCCCGCCGCGCCATCGAGCGCATCGGCGACCGCTGCGCCGACGCGTGCCGCAAGATGGGTTATCGCGGCGCGGGCACGTTCGAATTCCTGTTTGAAAACGGCGAGTTCTATTTCATTGAAATGAACACCCGCATCCAGGTCGAACACCCGGTCACCGAACTCATCACCGGTATTGATCTGGTGCAGCAGCAGATTCTGGTTGCCGCCGGCGAGAAGTTCACGCTGCGTCAACGCGATATCCAGTTCAAGGGTCATGCGATCGAATGCCGCATCAACGCGGAAGATCCGTTCCGCTTTGTGCCCAGCCCCGGCCGTATCACCAACTGGCACACGCCGGGTGGCCCGGGCGTGCGTATCGATTCGCACGCGTACAACGGCTACTTCGTGCCGCCGAACTACGATTCGATGATCGCCAAGGTCATCACGTACGGCGACACGCGTGACCAGGCGCTGGCACGCATGCGCATTGCGCTGTCGGAAATGGTGGTGGAAGGCATTTCGACCAACATCCCGCTGCATCGCGAGCTGTTGCAAGATGCCCGCTTCATCGAAGGCGGCACCAGCATTCACTATCTGGAAAACAAGTTGGCTCAGCGTCCCTGACCGACCACCCTGGGGCCTCGCGGCCCCTTTTTGCCTTTGGGCCTGCCCACGGCAAAAACCCTTCGGGGCCTTTTAATGTTTTACGGTCATCGGGCCGCGGCATGCGCCGCGGCCCGATGACCAGATGGAAGAATAATCATGCGTGAACTCGTGCTCCATTGCCTAGAGGCGCAGGCCGAAGCCCTGTCGGATGCGCTGCTGGAAGCGGGCGTGCTGTCCGTGTCCGTGGAAGACGCCGACTTCGGCACCGACGTCGAGCGTCCCCTGTTTGGCGAGCCCGGCACCGAGCCCGACGTGCAAGCCTGGGACCGCAATCGCGTCGTCGCCCTGCTGCCTGATGGAGCCGACCCCGCGCAGATCATGGAAGAAGCCGCCGCCGCAGGCGAGCTGGACGCGTCGGTATTCGACGGCTGGAGCCTGCGCGATGTGCCGGACGCCGACTGGGTGCGTTTGACGCAATCGCAGTTCGGCCCCATCCACATTGCTGAACGCCTGTGGATTGTGCCGAGCTGGCATCGCGATAATCCCGACGTGCCGGGTCTGGACCCGGCCGCTGCCGAAGACGGCGCCATCCACATCGAACTGGACCCCGGCCTGGCTTTTGGCACCGGCAGCCACCCCACGACGCATCTGTGCCTGGCCTGGCTGGAAGCCGAGCTGCCCGCGGGCGCGACCTTGCTGGACTACGGTTGCGGCTCCGGCATTCTGGCGATTGCCGCGCGCAAGCTGGGCGCAGGGCCGACCCTGGCCGTCGACATCGACGCGCAGGCCGTGCAAAGCACCGCCTATAACGCCGAGGTCAACCGCGTTGAACTGCAAGCCATGCTGCCCGACGCGTTGACCGATGGCACGTTCCAGGTCGTCGTCGCCAACATTCTGTCCAACCCGCTGAAGGTGCTGGCGCCGATGCTGGCTGGCCGCGTGGCGGCTGGCGGGCATCTGGTGCTGTCGGGCGTGCTGGAACGCCAGGCCGAAGAAGTGGCCGCCGCCTATGCGCCGTGGATGGCCATGTCGGTTTGGCGTGCGCGCGACGGCTGGGTTTGCCTGCACGGCCAGAAAGCCTGAGCGCAGCCCAGGCAGGATTGCATCACATGGCTCTGACTACCCGCTGCCCCCAGTGCGGCACCTCGTTCAAGGTGGTGCCAGACCAGCTTCGAGTCCGTAATGGCCTGGTGCGCTGCGGCGCCTGCTCAACGGTGTTTGACGGCCGCGCCTGCCTGCTGCCGGAGTCGGGCGCCCCGACGACATTGCCGCCCGCGCCGGCCGCAAAGCCTGCGACGCCGCCCGCGGCGGCGGCTGCCGTGGCCGCGCCGGTGCTGGCAACGCGGGCTGCGCCGCCTGCACCGCCTGCACCGCCTGCATACGTGCCGCCACCGCTGTCGCGGCCATCGGCGGAACCGCGCGAAATCGCACCGTGGGAAGATGAGCCCGTTTCGCCTGCTCCCCAAGCCGTTTCGCCTCCTCCGCAACCCGTTCGGCCCGCACCGGCTGCGCCTGTCGTTTCCCCCGCTGTTCCGCCCGCCGTATTACGCGGCCGCGAGGCGATTCGCCGGCGCGATGAACCCGATACGCACCTGCCTGAAGACGACGCCGACGACGAGGACGCAAGCGAAGACGACAGCGCGTATCGGCCCAGCCCTTCCCGCAATGAACCCGTCTTCGCGCCACCCGCCACCGAACCGGTCATCGACTGGGACGCGCGCCGCCACGCGGCCGCCGATACCCGCCATTCCCACGACAAGCTCGACGCCGATGACGACCGCGGGCATCACATCCGCATCACCGACTACGACGACGAACCCGAGCCCGACGATGGCCGCGAACCCGTGCTGGGCGACACGCGCACGCGTTACTCCAGCGCCACGGATGTTGGCCGCACGCCGCCCGAATTCCTGGATCAAGACCGCCAGGAACGCCGCGGCCTGTTCCGCAAATTGTGGGGCTACGCCTGCCTGTTGGGCCTGATCGCGCTGGGCCTGCAACTGCTGTACGCCTATCGCACCGACATCGCCAACTCCGTACCCGTCATGCGGCCGGTCCTTGAAACCGTGTGCAAGCCTTTGGGCTGCACGGTGGGCTACGCGCGCCGACTGGAACGCATTGCGATTTCTTCGTCGTCCTTGCAGCCGCCCACGGGCGCCGCCGCCATCGACGACGGCCGCAGCCGGCTGGTCCTGAACCTGGTGCTGCGTAACCGCTACGACAAACCCCAGCACTGGCCCGCGCTGGTGCTCGATCTGACCGACTTGTCGGACACGGTGGTCGTGCGCAAAGTGCTGCGGCCCGAAAATTACCTGACTCCCGAGCAACTGCGCGGCCCCTTCGGCCCGGCAGGCGAGCTCAAGATTTCCGTACCCATTGAAGTGACCGGTGTGCAGGTCAATGGCTACCAACTCGATAAGTTCTTTCCTTAAAGGATGACAAGCATGGCAACCCCAGTTCTGGTGTGCGGTTCGATGGCGTTTGACACGATTGCCGTGTTCGAAGGCCGTTTCAAAGAGCACATTCTTGCTGACCGCATCCAATCGCTGAGCGTGTCGTTCCTGGTGCCCAGCATGCGCAAGGAATACGGCGGTTGCTCGGGCAACATCGCCTACAACATGAACCTGCTGGGCGGCGCGCCCGTGCCGGTGGCCACCGTTGGCGAAGACGCGGGTGAATACATGGAGCGCCTGTCGGGCCTGGGTATCGACACCAGCCGCGTCAAGGTCATCCCCAACACGTTCACCGCGCAGTGCTTCATCACGACTGACCTGGATGACAACCAGATCACCGCCTTCCACCCCGGCGCCATGTCGTTCGCGGCAGACAACGACCTGAGCGATGCGGACGCGGCCTGGGCCATCGTGGCGCCTGACGCCAAGGAAGGCATGTTCGCGCACGCCGAGCGCCTGCATCGCCGTGGCATCCCGTTCATCTTCGATCTAGGCCAGGCCATGCCGCTGTTCGACGGCGCTGATCTTGAGCGCATGCTGAAGCTTGCGCAGGCGCTGACGGTCAATGATTACGAAGCGGGCGTGGTCGAGCAACGCACGGGCCGCAGCGTGGCGGATATCGCCAGCACGCTGCAAGCCGTCGTCGTGACGCGCGGCGCCGAAGGCGCCACCTTGTACACCGGCGGCAAGACGATCCAGATTGCGCCGGTGCGCGCGTCGCAGGTCGTGGACCCGACGGGTTGCGGTGACGCGCAGCGCGGCGGCCTCTTGTACGGCCTGACCTCCGGCTGGAGCTGGGAAGACAGCTGCCGCCTGGGCAACGTCATGGGCGCTATCAAGATTGCATCGCGCGGCCCGCAGAACCACCAGCCGTCGCGCGCGGATATCGACGCCGTGCTGCACGCCACCTACGGCATCCATCTGCCCGCCTGATTCCCGAGCAAGACGGGAACTGCCACGCGGCGGCGCGGTCGAAGAACACATCAAGTTTTTGAATACGGCGGCTTTCGGGCCGCCGTATTTGCACGGTGTTATCCGCCTATGGCCGTGAGTTTCAGTGTGTTGCAGCGGGGCCTGACACGCATTTTGGGCGGAGTATGATCAAAGTTCGTCGGCAGTGCTCGATCGAGGAGTCCAAATGAATCAAAGTAAATCTCTATCCCTGGTGACGCCGCGTACTGGCCGGTGGTTGGCCATCGCAGCAGTTGTGACGTCGATGGCTGTGCTGGGCGGCTGCGCCAATCGCAGCGCATCCAGTGGCGTATACAGCTACGACCAGGCCCAGCGCGAGCAGATCGTTCGTACGGGCACGGTCACGGGCGTGCGCCCGATCGTGATCCAGAACGACAAGTCCAGCGGCGTTGGCATGTTGGCCGGCGGTGCGTTGGGCGGCGTGGCAGGCAACGCAGTCGGTGGCGGCACGGGCCGCACCATTGCTACCGTCGGCGGCGCGATCCTAGGCGCTTTGGCGGGTAACGCCGTAGAGAACAGGGTTGGCACGAATTCCGGCTACGAAATCACGGTGCGTCTGGATAACGGCGAAACCCGTGTGGTGGCGCAGGAAGCCGATGTGCCCGTCAGCGTGGGCCAGCGCGTTCAGGTGATCAGCGGTTCGGGTCCGACTCGCGTCACCCCGATGTAATGCAAAAGCCCGCGCAAGCGGGCTTTTTTACACACTGCCTGTACGTCGCAGTGCTGCACGACTAGCCCCGGTTCCGGGGCTTTTTCATGCCTGAAACTGCACGGACGGATATAGGGGCCAGGCCAGGGCAGGCCGTTAAGACGTAAAAATCTGTCGCGCTGCCGCAACGCAGCACCCGGGATTTACCCGCAGGCGTTACGTTTGCCAGCCTTTTCTCGCGATTTACCCCAAAAGTTTCATGGCGATTCAACGCCCGAAGTGCAATGATTGCGCCTGCGATCGGCATCACGATGCGATTTTGATGTAACCAAGTGCATCCTGAGGCTGTTCTGGATCGCTGGAACGGTCAGTTGAGTTTCAGCATTTTTCTGTATCCTCACCTACCTGAATCCCAGGGGCGGGGATGTTTTGCCGACGAGGCAATCAGCACTATCTATGCATACCGAGCAAGAACTCCACACCAAGATCGGCGAGATCGTCGAGTCGATCGTCATGAAGAAAGTCACCCCCGACACGCAGTTGATTGCCACTGGCCTGGTTGATTCCCTGGCCGCGGTGGACATCACGCTTGCGGTCGAATCGGAGTACGGTTGCAGCATCCCGGCTCCCGAAATCGCAGAGCATCTTCAGTCGGTCCGCACGCTTGCCGGCTATGTCGCTGCCCATTCTTCGTAATACCCGGTTGTTGTCCCACGTCGCGGCTGCCGCGACGGCGGTCGCACTGGCGGTTGGCGCGTACTGCGGAGCGGATGATCTGCTCAGCCGTATCGTCACGCCTACGTCTACCCCGTCGATTGCTGCCGCCGACAGGAACAACTACCTGCCCAATCTGGGGCCGGACTGGGGTACTCAGCACGTCAACCTGAATCGCCTGGGCAACGCCCTGAGCGACGGGACGCTGGTCGTGCTGGGCTCGTCCGAACTGTCCAGCCATGATCTGCGCTTTGTGCCTTACCGGTTCTTCCCCGATGAACTGAAGGTGCCCACCCTGGCCTATGGCCACGCCATGTTCCAGTCCTATGGCATCGTCAGCGTGCTGGAGTCGGTGGCGGATTCGCTGACGCCAAACACGCGGCTGGTGATCATGGTGTCGCCTGCCTGGTTTGCCTCGGGCGGCCAGTTGCCGCGCAGCGCGTTCGCTGAACACGTGACGGGCCCGGTTTGGGACCGCCTGTGGGATCAGCCCAGCACGCGCGAGCAGATGCAGAACTGGATCACCGACAACGCCAACTGGGGCTTGATCTGGCTGATCGCCAACGGGCAAGTGGCCGAGCTCAAGGACAAGCTGGCGCTGTGGTGGCATGCCCGCAAAGAGCCCGCGCCTGATCGTCCGCGCAGCAAGCTGTCGGTGCCGGCGCACCGCTTTGTGTCGTGGCCGTCGTCCGCGCGCTTGAACGAAGGGCAGTGGGGCCGGCTGACGCACGAGGCGCGTGAAGTGGAACGCGGCTTGGGCGGCAACAATCCCTACGACGTCCGCGACGACTACTACAAGCAGTACCTGGCGCCGTTGTACTCGCCAGCCCGTAACGAGTTCGCCGACGTCGACCCAATCACCCGCACCGAGCTGGGCGATCTGTCGCGCGTCATGGCCTTGCTGCAAAAGCGCAAGGTGAAGGCGTACTTCGTTATCCAGCCGTTCAATCCCAAGCTCATTCTGGATGTCGAACGTTTCGACCCGGTGGTGGCCGCCATTACCGGCATGTGCCAGCGCTATCAGATGGGTTGCCTGGATCTTTACAGCATCCCGTTTGAACCCGGCATGGTGCGCGACGACATGCATCTGGCCGAACTCGGTTGGGCGATGGCGGACCAAGGCATTGCGGAGTACTTTTCCCGATGAAACGTTTCTTCTGGCACCTGTGTTTGTACATAGGCGTGATCCTGGTGTTCGTGCTGCAGGCTCAACCCACCACGGGTAGCGGCGGACCGATCAAGGTCGAATTCCAATACCAACAGTTCTGACCGCACCATGGAATTGTTCGCAAGCTTGAGCTTTTTTGGCGGCGCCCTGTGTGGCGGCCTGGGCCTGTTGGCATACCGGTCATTCGGCATGCCGTTCCAGATCGGCTACCGCCACATCATCGGCGTGATCTGTCTGGGCGTGTGGATGGCGGTGTTCTGGGCGCGCCCCTATCAGCCCATTGCGCTGCTGGCCATTTCGGGCAGCGCCTTGTGGGCCGTGCGCCGCAACTACATTCCCACGTGGCTGGCGGTAATCATCACGATGACGCCGTTGCTGCTGGTGAAGACCGGCGTATCGCACCTGGGCGCGATGCTGGGCCTGTCGTTCGCCACGTTCCGCGCTATCGACGTGCTGCTGTTCGCGCAACGCAACGAACGCGTGTCGCCGCTGGACTACTTCATCTACCTGTTCTTCCCGCTGACCCTGCTGGCCGGCCCGATGTACCGCTGGCGCAATTTCCAGGCGGATCTCAAGCGCGGCTACGAAGGCGTGAACCTGAACACGTGGCTGACGGGGCTTGAGCTCATCATGCTGGGCGTGATCCAGAAGTTCGGCGTGGCCGAGCTGATCTGGCGTTACGGCCTGGCCACGCTGGACGCGCACGACTATTCGTTCTCGGGCGTGGCGCTGAACGCGTCGCTCTACAGCGCCTACCTGTTCTTCGACTTCGCCGGTTACTCGACGATGGCGATTGGTATCGGCATGCTGTTCGGCTTTACCTTGCCGATCAACTTCCGCAACCCGCTGGCCACGCTGAATCCGCAGGACTTCTGGCGCCGTTGGCACATCAGCTTGTCGGAGTGGTTGCGCGACGTTGTGTTCATGCCGATCTACAAGGCGCTGAGCAAGACCAAGTTCTTCGGGCGCCATCGCATGGCCGCGCAGAACATCGGCATCTTCGCCACGCTGCTCGCCATGGGCGTGTGGAACGGCTTGTCGCTGCACTACATCGTCAGCGGCTTGATGTTCGGCGCGTATTCGGTGGGCCACAACCTGCTGATCAACGCCTCGCGCACGCGTCCTGCGCTGCAAGCGACCCTGGCGCATCCCGTGATGCGTTTCCTGGGCCGTGTGCTTACCTTGATTCTGGCTGCGCTGGCGCTGTACGTGTTCAGCGGCCGCAGCCCCATCTGACGCCGGGAGTTTCGGCATGCGTTTCGACCTGAAGTCCTTCCAGTTCGTTGAACTCGATATTTCGCCCGACGCGCTGGCCGTCGCCGCCGCCGACCGCAGCCTGACCTGGGCGCAGTTGCGCGCCGAGGCGCAGGCCTGGGCCGACCAGGCCCGCCAGCACGGCGTGGCGCCGGATGTGCCCGTGGCCATCTACGGCCACAAGGAAGCGTCGTTCTTCGTTGCGATGGCGGGCGCGCTGCTGATCGGCGCGCCCTTCGTTCCCGTTGACACCATCTATCCGGCCGAGCGCCTGCGCCGCATCGTCGAGATCGTGCGCGCGGCTGCCGTCTATGATGCCGCCGCGAACACGTTTACGGCGGGCCAGGGCGCGACGCTGGCCGAGCGTGGCCTGGCCTATGTGATGTTCACGTCCGGCAGCACCGGCGACCCGAAGGGCGTGCAGATCGGCCGCGAAAGCGTCGGCCTGCTGGGCGACTGGATGCTGGGCAGTTTTGGCCTGGGCGATGCGCCGGTGTTCATGAACCAGGCGCCGTTCAGTTTTGATTTGTCGATGTACGAAGTGTTCGCCACGCTGGCCTCGGGCGGCGCCTGCGTGCTGAACGCGCGCGAGCAGATCGCTGCGGCGGGCACGTGGATGCCGCGTCTGGCCGAGCATGGCGTGACGGTGTGGGTATCGACGCCGTCGTTTGCGCATCAGCAATTGGCCAACCGCGATTTTTCGCCGGCTACATTGCCGTCGCTGCGCACGTTCCTGTTCTGCGGCGAGCCCTTGCCGGCGGCCCTGGCCAAGAAGCTGCGCCAGCGCTTTCCCGACGCCGTCATCCTGAACACCTACGGCCCCACGGAAGCCACCGTGGCCACCACCTGGATCGAAGTCACCGATGCTGTGCTGGCCGCGCACGACCCGCTGCCGGTGGGCCATGCCAAGCCCGACAGCGTGCTGATCGTGGACGAAGGCGAGATCTGCATCGTGGGCGACCACGTCATGCGGGGCTATCTGAATCGGCCCGACCTGAACGAAGCCAAGCTCTACACCTACGACGACGGCCGCCGCGCATTCCGCACGGGCGATCTCGGGCTGATGGAAGAGGGCGGCTTGTTGTTCTGCCGTGGCCGCATGGACGACCAGATCAAGCTGAATGGCTATCGCATCGAGCTTGCCGAAATCGACGAAGCGCTGCACGGTCTGCCCGGCGTGGAAGGCGGCGCGTGCGCGGTGCTGCGCCGGCCCGATGGCACGGCGGTGCGCTTGATTGGTTTTGTGGCAGGAGTGGCCGAGGAGGCCGCGGCGCGCTTTCTCGCGCCCGAGGCATTGGCCGGTTGGAAGGAGCGGCTGGCGCAACGCCTGCCGCCCTATATGGTGCCGTCCGAACTGGTGGCCTGCCCGGCGCTGCCCATGTCGAACAACCATAAGATCGATCGCAAGAAGCTGGTCGAGATCTACGCCGGCATTCCGGCGTAGCCCAACGCGTGCGGGGCGCGATGCCCCGCCCGTTTACAGACCGATCATGCGCTGGCTGACATTAGCCAGCACCATCAGCAGCACTTGCGCCAGAATCAGCAGCACGAGCGGCGAGAAGTCGATGGTGGTGCGCGGCAACAGGCGGCGGATGGGGTCGAGCATGGGCGCGGTCAGCGCTTGCAGCAGCGGCATCATGGGCGCCATCGGGTTGACCCAAGACAGCACGGCCTGAATCAGCGTCAGCCACACCACCAGGTTCAACGCCCACTTGATCGCCATGATCAGTGCCGAGCCCATCGCGGCCGGCAGCAACTGAGCAGGAATCAACGCGCCCAAGGCAACCAGCCAGATCAGCACAATGTAGAGCAACGCGGCCAGCCACGCGGCGACGAGGCTCGTCCAATCGATTTTGTTGCCGGCGGGAATGATCTTGCGCAGCGGCCCCACCAGCCAATTGGTGGCTTGGTACACGGCGCGCGCCAGCGGGTTGAAGGGCGGCAGGCGGATCGCGTGCATCCAGGCGCGGGCAATCAATGCCGCGCCAAACAGCGTGAACACGATTTCGAGAAGGAAGCGAAAGATTTCACCGAGCATGGACGCGATCACCGAAAAAATAAGGAATCAATTGTCGCATGGTGGCGCAAGTTTATTGCCGCCGCATTTTGCATGCGCATCGTCCGAATGGATGAGCGCAAAAAAGCCGCCCGGCTAGCCGGGCGGCTCTAGTGAAGCTAGCGCTTCGAACCGTCCTGATTACGGACGGCCACCCGTCGGGAACGGCCACGACGCGGCGGGATTCAGCGCGGTCTTCGCGCCCGGGGCAGCAGCCGTGGACGGCGGCGTGGCGGGCTTCTTCGGAGCGGCTTTCTTCGCAGCGGGCTTCTTGGCGGCGGCGGGCTTGGCAGCAGCAGCCGGCTTGGCGGCAGCAGGAGCCTTCTTCGCAGCCGGAGCCTTCTTGGCTACAGCCTTCTTGGCAGCAGGAGCCTTTTTGGCGGCGGGCGCCTTCTTGGCTACGGCTTTCTTGGCAGCGGGGGCCTTCTTGGCAACTGCCTTTTTGGCAACAGCCTTCTTGGCGACGGCCTTCTTAGCAACAGCCTTCTTGGCTACGGCTTTCTTGGCGACGGCCTTCTTGGCTACCGCTTTCTTGGCAACTGCCTTCTTAGCAACGGCCTTCTTGGCAACCGCCTTCTTGGCGACGGCCTTCTTGGCTACGGCTTTCTTGGCAACCGCCTTCTTGGCGACAACCTTCTTGGCTACCGCTTTCTTGGCGACGGCCTTCTTGGCTACCGCTTTCTTAGCGACAACCTTCTTGGCGGCTGCCGGCTTCTTCGCGGCAACCTTCTTCACTGCCGGCTTTTTAGCGGCGGCGACTTTCTTCACAGCTACCTTCTTGACAGCGGCTTTCTTGGCCGGTGCGGCCTTCTTCGCGACTGCCTTCTTGGCGGCGGCGGGCTTCTTCACCGCTGCTTTCTTTACGGCTTTCTTGGCTGTTGCCATGGTCATGCTCCTTAGGTTCAGGGGTCCCAGAACTTAAACCCGTGCCCCGACTCGCCAACAAGGCGAACCGTGCCCGGGCTATTCATCGGCGCATGCCGCTGTTCTGTGCGAGCAACAGCTACTACGGTTTGCGCTAATGAATTCGGCACAGCCATTTGATATGGCCCCCGCTCCTTTGGCGCGAGCCATTTCAAATGGCGCCGGTCGCAGCCTGATCACAGGCCGCCGACCGCTTGTTCTACGTGTTCGAAAACACCCTGACCGGGAAGCGCGTCATCAAGCCTGTCGCGAACGCAACGCTTCGTGAATCTGAAGCGTGCCCGCGCCGGGCCTGATGACGTACTGCTTTACTCCCAGCTCAGCGTGCCACCGGTTTGGTATTCGATCACGCGAGTTTCAAAAAAGTTGCGTTCCTTTTTCAGATCGATCATTTCCGCCATCCACGGGAAGGGATTTTCTTCCTGCGGGTATAGCGGTTCGATACCGATTTGCTGGCAACGACGGTTGGCGATGAAGCGCAGATAGGATTTGAACATAGGTGCGTTCAAGCCCAACACGCCGCGCGGCATCGTGTCTTCGGCGTAAGCGTATTCGAGTTCGACCGCTTTGCGGAAGAGTTCTCGAATTTCTTCGCGGAATTCCGGCGTCCACAGATGCGGATTTTCCAGTTTGACGGTGTTGATCAGGTCGATGCCGAAGTTGCAGTGCATGGATTCATCGCGAAGGATGTACATGTACTGCTCGGCCGCGCCGGTCATCTTGTTCTGGCGGCCCAGCGCCAGGATCTGCGTGAAGCCCACGTAGAAGAACAAGCCTTCCATCAAGCATGCGAAAACGATCAGCGACTTCAACAGCGTCTGATCGGCTTCGGGCGTGCCCGTCTTGAAGTGGGGGTCCGCGATCGCGTCGATGAACGGGATCAGGAACTCGTCTTTGGCGCGGATGGACGGAACTTCGTTGTAAGCGTTGAAGATCTCGGCTTCGTCCAGGTCCAGGCTTTCGACGATGTATTGATAAGCGTGCGTGTGGATGGCTTCTTCGAACGCCTGGCGCAGCAGGAACTGGCGGCATTCAGGCGCAGTGATGTGGCGGTACGTGCCCAACACGATGTTGTTCGCGGCCAGCGAGTCGGCCGTGACGAAGAAACCCAGGTTGCGCTTGACGATGCGGCGCTCGTCCTCGGTGAGCCCGTTCGGGTTCTTCCAAAGGGCGATGTCGCGCGACATGTTGATCTCTTGCGGCATCCAGTGATTGGCGCACGTGGCCAAATACTTTTCCCACGCCCACTTGTACTTGAACGGCACAAGTTGATTGACGTCGGTTTCGCCGTTGATGATGCGCTTGTCGGCAACCTTCACACGTTGCGAGGTTGCGGCGCCGCTCGTGCTCAGGCCCGCCGCGTGTTCAGGCGCGGCAGGCGTCGGCATGGCGGTGTCGCCAAATACACCGGTCGCTGCCCGGACGCCGGGCGCAGCCTGCACGCCGCCCGCCGGGGCGGGGGATGCAGGTTGCGTTGCGATGGTGTCGTCTTCCCAATTAATCATTTCAATTCTCCGGAGGCGGTTATTGGCAGGCTTCGCACTCTTCGAAGCCGGCGTCGCCCGGCCTCATGGTGCAAACCGCCCCGAGAACTTCGGGTTCCGGCAAAACAGGTGCGGCGCCCACAGCCGCAGCCGTGGATTGGCCACCAGCAGTGACGGCATTCAATTCGCCGCCGCGGCCCGTGGACTTCTCGGCGCTGGTGGCGCCCAGGGTACGCAGGTAGTACGTCGTCTTCAGACCACGCAGCCATGCCAGCTTGTAGGTGTCATCCAGCTTCTTGCCGGATGCGCCCGACATGTAGATGTTCAGCGACTGAGCTTGATCGATCCACTTCTGACGGCGCGACGCGCATTCAACCAGCCAGCTCGGTTCGACTTCGAACGCAGTGGCGTAGAGTTCGCGGAGTTCGGAAGGTACGCGATCGATGCGGGACAGGCTGCCGTCGAAGTACTTGAGGTCGGCGACCATGACTTCGTCCCAGAGACCGAGTTTCTTCAGGTCACGCACGAGGTAATCGTTAACGACCGTGAACTCGCCGGAGAGATTCGATTTGACGTACAAGTTCTGGAAAGTAGGTTCGATGCACGCAGATACACCAATGATATTGGAAATAGTCGCGGTTGGGGCAATTGCAACGCAATTGGAGTTGCGCATGCCATGTTGTTTGATGCGCGCGCGCAACGTATCCCAATCGAGCGTGCTCGATTCATCAACTTCAACATGACCACCGCGCTCATCGCGCAGCATCTTCAACGTGTCTTGCGGCAAGATGCCACGCGACCACAACGAACCTTCATACGATTGATAACGGCCGCGCTCTTCAGCAAGCAGGCTCGATGCGAAGTACGCGTGATAGCACACGGCTTCCATCGAACGATCCGCGAATTCAACAGCGGCTTGCGATGCGTACGGCACGCGCATCATCTGCAGGCAATCCTGGAAGCCCATGATGCCCATGCCCACCGGACGATGGCGCGCGTTGGAATTGCGGGCCTTCTCGACGGCGTAGTAGTTGATGTCGATGACGTTGTCGAGCATGCGCATCGCGATGCTGACGGTGCGTTTGATCTTGTCGTGATCCAGCTCGAAACCGCCGCCGGCAGCCGGCTTCATGTGCGCGACCAGGTTCACGGAACCCAGGTTGCACACCGCGATTTCGGATTCGTTCGTGTTCAGCGTGATCTCGGTGCACAGGTTCGAGCTGTGAACCACACCCACGTGCTGTTGCGGCGAACGGATGTTGCACGGATCTTTGAACGTGATCCACGGATGGCCGGTTTCGAACAGCATCGACAGCATCTTGCGCCACAGCGTCAGCGCCGGCATCTTCTTGTAGAGCGTCAGTTCGCCGTTGGCGACACGACGCTCGTAGCCCAGGTAGGCTTCTTCGAAAGCCTTACCCACCTTGTCGTGCAGGTCGGGGCAGTCGGACGGCGAGAACAGCGTCCACTCACCGCCTTCCATCACGCGCTTCATGAACAGATCGGGAATCCAGTTCGCCGTGTTCATGTCGTGCGTGCGGCGGCGTTCGTCGCCGGTGTTCTTGCGCAGTTCCAGGAATTCTTCGATGTCCAGGTGCCACGATTCCAGATACGTGCAGACCGCGCCCTTGCGCTTGCCGCCCTGGTTCACCGCCACGGCGGTGTCGTTGACGACCTTCAGGAACGGGACGACGCCCTGGCTTTCACCGTTGGTGCCCTTGATGTGGCTGCGCAGCGCGCGCACCGGGGTCCAGTCGTTGCCCAGGCCGCCGGCGTACTTGGCCAGCAGCGCGTTTTCCTTGATGGCGTCGTAGATGCCTTCCAGATCGTCGGAGACGGTGGTCAGGTAGCACGACGACAGCTGCGAGTGCAGCGTGCCCGAGTTGAACAGCGTGGGCGTCGAGCTCATGAAGTCGAACGAGGACAGGATCTCGTAGAACTCGATGGCGCGCGTTTCGCGGTCAGCTTCGCGCAGCGCAAGGCCCATGGCCACGCGCATGAAGAACACCTGCGGCAGTTCGATGCGGGTGCCGCGGATGTGCAGGAAGTAGCGGTCGTACAGCGTCTGCAGGCCGAGGTAGCCGAATTGCAGATCGCGCTTGGCGTTCAGCGCCTTGCCCAGACGGGTCAGGTCGTAGTTGGCCAGTTCGGGCGACAGCAGGCCGCCTTCGATACCGCGAGCGATGAACGTGGGGAAGTACTCGGCGTAACGCGCAATCATGCCGTCTTGCGAGACTTCTTCACCCAGCACTTCCTTGCGGATCGTGTGCAGCAGCAGGCGAGCAGTGACCTGGCTGTAGGCCGGGTCCTTTTCGACCAGCGCGCGCGCCGACAGGATGGCGGACTTGAACACTTCGTCAACGGGGATGCCGTCGTACAGGTTCTTGACCGTTTCCTTCAGGATGGATTCGGTATCGATGAATTCGGCCAGGCCTTCGCCGGCGGCGACGATGGTCGCGCGCAGTTCAGCCAGATCCAGCGGACGGCGCACGCCAGCGTCGGTCACGTTCAGCACGTGTTCGGCAGGCGCGGCAGCGGCCTTGTCCTGACCTTCGGCGGCAGCGGCGGCGGCGCGCTCTTGCGTGCGCTTCTCGCGGTACAGCACGTAGGCGCGGGCAACATCATGCTCGCCCGAGCGCATCAGCGCCAGTTCGACCTGATCTTGGATGTCTTCAATATGGAAGGTGCCGCCGTTGGGGCGGTTGCGCACCAGGGCGTTCACAGCCTGGCTGGTCAGGTTCTCGACCAGTTCACGCACCCGGGCGGACGCGGCGCCCTGGCCACCGTTGACGGCCAGGAAAGCCTTGGTCATGGCGATGGCGATCTTGCTGGGTTCGAACCCGACCACCGAGCCATTGCGGCGAATGATGTTGTAGCTGGCCCATTGCCCGCCATTGGCGTCGGCAGGGGAATCGGTTTGTGAGGGCGGCACGGCCGAAGGCCGGGTCACAGAGGCGATCGTAGTCTGCATGGAAGCTCCTGTGCGAAAACGCGTAGATAGCGACATGACGACGTCATGTCCGGTACGAATGTGGATCTTTTAGAGGGGGTCGGAACGCTAGGACGGGCTAGTCCAAAAGGCGTGGCCGACGAGAATCAGCGCTTAGGCGACCACAACATATAGTGTAGCACCCCTCGTTGGACACTAATTCTAGTGATCGAGAACTACAGGGACAAGAAAAGAATATGACGACGCTCACAAAAGATTGTTACTAAATGCACTAGGCGCGCCCAGTAAGGCGCGCCTAGGACAGGACCGCTCAGAGCGAATGTTTATGCGGTTTTCCGCAGGGGCATGTCGCGCGGGGCCGGTGCCATATAGCTCTGCATCAATCGACCCAATTCCGTCCGATACTTCTCGACGTTCGAAGCCTTCACATGGCCGTAGCCACGGATGGTTTCTGCAAGGCCGGCGATTGTAGCCGCTTGTGCGAGCTTGTCCCGGGTCAACCCTACAAGCAGCTGGTCTATGGTCTGGCGGTACTCTTTGACGAGCGCGCGTTCCATCTTGCGTTCGGCGGTGTGGCCGAAGGGATCGAACCACGTGCCGCGCAAGCCCTTCATGCGCGTCAGCAATTTCAGTGCCGTCATCGTGCGCGGACCCAGCGTCATCTTGCGCGGCACGCCGGTGCGCGGGTCCTTGCGGGCGAATATCGGCGGCGCCATATGAAAGCGCAGGCTGTAGTCGCCTTCGAACTGGCCCTTCAGTTGCGCCTGGAATTCGTCACCCGTGTAGAGGCGCGCAACTTCGTATTCGTCTTTGTAGGCCATCAGCTTGAACAGGCCGCGCGCCACCGCCATCGCCAGCCGCGGCGTCTTCGCGTCGGGCGCCAGTTCGCGTTCGCGGGCCGCGATGGCTTCCACCACGGACTGATATTCGCGGGCATAGTTCGCGTCTTGATACGCGGTCAGGTCCGCGACGCGGCGTGCAACGGCGCGTTCGAAGGTCTCGGGCACGTGCAGCTGCACGACTTGCGCACGCGGACGCAGCGCGCTGTCCAGCGCGTCGGGCTGATGCGCGGCCAGACGGCCGCTGTCGAACGCGGCCCGGTTGGCGGCCACCGCCACGCCATTCAGTTCAATGGCGCGGTTGATGGCGGCTTGCGACAGCGGCACGCCGCCACGCTGCCACGCATAACCCAGCATGAACATGTTGGACAGGATGCTGTCGCCAAACAATGCCAGCGCGGCTTCGTGCGCATCGATGGCCGCCGTGTTGGCATCACCCGCCGCGTGGCGGATCTTGGCCAGCAGCGCTTCGGGGCGCATGGCGGCATCGGGGTTGCGCGTGAACTCGGACACGGGCGCCACATACGTGTTGACCGTGACTTGCGTGTGCCCGCGGCGCAGCGCGCCCAGTGAATCCGGCGCAACAGAGGCCACCGGGTCGCACAGAATCGCCGCATCAGCCTGTTGCCAGTCCAGCCGCACCGGGCCAGCCGACGCGCCCGCTGGCGCCAGACGAATGTGGCTGACGACGGTGCCGCCCTTTTGCGCCAGACCGGTCAGGTCCAGCACCGCAGCAGACAGCCCTTCCAGATGCGCCGCCATCGACACGATGGCGCCGATGGTGATGACGCCGGTGCCGCCCATGCCCGCAACCAGCAGGCGGTAAGGGCGGTCTAGCGCCGGTGCCGCCGGCAGCGGCAGTTGCTCGATCAAGCGTTGCAGACGTTCTTGATCGGTCTTGGGCGCCGCGCTTTTCCTGGGCTTGCCGCCCATGACGGACACGAAGCTCGGGCAGAAACCTTCCGCGCAGGAATAGTCCTTGTTGCAGCTGGATTGGTCGATGGCGCGCTTGCGGCCATAAGGCGTTTCCAGCGGCACCACCGACAGGCAGTTCGATTGCACGCCGCAATCGCCGCAGCCTTCGCAGACCGCGCTATTGATCAGCATGCGGCGTGCCGGGTCCGGGAATTGGTTCTTCTTGCGGCGGCGGCGCTTCTCGGCGGCGCAGGTCTGATCGTGAATCAGCACGGTCACGCCGGGAATCTCGCGCAGCTCGCGTTGCAGCGCGTCCAGGTCGCGGCGATGGTGCACCTTGATGTTCGGACCCAGGTCCACGCCTTGGTATTTTTCAGGCTCATCGCTGGTGACGACGATGCGCGCCACGTTTTCGCCACGCAGCTGCTGGCAAATCTGCGGCACCGAGATCGGCCCGTCTACAGGCTGCCCGCCCGTCATCGCCACCGCATCGTTGAACAGAATCTTGTAGGTGATGTTGGCGCGCGCGGCGACCGCCTGGCGGATCGCCAGATAGCCCGAGTGGTAGTAGGTGCCTTCGCCCATGTTCTGGAAGATGTGCGGCATCTTCGTGTAGCGCGACAGGCCGATCCAGTCCACGCCTTCGCCGCCCATCTGCGTCAGGCCGCCGGTGTCGCGGTCCATCCAGGCGGCCATGTAGTGGCAGCCCACGCCAGACAGCGCCTGGCTGCCTTCGGGCACTTTGGTCGACGTGCTGTGCGGACAGCCCGAACAGAAATAGGGGCGGCGGCGCATGCCGTCGGCATCGTTGGACAGCGCGGCCTGGCATTCGAACGCCGCCATGTCCGCCGCCAGCGGCAAGCCCGCGGTGCGCGTCAGCCAGCCGGCCAGCGGCTGCGCCAACAGCGACGGCCGTAGTTGACCCGCCGACGGCACCATTGTTTCACCGGCAAAGCCCTTCTTGCCGATGACGGACGGGCGCTCGGGCAGGTTGAACAACAGGTCCTTGATCTGGCTTTCGACGACCGCGCCCTTTTCTTCGATGACCAGGATGTGCGATAAGCCGCGCGCAAACTCCAGCAGCCGTTCGCCATCCAGCGGCCACGTCAGGCCCGGCTTGTAGATGCGCACGGGTGCGTTGGCGGTGACGGTGTCCACGCCCAATCGCGCCAGCGCTTCCATGGTGTCCAGATGCGCTTTGCCCACCGTCACGATCCCCACGGTGGCGCGGGGCGCGGGACAGGTCAGGCGGTCGATGCTGTGGCGGCGCGCAAACGCAGCCACGGCCTTCATGCGCAGATTCATGCGCGTCTCAACCGCCAGCGACAGGAAATCGCGCGCCGAATACTCCAGCGATTCGGGCGGCATGTCCGGGTCGGCGGGCATGTCGTAGTGCTGAACGGCGGCGGGCGTGAACGAGTGGCCGCTCTCGATGGTTTCGGACACGGCCTTGAAGGCGACCCAGGTGCCGGAATAGCGCGACAGCGCCCAGCCCCATAGCGCGAACGTTTCGTACTCGTCGATGGACGTCGGATGCACGATCGGCATCTGCCAACCGATCAGCGACGCTTCGCTGGCATGCGGGATCGACGACGAGACGGCGGTGTGGTCATCGCCCACCACCACCAGCACGCCGCCATTGCGCGATGCGCCCGCGGCATTGCCGTGATGCAGCGCGTCGCCTGCGCGGTCCACGCCCGGACCCTTGCCGTACCACATGGCGAAGACGCCATCGACGTTGCGGTCGGCGCGCACGCCAGCCTGCTGCGTGCCCATGACGGCGGTGGCGGCCATGTCTTCGTTGATGCCGGGCAGGAACGAGATCTTGCTGGCGTCCAGCGCTTTCTTCGACTTCCACATCGCCATGTCGACGCCGCCCAGCGGCGAACCCCGGTAACCCGACACGAAGCCGGCGGTGTTCAGCCCGCGTTCGCGGTCGACGCGCGCCTGCGTGAGCATGATGCGGACGAGCGCTTGCGTCCCCGTCAGGAAGATGCGGCCGGACTCTCGGGTGAGGTTGTCGGCAAGCTGGTATTCAAGGTCCAGCTGGGGTTCGGGGGCGGGAGTGCCGTCCATAGTGAATGCTCCTGGTATTTCGCACCATGATAGGTTCGCGAGGCATCCGATTTATTGCGTTTTTGGATCGTGCTATCCCTATAATTCGCAATGAACATTTCGTGTTCGATAAAAACCAGGAGACAAAGCGATGGACAAGACCGATATCGGCATCCTCAAGGCCTTGCAAGAGGATGGCCGGGCCTCGGCGCAGCAACTGTCGGACAAGGTGGGCCTGTCGGCCGCACCGGTGTGGCGGCGGGTGAAGGCGATGGAAGCCAGCGGGGTGATTCAGGGCTATAGCGCCCAGGTCGACCGCAGCAAGGTGGGTCTGGGCTGCATGTTTGCGCAGATCAGCCTGGAGCGGCATTCGTCGAACACGGTCGAGAACTTCGAGCGATCGGTGCGCGACGCGCCCGAGATCCTGGAGTGCTACGCGGTGACGGGCGATTCGGACTTTCTGTTGAAGATCCTGGTGGAAAGCCCCGAAGCGTATGACCGCTTCCTGCACCGGTTCCTGTTCAACATGCCGGGCATCCGCCAGACGCGCACCATCGTCGCGCTGCGCGAAATCAAGCACGAACAGCGGTTGCCGCTGTAGCGCCCGCTACCGAACGGCGCTTGCCGACGCCGTTCACGCCAATTGGCGCGCCCGCGTCGTTCGCGCAAACTATCGCGCCCTCTATATATAGAGGGCGCGTGCAATCTTGCGAATACGGCTTGTTGGCGGCATGACGCCGACGGGGGATGGGAGATGGGGGATGGGGGATGAGGGATGGGGAAAGCTTATTGGGGCTGTATCCCCGAAATGCGAATCCACTCCTTCCAGCGCGCCGTGTCTTCCTTCACGAACGCGTCGAAGCGCGCCACATCCATCGATTCCGGGGTCAGACCCAATGCGCGTAGTTTGTTGGCGGTGGCTTCGTCTTTGACGGCCGCCTGCATGTGGGCGTTCATCTTTTCCACGATGTCGGCGGGTGTGCCGGCGGGCGCCGATAAGCCCAGCCATCCTGCGACGACGAAATCCGGGTAATAGCTCGCCATCGTCGGCACGCTGGGCCAGGCGGGATGCGGCTGCGCGCCCGTCACGGCAATGGGGATCAAGCCCTTGCCGTCGATCTGGCCCATGGCCGTCAGGTAATCCACGAACGCAAAGCTGATCTGCTTGCCGCGCAGGTCGGTGATGATCTGCGTGATGTTCTTGTACGCCGCGCCGGTGATGTTGACGCCCGCGCGCTGCTTGAACAGTTCAGATGGCACTTGCGACGACGAGCTGTAGTAGCCGAAGAAGACCTCGCCGGGATGCGCGCGGGCGTAGTCCACCAGTTCCGGCACCGTGCGATACGGGCTGCCAGGGGCCACGACGCCTACCGTGCCAAAGGTGCCTAGCAAACCGACTTGCCGGAAATCCTTTTGCGCGTCGTACGGCAGGCTCTTGTACAGAAACTGGTTCGCGGCATGCGTGGAGTTCGTCGACAGCAGAAACGTGTAGCCATCGGCGGCCGCATTTTTCGACGCGTTGGTGCCGACGATGCCGCCTGCGCCGGGGCGGTCTTCGACCACCACCGTTTGGCCCGTCTTCGCGCCCAGGTACTGGGCGAAGGTGCGCGCGGTCAGGTCGGCGGCGCCGCCCGGTGCAGACGGCACGATGATCGTCACGGGTTTTTCGGGCCAGCCGGCGGCATGCGCCGACGCAGCCAGCATCAGGCCCGCGCTAAGCAGCGCAGGACGAAGGTGGCGGGAAATGGACATGCTTGTCTCCTGATGGCGCGCTTGTGCGGCAAGCGGCGTGCGCGCTGTTGTCGTTGTTGATTCGTGGTGTTGAAGGTGGGGACGTCGGTGTTTGATATCGAATGGGTTCAGCCGAATTGCGCGCGATGCCACGCCAGAATCGCGGCGGCGCTGACCTGCCATTGATCCGCATACATCATGCAGTGCGGTTGATCGGCCAGCACCTGATGCGAAAACCCGTAGCGGCGCGCAATCGCCTGATCCTGGCCGGGCGGATGGCGGTCGTGCGTGTCCAGGCCCGCTTCCAGGCACAGGCCGGGGGCGTTGACCGAGTCGGCCTTGATCGCCACGCGCAGCAGATAGCGGTCGTTCAACACCTGCGGGCTTTCGGCGTTCAGGCGCTGCGACACGGCGCTGACATCGCGGCCGGGCGTGGTGGCCAGAAAGCGCGCGCGGATTTCGGTTGCGGCGGGCGCGGCGCGCGGCGTATCAGCCGGCACCGGCGGCAAGCCGAGCGCGCCGGGCAGGTCACCGGGCGGCGACGGCGCCATCAGCACCACGCCAGCCACAGGCCGCACTTGGGCGGCCAGCAGGGCGGGCAAAGCGCCCATGCTGTGGCCGACGACAACGGTGGGGCGGTCCAACCCATCCAGCGCGCTGACCACGTCCTGGCCCAAGTCCGCGATGGTCACGGACGGAAAGGCGTCGTCTTGCGGCAGCGCGCCGTGGCCACGCACATCAAGCGCCGCGCAGGCCAGGCCTGCTTTGGCGAAGTAGTCCAGATAGTGCGCGTAGCACCAGGCTCCGTGATATGCGCCCGGTACGAACAGCAGGCCGGGTCTGTCGTCTTTTGGCGTCGCGCCGATTACCAGCCGGCCGCTGCCCGCGCGGCGAGCGGGCAGCCGGTCGGCCAAGCTGAAATCCAGCGGGTCGATGGGAGCGGGTCCGGCGGCGGACGGGGAGGCGAGGGCAGGGGTAGAGGCATTCATCTTGCGGCCATCTTAAGTGCCGCCCTATGATCAGAAAACTTTATTTTTCCTATGATTTGATAAGTTTTACAAATTCACTATTTGCTGGCATTACGCATGCGTTCGCTCCCCGATTTATCCATCACGCATTACCGGCACTTTCTGCTGGTGGCGGAACTGCGCAGCTTTCGTGCGGCGGCGGCTCGGGCGTTTCGCTCGCAACCGGCGTTGTCGCTGTCCATCCGCGAAATGGAGCAACGTCTGGGCCAGCCGCTGTTTGAGCGCGGCAACCGCAACACGCTGACGCGCTTCGGGCAAGACTGCCTGCCCTTGGCGCGCGAACTGGTCGAGCATCACGATCGCGTTGCGGGCGCGTTATCCGGCTTGGCCAGTAACGGCGCTGGCACGTTGACGATGGCGTCGGTGGCTACGGTGGCCACGCACTGGCTGCCGGAGCTGGTGGCGGTTTACCGTGAACGCTATCCGGCCGTGGCGCTGCGTTTGTTCGACGACAACTCCGAAGGGGTCGAGCGCATGGTGCTGGCGGGCGAAGTGGAACTTGGTGTTTGCAGCCCGGTGCTACAGGACCGCCGGCTGACGTTCGAGCCGCTGCTGCGTGATGCATTTGGACTGGTCTGCCATCGCGGCCATCCGCTGGCGGGACGCAAGTCGGTGACGTGGCGCGAGATCGCCGACTTGCCCTTGGTGGGCACCGTTGCCCATCGCCAATTGGCGGGCTACCCGCAAGCGGCGTTCATGATGGACCGGCAAGTGTTCGTGTCCAACATGATGTCGCTGCTGGCGATGCTGGAACGCGGTGTGGGCGTCACCGTGCTGGCGCGCTTGGGAGTGCCGCCGGACTCGCCGGGTCTGGCGTTCGTGCCTTTGGCGCGGCCTCGCATCGAACGCGAATTGGGCATCACGCGGCTGGCCGGACGCAGCCTGTCGCCGGCCGCGGCGCGCATGGAAGAAATGCTGCGCGCGAAGGCGGTTCGCGGCGGACGCAGTGTCGTTTGAAACCAACGCATTCGTGCGTGTTCCGCGCCTAAAACAGGGGCTTTCAGGGCCCGACTGTTGCGCAATTGCACACCGCGCGGATCGTCGTTGATTCTTCCCTGGCGGCTCTTTAGAGTGCGTCATGTTTGCTGCGCGGAGGACGTGCCGGTGTGATCGGCGCGGCGCGTCGACAGACGTGTTGAGGAAGTCATGAGCAGTGTGTATTTGCGTTCGGCCGGCATCGCCTGCGCCGTTCTTATCCTGGCCGGTTGCGTCGCCAGAAAGCCCGCCGTCATCACCGAGGCCCAGCCCGCGGAACCGCCCAAGCCGGTGGCTTGCGTGCCCGCCAAAAGCGGCGATCCCATGATCGGCACCTGGTTGTCGAACACAAAGCCGCGCGACGTCAGCGGTGACTTGCAATCGCTGACCGTGTTGTCCGCCGATGGCACGATGGCCTTCGAGTCGTTGTTGAAGATTGGCCGCAAGACGCGCCCCGCGTTGCGCGAGACCGGCTGTTGGACCGTGGCGGACGGCATCTATACGATGCAGACCACGAAATCCGCCGGCGAGCCCGTCGACGCCAACGACCCCATCTACAAAAATCGCTACCGCGTTGAAAAGGTCGAGCAGGCCAAGCTGACGCTGCGCGAACTGAAAAGCGGCGGCCAGGTCGTGACCGCGCGCCGCATGCCCTCGGGTTACCGGTTGCCTTATTAACAGGCGGGTTGACTCGCAGGCGGGTTGACTCGCAGGCAGGCTGACTCGCAGGCAGGCTAACCGCGGGCTGACAGGCGGGCGATTCGCTCGGCTGACCTGTGTGCCGGTTGGCCCGTCGATGCGTTGACCGTTGCGCCGGGCGGACACTCCGCCCGGCCTCTACACCAAGATGGCTGGGCTGCGGTAAGGTGCGGGCTTCGACTTTTTCCTCGCCGCCGGTTCCCCATGCCCGCCATGTCCTCAGAAGCACGCGCCATTGCGCTGCTTGCCCTGGCTGCTTTCGTCAGCGCCAGCGCCTTCCGTATCTGCGATCCCATGTTGCCGCAACTGGCGGCGGAATTCGGCACGACCACCGGCCAGGCTGCGCGCGCGGTGACGGCGTTTGCGGTGGCCTATGGCGTGCTGCAAATGTTCTTCGGGCCGGTGGGCGACCGCTACGGCAAGTTCCGGGTCGTCAGCGTGGCGACCGTGGCGTGTGCGCTGGGCAGCGCGGGCGCTGTCATGGCGGAATCCCTGGATGTGCTGGTGTTCTGCCGCGCGCTGTCGGGCGCGGCGGGGGCGGGCATCGTGCCGCTGTCCATGGCCTGGATCGGCGACAACGTTCCGTATGAACGACGCCAGGCGACCTTGGCGCGCTTTCTGACCGGCACCATCCTGGGCATGTCGGCCGGCCAATTGGCGGGCGGGCTGTTCGCGGACACCATCGGCTGGCGCTGGGCCTTTGCCGCGCTGGTCGTGGGCTATCTGACCGTGGGCGTGTTGCTGCATTTCGAAGTGCGGCGCCAGCGCGTGTCGGACTTTGGCCGGGTGGAAGCCGGTGCGGCCACGAAGGGTTTTGTTGCGCAGGCGCGGCTGGTGCTTGGCACGCCGTGGGCGCGCATCGTACTGGCGACGGTGTTTGCCGAAGGCCTGCTGGTGTTCGGCGCGTTGGCGTTCGCGCCGTCATACCTGCACGAACGGTTCGACATTTCACTGACGGCTGCCGGCGCGCTCGTGGCCGTGTATGCCGTGGGCGGCCTGATCTACACGGTGGTCGCCGGCCGCATCTTGAAGCGCCTGGGTGAACGCGGCCTGGCCATCGCGGGTGGCCTGGTGCTAAGCGTGGCGTTCCTGTCGTACTTGCTGGGGCCGGTCTGGATGTGGAGCTTGCTTGCCAGCGTGCTGGCGGGCTTTGGCTATTACCTGCTGCACGCAACCTTGCAGACGAACGCCACGCAGATGGTGCCGTCTGCGCGCGGCACGGCCGTGGCTTGGTTCGCGTCGTGCCTTTTCATGGGGCAGGCGGCCGGCGTGGCGTTGGCGGGGGCGGTGGTGGACGAGATTGGGGCGGCGGCGTTGTTTGGCGGGTCTGCCGTGTTGCTGCCGCTGCTGGGCGCATTCTTTGCCCGGGCGTTGAAGGTGCGGGCGGCCATCCAGCAAGCCTGAACGCAGAATCTGGCGCCTTGCATGCGCGCCAAAAACACCGCGGGCCTTGTTCATCCATCGATGAACAAGGCCCGCGGGCTATGGGCTATGGGCTTTGGGCTATGAGCTTGAGCTTGAGCGCGCTTGGATCTTAGATCGCCGCCAGGCGCGCCAGCACCGTCTGTTTGCCCAGCAAGGCCAGCACGGCGTCAACCGCCGGGGTTTGCGTTTGGCCGGTGACGGCCACGCGCAGCGGAATGGCCAGTTGCGGCATCTTCAACCCGCGGTCAGCCAGCACTGCCTTGATCAGCGCCGACAGCGCTTCGCGGGTCCACTCCGTGCCTTCTGCGCGCTGGGCAAAATCGGCCAGCGCTTCGCGGGCCGGGGCGGTCAGGTGCTGCTCGATCAGTTCCGGCGCGGCGGGCGTGAACGGGGCGCAGAACAGCATCGCGCCGTCGGCCAGTTGCTCAAGCGTTTCAGCGCGGTCTTTCAACAAGCCCATCACGCCCGGCAGATCAATCTTTTCCGGATGACCGCCACGGTTCGCCACGCGGGGAGCCACGCGTTCCGCGAGTTCGGCGTTGTCCATCTGCTTGATGTAGTGGGCGTTGACCCAGTTCAGCTTCTTCGGGTCCCACTGCGACGCCGACTTCGACAGGTGCTTGGTATCAAACCAGGACACCAGCTGTTCGCGCGAGAAGAGTTCGTCGTCGCCGTGGCTCCAGCCCAGGCGGGCCAGGTAGTTGATCATGGCCTCGGGCAGATAGCCCTCGTTGTCGTACTCCATGACGTTGACCGCGCCGTGGCGCTTGGACAGCTTTTCGCCATCCGGGCCCAGAATCATCGGCACGTGGCCATATTCGGGCAGCGTCGCGCCCAGCGCGCGCAGGATGTTGATCTGGCGCGGGGTGTTGTTGACGTGGTCATCGCCGCGCAGAACGTGCGTGATGCCCATGTCCCAGTCGTCGACCACGACGCAGAAGTTGTACGTGGGCGTGCCGTCCGGGCGCGCGATGATCAGGTCGTCAAGTTCGGTGTTGTCGAAGCTGATCGTGCCCTTGACCATGTCGTTCCAGGACGTGGCGCCTTCTTGCGGATTCTTGAAACGCACGACGGGCTTGCGGCCTTCGGGGATGGCGGGCAGCGTCTTGCCGGCTTCCGGGCGCCAGGTGCCGTCATAACGCGGCTTGTCGCCACGGGCGCGGGCGGCTTCACGCATGGCTTCCACTTCTTCAGGCGAGCTGTAGCAGTGGTAGGCGGTGCCGGCGGCCAGCATCTGCGCAACCACTTCGCGGTAGCGGTCCATGCGCTGCATCTGATAGAAGGGGCCTTCGTCGGGCTGCATGCCCAGCCATTCCATGCTGTCCAGAATGGCCTGCACCGCTTCCGGCGTGGAGCGTTCGACGTCCGTGTCTTCAATGCGCAACACGAACGTGCCTTGATGGTGGCGCGCGAAGGCCCAGGAGAACAGCGCGGTGCGCGCGCCGCCCAAGTGCAGGAAACCCGTGGGCGAAGGCGCGAAACGGGTACGAATGGGGGAAGTGGCGTTGGAGGTCATAGGTGGCAATGATAGCGGCTGCGGCGCCACAAAGCGGCGTCGGGCAGGGTCCACATCAAGCGGACGGCGGGCTTGTCTTGTTACGATGAACGGTATTTTAGATTAGGGCGCACCCCCTATGCTGCGACACGCGCTTGCCCCGATGTTCGAACCCAGCTCGCTGGTGATCGTTGCCGACCGGCCTCTGCCGGCGACGGGGTCGCTATCGCCCGCGTTGAAGGCGAAAACCACCATCGTGGACTGCGAAGTCGGCGTCGCGCCGGAGCTGCCTGCCACATTGGAAGGCCTGGCGGCGGGCGCCCGGCCTGATCTGGCCCTGGTTTGCGTGTCGCCCGCCGTGTTGCCGGAAACGCTGCGCCGGCTGGCGGCGCTGGCGCCAAGATCGGTCATCCTGCTGCCCCATCCGCTGCCCGACCCCTATCCGCGAGGCACGCTTGCGCTGTGCCGCGCCTGGGCCGAAGAGAACCGCTGCGAACTGCTGGGGCCGCGCTCGTTTGGCGCGCAGCGCCCGCATGCGGGCTTGAACTTCAGCCAGCATCCGGTGCTGGCGCGCGCGGGCCGCGTGGCCTTGCTGGCGCAATCGCGTTCCATCATGGCCGCGGTCATGGACTGGGCCGAAGACGTGCATATCGGCTTCTCTACCGCGGTGTCGCTGGGCGACGAGGCGGTGGTGGGCTTGTCCAAAGTGCTGGACTACCTGGCCAGCGACCCGCGCACCGACAGCATCGTGCTGTATCTGGAAGACGTGGGCCCGGCGCGCGAATTCATGAGCACGCTGCGCGCCGCGGCCAGCGTCAAACCCGTCATTGTGCTGAAGGCGGGACGGTCAGACGCCGACGGCGCCGACGCCATCTTCGACGCCGCGTTGCGGCGCGCGGGCGCGGTGCGCGTGCGTTACTTCGTGCAGCTGTTCTCGGCGGTGAAGGTGCTGGGCTACACGCGGCGCCCCAAGGGCCAGCGCGTGGCGCTGATCTCCAACGGCAGCGGGCCGCCGCAATTGGCCATGGACTTGATCGGCCCCGACGCCGCCGTGCAGCGCGCCGAACTCGCGCCCGCCACGCGGCGCGCGCTGGAAGCCATGCTGGAGCCGGACGCCGCCGTCGCCAACCCGGTCATCACGTATACGCCGCTGACGCCGGAACGCATCCGCGCCATTCTTGAAGCCGTATTGGATGACACCGGCGTGGACGGCGTGCTGGTGCTGCTGGCGCCCGATGCGCTGTCTGACATGCCGGCCGTTGCGCGCGAACTGGCGCAGATTGCGCCTAAGGCGAAGAAACCCGTCGTCAGCTGCTTCATGGGCGACGCCGGCATGCGGCCCTTGCGGCGCATGCTGGACGACGCGGGCACCTCTGCGTTTCGCACGCCGGAGTCCGCCGCGGATGCGTTCGGCGTGTTGGCCTCGCACCATTACAACCAGCAACTGCTGTTGCAGACGCAGCCGCAAGAGCCGCCCACGCATGTGCCCGACCTGGCCGCCGCCCGCGAGCTGATCGCACGCGTGCGCGCGGACTGCCGGCGCGAGCTCAACACATCAGAAATCCGGACCTTGCTGAGCCTGTTCTACGTGCCGCTGCGCGACATGCCGGTGGAGGTGGCGTCGGTGGAACCCGAATCCCGTCCCATGGCGATCCGCGTGCGGCGTGATCCGCAGTTCGGGCCGGTCGTGCGTTTTGGCGCGGGTGGCCCCGATGCCGTGCTATCCGTGGCGGATCGCGGCATGGACCTGCCGCCGCTTAATGGCTTCCTGGCCCGCCAGCTGATTGAACGCAGCCGGCTGTGGCGCCGCGTGCTGGCGCCGCGCGTCGGCCACATGGCGGCCGAATCGCTGCAACAGGCGATGGTGCTGGTGTCGGAAATGGTGTCGGAATTGCCCGACATCGAATCGCTGGACATCGACCCGCTCTACGCGGGTGAGGCGCATCTGCGCGCGGGTGGCCTGCGCATGACGCTGACCGAAACGCCGGGCTGTGAAACGCCGCAGACGTCGGGCTATCCGCACATGGCGATCCACCCGTACCCCACGCGTCTGGTGCAGGTGCGCCGCTTCAATGATGGCATCCCGTGGGTGCTGCGCCCGATTCGCCCTGAAGACGGCGAGGCCTTGCAGGAATTCATTCGTGGCTTGTCGGAACGGTCGCGCTACATGCGCTTCGTGTCGATGATGCGCGAGCTGACGCCGCGCATGGTGTCGCGCTACACGCAGGTGGACTATCACCGCGAGCTGGCGCTGGTGGCGGCCACGCAGGTGCCCAACCCGGCCAACCGCGGGCATCCGCGCGAGGTCATCGTGGGGTTTGCGCACTACCTGCGTAACCCCGACGGGCGTGGCGCCGAGTACGCGCTGGTGATTGGCGACGACTGGCAGCGGCGCGGCTTGGGCCATCAGCTGATGACGGCGCTGATCGACGCGGCGCGCGAGCAGGGGCTGGAATATATCGACGGCCTGGTGCTGTCGACCAACCGGCCCATGCTGTCGCTGATGACGCGTCTGGGCTTCACCAACGACGCCGATCCGGAAGACCCGACGATGCGCCGGGTCTGGTTGAATCTGGCCTAGCACGGCGATACGGCCAGGCCAGATCGCGTCCGCGCTAGGCGGTTTTCCTTGCCGCCTGGGCGGGCGTCAGTCGCGACGTAACCTCATCCACCGACAGCACGTCGCCAAAGAACAGCATCCAGCCGTGCAGGGAATGCTCGTGCTCGGCCGGGGTGACGGCGGCCAGCGCGTCGTCGACCATGATGGTGCGGAAGTCGCGCATCATTGCATCGCGCGCGGTGGATTCGCAGCAGACGTTGGTGACGGTGCCGGCAATCAGCAGCGTGTCTACGCCCAGCCCGCGCAGCAGCGGTTCCAGCTCGGATGAGCCCGGCGCCATCGCGCTGTAGAAGCGCTTCACCACACGCAAGTCGGATTCCTGCGCATGCAGGTCGGGATGCAGTTGAAAGCCCGGGGAATCGCGGCGCAGCGTTTCCAGCCGGCGCGCGCTGCGCTCCGGCGTCAGCATCACGCCATGGTGATGCGACCAGAACGCATCGGCGTTGTCCGACGCCGTCTGTATCCAGACGACCACGCCACCGGCTGCGCGCACGGCATCGCACAGGCGGTTCACCGGCGCAATGATCTCGCGGGCCGGCGCGCATTCCCCCTGGTAGCCCGGCAGCGTGAAGTACTGCTGCATGTCCACCACGACCACCGCCGTGCGAGCCGCGGGCAGTTCATCGTACGGATGCAGGCAGCCCTGCCGGGCCACCACGCGGTCTTGTACCCATTGCGGAAATTGCATGTCGGTTCCTTATCCGTAGCGCCGCGCCACGGCGGCTTCGATGCGGTAGATGATCAGGTACATCACGCTGGAGATCAGCGCCAGCATGGCGATGGCCGTCATGACGATGTTCAGCTTGAACACCTGGCTGCCGTTCATAATCAAAAAGCCCAGGCCGGAATCCGCCGACTGGAATTCGCCCACGATCACGCCCACCAGCGCCAGGCCAATGTTCATCTTCACCGCCGCAATCAGCGTAGGCACGCTGCCGGGCAGCACCACTTTGGTCAGCACCTGCCAGCGGCTGGCGCCAAAGGTGTGGGCAAGTTTCACCTTGTTCAGGTCGATACCCCGAAAGCCCGCGTACACCACCATGATCGTGACGAACACCGCGATGGCGACCGCCATGCCGTACACCGCGTAGTCCGAACCCAGCCACAGGTAGAAAATCGGCACGAAGGCGATCTTGGGCATGGCGTTGGCGACCACCAGGAAGGGGTCCAGCACCTTGTACAGAAAGTCCGACCACCACAACGCGGCCGCCACCACGATGCCGATCGCCATGCTCAGCGTGAAGCCGACCAGCGTGGCCGACAGCGTCGTCATGATGTGCTTGGCCAGGTTGCCGTTATTCCACAGTTCGATGAAAGTGGGCCACAGCGCGCTGGGGTAGCTGGTTAGCAGCGGGTTCAGGATGTGCATGCGCGGCAGGATTTCCCACGCGCATAGAAAGACCACCAGCAGCAGCGCCTGCGACAAGCGGATGTTGCGTTTGCGCGCACGGTCGCGGCGCAGATAGTCCAGGTATTTTTCACTGGGCGCGCGCACGGCGCGCAAGGGAACGGTGTTGGCGATGGGCGCATTCATGGGTCAACCCTCCACGTGGACGTCCAGCTCGTCCCACAGCTGTTTGAAGTAGGTATTGAATTCCGGACGCGAGCGCGCCTGAAAGGGCGTGGGCCGCGGGCCGTCGCCATAGTGGATGCGGTACTGGCTTTTCAGCCGCCCCGGCCGGCGCGACAGCACAATGACGCGGTCGGTCATGGCGATGGCTTCGCCGATGTCGTGCGTGACCAGCACCACGGTCTTGCCTTCGCGGCGCAGAATGTCCACCACTTCATCCGAGATCGCCAGCCGCGTCTGCGAATCCAGCGCCGAGAAGGGCTCGTCCAGCAGAATCACATCGGGCTCGGTCACCAGCGTGCGCGCCAGCGCCGCGCGCTGCCGCATGCCGCCCGACAACTGGCGCGGCGTGTGCGTCAGGAAGGCGCCCAACCCGCATTTTTCCAGCAGGTGCACGGCGCGCGCCTCGCTGCGCGCATCGCGCCGGCCCTGGATTTCGGCGCCCAGCATCACGTTGTCCAGGATGGTGCGCCATTCGAAAAGATAATCCTGCTGCAACATGTAGCCGATGCGCGGGTTAGGTTTTGACACGCCCTGGCCGTCGATCATCACCGCGCCTGACGTAGGCGGAATCAGCCCCGCAATCAGCGACAGCAAGGTGCTCTTGCCACAGCCGCTTTGGCCGATCAGGCTGACGAATTCGCCCGCCGCCAGCGTGAACGACACGTTCGACAGCGCCTCGGTTTCGCCTTCGGTTGTGAAGTACGACAGGCACACGTCGCGCAGCTCGATCTTCGCCGTGGCGGCGGCCGGCTTCAGGTTATGGATGGCGGCGCCCATTACTGCACCTTCTTCGCGAAATCAGCCACCACCACGTCTTCATACTTCACGCGGGCGGAGTCCTTCATGACGGCGCTGGCGATCAGCATGTCTTGCAGCTTGTTCATGGCTTCGGCGGTGACCAGCGGCGACGTCTTCCAGATTTGATATTGCTTGTAGCGGTCGATGGCTTCCGTGACCGCGCCCTGGTCCATGCCGGGAAAGAAGGTCATGATCTGCGGGGCAAGCGTGGCGGCCGGCGTGTCTTTCACGTATTTCTCGGCGCGGGCCACCACATCGGTCCAGGCCTGAATCACCTTGGGGTTGTCGCGAATGTATTTGTCGGTGGCGGTGAAGACGGTGTAGTCCACCTGGCCGACTTCATGGCCCACCGAGGCCACGATGTAGCCTTTGCCGTTGCGCACCAGTTCACCGGCTTCGGGTTCCAGGAAGATGCCGTATTCACCCTGGCCGGCCATCCACGCGCCGGCGCGCGCTGGAATGCCGATGTTGTTCAGCAGCTTGACGTCTTTTTGCGGGTCCAGGCCGTGCTTGCGCAGCGCGGTTTCCAGGAACACGATCGGGTTGGACCCGGGGCGAAAGCCGATGACTTCCTTGCCCTTGAGCATGGACCAGTCAAACTTGTCGATGGGTTTGCGCGCCAGCAGGAAGAAGCCGTCGGTTGCGGTCAGCCCGGCAAAGATCTTCGGCTTGACGGGCGATTCGCTGTTCTGCACATAGATGGACGCCTCGGGGCCGATCAGCACGATGTCGGCGCTGCCCGACAGCAGGGCGGTCATGCCCTTGTCGGTGCCTTGGGACGTTTTCATGGACACGTCCAGCCCGGCGTCCTTGAAGTAGCCCTGCGACAGGGCCACGTATTTCGGCACGTAAAGAACGGAACGCACGACTTCTTCGTAGCGGACCTTCACGGGGGGATTCAGGGCTTCGGCCTGGGCGGCCAGCGGAGCAAGCAGCGCAAGCAGCGCTACGCCCGCCAAGCGGGGCAGTGGCAAGGATTTCACGGGACTTTCTCCTGCGTCTTGTATGGCACGCCGAAACCCGGCGCAGCAAGGCCAAAGGGATGGAATCGACAACAACAACAGGGAAGCCCGAACGCCTGCTGCCCGGGCCGATAAGGCATGGATCGAATACTATATTCAACACAAATGGGCGGCAAGCATTTTGCGATTGGCGTTTTTCTCTATGGACGAGCGCCAACGCAGCCCGGAAAATTCAGGGCTTGAATACCACTTGGTATACAGAAATGGGTTTTGGCCGCGCGGGGGAGCTTGCAGCGGCAGGGCAGAAAGAGTGCGTTGAAAGGGGTTGGAAGGATGGGGTTGGCGCGTGGCAAGTCACCGCGCGCTACCCACATCAACCAACCAATATCACTTCAACACGCCATTCAAAAACGCAGAGATGTCGCGCACTTCTTCGGCGCACACCGAATGCGGCATCGGGTACGTGTGCCAGCGCACGTCGTAACCCAGACGCTTCAACTCCGCCAGCGACGCCTCGGCGCGCGCCAGCGACACCACCGGATCGTACTGGCCGTGGGCCATGAAGATCGGGGTGGCGTTGTTGGCGCTATTGCGCTCGGCTTCGGCCGTATCCACCAGCGGCAGATAGCCCGACAGCGCCATCATCCCCGCCAGCTTTTCCGGCAAGCGCAGGCCCGTGTGCAAGGTCATTGCGCTGCCTTGCGAGAAGCCCGCCAGCACGATGTTCGACGTGGGGATGCCACGCGCGTTTTCACGCGCAATCAGCTTGTGGATGGCGGCTTCGGATGCGCGGATGCCCTTGGCGTCTTCCACGCGCACCAGGTCCATCACCAGGATGTCGTACCAGGAACGCATCGACATGCCGTTGTTGATCGTCACGCGCTGCACGGGCGCGTTCGGGAACACGAAGCGCACGCCCAAGCCTGCGGGCAGGTCCAGCTCCGGCACAATGGGCGCGAAGTCGTTGCCATCGGCGCCCAAGCCATGCAGCCAGATGACGGCGTGCGTGGGGTTGGGGGCGGTTTCGATCTCGATGCAATCGAGCAGGTCGGTAGGTGCGTTCATGGACGGCCGGCGGTAATTTCAGGAAAGGGGGATCAGAGCGTCAGGGTCTTCAAGGCCTGGAACAGCGCGCGGTAGTGCTTCTTTTGCGGCTCCTGGCCTTGCAGCAGCGAGGCGTTGCCCAGCTTTTCCTTACGCGCGGCGCGAATCAGCGTGCGCAATTGCTGCGCATCGGCTTGCGGATTATTCGCCAGCAGCTTGGTCAGCAGGTCGTCGTCGTCCAGCAGGCGGTCGCGCAGCGATTCCAGCCGGTGCATGGCGGCGGTTTCTTCGCGCGAGCCGTTTTCCCAGACGTCGAGCTGGGCGCGGATCTCGTCGGCAGGCGCATCGCGCATCAGCTTGCCCACAAAGTGCACCTGACGGCGGCGGCCTTCGCGGCCGGTCGTGCGCTGCGCCATGCGGATTGCCTCATAGAGGCGTTCGGCCAGCGGCAATTGCTTGAGGCGTTCGGGGGACAGTTCGATCAGCTGCTTGCCCAGGTCCAGCAACGCGTGCATGTCACGCTTGATCTGGGACTTGCTGGGACGGTCGTAGCCGTTCTCGTCGTAACCGTCGTCGACGGATTCTTCTTCAGTATGGGAATTCATGGAAAACTGCGCAATGACAGACTTGGCTATGATAACCGTCTCTGCAAATTGGACAGCAATGGTTAAATCCTCCTCCTCCCTGCCGCTGGCGGCGAATCACGCGCGTTTTTCCGAACTCGTCGAACAAACCCTCGCCTACGCGCGCCAAATTGGCGCCTCGGACGCGGCGGCGGAAGTCTCGGAAAGCCTGGGGCTGTCGGTCTCCGTGCGTAAGAACGACATCGAAACCGTTGAGCAGACGCGCGATCGCTCGCTGGACCTGACGGTCTACGCCGGCCAGAGCCGCGGCTCCGCCTCGACCTCCGACTTTTCCGAAGCCGCCCTGCGCCAAACGGTTGAAGCCGCCTGGCACATCGCGCGCCACACCGCCGCTGACCCGGCCGCCGGCCTGCCCGACGCCGATCAACTGGCCACCGAATTCCCCGACCTGGACCTGCACCACGCCTGGACGGTGTCCACCGAGGAAGCCGCCGAACTCGCGTTGCGCGCCGAGCGCGCCGCCCGCGACGTGGACCCCCGCATCACCAACACCGATGGCGCCACCGTGGGCACCTATGAAGGCCAGTTCGTCATGGGCAACACCCGTGGCTTTCTGGGCGGCTACCCGTATTCGCGCCACAGCCTGTCCGTGGCCCCCATCGCCGGCCGCGGCAACGGTATGCAGCGCGACTACTGGTACACGTCGGAACGCGACCCGGCCAAGCTGGCCTCGCCCGAGGCCATCGGCCACTACGCCGCCGAACGCACGCTGTCGCGCCTGTCGGCCCGCCGCATCCGCACCGGCAAGTTCCCGGTGCTGTTCGAAGCGCCGCTGGCGCTAGGCTTGGTCGGCGCGCTGACGCAAGCCGTCAATGGCGGCGCTTTGTATCGCAAGGCCAGCTTCCTGATCGATTCTCTGGGCAAGCCGATCTTCCCCAAGCACATCAACCTGACCGAAGACCCGCACATCGCGGGCGGGATGGGCAGCTCGCCGTTCGACGATGAAGGCGTGCGCACGCGCCGCCGCAACGTGGTGTCGGCCGGCGTGCTGGAAGGCTACTTCCTGTCGTCCTATACCGCGCGCAAGCTCGGCATGACGACCACCGGCAACGCGGGCGGTTCGCACAACCTGGTGTTCAGCTCCACGCTGACCCAACGCGGCGACGACTTCGAAGCCATGCTGAAGAAGATGGGCACGGGCTTTCTCGTCACCGAACTGATTGGCCAGGGTGTCAATTACGTCACCGGCGATTACTCGCGTGGCGCATTCGGCTACTGGGTGGAAAACGGCAAGATCCAGCACGCGGTGCAGGAAGTCACCATCGCCGGCAATCTGGCTGACATGTTCCAGCAGATCGTGGGAATTGGCGCCGACACCATCTCGCGCGGCACGAAGACCACCGGCTCGATCCTGATCGAGCAAATGGCCATCGCCGGGACCTGATCCCGCACCGGGCGCGGCGCTGGCCATCGGCCGCCGCCGCATTCCCGCTACGCCTTTGGCTTTGCAATTCCTGACCCGCTGGGGAATTCCTCTAGCGATTCCGACCCCCATCAACGTGTAATATCCGGCGGGTATTGCTCGAAGTCCTTAAGGTGCTCGATGCCCTTGAGGTTGCTGGTGAGGAGCCAAGAGATGCAACGACGTTCATTCTTGAAGCACGCCGGACTCGGCGCCGTCGCAACGGGGGCGGCCGTCAGCGCGCCCGCGTTCGCGCAGGATATGCCGTCGTTGAGCTGGCGCCTGGCCTCTGCGTTTCCCGCCGCACTGGATTTGCGCATCGGCGCGGGCGAACACTTCTGCAAATTCGTCTCTGAAGCCACGGGCGGCAAGTTCAACATCCGCCATTTCCCCGAAGGCGAAATCGCCGCCGCCGCTGACCTGCTTGAAGCCGTCTCCACCAACAAGGTGGAATGCGGCCACGGTTCATCGCGGCTGTTCTACGCCAAGAATCCCGCTTTCAGCTTTGACGCCGTTGTGCCCTTCGGCCTGAACGCGCGCCAGATGAACGCCTGGATGAGCGAAGGCGATGGCCTGCGCCTGACCCGCGAACTCTTCAAACCCGAGAAGATCATCAACTTCCCGCTGGGCAACACCGGCGCGCAGATGGGCGGCTGGTACACGAAAGAAATCAAGCGGCTGGGCGACTTGAAAGACCTGAAGATGCGGGTGGACGGGCTGGCGGCTGAAGTGCTGGCGCGCATGGGCGTGTCACCCCAGCCGGCGGACCCCGCCAAGCCCTTGGCGGAAGCGTTCGAGAAAGACGGTCTGCAAGCCGTGGCCGGGGCAGGGGCCTACGACGACGAAAAGCGCGGCCTGAATAAAGTAGCTAAGTATTACTACGCACCCGGCTGGTGGGCGGCGGGCGAACAGTTGTCGCTCTACATCAATGACGAAGCCTGGAACAAGTTGCCCAAGCACTACCAGGCGGTGGTGCAGGCGGCGTCGCTGGCGGCGCACGTGTCACTGACCGCGCGCTACGACGCGCGCAACCCGGCCGCGTTGGCGCAATTGACGGCAAATGGCGCGCAAATTCGCACATTTCCGCGCGCCATCATGGACGTGGCGTTCGAAACCACCCAGCAGGTCTACAAGGATTTGGCCGCCAAAGACCCAAAGTTCAAGGCGATACACGACAGTTGCATGGGCTTTCGCGACAGCGAGATGCCGTGGTTCCGCCTGACCGAAAGCGCTTACGGCCAGTACCTGGGCGTGGCGCTGTCGGGCAGGTAGCAAGGAGGTCCGCCGCAGGCCGAATGGCATTCGGCGGGGAGTAGGGTTTTTGCTAGTAATACCGCGTTTTTTACAAAAAAATGGGCGGTTTTTGGGCTTTTCTCGAACCACATTCGAGTTTCGGCCTGATACAAAGGAGTAATATCCCGGGTCTTGACGCGCAAACATGGCGCCTTTAGGCGGCATAAGACGTCAATCCGGCGGAATTACACCAGCCCGGATTACCAATATTCCGAGACAGACTTTAGGGTGGTATCAACCATGCAATCCAAGACCAAGAAGCTGCTGGCCGCGCTGATCGCCGCCGGTATCGTCCCGGCTGCGCACGCGGCTGACATCAAGCTGGGTGTGGCGGAAGCCCTGTCCGGCGGCGCCGCTCAGTACGGCGTCTCGATCCGCAATGGTTTCCAGCTTGCCGCTGATGAAATCAATGCCGCGGGCGGTATCAATGGCAACAAGCTCGTGCTGGTGGTCGAGGACGAACAAGGCAAGAAAGAAGAAGCCATCAACGTCTTCAAGAAACTGATCTTCAAGGACAACGTCCTGATGGTCTTCGGCCCCACGCTGTCGAACTCGGCCCAAGCCGCCGACCCGATCGCCCAAGCCGCCAAGACGGTCGCCTTTGGCACGTCCAACACCGCCGACGGCATCACGTCCATCGGCAACTACGTGTTCCGCAACTCGGTCACCGAAGCCGACGTGCTGCCGGCCACCATCTCCACCGTCAAGGCCAAGACCGGCCTGAAGAACGTGGCGGTGCTCTACGGTAACGACGACGTCTTCACCAAGAGCGGCTACGACAACTTCAAGAAGGCCCTGGAAGACCAGAAGATTCCGGTCACCACGACCGAAACGTTCGCCAAGGGCGACGTGGACTTCAAGGCCCAGCTGACCAAGATCAAGGGCACCAACCCCGACGCCATCGTGCTGTCCGCACTGCTGGCCGAAGGCGCCCCGATCATGGTGCAGGCCCGCCAACTGGGCCTGAACGTGCCGGTCATCGGCGGCAACGGCATGAACTCGGTCAAGATTTTCGACCTGGCCCCTGGCGGCGCATCGAACAATCTGTGGATCGGCAGCCCGTGGTCGATCGAGAACAAGGCCCCCGAGAACGTCAAGTTCATCGACGCCTACAAGGCCAAGTTCAACGGTTCGCCCGACCAGTTCGCCGCGCAGTCGTATGACGCCATGTACATCGTGGCCCAGGCGCTGAAGAACACCAAGATCTCCGGCGATCTGCCCAAGGACCGTGCAGCCCTGCGCGACGCCCTGCCGTCCGTCACCTGGACGGGCGCAACTGGCGCGTTCAAGTTCCGTCAAGCCAACGACCGCGCTGGCAAGCCCGCCGGCTACGACGCCGACCAGGCGCCGATCGTCAGCGTGACCAAGGACGGCAAGTACGTCATCGAGAAGTAAGCAGTACACATCCCCGCGCGGGGGGATGCGCCTTGCGGACGGCGCCGCCGCCGTTCGCAAGGCGCTTTTGATTTGGAAAGTCCCATCATGTTCGAACAACAATTCGTCAATGCCTTGTCGCTGGGCTGTGTGTATGCACTGTTCGCGCTGGGCTTCACGCTGATCTTCGGCGTGCTCGGGGTGATCAACCTGGCGCACGGCGCCGTCTTCATGGTTGGCGCCTACGCGGCACTGTTCGTCGTTCAGCAATTCGGCCTGCCCCTGTGGGCGGCGCTGATGGTCGCGTTCTTCGTGGCAGGTTTCACCGGCGTCATCATTGACTACCTGGTGCTCAAGCCGCTGCGCAAGCGCAACGCGCCCCACTTGATCCCCATGATCGCCACGATTGGCGTGGGCATCATCCTGAACAACGGCGCCCAGAGCATCTTCGGCGCCAGCAACCTGCGCTTTCCGCACGGCACCGTGCCTGAGGAAGTCATCGAAGTCGCCGGCCTGCACCTCACCGTGATCGAACTGGGCATCATCTTCCTGTCGTTCGCGCTGATGGCCGTGCTGATGTACGTCATGCGCCGCACCCAATTTGGCCGCGCGCTGCGCGCCATCGCCGAATCGCCCAAGGCGGCCTGGCTGCTGGGCATCAACGTCGAGAAGCTGTTCGTCACGACCTCGTTCGCCGCCGCTGCGCTGGGTGGTGTGGCGGGCGTACTGATCGGGCTGTACTCGAATGCGCTGTTCCCGCTGATGGGCCAGCCGATGCTGCACAAGGGCATCGCGGTCATCATCCTGGGGGGCATGGGCGACATCCGTGGCGCCATGCTGGGCGGTCTCTTCCTGGGCTTCGCCGAGGTGCTGTCGGTGGCTTACATCGGCTCCACCATGCGCGACGCGGTGGCTTTCGGCCTGCTGTTCCTGATCCTGCTGGTGCGCCCGCAAGGTCTGTTCGGCAAAGTGGTTCAACGCAAGGCTTAAAGAATGAGCGGATTCGAAAACTTCTGGGCCATCTACGGCAACCTGGTGCTCACGCTGGGCACCAACGCCTTGCTGGCCCTCTCCATCTGGCTGACCCTGGCCTGCGGCATGCTGGCCATGGCCAACGCCGCCTTCATGGGCATCGGGGCGTACACCGCCGCGCTGCTCACCATGAACTACGACGCCCCGTTCACGGTCGCGCTTGCCGGGGGCATGGCTGCGCCCGCGCTGGTGGCGGCGCTGATCGGCTTGCCGACTTTGCGATTGTCAGGGGTCTATCTGGCCATGGCCACGCTGGGCTTCGGCGAAGTGGTGCGCGTGACCATCCTGAACACCGAATCGATCACCGGCGGCGCGCTGGGCTTGAACGGCATTCCGCAACTGACGCAGTGGTGGCATGTGGTGCTGGCGGTCGTCATTGTGCTGTTCGTGTTGTGGCGCGTTCGTGCGTCCAAGATCGGCCGATCGTTTGACGCCATCCGTGGCGACGAAACGGCGGCTGGGCTGATGGGCATCGACGTGCGAGCCAACAAGATGCTGGCGTTTGTGGCCGGCGCGATGATTGCGGGTTTGGCGGGCGCCTTGAACGCGCACCTGACCTTCTTCATCGGTCCCAATGAATACGGTTTCGACCGTGGCGTTGAAATTTTGACCATGGCCATCCTGGGCGGTATCGGCGGCCTGGCGGGCCCCGTGCTCGGCAGCTTCATCATTACGATCCTGCCCGAACTGCTGCGCGGCTTTGCGGATTTGCGCCTGGTCGCCAATGGAGTGATTTTGGTGGTGATTGTGTTGTTCCTGCCGCAAGGCATCTGGGACCCGGCGCGCTTCAAGCGCTGGATGCGTCAAGGCCAAGGCGGCCAGGGAGGCAAGCGCCATGCTTGAACTTTCATCCGTCTCCAAGAGCTTTGGCGGCCTGCATGTGCTGCATGACGTCAGCCTGTCCGTGCCCGAAGGTTCTATCTTCGGTCTCATCGGCCCCAACGGCGCCGGCAAGACCACGGTGTTCAACCTGATCACCGGCCTGTTGCCGCCCAGCGGCGGCACCATTACGTTCAACGGCGAAAGTGTGCTGGCCAAGAAGCCGCACAGCATCACGCGCATGGGCATCGCCCGCACGTTCCAGAACATCCGTCTCTTCAAAGAGATGACGTTGCTGGAAAACGTGGTGGTGGGCGCTTATCGCCACATGAACTACGGTTTCCCCAGCCTGCTGCTGGGTCTGCCGGGTTACCGCGAGCACGAAAAGCGCGCCCGCGAACGCGCGCACGAACTGCTGACGTGGATGCGTCTGGATCACAAGGCCAATGACCTGGCCGATAACCTGTCCTACGGCGAACAGCGCCGCCTGGAGCTGGCGCGCGCGCTGGCCACCGAGCCCAAGCTGCTGCTGCTGGACGAGCCGGTCGCAGGCATGAACACCGGCGAACGCGCCGAACTCATGCGCGAGATCCTGGCGATCCGCGATCGCGGCTACACCATCCTGATGATCGAACACGACATGCGCTTCGTCATGGGCCTGTGCGAACGCATCGCGGTGCTGAACTTCGGCAAGATCATCGCTTGCGGCGGTCCCGACGAGATCCGCAACAACGAGCAAGTCATCGAAGCCTATCTGGGCCGCGAAGACGACGAAGACACCGAACAAGCGGAGGCTGCACGATGAGCGCGATGCTGGAAGTCCGCGGACTCGAGGTCAACTACGGCCATATCGAAGCCGTTCGCGGCATCGACCTGGACCTGAACGCCAAAGAAATCACTGCCCTTGTCGGCGCCAACGGCGCCGGCAAATCGACCACGCTGCTGGCGCTGTCGGGCCTGCTGCCCAAGGCGCGCGGCCGCATTCTGTTCGAAGGCGAAGACATCACCAACCTGGCGCCCCACCAGCTGGTGGCGCGTGGCATCGTGCAGGTGCCGGAAGGCCGGGCCATCCTCACCACGATGACGGTGCTGGAAAACCTGGAACTCGGCGCTTACCGCCGTGGCCTGAAGAACGTGGGTTCCGATCTGGAATACGTGTTCAACCTGTTCCCGCGCCTGAAAGAGCGGGTCACGGGTATCGCCGGCAACCTGTCCGGCGGCGAACAGCAGATGCTGGCCATCGGCCGGGCCTTGATGGCCAAGCCGCGCCTGCTGCTGCTGGACGAGCCGTCGATGGGCTTGGCCCCGATCGTCGTGCAGGAAATTTTCCGTTCCTTGCGCGCCATCAACGCCGACGGCCTGACGCTTTTCCTGGTGGAGCAGAACGTGCGCCAGGCGCTGAAGATCGCGCAAAGCGGCTATGTGCTGGAAAACGGCGCCATGGCGCTGACGGGCACGGGCCGCGAACTGCTGGGCCACCCGCGGGTGCTGGAAGCGTATCTGGGCGCCTGAGCGCGCCCTTGCCTCGGGGGTTTTGTCCCCGAATCGCATGTGCGCTGGCTGCAACATGGCTTGCGGCCAGCCACCGCCTGACGTCTTTCCGCTTGCCCATTTTTTGAGCAACCGTGTTAGAATTTCAGGCTTTCCCTCATTTTGACCATTGCACGGGCGGGTAATAACGCTTAGGCGGGACGTCGATAAGGGCTTGAAACTTCAAGGTTTTCCTTCAAGGGTTTACCTGGAATTTCGGGTCTAGTTGGGGAAAGAACACTGGCTAGATGTTCTGGCCAGCAAGAACTTTTTATTCTTAGGAACCATCATGAAGACCTTTGTGGCCAAGCCGCATGAAGTCCAACGTGACTGGTTTGTGATCGACGCCAAGGGCAAAGTCCTCGGTCGTGTGGCCAGCGAAGTCGCACGTCGTCTGCGTGGCAAGCACAAACCTGAATTCACGCCGCACGTTGATACGGGCGATTACATCGTCATCATCAACGCTTCCGATATCGTCGTTACCGGTACCAAGGCGAAGGACAAGAAGTACTTCCGCCACACCACGTACCCGGGCGGTATCCGCGAAACGAACTTCGAGAAAATGCAAGAGCGTTTTCCCGGTCGCGCCATTCAGAAGGCCGTCAAGGGCATGCTGCCCAAGGGTCCTCTGGGCTACGCCATGATCAAGAAGCTGAAGGTCTATGCTGGTGCCGAGCACCCGCACACCGCCCAGCAGCCCAAGACGCTGGATATCTAAGGAAACGCCATGATCGGTAACTGGAATTACGGAACCGGCCGTCGCAAAACTTCGGTGGCTCGCGTTTTCATCAAGAAGGGCACGGGTAAGATCGTTGTCAACGGCAAGCCCGTTGACGATTTCTTCGCCCGCGAAACTGGTCGCATGATCGTGCGCCAGCCGCTGGAATTGACCGGCCACCTGGAATCGTTCGACATCAAAGTCAACGTCCACGGCGGCGGTGAAACCGGCCAGGCCGGCGCAGTCCGTCACGGCATCACGCGTGCCCTGATCGACTACGACGCGACCCTGAAGCCCGCACTGTCGCAAGCTGGCTTTGTGACCCGCGATGCCCGTGAAGTCGAACGTAAGAAGGTCGGCTTCCGCAAGGCACGTCGTCGCAAGCAGTTCAGCAAGCGTTAATGTTGCTGCAAAAAACCCGCTTCGGCGGGTTTTTTGTTTTTGGGCGTTTCGCGTGCGACGGCGCGCGACGCCTTGCGCGGAACTCTGCGCATCCTCGTCAGGTCGGACAACGGGGTTAGTGCGCCAAATTTGGCACGCTGCCGCATGACCCCTTTTTCGAGCGATACAATCTAGCCTCGTTCTACGAAGAGCACATCATCATGGCCCAAGCATCGAACACCCGTATCAAGGTTGGTATCGTCGGCGGCACCGGTTATACCGGCGTCGAGCTGCTGCGTTTGCTGTCGCAGCATCCCAATGTGGAATTGACCGCCATCACGTCCCGCAAGGAAGACGGGCTGCCGGTTGCTGATATGTATCCGAACCTGCGCGGCCGCGTGAAGCTGGCTTTTTCCGCGCCGGAAAAGGCCACGCTGACGGATTGCGACGTGGTGTTCTTCGCCACGCCCCACGGGGTGGCGATGGCGCAAGCCCAGGAACTGATCAACGCAGGCACCCGCGTCATCGACCTGGCCGCTGATTTCCGCCTGCAAGACATCCCCACCTTTGAACGTTGGTACAAGATCCCCCACACTTGCCCGGACATCCTTGCAGAGTCCCAGTACGGCCTGGTGGAACTGAACCGCGAAGCCATTGCCAAGGCGCGTGTCATTGGCAACCCCGGCTGCTATCCCACCACCGTGCTGCTGGGCCTGGCTCCGCTGCTGGAAGGCGGCAAGTCGCTGGTCGATGCGCAAACGCTGATCGCCGACTGCAAGTCGGGCGTGTCGGGCGCTGGCCGCAAGGCGGAAGTGGGTTCGCTGTTCTCGGAAGCGTCCGACAACTTCAAGGCCTATGGCGTGTCTGGTCACCGCCATCATCCTGAAATCGTGGCGCAACTGGAAAAGATCTCGGGCGGCAAGGTTGGCCTGACGTTCGTGCCGCATCTGGTGCCGATGATCCGTGGCATGTTCTCCACGATCTACGCGCGCATCCTGCCCGAAGCGCGCGACATCGACTTCCAGGCCCTTTTCGAACAGCGGTACGCCGACGAGCCCTTCGTTGACGTGATGCCTGCCGGCAGCCTGCCCGAAACGCGTTCGGTGCGTGCGTCGAACAATCTGCGCATCGCCCTCAGCCGTCCGGGCAATGGTGACCAGCTGATCGTCATGGTCGTGCAAGACAATCTGGTCAAGGGCGCTGCCGGCCAAGCTGTGCAGAACATGAACCTGATGTTCGGCATTGCCGAATCGACGGGTCTGGATCAGGTGGCGATTCTGCCCTGATGCCTCGTAAGGGTGAGGGGCCACGCACCGCTCGCCCTGCGCGCTTTATGCCCACTGACGCTCCCGTCCCATCGCAACCCCGCCCCGCAGGCGGGTGGTTGCGTGTGATCGCGGGGGTGATGGTGGGCATATTGCTTGGTGGCGCGGCGGGATATTTCCATGCCATGCGCGAAGCCCGCCCGCAGGACGCGGTAGTAATCAGTACGCAGCAAGCTGAGGCGCAGGCGGATGCCATGCGCCAGCAAGCCACGCAGTTGCGCTACACCCAAAGCCAGTTGGACACGGCGGATGGCGAACTCGTCATCGAGCGCGCCGCCCGCGAGGAACTCGAAACCCAGTTGCGTGCGGCGCAGGCCGAGGTCGGCCGCGTGCGCGATCAGCTGGCTTTTTATGAGCAGTTGCTGCCCGCCGGGCCGGAAGGCTCCGTCGATATCCGCGGCGTCCAGATCGACCGTGAAGGTGGCGGCCTGCGCTACAAGGTGCTGCTGATGCGCAGTGGCCGCAATGGCGGAACGCCGTTCGCGGGCGCTTTGCGCTTTCAGGCCACGGGCGTGCTCAAGGGCGAAACCGTAACAGTCGATTTGGCGCCCATGCAGGTCAAGGCGGAAGTGGGCCCGGTGACCGCCACCGGAGAATCCACATCGGCGGCGTCATTGGCCCTGCAATTCGACCAGTATCAGCGCAGTCAGGGCATCCTGGCAGTGCCTGAGGGATTTGTCCCCGAAAGCGTCACCGTCAGCGTGCTCGAGGGGGAAACCGTCCGAGCATCCCGCAGCGTGAAACTGGAACTTTGAGTCTAGTCAAGCCCTGCGCTATAGTGACGCTATGCGAGCGCCGTTGCCGCTCACCGAAATATGGCCGATCCGGCCAGGAGTGAACCATGAATGCAGTAACCGAAACCGTCGATCTCCAGGCCGCCCCGCCTGTGCCCTTGGTATTTACCGACTCGGCTGCCGCCAAAGTGAAGGACTTGTTGGCCGAAGAAGGCAACCCTGATCTGAAGCTGCGCGTGTTTGTCCAAGGTGGCGGCTGTTCGGGCTTCCAGTACGGCTTCACGTTTGACGAAGTCGTCAACGAAGACGACACCGTGCTGGACAAGGCGGGTGTCCAACTGCTGGTTGACCCCATGAGCTTCCAATATCTGGTCGGCGCCGAGATCGACTACAAGGAAGACCTGGAAGGCGCCCAGTTCGTCATCCGCAATCCCAACGCCAGCACCACCTGCGGCTGCGGTTCCTCATTCTCGGTGTAATCACCCGAGCAGGAAAACAAAAGCCCTTCGGCATGCCGAAGGGCTTTTTGCTTGGTGCTGAAAGGAAGTAAGCCTTCCGCGGCTTCACATCAGCGACTTCAAGCCGGATACAGCGCACCCAGGATGCGAGCCCCGCGCGCGCCTGTCACCGCAGGCAACCCCGCAGGCCGGCGTTCAACGAACGCCTGCGCGAGCCAGGCGAAGGCCAAAGCCTCGACTTGCTGGGCGGGCACGCCCAGCGCATCAGTGGGCTGAACGGGGCGTTGCAGGCAATAGGCGAGTTCGCGCATAAGCCCCGCATTGCGAGCGCCACCGCCACACACAAACACCTCTTGCGTGGCCGCAGCGGCCGCATCGATGGCGTTGGCGACCGTTCTGGCGGTCAGTCGTTGCAGCGTCGCCTGCACGTCTTGAGGGGCCGGCTTGGGGCCGTCAAATGCGCGCAGCCGCTCATCCAGCCATTGCATGTTGAATAGATCGCGTCCGGTGGACTTGGGCGGAGGCAGGGCGAACCACGGTTCGCTGGCGATCAGTTGCTCAAGCAGCGGCGCCGACACCTTGCCCGTAGCGGCCCAGCGGCCGTCAGCATCATAGGGCTGGCCCAAATGGCGCTGGCACCAGCCGTCCAGAAAAACATTGGCCGGGCCGGTGTCGAAACCCCGCACTGGCTGGCCCGGCGACAGCAGGGTGACGTTGGCGATGCCGCCCAGGTTCAGCACAGCGCGGCCATGTTGCGCGCCGAAGATCGCGGCATGGAAGGGCGGCACCAGCGGCGCGCCCTGGCCACCGGCCGCCACATCGCGGCTGCGGAAATCCGCGATCACATCGATGCCGCTCAGCTCCGCCAGCAGCGCGGGCGCATTCAGTTGAATGGTGTAGCCGCTGTCTGGGCGGTGACGGACGGTTTGGCCGTGCGCACCGATTGCCTTCACGTCGCCGGGTTGAACGCCCGCCTTCCGAAGCAGGGCGGCGACGGCATCAGCGTACAGCCGGGCCAGCGCATTGGCGGCCAACGCGGCGCGCGCGAGCTCGTCGTCGCCTGACACGTTCAAAGCCAGCAATTCGCGGCGCAGGTTCTCGGGCATGTCCAGGCTGGCGCTGGCCAGCACATGCGGCGGCTGATCGGCGTCCAGGCGCACCAGCACGCCGTCCACGCCGTCCACGCTGGTGCCGGACATCAGGCCGATGTAAAGCGTTGCATTACCGTGCGGGGTGGTTTGTGTAGCGTTCACAGTCGGCCTCAAAAAGAAGAAAGGCGGCCGGCATAGGTGCGCGGGCCGCCTTTTTAGGACGATACCTGACGAAGCCGGTTAGCGGCTGGCCACGTTGGTCAGTGCATCGGGCAGGGTCTGCTGGAATTCGGTCAGCAGTTGGATCTGCTGCTTATACGGCGCCACGGCCTGGTTGAACGCGCGGACTTCCGCAGGTTCCAGGGCGCGGGCGACGGGCAGGTCCACCGACAGCGGGTCGATCGGCTGATTGTCGACGCGGAACTCATAGTGCAAGTGCGGCCCGGTAGCCCAGCCGGTGGAACCGACGTAGCCCAGCAGTTGGCCTTGCGAGATCTTGGAGCCCTTGGTGATGCCTTCGGCGATACGGCTTTGGTGCGCGTACAGCGTCGAATACTTGCCATGGTGCTTCACGATCACGACGTTGCCGTAGCCGTTCTGCCAGCCCGAGAATTCAACCGTGCCATCCGCAGTGGAGTGGATCGGCGTGCCCGACGGCGCGGCGTAGTCCACGCCCTTGTGGCCCGTCCAGGTCTTGTGGATAGGGTGCATGCGCATGCCGAACGTCGAGCTGATGCGGCTGAACTTCAGGGCGGTGCGCAGGAACGCGCCGCGCAGGCTGGTGCCGTCGAAGTCGTAGTACGAACCGCTCTTTTCGTCGGGGCTGAACCAGACGGCGCTGTAGGTCTTGCCGCCGTTGATGAATTCCAGGGCCAGCACGCGGCCGGCGCCGGCGTAGCGGCCGTCGTGCGAACGCACTTCGTACACCACGCGGAATTGGTCGCCCTGGCGCAGATCACGCAGGAAGTCGATCTTGGCGCTGAGGATGTCGGCCATCTGCATGGTGACCGAGTCCGGGATGCCGGCGGAGTCCGTCGCGCCGAACAGCGACGACTTGATCGTGCCCACGGCGACGCGGGTCTGGCGTTCGGTGCTTTCGGTGACTTCCTCGGCCTTGTAGCTGTCACCGGCGGGGGCCACATGCAGCATGCGCGTCACGACCTGGCCGTCGGTTTCATTGCCCGGGGTGTGGATGTAACGCAGCCAGATCAGGTTGCCCTGTTCGTCCGTGGCGGCTTGCACCGAGCGGCCCGGGTACAGCTTATAAATGCTGCGGGCGCTGGCGTCGTGCGTCAGGAAGGTCTGCAAATTGGGGGCGTCCAGCTCCAGGCGCTGCAGCACGGCGGCCAGCGTGTCGCCCGCACGGATGCGGGTTTCGCTGATATACGGCGCGGCGCTGGGCGTGCTGACTTCGACTTGCTCTGCAGTCAGGGGCAGAACGCTTTGGATGATGCGGGACGGGGGGAGTTCGGTGCGGTCGGGTTGCTGCACCATGCCCAGGGCGGCGGCGCCAGCAAACAGACCAATAGCGGAGACGAGAAGAGTGCGACGGAAAAGTCCCGAGCGATGGGGCTTGGGCTCAACGGGCGCAAACAGGGCAGCAACTTTGCGCTTGATGCTACTCGCCAGTTCGTGGAGGCCACGATTCATCGTGAAGATACCCTCTCAGGTGGCTTGAGCTCGCAGGGTGCGTGACACGAACGGCCCCCGCGCGCCACGAAATCCGGGGCAAGGGCTGGCGCGGGGCGCATCTTGTGAACAACGGGTGGTAGGCCGAACCGCAACTGCGTATATATGGCATTTGCGTATGATTGGGCGGTATCCTAGCTGATTCGGCTAGAATTTTCGATAGTTTTCGTCACTTTTTACACCTTTTTGTCGGCTGAAGCCGCTTTGGTCCCCCTGCCATGTCTCCCTCTGAAGCCCCTATCACTCCTGAAGTTGAAGCTGATCTGCGTATAGCCAAGCGCGGCTGCGATGAACTGTTGGTTGAATCTGAATTCGCCCGCAAGCTGGCCAAGAGCCGCGCCACCGGCGTGCCGCTACGCATCAAGCTGGGGCTGGACCCCACCGCGCCGGACATCCACTTGGGCCACACCGTGGTGCTGAACAAGATGCGCCAGCTGCAGGACTTGGGCCACAACGTCATCTTCCTGATTGGCGATTTCACGTCGACCATTGGCGACCCCAGCGGCCGCAACAGCACCCGCCCGCCGCTCACGCGCGAGCAGATCGAGTCGAACGCCAAGACCTATTACGCGCAGGCCAGCCTGGTGCTGGACCCGACCCGTACCGAGATCCGTTACAACTCCGAATGGTGCGATCCGTTGGGCGCCCGCGGCATGATCCAGCTGGCCTCGCGTTACACGGTGGCCCGCATGATGGAGCGCGAGGACTTCACCAAGCGCTTCAAGGGCGGCATCCCGATTTCGGTGCATGAATTCCTGTATCCGCTGATGCAGGGCTATGACTCGGTGGCGCTGAAGTCCGATCTGGAGCTGGGGGGCACCGATCAGAAGTTCAACCTGCTGGTGGGGCGCGAGCTGCAAAAGGAGTATGGCCAGGAGCCCCAGTGCATCCTGACGATGCCGCTGCTGGTGGGTACGGACGGTGTCGAGAAAATGTCCAAGTCCAAGGGCAACTACATCGGCATTTCGGAGTCGCCCGATTCGATGTTCGGCAAGCTCATGTCGATTTCCGACACGTTGATGTGGCGCTATTTCGAGCTGCTGTCGTTCCGTTCGCTGGAAGACATCGCGGCTCTCAAGCAAGAGACGGATGGCGGACGCAACCCGCGTGATGCGAAAGTCATGCTGGCTCAGGAAATCATCACGCGCTTCCATTCCGCCAAGGCCGCCGACGAGGCGCTGGCTTCCTTCGAAGCCCGTTTCCGCGATGGCGCCATCCCGGAAGACATGCCCGAAGTGAACATCGGCGGCGCGCCGGTGGGCATCCTGAAGCTGCTGCGCGAAGCGGGTCTGGTGGCATCCGGCTCGGAAGCGCAGCGCAATGTGGAGCAGGGCGGCGTTCGCGTCAACGGTGATCGCGTGGAAGATAAATCGTTGCAATTGCCCGCTGGGACTTACGTCGTGCAGGTGGGCAAGCGCAAGTTTGCGCGTGTTAACTTGAACCCATGATTGCGAAGTTTTGATACGCTGAAGGTATAGACAGAGGCAGGGACGCCTCTCTCGGCACTTCAAGGAGCACGACATGAAACTTTCGAGTTTGTCTTTTTCCGATCACGAGTCGATTTCGGAACGCTACGCGTTCGGCAAAATCGATGCGCAATCGCACGTCGCGCTGGCAGACAACAACAACCCGCAGTTTTCCTGGGACGATGTCCCGCCGGGAACGCAGTCGTTTGCGTTGATCTGCCATGACCCCGACGTGCCGTCGCGCCCCGATGACGTCAACCAGGAAGGCCGCGAAGTGCCGGCCGACTTGCCCCGTGTGGATTTCTTCCACTGGGTGCTGGTCGATCTGCCCGCCGACCTGCGCGAGATCGACGAAGGCGCCTTTTCCAACGGCATCACCCCGCGTGGCAAGGGCGGTCCGCTGGCGCCGATGGACGCGCGTCAGGGCATCAACTCGTATTCGTCATGGTTCGCCAATGATCACGACATGAGCGGCGACTACTTCGGCTACGACGGCCCGTGCCCGCCCTGGAACGATTCCATCTTGCACCGCTACATCTTCACGCTATACGCGCTGGATGTGCCCAGCTTGAATCTGAACGGCTCTTTCACTGGCGAAGACGCGTTGCGCGCCATGCAAAAGCACGTGCTGGCGCAGGCTTCGGTCACGGGAACCTACACCCTCAACCCGAAGCTTGCTCCCAAGCAGATCGGGGCGACCTCGGCGTAATCTGCACCGCCCGACCAAAAAGGCCGCAATATCGTTGCGGCCTTTTTTTATTTCCGGCTTTCGCTGGCCTCAACCGGCCAACGAGCCAACGAGCCAACGAGCCAACGGGCCAACGGGCCAACGGTCAAACCGCCAAACGGTCAAGGCGCCCCTACTGGCGAGTAGCTTATGAGTGTGGCGCTTTGCATGAAAGTTTCTCAAGTCGGGTTGAGAGCGGTTTTCCGGCGTCGCGCGATGGCGTGGTTTTCGCGCCCGTCCGCCGTAATTTGCTCGCCTTCGGCGCATTTTGGCGGCAATTGATTCCGCGTGACGGGGTAAACTACAAGAATTCTTCGGGTTTACCCCCGACACTGCTTTCTCCTCTCTTACCGCCTCAGGAATCCCCCGTCATGTTTGACCGCAACCTCACCTTGTCCAAGGCTGACCCGGACGTTTGGGCCGCCATCCAGAAGGAAGACGTTCGCCAAGAGCAGCACATCGAGCTGATCGCTTCGGAGAACTACGCCAGCCCGGCCGTCATGGAAGCCCAGGGCACGCAGCTCACGAACAAGTACGCCGAAGGCTACCCGGGCAAGCGCTATTACGGTGGTTGCGAGTACGTGGACGTGGTCGAGCAACTGGCCATTGACCGCCTGAAGCAGATCTTCGGCGCTGAAGCCGCCAACGTGCAGCCGAACTCCGGTTCGCAGGCCAACCAGGGCGTGTACATGGCCGTGCTGAAGCCGGGCGACACCGTGCTGGGCATGAGCCTGGCTGAAGGCGGCCACCTGACGCACGGCGCGTCGGTCAACGCTTCGGGCAAGCTGTACAACTTCATCTCGTACGGCCTGGACGAAAACGAAGTCCTGAACTACGCGCAAGTCGAACAGCTGGCCAAAGAACACAAGCCCAAGCTGATCGTGGCAGGTGCATCGGCCTACGCCCTGCACATTGATTTCGAACGCATGGCCCGTATCGCCCGTGAAAACGGCGCGCTGTTCATGGTCGATATCGCCCACTACGCCGGCTTGGTGGCTGGCGGCGCTTACCCCAACCCGGTCCCGCACGCTGACTTCGTCACGTCGACCACGCACAAGTCGCTGCGCGGCCCGCGCGGCGGCGTCATCATGATGAAGGCCGAGCACGAGAAGATCATCAACTCGGCAATCTTCCCCGGCATTCAAGGCGGCCCGCTGATGCACGTCATCGCCGGCAAAGCCGTGGCGTTCAAGGAAGCGCTGGAACCCAGCTTCAAGGACTACGCGCAACAAGTGGTCAAGAACGCCAAGGTGCTGGCCGACACGCTGGTCAAGCGTGGCCTGCGCATCGTCTCCGGCCGTACCGAAAGCCACGTCATGCTGGTTGACCTGCGCGCCAAGGGCATCACGGGCAAGGAAGCGGAAGCCGTGCTGGGCCAGGCTCACATCACGGTCAACAAGAACGCCATCCCGAACGATCCGGAAAAGCCCTTCGTGACCAGCGGCATCCGTCTGGGCACGCCGGCCATGACCACGCGTGGTTTCACGGAAGCCGACGCCGAGCTCACCGCCAACCTGATCGCCGACGTGCTGGACAACCCGCGCGACGAAGCCAACATCGCCGCCGTGCGCGCTCGCGTCAATGAATTGACGTCGCGCCTGCCGGTTTACGGCGCCAAGTAAGCGGTTTTGATATCGGCCCGGCGGGGTATCCCCCGCCCGGGCCAGACCAAAGGGACGGCCCCGTCAGGCGCCGTCCCTTTGCTTTCGTGGCGGCAGCGGCTATCCTCGACCGATTCCGTCCTGGATATTGGGGACGAATTAGCCCGTATTGGCGCTTCCCGAGCGGCGCATCGTTACAATATGCTTGATTTTTGCAATCCGTGCCTTTAGGGAACACACATGCGGTGTCCATTTTGCGGCAATGCCGAAACGCAGGTTGTCGACAGCCGGGTCTCGGAAGAGGGCGACGCCATCCGTCGCCGTCGCCGCTGCCTATCCTGCGACAAGCGATTCACCACGTATGAGCGCGTGGAACTTGCCATGCCTTCCATCGTCAAGCGCAATGGCAGCCGCAGCGATTACGACCCGACGAAACTGCGCGCCAGCTTGAGTCTGGCGCTGCGCAAGCGCCCCGTCAGCACCGAAGACGTGGATGCCGCTGTGGCGCGCATCGAAGAACAGTTGCTGGCAAGCGGGCTGCGCGAGGTGCCGTCCGAACACATCGGCGAGCTCGTCATGAATGAGCTGCGCAAGCTCGACAAGGTGGCGTACGTGCGTTTCGCTTCCGTTTACAAGAGCTTCGAGGACATCGGCGAATTCGTTGAAGCCATCCGCGAAATGCAGGGGCCGTTGTTGCCGGGCAAGCTGCGCAAGGAATAAAAGCCCCGGCAGGGCATGTGGCAGGAACCCAACGGCGCTGCGCGCCGTTATTCGTTTTGGCACGGGCGCTGCGGTGTCCGTATTCGTTCTGGCTCTGGCGCCGCGGCGCTGTTGTTCGCCATGGTGCCGGCGCTGTGCGCCGTTATTGCACCGGCGTCGACCGCGCCAGGCTGGGCGTAAGCGGCTGGAATTTGCGCCACACGCGGCGCATGTGCTGCGCCGAGCCAAAGCCGGACTTTTCCGCCACGCGTTCCAGATCCAGGCGGGTTTCGCGCAGCAGGTCACGCGCCAGCGCCACGCGTATTTGATACAGGTAATCCATCGGCGTGCAGCCGGCGTGTTCGCGAAACAGCCGCGTCAGGTGGCGGGCGCTGGTGTGAGCCTGGTCCGCCAGCGATTGCGCGGACCACGGCGCGGCCGGGTTGCGCACCACGGCATCCTGCACCCGGTGCACGCCGGGGTGCATGTGGCTGCGGTGTTCGAGCCAGGGCGACAACGTGGAATCCGTGCCTGCGCGGCGCTGGTAGACCACCATGTCGCGCGCCACCTCACTGGCCACGCGCGGCCCGCAATGGCGCGACACCATATGCAGCGCCAGATCAATGCCGGCCGTGATGCCGGCGCTGCTGACCAGGTTGCCGTCTTCAACAAAGATGCGGTTGTCATGCACACGGGCGGTGGGGTCGATGCTGGCCAATTGTTCCAGACAGGAATGGTGCGTGGTGCAGTCGCGTTGCCGCGTCAGCCCGGCCGATGCCGCGAACAGCGCGCCCGCGCAGACCGTCATCAGCGTGAATGCGTCTGCGGGATGGCGCTTGCCCAGCCAGTCGATGATGGCATGGGCGTCGGGGTCGTCCAGCCGGGTGTGCTTGCCCACTACGCCTGAAATGATGACAAGCGCCTGCGGCGGCAAGGCCGCAGGCAGCGGCTGAATGTGCGCCAGATGCAGCCCGGGAATGCCGCTTTCCACCTCTTTCGACGGGCCACAGAAATGCTGCTCGAATGTGCCGGGGCACAGTTTGTTGGCGACCCGGAAAGCCTCTGCCGGGCCAGCAAGGTCCAGCAGAACGATGCCCCGCGGCAGCACGAAGTACACGGGAATCATGTGGCCTTCCGGTACGGTTACGCAGCCAGCGCGTCGGCCGCGCGCACGACGCGCGCAAAGCGGCCTTGCAGCACCAGTTCCGTGTGGTCGCGGATTTCGGCCGGCGTGTAGTGCTTGCCCGACGGGCTTTGCATGGCGAAGGTCAGCGTGGCGTCGGTGGGAAACACCACCTTGAAGCCGGCGTCGCTGGCGTGCCGCGACGTGGTTTCGCAGCACTGTTCGGTGCGTATGCCGCTGACGATGATGCCTTCGATGCCGTGTTCGCGCAGCCAGTCATGCAACGTCGCGCCGTTGGCGTCTTTGGCGTACAGCGACGAATGCACCGTTTTGTGGAACACGGCGGCGGGCGCAATGCGCACTTCTTCAAGCGTCTTGACGTGGCCTGAAGCCAGCGAGAACGGGTTGGCGGGGTCCGAGGATGGGCTGATGTGGAACACCTGAAGCACCGGAATGCCTTGGGCCGTTGCCGAATCAATCAGCCCCTGGATCTGTTCCACAAACGCCGGATATTCGGTTTCATCCCAAAACGGACGTTGCCGGAAGGAATCTTGTACGTCGATGACGATCAGTGCTTGTTTCATGTTCCGGCCTCCTGGCCTGGGATATCAACGGGTGTAGCGCTATTCTGAAACGGAAGTCCCGCCCGCGCGAGATCGTCCCAAGCCACCTGGCGGCCCAAAACGGACATTCGCTGAGCATACCCCTTCCGGCAACGCGCGGTTGCCCCACGCCACCCAGACGCGGACATACAATGCCTGCCATGACGACCCCAAGCGAACCCGACGATATCTTCTGGATGCGACGCGCCTTGGCGCTGGCCGAAAGCGTGCTCTACACCACCGCGCCCAATCCCCGTGTGGGATGCGTCATCGTGCGCGACGGGCGCGTGCTGGGCGAGGGGGCGACGCAGCCCCCCGGCGGGCCGCACGCCGAAGTTTGCGCCCTGCGGGACGCTCAGGCCCGCCAGGAATCGGTTCTGGGCGCCACGATGTACGTCACCCTGGAACCGTGCAGCCATTTTGGCCGCACGCCGCCGTGCGTGGATGCGGTGCTGGCCGCCAAACCCGCGCGAGTCGTCGTGGCCATTGGCGACCCGAATCCGTTGGTCAACGGGCAGGGGCTGGCCCGCTTGCGCGCCGCCGGCATCGAGGTGACAACCGGTGTGTGCGCCGAAGAGGCCTTGGCCATCAATGCCGGCTTCATTTCTCGGATGAGCCGCGGCTTGCCCTGGGTGTGGATGAAGATGGCGGCGTCGCTTGATGGCCGCAGCGCCTTGCATAACGGGATGTCCCAGTGGATTACCGGCCCCGAGGCCCGCGTGGACGGCCACCGCTGGCGTGCGCGCAGCTGCGTGGTGCTGACCGGCATGGGCACCGTCCTGAAAGACGATCCGCAACTCAACGTGCGGGGGGTGGACACGCCGCGCCAACCGCGCAAAGCGGTCGTGGATGGCCGCTTCGAGATTCCCGAGGACGCTCGCCTGTTCGACGGCGCCGAAGTCTTCTTGTTTACGGCCCGTGAAGATGCCGCCAAAGCCGCGCGGCTGGCCGGCAAGAACGCGCGGGTCATCGTTTTACCGGGCCAGGAGCCTGGCCGCGTGGACTTGCCCGGCATGATGCGCTGGTTCGCGCAAGAGCAGTTCAACGAGGTGCATGTCGAGGCCGGCGCGGGTTTGAGTGGCGCGCTGGTGGCCTCGGGATGCGTGGATGAGCTGCTGCTGTATCTGGCGCCGGTGTTGCTGGGCGATGCCGCCGGCATGGTGCGGCTGCCGATGCTTGAGCATCTGGACGCGGCGCGCCGATACGAATTCATCGATACGGCGCGCGTGGGGGCGGACCTGCGCCTGCGTGCCAGGGTCGAGAGCACCTGGCAGCAACTCATGCAGCGCGTGGCGTTACCGGCGCCACCCTAGGCCTGCTTTTTCTCATGCCGGCGTTTGGGCGTGCGCCAGGCAAATACGCATCCTGCGCCCGCAGCCATCACCAACACGGCTGCCGCCAGCAGCAAACCGGCATGATCGCGCCGTAAGCGTTCCCATGCTTTCCAGGCTTGCGTGTAGTGAAACCACGCGGCCGCCCGGAAATCAGGCTCGGCGCACTCGCGGCCGAAGGTGCCGCTAAACGGCACCTGGGCGCCTTGATTCACATACCGCAGGTAGATTGCCGAGGCGCGGTCGGGCGAGTCGTCGATGATGTAACGAGCGCCTTGGCAAAGCACGGCGGCGAACGCTTGGGAACGGTTCGGCAATTGACCGGCCGCTTGCAGCGCGTGGTCGGCGGCGATCTGACGATAGTGGAAGCGCGCATAGGGGCGCGCTTCGGTCGCGGCGAAGCGTTGCCGTTCGTCTGGCGTCACGAGCGGACCCGGCAACGCCGCCTCGGCGCGTTGGGCGGGCGTGGCTGCCGTTTGGCCGGCGTCGGCGTCCGCCGTCTGGCGCCAGGGCTCCGGACTGCGGCCCGCGCCATAGGTGTAGTTGCCGTCATAGACCGCAAAATCGGGGTCTTGCTCGTAACCCATGATCTCCAGGCCATTGCGCCGCGCGAGCCGCGCCGCGGTAAACCAGGCTTCGGCCCGTGTCGTCCGGCCCCACGCGTTGCCGGCCCGCTGAATGGCCGCGCCGTACTCCGCCGCCTTCTGGCGGCTGCTGGACGGCTCCACGCGCCAGGCGGCGGGGTCGGTATAGGCCAGCGTGGCGAAGCGTGCGTCGGCGTCCGAAGGGAAGTACGCCAAGGCCTGATCCATGCGGCCCTCGCGCATCAGGCGGCGCGCCAGCAGCAGGCGCAAGCGGTCGCCATCGGGAATGGGATGCTTCACGGCCCACTCGTAATAATGCTGGTAGTCGAACTGAAGAAAGCCGGGTGGGGTGGGCGGTGCGTCGGAAGCGGGTACGCGCTGGTCCACGTAGTTCTTCAGTTCGTCCAAGGTCAGCACCCGCTCGGCGACGTATGCGGCGTCGTTCCAGTAGGGGGATTGCGGCCAGCCTTCTTGTGTGAAATCCGCGTTGGCTGCCGAGTCGTTGGCGTGCAACAGCAAATCCAGCGCTTCAACATATTGGCCGCGCGACAGCGCCAATACGCCACGCTCGGCCTTGAGCCGGGCGATGCCGGGGGCGTCGATGCTGTGCGCTTCGGTGTTTGGAAAGCTGCTTGCGGCGCGCGCATAGGCTTCTGCCGCGCCTGCCATGTCTCCCCGGCGGATCGCTAGCTTGGCGCGAATCCACCAGGCGAGCGGGGTGTCCAGGCGCTCGGCCAGCGGTTGCGCCAAGTCATACCGCCCGACGCGATACGCTAACGCGGCCACGCGATCTGCGTTCTGAATCTTGCTCACATCCTGCTTGGCCAGCGCGGTGGCCAGGACCTGCAACGCCGGGTTGGGCGTCACATTTCCCCTGTCTGCCGACGCGGCGGCATCGGCATAACCCCGTTGGCCGTTCACTTCATACGTGGCGAAAATGTCATAGGCGCTGTCGGGGTTGCCGTCGACGATGTCGCCCACGCGCGCCAGCGCATAGGCCACAAGCAAGCGTTGCGCGACCGGGTCGTCGATCAGCCGGACGGCGCGCGCGGGCGCGTTCAACGCCCAGCCCGCAATCAGGCGCAACGATGCCTGCCCGCTGCCGGAACCCCGCGCGGCCTGCTCGGCATACAGCCGGATAGCCTGCTTCAATGCGGCGGCAGGAATGGCATCCGCGCACGAGGTGGCCGACAGAAAATCCTCGTACGTGCAGTCGCCTTGCGAACCCCTCAGCAAGCCCCGTGCCTCTTGGCCAAAGCTGGCGATGGCGAGTCCCCACGGGTCAGGCGCGCCATTTCGCGCCAATTGGCGGACGCGGGCATAAGCGGCGGAAGCGGCAGAAGCCGACCCCGTCGGCGTGGCGTCGACGGGCATGGCGGCTGACGCCCCATTTTCCAGCTCGGCCAGCATGTAAGCGGCCCAGACGCTGCGCGCAGCGCTTTCATTGCCCGGCAGCGCAAGAATCGCGAGCAGGCGTGCTCTGGCGCGCGATACGGCGACGTCGGTCTCTTCATTCGCGGCTGCGTGGATATCGACGGCGGCGGCGGTATATAAACGCACGGCCTCTGGCAGCGCGGCGCCCGCCGCATAAGCCTGATCGCCATCCGGCAATTGCCGCATGGCGCGCACCGTGGCGCGCTGCGCGGGGCTTAACGCGGGATCGAAATCTTCGGGAATGGCGTCCTGCTTTTCGTCGCCGCCAGGCAGCGTTCGTAATTCCTGGGCGCGTAATGCGTCAGCCGGCACGACCAAGCGCGATGCTTCATAACTGAAAGAATTCGCAGGCGTGCTGCGCAGCGTGCCCGCGCGGTCGTCCAGCAACTGCGCGGGAAAGTCAGGCCCGCACGCGACGACGATTCCAGCGCCGATGGCGCAGGTCAACAGGGCAATTCGGGCGATGGTTTTACGGTTTTGCATGGAAGGTGGTGGGTGGCGTGTCGCAGCGTATCCAGCCGATATGGCGCAGGCTGCCGGCGCGCAGCAGGCCGTCGCGCGCACGGCGCAGATACCAGCCGGCATTGTCTTGCTCAAGCGTGTAACCATTGATGCCGTCAGCGGCGCGGCATGCGCCGTCCCAACGGATGGTGAAGGGGAGCGTCCCATCGGCATTGCCGGTGTTGGACAGTATCAAGTCGAGCGTGCTGGCGCTTGGCGTACGTTGTGCGTAGACGTGAAGCTCCGGCTGCAAGGCTTGGCGCATCAATACCGCGCGCCACGTTGCAAGGCTCCAAGCGCGTTCGTCATGTGCCGTGGGCAGCCGAAACCAGACGATGCCGGCCAATCCCGCGGGCCGATCCTGGCGGATCTGTTCGGCAAAAGCCGCCATGGCTGCCGGCGCGGCGACGAGTTCGCTGGCGCGGCTTGCGGTGGTCAACGTGGGCCGTTCGCTTTCGATTGCGATGATGTTGCCGTCGTCATCCCACGAGACACGGCTGCCATACGTTGGCAATGCAATGCGCCAAGGGCGCTGCGTGCGGCCGGTAAAAGCGCTTGTCCACGCATGCGCGCGCTTGGCGTCAAACAAGCCCTGTGTGGGGTTGAGCACGGCGTGAACCTGCAACACCGACTCAGCGGGCACCTTCAGCAAGGCGTCGAGATCGGGGCTGTTTAACCATGTTGGCAAGGCGGTAATTGATAGCGGCGTGCCGGGTTCCAGGCGGGTTTTCAAAGCCATCAGAAAGCCGCGATAGGCCGCAAGCTTCGATGTTGCGCAGTCGTAATCGATTTCAACACCGGCCAGCGGCACGCCGGCTGCGCGCCAGGCGAGGGTGGTTGTGGCGATTCGCGCCACCGTTTCGTCAACGTTCAGCGCGTCTACGCGTCCGTCCAAACGCAACACCATCACGGCCGGTTTTCGTGATGCAGCCAGCGCACGCGCGTCGGGGCGGGCATCGATCCACTTGCCGCCAGCGCTCATCTCGGCGATCAGCACGCGCCAGGTTCGCACGGCGTCTGCGCTGGACGTCAGCGCTTCCTGCACCGCTGGCGTCCAGCTTCGTTGCCATACATACGCATCGTTCGGCAGGTCTGGTAGAGGCTTTCCGCAAGCGGTCAGCGCGATCAGAATCATGGCGAAAGCGGCGGCGGCGCAGAGTCTGTCCGCAGGTAATGCGCGGGTTCTGGTCAAGCCGAAGGCGTGCCACAAACGAAGCAACATGGCGCTGCGAATCACGGTGTGAAGTCGGAAAGCGAGAGATGCTAGCACTCTGCTTGCTCGGCTGCTAATTCAGCAATTGCATGTCGCGTTGTGTAGGTTTCGTGTCGTATTCGACGTGGCAATTGCATCAAGTTTGCGAGCGATTCACACGCGCGAATTTTCATGATGAAAACCCGTATCACTATTTTGGGTGATGTGCTAAATGAATTGCCACAAAACGGTCAATTGGCTTTAGCATAGCGCTATGACTTGGCGATACGTGCTTACGGCCATCACCGCACAGTGCCACGCGCCCTCGTCACCACGGATTCCCGTGCCGCGATATCGGCGCTATTTCACAACCGAACCGGCACGCTGCTGAACGCAATCCCAAGGGGCCGTTCAGACCGTCCGCTGCCATCGCATAGCGGGCGCATCGGGTTTACGCCCGAATCATAAGAATCCACCGGGATATCGCTCATCCCTTCAATTCATTGCTGACCATTTCATGTGCGGCCGCATCATGCGTGCGCGCCATAGCAATAAGCTGAAGATGTGCGAGTTAACTTATTCACGTAAGTTGCATTCCCTGACGGAACTTGTGTCCGCCGGATGCAGCCTAAATGGAAAAGGCCCCAACGTGCTTCATGGATGATGTGTGGCGAAAGCAACATAACACCTGGCCGACAATGCTTATCGCGAGTTTGTCTAGTAAAGCGCAAGCACTGAGGCACAATGGGGACACGTAGGGATGTGCTGAATTTTTCGCGTGTTGTAGGAGGTTTCCGTGCAAAACATCGTCGAAGGCTTCAAGTCGCAGTATGCAAGAGAGCAGGAGTCAGAGCTTTCCCTTGAGGAATATCTGAACCTCGCCAAACGCGATCCCATGGCGTACGCCAGCCCCGCTGAGCGCATGCTGGCGGCGATCGGCGAACCCGAAACCGTGGATACGCGCAACGACCCACGTCTTTCCCGCTTGTTTTCCAACCGGACCATCCGGCGCTATCCCGCGTTCCAGGAGTTCTACGGCATGGAGGACGTGATCGGTCAGATCGTCGCGTTCTTCAAACATGCCGCTCAGGGGCTGGAAGAGCGCAAACAAATCCTCTATCTGTTGGGCCCTGTCGGCGGCGGTAAGTCGTCTATCGCGGAACGGCTGAAGGCGCTGATGGAAAGCTATCCCATCTATGCCTTGAAGGGATCGCCGGTCAACGAATCGCCGTTGGGTCTGTTCCATCCGGAACGCTTCGGCGACACGCTTGAAAAGGAATATGGCATCCCGCGGCGCTACCTCACGGGCATCATGTCGCCGTGGGCGGTCAAGCGTCTGAAGGAGTTTGACGGCGACATCTCGCAGTTCCGTGTCGTGCGCTTGAACCCGTCGGTGCTGCGTCAGATCGCCATCGCCAAGACCGAGCCGGGCGACGAGAACAATCAGGACATCTCTTCGCTGGTGGGTAAGGTCGACATCCGCAAACTCGACCGCCATTCACAAGACGATCCGGACGCCTACAGCTATTCCGGCGGCCTGTGCCTGGCCAACCAAGGCTTGCTTGAGTTCGTGGAGATGTTCAAGGCCCCGATCAAGATGCTGCATCCGCTGTTGACGGCCACCCAGGAAGGCAACTTCAAGGGTACGGAGGGCTTCTCCGCAATTCCGTTCAACGGCGCGATCCTGGCTCACTCGAACGAGTCCGAATGGCAGACCTTCCGCAACAACAAGCACAACGAAGCGTTCCTTGATCGTATCTATATCGTCAAGGTGCCGTATTGCTTGCAGGTGTCGGAAGAGGTCCGCATCTACGAAAAGCTGCTGCATCACAGCTCGCTGTCCAAGGCGCCGTGCGCGCCGGGAACGCTGGACATGATGGCGCAATTTTCGGTGCTGACCCGCCTGAAGGAACCCGAGAACTCCAGCATCTATTCCAAGCTGCGCGTGTACGACGGCGAAAGCCTGAAGGACGTGGACCCGAAGGCCAAGGCCTTGCAGGAATACAAGGACTACGCCGGTACGGACGAAGGCATGAATGGGGTGTCGACGCGTTTTGCGTACAAGATCCTGTCCAGCGTCTTCAACTACGACCAGACGGAAGTGGCCGCCAACCCCGTGCATCTGATGTATGTGCTTGAGCAACGGATCGGCCGCGAGGACTACCCCGAAGAAATCCGCCGCCGCTACCTGGAGTTCATCAAAGGCTTCCTGGCGCCGCGTTACGCGGAATTCATCGGCAAGGAAATCCAGACGGCTTACCTGGAGTCGTATTCCGAGTATGGCCAGAACATCTTCGACCGCTACGTGACGTTTGCCGATTGCTGGATTCAGGACGAGGAATTCCGCGACCCTGAAACCGGTGAAAGCTTCGATCGCAGCGCGTTGAACGACGAGCTGGAAAAGATTGAAAAGCCAGCGGGTATTGCGAATCCGAAGGACTTCCGCAACGAGATCGTGAACTTCGTGCTGCGGGCGCGCGCCAACAACAACGGCCGTAACCCGACCTGGACCAGCTATGAAAAGCTGCGCGAAGTGATCGAGAAGAAGATGTTCTCGAACACGGAAGATCTGCTGCCGGTGATTTCGTTCAACGCCAAGGCTTCGGCCGAGGACAAGTCGAAACACCAGAGTTTCGTGGATCGCATGGTGGAAAAGGGCTACACGGAAAAGCAGGTCAGGCTGCTGTGCGAGTGGTACCTCCGCGTGAGGAAGTCTTCCTGAGCGAGGTGAATCATGAATTCACTGATCGATCGCCGTCTTAACGGGCGCAATAAAAGCGCCGTCAACCGCGAGCGTTTTTTGCGGCGCTACAAGGACCAGATCCGCAAGGCGGTGCACGGGATGATCCGTGACCGCTCGATTCAGGATATGGATCAAGGCGGAGAGATCAACCTGCCCGCCCGGGATATTTCCGAGCCGACTTTCCGGCACGGATCGGGCGGCGACCGCGAGATGGTGCACCCTGGCAATCGTGAATTCGCCAAGGGCGACACCATCGACCGGCCGCAGGGCGGGCAGGGGGAAGGCGGCTCGGAGCCGGGCGAGGGTGAAGCGGTAGATCAATTCACCTTCAGCCTGTCCCGGGCCGAATTCCTCAACCTGTTCTTCGAGGATCTGGAACTGCCTCATCTGGCGCGCAACCAGCTGGGCGAAGTCAGCCAGAAGAAATGGCAGCGCGCGGGCTACACCACCACCGGTTCGCCCAGCATGTTGAGCATCAGCCGCACGCTGAAGTCTTCGCTGGCGCGGCGGGTGTCGCTGAACGTGAAGGCGCGCGCCGATCTTGAAGATGCCGAGGAAGCGCTGGCCAAGGCTCGCGCGGCGGGTGCGCCCGCCGCCGAGATCCGCACGCTGGAACAAGACGTCGAGGACTGCCGCGAGCGCCTTGCCCGCGTGCCGTTCCTGGACGACCTGGACCTGCGCTACCGCAACCGCGTGTCGGTCGCCATTCCGATGGCGCGCGCGGTCATGTTCTGCCTGATGGACGTCTCCGGGTCCATGGACGAAGGCAAGAAGGACCTGGCCAAGCGCTTCTTCACGCTGCTCTATCTGTTCTTGTCGCGCAAGTACGAACACGTGGACCTGGTCTTCATCCGGCACACGGACAACGCCGAAGAAGTGGACGAGCAGACGTTCTTCTACGACCCCAAGAGCGGCGGCACGATTGTGCTGTCCGCGCTGGAGCTGATGCGCGAAATTCTGGAAAAGCGCTATCCGCCCTCGGCGTGGAACGTGTATGCGGCGCAAGCCAGCGACGGCGATTCATTTGGCGCCGACGCGGGCAAGAGCGCGCGCTTTCTGGCGGAGCACCTGTTGCCGTCGACACGGTATTTCGCCTACATCGAAATTCCCGACTCGCAAGAGGCTCGCAAGAGCAGCTTGTGGGCGGAGTATGAACAGAAGTTGGAGCCGCATTTCGTCATGCGGCGCATCTGCGACCGCGGCGAAATCTTCCCCGTGTTCCATGACCTGTTCAAGAAGGAAACCGCATGAATGCCATCGTAGGTGCTCTTGTGGAGCCGGGATCGGCCGGCGGCGCTCGGCCGATTTCCCAAGGTTCCGAATGGACGTTCGAACTGATCCAGTCCTATGACGACGCGATCTCCAAGGTCGCGGCGGAATATGGGCTGGACACGTATCCGAACCAGATCGAAGTCATTACTTCGGAACAAATGCTCGACGCCTACGCGTCGGCGGGCTTGCCGATTGGCTATCCGCACTGGTCGTACGGCAAGGAATTCATCCGCAACGAGCAATACTATCGCCGCGGCATGCAAGGGTTGGCCTACGAGATCGTGATCAACTCCAACCCCTGCATCTCGTATCTCATGGAAGAGAACTCCATGACGATGCAGGCGCTGGTGATTGCTCACGCGTGCTATGGGCACAACTCGTTCTTCAAGGGCAATTACCTGTTCCGCCAATGGACGGACGCGGACGGCGTGCTGGACTATCTGGTGTTCGCGCGCAAGTACGTGATGTCGTGCGAAGACCGCTACGGCATTGATGCGGTGGAAGCGTTGCTGGATTCCTGCCACGCGCTGTCGCATCACGGCGTTGACCGCTACAAGCGGCCGGCGCCGATGTCGTTCAAGGAAGAGGCCGCGCGCCAGGCCGAACGCAAGGAACACGCGCGTCTGCAGTACAACGACTTGTGGCGCACGCTGCCGCGTCTGGAAGCCGACAAAGACACGCGCGTGGATGCATCGGTCTTCCCGCCGGAGCCGGAAGAAAACCTGCTGTACTTCATTGAGAAGTACTCGCCCAAGCTGGCGCCGTGGCAGAAGGAGCTGGTGCGCATCGTGCGCAAGATTGCCCAATACTTCTATCCGCAAACGCAGACCAAGGTCATGAACGAAGGGTGGGCCACGTTCTGGCACTACACCATCCTGAACCGCCTGCACGAAAAGGGTCTGGTGAACGACGGCTTCATGATGGAGTTTCTGCAAAGCCATACCAACGTGGTCAGCCAGCGCGGCTTTGACGAGCGCGGCTATGGCGGCATCAATCCCTATGCGCTGGGCTTTGCGATGATGTCGGACATACGCCGCATCTGCGAAGCGCCCACGCCTGAAGACCGCCGCTGGTTCCCGGATATCGCGGGCGGCGATTGGCTGAAGACGCTGGACTTCGCCATGCGCAATTTCAAGGACGAGTCCTTTATCTCGCAGTACCTGTCGCCGCGCCTGATCCGCGAATTCCGCTTCTTCGCCATTTCGGATCATCAATCGAATCCGAAGCTGGAAGTCGCGGCCATTCATAACGATGAGGGCTACCGCGATATCCGCCGTCTGCTGGCCGCGCAGCACAATCGCGACAATCAGGTGCCGGACATCCAGGTGGTGCGCTTTAACCGCGACTCCGACCGTTCGCTGGTCTTGCGGCATTTAAAGAGCCGGGGCCGCCCGCTGGCGGGTGACGACGCCGAACAGGTGATGAAGCATCTGGCGCGGCTGTGGGGCTTCAAGGTCAGGTTGGAAGAGACCGAGCCGGACGGCACGATCAGTTCCTACCGTGAGCAGGAAGCGCCGGCGTCGGTGTAAAGGCCGGTGATGGAAGTGGGGACGCCTTGTGGCGTCCCTTTTTCTTTTCCCTTTGGCTCGCTTGTGTCCGCCACCCGGAATCTGCTAGAATCGCGGATTCGCAAATTTCGCAATGCTGGTTTACGCATAGTGAAGTGTTGATGTTGTGTTCATCAGCAAGCGACAAGGACAGGTGGCCGAGCGGTTGAAGGCGCACGCCTGGAAAGCGTGTATACGTCAAAAGCGTATCGGGGGTTCGAATCCCCCTCTGTCCGCCAGAATATGAAGGCCCCCGAATTCATCGAATTCGGGGGCCTTTTTGTTTGCCGCGCCAATGCGGACGTGGCTACGGGTTTTACAGGTAGATCAGTGAAATTGTGGCGCTGCCGTCGAAAGCAATGTCGGTGCCAGTGGGCAATTCGCTGCTGAGGTTGATCGTCGGGACGACGGTCAGCGAACCATTGACAGAGGTGATCGGGACTGGGGTGTTGTTGTTGCCGCCAGGCGGGCCAATGACGAATGAGTACGTGAAATTGGGGCTGAGGTAATTGCGCGAAGGAACGTCGGCGCGCCAGGATTGTTGGGTGGCGCTATAGATGACGAAGGCTTTGGACCCGTTCGCCATGATGTCGGCATCCTTGAACCCGAACATGTAGCCGCCGATAGGGACTTGGGCGTCATCCGCGCCAGCAACGGTGCCGAGCCCGAAGATGAAATCGTCGTTGATGACGAAACTTGGGGTAGCCCAGGCGTTGGGGTTCAGGTCTGCCTTGAGGATCTTGCTGCTTGCGCGATTATCGACGACATGCAGCCCGATTCGAGCTTCGCCGTCGCACGTGACTTGCAGGCCGATCGCCTTTTCGCCCACTTTGGTGCCATCGGTATTGAGTGAGCTGAAGGTGCGCTCGCCAAAATCCAGCCGGCCATTGCCGTCCAGCGTGAGGTCGCAGGAGGGCGGTGTGAGGCGGCCAGTAAGCCTGAGTTCTGCCGAGGGGGCCGCTTGGGTCGTTGCGGTCATCAGCACGCTCGCGGCAAATAGGCAGCGCAGAGCGTGCGGGGATCGTGCCAGGTAATTCATGAGCATCCAGGGTGAAAAGTCAGAGGTAGCGCAGCGTGAAGGTGACCGAGCCGTCTATCGGAATTTCTTTGGCGCTGGGCAGTGCGGCTGGTTTGTTCAGCAGCGGCAGCACCCCCAGGCTGACCGAGGCCGTTGTGATGGGGGCGGCGGCTGCCGGACTGCCAAATGAATATTCATCCACCAAATTCAGGTTGATGCTTTCCTGAGTCGAATGAACCGGCCACGCGGCGGAGCTGCCTGCGGCGCGGGCCAGAATCTGCATGTTGCCGGCCAGCGGATTGCCGTTGACCAACGTGGCTTGGGGGCGGATCAGCAGCGTCACTGCGCCGACCTTGACGCCATCAATGCGGCCCAGCCCCCACGCATGAGGCGCCGCGTTTGACGGGTGTTGATAAGGCCATTTCATGCCCGCTGCGATGGCTTCCTGGTGCGTAATGGCGGAGTTCGTGCGGTTATCTTGTGCGGTGAACGCTACCAGCGTCGGGCCGCCGCAGACGATTTCCAGGCGCGGGTGCTGTTCAGCGAGCAGCGTGCCGTCTGGGTCCAGGGTTCGAAACGGGATAGCGCCGAAATCGACCCCGCTTGCACCGTCGAAGCCGACGCTGCAAGCGGGCGGAGTAATCTGTCCACCCACGATAAGGCTGGTTTGCGTAGTGTTGGCCTGCGCGCCGCTGACAGCAGTCAGGGCGAGGCAGGCGCATAGGTGAGGCAGATTTTTCATCATATGAGCAGGCGCTGAGCGCCTTTTTTTAGAAGGTGCGGATTCAGGCTACAGGTAGCGCAACGTGAATGTGATTGAGCCGTCCAAGTGGATCTCGTCCGTCGAAGGCAGGGTTGAAGATTTCCCGATCATGGGGGCAAGGGCGAGCATCACATTGGCGTTCGTAATGCGCCCGGGGGGCCCCCCCGCCGTGCCGAACGAGTATTCATAGTTGGGGCTGAGATTGATCGCGTAGTGCGAGGATGCGATTGACCAGCTGCTGCTGCCCGAGGGCCGCGCGAGGATCTTTTGCACGCCTGCCTGGGTCAGAGGCGTGCCGTCGACGCTGCTGGTGGCCGGACTGATCAGGACGATCAGGGCGCCCGTCTTGGTGTGATTGCCATCTGCAAAGCCCAGGCCCCAGGAATATTTGGGACCGTTCTCGGGGCTTTGGTATGGCCAGTTCAGGCCGGGAGCTTCCTGAAGGGTGATGCCGGACCCAGCGCGATTGTCATGCGCGGCAACGCTGACACGCGTGGGGCTGCCGCACTCGATCTGCAGCGCGGCGTCCTTACCGTCAAGCTTCGTGCCGTTGCTGTCCAGCGCGTTAAAGGAAATGGCGCCGAAGTCGAACGTTGAGTCGCTTCCAAAATGGACATTGCACGCAGGCGGCGTCAGCTTACCCGCGATGGTGAGATTGTTGCTGCTGATCGCAGGGGAAGCAGCGGTCAGTGCGGCAAGCACAATGCCGAGTTTGAGATGGGTTGTCATGAACGTTCCTAATTGCCAGGCGTGTCGGGACATGGCGGCAACGATCCGATGTGGCCGTGGCGAGCGCGAAGCAGGACGAGGCGCGGGCGGCTCTTGGAAGACGCTTTGCCGGACTGCTCGGGGTTTGGTGATGACCGCGGCGGGTTCCACAGAACCCACCGCACGGATTTCGCTGAGCTAGCGCGGAGGGCGCTACAGAGCGCCGTCCGCGTTGTCTTTACAGGTAGATCAGCGAAATGGTGGCGCTTCCATCGAAATTAATGGCGCTGCTGGTTGGCAAGTCGCCAGAGCGGGTGATCGTTGGGACGACGGTCAGCAAACCCGTGAGGGCGCTGATGGCGATGGGCGTGTAGTTGCTTGCGCTGGGAGCACCGATCACGAACGAGTACGTGAAATTGGGGCTGAGGTAATTACGCTGCGGCACGTCGAATTTCCAGTTTCGCTTGTCAGCGCTGTAGACAACGTAACCTTTGGAGCCATTGGCGGTAACGTCGGCATCCTTGAAGCCGAACATGTAGCCGCCGATGGGAACCTGGGTGTCGCCCGCGCCGGTAGCGGAGCCCAGCCCGTAGATGAAATCGTCAGTGATGACCGCGTTAGCGCTGCCCCACGCGTTGGCGTTCAGCGTGGCTTTGAGAACCTTGCTGCTGGCGCGGTTGTCTACAACATGCAGCCCGATACGGGTAGCGCCATCGCAGGTGACTTGCAGGTTGATGGTCTTTTCAGTCAACTTGGTGCCATCGAGATTGAGCGTGTTAAAAGCACGCTCGCCAAAGTCCAGAAGCCCATTGCCATCCAGCGCAAGGTCACATGATGGCGGCGTGATGCGGCCGGTGACCTTCAGTTCCGCAGAGGTGGCCGCTTGGGCCGTTGCAGTAATCAGAAAGCTCGCGGCTAAGAGGTAGCGCAGAGCGTGCGGGGTTCGTGCTGAGTGATTCATGGCCATCCAGTTCAGATGTAGGGGGGGTAAACCACACACTCTAGGAAATGGCCGGCATCCGGTATATAGGCGTGCGCCTAATCTTTACTGGGGGCGCGCGAATGGCTGCGCTACTATTGTCCACGCTGGTTTTGCGCCAAGCGACCCGCCGTGGAAAATCTTAGGTTTATCTTGGAATTCCATATTGTTAGCGTCCCCCATGCATCCGTTGCGTATCGCACTGCTTGATGACCACCCGGTAGTGCGGGCCGGATTGGCCGCCTACCTGTCGCAGAATCGCGACATCGTCGTCTTGGGCGAGTACGAGTCCAGCCGTGACCTGATCTTGGCGCCAAGCACGCAGATGGCCGATTTGCTGCTGATCGACTACTCGCTGGGCCCGACCGAGATGGATGGCATCTCGTTGATCAAAACGTTGCGCATCAAGTTTCCGGCGGCCCGTATTCTGGTGCTCTCTGCCCTTTATGACCCCGCCACGGTGGCGCTTGCCCTGCGCTCGGGCGCACATGGTTTTGTGGGCAAGGGGGGCGACGCGGATGAAATCGTGCGCGCCGTGCGCAAGGTGGCGGCGGGCGGCACGTACTGCAGCGACCAGATGACTTACCTGCTGTCGGGCGCCAGCACCGCACCTCAAGAACTACAGCCGGCCGAATGCGACTTGTTCGATGGCGCGTCCTTGTCTGCACGCGAGCGCGAAGTGATCCGCTGCTTGTTGGAAGGCATGACCATTTCGGAGATTGCGGCCAAGTTCGGACGCAGCCCTAAAACGATCAGCGCGCAGAAGGCCACGGCCTATCGAAAGCTGGGTGTGACGACGGACAACGCCTTGTTCAAGCTGCGCGGAATCCTGTAGCGGCTTGTGGGCGCGCCGCGCCGCTTAACGCCCCGCGGCGCGCTCGGCATCCAGCAATTCGACAGACAGGGTGGTAGACCATTCAGTCTGGTCAGAAACGCGCACGTCGGTGTCGCTGACTTCTGGCGCCAGATCGATCTGCGCCGTGAACGTGCGTGCGCTGCGGCCATGTTCCATGACGGCGACATCGCCCGGGCGCAGGGCCACCTGAGTTTGCGGCCCCTGGTGAGGCATATCCAGATTGATAAGGCGCGTGTCTTGGCCGTCTATCCGTGCATGACTCAACACCACCCGCAGCTCACCCGCCTGTGCAAAACGTGCTGCGCCATCATGGCGGGTGGGCGCCGTGATGCGCAAGGAGAGCGGGCGAGGCGTGGGGCAGTGAATCGTCAGCGGCACCGTGCGCGGTTGCAGCGCATAGCGGCGGCCCTCGCGCAAGGCCAGTTGCCCTGCGGTGAAACTGCCGTAGTCGCCAACGCTCTGGCCGACGCTGATCTGACAGCCAGTTTGTGCAGGCGCGGGCGTGGCCGGCGACAAGCGGGCAGGTTGCGACGCGGCCCCCTGGCTAGCTGTCAGCAGCAAGGCCGTCATGATCAACCCGGCCAAGCGGGGGGTGGACAGTGCCAAGCGAATGGGCGTCATACATTTTCCTCAGTGGCGGGTAGGGCGGCGCCGGCATTCGTCTGGGGTTCGCAGGTGGCGTGCGCGCGTTCGTACAGCGCATCCAGGTCAGGGGACGCCGCCAGGTCGAATACCAGTTCGCATGTGGCGCCGTCGGACGTCGTCACGGTCAGCGGCGCGGCAAGCGCCTGAACGTCAGGCAGGAATATCTGACCGCCGCCTCCGACAAGCGTGATGAACGAACCGGTGGCGCTAAGAACGGCGGCGCCCTTGGGTACGACCTCGCCACCCGCGTAGCTCGCAGTCAACAAGGTGCGACGTACTTTCACCACCGCGAAATCGATGGCCGATACGGAGCCACGTGCGGGCTCCAGGCCGTAACGGCCGTTGATCAGGTCCACGTTGCGCGCAAGCGTTGCGGTGGCGACTTGGATTTGTCCATTTCGGTACGCGGGCAGCGACGGAATGACGGCACGGCCCCACGGGTCGGTCCAGACGCTGCCGGCGGGGGTATGCAGGCGCACGCCGGACAAGTCGCCGACCGATGCAATGGCGAACGTGTCCTGCACGCGGTAGGGCGAGAAGCTCAGCCCTTGCGCATGGCCGACGAGCGCACCGCGCACGCGGGTGGAATGACTGTATCCCCCGCTGAAGCTGCTGGCGGCAAGGTTGAGCTGCGTGAAGGCGGAGTTAACGCCGAGCGAGCCCGAGTAGCTGGCCTGGCCGTTGGCGCTGGAGGAGGCCGAGAGCGAATAGGTGGCGCGGTCATCGATGGCCGCGCTGGTATTGACCCCGTAGCTGGCGCCGTTGTCCTGCCGCTGCATGGACGCACTGATGCTTTGCTTGCCCAACGGAAAGCTAAGGTTCAGGTACATGAAGCTGCCTTGATTGCGATGGCTGGAACCCACGTCGCGCTCAAACGACAGAGAGACGCTGGTGCGATGAAAGGTCTTTCCCCAGTTCAACATGGCGCGCCGCGATGCATGGCCTTGCGTATTGCGCGATTCGCTGTAATTCGCGCTGAAGCCGCCCAGCGTGGGGTGGCTCCAGCCCAGTCCGGTGCTGAGCTGCTGTTTGACGCGGTCGTCGAGATAGCGTGGCGCCCGGGGATCGTCGTGTGGCCGGGGGCGAGTTTCACTGGCGCTTTGGATATCGCTATAGCCGTCCGTGCGCCGCAATAAAGAGACATTCGAGGACAAGCTGGGCAGCAACATGGCCGAGCCCGACAACAGAAATTGCGCGCCGCTGCGGCCCGTATGGGTGTTGTGGGACCACTGGCTTTGCAGCGCTGCCTGCGCGCTGGCGGGCAGAAGCACGTCGGCGCGCGCGCCAATCGCGCGGTAATCGCGGCTGAGCATGCTGCCCGCGGTCAGGTTGGCCCGAGCCCCCAGCGAGACGCCATACTCGGCCGAGGCCACAGGGGTGGCGCCGCTATTGGACCAGCCGGTCTGGCGCAACATACCCAGTCCGCCGCTAAAGCCGACGGGCGCGCCCAGCCGGTCGACTTGCAGCGCCGCCGCAGGAACGATGAAGTCGCGGACTTCGCCCGAGGTTTCGTGAATGACGACTCGGATATCTTGGGTCAGTGAACGCGGCAGCACATCGCTTAGCGTGAAGGGGCCTGGCGGCACGATGGTCGACGCCAGGGGGATACCGTTTTGCGAAACTTCCACTCGCGCCTGGGTGTGGGCGATGCCAGAAATAGGCGCGCCTTCCTGCGTTCGGCTTTGCAGCGCGGATTCGGGGAACAGCTGCACGCCGTTGACGGGGACGCCGCCAAACAGCGCGCCCTGCAGGTTGATTTGCCCCGCTTGAAAGGTGGTTTCCTTCGAGTGGAACGTGCGCTGCGCATAGGCGTCGAGATGGTTCCAGCTCGACTTTCCGCCCACGCTCGAGTAAGTGTTGTTGCTGCGAAGAATCCAGTCGTTCGCGTTCAGGCCGAATTCTGTGTACGCCTGCAGATAGCGGTTCGCGCCGCTCAGATGGCGGGTCTGGCTGGACAGCACGTCATAGTTAAGGATGACGGCGCGCCCGCCCGATTGATAGGACACGGTGCTTGCGGGCTTGGCCACCGCGCCGGGCGGGGCCACGATTTCCACCGCCATGCGTTCGGGTTGCAGGTCGATGGTTGTCGTGGGCCACGCACGCAAGAACGCATCAGGGCAGGGGGCGGCGTCGCCACCTTGTTCCTGGGGGGTCTTCAACTGAGCAAGCGTCAGCAGATCGTGGGTCAGGCAGAGTTTGCCTTGCGTGTCGAACGTGGCTTGAGCGCGGCCCATCGGGCGGCCGTTCACGGTGATGCTTACCGTGTGCATGCCTTGCAGGAATCGCGCGCCGTTCTGAAAGTGCGAGGCGATGGCGGGGTTCAAGCCGCGGCTCTTCAGGATTTCGAGGTCGAATCCGCCGCCCGCCGGCTGTGCGCTTGCAGGATCATGCGTGCACAGCATCAGGCTTGCGGCGGCAAACGCGCCGCTGCAAGCCGCGCGGGCGCGCAGACGGAACAAGGCAGCCATCATCACGCTCGACACGCCCAAATGGGGGCGTGGCATTTTCAGCGCTTGATCGGTGCGTCGAAAGACGAGACTTGATAGCCGTAGACGCTGGCGGGGTACAGGCGCACGGTCGTTTCGCCTTGCATGCCGGCGCCTGCCGCGCGCAGTTCCAGCGTTTCGCCGGGCAACACGTAGGTCTTGGGCAGAATCAGCGCCTGGTTGGAGGGCTGCACGTGAACTTGCTGGTCCATCCGGACAACGTAGGGGCTGGGGTTGCGCACCGTCAGCTTGCCGTCTTGAGCGGCCCAGACCAGCTTTTTCCAGGGGGCGTTATCGGCGGCGATGCCCTTGGGCAACGCGATGAGCGGCAGGTCTTGGCGTATGGTCAGGCGCAGCTTGTTGGCCTGCTCGCCCGATTGCGGAATGCCTTCGAAGATGGCGCGCTTCATGCGTTGCGCGCTTAAGGGCTTGTCGTTCGTCAACAGGAAACGGACCAATTGCGTCTTGCCCGGGGCAAGGACGGCGGCCGGCGGAGACACCGTGACCCATTCGTCCTGGTCTTCCTGGATGTGTTCGATCATGGACACCAACAGCACGGGCTCATCGCCGGTGTTCTTGATGCCGATGGTGCCTTCGCCGGATGCTTCGTCCACGAGCACGACGGAAGTTTCGGGCTGAATGCCCATGGAATACGCTTGGCTGACGGGAAAGAGGGCGGCAAACAGCAGCGCCGCGAGACCGCGGAAAAAGGAATTCTTGAACATTGGAGATCGCTAAGGCAGCGGCCCGATGGGCCTGAGAAGCGTAGCAGTGTAGGGATGGGCTCGTGGCCTTGATATAGGCGTGGGCCTATTTCCAGTACCTTGCCGGTCCAATGTCGGGGGCGGGCCTTGCGGCCTCGCCCCTGGCGCGCCGCGGCGGGCGGCTCGAGTATTATCAAGCCCTTGCGCCGGGCTTAGCCTTTGCGGTTTTCGTATGAGGTGTCCAGCACATCGTCCTCGGGTGTGATGACGCCGGGCTCACCGGGTTGTGCGATGGCGCGTCCATCGCGTGGCATGCCCGCCACCTCTTTGCTTTGGTCGGGCATTGGCAGCGTTTCCGTGCCTTTGCGCGGGTCGACGGGCGCGCGGGCTTTGTCTTCCGTGGGTTTGTCCACGGCTTGGGGATCAGGTGTCGTTTTCAACATGGCGCTTGCTCCGCTTGCGGGCGTCCCAGGATGGCGACGCGCCTGGATATTCGCTTTTATCTTAGGTCTTGCGCCGTGTGACGCGGCCGTTGCGGCTGTCACGTTTGCAAGCGGCTGTTGCAGGGCAGAACCTTATAATTTCACGCCCTGCGCTTGTTCAACCTTATTTCTTCGCCCACTTTGACCGAATCCGTCGAACGCTCCGTCCATGCTGAACTCGTCGCCGTGTTGGTCGCCGTGACCAACGGCGAGCCGCGCGTGTTGACGACGGATGATGCGCGCGCCTTGCCGGCCGGGCCTTTCGAGTTGTCGCATCGGTCTTTGCAGGCCGGCTTGCGCGCCTGGGTAGAGACGCAGACGCATCATCCGCTGGGCTATGTAGAGCAGCTTTACACGTTTGCCGATGGCGACCGTTCCGATGAGTCGGGCGGGCGCGTCATGTCAGTCAGCTACCTGGGCCTGACGCGCGAGGCGGGCGAGACCGGCGTGGCGCAAGTCGGGTGGCAGGACTGGTATCGCTATTTCCCTTGGGAAGACCGGCGCGCCGGTACGCCCGCGCTGGTCGAAGAACTGATCGTGCCGCAGTTGGCGCAGTGGTGCGAGGCCAGCGCCGACCTGGCGGTGCGCACGCGCCGTCATCAGCGCGCGGCAATCACGTTCGGCCTGGAAGGGGCCGCGTGGAACGAGGACATGGTGCTGCAACGCTACGAGCTGCTGTTCGAGGCCGGCCTGGTGCCCGAGGCCGCGCGGCGCGGCGGCGGTAAAGCCGTGCTTCCGGGTGAGCCCATGCGCCATGATCATCGGCGCATTCTTGCAACCGGCATTGCGCGTTTGCGCGCCAAGATCAAATACCGGCCCGTGGTGTTTGAATTGATGCCGGCCGAATTCACCTTGCTGCAGTTGCAACTGGCCGTCGAGGCGCTGGCCGGGCGCGGCCTGCACAAGCAGAATTTCCGCCGCTTGATTGAACAGCAGGCGCTCGTCGAAGAGACGGGGGAGATGGCCACTGGCACCACCGGCCGTCCGGCCAAGCTGTTTCGATTCCGGCGCGATGTGCTGGCCGAGCGCGCCATTGCCGGCAGCAAACTCCCCCTGTCCCGTGCGCTTTGACGCTTGACAGTGCTTATGCTCGTCTTTAGCATAAGTGGTGCGCAATCCTTGCGCGCCTTTTTTTAACTCACAAATACTCAAAATGAGCATTAAAGCCGAAGCGTCGTTGACCGCCTCCCGTCTGCCTGTTCCGCCCTTGCCCGACGTCATGCTGGAGCCGCTGGTGCGCGCGGCCCTGCTGGAAGACCTGGGGCGCGCGGGCGACCTGACGACGGACGCCATCGTGCCCGCGGACGCGGTCGCGCAAACGCGGCTCGTATCGCGGCAGGAAGGCGTGCTGGCCGGGTTGGATCTGGCACGGCTGGCGTTTCGTGTGATGGACCCGAGCCTGGAGTTCATCGTGTTGCAGCGCGATGGCTCTGACCTGGCGCCCGGGATGGAAATTGCGCGCATCCGCGGCAACGCCCGCGCCATGCTGACCGCCGAACGCGTGGCGCTGAACTTCCTGTGCCACCTGAGTGGCGTGGCGAGCGCCACGGCGTCGATTGCGCGGGCGATCTCCAGCTACGGTGCGCGCGTGACCTGCACCCGCAAGACAATGCCGGGCCTGCGGGCCGTGCAGAAGTACGCGGTGCGCGTGGGCGGCGGCAGCAATCACCGCTACGGCCTGGACGACGCGGTGCTGATCAAGGACAACCACATCGCGCTGGCGGGGGATGTCGCCACGGCCGTGCAGCGTGCGCGCGCGGGCGTTGGCCATATGGTCAAGATCGAGCTTGAAGTGGACACGCTGGCGCAGCTTGAGGTGGCGCTGTCGCTGGGGGTGGATGTGGTGCTGCTGGACAACATGAGCCTGGACGATCTGCGCCGCGCCGTCGCCATGTCGCGCGGCCGCGCCATTACCGAAGCCTCGGGCAGCATCACGCCGGACACAGCCGCTGCTGTCGCCGCTACCGGCGTGGATCAGATCGCCGTGGGGTGGCTGACCCACAGCGCCAAGGTGCTCGATATCGGCCTGGATGCCTGACCATCATGAAACGTCTGCTTCGATCGTCTCTTGCACTGCCGGTACTGTTCCTGGCCGCTTGCGGCAATTCGCCGTCGGGTGAGGCGGTTGCCGATGCGTCTTACCCCACGCATCCGATCACCATCGTCGTGACCTTTCCGCCCGGCGGCGGCACCGATCTGCTGGCGCGGCGTATCGGCGCGTCGCTGCAAGAGCAGTTGGGCCAGCCCGTGGTGGTGGAAAATCGCCCCGGCGCCAGCGGCAACATCGGAGCGCGCATCGTCGCGGAAGCGCCGCCCGACGGCTACACGCTGTTGATGGTGAACAGCTCGTTTGCGATCAACCCTGGCGTGTACCGGAACCTGGGCTTTTCACCCAAGCGGGATTTCACCGCGGTCATCAACGTGGCGTTCGTGCCTTCTGTTTTCGTGGTGCCTGCGGCGTCGCCGCTGTTGCAACTGGATGATGCGCTGGCGGCGGCCCTGCCGGGCAAGCCTTTGCCCTTCGCCTCCTGCGGCAACGGCACGCCGCAGCATTTGGCGGGAGAGATGTTGGCTAGATCCAGCGGCGCGATGTTGCAGCACGTGCCGTACAAAGGCTGCGGGCCGGCGCTGACCGATGTGACGGCGGGGCAGGTGGGGATGGGCATCGTGACGGCATCAAGCGCCGCCCCGCTGATTGCCGCAGGCAAGCTGCGCGCCTTGGCAGTGACGTCGCCTGCGCGTTCGCCGCTGATGCCGACTGTGCCCACCGTCGCTGAGCAGGGGATTGCGGGATATGCGCTGGATCAGTGGCATGGCCTGCTGGCGCCCGCCGCGACGCCGCCTGCGGTGGTCGAAAAACTGAATTCCGCCGTGGCGAAAATCGTGCGTCGGCCGGACGTGCAGGCGTCCTTGCGGGAGCAAGGCTTCACGCCGGCCAGCAGCACGCCGCGGGAATTCCAGTCGATGATCAATGCCGACATCGACCGGTATACGGCGTTGACCGACGCGATTGGATTGCGGGCGGATTGAGGACGGATTGAGGGGGGGGGGGCGGGGCAGGAGTGGCCGGCTAGGTGCGGCCGGCCAGGCGCGGCCGGCAGGCCGAGGGGCAAGTCCCGGACACTTCAGGCCGGCCCCTCAAACCCAAGCCCGTCAGGCCACGGCCCTCTGGGCGTGCTGTTCCAGCTTTTCCTTCAGGCCGGGCTCCAGCTTGAGCTGGCGCGCCAGTTCGTCCAGGTAGGCGCGTTCCATATAGCTTTCCTCGTCCACCACCAGCAGGCTGGCCAGGTACATCTCGGCCGCCATTTCCGGGGTGCGGGCTGACTTCGCTACCGCGGCGGGGTCCAGCGGACGCGACAGTTCCGTTTCCAGCCAACGCTGGTCCTGGGCGTCGGACGACAGTTTGGACAATTCCGTTTCCAACAGGGCGCGTTCTTCGGGGCCGATATGTCCATCGGCCTTGGCCGCGCCGATCATCGCGGTCAGCACCGCGGTGCTGTGCTGTTCGGCCTCGGGGGCGGGCAGGCGGTCCAGCGTCTGGGGCGCCGTGGCCGGCGCGCCGCCCGCCTGATTGCGCTGCCAGTCGCCGTAGGCGCGATACGCCAGCGCGCCGAGGGCGGCCATGCCGCCATACATGGCGACTTTGCCGCCGATCTTGCGGGCCTTCTTGCTGCCCATCAACAGGCCCAGCGCGCCTGCGCCCAATGCGCCGCCGCCCAGGCCCGTCAAAAAGGAACCCTTGCCGCCATTGCCCGCACCGCCAGTTGCGCTTTGCACGCGGTTGGTGGCGTCGGAAAGCAGGCCTTGGCCCGATTGCAGTAATTGATCAAGGAGTTGTCTGGCGCTCATGAGTCCCTCTTTATGTGTGCATGAATGCGGATAGGGATATCCGACACCCATCATCGCGATAAGTTCAGGTTTCTGTCAGTAAGCAAACCCGTCGGCGAGTGCTACAACGACGGCTGGGGCGCCCGCGCCGGGCGTCCACCCAAGGAGAGTGACCCATGAGCATCCGCGTCCGTCAGAATGCGCCCAATACCTTGCAATTCACGGCGACGGCCGAAGGCCACGACTTGCCGCTGGCGATGCCGCAGCCGCAGGGAGAAGGCCCTGACCCGCATGATTATTTCGACACCGCGCTGGGCGGCTGCAAGGCGATGACCCTGATGGTCTACGCGCAGCGCAAGGGGCTGCCGCTGGAATCGGTGGGGGTGGAGGTGGTGCGAGACGCCAGCGAAGAACGCAAGGGCATCTACCGGCTGACGGCCAAGCTGACGCTGCATGGCGAGCTGTCGGATGCGCAGATCGACGAGCTGCTGGGAATTGCGGAGAAATGCCCGATCCACAAACTGATGACGGCGGTGGATGTGCAGGTATCCACGCTGATCGTGCGGCCGGATTGAATGCCCAGGCGGTGCGCTTGGCGCCCCGCCTGGGCAGATGATCAGTCTTCCATGCCGGGGACGATGGTCGAGAAACCGGCGTCCACATGGGTGATTTCACCGGTCACGCCGGCGGCCAGATCCGACAGCATGAAGGCGGCGACGTTGCCCACATCGTCAATCGTGACGTTGCGGCGCAGCGGCGCTTGCGATTCCACGAACTTCAGGATGGCCGAGAAGTCCTTGATGCCGCTGGCGGCCAGCGTTTTGATAGGGCCGGCCGAAATGCCGTTGGCGCGGATGCCGCGCGGGCCCAGCGCCGTGGCCAGGTAGCGCACGCTGGCTTCCAGCGACGCCTTGGCCAAGCCCATCGTGTTGTAGTTGGGGACGACGCGCTCGGCGCCCAGATAGGTCAGCGTCAGTACCGAGCCATTGCGGCCTTCCATCAGCGGCAGTGCAGCCTTGGCCATGGCGGCGAAGCTGTAGGCCGAGATGTCGTGGGCGATGCGGAAGCCTTCGCGCGACAAGCCGTCCAGGAAGTTGCCGGCGATGGCTTCGCGCGGGGCGAAGCCGATGGAGTGCACCAAGCCGTCTAGGCCGTCCCAGTGCTGGGCCAGTTCGGTGAACGCGCCTTCGATCTGGCTGTCTTCGGCCACATCGCAGGGCAGCACGATCTTGCTGCCGAATTCGGCGGCGAATTCGCTCACACGGTCTTTGAAGCGGTCGCCCACATAGGTGAACGCCAGTTCGGCGCCTTGCTGGTGACAGGCGCGCGCAATGCCGTAGGCGATGGATCGGTTCGAAAGCACCCCGGTGACCAGGATGCGCTTGCCGGCGAGAAAGCCCATGTTTATTCCTTTGATTTTTTTCCTGCGGAAAGACCGCCTATTTTAAGGAGTTTGGCGGCTTCGCGTGCTTGGAAAAACGGCGCCCGGGTGGGGCGCCGTCGGGTTCGTGCTGGCGGCGGCGGTGAGTCGCGCTTTTCAGTCGGGCCTTTCAGTCGCGCCCATTAGCCGCGGGCGTTGGTGCCCGGCACGCGCAAGGCCGTGCCGACCTTCAGCGCGCTGCCCTTCAGGTTGTTCAACGAGCGCAACGCGTCAACCGTGGTGCCGTACTGCTTGGCCAGCGAGAACAGCGTGTCACCCTGGCGGACCTTGTGGGTGCGCACGTTCGGGCGGGCGCTGGCCACGCGGGCGGCGGGCGCCGGTGCGGCGCGGCCACGCGGGGCCACGGCCTTGTTGTCGGACGGCGCCGGTTCCAGCGCGCCCACCGGCGCGGCAAGCGACGCCAGTTGCACGCCACCGGTGCCCGGTTCGCCCGGCACCAGCAGCGCCTGGCCCGAGGCCGCCTTCTGGCGCGAGCCGATGTCATTGGTTTCACGCAGCTTGGATTCCGTCACGCCAAAACGCTTGGCGATCGACGCGTAGGATTCTCCACGGCGCGAATGGTAGATTTTCCAGGCGCTCAGGTCGCCCTTGTAGTTCGTGAGGTTCGCGTTGAAGATTTCGACGCGGTCGGCCGGCAGCAGCAGGGTCGGGCCGTGGTCGCCACGAATGACCGGGCGGTTGAACGAGGGGTTCAGCGCCTTGAATTCGTCCAGCGGCATTTCGGCCAGCTTGGCGGCAATTTCCAGGTCGATGTCGCTGTTCTTTTGCACCGTCACGAAGTACGGCGTGTTGCCCACCGGGGGCAGCGCCACCGCATAACGCTGCGGGTCGGCAATGATGTTCTTGATGGCCTGCAACTTGGGCACGTAGTTGCGGGTTTCATCCGGCATGTTCAGCGACAGGTAGTCGGTGTTCTGGCCGGCCGCTTCGTTCTTGGCCATGGCGCGCTGCACCGAGCCTTCGCCCCAGTTGTAGGACGCCAGCGCCAGATACCAGTCGCCCTGCATCTCGAACAGCTTTTCCAGATAGTCCAGCGCGGCGTTGGTCGACGCGATGGGATCGCGGCGCTCGTCGCGCCACCAGTCTTGCTTCAGATTGAAGTGCGTGCCGGTGGCCGGCACGAACTGCCACAGGCCGGAAGCCTGGGCGCGCGACAGCGCAGTCGGGTTATAGGCGCTTTCCACAAAGGGCAGCAGCGCCAGTTCCGTCGGCAGGCCGCGGCGGTTGATTTCGTCAACGATGAAGTACAGGTACTTGCCTGCACGTTCGGCCATGCGCTGAACGGCCTCGGGGTGGGACGCGTAATAGTCGGTCCACTGCTGCGAGAGCTCGGTGTTCAGGTTGGGAATGGCGAAACCGCGGCGGATGCGGTCCCAGGCGTCGCTCGGCGGGTTGGTCAGATCAACCGTTCGGGACGTATCCCGGGCGATGTAACGCCCTTGGGAATTGGTGGTGAGGTTCTTGCTATCGGGGGCTTTGGTTCCTGCGCAACCGGCGAGGACTGCCAGCATGAGTGGCAGAAGGAGTCGGGATAGATTCATCAGGCGGTCACTTGAAATCGTTCTTCCATTCACGCAGGGAGGCGAAGACCTCTACCGGCGTAGGTTGGTTGCGTCCGGCCCAGCTGGCTGCGGCACGGACGACGTCGACTTGCTGCGTGCGCAAAAACGGGTTCGTCGCGCGTTCCTGACCGATGGTCGACGGAAGCGTGGGAAGACTTTCTGCTCGAAGTTGCTGGGCTCGCTGATACCACTGTTGCAGGGTGCGGTTGGCGGGGTCCACAGCCAATGCCCAGCGCAAGTTCGCTAGAGTGTACTCGTGTGCGCAAAAAACCTGTGTATCTGGCGGTAAAACGGAAAATTTTTCCAAGGAATCATGCATTTGCGCGGGAGTCCCCTCGAAAAGCCGGCCGCAGCCGCCCGCAAACAGGGTGTCGCCACAGAATAAAACGGGTTCTATTCCGGCCGCCCGGCCGGTGTACGCGATGTGGCCGGCGGTGTGGCCCGGCACGTCCAGCACACGCAAGTCCAGATCCAGTTCGGGCAGCACCACACGGTCGCCTTCCGAGAGCGGCACGTCGCAACGTGGCAGCCTTTCACGCGCCGGACCGTATACGGTAAGGTCCGCGATGCGTGACAATTCAAGCACACCGCCCACATGGTCGCCGTGATGGTGCGTGAGTAGAATGGCGCGCAGCCTCAAGCCTTCTTGCTCGAGCCATTTCAGTACCGGACCGGCTTCGCCCGGGTCCACCACGGCGGCGTTGTCACCGTGGACGATGGCCCAGATGTAGTTGTCGGAGAAAGCGGGTAGAGGCAAGACCGCGGCATTGCGTTCGCGGCCGCCTGCGGGGGCGGTCAAGGCTTGCATGAGATTCGAAGGAATAGAACGTGGCAGAAGAAACACCGCCGATTGTAGAACTGGCCGAATGGTTCCAGACGCCACCGGGGCAGTACGCCCTGGCCTGGGAACGGGCGCAGTTTGACGCGGCTGTCGCGGATGTCTTCGGATATTACGCCTGGCAGGTCGGGCTGGCCGATATGAACCTGCTGCGCGCCAACCGCATGCCGTTCAAGGGCTACGTCGGCACCGAGACCCCGACGGCGGAAAGCATCGCCAACTGGCAGTCTCGCGTGGTGCTGGCCGAACCCGAAGCGCTGCCGTTCGAATCCCAAAGCGTCGACCTGCTGATTCTGCCGCATGCCTTTGAATGCACGCAGGACCCGCACAACGTGCTGCGCGAAGTGGAACGCGTGCTGGTGCCCGAAGGGCGGGTGGTGATTTCGGGTTTCAACCCCTGGAGCATGTGGGGTGCGCGCACGCGCATGCCCGGCATGGAACCCTGGCTGCCCCAGCCGCCGTCATCCCAGGTGTCGCTGGCGCGCCTGAAAGACTGGTTCAAGCTGCTGTCGCTGGAAGTCAAGGAAAGCAGTTTCGGCTGCTACGCGCCCGCCTGCCGCAGCGAAAAATGGTTGCAGCGCTGGGGCTTTCTGGAGTCGGCCGGCGCGCGCTGGTGGAGCCTGGGCGGGGCGGTCTATATGGTGTCGGCCGTCAAGCGTGTGGCCGGCATGCGTATCATCGGCCCCGCCTGGAAGACCAAGCCCAAACGGGCGCGCGCCGCTTCGGTGGTGGTCAACCGCCAGGCGGATGACGCCGTCGACCCGTCATGAAGGGCGGGCCAGTCGCCCGCTTGCGGGCGGGTCCGGCATTTCCCTGAAGGGCGTTGCGCCCGGATGTTTACTTTGCACGAACAAGGATTACAAAGCAGCACCATGCAGGACAACAAACCGAACGACCAGAAAGTGGAAATGTGGACCGACGGGGCCTGCAAGGGCAACCCGGGTCCGGGCGGTTGGGGCGTGCTGCTGCGTGCCGGCGGCCACGAGAAAACCCTGCATGGCGGCGAACTCCAGACCACCAACAACCGCATGGAGCTGCTGGCGGTCATCGAAGGCCTGCGCGCGCTCAAGCGCCCCTGCGTCGTCACCATTCACACTGACTCCCAGTACGTCATGAAGGGCATGATGGAATGGCTGGCCAACTGGAAGCGCCGCGGCTGGATGACGGCCGATAAAAAGCCGGTCAAGAATGCCGAGCTTTGGCAGGCGCTGGACGAGCAGGTGCAACGTCATCAAGTGTCCTGGCGCTGGGTGCGCGGCCATACTGGCGACCCCGGCAACGAACGCGCGGATCAGCTGGCCAATATGGGCGTGGAAGTGGCCCGGCGGGCCTGACGGCATCGGGATATACCCTGAAATCCGCCTTGCGAGGCGGATTTAGTTCTTTCATCCGGCTTCTGGATTGTTCCAGTATGTAAATTCGGGTGCTACAGTGCCATCCCTCATTCCAGTTCCTGCGGCGTCGTCCTAGTGGGGAAATCCGGTCCGCGCCGCATCACCGCCACATTCGCGCATGAAAAAAGCTGTACTGCTGGCCGCCGTTGCGGCCGGGTTGGCCGCGGGGGCCGCATTGGGCGTTTTTGTGCCGCGATGGCTCGCGCCCGGGGCCGCTCCTGCCCAGACCGCCGCCAAAACCCAGCCCACCCCCGCCGCGCCCGTCAGGGTCGAAGTGGCTTCAGTCAAAGAAATTCCTTTTGCGCGCGGCCTGTCGGCTGTGGGCAGCCTGCGTTCCGACGAGTCCGTCGTGTTGCGGCCGGAAGTGGCGGGACGCATCCAGTCGATTGAATTCAAGGAAGGCCAGCCCGTCACGCGCGGGCAGACGCTGATCCGGCTGGACGACTCCGTGCCGCGCGCCGAATTGGCGCAGGCGCGCGCCAACCTGACGCTGGCGCAGAGCCATTACCGGCGCGCCGTGGAATTGCAGGGCAAGGGATTCGTCAGCCAGCAGGCCCGCGACGAATCCGCCAGCACGCTGAAAGTCCAGGAAGCCGCCGTGGCGCTGGCGCAGGCGCGGCTGGACAAGATGACGATTTCGGCGCCGTTTGGCGGCATCGCCGGGCTGCGCAGCGTGTCCGTGGGCGATTACGTGAACCAAGGGCAGGATCTTGCGCCGTTGGAAGCCATCGACCCGCTGAAAGTGGACTTCCGCGTGCCGGAAATGTATTTGAGCAAGGTGGGCGTGGGCCAGCAGCTGACGCTGCGCCTGGACGCGCTGCCGGGCCAGGAACGCCAGGGTCTGGTGTACGCCGTCAGCCCGCTGGTGGATGCGGGCGGCCGCTCGATCCTGCTGCGCGCCACCGTCGCCAACAAGGATTCGGTGCTGCGCCCGGGCATGTTCGCGCGTGTGCAATTGCTGTTCAATCAGGACAAGGCGCTGGTGGTGCCGGAGGCGGCGTTGTCGCCGTCGGGCGAGACCCAGTACGTGTACCGGGTCAAGGACGGCCGCGCAGAACGGCGCGAAGTCACCATCGGCGAGCGCCGCGAGGGCCGCGTTGAAATCCTGACGGGCGTGGCGGCGGGCGATCAGCTGGTGGTGGCGGGCATACAGCGCGTGACGGACGGCGCGGCCGTGAACGTCGTCGGCAGCGGCACGTGAGGCCGGCTCACATTTTTTCTTGGCGGTGACGCAATGCGTATCTCGGAAACTTGCATCAAGCGGCCGGTGTTTGCGTCGGTGCTATCGCTGATCATCGTGCTGATCGGTTTGATCTCGTATTCGCGGCTGACCGTGCGCGAATATCCGAAGATCGACGAGCCCATCGTGTCGGTGGACACCACCTACAAGGGCGCCTCGCCCGAGGTGATTGAGTCCCAGGTGACCAAGCCGCTGGAAGACCAGCTGGCGGGCATCGAGGGCGTGGACGTGATGACGTCCCGCAGCCGTTCCGAACGCAGCCTGATCAACATCAAGTTCAACCTGTCGCGCAACCCGGACGCGGCGGCCGCCGAAGTGCGCGACAAGGTGTCGCGCGCCAGGCGCTTCCTGCCGGACGAAATCGACGAGCCCATCATCGGCAAGGTCGAAGCCGATTCCCAGCCCATCATCTACATCGCGGTGGAATCGGGATCGTTCTCGGCCATCCAGACGTCCGACTACATCAACCGCTACATCAAGACCCGGCTGTCCGTGTTGCCGGGCGCGGCGGAAGTGCGCGTGTTTGGCGAGCGCCTGCCGTCCATGCGCATCTATGTCGACCGCGACAAGCTGGCTGCTTACGGCCTGACCGTGCAGGACGTGGAAGCCGCGCTGCGCAGCCAGAACGTGGAAATTCCGGCGGGCCGCATCGAATCGCGCGCGCGCGAATTCTCGGTGGTGTCGTCCACCGACCTGCAAACGCCCGCGCAATTCGAAGACGTGATCGTGGCCAACGTGAAGGGCTATCCGGTCCGGCTGCGTGACGTGTCCAAAGTGGAAATCGCCGCCGCCAGCGACCGCGTGCTGTCGCGCTTTAACGGCAAGCCCGCCATCAACATCGGCGTGACGCGGCAGTCCACCGCCAACCCGCTGGAGTTGTCCAAGGCCGCGCGCCAGGAAGTCGAGCGCTTGAACGAAACGCTGCCGGCCGGCATGAAGCTGACCATTGCGTATGACTCGTCGGTGTTCATCGAACGTTCCATTGATTCCGTTTTCCACACCATCGGCGAAGCCATCATCCTGGTGGTGCTGGTGATCTTCTTTTTCCTGCGCAACCTGCGCGCCAGCATCATCCCCATCGTCACGATTCCGGTGTCGCTGGTGGGGGCGTGCGCGCTGATGTACTTCTTCGGTTTTTCGATCAACACGTTGACCCTGCTGGCGATGGTGCTGGCCATTGGCCTGGTGGTGGATGACGCCATCGTGGTGCTGGAGAACATCTACCGGCACATCGAAGAGGGCATGCCGCGCAAGGAAGCGGCGCTGCGCGGGTCCAAAGAAATCGGCTTCGCGGTGGTCGCCATGACGATGACGCTAGTCACTGTGTACGCCCCGCTGGCGTTCGCCACCGGGCGCACGGGGCGGCTGTTCATCGAATTCGCGCTGGCGCTGGCAGGCGCTGTGCTGGTGTCGGGCTTTGTGGCGCTGACGCTGACGCCCATGATGTGTTCGGTGCTGCTGCGCCATCAAAGCAGCCATAGCCGCTGGTACAACCTGATCGAAGGCTGGCTGAATGGGTTAAGCAACGGCTACCGCCGCCTGCTGGGCGCGTCGTTGCGGCATCGCTGGCTGGTGGTGGTGATCGGCGTGGCCGTGGCGGCCGGCAGCGGCGTGCTGTTCAAGGTGGTCAAGAGCGAACTCGCGCCCATCGAAGACCGCGGTGTGGTGTTCGGCATAGTCAGCTCGCCCGAAGGCGCCACCTTGAACTACACGCTGGACAGCATGCTGGGCATCGAGAAGTTCTATTCCGAAATCTCGGAAGCCAGCGGCAGCCAGGTCACCGTGGGCTTTCCGACGGTGACGGACGGCACCGCCATCCTTCGCTTGAAGCCGTGGGAAGAGCGCGACCGCAAGCAACAGGCCATCACCCAGCAACTCCAGCCGCAATTCGCGTCGCTGCCGGGGGTGCGCGCCTTTCCGACGAACCCGCCGTCGCTGGGGCAGTCCGCGCGATCCAAGCCGGTGGAATTCATCATCATGAGCCAGGCCTCGTATGCGGAACTGTCGCGCCTGACCGAAGTGTTCCTGACCGAGCTGCGCAAGTATCCCGGCTTGCTCAACCTGGACACCGACCTGCGCTTGAACACGCCCGAGCTGCGCGTGCGGGTGGACCGCGACAAGATGGCCGACGTGGGCGCCAATGTGGATACCGTGGGCCGCACGCTGGAATCGATGCTGGGCGGCCGTCAGGTCACGCGCTACAAAGACGAGGGCGAGCAGTACGACGTGATCGTGCAGGTGACGCCGCGCGACCGCGCCAACCCTACCGATATTTCGGGCATCTACGTGCGGGCGCGTGATGGCAGCATGGTGCAGCTGGATAACCTGCTGGGCGTGCATGAAGGCGTGTCGCCGCAATCGCTGAACCACTTCAACCGCCTGCGCGCCGTGAAGATCGACGCCGCGGTTGCGCCGGGCTACGCGCTGGGCGAAGTGCTGACGCACATGCATCAGGTGGCGCGTGATGTCTTGCCCAACACCATCGTTACCGACCTGGACGGGCAGTCGCGCGAATTCCGCGATTCATCCGGCAGCATCTATCTGGTCTTCGGCATGGCGCTGGCCTTCATCTATCTGGTGCTGGCCGCGCAGTTCGAAAGCTGGCGCAACCCGTTCATCATCATGCTGTCGGTGCCGCTGTCCATGACGGGCGCGCTGCTGGCGCTGTGGCTCACGGGCGGCACGCTGTCCATCTACAGCCAGATCGGGCTCATCACGCTGGTGGGGCTGATCACCAAGCACGGCATTCTGATCGTGGAATTCACGAACCAATTGCGCGACGAGGGCCGCGAACTGTTCGCCGCCGTCACCGAGGCCAGCGTGCTGCGCCTGCGCCCGATCCTGATGACGACGGGCGCCATGGTGCTGGGTACGGTGCCGCTGGCGCTGTCCACGGGCGCGGGGGCGGAATCGCGCCAGCAGATCGGCTGGGTTCTGGTCGGCGGGCTGATGCTGGGTACACTACTGACCTTGTTCGTCGTGCCGGTGGCTTACACGCTGATTGCCACCGCACGCAAGAAACCCGGCCATGCCGGCAGCGCAGAGCATCCCCCGGCCCCCACGCCGGGCGCCCACACGCCGCCGGCTTCGGCCAATGCAGCGTCGGAATAAGTCATGCGCCAGATCATCTTTGACACGGAAACCACCGGACTGGACCCTGCCCAGGGTCATCGCATCGTTGAGATCGGTTGTGTGGAAATGGTCAACCGGATGTCCACGGGCAACAACCTGCACATCTACCTGAACCCGGACCGCGACAGCGACCCCGAGGCCTTGGCGGTGCACGGGCTGACGACGGAATTCCTGTCCGACAAGCCCCGCTTCGCCGATGTGGCGGACGAATTCGTCAAGTTCATCCAGGGCGCGGAACTCATCGCGCACAACGCCGCGTTCGACGTGAAGTTCTTCAACGCCGAATTGGCGAAGACGGGCCGCGGCCCCATCACCGACTATTGCGAGACGGTCACCGATTCGCTGCTGCACGCCCGTTCGCTGTTCCCGGGCAAGCGCAATTCGCTGGACGCGCTGTGCGACCGCTTCGGCATTTCCAACGCGCACCGCACGCTGCACGGCGCATTGCTTGACTCGCAGTTGCTGGCGGAAGTCTGGCTGGCCATGACGCGCGGGCAAGATGCGCTGCTGATCGATGTGGACGACAACGACGGCGCAGGCAGCAACGGCATTGTGCTGGCCAAGTTCGATGCGTCGGGCCTGGTCGTGCTGAAGGCCAGCGATGACGAGCTTGCCGAGCACGAGGCCTATCTGGCGGCGTTGGACAAATCGGTGGGCGGCGAGTGCGTGTGGCGCAAGCTGGATGCGCCGGTCACGGCCGCATAAATAATTTTCTTAGGCGACTTGCGCACGTTTTAAAAAACATGCTATTATTTCGCCTCTTTCAGGGTGGTTAGCTCAGTGGTAGAGCACTGCCTTCACACGGCAGGGGTCACAAGTTCGAAACTTGTACCACCCACCAAAGACCCTTGAAGACGACGCAGGTGTAGTGAAGTTGAGTTTGTATAAGCGTGTTCGCAAGAGCGCGGGTTGTATGAATGAACTGAAACGAGCGCCATGGGTTGTCGACAAGCCGCACCGGGGGTGCAAAGCAATCAAGCCAACCTTAATCGGTTGGCTTTTTTGTTTTCCGGAGCCGGCTTTGGATTGATCTCTTGATGTGGCGCAAACCGAGCTTTCGCGATTGCGTCGCAGCGCATGTCATTGGACGATCACCCTGCTTATCATGGTGATAACGACTACGGTGCATGGCTAATTGCTAATTGCCAATGGCCAATGGCCAATGGCCAATTGCCAATTGCCGATTGCCAATTGCCGATTGCACATGGCCAAAAACCAAAGGCCAACAGGAGACATCCATGGATGCCCACACCAATACCATGTTGATCATCATTGTCACGGGCGTGGCGCTGATGCTGGTCGGTTTCGGGCTTCGAGACCGCAATCTGGGAATGGGCCTGATGGGCGTAGGCCTGATCACGGCCATCGGCACCATCTTGTACAAGGCCTACATCACTTTTTATTGAGCCGCGCGAGCAGCGAATCCAGCTGATTGGCGAACGCCTTGCGGTCGGCCTGGCTGAATGACGGCGGGCCGCCCGTGTCCACGCCGCTTGCGCGCAATTCTTCCATCATGTCCCGCACCGCCAGCCGTTCCCGGATGGTCTCTGGCGAATAGCGTTCGCCGCGCGGGTTAAGCGCCATCGCGCCTTTTTCCAGCACTTCAGCTGCCAGCGGAATATCGCCGGTGATCACGAGATCGCCCGGCTCCGCGCGCTCGACAATATGCGCATCGGCGACATCAAAGCCGCGTGGCACCTGCACAGCGCGAATGAGCGGGGAAGGCGGCGTGAAGAGCATCTGGTTGGCGACCAGGGTCAGCGGCACCTGCCAGCGCTGCGAGGCGCGAAACAGGATGTCTTTGATGACCCCGGGGCAGGCGTCGGCATCGACCCAGATGTGCATTGCGTTTATTCGCCCAGCGACTTCTGCAGCAGCTCGGCCACGATGTCGTTGGTGGACACACCGCGTTCGGCGGCCAGGGCGCGCAGCTTGTCGGCATGGGCCTGCGACACTTTCAGCGGAAACGGCACCAGGCCGGCGGCTTGATCCAGCTTGCGCTGCTCGCGGCGGTCGGGCGCTTGCGAAGCGGTGCCGAAGCGGTCGGGCGTGGCGGATTGCTTCAGCTGGCTGGCCAGCTTCAGGGCCTGGTTCTTTTGGAGATCAAATTTATTCATGGGAATTCCTGATTAGGAGCGCAATCATAAGCGCATCCGGGATCAACGCGGTTTGGCGTGCTCCAGCGCGGCCAAACCTTCCTCGGCGCCATCGTGCAACGGCACGGTCAGCCCGCGCCGCGCATTGGCCACCGAGACCTGTGCGCCTTGCGGCGACCCGGCGGCCAGCAGGTCCTGGCCGGTCTGGTAGACGGCGCGCACGACCATCAGCGCTTCATCGCGGGTCAGGTTTGCCGTGGTCAGCAGCAGCGCCGCGGTGCCGATGGTGGGAACCGGTACGGGCTGATTGGGATACGTACCCGCGGCGATTTCCAGCGCCATCAGGTCCGCGTCGGCCGCCGTCAGCGACTTGATCGCGGCCGGGTCCAGCGGCAGCAGCTTCAATTTCGCCTGGGTCAGCGCGTCGCGCAGCGGCGTGGCGGGGACGCCGATGACCTGCGCGGCGGCATCCACGGTGCCGGCTTGCAAGGCGGGCAGCGACTCCGCAAACGGCGTGTCGGCGACCTTGTAGTCGCGCCCCGCTTGCAGGCCATGGGCCGCCAGCACGTGTTCCAGCGTAGCGCGCACGGCGGACCCTTCCGGCCCCAGCGCAATGGTCTTGCCCTTCAGATCGTGGATGGTGCGCAGCGCGGGGTCATCGCGCACCACGACGTGGACGAGTTCGGGATACAGGCTGCCCAGCGCACGCAGTCCGGCGAACGGGCCTTGCGACGCGAAGGGGCCACGGCCTTCATAAGCCAGGCGCGCGGTGTCGGCTTGGGCCAGCCCAACCACGGCGTCGCCGCTGCGCAGAAGAGCAATGTTCTCTGCGCCGCCGCCGGTAATCAAGGGCGTTACTCGGATCTGACGGGCGCGCGCCACGGCGCTCAATGCGCGGGCAAAGGCCACGTACTCGCCCCGGTCCGGTCCGCCCGCCAGCGGGTAGCCCTGTTGCAATCGGGCCAGCCGGCCATTGATGCGCGACACCGAGCGTTCCAGCTCCTGCTGGACCACGTGTTGCGCGGTGCTGGATGCGCTGTAGGCGACGGAATGAGTGATCTGATCCAGCGTGTCCAGCAGTTGCTTGGTGACGGGCGGGGGCGCGCCCGTATCCAGCGACGGGGCTTCGGCCGCCTTGAAGCCGGCCGGCGTCACCAGCTTCCAGTCATCGCCTTCCTGCCGATAGATGGCGCTGGCGTGCGCAACGATACGGTCACCCGCCTGATTGCCGCCGGACTTCACGCCGCTGATGCTGCGCGGGCCTGCGCCCAGCAAGGTCACCAGAGACGCCGCACCCGGCTGGTCCCAGGCGCCCAACGCGATATCCCGGCCCAGGCCAAGCTCGACGTCGTAATAGACCACGCGGCGCGTTTCGCCAGCGGGCGCGGTGCTGTCGGAAGCCGAGCCCATGCGTTTGAGTTCGGTGATGCGGAACAGGCCTTCGCCGTAAGTAGAGGCAAGCACGCGCTCGACATCGGCGCGCAACGCATCCGTGTCTGGTGCGCGGCCGCAGGCGGCCAGCAGCAGGCACAGCGCAATCAGCAGATAGCGTTTGAGGTTGGCCATGCTTACATCCCTCCCACGAACGGCAAAGAGATCAAGGACGTCAGCACGATCACGTTCAGGATGTCGACAAGGAATGCGCCCGTGACGGGCACCACGATGAACGCTTCCGGCGCGGGACCGTGACGGCGCGTCAGCGCCTGCATGTTGGCAATGGCGGTGGCGGTGGCGCCCAGCCCAAAGCCGCAGAAGGCCGCCGACATGATGGCCGCTTCGTAATCGCTCTTGAGAATGCGGAACACCACCCACGCTGCGTATAGCGCGCAGAACAAGGTCTGTACGAACAGCATCAGTGCCAGCGGCCCTGCCAGGCGGGCCACGCTGGATAAGTCCAGCGTCATCATCGTCATGCCCAGGAATAGCGACAGTGAAATCGTGCCGATGATTTCGGTTGCGCGGTCATCCAGTTTCAGCCCCAGGCGCGCGCCGCCGTTGCGGATGATCACGCCGGTGGCCAGGCACCACAAGAAGTTCGGCAGGCTGACGGGAGCGTCTTCGACCAACATTGCAAGATAACCGCCCACGACCAGGCACACGAACGCCGCCGTCATCGACACGATGAACGAGCCGGCGCTGGACGGCGCGGCTTCCTCGGCCAGGTCGACGGAGGCTTGGCCCGCCTTGGCCGCTTGCGCTTGATGGTCCAGGCTGCCCGCCAGCCTGTGCCGGCGCATCAGCCATTCCGCCACCGGGCCGCCGACAACGCCGCCCAGCACCAGCCCCAGCGTGGCGGACGTCATCGCCAGCGCCATCACATCCTGGATATTGTTGAAGTCGGCAAAGCGCGTGGCATAGGCGGCGCCCGTGCCATGTCCGCCCACCAAGGTGATCGTGCCGCCCAGCAAGCCCATCAGCGGATGCATGTCCAGCAGCCAGGCCATGCCCAGCCCCACGGCGTTCTGCAAGACAAGAAAGGGAATCAACGCCAGCAGGAATGCGATCAGGCGCGGGCCGCCTTTGGCAAGCAGCTTCAGGTTGGCGGTCAGCCCGATGCAGCCGAAGAACAGCAGCAACAGCGTCGGACGGATGCTGGTCTCGAGCGAGACCGACACGCCGCCCCATTTCGACAGCAGATACGCGATAACGGCGAATAGCAGCCCGCCCACGATGGGGTCGGGAATGCTGTAGCGGGCGAGGATGCCGATCTTGGCGGTCAGCACGCGTCCCACGACGAGCACCAGGCAGCAAGCCAAGAGGGATTGAACGGGCGAAAGCGAAATCATATGGACCTTCGCGCCCCAAGACAGGGCGCCGCAATTCTGACTATCGGAACCGTTGCCGCCACACCACTGGAAATGTGCGCCTATCTTACGGCCACGCGGGCCGCAATGTATAGGAACGGGGCAACGCGCATGCTCCGGCGTGGCGGGAGCCGCGTAATCAAAGGGGTTAAAGCGGAATGGCCCGGGCCATGTAGCGGGCCTGCGGACCGTAGCCCGCCAGCTTGTCGGCCAGCTTGGCGGCCAAGTGCTCGTCTTGTTCTGCGACCGGGTGGTAACCATGGCGTAGCCAATAGCTCACGGCGGATTCCAGCGACACGAGGCTTGCGCGATGCAAGCCGTGATCCATCGCTGCCGCCGCCGCGGTCCGCAGTAAAGCCTGGCCCACGCCCAGGCCTTGCGCCGCTGGCACCACGGCGCAGTCATGCAGAAACCAGTGGTCGGCCGGCGCGGGCAACGTGGTCAACGCCACGTCCAACGCGGGCGGCAGGCCGGCATCCCAGGGGTAGGAAATCAGATAACCCAGCAGGGTGTCGTCGTCCTGTGTTCCAGCCACCCAGCAATAAGCAGGCGCCAGCGCCAGGCGGTTCATGAAGAAGGCCGCGCTTTCCAGCAGAAAGTCGGGGTAGGCCAGGGTCTGGGCATCCAAAATGCCGTCCACGTCGCTGGCCAGCATAGGGCGGACTCGGTATTGCATGACAACCTGTGTAAACGAAATCTGGCCGCATTTTACTGATGTTGGCCCTGGCGCCGCGGGACGCCGCTATACGCAGCTTCACAAATTAGGGACATAGATTCACGCGGCGTTTACGCAGCTTCATCATTTTCAGCGAGCCGCTGCCTAGAATTCTTTGGCGGCATCGTGCGTGCAAGCGTGTGCCGCATTTCATGAAAATTCGACGAGGCCCTGCGCATACTGCTCGGCATAGCGTCCTGTATTTCGATCAAAGCGTCCTATGCACATCCAATTCCGGTCCGACCCGATTCCTCAGCAAGTGTTGACCAAAGCGTATCCCCTGGAGTCGCTTTGGTCATCTCGCGTTGCGGCCGTGCCGTATGACACCTGCGTGACGTGCGTCATCCCCTGCCTGAACGAAGCCGAGAACCTGCGCGTCTTGCTGCCTTTGCTGCGCGTGCGTCTGTCGGCGTTGTGCACCAGCTGGGAAATCATTGTGGCCGATGATGGCAGCACGGACGGTACGGAAGCGCTGATGGCGGAATGGACGCAGCACGACGGTTTCCGCTACGTGCAGTTGTCGCGCAATTTCGGCAAGGAAGCGGCGCTTAGCGCCGGCCTGGAAGCGGCCACCGGCAACGCCGTGATCTGCCTGGACGCCGACTTGCAGCATCCGCCCGCCCTGATCGAACAAATGCTTGCCCGCTGGGCTGCGGGCGCCGAAATGGTCTATGCCGTGCGCGAAACCCGTGACGATGAGTCGTGGTTGAAGCGTTCCGGCGCCCGCTGGTTTTACAAGCTGCTGAGCAGCGCGCGTGGCGTCGATGTACCCGCGCACGCCGGTGACTTCCGTCTGATGGACCGCAATGTCGTCGATGCGCTGATTGCGCTGCCCGAACGTACCCGCTTCATGAAAGGCCTGTACGCATGGGTCGGCTTCAAGGGCGAAGCGTTGCCCTATACGCCCGACGATCGCATGCACGGCAATAGCCGCTTTAGCGGGATGCGCCTGTTCCGGTTGGCGCTGGACGGTTTGACGGCATTCACGACGTGGCCGTTGCGCCTGGTCAGCCTGGTGGGCGTGGCCTTCGCCTTGGTGGCGATGTCGTATGCCGCCTACCTGGTGGGTGACTACCTGATGTCGGGCAACCCCGTTTCCGGCTGGACCACCATCGTTACCGCCGTGTTGTTCTTCGCGGGCGTGAACCTGATCTCGCTGGGCGTTGTCGGCGAATACGTGGCGCGCATTTTTGATGAAGTGAAGGGTCGTCCGTTGTACGTCGTGCGCCGCCGTCAAGGCAAGGCGTCGAACGCGGGCTCGGCCCCCGGCTGATCATGGCGGGCGGCCCCGTGTCCGCGGCGCGCTCCGAATGGACCCCGCCCGCGGGCCGATTCCTGCTTATCGTTGGCGTGTGGCTGGCGTTGCTGGCCTGGATTCGGCCGTTGACGCTGCCTGACGAAGGCCGGTACGCAGGCGTGGCCTGGGACATGCTGCGCAGCGGTTCGCACGCAGTGCCGTTGCTGGACGGCATGCCGTATTTTCACAAGCCCCCGCTCTATTACTGGTTGACCGAGCTGTCATTCACGGTATTCGGCGCGCATCCCTGGGTGGCGCGGGTGCCGTCGTGGCTGGCGGCCTGGGCGGCGGCGGCGGCGCTGTATGCCTTTGTGCGCCGCTATCGCGACCACGCGGCGGCCACGCTGACCGTCCTGATTCTGTGCACAATTCCGTTCTTCTACGGCGGCGCGCAGTTTGCAAACCTGGACATGCTTGTCGCCGGCATGATCACGCTGTGCGTGCTGGCCTCGGTGGACACCATTTTGCGGCAAGAGCGTGGGCAGCCGTATCGCGCCATGTCGTTGGCCGCCGCTGCACTGGCCGCGTTGGCGGTGCTGGCCAAGGGCTTGATCGGATTGCTTTTGCCCGGCGTTATTTTGTTGATCTGGCTGGCATGGCGGCGCCGTTGGCGTGGCCTGGCTGCGGTGTTGTGGCCACCCGCGCTGTTGCTGTTCGCCGTGGTGGCAGTGCCTTGGTTCGCGCTGATGCAGCTGCGCTTTCCGGGCTTTTACCACTACTTTTTTGTCTATCAGCATTTTCAGCGCTTTGCGGCGGGCGGCTTCAACAATGCGCAGCCGTTCTGGTTCTACCTGCCGGTCGTGGCGGGCTTGAGCCTGCCGTGGTCGCTGTGGGGCGGCGGCATCATGCGCAAGGTGTTTTGGCAGGACGACGCCACGCGTGACCTGCGGCGCTTGGCGTTGGTTTGGTTTGCGGTGGTGATCGCCTTTTTTTCCGTGCCGCAATCCAAGCTCGTCGGCTATGTGTTGCCGGCCTTGGCGCCGCTGGCGTTCTTGCTGGCCGAAGTCATCCTGGGTGTCTGGCGCGAGGATGGCGGCGACGCCACCGCGCCGCGCCTGGTCAAGATTAGCGCGGGCGTGGCGGCTGCGATCTGCGTGGTCGCCGTCGGGGTGGCCGCCCACAACGCACGGGGCAGCGCGGGGCCGCTGGCCAAGGTGGTGCGCGAGCACGCCCGGCCGGACGATACCTTTGTGGCCCTGCATACGTATCCCTTTGACCTGGCGCTCTACGCCCAGGCGCCGCGGCCAACATGGGTGGTGGACGACTGGCTGGATCAGGATGTGCCGGTGCGCGACAACTGGCGCAAGGAACTCTACGACGCCGCCAAGTTTGACCCCGCAACGGGCAAAGAGCTGCTGGTCAGCTCCGCGGAATTCAGCGCGCGGCTGTGTGCCGCGCCGGACGGAGCGCGTTACTGGGTCTGGGGCACCCGTTCGGACGGCCCGGTTTACGCGCCATTGCGCGGACTGGACCCCGTTGTGCTCAGTGTGAAGTACGTGATGTGGCGCGTGGACGTTGACGACGCGTTCAGACAGCGGGCTTGTGGCGGAACGCCCAAAGCCGGCTAGCGATGAAGGTTGCGAACGCCAGTCCGATCAGGATCAGGCCCAGCAACAGGTCGTAGGGAATGTCGGTGGTGTGCAGCAACAGCGCGTAGGCGGATTCATTGATGGCGAAGCCCGCGGCTGAAATCAGAAAGAAACGACGGGCGGCTATCGTCCAGGGTGTTTGGGAATGTCTGAACGTAAGCTGGTAGTGTCCGGTAAAAGAAACGACGAAGGCGATCAGCCAGCCGACCAGGTTGGCAGCCAGTGGTACAAGGCCAAGCAGTTCGACGCAGCCCACGGCAACCGCCCAATGGGTGGCGGCGGCGGCGCAACCCACTGCAATGAAAAGGCTGATCTGCTGAAGAAAGGCGCGCATGGATGCCGTGTTGAAAAGGAAATGCGAGGGGTAGCGATGAGCAAACGTATCGTGGTCTGCGGTGACGATTTTGGCATGAATGCCGACATCGATGAAGGCATGATCGCGCTGGCCGCCATGGGCCGCATCAGCGCGGTAAGCGGCTTGTCGTTGGGTCCCACGTTTGCGCAGAATGCACGCCGTCTGGCCGCGCAGAACGTGGACATCGGCCTGCATGTGAATTTCTCGGAAAACCTGACCGCGGACGCGGAACCGATGCCGTCGCTGCGCAAGCTGATCTTCAGCGCCTACGCCGGCCGGCTTGATCCGGCGTGGATCGATGCGCAACTGAATCTTCAGTTTGACGCTTTCGAAGCTGCGTTTGGCCGCGCGCCCGATTACGTGGATGGCCACCAACACGTGCATCAATTGCCCGGCATCCGTGAACAGGTGCTGGCGCAGTTGAAGCGCCGTTATGGCGACGCCATGCCGTGGCTGCGCCAGACCGCGCCGGGCGCGTTGTCCGGCATTCCGCTGAAAGAATCGATCAAGGCGCGCATCATCGGCGCCTTGGGTTCAGGCGCGTTGGCCCGCCAAGCGCAAAAGGATGGGTTGCGCACCAACCGCCGGCTGCTGGGCGTGTATGGATTCGAAGGCGGCAAGCGCCGTTATGCTGACCTGTTGCAGAACTGGCTGTTCAACGCGCGCGACGGGGACTTGTTGATGTGCCACCCCGCCATGGATTGCAAGGACGGCAGCCCCATGTCGCGCCAGCGCCGCGCCGAGTTCGACGTGCTGGCCAGCCCCAAGCTGGGTGAGTGGATAAACGCCAACGGCGTACGCATCTCGCGCTTGCCCGCCACGGCGCGTTGATACGGCCTATTGATACGGTAGACAGCCGGGCGCGTTAGCCGCGAGCCAGGCTCTCAAGCAGCCACGCGCCCGCAGGACCCAACGCGCGGCGCGTGGACCACACGGCGTCAACGCGAATGTGGCGAGGCCAGCCCGGCACCGTCAGCTCGACCAATTGGTCGCGCCCGAAACGTTGGATCATCCAACGTGGCAATTCCGTCCAGCCAAAACCCAGGCTGGCCATTTCCAGCAGCATCAGATAACCCGGCGCCGACCACGTTGCGTGCGGCGGCGCCGTGTCTTTGTCGTTGAGTTCAAAGGTGCTCAGGCGCAATTCGCGTTCAGTTCGAAGCGCATCGGTGGTGACGCACGGGCGGTCCGCCAGCGGATGGCTGCGGCCCACGCACAGCACGATTTCGGACCGCTCGGCCAGCGTCGCGTATCCCACATCGGGCGGGTAGGCGTCTTGCGCGGCCATCAGGCCCAGATGCGCGCGGCCTTGCTGCACCAGCGCCACCACGTCTTCGTACTCGGCGATCAGGCATTCGAAGCGCAGCGCGGGGTAGCGCTGGTCGATCTGGCTGAGCATGTTCTCAAACGTTTTTGACTGGAAGGTGTCCGACAGCACCACGGTCAGGCGGGGCTCCAGGCCTTCGGCCAACTGGTTGGCGCTACGGTTGAAGCGGTCGTTGGCCGCCAGCACCTGCAACGCCTGGCCCAGCAAGACCTGGCCGGCTTCGGTCAATGACGGCTGGCGCTGGCTGCGGTCAAACAGCGCCACGTTCAGGTCCACTTCCAGGTTGGCGATGGTTTCGCTGATGGTGGACTGGCTTTTGCCCAGCTTGCGGGCGGCGGCTGAAAACGAGCCTTCAGAAGCGACCTGGGCAAAGGCCGCCAGGGATTCAAGCGAGTGGCGCATGGTTATCGGATTTTCCGATGGATAGTAACTTTATCGTACCGGAAATATCGACGAAAATCGTTCCCACTTTATTGAAACGACCTCGGTGGGTCATGACGCAAGCTACGAAATCCCTGAAAGAACGCTTTTTCCACGCCTTTTTGTTTGAAATTCTCGCCATCGGCCTCTGCGCACCCGCCGCAGCCTGGGCCATGGGCAAATCCCTGTTTGAAATGGGTGTCCTCACGGCCGTGATCGCCTGGATCGCGCTCGTCTGGAACATGATCTACAACGCCGGCTTTGACCGCGTTGAAAACCGTTTCGGCTTCAAGCGCACGATGGGTGTGCGCGTGGTTCACGCCTTTGGTTTTGAGCTTGGCCTGATCCTGATCGTGATTCCGCTGGCGGCGTGGTGGCTCAGCATCAGCCTGTGGGAAGCCTTTGTGCTGGACATCGCGCTGGTGCTGTTCTATCTGCCCTACGCCTTCCTGTACAACCTGGCCTACGACCGTTCACGCCCACGCGTGATGGCGTGGCTGAAGCGGGGCCGGGCGGACGCCGTTGCGCCTGCCGCCGCCACCCTTGGCACGCCAGAGGTCGCACCGGCCGCTACGCGTCAATCACCTTGCGCGTAAACATCTCCAGGTAGTCCATTAACGAATCCGCGCCCTTGATGGCCGCGGATTCGTTGCCTGTGGCGATGCCCTGCGCCATCAGCATGTGGCGGCGGGCGCCTTCGGCAATATCGCCCTCGTGCTGGTAGGCGTACCAAAAGCGCCGGCACTGAATGATCAGCGGTTCCACCGCATTCACGGCCGACACATTGCGGCTGGCTTCATGACAGACGTAGTCAAGCAGCTGGTCGGCATGCATGTAGTCGTCCAGGTTGCCGCCTTCGGACGCCCGAATCATCTGCGCCGCGCAATCCACGATCTGGGCGCGTTGGGCGGGCGTGGCGCGGCGCGCGGCGCTGGCGGCAATCAGCTGCTCCAGCGCGCGGCGGGTCTGGATCAAGTCCATGTGGTCCGCCAGCTGGATCATCGATACACGCAGGCCGCGCCGGGGTTCCTGGCGGATCAAGCCGGCCGCGACCATGCGCAGCAGCGCCTCCCGCAGGGGCGTGCGCCCCAGGCCGGTTTTCTCCACCAGATCCGCTTCCACGACCGCGCTGCCAGGCTGCAATTGCAACGTGGCGATCATGCTTTCGATCTGGTCGTACGCGACATCCGCGGCGCGTCGTTTGGGTTCTGCTCCTGCCATCAATTATTGTTTTCCTTCGTTTTGCGCCACTGCGTGTAGGCCAGCCATTCGCCGACGAACCCGCGTCGGAAGAACGACACGCACAACACGAATATCAGCCCGATGACGATGGTGACGACATCGCCCAGGGTGGCAAGGTAGTTCTGCAAGCTGACGACCAGCGTCGCGCCGACCACCGGGCCCCACACGGTGCCGATGCCGCCCAGCAGGGTCATCAGCAGCACTTCGGTGGAGGTAGCAAGGGACACATCATTCAGCGCTACCAGTTGCAGCACCAGCGCCTTCAGCGAGCCGGCAAGACCGGCGACCGAGGCTGACAGCACGAAGGCCAGCAGCTTGCACCGATCCGTATCGTAACCTAGCGAAATCGCACGCGGCGCGTTGTCCCGGATGGTCTTGAGCACCTGGCCGAACGGCGAATGGATCACCCGGTAGACGAACAGAAAGCCCAGCACGAAGACGCCCAGCGCGAAGTAATACATGTTGGTGTCGATGCTCAGGTCCACCAGCCCCAGGAACTTGCCGCGCGGAATGCCCTGCATGCCGTCTTCGCCGCGCGTCCAGCCCACCTGCACCGCCATGAAGTACGCCACCTGCGACAGCGCCAGCGTGATCATCGCGAAATAGATGCCCGTGCGCCGGATGGCCAGCCAGCCGATGGCATAGCCAATGGCGGCCGCCATCGCCACGCCGCAGACGATGGCGATCTCGGGCGGCAGGCCGCGCGCGCCGAACAAGATCATCATTTCGCCCGCGGCATAGCCTGCCCAGCCGAAAAACGCGGCGTGGCCGAAGGACACCAGGCCGGTGAAGCCGGTGAGCAGGTTGAAGGCCAGCGCAAACAACGCGAAGCACAGCACCTTCATCACGAACACGGGGTAGACGATCTGGGGAAAGAACGGCACCAGCAGGGCAGGCACCAGCAGCACGGCCAGGATGCGGATGGAAAATGGAATGCGCGACACCTTATTTCTCCTTGCCGAACAAGCCCGCGGGGCGCATCAGCAGCACGACGGCCATCACGATGAACACGACAACGGTGGACGCTTCCGGGTAGAACACCTTGGTCAGCCCTTCCAGCAGGCCCAGCGCCAAGCCCGTGACGATGGCGCCCATGATGGAGCCCAGTCCGCCAATCACCACCACCGCAAACACGATGTTCAACAGGTTCGACCCCATCAGCGGATTGATCTGCATGACGGGCGCGGCCAACACGCCCGCCACGCCGGCCAGCGCCACGCCGAAGCCATAAGTCAGCGTGATCATCACCGGCACGTTCACGCCAAACGCTTGCAGCAGCTTGGGATTCTCGGTGCCTGCGCGCAGCATCGCGCCCAGCCGGGTGCGCTCGAACAGATACCAGGTGGCGATGCATAGCGTCAGCGACGCCACCACCACGAAGCCCCGATAGGCGGGCAGGAACATGAAGCCCAGATCGAAACCCCCTTGCAGGATCTCGGGCGGCTCGTACCCCACGCCGGATATGCCGTAGAAGTAGCGAAAGCCGCCTTCCATCATCAGCGCAATGCCGAACGTCAGCAGCAGCCCGTACAGGTGGTCCAGGTGATACAGCCGTTTGAGCAGCGTCTTTTCGATCACGACGCCCACCGCGCCCACGACCAGCGGCGCCAGGATCAGCGCCGCCCAGAAGTTGATCTGCACGCCGGGGCCCAACAATTGCGGCAGCTGGGTGAAGCCGATCCACGCCAGGAACGCCGCCATCATGAACTGCGCACCATGCGTGAAGTTGACGATGTTGAGCAGGCCGAAAATGATGGCCAGGCCCATGCTCAGGATGGCGTAGAAGCAGCCGTTGATCAGCCCCACCAACAGTTGGGCCAGCAGCGCGGGAAGCGAGATGTCGAACATGATGGGCTTACGACTTGTTCAGCGGGCAGGCGGCCTGGGGCTTGGGGAATACCTCGTCGCCCTTGAGCACGGATTTCACGTTGTAGTAGTCCCACGGGGCCTTGGATTCGGCGGGCATCTTCACCTGCAACAGCAGCATGTCGTGCACCAGGGCGCCGTCGGCGCGCAGCTTGCCGTTGCGGATCACGGCGTCGTTGATGGTCATTTCACGCAGCTTGGCCATCACGGCGGGCGCGTCGTCAGTGCCGGCCGCTTCAATCGCCTTCAGGTAGGACAGCGTGGCCGAATACACGCCGGCTTGCGACGCCGTTGGCATCTTCTTGGCTTTCTCGAAGAACTTCTTGGCCCAGGCGCGCGAGGCGTCGTCATAGTCCCAGTAGAACGCTTCGGTCAGGTACATGCCCTGCGCCTTGGGCAGGCCCATGCTGTGCACGTCCGAGATATAGGTCAACAGCGGCGCAACGATCTGCTTCTTGTTGATGCCGAATTCGTTGGCTTGCTTCACGGCGTTGACGGTGTCGTTGCCGGCGTTGGCCAGCGCAATCACGTCCGCCTTCGACGCCTGCGCCTTCAGCAGGAACGACGAGAAATCATTGCCGGGGAACGGGTGGCGCGATACGCCCACCACGGTGCCGCCGTTTTCCTGGATGACTTCGGTGGCATCCTTTTCCAGCGAGTGGCCAAAGGTGTAGTCGGCGGTGATGAAGTACCAGGTCTTCTTGCCTTCTTTGACCAGCGCGCGCGCTGTGCCGGCGGCCAGCGCATAGGTGTTGGTCGTCCATTGCGCATTCAGCGGCGAACATTTTTCGCCCAGGATTGCGGTGGACAAGCCCGCCGACGGCATCGTCACGCGGTTCTTCTGCTTGGCAATTTCCATCACGGCCAGCGCGGTGGACGCGGTGGGGAAGTCGGTGATCATGTCGACCTTGCCCTGGTCGAACCATTCGCGCGCCAGGTTGGCGGCGACGTCGGGCTTGTTCTGGTGGTCGGCGGCAACCACTTCAACCGGCTTGCCCAGCACCTTGTTGCCCATCTCTTCGGCGGCCAGGCGCGCGGCAATCACCGAGCCGTTGCCGGCCAGATCGGAATACACGCCGGACAAGTCGGTCAGCACGCCGACTTTGACGACGTCGTCGCTGATCTTGGCTTGCGCGTGCGCCGCGCCGGCAGGCACCGCGCCGGTAAAGCCCAGGACGCACAACGCTGCTGCGATTCGATTCAATTTCATCTGACTACGCTCCGTGTAGGAATGGGGGACTGCGGTCGGAAGGAGTACGGCGGAAAGCTCAAATGCCGAGCAAGGCGTTCAGCTTGTCTTGCGATTGCTGGACCTCGGCGCGGTCGATCACGGCGACTACCTGGCCGTGCTCAATGACGTAATGGCGGTCGGCCAGGTGCTGGGCGAAGCGGAAGTTTTGTTCGACCAGCACGGTGGTGTAGCCGCGCTCTTTCAGTTGCCGGATCACGCGGCCCAGCGATTGCACGATGACGGGCGCCAGGCCTTCGGTAATTTCATCCAGCAACAGCAAGCGGGCGCCGGTGCGCAGGATGCGCGCCATTGCCAGCATCTGCTGTTCACCGCCCGATAGCCGCGTGCCGGGGCTATGCGCACGCTCTTTCAGGTTGGGGAACATCGTGTAGATCTCTTCCACCGACATGCCGCCTGGCCCTACCGAGGGCAGCAGCATGAGGTTTTCCTCCGCGGTCAGCGACGCGTAGATGCCGCGCTCTTCCGGGCAGTAACCGATGCCCCGGCGCGCGATCTTGTGAGTGGGCATGCCCACCGTTTCCTGTCCTTCGACCTTGATGGAGCCGCTGCGGCGGCCGACTAGACCCAGGATGGATTTCAGTGTGGAACTGCGGCCCGCGCCATTGCGGCCCAGCAGCGTCACGCATTCACCGGGCTTCACGTCCAGATCGATGCCATGCAGGATGTGCGATTCGCCATACCAGGCGTGCAAGTTGCGGATTTCAAGCATGCTGCCGGGCGCGCCGGCCAGGGCGTCATTCATCGTCGGCTCCCATGTAGGCTTCACGCACCGCCGGGTTTTCGGACACGGTGGCGTAGGGGCCTTCGGCCAGGATCTCGCCCCGCTGCAAGACGGTGATGGTGTCGGAGATGTCCGCCACCACTTTCATGTTGTGTTCCACCATCAGGATGGTGCGCCCCGCCGACACCTGTTTGATCAGATGTTTGACGCGGTCCACGTCCTCGTGGCCCATGCCCTGCGTGGGCTCATCCAGCAGCAGCAGCTCGGGCTCCAGCGCCAGCGTGGTGGCGATTTCCAAGGTGCGTTTGCGGCCATAGGGCAGGTCGCCCGCCGCCACGTCCAGATGCGTGCGCAGGCCTACCTGGTCCAGCAGTTCTTCCACGCGGTGATGCAGGCTTTCCAGCGTGCGTTCGGACCGCCAGAAGCAATAGTCCACGCCCAGTTTGCGCTGCAAGGCCACGCGCACGTTTTCGCGCACGGACAGTTGCGGGAACACCGCCGAAATCTGGAACGACCGCACGATGCCGCGGCGCGCGGTTTGCGCGGGGCGTTCTTGCGTGATGTCCACGCCGTCGTACAGGATTTCGCCGCGCGTCGGAATATGGAACTTGGTCAGCAGATTGAAGAACGTCGTCTTGCCCGCGCCATTGGGGCCGATCAGCGCATGGATGGCGCCGCGCCGCACGCTCAGGTCGACGTTGTTGACCGCCACGAATCCCCGGAATTCCTTGGTCAGGCCACGTGTCTGAAGGATGATGTCGCTTTGCATGGTGTCCGATAGGCGTGCGTGGGACAGGGCCTGGCGCGCGACGGCTAAGCCGCGCGCCAACGCGTTCTTGCTGCGTTTGGCTCAGCTGGAGCTGGCCGCTTACGTCGATTGGTATTGCTTGGGGCGCTTGGCGATGGCGGCCTGGATGATGGCCGTGCAACGCTCGCGTTCGGCGCCTACGAGCGGCAGACGCGGACGGCGCACGTGTTCGTTGCCCACTCCCGCCAGCGTTTCGGCCAGCTTGATGTTCTGCACCAGCTTGGTGGAAACATCCAGGTGCAAGAGCGGCGTGAACCACTGATACAGCGCCAGCGCTTCTTGCCACTTGCCGGCTTTCATCAGGTCGTACAGCGCCACGGTTTCGCGCGGGAAGGCGGTAACCAGGCCCGCCAGCAGGCCGTCTGCGCCCAGCGCCAGCGCTTCGAACGACAGGTCGTCCACGCCGATGAACAGCTGATAGCGCGTGCCCAGCGCATTGCGCAGATCGGTCACGCGGCGGATGTCGTCGCTGCTTTCCTTGATGGCGACAAGCCACGGGCAGTCGGCCAGTTCGACCATGTGCTCGGGCTTCAGGTCGACGCGGTAAGCGACCGGATTGTTGTAGATCATGCAGGGCTTTTGCGCCGCTTCCGCCATGGTGCGGATGCTTTGCATGGCTTCGCGCGCGTCGGCCACGTAGATCAGCGATGGCATCAGCATGAAGCCGTCCACGCCCAGCTCGACCGCGCCCTTGATGAAGCGCAGCGCTTCGCGGGTGCTGGTTTCGGACACGTTGGCCAGCACGGGAATACGGCCGGCGCTGACTTCGATGGCGCAGCGCGTGACCTCGAGCTTTTCTTCCAACGTCAGGGTGCTGGCTTCGCCCAGCGAGCCGCAGGTGACAAAGCCGTGAACGCCGTTGTCGATCAGGAAGGCGAAGTGCTTGCGCATCGCTTCGAAGTCGAGGGTTTCGTCGGCATGGAACTTACTGGTTACGGCAGGAAATACACCCTGCCAACGCACGTTACTCAACTGGCTTCTCCTGAAGATTCCGTCGCTGCCAAAGCGGCGCGGCGAGCAGGAGCAAAGTCTAATATTCGGTAAATATATTTAGTAGATATTTTTATATAGGAGTTTCCCGAGAACGGGTTTTCCCGGCGGTCAGAACAAGCAGGGGGAGTAGGCCGCGCCGGCGCTATCCAGACTTGCGTTTGTAGGCGCGTGAGGCGTCTTGCATGAAGGTCTTCACGGCGGTGTCGTATTGCGGCCCGCTGCGGAATGCGCCCGAGTGCGACGCGCCTTCGATCTTCACCAGCCGCTTCAGATCCGGCGCCACGTTGCGGGCGGCGGCGAAGAGTTCATCGCTCATGGTGTGCGGCACCACGCGGTCAGCGGTGCCGTGCATGATCAACATGGGGGTGTGCATCTGGGCCAGTTTGTCGACGGATGCAAACGGCTGCGTCACGAGCAGGCTGGCGCCCGGCACCTTGCCCCAGCGCAGGGTGCCAAGCATGGCGCCGATGCTGGTGAAGCTGGATTCCACGATCAAGCCCGCGAATTCCGGCTGTTCAGGCCGGGCGGCAAGATCGATGGCGATGGCCCCGCCCAGGCTGTGGCCGTAGACGAAGCGGCGTGCCGGGTCGGGTTGCAGGCGGGCCAGTTCCTTCAACCCGGCCATCGCGTCTTCCAGCGCGCTTTCTTCCGACGGCAGGCGCGGAGTGGATGCGCCAAAGCCGCGGTAATCGATGGCCAGCACCGAATAACCCATGCGGGTCCAGCCGTCGATGCGGAAGGCGCTGCCGTTCAGGTTCCAGCGCGCGCCATGCAGGTACAGCACCGTGGGGGCGTCGGCCTGGGGGCTTTGCCAGTACCAGGCGCGGACCTTATCGCCGTTGGCGAGCGACAGGTCGTAGACCTCGGTGCCGGCGGCGGGTTCGCGCCACCAGGTTTGCGGTTCGGATTGGGGGGAAAAGATGGTCTGGCGCTGCCAGGAGTCCAGGTGCGAGCAGCCGACGACGCTGGCGGCGGTGATGACGCCTACGGCAACGAGCCGGCGGATGGGGAGACGCCGGGCGGAAAGGCGGCGGGGGGAAGGACGGGGCAGGGCGGGCATGAAAAATATGACCCGATCGGGCCGGCTGGGTTCCGCATCAGAATACTCCGGGATGCACCTCGCGCGTCAATGCCAGCCAGGCCTGCGCCGCGTGCGACAGATAGCCGCCGCGCCGCCAGACGAGCACCATCTCCCAGTCCGTGCCCGGGTCGCGTAGCGGCACGCGGCACACGCCGGCGTGCAGTTCCTCGCGAGCCGTGATGCGCGGCAGGAACGCCACCCCCAAGCCGGCCGCCACCAGCGCCACGATGAAATCGATCTGGCCGCTGCGGGCGGCGATGGTGGGCGCAAAGCCCGCACGCTGGCAGGCTTCGTGGATGATGCGGTTCAGCGCAAAGCCCGATTCGAACAGGATGAACGGCGATTCGCGCAGCTCATGCAGGCCGACCGATGCCGCGTGCGCGTGCGGATGGTCGGCGGGCATCAGCGCCACCAGGGGTTCGCGCGCCACTGGTTGCCAGTCCACATGCTCCGGCACGGGTTTCAACGAGGCCGCCAATTCGATCTCACCCGCCATCACCATCTCTTCCAGCCGGCGGCTGCCGTGTTCCACCAGGCTGATTTCAATGTGCGGATACCGGCTGCGGAACCGCGCAAACATCGGCGCGAAAAGCGAACTGCTGCCCAGCGGCGGCAGCCCCAGCCGCAGCACTCCGCGCTTCAGGCCCTTGAGTTCGTCCAGCTCGGCGTAGAGATCGTCGCGTTCGGCCAACATCGTCAGCGCCCGCCGGTACACAATTTCGCCCGCCGCGGTCAGCCGCAGGGGCTGTGCGTGGCGGTCCAGGAGCGGCATGCCCAGCTCATCCTCTAGCTGGCGAACCGCCTTGCTGATGGTGGGTTGCGTTGCGTAGATCACTTTGGCCGCCTGGGAAAAGCCGCCCTGGCGGACCACTTCCACCAGGGCGCGCAAGGGGCGCAGGTCCATGGGTATGCCTATCTGGAATGGGGAGTATGCATCGAATTCATTTTATCTATGGGCGGCGCGGGCGTAAAACATCAGCTTGCCGCTGGAACCTGTCTGCCCCCATGTCTCGCCCTCGTCTCCTTACTCCCGTCCGCATGCTGCGCATTGCCCTGCGCCGCAGCCGCGTGCTGCAAATTGCGCTGATCGTCGTGTTTTCTTTGCTGGGCCAAGCCGTGGCCGACGCGCTGGGCCTGCCCGTGCCGGGTGGCGTTATCGGCATGGCGATGGTGTTGTTGCTGCTGGCCACCCGCTGGCTGCGCGTGCGCAACGTCCATCGCGGCGCGAGCTGGCTGCTGGGCGAGATGCTGCTGTTCTTTGTGCCGGCGGTGATGTCCCTGTTGGACCACCGCGAATTCCTGGGGGTGCTGGGCTTGAAGCTGCTGGCCGTCATCCTGCTTGGCACGGCCCTGGTCATGACCGGCACGGCGCTGACGATCGACCTTTGCTATCGCTGGATGAACCGCCGTGCCGTTTGAATTCAACCTGGTGTTCTGGCCGGTGGCGACGGTGCTGGCCTACGTGTGCGCGCGCCTGTTCTATCGCCGCTATGCGTATTGGTGGACGTCGACGCTGGTCGTAGCGCCGGCCTTGCTGCTGGGCTTGGCAATTTCGCTGCACACCGGTTATCGCGACTACATGTCGGGCTCGCACTGGCTGATGGCCATGCTGGGGCCGGTGATCGTGGCGTTTGCGTTGCCGCTCTACGAGCAGCGCGCGCTGATCAGGCGTTACTGGCCGGTGCTGGTGGCGGGCGTGGCCGTGGGCAGTTTGATTGCGGGCGTCAGCGCCTGGATGCTGGGCAGCCTGCTGGACTTGCCGCCCGGCTTGCGCCTGAGCTTATTGCCGCGTTCGGTCGCCACGCCGTTCGCGGTGGCGGTGTCGTCGCACGTGGGCGGGGTGCCCGACCTGACCGCCGTGTTCGTGATCGTGACCGGCGTGTTCGGCGCGGCCATTGGCCAGTTGATGCGCCGCTGGCTGCCGCTGCGTTCGGCGCTTGCGCGCGGCGCCTTGTTTGGCATGGGCGCACACGGCGCCGGCACAGCAAAGGCCCGCGAACTCGCGGCCGATGAGGGCGCGGTGGCGGGCCTGGTGATGGTGATGGCGGGGCTGTTCAACGTCCTGGTGACGCCTGCCGTCGTTGTGGGCTTGTTGGCCTGAGGGTTGGCCTGAGGCTGGCGGTCAATGCGCCAGGTCCAGCGCCACGGGGTACAGCGACGCCACCAACAGCAACGCCATGCCCACATTGAAGGCGCGGATCGCCCAGGGCTTGTGCAGCACGCGGCGCAACGCGGTGCCGAACGTCACCCACACGCCAATGCTGGGCAGGTTGACCACGCCGCAGACAATGGTCGCGATGACCAGGTTGGCGAAGAAGCCGTTCTGCGGCGTGTAGGTGGCCACCACCCCCACCGCCATCACCCACGCTTTCGGGTTGACCCACTGAAAGGCCGCCGCTTGCAGGAAAGTGAACGGTTTGCCGCGCGCTTCGCCATCTTCCATGCCGCCGGAGTTGGCGATCTTCCAGGCCAGATACAGCAGGTAGGCGGCGCCGGCGTATTTCAGGATGGTGTAGAGCTGTGGCACTTGCTGGAACACCGAGCCCAGCCCGATGCCCACCAAAAAAATCATCAGCGTAAAGCCCAGGTTCACGCCCAGCAGGTGCGGCATGCTGCGGCGAAAGCCGAAGTTCAGGCCAGAGGACGCCAGCATCACGTTGTTGGGTCCCGGCGTAATCGAGCTCACCAGCGCGAACAGGGCCAGCGGGCCCAGCAGCGAGGCGGAAGCCAGGGGCACGTCGGCCCAGTTAGTCGGGAACAGATTCATTTTTTGGTCCTCACGATGGCACGGCGTCCGCCGGCAATAACGGCGATCACGGCGACGGCGAACACGAATGTTGCCGGCTCCACGGATTCGCCAAATAACAATGCGGCCGCCACGACAGTCAGGAAAGGCTGCAACAACTGCACCTGTCCCACCCGGGCGATTCCGCCCACGGCCAGGCCGCGGTACCAGGCAAAGAAGCCCAGAAACATGGAGCCGAAAGCCAGATAGGCGCAGGCTGAAACGACGGCGGCGCTGGGCCAGTGGGCGTGCGCGGCCATCCAGCCGACGGGCGCCACAACAACCGGGGCACTGATCGCCAGCGCCCAGCAAATGGTGCGCGATCCGCCCAGCGTGCGTGCGGCGCGGGCGCCTTCGGCATAGCCCATGCCGCCCAACACGACCGCCACCAGCAGCCAGAGATAGCCGGTGGTCAATACGCCGTCGCCTTGCCGCAGCGCATAGGCCGTCACCAGCGCGGCGCCAACCACGGCCCATCCCCAGAATGCGGCGGACGGCCGTTCACCGCTACGCAGGGCTGCGAACGCGGCCGTCGATAGCGGCAGCAGCCCGTTGAACACCGCGCCGTTGGCGGACGGCACGGTCTGCATGGCCAATGACGACGCCAGCGGCCAGCCCACCACAATGCCCAGCGCAGCCAGGATCACGCCAGGCCACTCAGCGCGCGTCGGCAGCCGGCTGCGTGTGATCCACAATAACGCCACCGCGGGTACCGCCGCCACCAGGGCGCGTCCCAGGCCCACCAGCAATGGGGCCAGTTCAGCGACGGCCAGGCGCGTCATGGGCAGCGTCAGCGAAAAGACCAGCACTCCCAGAAGACCATAGCCGTAGCCCTCCCATACGGACGGCGGCGTGGCCGGTGCGGTCTGGGCCGAAGGGTAAAGCGATGAGCGCGTCATGATGGCTGCGGAAGAGAAGGCTGCGGAGAAAAGAGGCGGGGCGGAAGCGTCTGCTATTGCGGGCTTGCGGTATTGCTGTCACTCTACGCATAGTTATCGGTACAGTACCGATACACTTTCACATGTCACTTTAATCACTGGCCTGGTCGATTCCCCATGACAGTTGCTCCTTCCCCCGGGTCTTATCCCGCCACTTCTCCCGCCGCTTCTCCCACCGCTTCTTCCGCAGCGTCCTTGCCCTGGATGCCCGTGCGCCAGGCCGACGCCTCGCTTGTCAGCCAACTGGCCGACGGCCTGGCGCGCCGCATCGACGAACAAGGGTTGCGGCCCGGCACCCGCCTGCCGTCCATTCGCAAAATGGCCGAACAGTCTGGCGTCAGCCGCTTCACGGTGGTTGAGGCGTATGACCGGCTGGTGGCCCGGGGGCTGGTGCAGTCCCGCCGCGGGGCAGGCTTTTTCGTCCGCGCGCGCAGCGGTCCGCTGGCGGCGGTCGCGACGGCTCCGTCTTCCCCCTTGTCGCCGAACGCACGCGTAGACATCGCCTGGCTGCTGCGCAGCATGTTCCGCGAAACCACCGGTCCGGGCATGCCGGGCGGCGCGGGCTTGCTGCCGGCCGATTGGCTGGACCCCGACATGGTGGCGGCCGCCGTGCGCGCGGTGGGGCGCTCGGTGCGGGCGAACCTGGTCAGCTATGGCCATCCCCAAGGCTTCGCGCCGCTACGCCAGCAGATCGCCGCGTCCTTGCAGAATGACGGCGTGCCGGCCCACCCCGAACTGAATCTGTTGACCACCAATGGCGTCACCCACGGCCTGGACCTGGTCGCCCGTTACTTGGTGAAGCCCGGCGACACGGTGCTGGTGGAAGACCCGGCGTGGTTCGTGATCTTTGGCCGGCTGGCGGCGTTCGGCGCGCGCCTGATCGGCGTGCCGCGTGGGCCGGATGGCCCCGACATCGCCCTGTTGGAACAGCTGGCGGCGCAGCACAAGCCCAAGCTTTTCATCATCAACAGCGCCGTGCACAACCCCACGGGCCATACGCTGTCGGCGGGTGTCGCCTACGACATCCTGCGCATCGCCGAGCGCCACGATTTCATGGTGGTCGAAGACGATACCTACGGCGAACTGCACCCCGGCGGCGCCATGAAACTGGCGGTGCTCGACCGCTTGAATCGCGTCATCCTGGTCAGCGGCTATTCCAAGATGCTGGCCGCGAGCCTGCGTGTGGGCTATGTGGCCGCCAACCCCGAGATCCTGCAAAAGCTGGCCGACCTGAAAATGCTGGCCGGGCTGACCTCGCCCGAACTGGGCGAACGCGTCGTCCACCGGGTGCTGATGGAAGGGCAGTACCGGCGCCACATCGAACGCGTCCGGACGCGGGTGGACGCCGCGCGGGAGCGGTGCCTGAAAGGGCTGCTGAAGCTGGGCCTGACCGTGCCGCACGAGCCGAACGCGGGCATGTTCGTCTGGGCCGATTGTGGCCGCGACACCGAAGTGCTGGCGCGCGCAGCGGCTGACCAGGGGTTGCTGCTGGCCCCGGGCACCCTGTTTTCACCGTCGCAGGCGCCGTCGACGATGCTGCGCTTTTCGGTTTCCATTGCGGATGACCGTGGAATCTGGAGCCAATTGGAAAAACTCTTCGCGCAAAACGGCTCCTACAATCAATAATACGCAGCTGAATATTTGAAGGAACCGCCATGTCCGCACCGATCAAACCCCTGACCGAAAACTTCGCCGTCGCGCCGCAACTGGGCCCTGACGACATGGCCGATGTGGCCGCCGCCGGCTACAAGAGCGTCATCATCAACCGCCCCGACTTCGAAGGCGGCCCCGATCAGCCCACCGCCGCCGACGTGTCCAAGGCGGCCGAAGCCGCTGGCCTGAAGATCGAATACCAGCCCGTGGTGGGCAGCGCCATGACGGTTTCCGACGTGGTGCGCTTCGCCGAACTGCTCAAGACCCTGCCTGGCCCCGTGCTGGCCTATTGCCGCACTGGCACCCGCTGCACCAATTTGTTCGCCGCCGCCCAGCAATTGGGCTGACGCGGCGTTTGACGCGCATCAAGCCCGCAGGGTTCGCTTGATGTGAACCTGACGGGTTTCCAGTAGCATAAAGATTCCTCTCAAACAGGAGCAGGCAAGATGTTCAAGAAGATCCTGATTCCCACCGACGGTTCGCCGCTGTCGGCCCAAGCCGCCAACGCGGGCATTTCCTTTGCACGCTCGGTTGGCGCCGAAGTCGTGGCCCTTTACGTGACGCAACCGTTTGCGGCCACGATCGGTTTTGACGGCATGGCTGCCGCCTACGCCATCACCGACGAAGACTACGAAAAGGCATCGGCCGAACAAGCCGACAAGTACCTGAAACAGATTACCGACCGCGCCGACACCGGCGGAGTCAAATCCGAAGCGCGCGCCGTGTCGAACTTCAACGTGGCCGACGGTATCGTGCAAGCCGCGGCCGACTCCGGCTGCGACCTGATCTTCATCGGCAGCCACGGCCGTAGCGGCCTGTCGCGCCTGCTGCTGGGCAGCGTCACCGCCAAGGTGCTGTCGCTGGCCACCACCGCCGTGCTGGTGTATCGCGTGAAGGAAGAAAAGAAGTAAGCGTGCGGCCGCAGGCCAACGCAGCAGCCCCTCTTCGGAGGGGCTTTTTTTTTTGCCGCGCGCCGGGCTGGGCATACGCCGGTATGACCGGGGCAAACCAATGATGCGCAGGTTCCCTTGTCGAAGGTAGTGGCAAAGCTTGTATCTTGACGCGCGGCGCGTAATATTTACGCATCAGTGCGGGCGCAGTGACGCTTCACCCCATCACGACACGCGGCATGGCGCCCGCCGCGGCAACGCCCGGTCGGGCTTGCCGTTTTGCATAGTGGTTCACTGCAAGGAAGAGGCCATGACCCGCAAGACGCGTATCGAGCTTTACCGCAATATTGGCATCAGCGCCCATATCGACGCGGGCAAAACGACGACCACCGAACGCATCCTCTTCTACACCGGCATCACCCACAAAATCGGCGAAGTCCATGACGGCGCCGCCGTGATGGACTGGATGGAGCAAGAGCAGGAACGCGGCATCACCATCACGTCGGCCGCCACCACCGCCTTCTGGAAAGGCATGGCGGGCAACTACCCCGAACACCGCATCAACATCATCGACACCCCGGGCCACGTGGACTTCACCATTGAAGTCGAACGGTCCATGCGCGTGCTGGATGGCGCCGTCATGGTGTATGACGCCGTGGGCGGCGTGCAGCCGCAGTCTGAAACCGTCTGGCGCCAGGCCAACAAGTACAAGGTGCCGCGCCTGGCCTTCGTGAACAAGATGGACCGCGTTGGCGCCGATTTCTTGCGCGTGCAACGCCAGATCGCCGAACGCCTGAAGGGCGACGCCGTGCCGATCCAGTTGCCGGTCGGCGCCGAAGATCATTTCGAAGGCGTGATCGACCTGGTCAAGATGAAGGCCATTTTGTGGGACGACGCCAGCCAGGGCGTGAAGTTCACGTATGTGGACATCCCTGAAAAATTGCAGGCTGAAGCGCAGAAATGGCATGACAAGATGGTCGAGAAAGCGGCCGAAGCCAACGAGACCCTGCTTGAAAAATACCTGTCTGGCGAAACCCTGACGGAAGACGAGATCAAGCTGGGTTTGCGCACGCGCACCATCGCCAACGAGATCGTGCCCATGCTGTGCGGCAGCGCGTTCAAGAACAAGGGCGTGCAGGCGATGCTGGACGCCGTCATCGATTACATGCCGTCGCCGGTGGATGTGCCGGCCATCAAGGGCCACGACGAACGCGACCGCGAGATTGAACGTCATCCGACCGACAACGAACCGTTCTCGGCGCTGGCGTTCAAGATCATGACGGACCCGTTTGTCGGGCAACTGGTGTTCTTCCGCGTGTACTCCGGCGTGGTGAAATCCGGCGACTCGGTCTACAACCCGATCAAGGGCAAGAAGGAACGGCTGGGCCGCATCCTGCAGATGCACGCCAACGAGCGGCGCGAGATCACCGAGGTGTATGCGGGTGATATCGCCGCGGCCGTCGGCATCAAGGACGTCACCACCGGCGACACGCTATCTGATCCGGCGCACATCATCATTCTTGAACGCATGGTCTTCCCCGAACCCGTGATCTCGCAGGCGGTGGAACCCAAGACCAAGGCCGACCAGGAAAAGATGGGCATCGCCTTGAACCGGCTGGCGCAGGAAGACCCGTCATTCCGCGTGCGTACCGACGAGGAATCGGGCCAGACCATCATCTCGGGCATGGGCGAGCTGCACCTGGAAATTCTGGTTGACCGCATGAAGCGCGAGTTCAACGTCGAAGCCACGGTGGGCAAGCCGCAAGTGGCGTATCGCGAAACCATCCGCAAGGCCTGCAACGAGGTTGAAGGCAAGTTCGTCAAGCAGTCGGGCGGGCGCGGCCAGTACGGCCACGTGGTGCTGAAGCTTGAGCCGCAAGAGCCGGGCAAGGGCTATGAATTTGTTGACGCCATCAAGGGCGGCGTGGTGCCGCGCGAATTTATTCCGGCGGTCGACAAGGGCATCCGCGAATCGCTGAACAATGGCGTGCTGGCGGGCTATCCCGTGGTGGATATCAAGGCGACCTTGTTCTTCGGTTCGTACCACGACGTGGACTCCAACGAAAACGCCTTCAAGATGGCGGGCTCGATGGCGTTCAAGGAAGGCATGCGGCGCGCGGACCCGGTGCTGCTTGAGCCGATGATGCAGGTCGAGGTGGAAACGCCGGAAGACTTCACAGGCAACGTCATGGGCGACTTGTCGTCACGGCGCGGCATGGTGCAGGGCATGGAAGACATTGCGGGCGGGGGCGGCAAGGTAGTACGCGCCGAAGTGCCGCTGGCCGAGATGTTTGGCTATTCGACATCGCTGCGGTCGCTGACCCAAGGGCGTGCGACCTACACGATGGAGTTCAAGCACTACGCCGAAGCGCCGCGGCAAGTGGCGCAGGAAGTGATCGCGGCCCAAGGCTCGGGCCGCTGATCGGGCAGCGTCAGGCGCGGGCGGCCGTGGGGGCCGCCGCCGCAGCCGTTGCCGCTACCATGGCCTCGTTTGCGCGCATGCGCGACGAGGCCAGTTTTACGCCGATCAAGATCATCACGAAGCCATACGCGTGGAACAACTGCGGGGCTTCGCCCAGCAACGGCCACGCGAGCAGCGCGGCGTACACCGGCACCAGAAACATCGATAGCCCGGCCGTGGCCGGCCCCGCCTGGCTGATCAGCCGCCCGTAGACGTAGTACGCGCCCAGGCTGGGCACCACCGCCAGGAACAGCAGCACGGCCGCCAGCCGCGGATCGGTCCACGGGGGCGTCGCGCCCGCCGCGGCTTCGATGCCAGCAAAGGGCGCCAGCGCCAGCACACCCCCCAGCATCATCACCGCCAGCCGGGCGCTAGCCGGCACGGCCGGCATGGGCAGCCGCTTTTGCAGCACGGTGTAGAACGCCCAGCCGGTGGCGGCCAGCAGCACCCACAAGTCGCCCTGACCAAACGCCAAGCGGGCCAACGCCTGGGCATCTCCGCGCGACAGCACGACCAGCACGCCGCCCAAGGCCAACGCCAGGCCGGCCGCACGCAAGGCCGACAGCGGCTTGCGCCAGATCAGCGCCTCCAGCAGCGCCACCAGGATGGGGCTGCACGAAAAGATCAGGGCGATATTGGTGGCGCTGGTGGTCTGCGCGCCGATGTATTGCGGCGCCACGGCTACGCCCATGCCCAGCACGGCCAGCGGCAGCAGGGCAGGCAAGCCGCGCCACAACGCGCGGCGATGCGTGCGCAAGGCGGGGGCGGCCAAGGGCAACAGAATCAGCAAGGCCAGCAGCCAACGGCCAAAGGCAAGGAACACAGGGGGAAGGCTGGCGTCGTGCGCCCAGCGGGCGGCGACCATATTCGAGGCGAATAGCGCCGGGGCGGTCAAAAGCATGGCGGCGCCGGATAGGCCCAGGCCGGTTCTTGCGGGGACTGCTGCTGCGTGCGACATGGTTTCCAGCCGCGCGGATCGGCGCGCGGGTTGCTGCGTGGGAACTGCCGGCGCTTCTGCCGGGTTGTGCCGCAGCGAAAGCGCCGAAATCTGACGGGCGGGATAGAGGCCCGTCTTGCTGGAAAGTCTACGACCAGGGAAACAAAATAGGTTTCCTGATTCACGCCAGTTTGGCGCTTTCCGGAAAATATCTATCTTGTAGAATTGATTTTTACAGAGATATTCTCTTTGAAGGTGCGCCGCCCATGTCTACGCCTCCAAAAATCGACGATACCGACCGCAAGATCCTGCGCGCGCTGCGCTCGGATGGCCGGCTGACGAACCTGAAGCTGGCCGAGCAGGTGGGCTTGTCGCCCACACCCTGCTGGAACCGCGTGAAGGCGTTGGAAGAGGCGGGGGTGATTGAGGGCTACGCGGCCCTGCTGAACCAGAAAGCGCTGGGCTTGCCGGATACGGTGATGATCGAAGTGACGCTGGAGCATCACGACGACGAGACGCTGGCGCGGTTCGGCGAAGAGATCACCCGGCTGCCCGAAGTGGTCGAAGCCTTTCTCGTCACGGGCGAATATGACTATCTGATCAAGGTGGCCGTGGCCGGCACCGAAGGCTACGAAGAATTCCTGCGCAAGCGCCTGTACAAATTGCGCGGCGTGCGCCACAGCCGGTCAACGTTCGTGCTGCGCCGCTTGAAGCACACGCCCTCGGTCGAACCGTGAGCGCCGGGGCGTTCAGCCCCCCAGGAATTCCTGGATCGCGCCATTGAAGGCGCGCGGATTGCCCAGGTTCATGCCGTGCGACGACCCCACCACCGTCACCCGGTGCGCATGCGGCAGCCATTGCGACAACGCATCCAGCACAGCAGGATAGGGCGCGGGGCTGAGCGCGCCGCCGATCAGCAACGTGGGCAGCTTCAGCGTGGCGATCTGTTGCGGCGTCAACGTTTCCGGCTTTTCGTCGGCCTGCCCAAAGAGTGTGCCAACGTTGTCACGCACCATCTCTTTGAACCACGGCACCATGCGCTGCCAGGTGTCGGGCCCTGTCACCGTATCCACGAACAGCGCGAGGCCTTCCTCGATTTCGCCTTGCCGGATCAACGCCAAGGCGCGCTGACGAAAGCCGCCCCGCGCATCATCGCCACCGGGCAAGGGCAGGCCGGGATCGGCCAGCGTCAGGCTGCGCAGCGCATCGGGCTGGCGCAAGGCCACTTCCAGGGCCACGCGGCCGCCGCGCGAATGGCCCACCAGATGGGCGGGGCCGCCTGCAACCGTATCGATGAATTCCAACACATCGTCTGCGTGCTGGTCGATGGAAAACCCATCGCCTTCGCCGTCCCAGGATTCCGGCCAGTACCGGCGCAGGCACACCGCCAGCACGCGGAACGATTTGCCCAGCGGCGCCATCTGCGACTTCCAGTAGCGGCAGTCAGACAGGGAACCGTGCACCAGCACCATGGGCGCGCCGCTGCCGTATTCGGTGTAGGACATGGCGTAGCCGCCGATCAGGGCGGTTTGCAGGGGCAGGACGGGTTCGGAACGCATGAGGGGCAGGAAGGGGAAAGCCAGGTCCGCATTCTAGCCCGGCGCGGCGTGAGGCCAGCGCGCGCCGCCGCTGATAAACTCGTTCGCAGTCTTACACGGAGTCCATCACGATGTCCCCAGAGTCTCTTGCCGCCTTGCCCGAATCGGCCCAACGCGTGGCCCGCCTGTTGCTGGAAATTGGCCACGACAAACCTGTCGTGGTCCTGCCGCAAACCGGCAAGACATCGGCGGAAGCCGCGGCGGGGCTAGGGTGTGAGGTGGCGCAGATTGCGAAGTCCATCATCTTCCGGCGTGCCGCCGACAATGCGCCGGTGCTCGTCATCGCCAGCGGCGCCAATCGCGTGGACGAGGCCAAGGTGGCCGAGCAGGTGGGCGCGCTGGCCAAGGCCGACGCCAAGTTCGTGCGCGACAACACGGGTTACGCGATTGGCGGCGTCTGCCCCATCGGCCATGCCGTCAAACCGGTGATGTTGCTGGACGCCGACTTGTTCAATTACGACAGCCTGTGGGCCGCTGCCGGCCATCCGCACGCCGTGTTCAATCTGACCCCCCAGCAGTTGGCGGACATGACCGGCGCGCCGGTGGTGGATGTCGCCCAGCGCGCCTGAAGCCACCCCTTGAGTTTGAGCAGCGGAATCTCTGCGGCTGAGTCTTTGCCACTGAGCCAGCACGCAAGTCCCCGCGCCTGCGGGGCGCCTGCTTCAGCGCGGGTGCTCGTCCAGCCCGTCGATCAGCACTTGCCGCAAGCCGCGCGAGCAGGCCTCGACCCGCGCTTGCACCCCATACACGGCCGCAAGCGACGCGGGCGTGATGACGTCCGCCGGCTTGCCTTGCGCGTGCAACCGGCCTGCCTGAATCATCACGGCGCGGTCGGCGTGCTGTAAGGCCACGTTCAAGTCGTGCAGCACGATGATGCTGATCAGCCCGTGTTCCTGCGTTTCGTGTTTCAGCAGGCGCATCACGTGGAATTGGTAATTCAAGTCCAGGGCAGACAGGGGTTCGTCCAGCAGCAGCACCCGCGGATGGCGGATCAGCGCTTGCGCGAGCCCGACCAGCTGCTTCTGTCCGCCAGACAGCGCATCCAGGTAGTGCATCGCCAGGTGCGCGATGCCCAGCCGATCCAGCAGCCGCTCGATAGCGGCCATGTCCGCGGGGGGCGCCAGCGCGTTGTGGCTGGCATTGGCCGCAACCAGCACCGATTCAAAGACGCGCAGGTGCACGGCGGCCGGCAGGCTCTGCGGCAGATAAACCATGTGCTGGGCGCGTTCACCCACGCCCAGCCGGTTCAAGTCCTGGCCGTTTAACAAGACGCGGCCGTGGCGGGTACGAACGAGCCCCGCCAACGCCTTGAGCAAGGTGGATTTGCCGCTGCCATTCGGGCCGAGCAGGGCGGTGACTTCCCCCGCCGCCAACGCCGGAATCGATAGCGCGTGCAACACGTCCTCGCGGCCATAGCCCGCGCTCAGTTGGTCGATATCCAGGGGGGCTCCGTGCGTCATGGCAGTTGCCGGCGCAGCACTACCGCCACGAAAAAGGGTATGCCGACCAACGCCGTCACGATGCCCACTGGCACGACCACGTCGGGCACCATGTTTTTCGACACGACGGAAGCCAGTGACAAAATCAGCGCGCCCACGAGCGCGCTGCCTGGCAGATAAAAGCGATGGTCTTCACCGAACAGACGGCGTGCGATGTGCGGCGCCACCAAGCCGATGAAACCGATCGTGCCCACAAAAGCCACGGCCAGCGCCGATAGCAGGCTGACGCGCGCCAGCGCCGCGACGCGCACCCGGCGCACGTCCACGCCGAAACTGGCGGCGCGGTCTTCGCCCAAGCGCAGCGCGGTAAGCTTCCAGGATTGGCGCATCGCCACCGGCAGCGTCAGCACGATGGCCGTAACCATCACGCCCACGCTTGTCCAGCTGGATCGCGCCAGGCTGCCCATGGTCCAGAACACCAGGCTCTGCAACGCTTCCGCGCTGGCCAGGAACTGCACCAGCGACACCAGCGCGTTGAATGTGAACACCATGGCAATGCCGAACAGCACGACGCCCGACGTGTTCATGCCGCTCCATCGGGCCACGGTGTCCAGCAGCAAGGCCGCCACGATCGCAAACACGAAGGCGTTGCCCCCGATCAGCCAACCGGTGGGCACGCCTGGAATGCCGAATTGCAAGACAATCGCCAGCGACGCGCCCAAGGCCGCGGCGGATGACACGCCCAGCGTGTAGGGGCTGGCCAGCGGGTTGTTCAGGATGGTCTGCATTTCGGCGCCCGCCAGCCCCAACGCCATGCCGACCAGCGCGGCCATCAAGGCGGAAGGCAGGCGGATGTCCCACACGATCACGCGGTAGGTTGCGTCCGCGGCTTCCGGCGCGCTCAACGTTCGCCACAGCTCGCGCCAAGGCAGGCCCGTTGGGCCGATGGTGAAGTCGATCAGCAGCGCCATGAAAATCGCCGCCAGCAGCAGGGCGATAAGCCCTGCGCGGCGGCGCAGGATGTGCCGGTACGCGCTGACCGCGCTAGCGGCTTGGCGCATTACTGCAGCAGTTGCAGGCGGCTCTTGGCCGTGCTTGCCGCGGGCGAGTTCGGGTAGTCGCGAACGATGCGCTGCAACGACGCCTTGGCGCCGGCGCGGTTGTTCAGTTCGATCTGGCCACCGGCGATGATCAGCAGCGCGTCGGGTGCGCGCGCGTTGTCGGGCGACTTCTGCACCATGGCGGTCAGTTGTTCGATGGCGCCCTTGAAGTCCTTCATGCCGTAGCGGCTGCTGCCCAGGTAGAACTGTGCGCTGGGGGCCAGTTGGCTGTTCGGGTAGAGCGCGGTAAAGGCGGCCAGCGATTCGGCGGCGTCCTTGTACTGGCCTTTGCGGAACAGGTCCATGGCGCCGTCATAGGCGGCTTGTTCTTGCGGGTCGCCGGCAGCGGTGCCCGGCGGGTTCGTGCCGCTGGGTGCGCCCGGCTTGGCGCTGGGCTGTTGGCGGGACACCAGTTCCAGCTGGTCGCGCAATTGGGCGACTTCCTGTTGCAGGGATTGAATCTGGTCGGCCAATTGCAGCTTGGCGCGCTGGCTTTGCTCGTTCTGCTGCTGAACCTGCTGACGCAAATCCAGTATGGCCTTACGAGCCTCGTCATCGGAAAAAGCGTGAGCGGGCGCCGTCAGGGCCGCAAGCACCAGGCCAGTGGCCACCATCAGAGGACGCAGAGACAGAACGTTATCGCGCATGAATATTCCCGGGTATAAAAACAAACGTCGGGACGGCCGGCTGACCGTCCCGACGCGTGGTAGGGCTCTTGGACTAAGCGAAAAGCTTAACGCAGATAGTTGATATCGGCGCGGCGGTTTTCAGCAAAGTCGGCTTCCGACGTACCCGTCGACTTCGGCTTTTCTTTACCGAAGCTGATGGTTTCGATCTGGTTGTCGCTGACGCCCAGCAGGGTCATCATGCGACGCACGGCGTCTGCACGACGCTGGCCCAGGGCCAGGTTGTACTCAGCACCGCCGCGTTCGTCGGTGTTGCCTTCGATCTTGACCTTCTGCTGCTGGTGCGAAGCCAGGTAGCGGGCGTGGGTTTCGACCAAGCCGCGGTACTGGTCCGACACGGTGTAGCTGTCGAAATCAAAGTACACCGAGCGCTGTTGCGCCAGGATGCTTTGGGGGTTAAAGGGATCAAGGATTTGGCCAGAGGCCGAAGATCCTTGGCCAGCGCCTCCGCCCTGACCCGCTTTATCGTCGAGAGGGACGGAGCTGCAAGCTGCCAGAGTGGCAGCCAGAGCGGCAATGGTCAGGCTTTTGGCAATGCGCGACTTCATGATAGTTCCTTTGCAAAGAGAGTCACACGTGTTATCGGGTAAATGGGCCCCAAGTCGGTTCACGTATTTCCCCGTTCAGTACCGAAAGCGTCTGCCGTACGCGGCCATCGCTCGAGACACCCGCAAGTACGCTACGGCCATTTTGGATAGCGGCGTAAAGGACTTGCATGCCATTCGGCGCGAAACTTGGCGACTGATCGTCACGACCATCAGTGATCAAGGATTCGGAGCCTGAGGACAGGTTCAACGACGCGATTCGAAACGCGCCGTCGCGTCTTGCAACGTACAGCAGCGTCGATCCATCGGGGGAAATTCGGGGTGATATGTTGTAACCACCATTAAACGTGAGGCGGCGTGCTTCGCCACCTGTCGAGCCGGTCTGGTAGATTTGCGGCCCGCCGCTGCGGTCACTCGTAAAGATAATGGAAGCACCGTCTGGCGTAAAGGTCGGTTCGGTGTCAATCCCGGGAGAACGCGTAACTCGGCTGGGATTCGACCCGTCGGACGCGCCAACGATGTAAATTTGCGACAAACCATCACGCGTCAACGCCACGGCAAGCTTGGAGCCATCGGGCGACCAGGCGGGGGCGCTGTTGTTGCCCTTGAAGTTGGCGACGGGAACGCGGGCGCTGGTCGCCAATGTGTGCACGTAGACAACCGGCTTGCCGGACTCGAAGCTCACATAGGCCAGCTTGGCGCCGTCGGGCGACCAGGACGGCGAAATGATGGGTTCACGCGAACGCAGGGCCACTTGCGGGTTTTGCCCGTCAGCGTCGGCCACTTGCAGTTCGTAGGTGGCGCCCTTCTTCAGCACGTAGGCGATGCGCGTCGAGAACACGCCGCGAACGCCGGTGATCTTCTCGTAGATGCGGTCGGCGATCTGGTGGGCGACGCGGCGCAGTTCCTGCTCGGTGCCGGAGAACGCCACGCCATCGAGCTGGCCCTTCTTGACCGTGTCGGCCAGGCGGTAGCGCACGTCGTAGCGGCCATCCGCGCCACGGGTGATGCTGCCATAAGCCAGGAAGTCGGCGCCTTTACCGCGCCAATCGTCATGGGCGATGGGGGAGTCGACATTCAGGCCGGAGCCGGCGGCGTTGATCAGGCGGAACTGGCCCGTGCGGGTCAGGTCGGCGCGGATCACTTCTGCCAGGGCGCGGCCGTGGGTGTCATCAACGGCAAAATCGGCGATGGCGACGGGATATTGCGTCGCGCCAGTGCCAGAAATATCAACACGCAATTGCGCATGGGCGGGTTTCACTGCCATCAGGCAGAGCGCGAGCATCAGCAAGCCGAGCCCATACGATCGCCAGAGAGCGAGGAGCGAACCTCGTCGGCTATAAGCGGGAGTCATATTCATCAATCTCCTGTCAATCATACATTTTGTGCACTACGTCAATGAACTTGTCGTAGCCGCCCGTGGAGGGCTTCGGGAACGGGTTGCAACGGCGGATACCGGTTTCGACCGCGCGGTCGAATGCCGGATTGCCCGACGATTCGGTCAGCGACACGCCGTTCACCTTCCCGTCAGTGCCTAACTGTACCCGGTATTGTGCCGTCGGATTGGCGCTGCCGGCGCGCGGCGGAGGCTGATATGCCACGCCCGGAAGGATGCAGGCGCGCACCTTTGCGGCGTAACCGTTATCGCGTCCACCGCCTGCCTGATTGCGGTCGGCGGTGCCACCGGGGATGCCGGCGGCGCCCAGGGCGTCATTGCGGAAAGCGTCCTTCAAGGCCTTGTCGGCAGCCGCCTTCTTCGCGGCAGCGGCCTTCTCGGCAGCGGCTTTTTCAGCCGCCGCCTTGTCTGCGGCGGCCTTCTCTGCCGCAGCCTTTTCGGCAGCCGCCTTTTCAGCGGCAGCCTTCTTGGCGGCGTCGTCCTTGGCCTTCTTTTCAGCAGCGGCCTTGTCGGCAGCGGCCTTCTCGGCGGCAGCTTTGTCCGCAGCGGCCTTTTCAGCCGCAGCCTTCTCGGCCGCTTTCTCGGCGGCAGCCTTTTCCGCCGCCTGGCGTTCTTGCTCCAGGCGCTTCTTCTCTTTCAGTTCAGCCTGCTTGCGTTCTTCTTCCAGGCGCGCCTTTTCCTTGGCTTCCGCCGCCTGGCGAGCCTTCTCTTCCTGCTCGCGCTTTTTCTTGGCTTCCTGAATGGCGATTTCAGGGTCTACTTCCTCGGTCTTCGGCTGAACCTGGGGTTCCGGCTTGGGCGGAGGAGGGGGAGGCGGCGGCGGTGGCGGCGGCTCGGGCGTCTTTTCAGGCTCCGGCTTCGGCTCGGGCTTGGGTTGCGGCTTGGGTTGTTCGGGCTGGGGCGTGGGCGGCGGGGCGACGGGCGAATTGCCGTCGGCCCAGAGTTGGACCTCGACGGGGCCGGGGGCCTCCGTGCGCCAGTTCACACCAAAGATCAAGGCGACCAGCAGCAGCAAGTGCACCGCCACAGCCAGAATGAGCGCATTCCGGTTGTCGTTGTTGGGCGGGGTGGCTGGCGGGCCGCTGCGGTGTCGAATTATGGGTGGCGTCATGGGCGTTGCGTGCCGGACATGCCGGCGGAAGGCGGCACGTTAGCGTTTTTTCGCGGATGCGGGCTGGGAGGAGCCGGCGGCGGACTGATCCACCAGCAGGCCCAGGCGGGTGATGCCGTTGGTGCGCAGTTCGTCCATCACCTTCACGACCGTCTCGTAGGGCACCTTGCCGTCGGCGGCGATGACCACCGGCGTTTCCGCGGTAATGCGCGAACGCACTTGCGCCACCAGTTCGGGGCGCGCGATGTCCTGCATGGTTGCGCCGGGTTCGCGCATGCGCAGGGCGATCTTGCCGTCTTCCGAAATCTGGACTTCCAGCGGCTTCACGGGCACGTCCGAAGCCGCCCCAACCGAGGGCAGCTGGATCAGGCCCGGCGTGATCAGGGGCGCGGTCACCATGAAGATGACCAGCAGCACCAGCATCACGTCGATGTACGGCACCACGTTGATGTCGGCCTTCATGCGGCGGCCGGACCTGCCGCGTGAGCTTACCGAGGGCATTAGCGCACCTGCCGTTGCAGAATGTTCAGGAACTCATCGACGAAGCTGTCGAAACGGATCGAGATACGGTCGATGTCATTCGTGAAGCGGTTATAGGCGACCACGGCAGGAATGGCGGCGAACAGGCCAATGGCGGTAGCGATCAGCGCTTCCGCGATACCGGGCGCCACCGAAGCCAGCGTGGCTTGCTGCATGTTCGACAGGCCGATGAAGGCGTGCATGATGCCCCAGACCGTACCCAGCAGGCCGATGTACGGCGACACCGAACCGGCCGAAGCCAGAAAGTTCAGGTGCGATTCCAGCGCATCCATTTCGCGCTGGTAAGCGGCGCGCATGGCGCGGCGCGGGCCGTCGAGCAGCGCAGTGGCGTCACCGGCGGAGTTGCCGCGGCGGGCCTTCAGGAATTCGGTCATGCCGGCATCGAAGATGCGGGCGAGCGCGCCTTGTTCATCACGGCGCGAGGCCACGGCCTGTTGCAGCATGGACAGGTCGCCGCCCGACCAGAAGTCGTCTTCAAAGCGGCGCGTCTGGGTATGCGCGCGCTTGATGGCCAGGCGTTTGGCGAAAATGTAGGTCCAGGACATGATCGAGATGCCCAACAGCATCAGCATGATCAGCTGGACCGGCACGCTGGCGTGCGAAATCAGCGAAAGCAACGACATGTCGTTGGTGACTTGCATGGTTATTCCTGAATGAATTCCAGTTTTGCGCGAACGTCAGCCGGCAACTCCGCCGGCCGCATGTGAATGGCGTCGACACAGCAGACTTGGATGTTGCCTTCGGCAAGCAGTTCCCCGTCGCGTTCCGCGCGCTGCGCGAAGTGTATCGAAGCGCGGCCGAGTTTGGTGATTCGGCTGCGTATGGTAAGCAAATCGTCTAGCTTGGCCGGTTTCCGGTAGGACATGTCCAAGGAGCGGACAACAAATAAGCGTTGTTCGCTGGCGGCCAGGCTGGACTGGTTGACTCCCAGGTTGCGCAGCCACTCGGTGCGTGCGCGTTCCAGGAATTTCAAGTAGTTAGCGTAGAAAACCACCCCGCCCGCATCCGTGTCTTCGTAATAGACACGGACTTGCAGGAGGGATTCGGCAGACTTCGGATCGGTCACGGTACGGATAGGCAATGAAGCGGGGTCGGGACGCGGGAAGTCCGTAGCTACTTTAGGGTTTAGAGGGTGTCGAGTTTCGTCAGCACCGCTTCAAGCGCGGACTCTACCGGAATCTTGGCCGCTTCGGTTTCCCGACGCGCTTGCAATTCCACCACACCATCGTTCAGGCCGCGTTCTCCAACTGTTACACGCAGCGGGGCGCCAATCAATTCCCACTCGGCGAACATGACCCCGGGGCGGGCATCGCGGTCGTCCAGGATGACGTCCACGCCGCGCGCCAGCAGCGATTCATAGAGCTTCTGAGCGGTGTCACGCACCGTTTCACTTTTGCCCCAGCCCACCGGGCAAATCACCACTTCGAACGGGGCAATGGCGCGGGGCCAGATGATGCCGCGGGCGTCGTGGTTCTGCTCGATGGCGGCGCCCACGATACGGGTCACGCCAATACCGTAGCAGCCCATTTCCAGCGTCGCCGGCTTGCCGGTTTCGTCCAGGAAGGTGGCTTTCAGGGCTTCGGAGTACTTCTTGCCCAGGTAGAAAACGTGGCCCACTTCGATACCGCGTTGAATGGAAAGCGTGCCCTTGCCATCCGGCGACGGGTCGCCCGCGACCACGTTGCGCAGATCGGCCACGAGCTCGGGCTCGGGCAGGTCGCGGCCCCAGTTCACGCCCTGGATGTGGAAATCTTCCTTGTTCGCGCCGCAGACGAAATCAGCCATGTTGGCGACCGTGCGGTCGGCAATCACGTGCACCGGCTTGGCCGTTTTGACCGGGCCCAGGTAGCCAGGCTTGCAACCGAAATACTCGACGATCTCGCTTTCGGTGGCGAAGCGGAAGCCCGCCAGGCCCGGCAGCTTGCCCGTCTTGATCTCGTTCAGTTCGTGGTCGCCGCGCAAGAGCAGCAGCCAGATGTCGACTTTGCCCTTGTCGCCGTCGGTGGCCAGGACGATCGACTTGATGGTCTTTTCCAGCGGCAGGCCCAGCAGCTTGGCCACGTCTTCGCACTTGGCCGCGCCGGGGGTGGCGACGTCGGCCATGGCTTGGGCGGGTTCGGCGCGGGTGGGGTACAGCGCCACGGCTTCGGCCAGCTCGATGTTGGCGGCGTAGTCGGTGTCGGCGTTATAGACCAGCAGGTCTTCGCCGGTGTCGGCGATAACCTGGAATTCATGGCTGCGCGTGCCGCCAATGGAACCCGTATCGGCCGCCACGGCGCGGAATTCCAGGCCCAGACGACCGAAAATCCGCATGTACGCGGCGTACATGTTGTCGTAGCTCTTGAGCGCGCCGGCTTCGTCACGGTCGAAGGAGTAGGCATCCTTCATGGTGAATTCGCGGCCGCGCATCAGGCCGAAGCGCGGACGGCGTTCGTCGCGGAACTTGGTCTGAATGTGATAGAAGTTCAGCGGCAGCTGGCGGTAGCTGTGGATTTCGTTGCGCGCGATGTCCGTGATGACTTCTTCGGACGTGGGCTGCAGAACGAAGTCGCGCTGATGACGGTCTTTGATGCGCAAGAGTTCAGCGCCGTACTGCTCCCAGCGGCCCGATTCCTGCCAGAGTTCGGCGGGTTGCACCACCGGCATCAGCAGCTCGATGGCGCCCGAGGCGTTCATTTCCTCGCGGACGATAGCCTCGACCTTGCGGATGATCTTCAAGCCCAGGGGCATGTAGGTGTAGATGCCGCCCGCGAGTTTGCGGATCATCCCGGCCCGGGTCATCAGCTGATGGCTGGCGACTTCGGCTTCGGAAGGGGCTTCTTTGAGGGTGTTGATGTGGTAGTTGGATGCGCGCATGTTTAAAGGTGGCAGCAGATACGTATAATCGACCGTAATTGTATTGAATTCGGTGGGGGTGGCCCATGCTTGACCGCGAAGGCTACCGCCCCAATGTCGGCATCATTCTCGTCAACAGTCGAAACGAGGTCTTTTGGGGCAAGCGTATCAGGGAACATGCATGGCAGTTCCCTCAGGGCGGCATCAAATATGGCGAAAGCCCGGTGCAGGCCATGTATCGCGAACTCCATGAAGAGGTGGGCTTGAAGCCCGAGCATGTCCGTATTTTGGGGCGTACACGCGATTGGTTACGTTATAACGTGCCCGATCACTTCGTCCGGCGTGAGTGGCGTGGCCACTATAAAGGACAAAAACAGATTTGGTTCTTGTTGCGCCTGGTAGGACGTGACAGTGATGTGTGCTTGCGCGCGACGCAGCATCCGGAATTCGATGCCTGGCGCTGGAGCCAGTATTGGGTGCCCCTGGACGCCGTAATCGAGTTCAAGCGTGACGTCTATACCCAGGCGTTGAACGAGTTGTCGGCGATCCTCTTTCGGCGTCATCACGAAACCCGCTACCTGCGCCAGCGCGTGCATGGGCAGCGGGCAGCAGAGAATTTGCCCGAAGGAACGGACGGTCATGCGCATATTGTTGGTTGAAGACGAACGGGACATGGCGTCCTGGTTGATGCGCGCGCTCGCTCAGAGCGGGTTTGTGCCGGACCATGCGGCAGACGCCCGCACGGCCGAGGCATTTATGGCAGGCACGGAATATGACGCCATCGTCATGGACCTGCGCCTGCCCGACAAGCACGGGCTGGTCGTCTTGCGCGAAATGCGCAACCGCGACGACCGCACGCCCGTGCTGTTGCTGACGGCCCAGGGCGCATTGCAGGATCGGGTCCGTGGCTTGAATCTGGGCGCGGACGATTTCCTGACCAAGCCTTTCGCATTGGAAGAACTGGAAGCCCGGTTGACCGCCTTGGTGCGCCGCAGCCGCGGCCGCCAGCATCCGCGCCTGCAATGCGGCTCGCTCTCGTACGACAGCGAAAGCCGCGCCTTCACGCTGGACGGCTCCTTGCTGTTCCTGACGCCCCGCGAGCATGCGGCGCTGGCAGCGTTGCTGACCCGCAGTGGCTACCCCGTGGACAAGTCGCAATTGTTCGGCAAGGTCTTCACGCATGACAGCGAAGCCAACCCCGATGCCATCGAGGTTGTGCTGCACCGTCTGCGCAAGAAGCTCGCCGGCAGCGATGTGCGCATCGTGACCGTGCGCGGGTTGGGCTACATGCTGGAAAGCGTGGCCAGCGAATCCGCGGAATCGGAATCCTAAGTGAGCTTGCGGATTCCGGGGCTGCCGCGTGTCGGCATCCGCGCGCTGCTGATCATCCTGCTGCTGCCCGGCGTGGTGGTATTGCTGGTCATCGACAGCCTGAACGACTACCGCACCCTGTCCGAGATCACCAACGAGGCGTATGACAGCGCCTTGGTGGAACCTGCGCGCGTGCTGGAAAGCAGTCTGGAATTCACGCCCGACGGCAATCTGCAAGTGGCCACGCCGCTGTATGCGCAGGTGATGCTGGAATCTCGCGCGGGCCTGCGCAAGTATTTCCGCATTGAACAGATTGATCCCCCGCTGCCGGACGGTTCGCCCGTGCCGGCGGACCAGGGCAAGACACTCTTGGGCATGCCCGAAATGCCACGCCCGCCGACCTGGCCGCGTTCCAACGGCCAGCCCATCTTCTACGACGGCGTCTATCGCAACGATCCGGTGCGCGTCGTGTCGGTGGTGCGCGATCTCTATTACCAGGGCCAGCATCGTCAGGTGCTGGTCGTAGTGGCGGAAAGCACGGGTAAGCGGATCGAAGCCGAGAACAATGCGCGGCGCCAGGAAATTCTGCGTGATGCGCGCATGCTGGCGCTGGTAGTCTTACTGGTCTGGTGGGGGGTGTCGTGGGCGTTGAAGCCATTGCGCCGTTTGCGTGCCGATATTCGCAATCGCCGTCCTGACGACCTGACGCCGCTGGACGCGTCGCGCGTGCCTAGCGAGGTGTCGCCGCTGGTCGACGCCGTCAATCACCACATTGCCCGCTACCGCCGCGTGCTGGACGAGCAGTCGCATTTTCTGGCCGACGCATCGCATCAGCTGCGCACGCCGCTGGCCATCATGTTGACGCAGGCGCAGTACGCGCTGCGTGAGCGCGACCCGGCGCGTACCCGCGAAGGGCTGCGCGCCATTGTGGACCAGCTGGGCCGCACGCGCCGCCTGACCGAACAGCTGCTGTCCTTGGCGCACGCCAATCAGGCGGATCAGTTGCCGCGCCAATTGCTCGACATGAATGCCGTGTCGCGCGAAGTCGTGCTTCAGTACTTGCCGCTGGCGCACGAGAAACAACAGGATCTGGGCTGGGTGCAGGCGGTGTCGGAAGCGGGGCTGGAAGTGGCCGCGCCGGTATCGGGCAACGAGGCCGAGCTGCACGAGGCCCTGTCTAATCTGGTGCACAACGCCATTCACTACGCGCCGGTTGGGGCGCGCATCACCGTGTCGGTCAGCCGGCTGGAAAGCCGCGCCGAGGTATCGGTGTCTGACAACGGCCCGGGTCTGGACCCCGAGTTGCGCGGCCGGGCATTTGCCCGTTTCGAACGCGTGGGTACGGATAAACCGGTTGCGTCCAGCGGGTCTGGGCTGGGCTTGGCCATCGCGCGCGCCTATGCGCGCCGAAATGATGGCGACATTGAACTGCGCGATGGCGAACCCAATGCGCAAGGCGGCGTCGGCCTGGCGTCGGTGCTGTGGCTGCCGCTGGCGCCGACGGTGTCGCAGTACCCGCGGCCGCTTGATGTCGAGCTGAAAGGCGAGCAGTAAAGCGAGTAGTAGAGCGAGCATCAAGGCAGGCTTCGAAGCGAGTCTCGAAGCAGGCATCAAAGCAGCCATCAAACCAGTCAATAAGCCAGGCATCAAAGCAGTCAATAAGCCACCCATCAAAGCAGGCAACCTTGCCGCTTTCAGCCCTCGGCTTTCAAATTTTTTTCTCTTTTCCCCCTTTCTTATGCCGTATCCACTCAGGGATAACCCCTGAATTCAGGAATGCGACAGCGCATAGAAAGCGGATTAGCAGCTTTCCTCCTTAATCTGCGCTCCGGCTCGTTGTGAAAGGGCCGGGCGAGGCTCGTGTCGAGCGCCGCATCAAGGGCCGGCACGGTCCTGCACCAGGAAGGAGGATGGAAGTGCAAAAAAATATCAACAGAAAGGACTATTACGGCGGCGCGCTGATGGTCCTGATCGGGTTGGGGGCGATATACGGCGGCACCGACTATCACATCGGGTCGCTGAGCCACATGGGCCCAGGGTTTTTTCCCGCCGCACTAGGCGGCTTGCTGGCGCTGACGGGCGTACTGATCGCGATCTCTGCGCGGTCGGCCGAACCGTCCACGCCCGCACCGGCTGAAGGCCATCCGCACGGCATGCCGGACATGCGCGGCAGCATCTGCATCTTGCTGGGCATTCTGGCCTTCTTGCTGCTGGGCCATTACGGCGGCCTGCTGCCGGCGACGTTCGCCATCGTCTTCATCTCGGCATTGGGTGATCGCAAGAACACCATCAAGCAAGCCATTCTGCTGTCGATCGCGATGTCCGCGATTGCAGTCGTCGTGTTCTGGTGGGCGCTGCAACTGCAGCTGCCGCTGTTTCGTTGGGGTTGAAGCGCCATGATCTCTCAATCTTTGATGGACCTTTGGTACGGCTTCGGTGTCGCGTTCCAGTGGCACAACCTGATGTGGTCGTTCTTTGGCGTGCTGGTGGGTAACCTCATTGGCGTGCTGCCCGGCATGGGCGCCTTGTCGGCCATTTCGATTCTGCTGCCGCTGACCTACGTCATGCAGCCCGTGCCTGCCATTCTGATGCTCGCCGGTATTTTCTACGGTTCGCAATACGGCGGCGCCATCGGCGCGATTCTGCTCAACTTGCCTTCGCATCCGCCGCACGCGGTCACCTGCCTGGATGGTTATCCATTGACCAAACAAGGCAAGGGAGGAACGGCGCTGGGCATCACGATGATCTGCTCGTTCTTCGCGGCATCGGTCGGCATCATCGTCATGATCTTCGCGTCGCCTTTGCTGGTCGAAGTGGCGTTCAAGTTCGGCCCGACCGAGATCTTCTCGATCATGTTGCTGGGCTTGCTGGCGGGCGCAACGATGTCGCGCGGCTCGCCGCTCAAGGGCGTGGCGATGACGCTCTTTGGCCTGATGTGCGGCGTGGTGGGCACGGACGTGAACACCGGCACCATCCGTTTCTCGTTCGGCTTGCTGGACTTGTCCGACGGCCTGGAGCTGGTGGCGATCTCGATGGGTCTGTTCGGCGTGGCCGACTTCCTGATGAGCGTGAACCGCATGACCATCATCGGCAGCGGCGCCAAGCTGCGCATTCGCGACATGCGGCCGACGAAGCAGGAATTGAAGACGGCGTTCTGGCCCATGGTGCGCGGCACCGCCGTGGGCACGTTGTTCGGCGCCATGCCCGGCACCGGCCCGACCATCACCACGTTCGTGGCCTACGCGCTGGAACGCAAGATCTCGAAGACGCCCGAAAAATTCGGCACCGGCATGATCGCAGGCGTGGCCTCGCCGGAAGCGTCGTCGCACTCGAAGACGCAGGTCGACTTCATCCCCACGATGAGCCTGGGCATTCCCGGCGACGCGGTGATGGCGCTGATTCTGGGGGCGCTCTTGATCCAGGGCATTCAGCCTGGCCCGCAGCTGATCACCGAGCATCCGGACATCTTCTGGGGCCTGATCGCCAGCTTCTGGGTGGGTAACGTGCTGCTGATGGTGCTGAACGTGCCGCTGATCGGTGTGTGGGTCAAGCTGCTGCAAGTGCCGTACCGCTATCTGTTCCCGTCTGCGTTGTTCTTCATCGCGGTGGGCGTGTACAGCACGCAGAACAGCCTCTTCCAGATTTGGGAAGTGCTGGCCTTCGGTGTGATCGGCGCCGTCTTGATGACGCTGGAGTTTTCGGTGGCCCCCATCCTGCTTGGTTTCGTGCTGGGGCCGATGGTGGAAGAAAACTTCCGCCGCGCGCTGCTGTTGTCGCGCGGTGATCTGGCGGTGTTCGTGCAACGTCCGATCAGCGCGTGGTTCATCGGCGCCAGCGCCTTGCTGATCGGGCTGCAAGTGTGGGCGTTCCTGCGCCGCGGCAAGGGCAAAGGTAAGAACAAGCCTGAAGTTCCGCAAACGGTTTAAGCGGCGCCTGCCACGCGGTACTTCCCACGCGGCACTCATGCTTGCGTGACAACGGCCCGGCTTCATGCCGGGCCGTTTGATTTGTGGGTCGCCATCCTGCATGCTTGAGGTTTCCGAAAGCCCTGAACCCGACACCATGCACATTCTCTTTGCCTGCCCCCACCACGATCCCGACGTCTGGGTGCCGCGCCTGGAAGCCTCCATGCCCGGTTGCCGTATTTCGGTATGGAACCCTGACGGCCCGCCTTCGGGCGCGGAAGTCGCCCTGGTCTGGCGGCCGCCGGCGGAGCTGTTCAAGCACGAGACGGGCATCACGACCCTGTTCAACCTTGGTGCGGGCGTTGATGCGTTGTTGAAGATGCCGGAAATCCCTGAGCACGTGCGCATCGTGCGCCTGGAAGACGCGGGCATGTCGGTGCAGATGGCCGAGTACGCCTTGTATGCGTTGTTGCGTGTGTCTCGCGATTTTGAAGCGTTCGATCAGGCGCAGGCCCGTCAGCATTGGGATACGCGTGAAGGCACGGCGCAATCGGATTGGCCCGTGGGCGTGCTGGGGCTGGGTCAGGTTGGCGCGCGCGTGGCGCAGACGCTGGCTGAATTTGGTTATCCGGTTGCAGGGTGGTCGCGTTCGCCGCGCGATATTCCCGGCGTCGAATCCTTTGCTGGCGAAGCCGCGCTGCCGGCGTTCCTGGCTCGTACGCGCTTCCTGGTGAACGTGCTGCCGCTAACGCCCGATACGCGCGGCATTCTGAACCGCGACACGCTGTCTCAGCTGCTGCCCAATGCGCACCTGGTCAACGTCGGCCGCGGCGAGCATCTGGTGGAAGACGATCTGGTAACGATGCTGGAAGAGGGCGAGATCGCGGGCGCCACGCTCGACGTATTCCATACTGAACCCTTGCCTCAAGACCACCCGTTCTGGCGCGACCCGCGCGTTCATGTCACGCCGCATATCGCGGCGCGCACCTTGCGTGATGAAAGCATCGCGCAAATCGCGGGCAAGGTTGCGCAGCTGATGCGCGGTGAAACCATCACCGGTGTCGTCGAACGCTCACGCGGTTATTGAGCTGCGGCGGCAACGGGCGCGACGGCCTTTTCCAGCCGTTGGTACATCGATGGCAGCCGTTGCGACAGAAAATCCAGCAAGGTCCGGACGGCGGGCATCATGCCCCGCCGCGACGGATAAATGCAATGCACGATGCCCTCCGGTGATTGCCATTGGGGCAGCACCGGCACCAACTGGCCGCGGCGCAATTCCTCTTGTGTGGCAATCGACGGCAGCAGCGCAATGCCGCGGCCGCGTACCGCTGCTTCCGTCAGCACGATGAAGTCATTGCAGGACAGCTGCGGCTTGAGCTCAATCTGCACCTCTTCGCCCTTGTCGTTGCGCAACGGCCAACGCACCTCGTTTTGCGGATCGGAAAAGCTTAACGTCGTGTGCGACGCCAGATCCTGCGGCGTGTCGGGCGTGCCGTGGCGTTGCAGATAACCGGGGCTGGCAACGAGCGTGCCACGCGCGGTGCCAAGATGACGCACGACCAGTTCTGCGTCGGTATCCAGCTTGGTTCGCACGCGCAGCGCCAGGTCGACGCCTTCGCGGATCAGGTCCACGCGCCGGTTTGTCACCAGCAACTGCACCGATATCGCCGGCCACGCATCCAGGAATTCCGGCAGCAGCGGCGCTAGCACGTCCTGCGCAATGGATACCGGGCAACTCACGATGACCGGGCCGGCAGGCTCTGACTGCAATTGCCGCATGGCGTCGTCCGCGGCTCGCGCGGAAGCCGCCATCTCGCGGCAGTAATGCAGATAGCGTTCCCCCGCGGAGGTCAGGCGCAGCCGGCGTGTCGTGCGTTGCAAGAGGCGCACGCCCAGGCTTTCCTCCAGATGGGAAATCCGGCGTGACAATCGGGATTTGGGAATATCCAGCGCGCGGGCCGCAGCGCTGAAGCCGCCTTGCTCGACGACTTGAGAGAAATAGTAGAGGTCGTTTAGATCTTGCATGATTGTTCTATTCCTGGAACGAACAGTTCATCATACCCGGGTTTATGCGAACAATGAACGGATCTACAGTGGTGCCATGCATTCGGGATCTGCCAACGCCATTCGGCGTCAAGCCCTGGCCCACAACGCTTTCAAGCATTGGGCGTGGCGCTGACAGATCCTGGCCGCCCGCCCAAGGCGGGCCATCCCTGGAGAAATTTGCAATGAAGACCCTCGTTATCCTTTCCTCGATTCTCGGCGACCGTTCCAACAGCAAGCAATTGGCCGATCACCTGATTGCGCGCATCAAAAACGCCAACCCGGCCGCGTCCGTGAAGGTGCGCGACATCGGCGCGCAACCCATTCCTTACTTCGATGGCAACACCGCTGGCGCGCTGTTCACGCCGGCCGATGCTCGCAGCGTTGAGCAACAGCGCATCGTTGAACTCAGCGATACGCTGGTGGCGGAAGTGATGGAAGCCGACCGCATTGTGTTTGCCGTGCCGGTCTACAACTTCAACCTGCCGGCCCAGTTCAAGAGCTATCTGGACTACCTGGCGCGCGCCGGCGTCACGTTCCGTTATACGCCCGAAGGCGTGCCGGAAGGCCTCGTCAAGGGTAAACAGGTGTTTGTGCTGACGGCACGCGGCGGCAAGGCTGAAGGCACGCCGTCGGACACGATGACGCCGTACCTGCGCCAGATGCTGGGCTTCCTGGGCATGAACGACGTCACGTTCATCGCCGCCGAAGGCATGGCGATGGGCGAAGTGGCCGCGCTGGAAGGTGTGACGCTGGCCAAGCAACGCATCGACGCGGTGTTGCGGGATGCCGTAGAAGCGGACTTGGCCGCGTAATCGGGTACCGCGGGTACCTCGGGTACCGCACCGCAGGCGCCGCGATAGCGGCCTTGCGCGGCCGACGTGCCTAAACAAATAAAAAGGCAAAAAAGCAAAAAGCAAAAAGGCGAGCCCCAGGGCTCGCCTTTTTCATGGCCGCTCGCATGCGGCGAACGTCGGGCCGCGCCGAGTTCAGTCGCGCAAACGTTTGATCAGGCTGGACGTATCCCAGCGGCCGCCGCCCATCTTTTGGACGTCGCCATAAAACTGATCCACCAGCGCCGTTACCGGCACGCGGGCACCGTTGTTGCGCGCCTCGGCCAGCACCAGGCCCAGGTCCTTGCGCATCCAATCCACCGCGAAGCCGAAGTCGAACTTGTCGTCGACCATGGTGCCGCCCCGGTTTTCCATCTGCCAGCTTTGCGCTGCGCCCTTGCTGATCACGTCCAGCACCAGCTTCATGTCCAGATCCGCCGCCTGGCCAAAGGCCACGGCTTCGGACAAGCCCTGTACGAGGCCGGCGATGCAGATCTGGTTGACCATCTTGGCCAGTTGCCCCGCGCCCGATGCGCCCACCAGCGTGACCGCACGGCCAAAGCTCTGCGCCACCGGCTTGATGGCGTCGAAGACGGCTTGTTCGCCGCCGCACATGATGGTCAGCACGCCATTGACGGCGCCGGCCTGTCCGCCCGAGACAGGCGCGTCCACGAAATTCAGGCCCAGGCCCTTGGCTTGCGCGTAGAGTTCGCGCGCAACATCGGCGGACGCGGTGGTGTGGTCGACGAACACGGCGCCCGGCGCCATGCCGGCGAACGCGCCGTCGGGTCCCAGCACCACGCTACGCAGGTCATCGTCATTGCCCACGCAGGCGAAGACGATTTGTGCGCCGGCAACGGCTTCACGCGGCGTTGCGGCATGGCGGCCACCGAACTCGGCAACCCAGGCTTGCGCCTTCGCGGGCGTGCGGTTGTAGACGGTCACGTCGTGCCCGGCGCGGGCCAGGTGGCCGGCCATGGGCAAGCCCATGACGCCCAAGCCGAGAAAAGCGACTTTCTGTGCTACGACCGCGTCGTAGCTCTTGGTACCGATCGTTGCCATGCAGGGGACTCCACGCTAGGTAGGTAAGGTCAGTCTGAGGACAGTAACCTTAACGCAATCAAAAGCCGGCGGCGAGTCCATCTCGACGGCTATCGCTGGCGCTGACATACCCGTCCACGGCGGGGTCGCCCAGCCGCCAGATGAATTGGCCTGATCCGAAGTCCATATAAGGGTCGTCGATGCCTTCCAGCACATGGCCACGCGCACGCAGCCCTTGGGCCACGGCAGGCGCAAGGCCGGGTTCGGCGTCCACGGCCAGCCCATGGTTCCATTTCCAGCGAGGCGCGTCGCAGGCGGCCTGTGGCTGCTGGCCGTAGTCCAGCATGCGTACGAGCGTCTGCACCTGCCCCTGTGGCTGCATATTGCCGCCCATGACGCCAAAGCTCATCACTGGCGCGCCGTTGCGCATCAGGAACCCGGGGATGATCGTGTGGAAGGGCCGCTTGCCGCCCGCCACCACATTGGGGTGATCGGGCTGGGTGCTGAAGCAGTGTCCACGATTTTGCAGGCTGACCCCCGTACCCGGCACCACCACGCCCGAGCCAAAGCCCATGTAGTTCGATTGGATGAAGCTCACCATCATGCCGCGCTTGTCGGCCGCGGTCAGGTAGACCGTGCCGCCCTGCGGCGCGTGGCCAGAGGCGAAGGCCTGCGCCACATTGGGGTCGATCAGCCCCGCGCGCTCGGCCAGATAATCGGGGCGCAGCATCTGCTCGGGCGTCATGCGCATATGGCGCGCGTCGGCCACATGGGCGTAGACATCGGCGAATGCCAGCTTCATGGCCTCGATCAGCAGGTGCTGGGTGTCGGGGTGGTCGATCGGGCGAGCCGCCAGGTCAAAGTTCTGCAAGATGCCCAGGGCGATCAGCGCGGCGATGCCTTGGCCGTTGGGCGGAATCTGATGCAGCGTGTGGCCGCGATAAGCCTGGCTGATGGGGGCGACCCATTCCGGCGCGTAGTCCCGCAGGTCGGCCAGCGTCAGTGCGGCGTCGTGGGCTTGCGCGTGCGCCACAAGCTTATGCGCGGTTTCGCCTTCGTAGAAATCACGTCCGCCGGTTGCGGCAATCCGCTTGAGGGTGGCCGCGGCGCCTTGCAGCACGAAATGTTCGCCGATGTGGGGCGGGCGGCCTCGGGGCAGAAAGTGATCGGCGAACCCGGGCTGGGGATGCAGCACGTCGGCCTGCGCCGCCCATTTTTCTTGCACCATGGGCGACACGGCGTAGCCGCGTTCAGCGTATTCGATGGCGGGGGCCAGCACGTCGGCGAACGCCAGCGCGCCCAATTTTTCATGCAATGCGGCCCATCCCCCCACGCAACCCGGCACGGTGACGCTGTCCCAACCCCGCATCGGTATCACGCCTTGATGCTTGCGGCGGAAGTAATCGACGTTCCAGGCGGCAGGGGCGGGGCCGGATGCGTTCAATCCATGCAGCTTCGAACCATCCCAGACGATAGCGAAGCAATCGGAGCCCAGTCCGTTACTGACCGGTTCGGTCAATGCCAGCGTCGCGGCAGCGGCGATGGCGGCGTCCACGGCGTTACCGCCTTGCGCAAGCACCCGCAATCCCGCCTGGGCGGCCAGGGGTTGCGAAGTGGCGACCACGTTGCGGGCGAACACCGGAGTCCGGGTGGTGGAGTAGGGGTTGTGCCAGTCGAAATTCATGCCGAATCATCGCGTGGGGGTAAACCCGTAGCTTACCGTAGATAAATCGGAATCTCGTACAGCCCGTAATGTGTTGAATTTATTGGTAGCTTTTGCCGGAGCGTGCGTCTGTCGCGCACAAAGAAAAACCCCCGGACGGGCCGGGGGTTTTTGAAAGCGGGACTGCCGCCGCAAGGACGGCACGTCGGGCTTTAATCTTCTTCGACGAAAGTCTCTTCGCGCTTCTTGCGAATGGCGGGCAGCGCCACCAGGATCACCAGGAACACAGCCACAGCCAGCAGGGAAGCCGACAGCGGACGCGTCACGAAGGTGGTGAAGTCGCCACGCGACAGCAGCAGGGCACGGCGGAAGTTTTCTTCCATCATGGGGCCCAGAACCAGGCCCAGCAGCAGCGGCGCGCCTTCGCACTTCAGCTTCGACCACACGTAGCCCACGATACCGAACATGGCGGTGGTGAAGATGTCGAACGCGTTGTAGTTCAGTGAGTACACACCGATCGTGCAGAACACGAGAATCGCCGGGAACAGGATGCGGTAAGGCACCTTCAGCAGCTTGACCCACAGGCCGATCAGCGGCAGGTTCAGCACCACCAGCATCAGGTTGCCGATCCACATCGAGGCGATCAGGCCCCAGAACAGCTCCGGGTGGCTCGTCATGACTTGCGGGCCGGGCTGAATGTTGTGAATCGTCATTGCGCCAACCATCAGCGCCATCACGGCGTTACCCGGGATACCGAGCGTCAGCAGCGGGATGAACGACGTCTGGGCTGCAGCGTTGTTCGCCGATTCCGGGCCTGCCAGGCCGGCCGGGTGGCCCTTGCCGAAGCGTTCCGGATTTTTCGAGATCTTCTTTTCCAGCGTGTAGGAAGCGAACGACGACAGCACGGCGCCACCGCCCGGCAAGATACCCAGGGCCGAACCCAGAGCCGTACCACGCAGCACTGCCGGGTACGATTCCTTGAATTCCTGCTTGTTCGGGTACAGCGAGCCGATCTTGTCGGTGATGTCGACGCGGTTTTCCTTCTGCTCGAGGTTGGTCATGATTTCGGCAAAGCCGAACACGCCCATGGCCACGATGGCGAAGTCGATACCGTCTTGCAGTTCCGGCACGCCGAAGTCAAAGCGGGCAACGCCCGAGTTCACGTCGGTACCGACCATGCCCAGCAACAGACCCAGGATGATCATCGCGATAGCCTTGGGCAGCGAGCCCGAAGCCAGCACCACGGCGCCAACCAGGCCCAGGCACATCAGCGAGAAGTACTCGGCCGGACCGAACTTGAAGGCGACTTCAGCCAGCGGGGGCGCAAACGCGGCGAGCAGCAGCGTGGCCACGCAACCCGCGAAGAACGAACCCAGAGCGGCGATAGCCAGGGCGGCGCCAGCACGGCCATTACGGGCCATCTGGTGACCGTCCAGCACGGTCACCACCGCGGACGTTTCTCCTGGCAGCGCCACAAGAATTGCCGTCGTGGAGCCACCGTATTGGGCGCCGTAGTAAATACCCGCCAACATGATCAGGCCGGCCACCGGGGGCAGCACGTACGTGATCGGAAGCAGCATTGCAATGGTCGGGACGGGGCCAATACCCGGCAGCACGCCAATCAGCGTACCCAGGATGCAGCCCAGCAGTGCGTAAAGCAGGTTCTCGGGCGTAAACGCCACCGAGAAGCCCAACATCAGGTTGTCAAACAATTCCATGACCGGTTGCTCCTTAGTTCATGCCCAGAAAGGACGGCCACAGCGGGAAGATCAGCCCCAGCCCCTTGACGAATGCCAGATACGAGAAGATCACCAGGAAGATCGCGTTGGCGACGGCGACCTTCAGGCTGAACTCGTGGCTGGCCAGGCTGCTGACAACAACCAGAATGAACACCGAGATATAGATGCCCAGCAGTTTCAGAACCAGGCCGTACAGAACGACCGATCCGACCACCAGGAACACGATGCGCCAGTCGAACTTGTCAACGTGCGTCTCGTGGGCTTTCTTGGACATCGAGCCAAGCAGCACGATGGCGCCCAGCAAAGCCAGAACAATGCCTAGCCAGAAAGGAAAGTACCCTGGGCCCATTCGGGCGGCAGTACCCATTTGGTAGCTGCTGGCTTGCCAGGCGAATCCCAGTCCAAGGGCGATGAACATCACCCCAGACCAGAAGTCCTGTCGATTGCGTAGCTGCATGATTGGTTGGCTCCTGTTTACAGCATGTAGATAAAAAAGTTTGTAGCCGGATGGGACTCGCCGAAAGGCGAGTGACAGGCACAAAAAAGGCACTTCGGGGTGCCATTAGTTATTCTGAAAGCGACGGCGTGGTTTCTTGAAAGGGCGAATGGTAATGGACGCCTGCCACGCTGCAAACCCTGTAAGCTCGGTGAAAGGCTGGGGTTTTCCCTAGAATTCGGGAACTCCCGACCCCCAGATGTAACCGCGCAACCGGTTTGAGGGTTTTTTGAAAGCTAAGTGAAAGTTTATAGAAAGAAATGCGAAAGCCAGATCGGCCGGATGCGGGGAATTTGGAGGAGGGGGGACTTTTCTTCTGGGGCCGGAATCGGGTAGTCTCGCGGCGCCCAAATCACAACCGTATTTCCTACTGAATATTGCCGGGTTTCTCACCTTGCGTGAAGAGGCCCGGTTCAACTCAGGATGGTTTACGATAGCGCCCATGCTGCAAGATCTAGACCAACTCGCCGCCCGAATCGGGCAACTGGTGCAACGCACCCGCCAACTCCACGCAGAGCGTGACGCGTTGCGCCTCCGCCTGAATGACTTCGAAGCTGAGCAGCGCGTGCTCAAGCAGCGCGCTGCCGAGCGCGAGGCTGAAATCGTCACGCTGCAAAGCAAGCTTCAAGATCACGACGGCGCGGTCACCGCGATGCTCGAGCAGGCACAGCAGGCCGAAGTCGCCTTGCGTGAACAGCTCGCTCGCGAAACCACCGAACGTCAATCGCTTGAATCGCGTTTCTCGGCACGAGAAACCGAGTTGCAGGGCAACCTGCAATCCCGCGACACCGAATTACAGCGCTTGCGCGTGGCCGCCGCCGCAGCCCGCGAGCGCATCGACGCCGTGCTGGCCCGTCTGCCGGGCGCACCGTCTGGAGAGCAACACTAATGGAACGCGTAGATGTCACCATCCTGGGGCGCGACTATTCCCTGGCCTGCTCCGCTGAAGAGAAGCCCACGCTGATGGCCGCCGTGCGCCACGTCGATCAACTGATGTTGCGCATTCAAGGCACAGGCAAGATTTCCAGCAACGAACGCATCGCCGTGATGGCTGCTTTGCAGGTCGCGGGCGAGCTTCTTGCCATGAAGGCGCCCGATGGTCCGTTAGGCGGTTTGGCGGTCGGCGACTTCAAGCGTAGAATTGAGGACATGAACGCAGTACTCGATGACGCCTTGTCGGGTCAGGAAAAACTGCTCTAACGTTCATAAGCAGTATTCAAGAATTTTCAGTTTGTCCCTGCCGTGTTCGTGACTAGGCCATACATTCTCTGAACCTATGCTTTCGGCATATGGTTGCGGGAGTGTAGAGCTGGAGTGATCGTCTCTCGTAGACGAACCCGACGCTCTGCGGAACGCGACCACCTCTTACCCTAGGGTTCGAGATGCCGGCCTTGACGGCACAGGCGGGGCATTTACCCAGCGGGCCTGCCATTAGCGCAGGTCCGCGCCGGGCACCTCATCTCTCCCTCCGCTCTTCCTCCCCCTGGTTTTTTCCTTTAGTCCTCCCTCCTAGGACCAGTCCATGTTCAAACACCCTGTTTTTTCGCTGACGAAACTCGGCGCAGCGTGCGCAGCCGTGGCCGCCATTGCCGCCGTTCAACCCGCCTATGCGCAAACGCCCGCCACCGCGCCAGCCGCCACGGAATCGTCCACGAACCGCTCACCCGAAATGACGCTGCAGGCGACTGCGTCGTCCGAGGTCAAGCAGGACACCGTCCGCATTTCGCTGTCAGCGGAAGTCGAGGCGCCGGATCAGCCGGCCGCAGGCAAGAAGTTGACGGCCGCACTGGACGACGCCATCAAGCGCGCGCGCGACACCAAGGGCGTTGAGGTTCGCACCGGCGGCTATAACGTGTGGCCGAACACCAATAGCAAGGGGAAGATCGGCTCTTGGCGCGGCCAGGGCGAAATCGTTCTGGAATCGAAAGACTTCGAAGCGGCCGCCGCGCTGGCATCCAAGCTGTCGGACAAGACCGCCATTTCGAACATCAGCTTCTCGCTGTCGCGCGAAGCGCGCGAAGCCGAAGAACGCAAGCTGCTGAAAGAAGCCGCGCAGGCTTTTAAAGACCGCGCACTGGCCGCAGCCAATGCGTTCGGCTTTTCAGGCTACCGCTTGTCCAAGTTGGAACTTGGCGGTTCGGGCGGCCCGATGCCGATGCCGCGCATGATGGGCGCCGCAGCCATGGCCAAGGACGCCTCTGGCGGCTACAGCCCGGACGTCCCGCTGGAAGCGGGAGACGTCACGGTCAGCATCGCCGTCAACGGGACGATCGTTTTGCAGTAAGACTGAACATGATGGCGCCCAAGGCGACCATCGGCAGGGACAGCCACTGTCCCATGCTCAAACCACCCGCGAGCAGACCCAGGAAGTTGTCGGGCTCGCGGGTGAACTCCACCAGGAAGCGGAACGTTCCGTATCCCATCAGGAAAAGCCCGCTCACTTGTCCCAGCGGACGCGGCTTGCTCGAAAACCACCACAGCAGCACGAACAGCACAATGCCTTCCAGGCCCAGCTCATACAGCTGAGACGGATGGCGCGCCAGCCCGTCGCCGCTGTCCGGGAACACCATCGCCCAAGGCACATCGGTGGGGCGGCCCCACAGTTCGCCGTTGATGAAGTTGCCCAGGCGGCCGAATCCCAAGCCCAGCGGAATCAACGGCGCAATGAAATCGCTGATTGCAAAAAAGGGCAGCTTCTTCTTGCGCGCGAACAGCAGCATGACGACGATCACACCGATCAGACCGCCATGGAACGACATCCCGCCTTGCCACAAATACGCGACTTCCAGCGGATGGGCCAGGTAATAAGACGGCTTGTAGAACAGCACATAGCCCAGCCGGCCGCCCAACACCACGCCCAGCACGCTATAGAAGATCAGGTCTTCAAGATCCTTCACATTCAGTGAAGTGGTGTGGCCGCTGGTGATGCGGCGACGTCCCAGCACGTACACCAGGGCGAATCCCGCCAGATACATCAGCCCGTACCAGTGAATGGCCAGCGGCCCGATCTGCAAGGCTACGGGGTCGAATTTTGGATATTGCAGCATGTTCTGCCCGACACAATAAAGTTGAATGATAATAACCGGCGAGCACTGAAGATTCGCATGCATGCAAGCGAGCCAGCTTCCCGGGTGCGTTCGCCATGTCCGCGCCCCGACGGCCGACAGGAGAGACAGACCATGCCGAACAATGAACGTTCCCGCCACATCACCCAGGGCGTCGCGCGCGCGCCCAACCGCGCCATGTACTACGCGCTGGGCTACAAGGAAGCCGACTTCGACAACCCGATGATCGGCGTGGCCAATGGCCATTCCACCATCACCCCGTGCAACAGCGGCTTGCAGCGTCTGGCCGACGCCGCGATCGACGCCATCCGCGCCTCCAGCGCCAATCCTCAGGTGTTCGGTACGCCGACTATCTCAGACGGTATGTCCATGGGCACTGAGGGCATGAAGTATTCGCTGGTCTCGCGCGAAGTCATTGCGGACTGTATTGAAACCGCCGCGCAGGGCCAGTGGATGGACGGCGTGGTGGTGATCGGCGGCTGCGACAAAAACATGCCGGGCGGCATGATCGCACTGGCCCGCACCAACGTGCCGGGCATCTACGTCTATGGCGGCACCATCAAGCCCGGACATTACAAAGGCAATGACCTGACCATCGTGTCAGTGTTCGAAGCCGTGGGCGAATACACGATGGGCCGCATGCCCGAAGCCGACTTCAAGCAGATCGAGAAATGCGCGATCCCGGGCTCCGGTTCCTGTGGCGGCATGTACACCGCCAACACCATGAGCTCCGCCTTCGAAGCCATGGGCATGAGCTTGCCGTATTCCAGCACGATGGCCAACGAAGACGACGAAAAAGTCGTGTCCGCTGCGGAATCGGCGCGCGTGCTGGTCGACGCGGTCAGACGCAACTTGCGGCCGCGCGACATCATCACGCGCGAGTCCATCGAGAACGCCGTGTCCGTCATCATGGCCACGGGCGGCTCCACTAATGCCGTGCTGCACTTCCTGGCGATCGCGCACGCGGCTGAAGTGCCGTGGACGATTGATGACTTCGAACGCATCCGCAAACGTGTGCCGGTGCTGTGCAATTTGAAGCCCTCGGGGAAGTATGTCGCCACCGATCTGCATCGCGCGGGCGGTATTCCCCAAGTCATGAAGCTGTTGCTCAACGCAGGGCTGCTGCATGGCGATTGCATCACGATCAGCGGCAAGACCATTGCGGAAACCCTGGCGCACGTGCCGGACGCGCCGCGTGCGGATCAGGACGTCATCATGCCGATCGACCGCGCGCTGTATCCGCAAGGGCACCTGGCCATCCTCAAGGGGAATCTGTCGCCAGAAGGCTGTGTGGCGAAGATTACCGGGCTGAAGAACCCCGTCATGACGGGCCCCGCGCGCGTCTTTGATTCCGAAGACGACGCGATGACGGCCATCATGGCCCAGCAGATCAAGGATGGCGACGTGGTGGTCATCCGCTATGAAGGCCCCAAGGGCGGTCCCGGCATGCGCGAAATGCTGGCCCCCACTTCTGCGCTGGTGGGGCAGGGCTTGGGTGAAACGGTTGGGCTGATTACCGACGGGCGCTTTTCCGGCGGCACCTGGGGCATGGTGGTGGGACACGTCGCACCCGAAGCATTTGTTGGCGGCCCGATCGCTCTGATTCAAGAGGGCGATTCGGTTACCATCGATGCCCACAAGCTGTTGTTGCAGCTCAATATCAGCGACGAAGACCTGGCGGCTCGTCGACAGGCCTGGGTCCCGCCCAAGCCGCGTTATACACGCGGTGTGCTCGCCAAATTCGGCAAGCTCGCCAGCACCGCGAGCCGTGGGGCAGTAACCGATGCATTTGAAGATTAGTGTGTGGCTGGCCGTGGCCGGCGTCATGAGCGCTGGCGCGGTCCACGCGCAAACCACTGGCCTGGATCTGGCCAAGAGCAAAGCCTGTATGGCCTGCCACCAAGTGGAAACCAAGCGCGTGGGTCCGCCCTTGAAGGGCGTGGCGGAACGTTATGCAGGGCAAGGCGACGCCATGGTGGACTACCTGGCGGGCAAGATCCGCGGGGGCGGCCGCGGCGCCTGGGGCGCTGTACCCATGCCCGCGCAGACGCACGTCAGCCAGGAAGACGCCCGCCTGTTGGCCGAATGGATCTTGTCGCTGGCGCCGCCCAAGCAGTAGCCTTATTCTCTATGCCCCGCGCACGAAGCCGGGGCGCCGGCCGCAAGTAGCGGCCGACTACTAGAAAGGAATCGTCATGGCAGAACAACCCTCTCCGGGCAACGAAGTCGCCGTTCTTGGCGGCGGCTGCTTCTGGTGCGTCGAAGCGGTCTTCACTGATCTGCGGGGCGTCAAAAGCGTGCTGCCCGGCTACAGCGGCGGACACGTCGACAACCCCAGCTACGAACAGGTGTGCGGCAAGGACACCGGCCACATCGAAGTCGCCCGTGTGGAATTCGATCCCGCCGAGTTGTCGTTCAGCGATTTGCTGCGTGTCTTCTTCGCTACGCACGACCCCACCACGCCGGGGCGCCAAGGCAATGACATCGGCCCGCAGTACGAATCGGCAATCTTCTGGCAGAACGAGTCCCAGCGCGAGCAAGCGCAAGCCGTCATTGCCGAAGTCGAGGCGCAACAGGTTTACGACGCGCCCATCGTCACGAAGCTGCTGGCGCCCGCCACGTTCTGGCAGGCCGAGGACTATCACAGCAACTACTTCGCGCTGCATCCCGAACAGGGCTATTGCCAGTTCGTGATCGCGCCCAAGGTCGCGAAGTTCCGCAAGCAGTTCCAGGACCGCCTGAAGCGTTAAGCCCGTTTTGCCCGTTCGGTTTCGAGCGGGCAAAAAAAACCTCACCACCAGGTGAGGCCTCAAAGCCAGCGCCGATACTTAAGCACCGGGCGCTGGCGGGGGAAGTGCTTACTCGACCGTCTTCACAACGCCGCGGCGCATCTGGTCCAGCTCGATCGATTCGAACAGCGCTTTGAAGTTGCCTTCACCAAAGCCGTCGTTGCCCTTGCGCTGGATGATCTCGAAGAAGATCGGCCCGATCTGATTTTCGGTGAAGATCTGCAAGAGCAGTCCGCCGCCGGGGGCGCCATCCAGCAGGATGCGGTTCTTCTGCAGGCGCGCCACGTCTTCGCCGTGGTTGGGCAAGCGGCGGTCCAGCAGTTCGTAGTAGGTTTCCGGCGTATCCAGGAACACCACGCCCGATTCGCGCAGGGCTTCAATCGTGCTGTAAATGTCATCCGTGGCCATGGCGATGTGCTGAATGCCTTCGCCGCGGTACAAGTCCAGATACTCCTGGATCTGGCCTTTCTCTTCCGTGCCTTCTTCGTTGATCGGAATGCGGATGTTGCCGCACGGCGAGGTCATGGCCTTGGACTTGACGCCTGTTACCTTGCCTTCGATATCGAAATAGCGCACTTCGCGGAAATTGAACAGGCGTTCGTAGAACTCCGACCACTCGGCCATGCGGCCCTTGTGGACGTTGTGCGTCAAGTGGTCCACCAGCGTCAAGCCGGCGCCGCGATGGTTCAAGTCAGCTTGCGCGTTGCCCGGGTCCACCGGCACGAAGTCGACGTCATAGATGCTGATATCGCCGATACCGCCGTGGCCTTCCTTGCCTGTCCAGCGGTCAACCAGATAGATCAGCGAATCGCCAATACCCTTGATGGCGGGAATGTTCAGCTCCATCGGACCGCTATGCGAGTCGAAGCCCCAGGCGCCCAGTTCCAGCGCGCGCTTGTACGCAGCATTGGCGTCTTGCACGCGGAAGCCAATCGCACAGATCGACGGGCCATGCAGACGCGCGAAACGTTGAGCGAAGGAATCTGGTTCGGCATTGATCAGGAAGTTGACGCCGCCTTGGCGGTAGAGCGTCACATCCTTGTGGCGATGTTTGGCGATGGCTTTGAAGCCCAGCAGCTCGAACACCTTGCGCAGCGCGGCGGGGTCCGGCGCGGCGTACTCGATGAATTCGAACCCGGCGGTGCCCATCGGGTTGTCCCAGGGTTGGAAAGCGCTGCTCATAGGTCTGCTCCCTTGCATCATTTTTCAGGACGACTTGTTCTTCAAGTCTAGACGGAGATTGTAGGAAGGAAGCTCAGGCAGACAATTGCAAAGATGGCTCAATACATGCGCCATTGAGCAATAATATTGCCGTCAATAAATAATTTGGGGCTAAAAATGTCTGACATAGAGCTGGATAGGACAGATCTAAGGATTTTGGCTGAATTGCAGAGGGATGGCAGGCTCAGTAACCAGGAGCTGGCCGACCGGGTTTCGCTATCACCTAGCCCTTGCTTGCGCCGCGTTCGCCGCCTGGAAGAGAAGGGCTTCATCAAGAAGTACGTGGCATTGATCGACGCAGAAAAGGTCGGCCTGGGGTTGCTTGCCTACGTGAACATCCGACTGAACAAACATAGCGGCTCCAGTCATGCGCCCATGAGCGACTTTGCCCGAGACGTGCAGCTTTGGCCGGAAGTGGTTGAGTGCTATGCCATGTCGGGTGATATGGACTACCTGTTGCGTATCCAAGTGGCCGACTTGGCGCATTTCTCCAAGTTCGCGATGGATACGTTGATGCGCCACCCGGCGGTCATCGACATGCGGTCCTTCTTCGCGCTGCAGCAGATCAAGGAGACCACCGAGCTCAGGCTGTGAGGGGTTTTTGTGCTCTCTATATATAGAGGGGCTAGAAAGCGAGGCCAAAGGATGCGTCCTGGCGGCGGAGTAGCGCCAACTTCCAAGTGGGGGCGTACTTATTCTTAGCGCCCTCCTATATAGAGTAGATAGAGTAGGGAGGAACACCGAGTAAACGTTCGCGTGCCGCCCGTCACGGAGGGGCTGCGAATAGACGGCGCGGGAGGGGTTGCCGGTGGCAGCCGGGTGTGTCCCCTGAAAACTTCATCTTTCTGCAAAAAGGGTGTCATCTTGGCCGCACACGGAAATTTTCCGTGCTATAGTCTCGCTCCTTCGCAGTTCAGACAGTTTTGAGCCGCGAAGACAAGGCAAGCGCAACAGGCCGAGCAGAAGTCTCCAGAAGGGGAAACAGGCTAGGTCTGCCGCCAAGCGATCAGAAATGAAAGCTAAGCGGTTATTGCAAGGATTGCAGCAAATCAGGCAAAAGCCAGTTGCGCAATCTGCAAAAATCGTGCTATAGTCTTGGGCTTGGCTGGTGATGAAGATTAAGGGTTTACCCGGATCGAATTGCTAGCCACCTGAGCAGTAACCAGCCCCTGAATGCAGGGCCAAAGCGAGTGCGAAAGCAAAAGCGGCGGGTTGCAAGATAGGATGCAAATTAGGCAAAAGCCGGTTGCATAATCTGCAAAAGTTGTGTTATAGTTTCAGGCT
>NZ_JBIBIB010000005.1:0-140992 GCF_042957345.1 Achromobacter sp. NPDC008082
CCGATGATAGTGGACGGACGTCTGTGAAAGTAGGTCATCGTCAGGCTTTTATTCCGCAAAACCCCACAGGTAACCCTGTGGGGTTTTGTCTTTGGCGATTCGGTTTTACGAGTCGGCCATTGATATCAAGCATTGATTAAAAGAAACCCCCTCGCAGCTGGCGCTGCGAGGGGGTTTTGCATGGGTGCGGTATTAATCCTGCCTTTATGCGCCGGCGACGGATGGTGTGGTAATTGATACGGGTCGTACAGTTCGCCGTAGCGTCTATGGATTGGGCTGCGATTGATAAGGGCTGGGCAGGTATTGCTGCCGGTCGATGCCATGCCTTTGCAACTTGTCGTAGAAGGTCTTGCGGGGAATGCCCAACGTTTCCAGCGTGGCTTTGATATCGCCTTGATGTGCTTGCAGCGCATCGCGGATAAGTTGGGCTTCGAAGTGTTCCATTCTTTCCGGCAGGCTTTGTGTTGCCTGGGCTCCGGAAGCGACTCCTGCGTCGGGCGCGTTCAGTACGCCGAGCACCACGCGCTCGGCGAAGTGGGCGAGTTCGCGCACATTGCCCGGCCAGTCATGCGTCATCACATACTGTTTGATCGAGGCAGGCATCTCAGGAATATCGCGATGAAAGCGGCGGGATGCATGGCCGAGGTAATGGGCAAACAGCAAAGGAATGTCGTCCCGGCGTTCGCGCAGCGGCGGGATGCGGATCGTGACCACATTGAGCCGGTAAAAAAGGTCTTCGCGGAATTTGGTGCGGATAGCCGGACTGCCCAAATCTTCCTTGGTGGCAGCGACCACGCGCAGATCCAGATTACGCACCTCATTGCTACCCAGCGGTGTGATCTGTCGTGATTCAAGTACCCGCAGCAGCTTCACTTGCACGGCCAGCGGCATGCTTTCGATTTCGTCCAGGAACAGGGTTCCGCCGCTAGCATGTTCGATACGGCCAATACGCTTTTTTTGAGCGCCCGTGAAGGCGCCGGCTTCATGCCCAAACAATTCGCTTTCGATAACGCTTTCGGGCAACGCGCCGCAGTTGATGGCGACGAGCGCGCGGTGCCGGCGGCGGCTCAAGCGATGTAACGCTGTCGCGACGACTTCCTTGCCGGTACCCGTTTCCCCTTCAACCAGCACGTCGACATCCGCATCCGCAATATGGCGCAGCGTTTGTTTGATGCGTTGCATGGCGGGCGTGGTGCCGATGAAAGGGACTTCGTCCGCCTCCACGGCAAACGCGGCTTCGCGCAGGCGGCGGTTTTCCAGCACCAGATGACGCTTTTCCGCGGCATGTGTAATGGCCGTCGTCAGACGTTCGGGCGCATAAGGCTTGGCCAGAAAGTCGTAGGCGCCGTCACGCATGCATTGGACGGCGGTGGCGATATCGCCGTGGCCGGTGATGAGGATGACCGGAAGCTCGGGGTCAATGTCACGCAGACGACGGAACAGTTGCAGGCCATCGATATCGGGCATGCGGATATCGGTCACGACCACCCCGTCGAAATCGCGATGCAAGACGGGAAGCGCGGAACGCGCTGTGGCATGGGCGTCGACCGTCATGCCGTGCAGCTTCAGTGTCTGAACATTGGCGCGGCGCAGTTCCTCGTCATCGTCAATGAACACGACGTGAGGCGAAGCAGGCGCGCGTAGACCTTCATCAATTGAAGTTGAAGCGACGATTGGGGCAGGTGATACAGGTGAGCGAGTCATGACGGGGTGGCCGAAACGGCGTGTCCGGTAGCTGCCTTACGCAGCGTCAGGGTGAACATGGCGCCCGCTTGCGGGCCGTGAGGTGCAGGAAAGCCGGGGTCGCTGGGGTGGGCGGCGCGAAGTTCGCCGCCAAATTCGGTGACGATGTCGCGGCAGATGACGAGGCCCAAGCCCAGGCCTTCCGGCTTAGTCGTATGGAAAGGGGTGAACAGTCGTGCACGATCGTCTTCGGACAGCCCCGGGCCGTTGTCAGCGACATGGATCTGAACCGTCGCGCCCCAGTCTTGCAGCGCGACCACGACGCGGCCGTCCGCCTGACCTTCCAACGCTTCCAGGGCGTTTTGCAGCAGGTTCACCAACACTTGTTCCAGCCGGATGCGATTCGCCCGGACCAGAACGTCCTGATCTTCCGGTGGCCGTTGCAGCGTGACGCCTTGGCGGCGCGCACGGGGGCCGACCAGCAGCAACGCGCCGTCCAAGGCTTCATTCAGGCTGGTTGGCCCGACGGATGCGCCTGCCTTGCGAGAGAATGCGCGCAATTCGCCCGTGATGTGCCCGATGCGTTCAGTCAGCGACGCAATGGTGCCCAAATTCTCCTGTGCGGAGCCGGAATCCTGCCGCCGTAAAAACTCAAATGCGTTGTCTGCGTACGCACGGATGGCGGCAACGGGCTGATTGATTTCATGTGCGACGCCCGCTGCAACCTGGCCCAGCAGCGCAAGCTTGCTGGCTTGCACCAGCTCGTCTTGCATCGTGTGCAAGCGCGCTTCGGCGCGTTGGCGTTCGTCCATTTCATCCATCAGATGGTCGTTGACCTCGCGCAGCTGCGCGGTGCGTTCATTGACCAGCGCGGCGAGTTGGGCCTGGATGGCGGCCTGCTGTTCTGCGCGTTCGCGATTGCGATGGCGCCGATACAGCACGATGCCAATCGCAGCGGCCAGCAGACTCAGCGCCAGCAACGCGCCTAGCTGCGCGTTGGCAGTGGCTTGGTTCATCGCCGCCTGAACGGGCGACAGCAGGTGCAAGGTCCAACCCGGTGACTCGGCAATGGGCAGTGTGGTGTGCAAGAGCGGCGCGCCTTTGGGCAGCGTCGGCAACGCGTCGTCGATACGCACTAGTTGGCCGGTGCTTGCAGGCGCCAGCGGCGGCGTGACAGGCAAGGACTGGAAGCGCGCGTCGCCGAATTGCAGGCTGGTGCGCAAGCGCTCGGCCAAGCCAGGCGCAAGCGGCGCCAACACATCGAAGCGCCAGTCCGGGATGCTGCCCAACAGCACCACGCCGTGCTCATCCGTGACAAAAATGGGCGCACTGGACTGGCGCCAGTCGGATTCAAGGTCACGGAAGTCGACCTTCAATACGATGACGCCCAGCAGCGCGCCATTGGTGTCGTCGATGCGCCGCGACAAATACAGCCCCGCTTCGTGGCTGACCGTACCTAGCGCAAAGTGTTCCGCGGAACCGTTGGCGACGGCGCGCTGGAAGTACGGCCGGAACTGGTAGTCCACGCCCACGAATGTGGCGGGTTCGCGCCAATTGCTGGCGGCGATGGCCAAGCCCTTGGGGTCCAGCAGATAGATAGCGGAGGCGCCAACCCCGTGGCTCAAGGTATCGAGCTTGTCATCCAATGATTCGATCTGCGCTGTGCTTGCTCCTTGCAAGGCTGCGCGCACATCGACATCGCGCGTCAACACGAAGGGCAGGGCTCTGAATTTGTCCAGGTTATTGCGCAGCAGCGCGGCATTGATCTGGCCCGCCGCGCGCGCCTGGACGGTGGCCGTTTTGATCGCGCCATCGCGCGCCCATTGCGTGGCGATATGCAGCACTGCGAACACGATGGCGATGGCCAGCAGAATCATCACCGCCCGCCACGGCCAGGGCCAAGTGCTGCCCATTGCCCCCCGCGCAGTCAGCCCTGTGGGCGGATGCGTTGTCGAGCCTGGGCGGCTGCGTTGAGGAGTAGGCAAGGGAGTTGTCATGGCGTGTGCGGTTTTCCGCACATTCTATCCCGTTTTCGTGCGGGTTTCCGCTCTGATAATTGTCAGAGATCCCATTCAGAAATAGGAATACTCCGTCTTATCAAGGGCTTGTGCGGACGGTGCCAGGCCTTTGAATGCTGGCACGCGTCTTGCATATAGGTATGCAAGCCGAGCGGCATCCGCACGCCCGGTGAAATGGGCTTGCGGCGATAACGCAATGCCATAAAACAGATAACGCTCCGTCGCCCGCTGCGCTAGCCGCCCGGGGCAAGGAGCATTGGTGGGGACAAAACCCAATGATCGACGTGGATCAAGGCGCGCCTGCGCGCAAGCTCAAGTTCTATCAAATCCTGTATGTCCAGGTGATTTTCGCCATCGTGGTGGGCGTGCTGTTGGGCGCATTCAAGCCTGAGCTTGGCCAGCAGATGCAGCCGCTGGGCGACGCCTTCATCAAGCTGGTGAAGATGATCATCGCGCCGGTGATCTTCCTGACCGTGGCGTCGGGTATTGCCGCCATGAGCGACCTGAAAAAGGTGGGCCGCGTGGCAGGCAAGGCCATGCTGTATTTCCTGATCTTCTCGACGCTGGCTCTGATCGTCGGCATGCTGGTCAGCCATCTGGTCCAGCCGGGCGCGGGGATGCACATCGATCCCAAGACGCTCGACGAGAAAGCCGTGGCGAACTTCGTGGCCAAGGCGCACGACTCGACCATCACCGGCTTCCTGATGAACATCATCCCGACGACCATCTTCAGCCCGTTCGTGGGCGGGGACATTCTTCAGGTGCTGTTTGTGGCCGTGCTGTTTGGTATTTCGCTGGCGATGGTGGGCGAGCGCGGCAAGCCGATTCTGAACTTCATGACGGCGCTGGCACAGCCCATCTTCAAGCTGGTCGCCATTTTGATGAAGGCGGCGCCGATTGGCGCGTTCGGCGCGATGGCGTTCACCATTGGCAAGTACGGCATCAAGTCGGTTGTGAACCTGGCGATGCTGGTGGGCACGTTCTACGCGACGTCGGTGCTGTTCGTCGTGGTGATTCTGGGCCTGGTCGCGCGCTACAACGGCTTTTCGATTTTGAAGCTGGTGCGCTATATCCGCGAAGAATTGCTGCTGGTGCTGGGTACAAGCTCGTCCGAAGCGGCGTTGCCCACCCTGATGCAGAAGATGGAACGCGCCGGGTGTTCGAAGTCGGTAGTTGGCCTGGTGGTGCCCACCGGGTACTCGTTCAACCTGGACGGCACCAACATCTACATGACGATGGCCGCGTTGTTCATCGCCCAGGCGTGTGACATTCCCTTGTCGCTGGGCGACCAGATCCTGCTGCTGGCGGTGGCGATGCTTAGCTCCAAGGGCGCCGCCGGCGTCACGGGCGCGGGCTTCATCACCCTGGCTGCGACCTTGTCGGTTGTGCCGTCCGTGCCGATCGCAGGGATGACGCTGATTCTGGGCGTGGACCGGTTCATGTCGGAATGCCGCGCGCTGACGAACCTGGTTGGCAATGCCACCGCCGCCGTCGTGGTCGCGCGCTGGGAAGGCGAATTGGACAAAGAGCAGTTGCACGCCGCGCTGGAAGGGCAAGTGCCGCCCGTTGCGGCAGTCAACGAAGCGCAGCCAACGTTGAGCCATACCGCCTAACGCGCCGTATCCGTTCTTGCAATGAAAAATCCCCCGAAGTCCGCAAGACCTCGGGGGATTTTTCATTTGAAGCGCAACGCGGTCAGGGCGTTTGGATACCCGCTGCGCGAAGCAGGTTAGCCGTTTCGAACAGTGGCAAACCCATCACGCCGGTGTAGCTGCCGGAGATATGCGAGATGAAGGTGCCGGCCAAGCCTTGAATGCCATAGGCGCCGGCCTTGCCGAAGGGTTCGCCGCTGTCGCAGTAGCGGGCAATCTCGTCGTCGTGCAGGTCGCGCATACGGACTTCGGTAATGGAGACGGCTTCCAGCAACTGCTCGCCCGTCCACACGGCGACGGCGGTATGGACTTCGTGTGCCGCGCCGGACAAGGCGCGCAGGATGCGGATGGCGTCATCGCGGTCGGCCGGTTTGCCCAGCACCTGGCCGTTAAGCATGACGGTGGTGTCAGCGGCCAGCAAAGGCAGTGGCGCCAAGCCTTGTTCTTGCATCCAATCGCGCCCGCGCAGGGCTTTGTCGCGCGCGGTGCGCTGCACATAATCGGCGGCGCTTTCGCCTGGATGTTGGGGTTCGTCTTCGCCGGGCGGGGCGGGAACGAGCAAGACCTCGTGCGCCAAGCCGATCTGGGTCAGCAATTCACGCCGCCGCGGACTGGCCGAGGCAAGGTAAAGACGGACTGGGGTGGGGGTGTCGGCGGAGTGGGGCATGCGTCAGCGAAGTGGGCGCCGGCCCGGGCTTGCGGTCAGGCGCGGTGATAGGGGTGATTGGTCATGATGGCCCAGGCGCGATAGAGCTGTTCGGCCAGCACGACGCGCACCATGGGATGCGGCAGCGTCAGCGACGACAGCCGCAACTGCCCGCTGCACGAGGCCTTCAGGTCGGCATCCAGGCCGTCTGGCCCGCCGACGAGAAAAGCGACGTCTTGCCCGCCAGCCCGCCACTGTTCCAGCTTTTGCGACAGGGCCATGGTGGTGAGGTCGCGGCCGCGCTCGTCCAGCGCCAGACGCAGCGCGCCGGTCGGCAAGGCGGCTTCGATGCGCTTGGCTTCCGCCGCCATCATCTGCGCAGGCGTCTTGCCGGTGGTGCGGGGTTCAGGCTTGATTTCGCGCAGTTCCAGCGCGCAATCGGCGGGCAGGCGCTTGGCGTAATCGGCCCAGGCAGTCTCTACCCAGTCCGGCATCCGAGTGCCTACGGCCGCAACGATCAATTTCACGGCTAAGACTCAGTGGTCGACGTCGTCGTAGTTGCTGTCGGTGGGGATCGGCGCAACGCGGGTCGATTCCGGCAGCAGCTTCACGCGCACCGGCTTGCCGCCCCAGATTTCTTCCAGGTTGTAGTACTGGCGGATGGCCGGTTGCATGATGTGCACGACCATATCGCCCAAGTCGACGACGACCCATTCACCGGTGTCTTCGCCTTCGATCGTGATGCCCGAGAGGTCGAGCGCGCGGCCGCGATCTGCCACGCTGGAAGCGAGGGCGCGGGTTTGGCGGTTGGAGGTGGCGCTGGCAATCACGACGCGATCAAACAGGCTCGTCAGATGCGTGGTGTTGTAGACCTTGATGTCTTGCGCCTTGACGTCTTCGAGGGCATCGATGACGGCGCGTTGGAGTTTCGTTATATCCATAGCTGCAAATATAACCCGCGGACGGACGGCGGATGCCGGCTCCGTGACGCTTTCAGCGCCCGGCGGGTGAGGTTTATCGGTAAAGTTGGTGCGCCGCAATATAGGCGGCGACCGACGGGGCCAGCAGGCCTTCAGTGGATTCGCCCGCGGCCAGACGCCGGCGGATGTCGGAAGCGGAAACCGCCATGGGTGAAAACGGCAGCTCTTCCAGCTGGCGGCCCTGTTCTTGCAGGCAGGCGGCCAACTCGGCCGGCGGCGTCAACGGGGTGCCGGGGCGGGTGGCCACTGCCAGATCCACCAGGCTGGCGATGTCGCGCCAGTTGCGCCACGTGCAGAAATTGGCCAGTTGATCAGCGCCCAGCAGCCAGACATAACGCGCATCCTGGGGCAGGGCGCGCAGCGTGTCGATGGTGTAGGTTGCGCCGCCGCGTTCGATTTCGATGGGGTTGACGCGTAAACCGTCGTGGCCGGCGATGGCCAGTTCCAGCATGGCGCAGCGTTCATCGCCTGTAGCGTGCAAAGCCGCGCGCTGCCATGGGTTGGCGGCGGGGATCAGTTCCACGCCGGTGAGCCCCAGCGTGTCCAAAGCGTTCTGCGCCAAGGCGATATGAGCGATGTGGACGGGGTCGAAACTGCCGCCCAAGAGACCGATGCGCTTCAAACCCAATCCCGTGGCGTCAGATAGGCGGCAAGCTCGGCCTCGGGCGTGCCCGCCTCCGGCTGCCAGTCGTATCGCCATTGCGCAAGCGGCGGCATCGACAGCAGGATCGATTCCGTCCGGCCGCCGGATTGCAGGCCGAACAGCGTGCCGCGGTCGAACACCAGATTGAACTCAACGTAGCGGCCCCGGCGGTAAGCCTGGAAATCGCGTTCGCGTTCCGAATACGGCAAGGCGCGGCGGCGTTCGACGATGGGCAGGTAGCTGTCCAGGAACGCGTCGCCAACGGAACGGGTCAAGGCGAACGAGGCATCGAAGCCCGGGGCGTTCAAGTCGTCAAAGAAAATGCCGCCGATGCCCCGCGTTTCATTGCGGTGCTTCAGGAAGAAATATTCGTCGCACCAGCGTTTGTAGCGCGGGTAGTAGTCGGGGCCGTGGCTGGCCAACGCGTCGCGGCACACCGTATGGAAGTGCCGCGCGTCTTCTTCGAAAGGATAGTAGGGCGTGAGGTCGATGCCGCCGCCGAACCAGAAGACGTCGGATTCGTCGTGGCCCGGGCGGGCCGCGGCGACGAACATGCGCACGTTCATGTGCGTGGTCGGCACATAGGGGTTGCGCGGATGCAGCACCATGGATACGCCCATGGCTTCCCAGCTGCGGCCTGCAAGCTCGGGCCGGTGGGCGCTGGCGGACGGGGGCAGCTTCGTGCCCTTGACGTGGCTGAACAGCACACCCGCCCGTTCGAACAGCTTGCCGCCTTCCAAGAGGCGCGACAAACCGCCGCCGCCTTCGGGCCGCACCCATTCATCGGCACGGAAGGCGCCGCCTTCCGCGTCTTCCAAGGCCGCGACGATGCGGGCTTGCAAGCCGGTGAGATAGTCGCGGACAGTGGTGACGGGCAAGGCGTTCATCAGCGCTTTCCGGTTACGCGTTGGACTTGGGTTTTTGCTGCGACGGCTTCAGCGCGCGCCAACCGATGTCGCTGCGGTACTGGCGGCCATCGAAGTGGATGCCGTCAATGGCTTCGTACACGCGGTCGCGGGCCATCTTGACCGAGTCGCCCAATGCCGTCACGCACAGCACGCGGCCGCCAGTGGTCTTCGTGTCTTCGCCGACCAGTTCCGTGGCGGCGTGAAAGACCATGCAGTCTTCGGCGTCGGCGGGCAGGCCGCGGATGACGTCGCCGGTGCGCGGCGTGTTCGGGTAGTTGTGCGAGGCCAGCACGACGCCCAGCGCGGTGCGGCGGTCCCAGACGATGTCGGCCTGGTTCAGCGTGCCGTCCACGGCGTGTTCCAGCGCGTCCAGCAGGTCGCTCTTGACGCGCATCATGATCGGCTGCGTTTCCGGATCGCCCATGCGGCAATTGAATTCCAGCGTCTTGATTTCGCGATCGGGATCATCGCCCGGGGCGATCATCAGGCCGGCGTACAGGAAGCCGGTGTAGGGGATGCCGTCACGCGTCATGCCCTGCACCGTCGGCAGGATGATTTCGCGCATGATGCGGTGGTGCAGTTCAGGCGTGACGATCGGCGCGGGCGAATACGCGCCCATGCCGCCCGTGTTGGGACCCTGGTCGCCGTCTTGCAGGCGCTTGTGGTCCTGGCTGGTGGCCAGGGCCAGCACGTTGCGGCCGTCGCACATGACGATGAAGCTGGCTTCTTCGCCCACCAGGCATTCTTCGATGACGACACGCGCACCGGCGGCGCCCATCGAGCCGTCGCCCAGCATCGCGTCGACGGCGGCGTGCGCCTCTTCGAGCGTAGCGGCCACGACGACGCCCTTGCCGGCAGCCAGGCCGTCGGCCTTGATGACGATGGGGGCGCCTTCCTGATCAATATAGGCGTGCGCCTGGACCGGGTCGGTGAAGGTGGCGTAGCGCGCCGTCGGGATGTTGTGCCGGACCATGAAGGCCTTGGCGTAATCCTTCGAGCTTTCCAGCTGTGCGGCCGCCTTGGTGGGGCCGAAGATCTTCAGGCCACGGGCGCGGAACACGTCCACGACACCCGAGGCCAGCGGGGCTTCCGGGCCAACGACCGTCAGGGCGATGCCTTCGCGCTGGACAAAGTCGGCCAATTCCTCGGCATTGGTGAGCGGGACGTTTTCCATCTGCTCGGCCCGTTGCGTGCCGCCATTACCCGGGGCGACGTACACCTTGTGTACGCGCGGGGAGCGGGCGAGCCGCCAGGCGAGGGCATGTTCGCGGCCGCCCGAGCCAATTACCAGGAGTTTCATGTTGCGTGATTCTGAAGGTTGCCACTCTAGCCCGTGGAGAAGGCAACGGACCCAAGACAATCCGGGTCCGAATATCACCCTGGCAAGACGGCGGATGCCGCCCGGCCAGGACGGTGGGATTTACTGCGCTTCGTCGAAAATGACAGTGGTATAGACTTCCTGCACGTCGTCCAGGCCTTCCAGGGCGTCGAGCAGTTTCTGCATCTTGATGGCGTCTTCGCCGGCCAGCTCGGTTTCGTTCAGGGCCTTCATGACGATGCCGTCGACTTCGGCCTTCAGGCCAGCGTCGTCGAACGCCTTGCGAACAGCGGCGTAATCGGCCGGCGCGCAAACGACTTCGATCACGCCTTCGTCGTCAGTCGTGACGTCTTCGGCGCCTGCGTCGAGTGCCGCTTCCATGACCTTGTCTTCGGGCGTGCCGGGGGCGAACACGAATTGGCCGCAGTGCTTGAACATGAAGGCCACCGAGCCTTCCTGGCCCAGGTTGCCGCCGTTCTTGGCAAAGGCGTGGCGCACTTCCGCCACGGTGCGGGTGCGATTGTCGGTCATGCAGTCGACGATGACTGCCGCGCCGCCGATGCCGTAGCCTTCGTAGCGGACTTCCTCGTAGGCGTCGCCGTCTGCGCCGCCCGCGCCACGCTGGATGGCGCGCTGGATGTTGTCCTTGGGCATGTTGGCGTCAGTGGCCTTGTCCCAGGCCATGCGCAAGCGCGGATTGCTGTCCGGGTCGGGGCCGCCGGCGCGCGCCGCCACGGTAATTTCACGAATGATCTTGGTCCAGAGCTTTCCGCGCTTGGCGTCTTGACGCCCTTTGCGGTGCTGAATATTGGCCCATTTGCTGTGTCCGGCCATGGCTTCCCAGGATAAATTGTCTGCAAAAAAGGCATTTTACCGTGACGGCGGCCTGCGCGCCCGGCGCTGTCTTGCCTGTGTCCTTATTGCCACGCGCACAAGGCGCGCGCCAAGCTCTACACTTGGGCATCTTTTTGATCCCTGGTCCGGAGTGCTGCACATGCCCAACCCTATCGTCATCGCCAAGAACGCGCAGACCGAGTTGGCGCTGCTGCCTGCGCTGGCCAACCGCCACGGCTGCATCACCGGCGCCACGGGCACCGGCAAAACCGTCACGCTGCAAGTGCTGGCGGAGTCTTTTTCCCGGATCGGCACGCCGGTTTTCATGGCCGACGTCAAAGGCGACCTGACCGGTATTTCCCAGGCGGGGGCGGCGAGCCCCAAGCTGAGCGAGCGGTTAAAGAACCTGGGCCTGGCGGAACCGGTCTGGGGCGCCAGCCCTGTCACCCTGTGGGACGTGTTCGGCGAGCAGGGCTTGCCCGTGCGCGCCACCATTACGGATATGGGGCCGCTGTTGCTGTCCCGCATCCTGGAATTGAATGACACGCAGGAAGGGGTGCTGACCCTGGTATTCAAGGTGGCCGACGACGAAGGCCAACTGCTGCTGGATTTGAAAGACCTGCGCGCCATGCTTCAGAACGTGGCGGACCGCTCGGCCGAACTCAAAACCCGCTATGGCAACGTGTCGTCCGCCAGCGTCGGCGCCATCCAGCGCGGCTTGTTGGCGCTGGAGTCCCAAGGCGCGGAAAAATTCTTCGGTGAACCGATGTTGGACGTGGCCGACCTGATGCGGACAGACGCCCAGGGCCGGGGCATGGTCAACGTACTGGCCGCCGACAAGCTGATGCAGGCCCCGCGCCTGTACGCCATCTTCCTGCTCTGGCTGCTGGCTGATCTGTATGAAAAGCTGCCGGAAGTGGGCGACATGGATCAGCCCAAGCTGGTCTTTTTCTTCGATGAAGCCCATTTGCTGTTCAACGACGCCCCGGCCGCGCTGCTGACAAAGATCGAGCAGGTGGTGCGCCTGGTGCGTTCCAAGGGCGTGGGCGTTTACTTCGTCACGCAGAATCCGCTGGATATTCCCGATACCGTGCTGGGCCAATTGGGCAACCGCGTCCAGCACGCCTTGCGGGCTTTTACCCCGCGCGATCAGAAAGCCGTGAAGACGGCCGCCCAGACGATGCGCCCGAATCCGGGCCTGGATATTGAAGCCGCCATCACCGAGCTGGGCGTGGGCGAGGCGCTGGTATCGCTCTTGGACGCCAAAGGCCGCCCGATGCCGACCGAACGTGCGTACATCGTGCCGCCCGCCAGCCGGATCGGCCCGGCTACTGATGCCGAACGCCAGGCCCTGCGCCAGGGCAGCCCGATGGCCGCGAAGTACGAAAAAGCCATAGACCGCGAATCTGCCTATGAAGTCCTGGCCGGACGCGCTGCGGTGCCGGCGGGGCAGCCCGGACAATCAGGAAACAAGGCGCCAGCGCAGCCCGGTGGCGCCCCGGCGCCCGCCGAGGAATCCGGCGGCGGCCTGATGGGCAGCCTGAACGACGTGCTGTTCGGCTCTACCGGCCCTCGCGGCGGCAAGCGCGATGGCGTGGTGCAAACCATGGCCAAGAGCACCGTGCGCTCGATTGCACGCGAGCTCACGCGCGGCTTGCTAGGGTCGTTGCTGGGGTCGAAGGGCCGCCGCTGAAGGCCATGCTTAATCTTTCGGAAGATTAGTCTCGCCGATTTGTAACGGGGGGTATTGCGCCGTGGCCGTTTATGCCTATGATTCTGGGCGTTCTATCAAAGGAAAACTAAGGAAACGTGGTGGCTAAGAAACACAAGATAGCGGTGATTCCAGGAGACGGTATTGGCAAAGAGGTCGTGCCGGAAGGGTTGAAGGTGCTGGATGCCGTGGCGGCGCGCTTCGGCATCGAATTCCAGTGGGATCATTTCGATTGGAGCTGCGACTATTACGCCCAGCACGGCAAGATGATGCCGGACGATTGGAAGGCGCAAATCGGTCAGCATGAGGCGATTTTCTTCGGTTCGATCGGCTGGCCCGCCACGGTGCCGGATCACGAAGCGCTGTGGGGGTCGCTGTTCAAATTCCGTCGCGAATTTGACCAATACATCAATTTGCGGCCCGTGCGCCTGATGCCGGGCGTGCCGTCGCCGTTGGCGGACCGCAAGCCGGGCGACATTGATTTCTTCATCGTCCGTGAAAACACGGAAGGCGAATACTCCAATAGCGGCGGCCGTCTGTTCGAAGGGACGGAGCGCGAAGTCGTCATTCAGGAAAGCGTATTTACGCGCATTGGCGCTGATCGCGTGCTGAAGTTCGCATTTGAACTGGCCCAGAAGCGTGGCAAGCACCTGACTGCCGCTACCAAATCCAATGGCATTTCCATTTCGATGCCGTGGTGGGACGAGCGCGTGGCCGAGATGGCCGGGAACTATCCGGACGTACGCTGGGACAAATACCACATCGATATCTTGTGCGCGCATTTCGTGCAACATCCTGACTGGTTCGACGTGGTCGTGGCTTCCAACTTGTTCGGCGATATTCTTTCCGATCTGGGCCCGGCCTGCACGGGCACGATTGGCATCGCGCCGTCGGCAAACCTGAACCCCGAGCGCAAGTTCCCGTCGCTGTTCGAACCGGTGCACGGTTCGGCGCCGGACATTTATGGCAAGGGCATCGCCAACCCGATCGGGCAGATCTGGAGCGGCGCATTGATGCTTGATTTCCTGGGGTACCCGGAAGCGTCGGCCGCTGTGGTCAAGGCGATCGAAACCGTGCTGGCCGATGGGCCGCGCACTCGGGACATGAAGGGCAACGCGTCGACCGTCGACGTTGGCAACGCAATTGCGTCGCTGATTTCGGCCGGTTAAGCGCATTTAGCGAGTACGGCCAACCCGGCTAGTAGATGGAAAACTCAATCCCTCCCTCTTCCGCCGCCACGCATGTGGGCGGCGGCCGGGCCGACCGATTCGTGCGCAAGCTGTTCCGCTTGCTGCGATCGCGCACGCAACGTCACAACCAGCATTTGTGGCCTTTCGTGCGCATCTGGCGAGACCGGTCGGGGGCGATTTGCGGTTTCCGGGCCTTTGGCCGCTCGCTGCCCATCACCCCTCTGGCGCAAGGGTACGACCCGGCCGATCAAACCGTGCACCTGATCCTGAGCGGCCCTTCGGTCGCTCAGATTCCCTACGATCAGCTGGAGATCGGCGCGGCGATGGGCGTCAACGGCGCCATTGCGCTGGCGCGCAAGTTTGACCTGAAGTTCAAGTATTACTGCATCATCGACCAGAATTTCGTGCGGGATCGCATCGAACTCGTGCGCGAAATCGTCAGCCGCGACCTGACGCTGTACGTGTTCCCGGAAGTGCTGCGCTACATCATGCAAGGCATCCCGCAGGATCAGATCCGCTGCCGCATCTGCGTCATCGAACTGATTTCCGAGCGCGCCTATCAGCGTACCGCCGCGCCCGCCGTGCTCAAGCGAATTGCCGCCGCCACGCCTGATGTGCAGTTGCTGGATGCCAAGCAAGGCCTGGGTTACAGCTTTGACGCCTCGCTGGGCGTGTTCGACGCCGACACGGTGGCCTACGCCGCGTTGCAGGTGCTGATGTCCAGCGGCGCGCGACAGGTGTACGTGCATGGGCTGGACCTGACCGTGCAGCATGGTTTGCGCTTCTACGACGAAGGCGCGAACCCGCAGACGAGCCGTCTGGCGCGCAAGTTCGCCCACCTGATTGAACCGTCGTTCCGGTTCGCGTCAGCGCAATGGCGTGCGCGCGGCTTGTCGGTATTCAATTTGTCGCCCGTCAGCGCCTTGTCGGCTGACATCATCGAACGCATGGATTGGCATGCGCTGCTTAAAGACAGCGTGGCCAACGAAAAGAGCGCCTGACAGGGCGCTCTTTTTTTAAAACAACACGTTGTTGCGCCTTAGTGCGCGCCCGCCGCCGCTTCGGCCGCACCGCCCCCCGCACCGGCCTTCGCGGACCTCGGGCGAGCAAACCACACCAAGCCCGTCAGCATCAGGAAGATGATGGCCGAGGCGTAGAACACGTCCACGGCCGACATCGTGAACGCCTGCGCGTTGACCAGCCCGTCCACCATCGTCAGCGCTTGCTGGTGCGACAGGCCCATGCCGTTTTGCAGCGTGTTCATGGTCTGGTCGAACGCCTGCTGGCCGGGCTTGGCGATCTCGGTCAGCTGGGCGTGGTGCATAGTGGCGCGGTTTTCCCACAGCGTGGTCGCAATCGACGTGCCGAATGCGCCCGCGGTCAGCCGCAGGAAGTTCGACAGGCCCGAGGCCGCCGGGATGCGCCAGGGCTCAATGCTGGACAGCGTGATTGATGTCAGCGGCACGAAGAACGCCGCCATGGCCGCACCCTGGATGATGGTCGGCAGCATCAGTGTGCGCACATCCGTCTGGGTGTTGAAACCCGATCGCATGAAGCAGACTAGCGCGAAGATCAGGAACGCCACCGTGACAATCTGGCGCGGGTCGCGCGTGGCCAGCATCTTGCCCACCAGCGGCGTCAGCAAAATCGCCAACAAGCCCACGGGCGCCGTCACGAGGCCGGCGTAGGTGGCGGTGTACCCCATATTGCTTTGCAGCCACAGGGGCAGCAGCACCACGTTTCCGAAGAACACGCCGTAGGCCACCGCCAGGGTCAGCGCGCCCACCGTGAAGTTACGTATCTTGAACAGGCGCAAGTCCACCACGGGGTGGGCGTCGGTCAGTTCCCAGATCAGGAAGAAGACGAAGGCCACAAAAGCGGTGGCGGCCAGCACGATGATGGTCGGGCTGGCGAACCAGTCCAGCTCTTTACCCTTGTCCAGCATGATCTGCAACGCGCCCACCCACACCACCAGCAACACCAGGCCCAGCTTGTCGATGGGCAGCTTGCGGGTGACCGATTCGCGGTTGCCGTAGATGCGCCAGCTGATCCAGGCCGCCAGCAGGCCGACCGGCACGTTGATGTAGAAGATCCACGGCCAGGTGTAGTTGTCGGAAATCCAGCCGCCCAGCAAGGGCCCGGCCACGGGCGCGACCAGGGTGGTCATGGACCAGACCGCCAGCGCCATGCCCGCCTTGGACTTCGGGAAGCTTGCCAGCATCAGCGTCTGCGACAGCGGGATCATCGGGCCGGCCACGGCGCCTTGCAGCACGCGGAAGGCGATCAGCGCTTCCAGTGACGGCGAAAAACCGCACAGCCACGAGGCCAGCACGAACAGCAGGGTCGAGATCAGGAACAGCCGGACCTGCCCGAAGCGCTGCGTCAGCCAGCCCGTCAACGGCACCGTGATGGCGTTGGCGACGGCGAACGACGTGATCACCCAGGTGCCTTGGCTGGAACTGACGCCCAGATCGCCCGAGATGGTGGGAATGGACACGTTCGCGATCGAGGTGTCCAGCACATTCATGAACACCGCCGTGGACAGGGCGATGGACCCGATGATGCGGGTCGCGCCTTCCAGCGGCGGATACGTGCCCGGCGGGCGGGCGGGTTCGGCGGGGGGCGCGCCTGCGCCCGCGGGCTGGGCGGTCGTGCTCATGATGCCAGGTTGTCTTCGATGATCTTGTTGATCATGGTGTCGACCTCGCCGTGCGCCGGGTCGAAGGCGCGCGTCGACCATGCTGGCTCATTGCGCACGGCTTGCGTCAGCGGCTCGCCTTCCTGTTTGCCCACGTCGACTTCCACGTCCATCGACAGGCCCACGCGCAGCGGGTGCGACTTCAGGTCTTCGGGGTCCAGCGTAATGCGCACGGGCACGCGCTGCACCACCTTGATCCAGTTGCCGGTGGCGTTCTGCGCAGGCAGCAGGGCGAAAGCGCTGCCGGTGCCGGCGTCCAGGCCGGAGATCTTGCCGTGATAGGTCACCGAGCTGCCGTACAGGTCTGCCACCATCTTCACCGGCTGGCCGATGCGCATCTTGCGCAGCTGGCCTTCCTTGAAGTTGGCTTCCACCCACACCTGATCCAGCGGCACCACCGTCATCAGCGCATTGCCGGGGGCGACGCGCTGGCCCACCTGCGCGCTGCGGCGGGCGATGACACCGCTAACCGGCGCGGGCAGCACCGTGCGCGACTGCGCCAGCCACGCATTGCGCAAGCCGGCAGCGGCTTGCAGCACATCCGGGTGATTGGCCACCGTCGTGCCTTGCGTCAGCGCCTGGTTGGTCGCCAGCTTGGCGCGCGAGGCGGCCAGGGCGGCCTTGGCTTGCGCCAGACCCGACTGCGCGGACTTCAACGCGGCTTCGGCGTGGAGAATTTCTTCACCGCTGACGCCGCCCGATTTCGCCAATTGCTGGCGGCGGCTGACGTCGCTTTGCGCGCGGGTCAGTTCGGCCTGGGCGCGCAGGATATCGGCGTTGCGCAGGTCGACATCGGCGGCCAGCGCGTCGTTCTGGACGTAATACGTACGAACCTGGCGCACCATCTGCGCCAGTTTGGCCTGGGCCTGTTGCAGCGCGATGTCGGTGTCGGCGGAGTCCAGGCGCACCAGCGGCTGGCCGGCGGTGACGGTTTCGGTGTCGTCGGCTTCGATGGCGACAACGGTGCCAGGCACTTGCGGCGTGATCTGCACCAGGTTGCCGTGCACGTAGGCGTCGTCGGTGCTTTCAAAGTGGGCGCCAAACAGGAGCCACCAGATGCCGTAGGCGATGGCGACCAGAATGAAGACGCCGGTCGCCAGCAGCAGCAGGCGTTTGCGGGCGGGGTTGGTGGTAGGGGTGGCAGCGTTCATGACGTCTGAATCCGGGGAGCGTTCAATGAATGGGGTTCGTGGCGGGGGCGTAGCCGCCGCCCAGCGCGTTGGCCAGGTTGGCGTCGAGCTGATAGGCGCGGATGCGCAGGTCGGTATCCAGGCGGGCTTGGGTCAGCACGCCGGTTTGCGCGATGAGCACGGTGATGTAGTTGCCCAAGCCGGCCTTGTAGCGGTTCACCGCCAGGTCGTACGCGGCTTCGATGGCTTCGCGGGCCTGGCGCTGTTGGGCGCGTTCCTGATCCAGCAAACGCAGGCCGTCCAGCGCGTCGGCCACTTGATGCACGGCGTCCAGCACCGCCTGGTTGTAGTCAGACACGGCCAGGTCGGCGTCGGCGCGGCGGCCTGCCAGATTGGCGTTGAGCTCACCGCCATGGAAGATGGGCAACGTGATGGCCGGGCCGAAACCTGCGGTGCGCGCGGCGGCGCCCAGCAGATTGCCCGTGCCCAAGGCCTGGAAGCCGGCGAACGCGGTCAGGTTCACGTTGGGATAGAACTCGGCCTTGGCGGTGTCGATGGCGCTGCGGGCCGCTTCGGCGCGCCAGCGCGAGGCGACGACGTCGGGGCGGTGGCCCAGCAGGTCCAGCGGAATGTCGGTGGGCACCACGCCAGCGGGGGCGGTCAGGTCCACGGCAACCAGCGATTGGCCCCGTTGCGGGCCTGCGCCTGTCAGCGCGGCGACCTGGTTGCGCAATTGCGCCAGCGTCGTCTCGGTCTGGGTCAGTTCCACCCGGCCGGCGGCCAGCGACGATTCCGCCTGCTTCACTTCCACCTGCGTATCCAGGCCGGCGCCGTAACGCCCTTGCGTCAGCGACAGCACGTCGGCGCGCTGCGCGATCACGCGCTTGAGCACGTCGCGCTGGGCGAAGGCATTTTGCAGATTCAGGTAGGCGCGCACGGTAGCGCTGGCCAGCATGTTGCGGGCGGCTTGCGCATCGGCGGTAGCGGCTTCGCGTTCGGACACCGCCGATTGCAGGCGCGACCGGTTCTTGCCCCAGAAATCCAGCTCGTAGCTGAAGTCCAGCGCCAGCCGGTTGTCGCTGACGACGGAGCCGCCCAGCGGCGCGGGGTAGATGTAGTCCGAGGAAAGGTGTTCGCGGGTCAACGTGTAATCGGCGTCGACGCGGGGCATCAGCGGGGCGCGTGCGGTGCTGACGGCGGCATTGGCCTTGGCCAGGCGGGCCTGCGCGGCGCTCATCGACGGGCTATTGGCCAGCGCTTCGTCCATCAGCGCATTGAGCTGGCTATCGCCGTAGCGCTGCCACCATTGCGTCTCGGGCCAGGCCGTGTCGTGGCCCGTCAGCCCCAGCTTGGCCGCATCCAGCGCGGCAACGGGCTCGGACCCGGGCTCCATCAGTGCGCAACCGCTCAGGGCCAGCACCAATACGGTAGAAAGAAGGCGTTTCATCCTGACTGTTTGCTGAAAGTAATTGATTAATCTGTATTTGCCTAGGCAAATATTATGCCAAATAAAACCCCCAGGCACGGGGGGAGGGCAGGCGGGAAAGATCGTCGTCAGCGTTCGGGAGCCGAGCCGGAAGCGGAACCGTTGGCGATCATGCGGCGCATGAAATGCATCAGCTGGGTGACTTCGTCCGCGGTGAAACCACGTAGATGGTGATTGAGCGAACGGGCAATGTTGGGGGGAATTTCACGCGCCTTGGCTTCGCCGAGTTCGGTCAGTTCAATCTTGACGACGCGGCGGTCTTGCTGGCTGCGATTGCGGCGCAGCAGGCCTTTGGCCTCAAGGCGATCCAGCGCGCGCGTCATGGCGCCGGTATCCATGTCGTTCAACCGAGCCAGCTCGGCGGGCGTGTCGGCACGGCCCAGATAGACCATGGCCAGCGGGCGCCACTGCATGGCGGTAAGGCCAAGCGGGGCCATTTCCTGGTCCAGCATCCGGTTCAGGGACAGATAGGCCAGCTTGATCAAATAACCGGCGTTGTCTTCCGCCATGCAGCGGTTATCACTGCGGTAGTGGACAAGAGTTTCTGACGACGGCGGGGAAGTTTCGGCATTCATGGGCCGAATTTTACTGCCTAGTCAGTTATTGTCAAGGCTGTGATTTTGCGACGGCTTCCGCGTCGGCGTCGGCCGTCGGGCGCTTGCGCAAGCCCGACATCACGATGGCGGCCACGATCAGCACGGCGCCTGCAATCATGCGCGGCGTGGGCTGTTGGCTGAACAACATCCAGGCAAAAGCGATGGCGTAGACCGGTTCCAGCGCGATCACCAGGCCGGCGCTGCGCGCGTTCAACTGCGTCAGGCTGGAGACAAACAGGTAATGCGACAGGCCCGTGCAGAACACGCCCAGCAAGGCCAGCCAGAACCAATCTACCGCGGGCAGGGCGGGCAATTGGCCGACCGCGAATGGCACCATGACCAGCGCCACCACCACGTTCTGCCAGCAGGCGACCTGCATCGGGTCCATGCCCGAGGCCGATCGGCGGTTGCTCAATGCCAATAAGGCGAAGGTCAGCCCGGACAGCAGGCCCCAGGCCAGGCCGATAGTGCCCTGATCCGCGAAGTCGAACGATGGCGTAACCAGCACCAGACCCGCGGTGACCAGCCCCAACAGCATCCATTCCACCGCGCGGATGCGTTCCCGGAACAGCAGGCCCTCGAATAGCGTGATGAAGGCCGGGAAGCTGGCAAAGCCCAGCGTGGCGATCGCGATGCCGCCGACTTTGACCGAAATGAAGAAAGTGACCCAGTGCGCCGCGAGCAGCGCGCCGGCGATCACCAGCACGAACAGCTGCGCGGGCGTCAGCACGCCCATCAGGGGCTGGCGGCGCAGGCGGGCGAATACCCCCAGCGCCATCACCGCGAAGACGGCCCGGCCCAGCGTGATGACGGCGGCGCTGGCTTGTATCAACTCCCCGAAAACGCCGGTCAGGCCGAATAGCACGGCGGCAATATGGATAGAGGTCAGAGCGCGTTGTCGGGTCATGCGAGGGGGGCGATGGATGCCAAAAAGCGTAGTTTGAGCGTGCAAATCGGATTGCACTGAATTTAAAATCATCGCATGAATCGTATTGCCAAGCTTTTGCCGCTCTCGCTCCCGTCCGGCCGCGCGGCGGGAATCCTCATGGCGACGCTTGGCGCGGTGCTGTTTTCAGCTAAAGCGATCGTCGTCAAATTCACCTATCGCTACGGCATCGACGCGGTGACGCTCATCGCCTTTCGCATGCTGTTCGCCATGCCGTTCTTCGCCGCCGTGGCCTGGCACCAGTCGCGCCGGGCCGCGCGCGGCGAAATCGTGGTGATGACCCCCAAGGAACGCGCCCAGGTCATTGTGCTGGGCCTGCTGGGCTATTACCTGTCGAGCTTTCTGGACTTTCTGGGGCTGCGCTACATCACGGCCAGCCTGGAACGGCTGATCCTGTTTCTGTCGCCGTCACTTGTCGTGCTGCTGTCCGCGTTCTGGTTCAAGCGCCCCGTTGAACGCCGCCAATGGATGGCCATGGTGCTGTCTTATGCAGGCGTGGTGCTGGTGTTTGCCCACGACTTGTCCTTTTGCGGGGGCGGCGAGGTGCTGTTAGGGTCTTTGTTCGTTTTTGGTTCGGCGGCAAGCTATTCTGTGTACCTGATTTGTTCTGGCGAACTGATCAAGCGGGTCGGGCCGACGCGGTTGGTGGCTTACGCCATGCTCGTGTCGTGCGTGGCCTGCATCATCCAGTTTTTCGTGATTCACCCTCCGTCGATGCTGATCCAGCCGATGGGGGTTTACGGATACTCCGTGATCCACGCCACGTTCAACACGGTCGTGCCGGTCTTCATGCTGATGTGGGCGGTGTCGTTGATCGGCGCGCCCACGGCGTCGCTGCTGGGCATGATGGGGCCGGTGTCAGTGCTGTTTCTGGCGTCGTGGTTCCTGCATGAGCCCATCACGGTGTGGCAGATGGCGGGAACCGCGCTGGTGTTGACCGGCGTATTCGCATTGATGGGCGGCGGCCCCAAGCCGGCACCCGCGCCCGCGCGCGAGGCCGAAACGCCGCCGCGGTGACGTCCGATTTTCCCGATGGTTCGCATTAATTTCAATGAAAGGAGGCCAGAATGGCCAGCAATCTCGTCAAGGCAATTCGTATCGAGCAGCACGGTGGTCCCGAAGTCCTGAAGCTGGTCGAGGTGGAAGTTCCGCCGCCCGCCGCCAATGAAGTCACGATCGAGCAGCACGCCGCCGGCCTGAATTTCATCGATATCTATTTCCGCACGGGCTTGTATCCCCATCCGCTGCCGCATGGCCTGGGCTTTGAAGCTGCTGGCGTGGTCACGGCCGTGGGCGCTGACGTCAAACACCTGAAAAAGGGCGACCGCGTCGCCTATGGCCAAAGCCCGATCGGCGCCTACGCCAAGGCGCGCAACGTGCCGGCCCAGCAAGTCGTCAAGGTGCCCAAGGGCATTGGTTTCGACGAAGCCGCCGCGCTGATGTTGAAGGGCCTGACGGTGCAATACCTGTTCCGTCAGACCTATCGCCTGCAAGGCGGTGAAACCATTCTGTTCCACGCGGCCGCAGGCGGCGTGGGCCTGATCGCTTGCCAGTGGGCCAAGGCCCTGGGCGTGAAGCTGATCGGCACCGTGTCCAGCCCCGAAAAGGCCGAACTGGCGCGTGCCAACGGCGCGTGGGAAACCATCGATTACTCGCGTGAAAACGTGGCCGAGCGCGTGCTGGAACTGACCGGCGGCAAGAAGGTGCCGGTGGTGTATGACGGCGTGGGCAAGGACACCTGGGAAACCTCGCTGGACTGCATCGAGCCGCGCGGCCTGATGGTCAGCTTCGGCAACGCGTCGGGCCCCGTGGCCGGCGTCAACCTGGCCGTGCTGAACCAGAAGGGCAGCCTGTACGTCACGCGTCCGTCGCTGGGCGTGCACGTGAACACGCTGGAAAAGCTGCAAGCAGCTTCCGAAGAAGTGTTTGACCTGGTCCTGAAGAAGAAGATCAAGGTCCGTATCGACCAGCGCTACACGCTGGAGCAAGCAGGCGAAGCGCAGACCGCGCTGGCCTCGCGCAAGACCACGGGCGCGACGGTGCTGATGCTGGACTGATCCGCATCGGCCCCTTGGCCGCTTGAACCCTCTTTAGGAGTTGCAAGCGGACAAGCCCAAGGCCAGGCAAGACGCGTCACACGCGGCTTGCCTGGCCTTTTTGTTTTTGCGCCGCCGTGCGCAGAATGACAAATCCCCATGCACGGCCCGACAAGCCAGCGCAAAACGCCATTGCTATTCTGGCTCCACACTTTTCGTTGGAGCGTCAGATGTCTTCAGCTAGCGAGTTCGCCCCGGCCGCCGCCACGCCAGACCGTCCCGAACTGGGCGCGATCCGTGAGTTCATGTTGATCGACGGCAAGCCGGTGCATGACGGGCGGGACAAGCCTATTCCCGTTTATGACCCGGCCACGGGCCAGGTTATTGCGCATCAACCCGATGCCGGGCCCGCGCAAGTGGATCTGGCGGTGCAGGCCGCGCGCCGTGCGTTCGCGTCGGGGCCATGGCGCGATATGTTGCCCGCAGGGCGCGAGCGTCTGTTGCTGAAACTGGCGGATTTGCTCGAACAGCACGGTACCGAATTGGCGCGGCTGGAAACGCTGAACAACGGCAAGCTGCTGGGCATAGCGCAGGGCCTGGAAGTGGGGGCGGGCGCGCAATGGCTGCGCTACATGGCCGGCTGGGCCACCAAGATCACCGGCGACACGCTGTCGCTATCGATTCCGTTTCCACCCGGGGTGCAATACAGCGCCTACACGCTGGCGCAGCCCGTGGGCGTGGTCGCTGCCATCATCCCCTGGAATTTCCCGCTGTTGATGGCGGTATGGAAGATTGCCCCCGCGCTGGCTGCCGGCTGCACCGTTGTGCTCAAGCCCGCTGAAGAAACTCCGCTGACCGCCTTGCGGCTGGCGGAACTCGTGCTGGAAGCGGGCTTTCCGCCCGGCGTTGTCAACGTGATTACCGGACGGGGCGAAACCGCTGGCGCGGCGCTGGTGGCGCATCCGGGCATCGACAAAATCGCCTTCACGGGGTCTACCGAAGTCGGCAAGCTGATCGGCCGGGCCGCCATGGATGACATGAAACGCGTGTCGTTGGAACTGGGCGGCAAGTCTTCGGTGATTGTGCTGGACGATTGCGATGTGGATCGCGCCGTGCAGGGTGCCGCCGCCGCCATCTTCTTCAACCAGGGCCAAGTGTGTACGGCGGGTTCACGCCTGTATGTGCAGCAGGGCTTGTACGCCAAGGTCGTGCAGGGGCTGGCCGATATGGCGGCCAGCATGACGCTCGGTTCCGGCTTTGACCCGGCTACGCAGATTGGCCCGCTGATCTCGGCGCGGCATCAACAGCGCGTCATGGACTACATCGGCGTGGGCCGCGCGGACGGCGGGCAGGTGCTGGCAGGCGGCACGGCGGGCGACGGCAACGGGTATTTCGTTAAGCCCACCGTGTTCGCCGGCGTGCCCCAAGGCGCCCGCATCATGCAGGAAGAAATCTTCGGCCCGGTCGTCGTGGCGCAACCGTTCGACACCCTTGACGACGCCGTGCGGCTGGCCAACGACAGCGCATTCGGCCTGGGCGCCAGCCTCTGGAGCAATGACCTGACCCGCGTGCAACGCCTGATTCCGCGCATCGACGCCGGCACCGTATGGGTCAACACCCACAACATGCTCGACCCCAACATGCCGTTCGGCGGGTTCAAGCAATCTGGCATCGGCCGTGAACATGGCCGCGCCGTGCTGGAGATGTACCTCGAGAAGAAGTCCGTTTGCATCGCGTACTAGAACGGCGATAAGCGCTGACCAAGCCGGGGCATACCGGCGGCGGCGCCTTCGCAAGACCAAGGGGAAGTGGATGGCAGGCAAAACTCGTGGCCCCGTGCGTATACGCGCGGGCGCAGCGCTGGTGCTGGCTTGGGCGGGCGCGTCGCAGCCGGCGTGCGCGGGCGACCCCAGCGCGCGCGACTGGATTCCCGCACCGGTGGGCACCAACATCGTGGCCGGCTATCTGGCCGGGCTGCGCTCGTCGGGGCTGTATTCGGAAGGCAAGCGCGTTGACGGCGCGTCCGTCGACGTGAACGCGCTGGTGTATCGCCAGATGCACTATCGCGACTTCTACGGCAAGACGGTGCAGCTGGAATTCATTGTGCCGATGTACCGCACCGCGTTGGACTTGCCCGGCGTGCCTGGCGACCACCAAACCGGTATTGGCGACGTGACGCTGGGTTCGGCCATCTGGCTCTACAACAACGAACAAACCAAAACCTGGTTCGCCTGGGAACCTTTCATCGTGGCGCCTGTTGGGCGCTATGACGGCTCGCGCCCTGATGTGTCGCCGGGCAAGAACCGCTGGTCCACCATCCAGGACTTTTCCTTCGTTCAGGGCGTGGGCGAATCCACGTTCCTGGAAGCGATTGCCGAAGTTGAAATCTACGGGCGCAACACCGACTGGTACGGCCAGACCTTGAAGAAAGACCCATCCTTCCGCTTCTTCGCGTTGGCCTCCACCAACCTGACGCCGGACACCTACACCGGCATCCGCTATCGGTACGAAACGGGCGGGCGTGAAACGTCATCGGGGGAAACGGTGACGACGCGGGCGCGCAATCACCAGCTGGCGCTTGAGCTGACGCATCAGATCAACGACGCCAACCAGATTCAGATGCAGTACATCCACGACCTGAAGGTCGAAAACGGGCCTCGGATGCGTGGCGTGCAATTGCGCTACGTCTACGCGTTCTAGGGAGTCGGATCATGAGATCAGGAGAACATCGATGATTGCGCTTCGAGCCACATCACGCGCATCGCGGGCGGCCCGCTGGGCGTTGTGCGCCGCCTTGGCAAGCGCCACGGGCCTTGCCTGGGCGGACTTGCCCATAGAAGAACTCAAGGGCGGCACCCGTTTGCCGCCCGCAACACCGCACCGGCTGTACGTGATGGACGCGTCGTTCAACCACCTGGTCGACAGCCGCGTCAACCTCTATGACGGCGACTCCGGCAAATACCTGGGGATGATCCCGACCTCGTTCAACGGCCACATGACGGTATCCGCCGATGGCCGTGACATCTACGTCATGACGACCTATTACGAACGCTTAAACCGCGGCAAGCGCACGGACCTGATCGAAGCCTGGGACGCCGAGACGCTCACGCCCAAATACGAAGTGCCCATCCCGCAAAAGCGCGCGCAAGCCTTGAACTACCGCAACTACCTGCGCCAAAGCACGGATGGCGGCTTGCTCTTTGTGCAAAACGCCACGCCTGCCACGTCGGTAACCGTGGTGGACTTGAAGACGCGCCAGTTCGCCGACGAAGTGACGGCGGCTGCGGGCTGCTGGAGCATCATTCCGCTGCCCTCGCGTCCGCGCAGCTTCGCCACGATCTGCGGCGATGGCGCGCTGCTTACCATTGACCTGGATGCAGCCGGCAAGCCCGCAGGCCAACAACGCAGCAAGCCGATGTTCGAGCTGGAAAAAGACCCCGTCTTCACGCATACCGAGAACCTGGGCGACACCTTCTACTTTGTGTCCTACAACGGCAACGTCTATAGCGCGGATTTCAGCGGCAAGGAAGTCAGCTTCGGCGCGTCATGGTCGCTGCTGGACGCCTCGGGCAAAGACCGCGGCTGGCGGCCCGGCGGCTACAACTTGCTGGCGATTAATCAGGCGACCAAGCGGATGTATGTGGCCATGCACCCGAATGGGGCCGAAGGGTCGCACAAGACGCCCGCCGCCGAAATCTGGGTCTATGACCTGGCCACGCACAAGCGGATAGCGCGCGTGCCGGGCAAGGGGGCGTTGTCGATGTCGGTCTCGCAGGACGACAAGCCGCGCCTCTTCACGATTGACGGCGGCAACGTCAGCATCTTTGACGCCGCGCCGGCCGCGCCGGTGTTTCAGCGCACGATCCAGGCGGCGGGCGAAACCGCGTTGCAGGTTGAGCCGCAACCCCTGGGAGGCCCGCGATGAACGATCCCGTGCTGTTGTATGGCGCCAGCGCCGCGCTGTCCTGCGTGCTGCTGCTGGGCGCGCTGGAAAAAGTGAAGGACATGGCGGCGTTTTCTGCTGCCGTGTCGGCCTATCAAATTCTGCCTACGGGCGTGAGCGGTGCGTTCGCGCACGTTTACGTGCTGGCCGAAATGGCGGCAGGCGTTTTGCTGTTACTGCCCGGCTGGCAGGCCTCGGGCGCGGCGCTGGCATTGTTGGTGCTGGCCGTGGCCACGGCAGGCCTGGTCTACAACCTGGCGCGCGGGCATCGCGATATTGACTGCGGCTGCGGTGGCCCCGCTAGCCGAGGGGCGGGCGCGTCGCGCACCGGCCTGTCGTGGTGGCTGGTGCTGCGTAACGGCGCGCTGGCGTTGTGGACATTGCCGGCGTTAAGCGCGTTGGCAGGCCAGGCGCGCGCCCTGCAATGGGCGGACGCCGCCGCCGTCTTCGGTCTGACGACGACAGCGGTGGCCTTGTACTTCACCGCCAATCACCTGTTGGCCTCGCATCTCAAGCTGCGGAACCTTTGAAGGAGTTTCATATGGATGCCTTGATCATTTCCAATTTTCTGCTGTGGGGCGTGGTGCTGTGCCTGGTGCTGGTCATCCTTGCGCTGTCCCGCCAGATTGGCGTGCTGTACGAACGCGTGGCGCCGATGGGGGCGCTGACGATGGACAAGGGCCCGGCCGTGGGGGACGCCGCGCCGCGCTTCGAACTGCCTGATCTTCTGGGCCGCCGCATCACGATTGGCGAACGCGGCCAGCACAGCCAGCTGCTGTTCTTTCTGTCGCCCACGTGTCCCGTTTGCAAGAAGCTGCTGCCCATCCTGAAGTCGGTGGCCAGCACGGAAGGCGCGTGGCTGCGCATTGTGCTGGCCAGCGACGGCGAAATGCCTGAACACCTGGCGTTCTACAAGCAGGCGGGGCTGGAGCGCTTTCCGTATCTGCTGTCGACGGAACTGGGCATGAAGTTCCAGATCAGCAAGCTGCCCTACGCGGTGCTGATGGACGAAAACGGCACCTTGCGCGCCAAGGGGCTGATCAATTCCCGCGAGCAGCTGGAAAGCCTGTTCACGGCCAAGGAGCTGGGCGTGGCGTCGGTGCAGGATTTCCTGGCCGGCGGCATGGACGAGACCCGAGTGTCCCGCAAGGAGAGCGGCAATGCATTGGCTGGATAAACTTGGCGAGCGCGCCACGCGCTCCGTCGCGCAGGTAACGTCCCGGCGCAGCGTGCTCAACCGCATCGGCAAGTTGCTGGTCGGCACGGCTTTTCTGATGCCGGTGCTGCCGGTTGCGCGTTCGGCGCCCGCTGCGGGCAAAAAACCGCAGATGGACGACACGGCGTGCGATTACTGGCGCTATTGCGCGGTGGATGGCTTTCTGTGTTCGTGCTGCGGCGGCAGCATGACGTCATGCCCGCCCGGCACATCGCCGTCCGCCGTGTCGTGGGTAGGAACTTGCCACAACCCGCTGGACGGCAAGGACTATCTCATCAGCTACAACGATTGCTGCGGCAAGGCGGCGTGCGGCAAATGCATGTGCGCATCGGCCGAGCGCGAACGTCCGGGCTATCAGATGTTCCTGCATAACGACATCAACTGGTGCATGTCGAACGAGTCGTCGATCTTCCACTGCACGACGTCTGTCATCGTGGGGCTGGCCAAGCCGCAATCACCACCGAAGGCAGCGCCGAAACCATGAGGTCTGGGGCAAGACGGCAAGCAAGGGGATGGCGGTGGCTGTGCGCCGCCGCTATCCTGCTTTGCGTGACGCAGGCGATAGCGGCGGAGGGGGCGTCGGCCATTGCGCCCGACGTTGCGCCTAGCGTTGCGCCTGAAGTTGCTCCCGATATTGCGCCCGATATTGCGCCTAGCGTTGTGGCTGACGTTGCGGCTGACGTTCCCCCCGCAGCCGCTCGCTTGAAGCAGGCCGCACGCGCTGACTATGTATTGCAATGCGCCGGCTGTCATCGCGTGGATGGCCGGGGCAGCAACCCGCATGGCATTCCAGATTTCCGCCAGTCTGTCGGTGCGTTCGTTCATCTGCCGGAAGGGCGCGAGTACCTGATCCGCGTGCCGGGCGCGGCGCATTCCCAACTGAGCCATGCGGAATTGGCCGCGGTACTGAACTGGGTGCTGACGGAATTCAGCGCCGCGCAGTTGCCCGCTGATTTCGCGGCGTATTCAGAAGCCGAGGTGGCGGCGGCGCGGCCCAATCGCTACGACGATGTCGTGCCCGTGCGTCATGCTTTAGCCAAGCGGCTCACCTCGATGGGGTTCACTTTGTCTGATTATTCTTACGGTAGCGACAGAAAGCCGTAGCGCTGACAGAGGGCGGCGGGCGCTTACGGTCACTACTTAGGGGTTGTCACCGATACTCGCTCCTGATGTGCGGTGCTAGAAAGAGGCAGCATCCCATTCAACGCTGTAGCTGTGCCGCAGGACTGCCTGTCCATGGCACAAAAGGCACGCCGTTTCGAGACGCCGGAGTCGCCATGTCATCATCCGTTTTGCGCAGCGCGCCCAGGCACTTCCTGGACTGCGCCAGTTGGCAGGAAAGCATCAGCAACACCTTTGTGCCCCTGGAAGTGTCCGCCGTATTTCCCACCCGCTTTCGCAATAGCGTGGCGGTGGATTCGCTGGGTTGGCTGCACGTCAGTGAATTGCGCAGCAGCGCGCAACGCGTACGCCGCAGCAAGCTGCTGGCTGACCGCGCCGAAGAAGCCGGCTACAAAGTCACGCTGCAATTGGCGGGCCGTAGCGAGATTCGCCAGTCCAATCGCTCGGCGCTGCTGATGCCAGGTGAATGGGGCATCTACGACACCACGCGCCCCTACGAAGTGGATGTGGACGAAGGCGCGCATTTTCTGGTGATGCAGGTGCCGGGCAAGCATACCGAGACCTGGCAGCCGCACATGCAGAATGCGGTGGCGCGGCGCTTCAGCGCCCAACAGGGCTGTGGCCGCATGGCGATGGATCTGCTGCGTGTGGCGCTAAGCGAACATGCCCATTTGTCCGAAAGCGCGGCGCGCGATGCGGCCAATGCGGTATTGCAGATGATGGGGCTGGATATCCGCGAACGGGCGGGCGAGCAGGCCGAACAGGATCAGGCTGGCGTCAAGCAAGCGCAACTGCGCCGTGTTCAGCAGCATATTCTCGAAAACCTGCATGACCCGGCGTTGTCGCCCGCGTCTGCGGCGGCGGCGTTCAGGATGTCGCGGCGCTATCTGTACAACCTGTTTGCACTGGCATCCACAACACCCGCCGATTTCATTCTTAGCGCACGGCTGGAACGCAGCAAGGATGTTTTGTGTGATGCGGCGCAAGGGGCGCGGCAGATTGGCGATATCGCCTACCGCTTTGGCTTTTCAGACGCCGCGCGATTCAGCCATGCGTTCCGCAAGCGCTTCGGGGCGTCGCCGTCGGAGTACCGGCGCCAGGGGCGGTAAGGGTGGCCCCGGGTGTGGCCCCAGGTGTCGCCCCGGTTGTAGCTCCAGTTTTCGCCCCGGCCGGGGGTAGGCTCGGGGCGTTGAACCGCGCTGGAATCAGAGCAGTTCTTCGTTGATCAGGTCTTCCTTGCCGTAGAACTTCACACCGATGTGGATGCGGTCGCGGCCTTGCGAGCGGCGGTGGCGGTTGGTGTCGCGCAGGGAATAGACGCAGCCGCAATATTCCTGCTGGTAGAAGTTCTCGCGCTTGCTGATTTCGATCATGCGGGCGGAGCCGCCGCCTTTGCGCCAGTTGTACGTCCAATAGATCAGGTCGTCATAGCGGGCCGCAGCGCGTTCGCCGCAGCCGTTGATCTGGTTCATGTCTTTCCAGCGCGAAATGCCGAGCGAACTGGTGATGGTGTCAAAGCCGTGCTCGTGTGCGTACAGCGCGGTGCGCTCAAAGCGCATGTCGAAGCAGGCGGTGCAGCGTTCGCCACGTTCGGGGGCGTCTTCCATGCCCTTGACGCGGTCGAACCAGTTGTCCATGTCGTAGTCGGCATCGATGAATTCAATGCCGTGCTGTTCGGCGAAGCGGATGTTTTCCTGCTTGCGGATTTCGTACTCTTTAACCGGATGAATGTTCGGGTTGTAGAAGTAGATGGCGTAGTCGATGCCGGAGGCCGTCATGGCTTCCATGACTTCGCCGGAACAGGGCGCGCAGCACGAATGCATGAGCACCTTGCTGCGGCCAGCGGGAAGGTCAAGCTTGGGGCGGACGAGTTCAGACATGGCTTGCAAGCAAAAAGGCGGAAAACTCCTTATTTTACCGCGAGTTGCCGTCAGCCGGGCGCGCGGCCCATCACGGTGTCCCAGAGTTCGCTGACGGCCTGGCGTTCCGCCACCAATTCATCCGGCCCGACCCGCGCCTTCTCAACACCCTGCATGCGCAGCTGATGCTGGACGCGGCGCAGGACGCGGTACGCGTCGGCGGCGCGTGTCGCCAGGTCGGGGGCGATCAGCCCGGCCTCGCTGGCCAGCCGCAGCAGCGTGATGTTGCCCAGGTTGCGCACCAGCACGGCATGCGTGCCGGCATAGCAAAGCACCAGATACTGCGTCACGAATTCCACATCGACCATGCCGCCCCGGTCGTGCTTCAGGTCGAATTGCTTGCTGGTATTGGGATGGCCGGCGTTGATCTTTTCGCGCATGGCCAGCACTTCTTCGCGCAGCGCGGCGGGGTCGCGCGGCTGCACAAGAATGGCCTCACGGATCTGTTCAAAGCGGGCGCCTACGTCGGCGTCGCCAGCGGCATAGCGCGCGCGCGTCAACGCTTGATGCTCCCAGGCCCAGGCATGCTTGTGCTGGTATTGCTCGAAGGCTTCAACCGAGACGGCCAGCAGGCCGGCATCGCCGTCAGGCCGCAGGCGCAGGTCTACTTCATAGAGGCGGCCCGAGGATGTCATGGTCGACAGCCACGACGTCATGCGGCGGCCAAGCTTGGCGTAGACTTCGGCGGCGTCTTCGCGCGGGTCGTCGAACAGGAAGACCAAATCCAGGTCAGACGCATAGCCCAGTTCCTTGCCGCCCAGCTTGCCGTAGGCGATGACGGCAAAGCGGGGCGGGGCGCCCTCTACCTTATTCACCAGCGGCCAGGCGCGGCGGATGGTTTCCGTCAATAGCAAATCGGCAAGCGCCGACAGTTGGTCCGCGAGCTTTTCAACCGTGAGCTCGCCTTCCAGATCCTGCGCCAGCAATTGGAAGCTGGCTTGACGCTGCACGTCGCGCATCAGATTCATCTGACGTTCGATGTCAGGATCGCCATCGGGCAAGCGGCACGCGTCCAGGTCCGCCGTGAGTTGGCGGGCGATCTGCGTAAAGTCCAACGGCTGAAATAGCGTGCGCCAGTCGATCAGGCTGTCCAGCAGCAGCGGATGTTGCGTCAGGTATTGCGCGGCCCAGGGGCTGGCGGCCACCATGCGGGCCACGCGCGCGAGCGTGTCGGGGTATTCGGCCAGCAGCGCCAGATAGGCGCTGCGCTGGGCGATTTTTTCGATCAGGTCAAACAACCGAACCGCCGCGTTCATGGGCGCGGACGTCTGGCGGGCGGCGCGCAAGGCTGCGGGCAGCAAGGCCTCCATGCGCCGGCGGCTGCTTTCGGGCAGGCTGCGCACCCGATGGCTGCCCAGCAGCGTCTCGGTGCGCCGCAACAGGTCTTGGGCTTCGTCGCCGAACGCCTGCCGGATCTGTTCGGCCAGTTCGCATTCCTGGTCGGGCTCGTCGGCGCTGTCGTCGCGGTCGGCGGGCGTGGAGGTGTCTTCGGCGTCGCCCATGCCAACCATGCGGAACACGTTGCGAAACGTTTGCGACACAAACTTGCGGTGCGCGGCCAGCGTGCTTTCGAAGTCTTCAGGGCTCATGCCCAACGCGGCCGCCAATGCGGCGCGCTGAGCCGGGTCGCCGGGCAGCAGGTGCGTCTGTTCGTCTTCGCGGTATTGCAAAGCGTGTTCGGTGCGGCGCAGATAGCGGTACGCCTCTTCCAGCCGGCGCGCGTCTTCCTCGGGCACCAGGCCGGCCAGGCGCTCGGCGTGCAGTGCTTCCAGCAAGCCGCGCTTTTGCAGGGCGGGCATGCGGCCGCCGCGAATCAGCTGCGCCAACTGCACCACGAATTCGATTTCGCGGATGCCGCCATCGCCCAGCTTGATATTGTTGGCGCTGTCGATACCGTTGCGCGCGCTGGCGCGCCGCTGCCAGTCCTGGCGGATGCGCTCGCGCAAGGCGCGCAGCGCGGCCAGCGCGTCGAAGTCAAAATACTTGCGGTACACGAACGGCACGCGCAGGCTTTCCAGCTGCCGGGCCTGCGTGCTGCTGTCGCTGTCTTCAAAGGCCTGGGCCGGCATCAGGCGAGCCTTGAGCCAGGCATAGCGTTCCCATTCGCGTCCCTGGCCGATCAAGTAGTGCTCCAGCGCGTCCAGGCTCCACGCCAGCGGGCCGGAATCGCCATCGGGGCGCAGACGCAGGTCGGTGCGAAACACTTGCCCGTTGGCGTCGACTTCGGAAATCACGGGCATCATCCGCCGGGTCAGGCGGCCATAGAATTCGTGATGGCTGATGCGGCGCGGGCCATCGGTTTCGCCTTCTTCGCCGTACAGCATGATCAAGTCGATGTCGGACGACACATTCAACTCGCCGCCGCCCAGCTTGCCCATGCCGACGATCAGCATTTCCTGCGGCTTGCCCGTGGCGGGGTCGCGCGGCACGCCGTGCACGGCCGCCAGGTCCGCCGCCACGCTGCGATACGCCTGCGCCACGGCGATGTCCGCCAGCGTGGTCATGGCGCCCACCACTTCTTCCAGATCCGCCTGGCCGCCCAGGTCACGCACGATCAGCACGCTGAAGACGCGCTCGCGCAGCTTGCGCAGCACCATCCGGCACGTCTCCACCGGCAGGGTCGCAGGCGCATCGGGGCCGGCCAGCTCGGCCTGCCACTGCGCCAGTCGAGCGGCGGTGACCGGTTGCTGCACCGCCGTTTCGAGCCAGGCGGCCAAGTCGGGATGGGCATCCAGGCGGCGGCGCAAGTGACCGGACCAGGCGAGGGCGGGGGCAAGCATAGGAGACGATGACATGGCGTAAGGGCGGCAGACGGATGGACGCGTTTCAGGTATAAGTGGGGACGATACCGCAAGACATATTCTCCTGCCCACCGATCCGTGTCTGTTTCAAAAAAAGCCCCCACTGCGCGCACGCGAAGCGTGCTTCGCTGCCTGTATTGGGTCGCGCTGATTGTTTATGGCGTCGTGGCCGTCGGGTTTCTGGGCGTGCGGTATTGGGTGCTTCCTCGCGTGGACCAATGGCGTCCACAGATTGAAGCCTACGCCAGTAAGGAATTGGGCGCACGCGTCACCATCGGCGGTATCAAGGCGAACTGGCAGGGCTTGAATCCCAAACTGGATCTTGCGTCGGTCCAGGTATTCGATGATGACGCCTCACCCGTGCTTACGCTGCCTTCCGTATCCGCCGTGCTGGCGTGGCGCAGCGTGCTGACCCTGTCGCCCCGGCTGGTGCGCTTGCGCGTCGAAAAGCCTGAACTGACCCTACGCCGCGATGCCGCCAATCATTTGTGGGTGGCGGGCCAGGACATCGACCTGAACGCCAGCGACCATCAATCTGATCTGAATCACCCCGCGCTGCGGTGGCTGGTCGCGCAACGCGAATTGCTGATCCGCGACGCCTCCATCGTCTGGCAAGACGATTTACGCCAGGCGCCCGCGCTGCCGCTGACAGGCGTAGATTTCCTGATGCGCAACGGAAGCCTGTCGCATCGCTTTGTGCTGCGGGCCTCCGCTGGCGCGGCGCTGGCCCGCAACGTGGAGCTGCGCGGCGAATTCAATCGCAGCCTGTTCGCCGCCAATGCCTCGAATCCCGCAAACTGGAATGGCCAGATTTATGCGGCCTTGGACGATGTGGAGCCGCAGGCCTGGTCGCCATGGTTCAAGGTGCCTGAGATTTCGGGACGCATCGCAGGCCGCGCCTGGCTGCAACTGGATCGCGGAAAATTTACCGAACTGACGTCGGACGTTGCCGTGCGTGGCGTGAATTGGGCGCCGGAAAAGGATGGCCCGGCGGTACGGAGCGCGTCGGCGCAATTGCGCGTTCAAGGGCTGCCGGGTGATTTCGTGCAGCTTGACGAGATTCCTCTGGCCCGTAGCGCTGGCGCGCCCGATGTGTCGGTCAAAGGGGCGGTGCAGCAGTTGCGCGTCACGCTGCCGGGCGTGTTCGAGGAACCCACGCTGAACGCCCGCGAGCTGGCGGTGGATGCGGAAATCAAAGGGCCCGACGCCAAGAACTGGTTTGTGGACGTCGCCCAAGTCCATGTGGTGAATGACGACCTGGACGTGCGCCTGCAAGGCCAGTGGCGCCGCGAAGGCAAGACGGCGGCGGGCAGCGCCGACCTGCGTGGCACGATGGTGCGCGGCGCCATGTCCGCGATTCACCGCTACTTGCCACTGGACGTGAATGCCGACGCGCGCGAATGGCTGGCCACCGGCCTGCCAGCGGGCGAAATGCAGTCTGCCGCCATCACGCTCAAGGGCGATCTGGACGACTTCCCCTTTGGCGCCCCGGGCGCGGCGGGCGAATTTGTCATTGCCGGCGCGTACTCGGGCGCCAAGGTTGACTATGCCCCCGCCCGCCAGCACCGCAAGGGCTGGCCGATGCTGGAAAACCTGTCGGGTAATTTCCGCATCGATAAGGTCGGGCTGACGCTGGATAGTTCGGGCGGCGCGGTGGCGCACACGGGGCCGGGGCAGACCGTTAACCTGGGGGCGGTGACGGCCACGATTCCCGACATGGAACACGGCGCGGAGCTGTCCGTCGATGGGGAGACCTTCGGCCCGGTGCCCGCGTATCTGGCGATGGCGGCGAATTCTCCGCTGGGTGGTTTGCTTGATGGCGCGCTGGACGAGGCTCGCGGCACGGGCGACTGGCGCATGCCGCTGAAGCTGAAAGTGCCCTTGATGAACGCCGATGACACGCAGGTCAGCGGCCGCATCCTGTTCGCCGACAATACCTTCAACTTCATGCCCGAGATGCCGCTTCTCACCCAGATGCATGGCGACCTGGAATTCTCGGAAAAGGGCGTGCAGACCAAAGAGCTGCGTGCGCAATTCCTGGGCGGGCCGGTCAAGATCTACGGCACGCTGGCGCAAAGCAGCGACGTCCTGCGCTTTGATGGCACGCTGGCCGGCTCTGGCCTGACGCAGCTGAGCAATACGCCGTCCATGTCGCGGTTTACGGGCAAGGCGGCCTACAAGGGCCGTTTGGGTTATCAGAAGGGCGGTTCGGTCGAGATCTCGATGGAGTCCGACCTGGTGGGCATGGCGATTGACATGCCGGCGCCCGTGGGCAAGGCGGCGTCCGCGTCACAACTGCTGAAGCTGCAATGGGGCGCGGCGCAAGATCGCGGCATCAAAGACCGTCGATGGCTGACCGCCAGCCTGGGCGAAAACGTGAATGCGCTGTTTGAGCGCGACCCGGGTGATGGCCCCTCGTATTTCGCCCGGGGCGCGCTGGGAATCGGCCGGCCCGCCAGCCTGCCCGAGCATGGCATGAGCCTGAACGCCAGCCTGCCCGAGCTGGACATGGACAGCTGGGAAACGGTGATGACGGGCTTTGATACGCCGGCGGGCAAGGGCGGCGCCAAGAAGCCTGCGTCGAAACCGATCTTCCCGCAGCCCGAACGCATCAGCCTGGCCGCAAGCACTTTACGCACCAGTGGCTACACGCTGAATGATCTGACGCTGTACGCGACGCGGCCCGAACCCGCGCAGTGGCGCGTGGATATTCAGTCGCGTCAGGCGGCGGGTTCGCTGGAATGGCGCGAGGCCTCTGGCGCCATTGCGGGCCAGATCACGGCGCGCTTGAAGCATTTGTCTTTGGGCGGCGAAGGCGACACGAACGAGGCCGATAAGGCCTTGGCGTCGGGCAATGACCTGTCGGATATTCCCGCCATCGACCTGCAAGCCAAAGAGTTCTTCCTGTACGGCAAGAACGTGGGCGAATTGCAGGTGAATGGCACGAACCTGGAGCGCGGCCGGCAATGGCGTCTGGACAAGCTGTCGATTATCAACAGCGACGCGAGCCTGAACGCCACCGGCAATTGGCGGCTGGAGGGGCCTGATCGAGGCCTGACCGTGGATGCAAGCGCCAAGTTCGTGGACCTGGGCAAATTCATGAACCGGATCGGTTTCGAGAAAATCATATCCGCCGGCGAAGGTACGGCCCAGGGCAAAGCCACCTGGCGCAACCTGCCGTGGACGCACAACGTGGCCGATATTTCGGGCGAGGTCGACATCAGCCTGGACAAGGGCCGCTTCATGCACGTGAATTCGCGCACGGCGCGTTTGCTGGAGCTGCTGTCTTTGCAATCGTTGCAGCGGCTGGCGCGCCTGGATGTGAACCCGACCAATCTGTTGCGGGACGGATTCCCGTTTGACACCATCCGCGGACGCGTGAAGATGGCGGATGGCCAGATGACCACCGAAGGCTACAAGATCAACGGCCCGGTGGCCGCCATTGTGCTGGCGGGCGGCGTCAATATCATCCGCGAACGCTGGGACCTGAAGGCGGTGGTGATTCCCAATCTGGACGCCAGCGGGGCGGCCATGGTGACGGCGCTGGCCGTGAATCCGCTGATTGGCCTGGGCGCATTTGTCACGCAGTGGCTGCTTAAGCAGCCCCTGGCGCGCGCGATGACCATGGAATATTCCGTGACGGGCAACTGGGACGATCCGCAGGTTGAACCCATCGACGCCTCGGGCAAGGCGCCGGACAAGCAGACGCCAAGGCCAGCGAATTCCTCGTTGCGCAGGATGCCCGACCACATCGAACATTGATGGCGGCGCGCACATCGCACGCCGAACGCCGAACCTTGTTCAGCCAATAAAAAACCGCCTTGAAGGCGGTTTTTTATTGCACGAGACGCGCCGCTTACTTCTTCTTCATCATGTCGAAGAATTCGGCGTTGGTCTTCGTGGCGCGCATCTTGTCCAGGATGAATTCCATGGATTGCACTTCGTCCATGTCGTGGATGAACTTGCGCAGCACCCAGACCTTTTGCAGCAGGTCCGGCGCGATCAGCAGTTCTTCGCGGCGCGTGCCAGACTTGTTCAGGTTGATGGACGGGTAGACGCGCTTTTCAGCCAGACGACGCTCAAGGTGGACTTCGGAGTTACCCGTGCCCTTGAACTCTTCGTAGATGACTTCGTCCATGCGGCTGCCGGTTTCGATCAGCGCCGTACCCAGAATGGTCAGCGAACCGCCTTCTTCCAGGTTACGGGCCGCGCCGAAGAAGCGCTTGGGGCGTTGCAGGGCGTTGGCGTCCACACCGCCCGTCAGCACCTTGCCGGAGGCCGGCACCACGGTGTTGTAGGCGCGGGCCAGACGGGTGATCGAGTCCAGCAGGATCACGACGTCTTTCTTCATTTCGACCAGGCGCTTGGCCTTTTCGATGACCATTTCGGCCACTTGCACGTGACGGGTAGCGGGTTCGTCAAACGTCGACGCCACCACTTCGCCGCGCACCGTGCGCTGCATTTCGGTCACTTCTTCCGGGCGTTCGTCGACCAGCAGGACGATCATGACCGCGTCGGGGTAGTTGGTGGTGATGGCGTGCGCAATGTGCTGCATCATCACCGTCTTGCCGGACTTGGGGCTGGCGACGATCAGACCGCGCTGACCCATGCCGATCGGTGCGAAAACGTCGAGGATACGGCCCGTCAGGTTTTCTTCGCTCTTGATGTCGCGTTCCAGACGCATCGTCCGGTTCGGATGCAGCGGCGTCAGGTTTTCGAACATGATGCGATGCTTGATCGCTTCAGGCGCCACGCCGTTGACCTTGTCCACCTTGACCAGCGCGAAGTAGCGCTCGCCGTCTTTCGGCGTACGAACTTCACCTTCGATCGAGTCGCCGGTGTGCAGGTTGAAGCGGCGGATCTGCGACGGCGAGATATAGATATCGTCCGTGCTGGCCAGATACGAGGTCTCGGGCGAGCGCAGGAAACCGAAACCGTCGGGCAGGACTTCAAGTACGCCGTCGCCAAAAATCTGCTCGCCCTGCTTGGCGCGCCGTTTCATGATGGCGAACATCAGCTCCTGCTTGCGCAGGCGGTTGGCGTTCTCGATTTCCAGGCCAGCGGCCATTTCCAGCAGCTGCGAGACATGCAGCGCCTTCAGTTCGTTGAGGTGCATCGCGGTGATTGGTGGGGAAAAGTAAAGGAGGGTTCTGGCGGCGCGCCACGGACGGGCTCGCGCGGTATTGAATGAGCGCCGCCCTCGGGGCGGCGCCTTCGTTCACAGCACGCAGTTTACAACGCGCCGTCCAGGAATGCGGTGAGTTGCGACTTCGACAGCGCGCCAACTTTGGTGGCGGCGGCTTGGCCGTCTTTAAAGAGCATAAGGGTGGGAATGCCGCGGATGCCGTACTTGGTGGCGGTGCCCTGGTTTTCGTCCACGTTCAGCTTCGCGATCGTCAGGCGACCCGCGTACTCGGTGGCAACTTCTTCCAGGATCGGGGCAATCATCTTGCAGGGGCCACACCAGGCAGCCCAGTAGTCCACCAGCACCGGCTGGCCGGATTTCAACACATCGGCATCGAAGCTCGCGTCACTGACGTTCTTGATTTGGTCGCTCATGATGGTGATTCTCGGTTCGGCAGCAAAAGGCGCGTAAAAAGGGACGCGCCTTGCCGTTGTTCTTGTTTGTGGAATGGGCTAAAGCATACCACTGTCAATAACAACAGGCATACCACTGTTAATAACAACAGGGTTTGCTGGTTTTGTGTAGGATGTTGCGGCGCAGTTGATGTGATTCGGGCGGTTAATCCCGGGCACGCTGACTGTGACTTGTCATCATCCTACCGAATTCGGTGTTGGTCAGGTCGTGCGCATCCCACTGGGAGCCGCGCAGAATCTAGGCTTATCCGTAAAATGTCGGTTTTTTTCCACAGATGTTGGGGATAACTTGGCCACTCCACGTTACACCGAGGCGTCCATTCGCGTCCTGAAGGGGCTGGAGCCCGTGCGCCAGCGCCCGGGCATGTACACCCGTACCGAAAACCCGCTGCACGTTGTGCAGGAGGTTATAGATAACGCCGCAGACGAGGCCTTGGCCGGCTACGGCAAACAGATTCAAGTCACGCTGCATCTTGATGGCAGCGTGTCCGTCGAGGATGACGGACGGGGCATTCCCGTCGGTCTGCATCCTGAAGAAGGCGCGCCCGTGGTGGAGCTGGTCTTCACCCGGCTGCATGCGGGCGGCAAGTTCGACAAGGCGGGCGGGGGCGCGTACGCGTTCTCCGGCGGCCTGCACGGCGTGGGCGTTTCCGTCACCAACGCGTTGGCGACCCGGCTGGAAGTCGTGGTCTGGCGCGATGGCGCCGTGAACCGCCTGGTGTTCAAGGGCGGCGACGTAGCCGAACCCCTGGCGCCTTACGACCAGGGCGGCCGCAAGAAATCGGGCACCCGCGTGCGCGTCTGGCCGGATGCCAAATATTTCGACAGCCCCAACATTCCGCTGGGCGAACTGACGCACCTGTTGCGCAGCAAGGCGGTGCTGCTGCCCGGCGTCAAAGTGACGCTGGTCAATGAGAAAACCGGCGACACCAAGACCTGGCAGTACCAGGACGGCTTGCGCGGCTATCTGGCCGAAGCGCTGTCTGGCGCCGAGCTCATGGTGCCGTTCTTCGAAGGCCAGCAATACGCCGGTTCCGACCACGAGAACTTCGCCGAAGGCGAGGGCGCGCAGTGGGTGGTGGCCTGGACCGAAGACGGCAACGCCGTGCGCGAGTCCTACGTCAACCTGATCCCCACGCCGGCTGGCGGCACGCACGAATCAGGCTTGCGTGAAGGCCTGTTCGGCGCGGTGAAGGGCTTTGCCGAACTGCACAGCCTGTTGCCCAAGGGCGTGAAGCTGCTGCCGGAAGACGTGTTCGCCCGCGCCAGCTTCGTGCTGTCGGCCAAGGTGCTCGACCCGCAATTCCAGGGCCAGATCAAGGAACGGCTGAACAGCCGCGACGCCGTGCGTCTGGTAGGCGGCTTCTCCAAGAGCGCGCTGGATCTCTGGCTGCACAGCAATGTGGAGTTCGGCAAGAAACTGGCCGAGCTGGCCATCCGTCAGGCGCAGGCGCGCCAGCGTTCCGCGCAGAAGGTCGAAAAGCGCAAGAGCTCTGGCGTGGCGGTGTTGCCCGGCAAGCTGACCGACTGTGAATCCAGCGATGCGACCCGCACCGAGGTCTTCCTGGTCGAGGGCGACTCGGCAGGCGGTTCCGCCAAGATGGGACGCGACAAGGAATTCCAGGCCATCCTGCCGCTGCGCGGCAAGGTGCTGAATTCCTGGGAAGTCGACCGCGACCGACTCTTTGCCAACAACGAAATCCATGACATTTCCGTCGCGATCGGCGTGGACCCGCACGGCCCGGGCGATTCCCCGGACCTGTCGGGCTTGCGCTACGGCCGCATCTGCATCCTGTCCGATGCAGACGTCGACGGTTCGCATATTCAGGTGCTGCTGCTGACGCTGTTCTACAAGCACTTCCCGAAGCTGGTTGAAGCCGGGAACGTGTATGTGGCCAAGCCGCCGCTCTTCCGCCTTGACGTGCCGGCCCAAGGCAAGCGCCCGGCCCGCAAGATCTATTGCCTGGACGAGGGCGAGCTCGAGGCCGCGCAGGACAAACTGCGCAAGGAAGGCGTGCGCGAGGGCGCCTGGTCGGTCAGCCGATTCAAGGGCCTGGGTGAAATGAACCCCGAGCAACTGTGGGAAACCACGATGAATCCGGACACGCGGCGGCTGTTGCCCGTGGGCTATGGGGATCAGACGCCTGAAGACACCACCCGCATGTTCGACATGCTGATGGGCAAGGGCGAATCGTCACAGCGCCGCGCCTGGATCGAAGAAAAGGGCAACCTGGCGGAGCTTGATATCTGATGACGTCCGCCACGCCCCCCGCCCGCATGACCGTCGACATGACCGCCGACGATTATGCGGAGTTCGCTGCTTATGTGTATCGGCGCCCCGAGCTGCGCCGCCGCCGCTACCGGTCGCACTTGCGATTCGGGGTCTTGATGATCGTGGCCTTGCTGGCCTATCTGATCTGGCAGACCTGGGATGGCAAGGGGCCGAACTGGGGGCAGTTGCTGCCCGTGTATTTCCAGGGGCTGGCGGTGGGGCTGGGCATTCTGGCCCTGCTGGCGCTGGCATACGAGTTCGTGTTGCCGCCGCTGGTGCGCATGAACACGCGGCGCATGCTGAAAAAGCAGCCCGACGACCTGTTCCTGGGCCGGCATCAGCTGGACTTCGGCCCCGAGGGCATTTCGGACTCCACCGCCACGGCATCCGGGCGCATGGAATGGTCTGATATTCGCCGGGTCGAAGAGACGCCGCAGCACCTGTACGTCATTCTGGGCACCTTGCAGGGCGTGATCATTCCCAAGCGCGGCCAGGACGCCGCGACGTTGGCGGCGGTGCGCGCCCAGTTGCGCGCGCATGTCGCCGATACGCAGCTGGCGCCCGCTTGAGGCGCTTTGACGCCGTTTCAATGAATTTGTCTATCTGAATAAACATGACCGACAGCAATCAACCCGGCTTGTTCGACCCCACCCCGCCCGATGGCGATGGCGATGCCAATGCCGCCATCACGCTGGCGCGCTACGCCGAACAGGCCTATCTGGACTACGCGGTTTCCGTTGTGCGCGGCCGCGCCTTGCCCGATGTGGGCGACGGGCAAAAGCCCGTGCAGCGCCGCATCCTGTTCGCCATGCAGGCGATGGGGCTGGCCGCTGGCGCCAAGCCGGTGAAGTCCGCGCGGGTCGTGGGCGACGTGCTGGGTAAGTACCACCCGCACGGCGACCAGGCCGCCTATGACGCCATGGTCCGCATGGCGCAGGACTTTTCGCTGCGCTATCCGCTGATCGACGGCCAGGGTAACTTCGGTTCGCGCGACGGCGACAACGCCGCCGCCATGCGATACACCGAAGCGCGTCTGACGCCGATCGCCAAGCTGCTGCTGGACGAGCTGGACGAGGGCACGGTGGATTTCGTGCCCAACTACGACGGCAGCCAGGAAGAACCGCAGATGCTGCCCGCCCGCCTGCCCGTGATGCTGCTGAACGGCGCATCGGGCATCGCGGTCGGCATGGCCACCGAGATTCCGCCGCACAACCTGCGCGAAGTGGCGCAGGCCTGCGTGGCGCTGATCAAGCAGCCGCAACTGCCGGACGCCGAACTGCACGCCATGATTCCCGGCCCTGACTTCGCCGGCGGTGGCCAGATCATCACGCCCGCGGCCGATATCGCGCAGATCTACGGCGTGGGCCGTGGCTCGCTGAAGGTGCGTGCGCGCTGGACGTTCGAAGAAATGGCGCGCGGCCAGTGGCAACTGGTAATTACCGAACTGCCGCCCGGCACGTCGGGCCAGAAGGTGCTGGAAGAGATCGAGGAAATCACCAACCCGAAGGTCAAGTCCGGCAAGAAGAGCCTGACGCCCGAGCAGACGCAGGCCAAGGCCGTGATGCTGAACCTGCTGGACGCCGTGCGCGACGAATCGGGCAAGGACGCGGCGGTGCGCCTGGTGTTCGAGCCGAAGACTTCGCGCGTGGACCGTGACGAATTCGTCAACACGCTGCTGGCGCAAACCAGCATGGAAAGCAGCTCGTCCATCAACCTGGTGTGCATCGGCACCGATGGCCGGCCGCGCCAGAAGGGCCTGCGTGACATCCTGGTCGAGTGGGTGGCGTTCCGCACCAACACGGTGGTGCGCCGCACGCGCTTCCGCCTGGATAAGGTCACTGACCGCATCCACGTGCTGGAAGGCCGCATGCTGGTCTATCTGAATGTGGACGAAGTCATTCAGACGATCCGCGAATCTGATGAGCCGCGCGCAGCGCTGATGGAACGCTTCAAGCTGTCTGAGCGCCAGGCCGAAGACATTCTGGAAATGCGTTTGCGCCAGTTGGCCCGTCTTGAAGGCTTCAAGATCGAGCAGGAACTGGCCGACAAGCGCAAGGATCAGGTTTCGCTGCAAGAGCTGCTGGACAACCCGGCCACGCTCAAGCGCCTGCTGATCAAGGAAATCGAGGCGGACGCCAAGCAGTACGGCGACGAGCGCCGCACGCTGATTGAAACCGCCGAACGCGCCGTGCTGGAAACCAAGGTGCTGGACGAGCCGGTGACGGTGGTGGTGTCGCAAAAGGGCTGGCTGCGCGCCCGCCAGGGCCATGGCCACGACGCCGCGCAATTCGGCTTCAAGCAGGGCGACGACCTGTACGGCGCCTTTGAATGCCGCACGACGGACACCCTGATCGCTATGGGCGACAACGGCCGCGTGTATTCCGTGCCGGTCGCCGGGCTGCCTTCGGCGCGCGGTGACGGCCAGCCGGTCACCACAATGATCGACCTGGAATCCGGAACGCGCATCGTGCACACCATTGCTGCCGCACCGGAATCCCGCTGGCTGCTGGCCACGCGCAGCGGCTATGGCTTTGCGGCCAAGCTGTCCGACATGGTCAGCCGCCAGCGCGCGGGCAAGCAGTTCATCACGCTGGAAACGGGCGATGAAATGCTGCGCCCGGTGCCGTTGTTCGACGGCGCCACGCAACTGGCGCTGCTGTCGGCCAAGGGCAAGTTCCTGGTCTTCGGCCTGGACGAGTGCAAGTCTTTGTCCGGCGGTGGCCGCGGCACCATCCTGATGGGCCTGGACGCGTCCGACCATCTGGAACAAACCGTGCCGATTGGCGCCCGGGGCCTGCGCGCCACGGGCATCTACCGCAACAAGCTGACCGAAGATATTCTGGCGGGCGATGCGCTGGCGCCGTATGTGGGCAAGCGCGCACGCAAGGGCCGCCAGCTGGATGTGCGTCCGAAGCAGCCGGTGCTGTCGCCCGTGCTGGGGTAATGCAACAAGCCACGGGCGTGGGATGACCCGCGCTCGTGGCGGTCTGCGCTGATGAATCTGCTGTTATCAATCGCCTGTTTTGCTATGGATACGTCAATGCGAAAGGGGCGCGCATGATCGCCAACGAGCCGTCCGGCCGCCTGGCCCACGTGGATGCCCTGCGAGGCTTTGCGCTCTTCGGCATCCTGATCGTGAATATTGGCGTCTTCTCGTCGCCGTTCTATGGCGCGGGCATCGCCGACCCGAACTACTCGCGGCCCGTGGACCTGGTGGTGCGCTGGCTGATCGCCTTGCTGTTCGAAACCAAGTTCTATCTGCTGTTCTCGTTTCTCTTCGGGTACAGCTTCACCTTGCAAATGTCGGCCGCCGAGCGCAGCCACGCCGCGTTCAGCCCCCGCTTTTTGCGGCGGCTGGCGGGGCTGGCAGTACTGGGCGCGGCGCATGCCGTGCTGTTCTATCAGGGCGACATCCTGCTGACCTACGCCTTGCTGGGCCTGGGGCTGCTGGCGTGCCGGGGCATGCCGCCCCGGCGTGCGTTGCGCGCGGCGCTGTGGCTGATCGTGCTGGCCGCAACGGTCTGGGGCATTCTTGGCCTCTTGAGCTTTCTGGACCCTGTGCAAGCGGATTACACGGCGCAATACAAGGCGGATGCGTTGGCGTCCATTCTGGCGTACCGCGGCACCATCGGCTCGACGATCGCGCAGCACCTTCATGAGCTGACCACGTCCGTGTGGTTCATGGTCTTGTTGGTGCAGGGGCCATTTGTCTTCGCGATGTTCCTGGCCGGTTTGGCGCTGGGCCGGCGCAACGCGCTGGCTGATCCCTGGCGGCAGCCGCGCGTGTTGTGGCTGTTGTGCGCGCTGGGGCTGGCGCCCGGTCTGGCGGGATCGGCGCTGTATGCCACCACGTCGCTGCCATCTGCGGGCGCGCAGTGGGAACTGCCTGGGCTAGCGGCCGATCTTCTGACCGCGCCGCTGTTAAGCATGTCTTACGCGGCCTTGTTCCTGCTGGCGATCCGCACACGGGCCTTAGGGGGCTTGGGGCGCTGGCTGGCGCCGGCCGGGCGGATGGCGCTGAGCAACTATCTGATGCAGTCGGTCATTTGCGCCTTCTTGTTCACGGGATGGGGCTTGCGCCTGTTCGCCTCCCTATCGCCCTTGGCGACCTTCGGCATTGCGGTGGCGATCTTCGCCGCGCAGTTGCCGTGGTCCGCCTGGTGGTTGCGGCACCACGCCTATGGCCCGGTGGAATGGTTTCTGCGCGCGCTCACCATCGGGGCGTTGCCACCCTGGCGGCGAGCGCGCGCAGTCTGATCACGCGGTCAGGCGCGCGTCTGCGCAATGGCGGCGTCGATTGCGCCCGCCAAGCGTTCGGTCAGTTGGTCCAGTTCGTCGTCGGAAATGATGAAGGGCGGGGCCAGCAGCACGTGGTCGCCGTGGCGGCCGTCGATGGTGCCGCCCATCGGGTACACCATCAGGCCGCGCGCCATGGCTTCGCGCTTGATGCGCGCGTGCAGCGTCAATGCCGGATCAAACGTTTGCTGGGTGGCGCGTTCTTGCACCAGCTCTACGCCCATGAAGAGACCGCGGCCGCGGATGTCGCCCACATGCGGATGCGCGCCCAGCGCGTGCTCCAGTCGGTGACGTAATCCCGCGCCTTGTGCGCGCACGCGCGCCAGCAGGTTGTCGCGGCGGATGACGTCCTGCACGGCCAGCGAGGCGGCGCAGGCAATGGCATGGCCCAGATACGTGTGGCCGTGCTGGAAAAAGCCGCTGCCTTGCTGCATGGCGTCCACGATGCGCTGCTGCGCCATCACGGCGCCGATGGGCTGATAGCCGCCACCCAGGCCTTTGGCGATGGTGATGAGATCGGGCACGATGCCTTCCTGCTCCACCGCGTAAAGCGTGCCGGTGCGGCCCATGCCGCACATCACTTCGTCGGCGATCAACAGCACGCCATGGCGGTCGCAGACCTCGCGGATGCGGCGGAAGTAGCCCGGCACTGCCGTGACGGCGCCGGATGTTGCGCCCACCACAGGTTCGGCCACAAACGCCATCACCGTGCCAGACCCCAGCTTTTCAAAGGTCTGATCCAGCTCTTGCGCCAGGCGCTCGCCGTACTGTTCGGGGGTTTCACCGTCGCGCTGATCGCGATACGCATAGCAGGGCGAGACGTGTTCGACTTCGATCAGCAAGGGCGCGAACTGCGCGCGGCGCCACGCGTTGCCGCCCACGGCCAGCGCGCCCAGCGTATTGCCGTGGTAGCTCTGACGGCGCGCCACGATATGGCGGCGTTCCGGCTGGCCGATTTCCACGAAGTACTGGCGCGCCATTTTCAGCGCGGCTTCCACGGCTTCCGACCCGCCCGATACGAAGTACGCGTGCGAGATGCCTTCAGGCGCATCGGCCACCAGCCGGTCGGCCAGCTGTTCCGCGACTTCGGTCGTGAAGAAGCTGGTGTGGGCATAGGCCAGCGCGTCGATCTGCGCGTGCATGGCCGCCTGGATATCGGGGTGATTGTGCCCCAGGCACGACACCGCCGCGCCGCCCGATCCATCCAGATAGGCGCGGCCAGCGCTGTCGTGAATCCATACGCCCTGGCCGCGTACGGCGACAGGGGGCGTCTGGCGTAGGGAACGATGCAGGACGTGGGTCTGGCTCATAGGGATTCCGTAATGCAAGGGTTGGAGGTAAGAAAGCGGATGCGGTCGGCGCTAACGCGGATCAACTGCGCCGCCCGGAAGCCGGGCCGGTCCAATACACGTGGTCGGTACGCAGGCGCTGTTCGACTTCGGTCAGGCGGTTCAGCACGTCCGCGCCGCCGCGGGCGGTCAGGCGTGCAATCAAATGCTCGGCCAGCCCCAGCAGGCCGGCGGTGGTGTGAAAGAACGAGCCGGGGCCTTGGCGCGCGGGACGGGCTTGAACGCCGTCGCGGTCGGGCGGCGCGAACCGCAGCGTGTGACGGGCGTCCACGGCCAGCGGCGACAAGGGGTCGTCGGTCAATGCGATCAATGCAACGCCGCGCTGCGCCGCCTGGCGGGCCAGTTGCACGGTGGCGGTGGGGTAGGGCGCCTGCGAAATCACGATGAGCGCGTCGCCCGCCGCCAAATTGTCGGCCTGCTCGGCGGGCGCGCCGCCCAGGCCGTCGATCAGCACGCTGTTGCGGCGCACCAGCTGATACGCGTAACGCATCTGGAAGGCGATGCCGAACGCCGAGCGCGTACCCAGAAAGCCCACTTGGCGGGCGTCCAGCAAAGTCTGCACAGCGGCGTCGAACGCGGCGCCCGGGTTCAACGTGCACACCGAGCCCATGGCCTGGACCTGGTAGTCAGTCAACACATCGTGACCCGGCGTGGCAGGGTCACCCGCAGCGGCTTGCAGAGAGGCCGCGCGGTCGCGCAAGCCGGGGGCGCTTTGACCCGCCAGCGCTTGTTGGAACGGCTGACGAAAGGCTTCGTAACTGGAATAACCAATTGCGCGCGCCAGCCGAAGCATGGTGGCCGGCGCCACCCCCAACGCCTGCGCCTGCCGGCGCATGGACCACAGGCCGACTTCGGCAGGATGCGCCACCACCCAATGCGCCGCGCGTTGCAGCTCAGGCGGCAGGTGTTCCAGCTTTTCCTGCAAGGTGGAGATCAGGTCGGAAGGCAGGGGCATGGCTTGCGCCGTTAAGTAAAAAACAAATGATAGATCTGATTTCCTAAATAAAACATATGTTTTTTATTTGGGCTTTCCTCTCATGTCCAACCGCGGTTCCCGGGGACAAAGATGACAGCCGCAAGTCCAGTAATCCGGTAGTTATCTTCTGCAATTTCGTGTTTATTTATTTACATCGTGCGGGGGATTTTTGTTTGACTCGAATAAATCGGGCGCATATCATTCGTGTAGAAATGAATTTGACCGAACCCTTTTCTTCCATGACCAACGCCGCGAAATCTGATCCTTCACAGCAGTACGACCTGCGCATCTTGCGAGCCCTGCGCCGCATCACGCGTTCGATCGCCCTGCATTCGCGTCAGTTGTCCGCGGTCAGCCACATCACTGCGCCGCAGTTGATGTGTCTGCGCACGGTGATGGCCAACGGCCCGATGACGGCCACGGCCATCAGCCGCGAAATGCACGTCAGCCCGAGCACGGTTGTCGGCATCCTGGACCGCCTGGAAGACAAGGGCTTGATCCGTCGTGAACGCGGCCGCGAAGACCGCCGCATCGTTTTCGTCACGGCTACGGACGCCGGCCGCGAACTGGCGCAAGGCGCGCCGTCGCCGCTGCAGAAACACTTGGCCGAAGCCTTGAACGCGCTGCCCGAACTCGAGCAAGCCACCATCACGCTATCGCTGGAACGCATCGTGGCGCTGATGGAGCAAGAGGGGCAGGCAGTCGCCGCGGAAGCGCATAGCGACGTTTCGTCGCCCATCCTTGAAGTGCCCACGGGCGGGGCACCCCCAGAATCGGGAATCGTTGCATGAAGAAAAACGAACTGGATACAACTACTCTCTCAAGTGCCGTGGCGCCGGCGGTTCGCGCGCAGACCCATACGATGCGTCTGCCCAACCGAAAAGACGGCGCCGCCATTCACCGCCTCATTTCCGAGTGCCCGCCACTCGACCTGAATTCCCTCTACGCCTACTTGCTCCTGTGTGAGCATTTCAGCGACACCTGCGTCATCGCCGAAAGCTCCGGCGGACGTATCGACGGTTTTATCTCCGCTTATGTGATCCCGACCCGGCCCGACGTGTTGTTCGTCTGGCAGGTTGCGGTGCACGCCCGCGCACGCGGCCATCGGTTGGGCCGCGCCATGCTTCGTGAACTCTTGCAGCGCAAGGGGCTCGAGCATGTTCGTCATCTTGAAACCACGGTGGGGCCTGACAACCAGGCATCGCGCCGCAGCTTTACCGGCCTGGCCGGCGAGCTGGGCGCCCACGTTTCCGAGCAGCCGTTCTTCGACCGGCAATTGTTCGGGGGCGCGGACCATGACGACGAGATGCTGTTGAGGATAGGCCCGTTCGCATTGCCCGCCCCGTAAGGCGGCGCAACCCCAGCGGACTTATCGAAATACCGAGACGGCTTTACCTATCCGAATGCGTTTACGCATCCGGAGGGAGCTGGCCGTCTGTCAACTTATGAGATGAAAAAGGGAGGATTGATCATATGGACTTGAAAATCTTTGACCGGATGGAATCTGAGGTGCGGGGCTACATTCGGTCGTTTCCCGTGATATTCAGCCAGGCCCGGGGCTCGACGCTGATTGATGAAGACGGCGCCGAGTACATCGATTTCTTCAGCGGCGCAGGCACGCTGAACTACGGCCACAACAATCCTGTTCTCAAGGAAAAGCTGCTGGAGTATGTCCAATCGGACGGCGTCGTCCATGGTCTGGACATGGCCACCAGTGCGAAGAAGCGTTTCCTGGAGACGGTGGATCGCGTGCTGCTCAAGCCGCGCAACTGGCAATACACGCTGCAATTCACCGGCCCCACCGGCACCAATGCCGTGGAAGCCGCGCTGAAGATCGCGCGCCAGGTGAAGGGCCGCCCCAATGTGATTTCGTTCACGCATGGCTTTCACGGCGTCAGCGGCGGTTCGCTGGCGGTGACGGCCAACATGAAGTTCCGCGATGCCTCGGGCTACGCGCTGGGTAACACCACGTTCATGCCCTATGACGGGTACTTCGGGCCCGACGTGGACACAATGGCGTACCTGGAGCGCATGCTGGAAGATCCCAGCAGCGGCATGGACAAGCCCGCCGCCGTCATCGTGGAAACGGTGCAAGGCGAAGGTGGCGTCAACGTGGCGACGCTGCGCTGGCTGAAGGAACTGGAAAAGCTGTGCAAGCGCCACGACATGCTGCTGATCGTGGACGACATCCAGGTCGGCTGCGGCCGCACGGGCACGTTCTTCAGCTTCGAGGCCGCCGGCATCCGCCCCGACATCATCACCCTATCGAAGTCGCTGTCGGGCTTTGGTCTGCCGATGTCGCTGGTGCTGATGAAGCCCGAGCTGGACGTGTGGAAACCGGGCGCGCACAGCGGCACGTTCCGCGGCAACAACCTGGCTTTCGTCACGGCTACGCAGGCGCTGGAAACGTATTGGGCAAACACGGCATTCACCGCCGACATCCAGCGCAAGGAACGCACGGTGCGCGACTGGCTGGAAAACCTGGTCCACAGCTATCCCAATGCCGGCCTGTCGGTACGCGGCCGCGGCCTGATCCAGGGCCTGGTGTGCAACAGCACGCCTGCGTTGGCCAACCGCATCGCGCAACAGGCCTTCAAGAAGGGCGTCGTCATCGAAACGTCGGGCGCGCACGATGAAGTGCTGAAGCTCTTGCCCGCGCTGACGATCGAGGAAGACCTGCTCAGTAAGGGCCTGGACCTGATCGAGGCCAGCGTGGCGGAAGCGCTGGCTGAAGAAGGGCAGTCTGCCCGCATTCTGAAATTTGGAGGAAAACGTCAATGATCGTACGCAATGTCAAAGATGTGATCGGCACCGCCGACGAAGTTCGCACCGACACCTGGGTCAGCCGCCGCGTGCTGCTGAAGAAGGACGGCATGGGCTTCTCCTTCCACGAGACCACCATCTTCCCGGGCGGCCGCACGCACATCCACTACAAGAACCATCTTGAAGCGGTGTGGTGCATTGAAGGCGACGGCTCCATCGAGACCATCGCCGACGGCAAGAAGTACGACCTGGGTCCCGGCGTGGTCTACGCCTTGAACGAGAACGACGAGCACTGGCTGTGCGGCGGCAAAGAGCCGCTGCGCGTCATCTGCGTCTTCAACCCGCCGCTGACCGGCCAGGAAGTGCACGACAAAGAAGGCGTCTACGCCTTGCCTGAAGCCGAAGCCAAAGCGGCTTGATACAAGGAGGTTCGCATGATCTCACCTGCTCAGGACCCGTACGCCTCACGTACGGACCGAAGCTCCGCCATCATCTCCCGCCAGGACCCGGTGGTTTACGAAGACGGCAAATACGCCAGCGCCTTGTCCGGCGAGCAAGTCGGACAGTACGAGCGCGACGGTTTCCTCTTGCTGGAAAACCTGTTCTCGGAAGAGGAAATCCGCGCCCTGTCGTCCGAGGTCGAGCGCATGACGCGCGACCCGTCGATCATCCGGCGTGAGGAATCCATCACCGAACCCGGCAGCAATGCCGTGCGCTCGATCTTCATGGTCCACGTGCTGAATCCCGTGCTGTCGCGCCTGGTGCGCGACCCGCGGCTGGTCAATGTGGCGCGCCAGATCCTGGGGTCTGAGGTGTACATCCACCAATCGCGCGCCAACATGAAGCCCGGCTTCAAGGGCAAGGAGTTCTACTGGCACTCCGACTTTGAAACGTGGCACGTCGAAGACGGCATGCCGTCGATGCGCGCGCTCAGCTGCTCGGTGCTGCTGACCGACAACAACGAGTGCAACGGCCCCTTGATGCTGGTGCCGGGCTCGCACCGTCAGTTCATTTCGTGCGTGGGCGAGACCCCGAACGAGCACTACAAGCAGTCGCTGAAGAAGCAGGAATACGGCGTGCCGGACCCGGTCAGCCTGCAACTGCTGGTCGAGCAAGGCGGTATCCGCTCGATGACGGCCAAGGCCGGTTCGGTGGTGTTCTTCGACTGCAACACGATGCACGGTTCGAACAGCAACATCTCGCCGTGGCCGCGCGCCAATGTGTTCATGGTCTACAACAGCATGGAAAACACGCTGAACCCGCCCAAGTACGGGCTGAACCCGCGTCCCGAGCATATCGCCACGCGCAAGGGGTTCAAGGCGGTGACGCCGCTGGACACGCTAAAGCTGGTAGGCAGTTAAGGCGGGCGGGCAGTTTAGGCTGTCGGGCAGTTAAGGTCTGCTGCCTGATGGCGCCGAACGCAGCGCGGCCCGTGGGCCGCGCCGCAAACAAAACCCGGGTCCAGCCCGGGTTTTTTCATGCGCTCGGCCATCGAAAAAGGGGTGAGGGCGCACCGGGCTCTCTGCTATCCTCTCGCGGACAATTCCCGCCAAACCTTCTTCCTGCTGATCTTCCGCCGCCATGTCCGCTCGTATTCTCAGCTTGCACATTTACCCGATCAAATCCTGCGCCGGCATCGATCTTGCCGAGTCCCCGATCGACCGGGCGGGCCTGTCCTACGATCGGCGTTGGATGCTGATCAGCGAAGACGGCCAGTTCATGACCCAGCGCCAGTGGCCTGCGATGGCGCTGATCCGCACGGCGATCACCGCCCGCACGCTGCGGCTGTCCGCGCCGGGCATGGCGGACCTGGATATCGCGTTGGATGGGTCGGGCGTTGAGCCGGGGGCTGCGCCCGTGGCCGTCTGGAGCGACACGATCTCGGCTCAGCGCGAAAGCGCCGCAGCGGGGCAGTGGTTTTCCGAATTCCTCAAGACGCCGTGCCGCCTGTACAAGGTGGACCCGGCCGCGCAACGCAACGCCAAGCCGGACTGGGTGACGCGCTGGCTGGATGCGCATCCCGATCTGGCGGACGCATTCGGGGGCGAGCATTACTTTGGCTTTGCCGACGGCTTTCCGCTGTTGATCGCCAACCAGGCATCGCTTGACGACCTGAACGCCCGGCTGCAAGCCAAGGGCGTGGCGCCGGTTCCCATGGACCGCTTTCGCGCCAATATCGTGGTGCAGGGCGAATGGGAGCCTTTCGAAGAAGACCACACCGCGATGATCACGGCGGCTGGGGTACGCATGGCTTTCGTCAAACCCTGCACACGCTGCTCGATTCCCGACATCGATCAGCGTACCGCGCAGCAGAATGACGAGCCCGGCCGCACGCTGGCGGGCTATCGCAATTTGGAAATAGGGGTGGTGTTCGGCCAGAACGCCATTCTGGACGCGCCGGCCGGGGCGCGTCTGAAGGTCGGCGACGACGTCGAGATTGAACTGGATTTCTGATCGCGTAGCTTGGGGGGGAGCCGTAGCCAGTGCGCCCCGTCCAGACGGGGCGCTGACCTCGGCGCTTACTTCAGCGCTTACACCGAAGACAGTTTCAGGCCAACCAGGCCCAGCACGATCAGCGCCACGCTGGCGATGCGCATCCAGCTTGTGGATTCCCCAAACAGCACAATGCCGGCCACGAAGGCGCCGACGGTGCCAATGCCCACCCACACCGCATAAGCGGTGCCCAACGGCAGGGATTTCATGGCGACGGCCAACAGCCAGACGCTGATGGCCATGCCGCCCGCGGTAATCAGGGACGGCCACAAGCGCGTAAAGCCATGGGTGTACTTCAGGCCGACGGCCCAAACGATTTCAAACAGGCCTGCAAGTACCAGGATGATCCAGGTCATAGACGACTCCTACTGTTGCGCAGCCGGCGGGGAGCCGGCATTAAGGGGTCGTCCCCGGATAAAAAAACAGGCGGGTCGTTGACCGCGCGCAGCAACGGGCCGTCCCGCTGCGGCAAAAATTATAGAATACCGGCTTCCAACGGCAAAACCGGATGCCGGGCATCACCTTAGCAACACGTCGCGGACCGGACCGCGAACCAGGATATTTCTATCATGCAACGCATCATGCTGCGGGCAAAGCTGCACCGCGTCACGGTCACCGAAGCCGACCTTCACTACGAAGGATCTTGTGGCATCGACGAAGACCTGCTGGACGCTGCCGGCATGCGCGAGTTCGAACGCATCGAACTCTACAACGTCACCAATGGTGAACGTTTCGACACCTACATCATCAAGGCGGCCCGCGGCAGCGGCGCCATTTCCTTGAACGGCGCCGCCGCGCGCCGGGCTCAAGTGGGCGATCTGCTGATCATCTGCACCTACGGCCCGATGTCCGAAGAAGATTCCGCCAAGCACAAGCCGCAAGTGGTGCTGGTGGACGACGCGAACCGCGTCAAGGAAATCCGCAAGTTCCCGGCCTGAGGCCGGGCCGGGCACAGCGCCATCCAGGCCGAGCCGGATGGCGCTCTCCTTAACCCTGAACCGTTTCATCATGAGCTTCCAGGTCATCATTCAACCCAGCAAGCATCAATTCCCGGTCGAGCCCGGCCAGACTGTGCTCGACGGCGCCTTGGCCGCCGGCATCGTGCTGCCCTATAGCTGTCGCAACGGCGCGTGCTCCACCTGCAAGGGCAAAGTGGTGTCCGGGGAGTTCGACGCCGGGCAATATCCCGCCCAGATCCTGTCGCCCGAAGAACTGGCCGACGGCTACACGCTGTTCTGCCAGGCGCGGCCCGAGTCGGACATGGTGGTGGAATCCACCGAAGTCCGCCTGGCCAGCGACATCCAGATCCGCAAGCTGCCCTCGCGCGTGCAAACGCTGGAACGCGTGGCGCCCGACGTCACCGTGATCAAGCTGCAACTGCCGGCGTCCGAACAATTCCGCTATTACGCGGGCCAGTACATCGAAGTCATCCTCAAGGATGGCCGCCGCCGCAGCTACTCGATGGCGGGCGCGCCGCACACGGGCAGCCCGTTGGAACTGCACATCCGCCACATGCCGGGCGGCCTGTTTACCGACCACGTCTTCGGCGCGGGCGATACGCAGATGAAAGAGCGCGAAATCCTGCGTCTGGAAGGGCCGTTCGGTTCGTTCTTCCTGCGCGAAGATAGCGACAAGCCCATCGTGCTGCTGGCCAGCGGCACGGGCTTTGCGCCGGTGAAGGCCATCGTGGAACACATGATCCACAAGGGCATCACGCGTCCGGTCACGCTGTACTGGGGCGGCCGCCGCCCGCAGGACTTGTACATGGATGCGCTGGCGCAATCGTGGTCGGGCCAGTTGACCAACTTCACGTATGTGCCGGTCGTGTCGAACGCGTTGCAGGAAGATGGCTGGACGGGCCGCACGGGCTTTGTCCACGAGGCCGTCATGCAAGACATCGCCGATCTGTCGGGCCACCAGGTCTACGCCTGCGGCACGCCGTTGATGGTGGATGCCGCCCGCCGCGAATTCAGCGCGCAGAACGGCCTGCCAGCTGAAGAGTTCTACGCGGACGCGTTCACGTCCGAAGCCGACCTGGCGAAAGCCGCGTCGTAACTGGATAGCGCACGGATACGGGGGCGAATTCACAAGCTGAAAAGCTTGGTGACTTCCGCCCCTTTTTTATACGTAGGCGTAGGCAAATCGGCAAGGTAAACTGCCCTGGCAGCGGCTTGCCAAGGGCGGCGGACATCGGGTCCGCGAACCGATTTGGCACGCAAGGAGCAATGCGGGCATGAAAGTAGCGGTATTGGGTAGCGGCATTATCGGAATCTCCAGCGCCTGGTGGCTAAGCCAGGCCGGCCACGACGTCGTGGTCATTGATCGCTGCACCGGTCCCGCCCAGGAAACGAGTCTGGCCAATGGCGCGCAGATTTCCGTGTCCTATGCCGAGCCCTGGGCCAATCCCCAGGCGCCGCTGAAGCTGCTGAAATGGATGTTCCAGGATAACGCGCCGCTGCTGTTCCGTCCGCAGCTGGACTGGCGTCAATGGATGTGGGGCCTGGCCTTCCTGCGCGAATGCCTGCCCAGCCGCCTGGCGCCGAACATCCGCGCGATGGTCCGCATGGCCGAATACAGCCGCGCAACGCTGCGCAGCATGCGCGCCGAACTGGGCATCGAATACGACCACCTTGAACGCGGCATCCTGAATTTCTATCGCGATCCCCACGAATTCGAAAACTCGCAGCGCGCCGCCGGCCTGATGCGCGATTTCGGTGTCGAACGCCGTGTGGTCACGGCCGATGAAGTCATTGCGATTGAGCCCGCGCTGGCCCCGCACCGCCAGACCATCGTCGGGGGCGACTACACCCCCGAAGACGAAAGCGGCGACGTGCATCTGTTTACCGTGGCGCTTGCCGAACGCTGCGCCCGAGCGGGCGTCGAGTTCCGCTACAGCACGCGCGCGACGCGCCTGTTGACGCAGGGCGGCACCGTGCAAGGTATTGAAATCATTGAACCGGACGGCCGCTACGGCACCGTTTCGGCGGATGCCTATGTCGTGGCAATGGGCAGTTTCAGTCCGAACCTGCTGCGCCCGCTGGGCATCCCCTGCAATGTCTATCCGGCCAAGGGCTATTCGGCGACGTTTCCGGTTATCAAACCGGAAGCCACGCCCACGGTCAGCCTGACGGACAGCAGCCACAAAATCGTGTTTTCGCGCCTGGGCGACCGGCTGCGCATGGCGGGCACCGCAGAGCTGTCGGGTTATTCCCGCGGCCTGAACACCGGCCGTTGCGAAGCGTTGACGCACTTGGCGCAAGAACTTTTTCCCGACGCGCTCGATTTCGAGCGCGTCAGCTATTGGTCGGGCTTGCGCCCGTCCACTCCCTCGAACGTGCCCATCATCGGCCGCAGCCGTATCCCCAATTTGTATATCAATACGGGACACGGTACGCTCGGTTGGACGATGGGTGTTGGCTCGGGCCGGGCTTTGGCCGATCTGCTCAGTGGACGGCGGCCAGAACCGGAATTCCCTTTTCTTGGTCTGTGAACCTATGAAGAATCTGCAATTGGCGGGCGTTGCCCGCGCGATGTTCGCCAGCCGGCGTGCATGGGTATTTGGCGCCGCGATGGCCATCGCGGGTGTGGCGAATGCCGCCCCAGTGGAAATTCAAGTCTGGCACACGCTGTCTGACGCGAATAAGGCCGAGTTCGAAAAGCTGGCCAAGCAATACAACAAAGAACAGGACCAGGTCAGCGTCAAGCTGCGTGGGTTCAGCTCGCAGGACGCCCTGGAACAAGAAGCCGTCAGCGCCGTCAAGGCGAAGAAGGCGCCTAACCTGGTGCAACTGACCGACAACCACTCCCCGGAAGTCGTGGCCCAGCACAAGGCCATCCTGCCCATGCACGAATTGCTGGCCAAGTACCCGATCAAGGACCTGAATTGGTTTGTGCCGGCCACCAGCAGCTTCACGCGCGACAGCAAGGGCCGTCTGCTGGCGTTCCCCTGGATGGCGGAAATCCCGGTGATGTTCTACAACACCGCCGCCTACAAGAAGGCCGGTCTTGACCCCAACAATCCCGCTCGCACCTGGACCGGCCTGCAAGCCGAACTGCTGAAGCTGCGCGACGTGGCCGATATCGACTGCCCCTACGCCTCCAGCGATCAGGTCACGGTCCACCTGGAGAACCTGGCCCCGATCAACGGCCAGCAATTCACCACCAACAACAACGGCCTGGATGCCGTGACCAAGAAGAGCGCTGCGCCTGCCATGCAGTTCGACACGCTCTACATGCGTCACGTCTCGCTGATGGTCAGCTGGAAGCGTTCGCTGCTGTTCATGGCGCACACCGGCGACGCCTCGGCGGACAAGCTGTTCGCCAAGGGCGAATGCGCGGTGCTGACGGCGAACTCGGGCGCGTTCGGCACGTTCCTGAACACCAAGTCCCTGTCGTTCGGCGTGGCGCCGGTGCCTTACTACGATCAGGCCACGAAGTCCGCCGGCCAGCCGTTTGTGAGCGGTTCGGCCCTGTGGGCGCTTGAAGGCCGCCCGCAAGCCGAAGAAAAGGCCACCGCGCAGTTCCTGGCCTGGCTGTCCAAGCCGGTTGTGGCTGCCGAGTGGCATCAGCGCACGGGCTTCCTGCCGCTGACCGAAGCCGCGTTCCGCGCCTCGGACGTGTCGTTCTACAAGAGCATCCCGGGCGCACAAGCCGTGATCGCGTCGATGAGCAACCGTCCGGCCAGCAACAGCCGCGGCTTCCGCATGGCGAACTACAACCGTATCGAACCGGTGCTGAACCAGCAGTTGAACGATGCGTTTGAAGGCAAGGTGCCGCCCGTCTCGGCCCTGAACAACGCCGCGACGCAAGCGCGCTCCATCGCCGCGCAACGCTGATCGCACACGGCTGACCGGACGGCGTCCGCGCCGTCCGATTCGCCTGCAAGAACCCGGCCTCATGGCCGGGTTTTTTTTCGTCCCTGTTTTCATCCATAAGGCTCGTCAGGGCAGGGTGGATCAAAGCATCCATGCGTACATGCCAGTCTGGCGGGCAGTCTGCCCGTCGTCCACCATGCGCGGCATGCGTACTACTTCCGGTGCGCCCTTTGCTCGTGGTGAGGCATGGTTCGAATCTTCTTCCTGACGGCTGCGCTGTCCTGCCTGGGGGCCTGCACAAACGGGCCGTTCAATGGCGGCGTCAGGCCTTCCTGGTCAACCTCCGCGCCGGTTGCGCGGGCCTTCCGCTTTGACTGGCGCCTGTCGGGCGACCCTGCGGTCGCGCCGTTGCAAGTGTTCGACGACGGCAAGGATGTCTGGCTGCAATTCACGCCTGGCCAGGCGTTGCCAGCGATTTTCGGTGTGCGTGGAAATGGCGAGCACGCGCTGCCGTATGTGCGGCGCGAACCCTATGTCGTCGTGTCGGGCGACTGGCACGCGTTGCGGTTTCGCGGAGGGCGGCTGGCGGCGCGGGCCGAGCGGGATGGCGACGACGATGTCGCGGCGCAAGCGCCGGTGGATGCAGAGCCCGTGGTGCTTGAATCCGCGACGCCGCGCCAAAGCGTCAATGACCAAAGCGTCAATGACCAAAGCGTCAATGAACTGGCGTCCAACGGGCCGTTGCGCCCAGCTGTTCTGGCGGGTTCCCATTCAGACGAGCCCACAGCGCAGACGCCGGTCAGCGCTAACGCATCAACCGTTCTCTCCGCCCCGCAAGCGCCGTTGCCGGTTGCGGCCGCTCCGCGATATCGCGCCGCACCGCCAGACACCACCTTGCGCGGCGTGCTGGCGCGCTGGGCGGATAGTTCAGGTTGGACGTTCGCGCCGCAGCACTGGGCGGTCGACGTTGATATTCCCTTGTCCGCATCGGCGGACTTTGCGGGCGACTTCAAATCCGCCGTCCGTGAATTGCTGGGCGCCACAGAGCTGGCCGACCGGCCATTGCAGCCGTGTTTTTACGGCAATCAGGTGTTGCGGGTGGTGCCCTTGGCGCAGTCCTGCACACGCGCCGCCACGCCCGCGGGAGGGGGAGCATGATGTTCCGTCAAGGGATGCGCATCGTCGCGGGCGGGGTCGTGATCAGCATGCTGGGCGCTTGCGTGGCGTCGCAGCAGGCGGCGGAACTTGGCCGCAGCGCGAGCCAGCGCCACGCCACGCTTGCGGACCAGCATCAGGCATTTGCGAATGGCCTGACTGACCGCCAGGCACGAATCGCCGCGCAGGAAGTGGCCGCGCCTTGGCTGGCCGGCAAACCGCAGCCGTTGGCGCGCGACGTCACCTTGCCGCCCGCATTGCGTGAAAACGTGCCGACCACGCTGATGCTGGCTGAAGAAGCCGATCTTTCCACCTTGGCGCAGCGGCTGGCCGCTGCGACGGGTATTCCGGTGCGGGTCAAGCCCGATGCCTTGCTTGCGCTTGAACATTTCTTGCCGCGCCTGGCGTCGAATGCCAGCTTGCCCGTCCCCGCGCCCGCCCGTCTGGAAGTCCGCGATGGGCCATTGCCGCTTGCCGACTTGCTGGACGCATTGGCTGCCCGGTTCTCAGTGCATTGGCGCTATCAGCATCAAGCCATTGAGTTCTATCGCACGGAAACCCGGGTGTTCGACATGCGCGCGCTATCGCTTGCCAGTACGGTCGACATCCGGCTGGGCCGTTCGGGCAGCGACGACGGCGAAGGGTTCGAAAGCACGTCCAACACCACCTTGTCCGCCCGTGAGCACAACGCGTTAGCGGTATTGCGAGCCAACATCACCCCGTTCCTGACGCGCTCAGGTTTCGTTGCTGACGCAGTGGACGGCGCGACGGCGTTGGTGGTCACGGACACGCCTGAAGCGCTTGACCGTGTGGCGCTCTATCTCGACCGCGAGAACAAGGCGTTGACGCGCCGCGTGCGGCTGGTGTTTGAAGAGATCACCGTCATTGCCAAGCAATCGGCGTCCGGAGGCTTGGACTGGAACGCGCTTTACGCCGCCGCAGGCGCGTCGGCCCGCTTCGCGATGGGGGCGGTATCGGGCATAGGCGCGGCGGAGTGGGCTGGCGGCGTGGGCAGCGGGCCGTTCCAAGGGTCGCAGGCGGTGGTGTCGGCGCTAAGCACCATGGGCGCCATCGTCCGGCACAGCAAAGTCCCCGTACTGACCTTGAACCGCCGGCCCGTCACGCATGCAATCCGCACCACGTTTTCCTATATCGACCGGGTCCAGAGCACGTCGGTGCCGGGCGCAACGGCAGCCGGCGCCAATGGCTCGCTGCCCGCCGTGTCCATCAGTCAGAAGGAAGAAACCGTCGGCTCGTTTTTGACCTTGCTGCCCGATATCCAGGAAGACGGTCAGATCCTGCTGTCTGTTGCCTATGACAACGCGGTGGCGCATCCGCTGAAGACGATCACGTTCGGCGAACGCGGCAATCAGGTGCAAGTCCAGCAGATCACGATTGACGGCAACGGCACGGTGCAACAGATCGAACTGCGGCCCGGTCAGCCCGTCATCTTGTCGGGTTTCGACCGCCGGCAAGACCAGCACGATCGCCAACGGCTGGCGCCGGGCATGCCGCTGATCACGGGCGGGCAAGACAGTGCGGCGCAGGAGCGCGAGACCACGTTGATGCTGGTGACGGCGCAGGTCGAAGAAGGCTACTAAGGACGCGATATGAACCGAGCTCCCTATTTTTTGATGGTTGAATGTCCGGGCAGCGCACGCTATCTGGCGTTCGGGCTGCGTTGGCTCGCGCTGATTGGTTCCGACGTGCCGGGTTTGGCGCGGGCGCGTGGCCGGCGGCTTCGGGCGACCCACGTGGTAGTCGGCGGCTCGCCCGCCACCATGGCGGGCTATGGCAGAACGCAGTCGGCATGGCGCCGGGGCGGTCGCGCGGGGCGGTCCCGCTGCGGCGGTGCGCCGCACATCCAGGCGGCCGCTCAGCTATACGCGCTGTTGTATCCCGCGGGCGGCCATTGCCTGATCCCGTTGCCTGACGGCCGCTATTGGCTGGCGGCGGCGCAAGATGGCATGGCGCTGTCGCAGGCGGATCGCGTGTTTGACTCGCACGATGAGGCGTTGCACGCGCACAGGCGCTTGGCCGATGACCGGCCCGGATTGCAGGCCCATGACGCTGGCACGGTATGGGCGGCGCTGTTGCAAGCGGTGGAACCCGGCGCGCAGTTGACGCCATTGCAGACGCGCTGGGCCGCATTGCCGCTTGTGCCGCGCGTTTTTCTGGCGTGCGTCGGGCTGTCGGCTGTGGCGCCGCCGGTATGGAACCTGTTGTCGGCACGCTTCCCGGTTCGTGAACCTGCGGTGGCTTTGCCATCCGCCGAGCCGGTGGCTGCGCTGACGCCATCGCGGCCGTTGCTTGCAGGCATGTCGGCGCATGCTCGCACGGAACTGTCGATGCTGTTGCGCAGCGTGGGCAAGCTTCCCGTTCTCGTGCAAGGTTGGGCGTTGCGCCGCGCGCAGTGTGACGCGGGCGAAAAAGTCTGGGATTGCGCTGCGGTTTACGCGCGCGCCTCGCCGCAGGCCACGAATCTCCAACTGCACCATCGGTTGCCTGTCGGCTGGAGGGTGTCTTTCAATCCGCTTGAAGAAGCGACGTTGCGCTGGCGCATCCCATCGGCGCTGGTGCCGTTGGCGTCCATGACGTTACCCAGCGCGCTGCGCGTCGATACCGAACTGGCCGGGGCGTTGCAGCAGTTGCAGCCTGCTTTCACCGCTGTGGCGCTGGCGCCAGCCGTTGCCTTGTCGTCACCGTCGCCATCCTCTCCCTCTTCTACGGGCGGGCCGGCAGAGGCTGCACAAACATTCCAACCTTTGGTCCGGCGTCGCGCGTTGCGCATGCACGGCCCGTTGCGGTCATTCGCGCTGTTGCCTGGCCCGATCGAAACGGTGCGCTGGTCTCGTCTGGCCGTGAACGTGCAGCCCCTACACCGGCCCACGTTGGCGGCCAGCACGCTGGTTGCCGAATTGCACGGAGATCTCTATGAACAGGATTAGGCTTACCGTCCGGCGCGAGGCGCAATGCTTGGCTGTGGCGGTCTCGCTGGCCATCTGTGCGCCGGCCCAGGCGTCGTCGCCGCAAGTGGATGAGGCTCACGTGTGGCCAGATGTTGAGACGGTGCAAACGCTGTTGCGGGCCGATGCGGCCGCCGCGTTGGCCGATTGCCGGACGCCGGGGATCTGCCAGCCGGCGGCCGCCCCCGCGGGCCATTCGGCCTCCAGCGGGCCGAAACAGGACGACATCCGCGTGGCCGCGATCTTCGGGTCCACTCGGCGGCTCACTGTCGATGTCGTGGTCAATGGCGCGTTGCTGCGCTATCGGGCAGGCCATGGTGCGCCTATCGCCGGGGCGGTCTCGGCGAATGGTTATCAACTGCTGGCAGTCGTTGGGGCTTGCGTGCACTTGCGCCGCAACGAACACGATCACATGGCCTGCGTGCCGCTCGGGAGGGCGCTGCCATGACACTGCCTGCAACGCAGCCAGACATGCGTGGCGCTATGCGGCAAGCTGAAACGCGACTGAAGCCGAGCGAACCGCAAGCGCTGCAAACCGCCGACGACATCTCCCGGCTAGCGCCCGCGTTCGTGCGCGCGTTGGGCGACGAATTCGATCTTGCCTCATTGGCGGGCCGGTTGTGCCCGGTGCTGCTGGACAGCGGCGAAGCCGCGCTGTTCGCTGTCACCGAATACGCGCTGGGCGATACCGCCGACGAACTTGAACGCATGGTGCGCGCGGCCGGATACCGCCTGGCCAGGCCGTCACGCTACATCCTGCCTGCGCCCTTGCTGCTGATGATTGCGCGCGGGCAATTGACGGCGGCGGGCTTGGCGCGGCGGGGAAAAGGATCGCCGGCTGAGCGTACATCCGCGTTGGCGGCCTTGTTTCAGGACATCGTCCGTTGGGGCGTGACGCAAGGCGCCAGCGATGTCCATATCAACGTCAATCAGCGGCAGGCTTTTTGCGATATCCGCTACACCATCAATGGCGAGTATGTCGGCACGGAGCGCTTTGCGGGGCTTTCGAATGCGACATTGCTGGAAGTTCTGGCGGTGGCCTGGATGGAGGTGCGTGGGGGCAACGGCGCGGTGTTCGATCCGGCGCTTGAGCAGCAAGGGCGTATTGCGCTTGAGGTCGACGGCATCCCGATTGTGTTGCGCTGGGCATCGCTGGCAACGGATGCAGGGCCGTCGGTCTGCCTGCGGATGCTGCGCTTGGACGCCACGGCGGATGGCGATCTTCACGCCCTGGGTTATCTGCCCACGCAAATCGAGACGTTGCTGCGCGCCCGCGACCGCGAAGGTGGCGCCATTGTGCTTGCCGGCGTGGTTGGTTCCGGCAAATCCACGACCATCGCGACGTTGATGCGGGGTATCGACGCTACGCGCAAGGTCATCACCTTGGAAGACCCGGTTGAATACGTTATCGCCAACGCATTACAGAACACGTTGAACGGCGCGCTGGCGGAATCCGCGTGGCCGACGCTGGACGCCAAGTTGAAGACCATCAAGCGGTCGGCAATGAATGATCTGCTGATTGGAGAAATCCGAGATGTGGATACGGGACGCGCGTTCATGGACCTGGCCAGTTCGGGCGTCAGCCTTTACGCCACCACGCATGCGGGGTCGGCGGCCATGGTGCCTGAACGGCTGGCGTCGGAGGCGATTGGCGTGTCCCGGGATTTCCTCGCGACACCCGGCATGCTCAAGCTGCTGGTGTATCAAACCTTGTTGCCGCGCTTGTGTTCGGCCTGCGCGTTGCCGCTGGAATCTCTCTGGCGAGAGCAAACGTCTTCACGCACATCGGATTCGGCGTTCGCTGCCCGGTGGGATTGGCAGGCGTGGGCACACGACATGGAACGCGTGTACCGATTGGAGCCGCATACGCTGAAGGTCAGGAATGCGGCCGGCTGCGACGCGTGCCGCCGTCCGCAATTGCCTGATCTCAATGGCACGGCGGGGCGCTGTGTGGCCGCGGAAATGATCGAGCCCGAGCGGGTAGAGGGTTTTCTGGAACGCGTACGTGTGCGCGATAACGCGGCGTTGATGTCGGCCACGCAACGGGCAGACCCCTGGGCGTGGCGCGATGCTGCATCACGCGGCGCAAGGGCGTTGGACGGCGCCTTGCATCGCGTCAGCACCGGCGAGGTGGACCCGCGAGCGCTGCTGCGCCGCTTCGACCTTCTGGTTTTGCCGCAAGCAGCCAGCGCAGGACTGGGCGCAGAACTAGGCGCAGAACCGCACGCCGCTCCGCACGCCGCACCCGTCGCCGCACCGGTCGCCGCACCGTTCGCCAGCCGGGATCGGGGGCTGACATGACTTGGCTGACTTGGCCGGCGAGGGTCCGATTGGGGCCTCTTTTCGAAGCCGCGCCGCGATGGATCGATGCGTTGCGCTTTCGTTTCCACCGCGCCGACTACTACGCCTATCTTGCCGATCTGATCGACGGCACGCAGGGGCGCAAGAATCTGCGCGACATTTTTGATGACGATGCGCGTCGATACGGCTCGCGCACGGTACGGGGCCGGCTGGCTCGCCATTGGGCTGCCGCGTACCTTGAGGCGGGCGGCGACCTGGGCTTGGCGTGGCGCGACACGTTTCCTTCGGGCGAATGCTTGCTGCTTAGCTGCGTGCAGGAAGAGGGCGGCGATCTTGCGGCGGCGCTGCGCGACTTGTCGCGTGCCGTCCAGTTGGCCGGGGATGCCTGGCTGGCTGTGGCAACGGCGGCTGCGGCGGGCGTCGTTGCGGCCGCTGTCGCCTTCGCCCTGCTGTGCGCGATTCCCTACTTCAGCGTGCCGCGCTTGAAGCAGGTCTTTCAGCTGGTGCCGCCCGAAGACTATCGGGGGCTGACGCGCGGTTTGTTCGCCCTGGCGCGCGCGTTGAAGCAGTGGCTGCTGCTCTGGCTCGTGCTCAGTTTGGGCCTGGCGGGTCTGAGCCTATGGTCGCTGCCGAATCTTACCGGTCCATTCCGGCGCGTGATTGACCGGTGGCTGCTGTGGCGCTTGTACCGGGATTTTCAGGCGATTCGATTTCTTTGCCTGCTATCGGTGCTGGTTCGCCAGCACGGGGCGGCGGACACCCGGCTTCGCCGTGCGCTGTCTGTCCAGGCGCGCAGCGCGCAACCCTGGATGCACGCGCACCTGCAAACCATGTTGGAACGTATCGATGCCGGGGCAAGCGGCCCCGAGATATTCGGCACGGGCCTGCTGGATCAGGAAACCTGGTGGTACATGGCCGACATGATGGACGCGCTGGGGCTGGAGTCCGGTCTGGCGCAGGTTCGCCAGCGCGTCGAGTTGCGCCTGCTGGTGCGGGTGCGCCGGCAAGCCGCCACGCTGCGATGGTCGTTGCTGATCCTGTCGCTGGCGACCGTGTTGGGCCTCACGTTATGGCATTACGCGGTCATTGATGAGCTTCGCCAGTCCTTGACCAATTTCTACGCAAGCCAGTAGCGCGGCGACGCATCACTCAAATCACTGATTTCATCAACCAAAGGAGGCAACCATGCCTGGTCTACGGGTTCAGCAATATCGGCGCAGCACGACGCGTCAGCGAGGGTTCTCGTTGATGGAGGTGTCCATCGTTACCGCCATCGTCTTATTGATTGCCATCGTGGGCATTCCCGCGATTGGTGCGTACGTGATCGAGAACAAGGTGCCCAAGGTGGGCGAAGAACTCCAGCGGTTTATCGCCAGCATGAAAATCAATGCGCAAGGGGGCGGCGTCACGCCGTACGTGGGGTTGGATACTGGCGCAATGGCGAATGCCTTGCGCGACTCCAGCGTGCTGTCCGTCCAGGGCAGCGGCGCGTCGACGCGCGTCGTGCACGGCTTGGGCGGCAGTGGGACGGGCCGAAATGGCGTGGTGGAGGTTGTTGCCGCTGCCGTAGGGGGCGCAGGCCTGGGCTCTGCTTTCACGGTGACGCTGACCAATGTGAGTCATGCAGCCTGTCCTGCGTTGGCGTCGGTGCTGCAAAGGGTGTCGGACACGATCACCATCGGCGGCAGCGAAGGCGCCAAAGTCGTCAAAGATCTGCATTCCATCCCCATCCTGCCGTACCGCGCCGTGCAGGCCCAGGCGCATTGCGGCCAGGGAGACGTCAACACCTTTGTCTTCACGGCAAGATGATGCGGCCCGCGATTTCTGCCGGTGTGCAGTGGCGCGCCATCTTGCGTCCGCACCAGCAAGCCGGCTTTTCGTTGGTGGGCCTGGCGCTTGCGCTGGCGTTGAGCTCCGTCATCGCCATCTGGGCGTCGAACCAGGTTGTACAGCGCATCGAAGACGCGGCCGCGCGCGCCTCGGGGGTATGGCTCACGCAGGTCCGCGATGCCGCGGCAGGGATGTTGGCTCGGCATTTCGACATCTTGGCCAAGGGAGATGCCCCGTTAAGCGCGGGCGGGCAGCCCTTATTCGCGGATGCGGTGACGCCGACAGTCCCCGAGCTTCGCGCCCTGGCGCTCTTGCCGGCCGCTTTCCCGGAGCGATCGGCGATGGGGTTCGGCGCGCAGATCAGGGTAGTCAAAGGCGAAGCTTGCCCCGGCGATCGATGCCGGATCGACGCCCTGGTCTATAGCGCTGCACCGATTGTGAAATCAGGGACGCGCTTTCCTGATCTGATCGGCATTGCCGCCGTCATGGATGCTGCGCAAGGCTATGGCGGCGCGGTGTGGGCGGAGGCTCCCGGCCAGGTGCGCGGTTCGGCCTTCAGCTTCCCGAACCCGATGGAGCCCGGCGCGCCGGCCTATGCCGTTGGCACGGTGGCGCTGTGGGCCGGGGCGGGGCCTGGAACCGATCGTTCGCCCGTCATGCCCGACCTGGACCCTTTCGTCAGAATTGGCGACGCGCGTGACCCTATGCTGCAAGGTACGCTGACAGCCGCATCCTCCGTGATTGCAGGCGGGTATGTGTCGGTGGGCGCACGCGCCCAGGCGGGACAGCCCTGCGGCGTCTCCGTCGGCACGATTGCCGCGTCAGACGTTGGCGAGCTCCTGACCTGCCAATCGGGCGTCTGGCAACGAGCCAGCAGCGGCTTTGGGGGCGCCTACAGCATCAATTATCCGCGGGGCTGCTGGCATTTTTCCGGGGCATCCACCGCGAACCCCGTCACCGGGCAATGCTCTTGCCCGCCCGGCTTTGCTGACGTCATTGTGTCCGCAGGCGGGAAATGGACTGAAACCGAAGGGTGGACCACCGGTTATGTCTGCGTCAGATAGGGTGTCTGGCACCCATTCCCGCGCTTTTCCGCCAAACCTCTATAATCAAAGATTCGCCTAAATCCTGCGTCATCCACGATGAAATCCTCCGAGATTCGCCGCCAGTTCCTGCAATTCTTCCAGTCGAAGGGACACACCATTGTTCCCTCGTCGTCGCTCGTCCCCGGCAACGACCCGACCTTGCTCTTCACCAATTCGGGCATGGTCCAGTTCAAGGACGTGTTCACGGGCAAGGAATCGCGGTCGTACTCGCGCGCCACCTCGTCGCAGCGCAGTGTGCGCGCCGGCGGCAAGCACAACGACCTGGAGAACGTGGGCTACACCGCCCGCCACCATACGTTCTTCGAAATGCTGGGTAACTTCAGCTTCGGCGACTACTTCAAGCGCGACGCCATCCAGTACGCCTGGGAACTGCTGACGCAGGTTTACAAGCTGCCGGCCGAAAAGCTCTGGGTCACCGTGTACCAGGAAGACGACGAGGCCTACGACATCTGGGCCAAGGAAGTCGGCGTGCCGACCGAGCGCATCATCCGCATCGGCGACAACAAGGGCGCGCGCTACGCGTCTGACAACTTCTGGCAGATGGCCGACACCGGCCCTTGCGGCCCGTGCTCGGAAATCTTTTTTGACCACGGCCCCGAAATCTGGGGCGGCCCCCCGGGATCTCCCGAGGAAGACGGCGACCGCTACATCGAAATCTGGAACCTGGTGTTCATGCAGTTCGAGCGCGACGCCCAAGGCAATATGCCGCGTCTGCCGCGCCCCTGTGTCGATACCGGCATGGGTCTGGAACGTATCGCCGCCGTTTTGCAGGGCGTGCATTCCAACTACGAAATCGATCTGTTCCAGAAGCTGATTCACGCTGCTGCCCGCGAAACCGGTGTGAAGGATCTGGACAACAACTCGCTGAAGGTCATTGCTGACCACATCCGCGCGTGCTCGTTCCTGATCGTGGACGGTGTGATCCCCAGCAATGAAGGCCGCGGCTATGTGCTGCGCCGCATCGTGCGCCGCGCGCTGCGCCATGGCTACAAGCTGGGTCAGACCAAGCCGTTCTTCCACCGTCTGGTGCCGGATCTGGTTGCCGAAATGGGTGAAGCCTATCCGGAACTGGCCGCCATGGCCGACCGCGTGGGCCAGGTGCTCAAGCAGGAAGAAGAACGCTTTGGCGAAACGCTTGAGCACGGCATGCGCATTCTGGACACCGCGCTGGCCAACGTGCCCAAGGGCGGCGTGCTGGACGGCACGACGCTGTTCACCCTCTATGACACCTACGGCTTCCCCGTGGACCTTACCGCCGACATCTGCCGCGAACGCGAAGTGGAAGTCGATATGGCCGGTTTTGAGGTCTCGATGGAGCGCCAACGCGACCAGGCTCGCGCCGCCGGCAAGTTCAAGATGGCCGAAGGCCTGAGCTACGAAGGCGCCGACACGCGCTTCGAAGGTTACGAAAAACTGGAACTCGACAACGTCAAGGTCACGGCCTTGTATGTCGATGGTTCGCAAGAGCAAGAAGTGAAGGCCGGCCAAAACGCTGTGGTCGTGCTGGACGTCACGCCGTTCTACGCGGAGTCGGGCGGCCAGGTTGGCGACACCGGCTTGCTGGAAGCGGATGGTGTGCGCTTTGCCGTGGCCGATACGCTCAAGATTCAGGCCGGCGTGTTCGGTCACCATGGCACGCTGGAAGCGGGTTCGCTCTCGATCGGCGATACGTTGCTGGCGCGCGTTGACGCCGTCCGCCGCGCCCGCACGGTGCGTAACCACTCGGCCACTCACTTGATGCACAAGGCCTTGCGCCAGGTGCTGGGCGCGCACGTGCAGCAGCGCGGCTCGCTGGTGGACCCTGACAAAACCCGTTTCGACTTCGCGCAAGATGCACCGATGACCGCCGAGCAGATCGCGCGTGTCGAAGCCATCGTCAACGCCGAAGTGCTGGCCAACCAGCCCACCGTGGCCCAGGTCATGGCCTACGACGACGCGGTCAAGGGCGGCGCCATGGCGCTGTTCGGCGAAAAGTACGGCGACACCGTGCGCGTGCTGGACATCGGTTTCTCGCGCGAACTCTGCGGCGGCACGCACGTCAGCCGCACGGGCGACATCGGCCTGTTCAAGATCATTTCCGAAGGCGGCGTGGCGGCCGGTGTGCGCCGTATCGAAGCCATCACGGGCGACAACGCGTTGGCTTGGGTGCAGAACCAGAACGCCTTGCTGACCCAGATCGCGGGCATGTTGCGCAGCACGCCGGCCGATGTGCCGGCGCGTATCGCGCAGGTGCAGGATCAGGTCAAGGCGCTGGAAAAAGACCTCGAGCAATCGCGCAACAAGCTGGCCGCCAGTGCGGGTAACGACCTGGCTACCAGCGCCGCCGTTGACGTCAAGGGCATCAAAGTGCTGGCCGCCAGCATCGCCGATATTGATCCCAAGGCGTTGCGCGGCATGGTCGACAACCTGAAAGACCGTCTGAAGCCGGCGGTGGTGCTGCTGGCCACCGGCGCGGCCGATGGCAAGATCAGCGTGGTGGGCGGCGTTACCGCCGACCTGACCGACCGCATCAAGGCTGGCGATCTGGTGGGCTTTGTCGCCAGCCAGGTCGGCGGCAAGGGCGGCGGCCGCCCGGACATGGCCATGGGCGGCGGCACTGATCTTGCAGCCTTGCCCGCCGCCATTGCCGGCGTGCAGAAGTGGGTGGACGAGCGTCTGTGATGAGCAGCGGGGATACCGGCCTGAATGCGGGCGCGCAAACGCCTGCGTTTCAGCAGGAAGTGGATGCCAGCGGCCTGACGTGTCCGCTGCCCATTCTGCGCGCCAAGAAGGCGTTGGCGCAGATGGTCAGCGGCGAAGTCTTGCGCGTCGTCACCACCGACCGCAATGCCATTCGTGACTTCCAGGCGTTTTCCCGGCAAACCGGCAATGCGCTGGTTGCGCAGCACGAGGCCGATGGCCATTGCGTGCACTACCTGCAACGGCGCTGATCTTCCGGCCTTCGGCCAATAATCATCGGCCGATGCAATAAAAAGGCCCGCGTTCCTGCGGGCCTTTTTGCTTGGCGCTGACGGCTTTACTTGTGGATGGCCGCAGCGACTGCCTGCGTGATGGTGAAGTCCACCAGATCGCCTTCTTTTAGCTGCTGCAAGCGTGCCTGAAGCGCCGGGTCCTTGACCTGGATGGTGCGCATCCCGCCTTGCGGGCCCTTCAGCGTGACCAGGTTGGCGCTTGTATTGATGTGCCAGATCTCGGCAGTGATGGTCGTTTGGCGGCCCATCGCGCCGCCTGGCTTGGCGCCTGGCGCACTACGGGTCGCGGCGGTTTCTGTCACGACCTCGGGCGCGCCCGAGCCTGCGCGGCGTACGTCGACCGCGACGGATTCGTAATAATCCAGCGTCAGGGTATCGCCCGTTTTGATCTGTTGGAAATTGCGCACCTCCGGGCCTGCGACGACATCGATGGAATTGCCGTTGGCGCCTTGCAGAGTGATGGTGCGCGTGGCGGGGTCGACCGCCGTCACCTTGCCGGACGCCGTGGTGAGCGCCGCGCCGACAACGCGGGCAGACGCCGCAAATGGCATCGCCAATGTGCCCAGCAAAATGCCCGTCAACGCCAGGCGCGCAACGGGAGTGAAGACAGATTTCTGGTTCTTCATGATGTGGCACCCTCCAGTAGAGGAAGTGTTGGGAAAAAACACGAGGGGAACTGGGGATAAAGCGAGCTCAGCGGAAGACATCCGCCTTCAGGACGAGGGTTTGAATACTGCGATGAGCCGACGCCGCAGGGGCGTGGCCGGGTGGAGCAAAGCGTGGAGTAAGGCGCAGGATGACATAAATCCGATCTCTCCAATCGGGTTATTCTTCAAACGCACTAACGATCAACCGCAGGAAATGCAGACGTGGGCGCGGCGGGAAGGCTACACTTTGGTCTGCGGCGGGCTCCGGCCCGTTTTTGTAGAATACCCGGATGTGGTGTTTTAGGATACAAAACGCGCCGCCACGACTGATTCAGCACCTGCATTTGCCAGCTGGCTTGTTTAGGTGCTAGAATTTCCCGTTTTTCACAACTAATTCAAGGGATTACCTATGGTGGTGATTCGCCTGGCCCGCGGTGGGTCCAAGAAGCGTCCGTTTTACAACCTGGTGGCCACCGATTCGCGTAACCGTCGCGACGGCCGCTTCATCGAGCGCGTGGGTTTCTACAACCCCGTAGCTAGCGAAGGCACGGAAAACCTGCGCATTGCGCTGGATCGCGTGCAGTACTGGACCGGCACTGGCGCCCAACTGTCGCCTGCTGTTGAGCGTCTGGTCAAGGACTACTCGGCTAAGGTTTCCGCCGCTGCTTAATTGCCGCGTCGACCAACCAAGTCGTTAGTTCAGCTGTAAAAGCTACCATTCTTAGCTGTTTCATCCTTACCAAGAGCGCGATACATGTCTGATGCCGCAACCTCTAACGCGGCGCCTACGGATTTGATCGAGCTGGGCCGCATCACTGCAGCCTACGGTGTGAAAGGCTGGGTCAAGGTGCAGCCTCATTCGGCCAATGCCGAAGTGCTGCTCTCAGCATCTCAATGGTGGTTGACTCGCCCTGTGCCTGAATTGGCGCGGGGCGCTGTCGCGTCTGCGCCTGCCGCAATCAAAGTTCTGCAAGCCCGCTCGCAAGGCGCCACGGTCGTGGCCCAGCTGGCGGGTATTGCTGATCGCGATCAGGCCGAAGCCTTGCGCGGATATTCCGTGCAGGCGCCGCGCGGATCTTTCCCCGCGCCGGAAGAAGACGAATACTACTGGGTCGACCTTATCGGCTGCGCGCTGTACACCAGCGCCAACGGTGAACCCGCCTTGATTGGCGTGGTGGACGAAGTCCTTGATAACGGCGCTCACGCCGTCTTGAAGGTCTTGTGCCAGCGGGCAGGGGCCGAAGGGCCCGAGCCCATCCTGACCGCCAAAGGCCGACCCGCCGAAATGCTTGTTCCGTTCGTACGTGCGCACATACACGCCGTCGATCTGGCTGCTCGCCGCATTGACAGCGACTGGCCGGCGGATCTTTGATGCGATTTGACGTCGTTACGCTCTTTCCCGAAATGTTCGGGGTAGTGCGCGATCTGGGTGTCACCGGCCGGGCGCATGCCCAGGGCCGGTGGTCCTTGCATGCATGGAATCCACGAGATTTCACGCACGACGTTCATCGCACGGTGGACGACCGCCCTTACGGCGGCGGCCCCGGAATGGTGATGATGGCGGGGCCTTTGGAAGCCGCTGTCAACGCCGCTCAGGACGCGCGCGCCGCGCTTGGCCTGGGCCGAGCCCCCGTTGCGCTGCTGGCCCCGGTCGGGCAGCGCTACGATCAGGCGGGCGCCGAAACACTGGCCGCAAGCGACGGAATCATCCTGATTTGCGGCCGATACGAAGGGGTGGACCAGCGCTTCATTGAACGCTGCGTGACCCATGAAATCTCGCTGGGCGACTTTGTGTTGTCTGGCGGAGAAATCGCCGCGCTTGCGGTGATCGATGCCGCCGTGCGTCTCTTGCCCGGCGTGCTCAACGATGGCGATTCCGCCTTGCAGGATTCGTTCAACGACACCTTGTCCGGCTTGCTGGACAGCCCCCATTACACGCGCCCCGAAGTCTACGAGGGTGAGTCCGTGCCGGCGCCGCTGCTTAGCGGTCACCACGCCAACATCGCCCGTTGGCGACGCGAACGCTCGCTGGCGTTGACCGCCGCCCGGCGCCCCGAGCTGCTTGAATCCGCCCGCGCCAAGGGCTGGTTGAACAAAGCCGATGAGCGCTTTTTGGCTGAACTGGCCGGCACGTATGACCCGGCTTCCGATCCGCCTAAGCGTCGGCGTAAATCTTCAAGCAAGCCTGCGGCCAGTATGCCCGCAACGCCGAACGCTTCCGTAGCCTCCAACGAAGCGGCAAGCGCCAGTGCATCCCCAACGCCTGATGCGGCCGCCACCCCGGACGCTGCTGCGACGCCGGACGCATCTTCCTAACGCTTTTCATCAGACTGGCGCTGTTCGACCCCGCTAGGGATGTTCCTAGGTTGTGGGCGGTTTGCGTGCTCCTTAGTATTGAAAATTACATGCAAATGAAATTTTCATATGAATCAGCCCCGCCGCGCCGAATCTGGCCAGTCCTCCTCTGAACGCCCAGGCCCGGCGTCATCGCGCCTGTCGTCCGGGCGGCCGGAATCCGCCGTTGATATGTGGCTGGGTCAGCAATTGCGCCAGTTGCGCAAGCAACAGGGCCGCTCGCTGACCGATGTGGCCAGCGCGTGCGGCATGTCGGTCGGGCTGTTGAGCCAGATCGAGCGGGGCTTGAGCTCCGCTTCGGTCAAGACGCTGGACCTGCTTGCCCGTGAATTTCAGGTGTCGGTCAATTCGCTGCTGCGCAATGCCGAGCACACGCAGGGCGAGGATGGCGGCCGCGTGGCGCGCGCCGGTACGCATCGGTTTATCGACCTGAGCGAAAAAGGCATCAGCAAAGAGATGTATACGCCGCCCGCCTGCCGCAGCATGGACCTGTGCCGCGCCACCATCGAGCCGGGCGGCTCCACGGGCAATGAGCTATTCGTGACGGGGCAGGGCGAGCAGATCGGCGTCGTGCTCAAAGGGTCGTTAGAACTCTGGGTGGGCGACCGCGTCGTGCTGCTCAACGAAGGCGACAGTTTTTGCTATGCCAGCAGCACGCCGCGCCGCTGGCGCAATCCTGGCTCGCAGGCGACGGAAGTCATCTGGGCCATTTCCAACATCACTCAAGCCGCGGGGGACGACACGCAACAAGCGCTCTAGGCGCGCAGCATCCACAGCGGCGTGGCGACACTGGGGATCGCCGCGCCACCGGACACGCCAGGCGTTGCCCGGACTTCTTTGCCACGATGAGGAAATGTCATGAAATTCAAGACTCTGGTTGTCTCGGTATTTGCTGCATTGTCCATGGCCGCGGGCGCGCACGCCCAGACGGTGTTGAAAGTGGGGTCCACACCCACCGGCAGTCCGTTCACGTTTCTCGACACCAAGACCAACAGCATTGAAGGCGTGATGGTCGACATCGTGAAAGCGGTTGGCAAAGAAGCGGGCTTCGAAGTGCAGATCGAACCCATGGCGTTTTCGGCGCTGATCGGTTCGCTGACGTCCAAGCGCATCGACATCGTGTCCGCGGCCATGTTCATCACGCCGCAGCGTCAGCAGGTGGTGAGCTTTTCGGACCCGGTCTATCGCTATGGCGAAGGGCTGATGGTGCTGAAGACCGACAACAAGGATTACAAGTCCTTTGCCGACATGAAAGACATGACGGTGGGCGTGCAGGTAGGGACGGCGTTTGTCGAGCCCATCCAAAAGAGCGGCATGTTCAAGGAAGTGAAGCTCTACGACAACCCGCCTGACATGATGCGCGACGCCAATGCCGGCCGCATCCAGGGCGGGTTCATGGACTACCCGATTGCAGCCTACATCCTGACGCAGGGCAACTACCCGAACCTGAAGATGGCGCAGTCTTACCAGCCGACCATCATGGGCAGCCTGGGGCTGGCGACCCGTAAGGAAGACACCGCGCTGCTTGACCGCATCAACAAGGCGCTGGTCAAGCTGAAGGCGGACGGCGCCATCGACGCCATCCTGAAAAAGTGGGGTCTGTCCGGCGCGTGATGCCGGCCTGATCTCAAGCAACTCGCAGTTTTTGCATCAGCCTGGCCGGTGCGCGTGCGCGCGCCGGCGGGCGGGGCGCATCCCGCGTTCCCGTGGGCTGTCTCGTCGGGGTGGGTGAAGTCATGATGGAATTCTTCAAGGATTCGGCGGAGTACCTGCCGATACTGCTGCAAGGGGCAAAGCTGACAATCCTGGTGACGCTGGGGTCGTTGGCGCTGTCGACCGTGCTGGGCCTGGTATGGGCGCTGATGCGGGTGTCGGGCAACACGTTCCTGTCCAAGCTCAGCGGCGGCATCATCAATCTGCTGCGCGGCATTCCGATCATCGTGCTGCTGTTCTATATCTATTTCGTGATGCCCGACATGGGCGTGTCGTTGACAGCCGTGCAGGCCGCCATCATCGGTTTGGGCGTGGCGTATTCCGCCTATCAGGCAGAGAATTTTCGTGCGGGGATTCAGGCGATCGATCGTGGCCAGATCGAAGCCGCGATGGCGATGGGCATGAGCTGGAGCATGACGATGCGCCGCGTGGTGCTGCCGCAGGCCGTGAAGATTGTGCTGCCGCCGTACGGCAACATCATGATCATGATGCTCAAGGATTCCTCGCAAGCCTCCACCATCACCGTGGCGGAACTGGCCTTGCAGGGCAAGCTTATCGCCGTGTCGACCTTCAAGAACGCGACGGTGTTTTCGCTGGTGGCGTTGATGTACCTGGTGATGTGCGTGCCGCTGATTCTGCTGGTCCGGCACTTGGAAAAAAGGAGCGCCACGAAATGATCGAACTCCAGGGAGTCCGCAAAAGTTTCGGCCCGCTAGAGGTGCTGAAGGGAATTGACGCCGAAGTCAGCAAGGGCGAAGTCGTCTGCGTGATCGGCCCATCGGGTTCGGGCAAATCCACCATCCTGCGCTGCATCAACGGGCTGGAACGCTACAACGCCGGCCGCATCACGGTGGATGGTGAATTGGTTGATGCTGACGCGCCTTCCATCGTGTCCATCCGCACGCAGGTGGCGATGGTGTTCCAGCGCTTCAACCTGTTTCCGCATCGCACCGCGTTGGAAAACGTGATCGAAGGGCCGATCTTCGTCAAGAAGGAGCCGCGTGCGCAAGTGATGGAACGCGGGCGTGAATTGCTGGCCAGTGTGGGCTTGGCGGACAAGGCGGACGCGCATCCGAATCAGTTGTCGGGCGGCCAACAGCAGCGCGTGGCGATTGCGCGCGCGTTGGCGATGCAGCCCAAAGCGATTTTGTTCGACGAGCCCACCTCCGCGCTGGACCCGGAGCTGGTGGGCGATGTGCTGGGCGTCATGCGCAAGCTGGCGGAAGCTGGTATGACGATGGTGGTCGTGACGCACGAAATGAGTTTTGCCCGCGAGGTTGCCGACCGCGTCATGTTCTTCGATGGCGGCGTCATGGTGGAGCAGGGCGCGGCCCGCGAAGTGCTGAATCATCCGCAGCATCCCCGTACGCAGGACTTCCTGCGCCGCGTGCTGCATCCCATGTAAGGAATCATCATGCAGCAAGCGCCGTTTCCCTTATCTCCGTCATTGTGGGCGGCCACCGCCGCGCCGCCTCCGCCGACCGTGCCGCTGATGGCCTCCACGCAGGCGGACGTGCTCGTCATCGGCGGCGGATACGCCGGCCTGAGCACGGCCTTGCATCTGGCCGAGCGGGGCGTCAAAACCGTGGTGCTGGAGGCGCGCGAGATCGGCTTTGGCGGATCGGGGCGCAATGGCGGGCAGGTGATTCCCGGCTTGAAATACGACCCGGACGCCTTGATCTCGATGTTCGGCCACGACCGCGGTGAGCGGCTGTTGCGGTTCGCCGGCGCTACGGCTGACTCGGTGTTCAACTTGATCGACCGCCATGCCATGGATGTGCCGCATGTGCGTAAAGGCTGGATTCAAGGCGCGCATACCGCCGACGCGTTGCGCACCGCGCACGACCGCGCCGCCCAATGGGCGCGCCATGGCGTGGATGCGCAGCCGCTGGATCGCGCGCAGGTTGCCCGTTTGCTGGGCACGGATCGGTATCTGGGCGGATGGGTCGATAACCGCGCGGGCGCCGTGCAGCCCTTGAGCTATGTGCGCGGCCTGGCGCGTGCGGCATTGAATGCGGGTGCGGTCATTCACACCGACACGCCGGTCACGGGATTGAAGCGCGATGGCGGTAAATGGACCGCCACCACCGCGCGCGGCGCGACGGTTTCCGCCGACCGCGTGGTGATGTGCACGAACGCCTATGGCGGTGATTTGTTGCCCGGCTTGAAGACGTCCATCATCGACGCCAACACCTTCCAGGTGGCCACGGCGCCGCTGCCGGAGGCCGTGCGCGCAGGCATCTTCCCCGAAGGGCATGTCACGTCGGACACCCGCAACCTGCTGCTGTACTTCCGGTTGGATCACCAGGGCCGATTGCTGATGGGCGGCCGCGGGCCTTTCCGTGAACCCAAGGGGCCGCAGGACTGGGCGCATCTGGAACGCGTGATGCTGAAACTGTTCCCGCAGGTGGCCGGCACGCCGTTCGAATATCGCTGGTGCGGACGCGTCGCCGTCACGCGCGATTATCTGCCGCATCTGCACGAGCCCCAGCCGGGCCTGCTGGTGGATATCGGCTGCCAAGGGCGGGGTGTGGGCTTGCAGACCAGTATGGGGCGGGCGATGGCGCAATACGTGGCCACGGGTGACGCCAATGCGCTGCCGGTGCCGCTGTCGCCGATCGTGCCGTTCCCGCTGTACGGGCTGCGCCGGCTTTACGTCAATGCGGTGGTGACCTGGTATCGCCTGAATGATGGTGGCGTGTAGAGCGGGGCCGCAATGAAAAAAACCCCGGACCCATCGTCCGGGGTTTTTCGTTCAAGCGGCCAGACCGTTTGCTTAGTCGCCCAGCTTGGCGCGCTGTTCGCGCACCTTCTGCAACGTTTCACCAAACTGCGCCATGCGCGCCTTTTCCTGTTCCACAACCGCTGCCGGGGCGCGTTCGACGAAGCTGGCGTTGGACAGCTTGCCGTTGGCCTTGGCGATCTCACCCTCCAGGCGCGCGATTTCCTTGTCCAGGCGGATGCGTTCAGCGGCCACGTCAATTTCCACGTGCAGCATCAGGCGGCTGGCGCCCACGACCTGGACCGGCGCACCGGCGTCGGGCAGCGTGTCCAGCACATCGACCTGGCTCAGCTTGGCCAGCGCGGCCAGATACGGCGCATTGCGCTTGAGCGTGGGCGCGTCGCCTTGGGCGCACAGCGGCACCTTCTGGGCGGGCGACAGATTCATTTCGCCACGCAGCGCGCGCACGGCTTCAACCTGCGCCTTGAGCTCAGCCACATCGGCTTCCGCCGCGGCGTCCACGGCGGCCGGGTTGGCTTGCGGATACGGCTGCACGCTGACGCTGTCGGCAACGCCTGCCTTGCGCTTGCCCGCCACCACCGACACCTTCTGCCACAGCTCTTCGGTGATGAACGGAATGATCGGGTGCGCCAGGCGCAACACGCATTCCAGCACGCGGATCAGCGTGCGGCGCGTGCCCAGTTGCTGGGCTGGCGTACCGGTCTGGATCTGCACCTTGGCCAGTTCCAGGTACCAATCGCAGTATTCGTCCCAGACAAAGCGGTACAGCGCGTTGGCGATGTTGTCGAAGCGGTAGTCGGCAAAGCCGCGCGCCACATCGGCTTCCAGCGTCTGCATCTGGCTGACGATCCAGCGGTCCACGAACGAGGTTTCGCCCGCGTCCGAACCCGTCAGGTCATGGCCTTCGGTGTTCATCAGCACGAAGCGGGTGGCGTTCCACAGCTTGTTGCAGAAGTTGCGATAGCCCTCGCAACGCTTCAGGTCGAAGTTGATGTTGCGGCCCAGCGTGGCGTAAGCGGCCATCGTAAAGCGCAGCGCGTCGGTGCCGAAGGCGGGAATGCCGTCCGGGTACTGGCGGCGCGTGGCCTTTTCAATGGCGCCTGCTTGCTTGGGATTCATCAAGCCGTAGGTGCGTTTGGCGACCAGGCCGTCCAGGTCGATACCGTCGATGAGGTCAACCGGGTCCAGCGTGTTGCCCTTGGACTTGCTCATCTTCTGGCCGTCGGCGTCGCGGATCAGGCCGTGCACGTAGACGTGCTTGAACGGGATCTGGCCGGTCATGTGCGTGGTCAGCATGACCATGCGGGCGACCCAGAAGAAGATGATGTCAAAGCCGGTGACCAGCACGCTGGAGGGCAGGTAGCGTTGCAGGTCCGGCGTGTTGTCCGGCCAGCCCAGCGTCGTGAAGGGCACCAGGCCCGACGAGAACCAGGTGTCCAGAACGTCCGGGTCGCGCTTCAGGTCGCCCGTCACGCCAGCGGCGCGGGCTTGCTCGATGGCGCCCGCTTCGTCGTGCGCCACAAAGATCTGGCCGTCGTCGGAATACCACGCCGGAATCTGATGGCCCCACCACAGTTGGCGCGAAATGCACCAGTCCTGGATGTTGTTCAGCCACTGGTTGTAAATGGTGGTCCAGTTCTCCGGGTAGAACTGGATGCGGCCGTCGGCCACGACTTCCAGCGCCACTTCGGTGATGCTCTTGCCCGGATTCAACGTGCCTTCCGGCGCGGGCTTGCTCATGGCCACGAACCATTGGTCCGTCAGCATGGGCTCCAGGACGACGCCGGTGCGGTCGCCCTTGGGCTGCATCATCTTGTGCGGTTCGATCTTGACCAGATAGCCTTCGGCATCCAGCTGGGCCACGACGGCCTTGCGGGCTTCGTAGCGCTCCAGGCCCTGGAACTGCTTGGGACCGTTTTCGTTGATGTGCGCGTCTAGCGTGAAGATCACGATCAGGGGCAGATCGTGGCGCATCGCGCAGGCGTAGTCGTTGAAGTCGTGCGCGCCGGTGATCTTCACGCAGCCAGTGCCGAACGCCGGGTCGACGAAATCATCCGCGATGATGGGGATGTTGCGGTCGCACAGCGGCAGCTCGACTTGCTTGCCGATCAGGTGCTGGTAGCGCGGATCTTCCGGGTGCACGCACAGCGCGCCGTCGGCCAGCATCGTTTCCGGGCGGGTCGTGGCGATGGTCATGCCGCGCAAGGTGACGGTCTGGCCGTCCTTGTCGACGATGGTTTGCGGGCCGTCGACGAAGGGGTAGAGGATGTGCCACATGTGGCCATCGGTTTCTTCGGACAGCACTTCCAGGTCGGACACGGCGGTCAGCAGTTTCGGGTCCCAGTTGACCAGGCGCTTGCCGCGGTAGATGAGTCCCTGTTTATGCAGGCGCACAAAGGTTTCGACGACGCCGCGCGACATGCGGTCGTCCATCGTGAAGTATTCGCGCGGCCAGTCGGCCGACGCGCCCAGGCGGCGCACCTGCTCGGTGATGGCGTTGCCCGACTTTTCTTTCCATTCCCAGACCTTTTCCACGAATTTTTCGCGGCCGAGGTCGTGGCGGGAAACCTTCTGGGCGTCGAGCTGTCTTTCAACCACGATCTGCGTGGCGATGCCGGCGTGGTCGGTGCCGGGAATGAAGACGGTGTCGTCGCCCGACATGCGGCGGTAGCGCACCAGCCCGTCCATGATGGTCTGGTTGAAGGCGTGCCCCATGTGCAGCGTGCCCGTCACGTTGGGCGGCGGGAACTGGATGACGTAGGGCTGGCTTTCCGTCCCCGTTTTTACATGCTGGCCCGCCGTGAAGTACCCGCGCTTGTCCCACTCGGCGTACCAGCGGGATTCCAATTCGGAGGGTTCGAAGCTCTTGGAGAGTTCCGGGGTGTCGCTCGCGGCATTCGCGGCGTTCGGGGGGGCAGCTTGAGTCATTACAGGGTTCCGGCAAACAGGGCGCCCGGCGTAGGGATACGGGCAGCAAACCGCTCATTTTAAGATGTAATGCGGTCTTCTCAGCGTGTTAGAATACCGGGTTACTGAAAACCTTTTAGAAGTCCCTGAATTCATTGAGGATTCCTTCAGAAATATGCGCCGAAAAGCGCACCTTTCTGTATTCTCAACAAGAATTGAGGGCGCATCCGATCGGTAGGCAGTGTCGAATCCCTGCCTTGGCCATGTGGTTCAGGACGGCCCGGAATGCGCAACGGCATCGTTCAAGCAATCCGGACCGCCTGTGCGCCAACAGCGCGATGACACTTCAAGGGTGACACCGACAAGTGCAGAGCCACGCCAGGCAATTCATCAGAAACCAGTCAGAAATCAGCTTTCGGAGTTCCTTATGTCCATCCAACGCACCCTCTCGATCATCAAGCCCGACGCCGTCGCCAAGAACGTCATCGGCCAGATCGTCGGCCGTTTCGAGCAAGCCGGCCTGAAGGTCATCGCCGCCCGCCTGGCGCAACTGTCGCGCGCCGACGCCGAGCGTTTCTACGCCGTGCACTCGGAACGCCCCTTCTTCAAGGACCTGGTCGACTTCATGATCTCGGGCCCGGTCTTCGTGCAAGTGCTGGAAGGCGAAGACGCCATCCTGAAGAACCGTGACCTGATGGGCGCCACGGACCCGAAGAAGGCTGCTCCCGGCACCATCCGCGCCGACTTCGCCGACAGCATCGACGCCAACGCCGTGCACGGCTCGGACGCTCCGGAAACGGCTGCTGTCGAAATCGCTTTCTTCTTCCCCGAAATCAACATCCACAGCCGTTGATTTTCGCGTAAGCACTGTTCTTGTTTTTTAGCGTTACCCAGGTCATGGAATCCGTCGAACGAATCAATCTGCTGGGGCTGGATGGCTCCGCCCTGTCCGAACTTGTCGGGCAGTGGGGCGGCAAGCCGTTTCGCGCCCGCCAGCTGCAGCGCTGGATGCACCAGCGCGGCGCCGATTCGTTCGACGCCATGACCGACCTGGCTCGCGAATTCCGCAGCCAGCTCGCATCGAATTGCCGCATCGAAGCCTTGCCCGTCAACATCGAGCAGCGCTCGACCGACGGCACGCGCAAGTGGCTGTTCGATGTGGGGGAGGGCAATGCCATCGAAACCGTCTTCATTCCTGAAGACGATCGCGGCACCCTTTGTATTTCCAGTCAGGCCGGCTGCGTGGTGAATTGCCGCTTTTGCTCGACCGGGCATCAGGGCTTTAACCGCAATCTGAAAACCAGCGAAATCATCGGCCAGCTGTGGTGGGCCAAGCGCGTGCTGGAGGCCGACATCGGCACCGCCCGCCTGGAAAGCGCCAAAGCCACCGAAGATACGCGCGTCATCAGCAACGTGGTCATGATGGGCATGGGCGAGCCCTTGCTCAACTACGACCAGGTGCTGCCGGCGCTGCGTCTGATGCTGGACGACAACGCTTACGGCCTGTCGCGCCGCCGCGTGACGGTGTCCACGTCTGGCGTGGTTCCCATGATGGACCGCCTTTCGCAAGACTGTCCGGTGGCGCTGGCCGTGTCGCTGCACGCGCCCAACGATGCGCTGCGCGATGAGCTCGTGCCGCTGAACAAGAAGTACCCGCTGAAGGAGTTGCTGGCGGCCTGCGAACGCTATCTGGCGTTTGCCCCGCGCGACTTCATCACGTTTGAATATTGCATGCTGGATGGCATCAACGATACCGACCAGCACGCCAAGGAACTGATCCAAATTGCACGCCAGCTGCGCTGCAAGCTCAATCTGATTCCGTTCAACCCCTTCCCTGAGTCGGGCCTGAAGCGTTCCAACTCCGCGCGCGTAAAGGTGTTTGCGCAGCGCCTGATGGACGCCGGCATCATCACGACCGTGCGCAAGACCCGGGGCGACGACATCGATGCCGCTTGTGGTCAACTGGCCGGAGAAGTGCGCGACCGCACTCGGATTACCGAGCGCAATGCCGCACAGCGCCAGACCATACCAATTAAACAGGTGCATGCATGACGCAGGATTTCGCTTCTGCAGTTTCTGAAACGCCCGCCAGTGCAGCGGGCAACGTCGGCTCGGCGTTACGCGCGCTGCGCCAGTCCAAGGGCTGGTCGCTCGACGAAGTGTCCAGCCGCATCAAGTTCTCTACCAAGCAGATCGAAGCCCTGGAAAACGAAGCGTGGGCTGACTTGCCCACCGGCGTTTCCCTGCGCGGCCTGGTGCGCAACTACGCGCGCCTGCTGGGCGCGGATTCGCAAGCCATCGTCGATTCGCTCGACCCGAAAGCGCGCGTCACCGGTCCGGTGAAGCTGAGCCCGGGCGCGCTGCATTCGGCCAATTCCATTCCCCAGTCCAGCGCCGATGACGACCGCTCGTCCTCGACCTCCTGGGGGTGGCTGATCGCCATCGTGCTGGTGCTGGCTGCCGGCGTGGCGTATGCCTTCTGGCAGGGCTGGTTGCCGCAGCAATGGCTGCCGTTCGACTGGCTGCCGAAGCCGACCAAGTAAAAACCGGTTCCACCGATGCAAGATTCCTCTCTGCCTTGCCAGGACGCGCCGCCTCCCGCCGTGGGCGCCGCTACGCGCCGCGCCACGCGTTCGGTGGCGGTCAAGTGGGGCGAACGTGTCGTGATGATCGGGGGCGATGCCCCTGTCGTCGTGCAGTCCATGACCAACACCGACACCGCGGACGCCATCGCCACCGCGATCCAGGTCAAAGAGCTGGCGCTGGCCGGCTCCGAGCTGGTGCGGATCACGGTGAATACGCCCGAGGCCGCCCGTGAAGTGGTCGCCATCCGCGAACAGCTCGACCGCATGGGTGTGAACGTGCCGCTGGTGGGCGACTTCCACTACAACGGCCACAAGCTGCTGACGCAGTTTCCCGAATGCGCGCAGGCGCTGTCCAAGTACCGGATCAACCCCGGCAACATGGGCGGCGGCAAGCGGCGCGACGACAACTTCGCGCAGATGATCGAAGTGGCTTGCCGCTACGACAAGCCCGTGCGCATTGGCGTGAACTGGGGCAGCCTGGACCACGAGTTGATGGCGCGCAAGATGGACGAAAACAGCCGCCGCGCGCAGCCTTGGGAAGCCCAGGCCGTGATGCGCGATGCGCTGGTGGTATCGGCCATCACCAATGCGCAGCGCGCCGAAGAACTCGGCTTGCGGCGCGACGCCATCATCCTGTCGTGCAAGGTCAGCCACGTTCAGGACCTGATCGCCGTCTACCACGATTTGTCTGCCCGTTGCGACTACCCGCTGCATCTGGGCCTGACCGAAGCCGGCATGGGCAGCAAGGGCATCGTGGCGTCCACCGCCGCGCTGGCCGTGCTGCTGCAACAGGGCATCGGCGACACCATTCGTATTTCGTTGACGCCGGAACCCGGCGGCGACCGCAGCCGCGAGGCGGTTGTGGCGCAAGAAATCCTGCAGACCATGGGCCTGCGCGCGTTCACCCCCATGGTGGTTGCGTGCCCCGGCTGTGGCCGCACCAGCAGCACGTTCTTCCAGGAACTGGCCGATAGCATCCAGTCCTTCCTGCGTCGTCAGATGCCGGTCTGGAAGTCGCAATATCCGGGCGTCGAAAGCATGAACGTCGCGGTCATGGGCTGTGTGGTCAATGGGCCGGGCGAAAGCCGCCATGCCGATATCGGAATCAGTCTGCCGGGAACGGGCGAAGTGCCCGCGGCGCCGGTATTCGTGGATGGCGAACGCACGGTGACGCTCAAAGGCGACCACATCGCCGAAGAGTTCCAGGCCATCGTCGAAGACTACGTGGCGCGCCGTTACGGCGTGCTCGCCTCTCATTAAAGAAAGGGTGTAGCCGTGAAGCGCGCCGGCAGGCGCGTGATGCGGCATGATCAAGATGACTCAAGCTTTCCAGAAAGTCGCCGCCATACGCGGCATGAATGACGTGTTGCCCGGGCCGAGCGCCCGCTGGGAACAATTCGAGGAAATCGTGCGCGGCTGGCTGCGCGGCTACGGCTATCGCAATGTGCGTACGCCCGTGCTTGAGCATACGCGCCTGTTCACGCGCGGCATCGGCGAAGTCACCGACATCGTCGAAAAAGAGATGTACACGTTCACCGATGCGCTGAACGGCGAATCGCTGACGATGCGTCCTGAAATGACGGCCGGCATCGTGCGTGCGTCGATTGAGCACAACATGCTCTATGACCGCCCGCAGCGCGTGTATTCGATCGGCCCCGTGTTCCGCCACGAGCGCCCGCAGCGCGGCCGCTATCGCCAGTTCCATCAGATCGATGTGGAGGCCCTGGGCTTCACCGGCCCCGATGTGGACGCTGAGCTGATCGTCATGCTGGCCCGCCTGTGGAAGCTGCTGGGTCTGAAGGACGTGCGTCTGGAATTGAATTCGCTGGGCCAGCCCGCCGAACGCGCCGCGCATCGCGCCGCGCTGATCGAGCACCTGGAAAAGCATCGCGACATCCTGGACGAAGACGGCCAGCGCCGCCTGTACACCAACCCGCTGCGCGTGCTGGACACGAAGAACCCCGCCATGCAGGAAATGGCCAACAACGCGCCGCGCCTGTTCGACTTCCTGGGCGAAGAGTCCCGTGCCCACTTTGACGGCGTGTGCCAGCGCCTGACCGAAGCCGGCATCGAATACAGCTTGAACCCGCGCCTGGTGCGCGGTCTGGACTACTACAACCTGACCGTGTTCGAGTGGGTGACCGATCGCCTCGGTTCCCAAGGCACCGTGTGCGGCGGCGGCCGCTATGACGGCCTGATCGAACTGCTGGGCGGCAAGCCCGCGCCGGCCGTCGGGTTCGCCATCGGCATGGAACGTCTGCTGGACCTCTGGGAACAAAGCGTTGAGCTTGCGGCGCCTGCAGAGTGCGACGTTTACGTCGTGCATCAGGGCGAAGACGCGCAGCGCCTGGCCGCCCGCGTGGGCGAAGACCTGCGCGATGCGGGCCTGTCGGTCATCGTGCATGCCGGTTCGGCGGGCTTCAAGTCCCAATTCAAGCGTGCCGACGCCAGCGGCGCCCGGGTTGCGGTTATTCTTGGCGCCGATGAAGTCGCGTCGCAAACCGCCAGCGTCAAATATTTGCGTGCGGACGCCCAGGGCGACGCCGCGCAGCAGCAGGTTCCGTTGTCGGGCCTGGCTGCGGTACTGAACAACAAGGGTTAAGGCATGGCATACGATCTCGAAGAACAGGAAAAACTCGACGCTATCAAGGCGTGGTGGGCCCGTTACGGCACGCTCGTCGTGACGCTGTTTGCCGTGGTGGCGCTGGCCTGGGGCGGCTGGTGGGGCTGGAAGGCCTACGAATCGCACCGTGCCAATCAGGCCATGGGCTACTTCGAAGCGCTGGAAGATGCGGCCCGTCTAGGCGGCGCCGATTCGTCGGTGCGCATCAAGACCGCCGCCGCCACGCTGCGCGATCAATATCCGGCAACCGGCTACGCCGCCCGTGGCGCGCTGGTGGCCGCGCAGGCCCTGGCTGCTCAGAAGGACGAAGCCGGCGCCCGCGAACAGCTGGAATGGCTGGCCGCGCAAGGCAAGAACCCGGCCATGCAAGCCGTGGCGCGCCTGCGTCTGGCCGGCATGCTGCTGGATCAGAAGCAATATGATCCGGCGCTTGCACAACTGAACAACCCGCCGGCCGCTTTCGCCGCCTTGTTCGCTGACCGCCGCGGCGATATTCTCGCGGCGCAAGGCAAGCGCGACGAAGCGCGTGCGGCATGGCAAAGCGCCATTGATGGCCTGGGTACGGCAAACCCGCTGACCCAGGTTGTGCAATTGAAATTGGATGCCCTGAGCGGAGCGTGACTGTAATGCGTAAATTTGCACCTGGTCGTACGTGGCGTGGCGCCGTTTGCCTGGCAAGCTTGCTTGCCTTGGGCGGATGCGGCCTGTTTTCCCATGATGACGGCCGTTACGATCCCGCTCCCCTGACCGAGTACAAGGCCGGCATGTCCGTGCGCCAAGTCTGGTCTGCATCGGTTGGCAGCGGTTCCGGCCTGGGTTTTGCGCCCACCGTGCTGGGCAGCGCCGTCTATGCCGCGACGCCGGATGGCTCGGTTGGCAAGTTTGATCTGCAAAGCGGCCGTCCCCTGTGGAAGGCCAAGACGGACGGCAAGCTGTCCGCCGGCGCCGGCAGCGACGGCACCACCACCGCCGTGGCGTCGCCCGACGGTGACGTGATCGCCTTTGATGACAACGGCAAGGTGAAGTGGAAGGTTCGCGCCACCAGCGACGTCACGATCCCGCCGGTGGTGGGCTACGGCATCGTCGTGGTCCGCAGCGGCGACTACCGCATCCAGGCGTTTGACGCCAACAGCGGCGAGCGCGTCTGGAACGTGCAGCGTCCCGGGCCGTCGCTTGCCCTGCGCAGCGTGTCGCAGATGGTGCTGGCCGAAGGGCTGGTTATCACCGGCCTGCCGGGCGGCAAGCTGATGGCGATTGCGTCCGACAGCGGCAACGTGCAATGGGAAGGCACCGTGGCGACCCCGCGCGGCGCCAGCGATCTCGAACGCCTGACGGACGTTGTCGGCGCGCCGCGCATTGCGGGTAACCTCCTTTGCGGGGTGGCCTACCAAGGGCGTATCGTGTGCTTTGACGTCACCGCCGGTGGCCGTCCCCTGTGGGCGAAAGACTTTTCCAGCGTCAGCGGTTTGTCGCTGGACGATCGTTTCGCCTACGCGGCCGACCAGAACAGCGTCGTCAATGCGTTTGCACTGGATAATGGCGGCAATGTCTGGAAGCAGGCAGCGCTGAAGAACCGCCAGCTCACTGCACCGGCTATGCTCGGTGGTGCGCTTGCAGTTGGCGACCTGGAAGGCTATTTGCACTTCCTGTCGCGTAGTGATGGCAGCCTGATGGCGCGGCTGTCCGTGGGTGGAGGCGCCGTCGTTTCGCCGCCGCAAACCACCCCCCAAGGTGTGCTGGTCCAGACGGGCAATGGCAATCTCGTCATGATCGGCGCCAACTAAAACCTATAGAACAAAGCCTTACACCGTGTCTTTCAAGCCTGTCGTTGCCCTGGTCGGTCGCCCCAATGTGGGGAAGTCGACCCTTTTCAACCGCCTGACGCGATCGCGCGCCGCGTTGGTGGCCGATTTTTCCGGCCTGACCCGCGATCGCCATTACGGTGAGGGCAGGGTAGGCGATATCCCGTTCATCGCAATCGATACCGGCGGTTTCGAGCCGGTCGCCAAAGACGGCATCCTGCTCGAAATGGCCCGCCAAACGCGCCAGGCCATCGCCGAAGCCGATGTCGTGGTGTTCCTGGTGGACGCCCGCGCCGGCCTGAATGCGCATGACCACGAGATCGCCCAGTTGCTGCGCAAGTCGGGCCAGCAACGCGTGCTGCTGGCGGTGAACAAGGCGGAAGGCATGGGCCTTGGCCCCGCTATCTCCGAGTTCCACGAACTGGGTTTGGGTCAGCCGTATCCGATTTCGGCCGCGCACGGCGACGGTATCGTCGACCTGATCGAACTGGCCTTGAAGGATCTGGCCGAGCCGCCCGCCGAAGACGTGCCGTTTGACGAGGATCACGCTGAAGGCGAACACGATCACCGCATCAAGCTGGCGATTGTGGGCCGCCCGAACGTCGGCAAATCGACGCTCATCAACACGTTGATGGGCGAAGAACGCGTGATCGCGTTCGACTTGCCCGGCACGACGCGCGACGCCATCGAAATCGATTTCGACCGCGATGGCCGCCGCTACACGCTGATCGACACCGCCGGCCTGCGCAAGCGCGGCAAGGTGTTTGAAGCCGTTGAGAAATTCTCCGTCATCAAGACATTGCAAGCCATCGAGGCCAGCAACGTCGTGCTGCTGATGCTGGACGCGCACACCGAAATTTCCGAACAAGACGCCCACATCGCGGGCTTCGTGCTGGAAACAGGCCGTGCGGTGGTCGTCGCCATCAACAAATGGGACGGCCTGGACGGCGAAGAAAAGGAACGCATCGAACGCGAATTCCAGCGCAAGCTGCGCTTCCTGTCGTTCGCGCGCGTGCACACCATTTCGGCGCTGCGCGGGCAGGGCATCAAGCCGCTGTTGAAGTCGATCAATTCAGCGCACGCTGCGGCATTCGCCAAGCTGTCCACGCCCAAGCTGACGCGCGAACTGCAAGCCGCCATCGAGCAGCAGCAGCCGCCGCGCAAAGGCATTTTCCGTCCGAAGATGCGCTATGCGCACCAAGGCGGGCAAAATCCGCCGCTGGTCGTCATTCACGGCAACGCGCTGGACGCCATCCCCGATTCGTATCGCCGTTATCTGGAAACGCGTTTCCGTAATGCGTTCGATCTGGCCGGCACGCCGTTGCGCATCGAATTCAAGTCGTCGCATAACCCCTACGCGCAGGAAAGCTGATCCATGAGCCGTTTCTGGAGTCCCGTGGTCGGGACGCTCAGTCCGTACGTTCCGGGCGAGCAGCCCAAGCTTCAGAACCTGGTCAAGCTGAACACCAACGAGCATCCTTACGGGCCGTCGCCCAAGGTGCTCGATGCGATCCGCGCGGCTTGTGACGATACGCTCAAGCTGTATCCCGATCCGTCGTCGGACCGTCTGCGCCAAGCGATTGCGGCGACGGTGGGCGTCGAGCCGGGTCAGGTGTTCGTGGGCAACGGTTCCGACGAGGTGCTGGCGCACGTCTTCCTTGCGCTGTTGAAGCACGATCGTCCGCTGCGTTTCCCGGACATCACGTACAGCTTCTATCCGGTCTACTGCGGCCTGTATGGCGTGCAGTACGAAACGGTGCCGCTCACGGCAGATTTCCGCATCAACGTCGATGACTACCTGCCGGGCGCAAACGGCGCGGCGGGCGCCATCATCTTCCCGAATCCCAATGCGCCTACCGGCCGCGCGCTGAGTTTGGCGGAAGTCGAGCGCGTCGTCGCCGGCAACCCCGACGCGGTTGTCGTCGTAGACGAGGCCTATGTGGATTTCGGCGGCGAATCGGCGGTGGGCCTGGTTGCCCGTTACGACAATCTGCTGGTTGTGCAGACCTTGTCGAAATCGCGCTCGCTGGCCGGGCTGCGCGTGGGTTTCGCGGTGGGCAGCGCCGAACTCATTGATGGGCTTGAGCGCGTAAAGAACAGTTTCAACTCCTACCCCATTGATCGCCTGGCATCGGCCGGCGCAGTGGCGGCGCTGGAAGATACAGAGTACTTTGAGAAGACTCGCCAAGCCGTGATCGAAACCCGGTCGCGGATGACGGCAGGCTTGGAGTCGTTGGGGTTTGAGGTGTTGCCGTCGGCTGCGAATTTCGTGTTCGCGCGGCACCCCTCCGAAGACGCTGCAAGTTTGGCCGCCGCCTTGCGCGAGCGCAGCATCATCGTGCGCCATTTCCGTCATGCGCGCATCGATCAGTTTCTTCGCATTACCGTGGGCACGGATGAGCAGGTTGACCTGCTTTTGAAGGGGCTCGCGGAGGTCCTGCAAGGGTAAGCTTCAGGGGCTTTTCAGCTTGAAATCTCTGGTGTCACTTTTGCTTCCGGGCCAAGTAGCACGGCCCGGGAAAACCCTGTAGAGTACGTGTTTCGGTGTGCTCCACCAGTACAAAAAAGCACACCACCACTCAATAACAAACAAATGGAGCCTGGCCAATGAGCAATAAAGGGCAAACTCTGCAAGATCCGTTCCTGAACACGCTGCGCAAGGATCATGTGCCCGTGTCGATCTACTTGGTGAACGGTATCAAGCTTCAAGGGCAAATCGAATCTTTTGATCAGTACGTCGTGCTGTTGCGCAACACGGTCACGCAAATGGTTTACAAACACGCCATTTCCACCGTCGTTCCCGCCCGCGCCGTTAACTTTCAGGTGGAAGTCCCTGCTGAGTAATCTCGCTCCAGCTGTACCTTTTATTGCCCGCCAGACGGTAAACGTCGGCGGGCATTTTCGCTTTGGCTCCAATATGGTGCATGTATGCGCGCTCTGATTATCAGCGTTGATCTGGGTGATCCAGACTTCGCGGCCCATGCCGAAGAATTCGCCATGCTGGCCAAGGGCGCTGGCGCGGAAGTCGTCGGCACCCTGACTGCCCGTCGCGATCGTCCCGACGCCAAGTTCTTCATCGGCTCCGGCAAGGCGGACGAGGGCGTGGCGATGGCGCAAGCCTTGCTGGCCGACATCGTCCTGTTCGATCAACCCTTGTCGCCCGCGCAGCAGCGCAACCTTGAACGCGCATTCAACCTGCGTGTCGTGGATCGCGTTGCTCTCATCCTGGATATCTTTGCGCTGCGTGCAAAAAGCCATGAGGGCAAACTGCAGGTCGAACTGGCGCAGTTGCAGCATCTGGCCACGCGTCTGACGCGCATGTGGAGTCACTTGGAGCGTCAGCGCGGCGGTATCGGCATGCGCGGCCCGGGCGAATCCCAGCTTGAAATGGACCGCCGGATGATCGGCGCCAAGGTCAAGACGCTGCGCGAGCGGCTGGATCGCGTCGAACGCCAGCGCACGACCCAGCGCCGCGCGCGGGCGCGAGGCGGTGCGCTGTCGGTATCGCTGGTGGGTTATACCAACGCCGGCAAGTCGACGCTGTTCAATGCGCTGACGCGCGCGGACAGCTATGCCGCCGACCAGCTTTTCGCGACGCTGGACACGACCACCCGCCGCATCTGGATCGAAGGGGCCGGGTCTGTCGTGGTGTCGGATACGGTAGGATTCATCCGCGATCTGCCTCACGGTCTGATCGCCGCATTCCGGGCGACGCTGGAAGAAACCGTGCATGCGGATTTGCTGCTGCACGTGGTCGATGCGGCCAGCCCCCAACGCGACGAGCAGATTTTCGAAGTCAACAAGGTCCTCGCTGAAATCGGCGCCTCCGCGATTCCCACCATCCTGGTCTACAACAAGATTGACCGGGCTGGATTGGAACCCCGAGTGGAGCGCGATGCACATGGTACGATTGCGCGAGTATTTGTAAGCGCCACCGAGCGCGCCGGTTTGGACGCGTTGCGCGGGGCAATTGCGGAGACCGGACAGATTGTGGGAAACAATGCCGCGAATTATCAAACTCTTCAATCTGAATGACCCCGGCTGGGGTCGTGGGAACAACAATGGCTCCGAGCCGCCGCCGAAGCGGCCTCAAGGCAATGGAGACGGCCCACCTGACCTGGACGAAGTCTGGCGCGATTTCAATAATCGCATCGGATCGCTGTTCGGTCGCAAGGGCGGTGGCGGTGGCAATAACCGCCCCAATAACCGTGGCGGCATGACGCCGCCTTCGCCGCGTGGCGCGCGCATCGGCCTGGGCGTCATCGCTCTGGTCGCGGCGGGTGTCTGGCTGGCAAGCGGCTTCTACATCGTGCAAGAAGGCCAGGTCGCGGTAGTGACCCAATTCGGCAAATACAAGAGCACGTCGCAAGCCGGTTTCCAATGGCGCTTGCCGTACCCCATTCAAAGCCAGGAAATCGTCAACGTGTCGCAACTGCGCACGTTTGAAGTCGGTTTCCGTGGCGGTTCGCGCAACAAGGTGCTGCCCGAGTCGCTGATGCTCACGACGGACGAGAACATCGTCGATATGCAGTTCGTCGTTCAGTATCGCCTGCGTGCCGATGGCGCACCCGATTACCTGTTCATGACGCGCGACCCGGACGAATCCGTCCGCCAGGCCTCTGAAACGGCAATGCGCGAAGTCGTGGGCAAGCAGTCGATGGACTTCGTGCTGTACGAAGGCCGTACGATGGTGGCCACGCAAGTGCAGGCGCTGATGCAGCAGATTCTGGACCGTTACCAAAGTGGCGTGCAGGTCAGCACCGTCGCCATCCAGAACGTGCAGCCGCCCGAACAAGTGCAAGCCGCATTCGATGACGCCGTCAAGGCCGGTCAAGACCGCGAGCGCCAGATCAACGAAGGCCAGGCTTACGCCAACCAGGTTGTGCCGCTGGCCAGTGGCCAGGCTTCCCGCATGACCGAACAAGCCGAAGGTTACAAGGCCAAGGTCGTGGGTGACGCGCAAGGTAATACGTCGCGCTTCACCAGCATCCTGGGCGAATACGAAAAGGCGCCGCAAGTCATGCGCCAGCGTATGTACCTGGAAAGCATGCAAGACATCTTCACGCGCGCCAGCAAGGTCATGGTTGACACCAAGAGCAACAACAACATGTTGTACCTGCCCTTGGACAAGATCATGCATCTGGCCGCTCAAGACGCCAGCAAGTCCAGCGTCGGCAACCCGGGTTCGCCTGCGTTGATCAGTCCGCCGGTTCAGCCGCCGTTGCGTGGCAATGCCGTTCCGGCGCCTCAGTCTTCCGGCAGCAGCAATAGCAACACGCTGCCTCGCGACCGTACGTCGCGCTAACCCGGAGGAGTCCTGATCATGCAACGTTTTATGCCCATCCTGGTCGGCCTGCTCATCGTGCTGGCCGCCCTGTCTTCCTGCGTCTTCGTCGTGCGCGAGCGCGACTACGCCCTGGTGTTCTCGCTGGGTGAAGTGCGCAAGACCATTAGTGAACCCGGCCTGTATTTCAAGGCCCCGCCGCCGTTCCAGAATGTCGTGACGCTCGACAAGCGCATTCTGACCATCGAAACCAACGAAGCCGAACGCATCCAGACTTCCGAAAAGAAGAACCTGCTGATCGATTCCTACGTGAAATGGCGTATTGCGGACCCCCGCCAATACTACGTTTCGACGGGCGGCAACGAGCGCGTGGCGCAAGAGCGCCTGCAAGCGCTGATCCGCGACGCGCTGAACGCCTCGGTCAACGTGCGTACCGTGCGTGATGTGGTCTCGACCGAACGCGACAAGATCATGGCCGAGATTCTCACCAACGTGGCCAAGCGCGCCGAGCCTCTGGGCGTGCAGATCGTTGATGTGCGTCTGCGCCGTATCGAGTTCGCGCCCGAGATTTCGGAATCGGTGTACCGCCGCATGGAAGCGGAGCGTACGCGCGTCGCTAACGAGCTGCGTTCCATCGGTGCTGCCGAAGGCGAAAAGATCCGCGCTGAAGCCGACCGCCAACGCGAAGTGATCGTGGCCCAGGCCTATGCCAAGGCCCAGGGCATCATGGGTGAGGGCGATGCCGCCGCGGCAGCCATCTACGCTCAGGCCTATGGCAAGAACCCGCAGTTCTACACGTACTACAAGAGCCTGGAAGCCTACCGTGCTTCGTTCTCGAAGCCGGGCGACGTGCTGGTGGTCGACCCCAGCTCCAGCTTCTTCCAGTTCATGAAGGACCCGGCCGGCGACGCGCTGGCGCCCGTTACCGTACCGGCCAAGTAATTGCCGCGCGAGTAGCAGGACAAAAAGCCCCTTGGATATCCAAGGGGCTTTTTACTGGCGCGGCGACGGTGGCGGTGACCGTGGTGGCGACGGTGGCGGCACCCCTGTCAGGGCAACCAGGGACAGTTCCCCGCCAGCATCATCCCGGCTGGCGCTGGCCGCTGACTCATGTACAATATCGCGTAAGCTAGAAAACATTCCGCAGCGGCTGAGCGGGCTTACGCCCCCTCAGCCGCTTTTTCGTTTGGGCGACGCCCACGCATCACTTGGCGTTATTCAGGTAAACATTCATGGGTAACTGGTTGCTGCCCGAGAGCCTTGCCGACGTACTTCCGGCAGAGGCCCGGCGCATCGAGGAATTGCGCCGCGAACTTCTCGATTTGTACCGTACTTACGGCTTCGAGCTGGTCGCGCCGCCCCTGGTCGAATACATCGATTCATTGCTGTCCGGCACCGGTAGCGATCTGGATCTGCGCACGTGCAAGCTGGTCGACCAGCTGACCGGACGCACGCTTGGCGTGCGGGCGGACATGACTCCTCAGGTCACGCGCATTGATGCGCACTTGTTGAACCGCGCTGGCGTGACCCGCCTGTGCTATTGCGGCAACGTGCTGCACGCCCGCCCGGCGGACTTGCTGTCCAGCCGCGAGCTGTTGCAGATCGGCGCCGAGATTTACGGTCATGCCGGTTTTGAAGCCGATCTGGAAATCATCCAGCTCGTGCTGGAAACGGTGGCGATTGCTGGTGTTCGTAACCCCCGTCTGGACTTGTGCCATCCGGGTGTGGTTCGCGCCATCGTCGAATCCGACCCGGCGGCTGTGGCCCTGGCTGAAGACGTCATCCGCCTGCTGCGGGAGAAAGACGTGCCAGGGCTGGGTGAATTGGCCGCGCGTGCGCCTGGCATGCGCGCAGAGACGCTGAAGGCGCTGCAGTTGCTGCCGAATTTTTATGGCGGCCCTGAAGTGTTGAAGGAAGCTCGGCGCGACCTGCCGTTGCTGCCGGGTGTGGCGGCGGCGCTGGACGCCTTGCAGGTGGTGGTGGATGCCATGCCGAATGTCGCGTTCGGTGTTGATTTGGCCGACGTGGGTGGCTATGGCTACCATTCCGGCGTGAAGTTTGCGCTGTACGCGGAAGGTTGGCACGACGCCCTGGTCAGTGGTGGCCGCTATGACGACGTCAGCCGTGCATTCGGCCGGGCGCGTCCCGCCACCGGCTTCAGTCTGGATTTACGCAAACTGGCGGCAGGTTTGCCGCCAGCGGAACGGGCGCGTGCAGTTCGCGCGCCCTGGGGGCAGGCCCCCGCCTTGACCGAGGCGGTTCGCCGTCTGCGCCGGTCAGGGGAAATTGTCGTTCAGGTATTGCCCGGTCACGAGCAGGATCAGGACGAATTCGTTTGCGATCGCGAGCTGGCGCTACAAGATGGCGCCTGGACGGTCAGAACGCTGTGACTAACTCCCTCTTGGAAACGAGAGGGCCGCGGGGAGATTTCCGGATTTCCCGAGAAACTCGATATTGATTCGTAACATGAGCAAGAACGTAGTCGTAATCGGCACCCAATGGGGTGACGAGGGCAAAGGCAAGATCGTCGACTGGCTGGCGGAATCCGTCCAGGGCGTGGTGCGCTTCCAAGGCGGTCACAATGCCGGCCATACGCTGTGGATCAATGGCAAGAAGACGATTCTTCGCCTGATCCCGTCGGGCATCATGCATCCCGGTGTCACCTGCTTTATCGGCAACGGCGTTGTGCTGTCCCCGGAAGCTCTGCTCAAGGAAATTGAAGAGCTGGAAGCTGCCGGTCTGGACGTGCGCTCGCGCCTGCAGATTTCTGAAATCTGCCCGCTGATCCTGCCTTACCACGTCGCCATCGACAAGGCGCGCGAAGCGCGCAAGGGCGACGGCAAGATCGGCACGACCGGTCGTGGCATCGGCCCCGCATACGAGGACAAGGTCGCCCGCCGCGCGCTGCGCGTGCAAGATCTGTTCAATCCCGAACTGTTCGACGAGAAGCTCGCCGAAGTGCTGGATTACCACAACTTCGTGCTGACCCAGTATCTGGGCGCCGAAGCGGTTTCGGCCAACGAAGTGCGCGACCAGGCCATGGCCTTGGCTCCCGCCATCGCGCCGATGGTCAAGGACGTGTCGAGCAATCTGTACGCCATGCAGCAGGAAGGCAAACGCATCCTGTTCGAAGGCGCGCAGGGCGCTTTGCTGGACGTCGATCACGGCACGTACCCCTTCGTCACCAGCAGCAATTGCGTGGCTGGCGCGGCGTCGGCCGGTGCTGGCGTGGGTCCGCAGCAGCTGGATTACGTCCTGGGCATCACCAAGGCCTACACGACTCGCGTCGGTTCGGGCCCGTTCCCGACCGAACTGGTCGACGAAATCGGTACCCGTCTGGCCACCATCGGCAAGGAATTCGGTTCGGTCACGGGCCGTCCGCGTCGTTGCGGCTGGTTTGATGGCGCGGCCCTGAAGCGTTCCGTTCGTCTGAACGGCATTTCCGGTCTGTGCATCACCAAGCTGGACGTGCTCGACGGTCTGGAAACCATCCAGCTGGGCGTTGGCTACCGTGTGAACGGTGAGTTCCGCGACGTGCTGCCTTACGGCGCCCACGCTGTGGCTCAGGCTCAGCCGGTGCTGGAAGAACTGCCGGGCTGGTCGGAATCGACCGTTGGCATCACCGAGTACGACAAGCTGCCCGTGGCGGCTCGCCGTTACCTGGAGCGCGTTGCCGAAGTGTGCGGCGTGCCGATCGACCTGGTGTCGACCGGTCCCGACCGTAACGAAACCATTGTCCTGCGTCATCCCCTGAAGGGCTGATCGGGTTATTATTCCAAAGGCCGCCGCCGGTCTCATACCGGCGGCGGCCTTTTCGTATCTTTAAGCAGGAGATGCTTGCCTATGAGCACGCCGACCAATGATGACAGCCATCTGTGGGTGACGTGGGACGATTACAACCGCCTGATCGAACGCCTGACGTTGCAGGTGCATCAGTCGGGATGGAAGTTCGACAAGATTCTGTGTCTGGCGCGCGGCGGTATGCGTGTCGGCGACGTAATGTCCCGTATTTTCGATGTGCCGCTGGGTATCTTGGCCACGAGCAGCTATCGCGAAGCGGCAGGCACCAAGCAAGGCGACATGGATATCGCCCAGTTCATCACCATCACGCGCGGCACCTTGTCCGGGCGGGTGTTGCTGGTGGACGACATGGTCGATACCGGTAAAACCTTCAGCAAGGTCTATGACCACCTGAAAAGCCAGTTTGCCGACATCACCGAGCTGCGCAGCGCCGTGTTGTGGTGGAAGGGGCATTCGCAGGCAACGCCCGACTACTACGTCGAGAAGCTGCCCACGAATCCCTGGATTCACCAGCCGTTTGAAGACTACGACAGCCTGCGTCCGCATCAGCTGGAAGCCTGGATTCGCAAGGGCTCGCAAAGCTGAATCCGGCGGGGTGGAGGAAGGGGAGTTTGGCGGCGTAGTCGCCAAGCGTCCCTCCTAGTAGTCAAACTATGCATGACCATGCTAGAATCGCTGGTTATCGCTAAACCGAACTTGGCTTGTTACTCTTTGGGTAGTCTTTGGGTAACGGAAACAGCCAGCGCAATTCGTTGCGCCGCCCAAGGTCCCCGTTCCGCGATCATCGCGGACCTGGGTCTCACCTAGCGCGGCGTTGCTGGTAAGCAAGCCAGGTTTGTCATCAACTTTTGTTACCCTACAAGCAGGCCAATCACTTTATGCCTATCGTTCGACTGAAGGAAAACGAACCGTTTGAAGCCGCTCTGCGTCGCTTCAAGCGCACCATCGAAAAGACCGGTTTGCTCACCGAGCTGCGTTCGCGCGAGTTCTATGAGAAGCCCACGGCTGAGCGCAAGCGCAAGCATGCTGCCGCTGTGAAGCGCCACTACAAGCGCATCCGTAGCCAACAACTGCCCCCGCGCCTGTATTGATTTTTGATTCCCGAATCTATTGATTCCAGAATCATTCATCCAGGATCTACTCGCCCGAGTCGACGTCGTCGACGTAGTCGGGCGATATGTGCAGTTGCGAAAGGGTGGGGCCAACTTGCTTGGCCTGTGCCCCTTTCATAACGAAAAAAGTCCGTCATTTACTGTCAGCCCCACCAAGCAGTTCTATCATTGCTTCGGCTGTGGAGCGCACGGCAGTGCCATCACGTTTCTGATGGAACATACGGGCACCAGTTTCCCCGAAGCCGTGCGTACGCTCGCGGCTTCGGCGGGAATGACGGTTCCCGAAGAAAATCGTAGTCCACGCCAGCAACAGGAATCCGCGCGCCGCAAGGCCGAGGAGTCTCGTCATACGCAGGTGCTGGATGCCGCTCAGGCGCATTACCTGAAGCAGTTGCGTGCATCGCCCGCCGCGATCCGCTACCTGAAACAGCGTGGCCTGACAGGCGAAATCGCGGCGCATTTCGGCCTGGGCTGGTCAGGTACAGACCGCCACGGCTTGTCGCACGTTTTTCCGAATTACGAAGACCCCACGCTAGTGGAGTCCGGCCTTGTCATTGAGTCCGAAGACGGGCGTCGTTACGACCGTTTCCGCGAACGCATCATGTTTCCGATCCGCAATGCGCGAGGAAGCTTGATCGGGTTCGGTGGGCGCATCATCGGCAAGGGCGAACCCAAATACCTGAATTCCCCCGAAACCCCCCTGTTTTCCAAGGGCCATGAACTCTATGGTTTGTGGGAGGGGCGCCAGGCCATCCGGCAGGAAGGGCAGGTGATTGTGGTTGAAGGGTATATGGACGTTGTCGGGCTGGCGCAGCAAGGCATTGCCAATGCCGTCGCTACCCTGGGCACCGCCACGACCCCTGACCACGTGAAGAAGCTGCTGCGTACCAGCGACAAGGTGATCTTCAGTTTCGATGGGGACGGAGCCGGTCGGCGAGCGGCTTGGCGCGCCTTGCAGGCTTGCCTGCCGGTGCTGCGCGATGACATCGCAATTCGCTTCCTGTTTTTGCCCTCGGAACATGACCCGGATTCCTATGTTCGCGAGTTGGGCGCCGAAGCGTTCCGGGCTTGCTTGGGCGATGCGGTTGCGCTGTCGCGCTTCTTGCTGGATGAATTGGCGTCGCGGCACAACATGAACGAGGCCGAAGGCCGGGCAAGCTGCCTGCACGAAGCCAAGCCTTTGTTGGCTGCCATTCCCGAGTGCGCATTGCGCGTGCAGATCGAGCGGGAGATGGCCAAGCTGGTCCAGCTGACGCCCGAGGAAATGTCGCAGATCCTGGCGCAGCAACCGGCCAAGCCCTTCGCGCCAGCGGCCAAGCCGGCGGCGGGTGAGGCGGCCCCGGGTCCGGGGCCGGCAGGGCCAGATCATGATGGCGGTCATCCTGACATGGGCTACGACTTTGCGGGCCATGACTTCAGCGACATCCCTGCCGACGAGCCAGACTACGCCGATTATGGCCATTTCCCGTCTCAAGGCGGGGCGTCTGCGGGCGCTGGCGGTGGTCAGCGCGCGGGAGGCAAGCCGGAATGGAAAGGCAAGAGCGACTGGAAGGGCAAGGGTGACTGGAAGGGCGGCAAGGGCAACTGGAAAGGGCGTCGGGATAACGACGTTGGGGGTTTCGAAGGGCGCCGTACGATGCCGTCGCTGGCAAAGCGACTGCTGGGATTGCTGCTGGCGCACCCGGAATTAGTCGATTCCATGGGCGATCAGCAGCTTGAAGTCATCGACCATGGCCCCCATCTAGGGTTAGTAAGGGACTTGATCATGCTGGCGCAGTCCAGCGGTGCGCGCCACGTGGGCGCATTGCTCGAGGCCGCGGAACCGGATTCGGATTTGGCCACGGTTCTCAAGGGCTTGCGGGCGGATGTTTTGTCGCAGGAAGACTTGCCCGACCCCCAGACCGAGTGGGATGACGCTTTGCGGCGGATTGAGTTTGACTCAGCCAAGCTTGAAATGGCGAAGTTGGCGGCAGCGGGGTTGGCCACGGACGAGGCGCGCAAGCGCTACCTGGAGCTGTCCAGCCGATTGGCCGTACTGAAAGGTGCCGGGATTCGTTAAATGCGCTAAAATCAAGGGTTTTCCGCTTGCCGGAAGCTAAGGTTCTTCGCCCCCATTTGATTCATTTTCAGTTGATGTCGGCTTAATTCTTCCTGAATGTGCTGATAGTCCTGGATGATTGGATGGCCGGGCGGGATCTTGCTGGCGGTTCGGTAAAGAGTGTGCAGGAAGCTGGAATCAATTCTGGCCGTTGGAATCTAAGGAAGACGGATTGCAGCTAGCGATTGGAAGGGCGGCGCGGCGGGTGAAGGCAAAGCGTGTGCAGGCAAAGCGTGTGTAGGCCAACCCTCCCCCCATCGGCGCCAGCCTATTGAAGCAAGCCCTTTGTGTACGCCCTTCAAACGATAAGTGAAGACAAAATTTTAGGTTTATGCGTTCGGGTTTAAGTTGAGGTTTAGGTTAAACACCAACGCGTAAACGATACATCGTTAATTATTATGCTGACAGCGTATCGCTGAAGGCTGAGCGGTGAATCAGGCAGTTCAGCGGTGAGCATTTTTGCGTAGCGTTAGTGGTTTGGGTGCTGTGTCTACATAAGCTGCTAGGGGCAACGACCCCCATAAGCAAGCAAAGCCTATTTATAGGCAGACAGCCCCCCCGGCGCCCGGAATCCGCCGCGGAATGAGGTCATGCACGTCAAGCGCCTAACAGGTATTGCACCTGAATGGCTCCTGGCGAGCTCGAAAGAGTTGGCGCTGCGAACAACGCAGCCGCGTGGCCTTAGCCGATTCACCAGTTTTACCCGTATTTGCGCCGCGCTGGGCCACCGTCCAGGGCGGCTTTATGCGGTGCAACATGCCCAAACGGGTTGCGACGACCACGGAAGCGACTATGACCAAATCCACCGGCAAATCCTCCTCTGCAATTGATGCGGCTGAAATCAAGGCCCCTGCGGCCAAGCGCGCCGTAAGCATGGCGGCGGAAAAAGCGCCCGCCAAGACGGCGGTGAAGGTCGCCAAGCCCGCTGCCAAGACGGCTGCCAAGAAGGCAACCAAGACGGCTGCGGCTGATAAGCCCGAAAAAGTGACGAAGGCTCGCGCCAAGAAGGCTGAGGACAAGCTCGCCGACTTGGTGGGTGGCAGCGCACCGCGTTCGGGCCCGGTTCCGAGCGGCCGCCGCCCGGGCCGTCCCGCCAAGAACGCCAATAACGATTCCGACGGTTTCGACGACACGATGGACGGCGAAGGCGAAGTCCTGCCCGATCTGAAGCCGCCCAAGCGCGGTGGCAAGCGCGGCAAGGCTGATCCCAAGGATCTGATCGCCCGCGGCCCCGTGACGCCGGAAGAATACGAAGCTCGCCGCAACCGCCTGAAGCAGCTGATCAAGCTGGGCAAGGACCGCGGCTACCTGACCTACGGCGAAATCAACGACCATCTGCCTGACGATCTGGTCGACGCCGAAGCCATCGACGGCATCATCAGCACGTTCAGCGACATGGGGATCGCGGTCTACGACCAAGCCCCCGACGCCGAAACGCTGCTGATGAGCGAAAACGCCCCGGTTGCGTCCAACGACGACGACGTCGAAGACGAAGCCGAAGCTGCGTTGACCACGGTGGATTCCGACTTCGGCCGCACCACCGACCCCGTGCGTATGTACATGCGCGAAATGGGCTCGGTTGAGCTGCTGACGCGCGAAGGCGAAATCGAAATCGCCAAGCGCATCGAAGACGGCCTGAAGCACATGGTCATGGCCATCTCGGCCTGCCCGACCACGATCAACGAAATCCTGGCCCACATCCTGCGCGTGCGGGAAGGCCAGGCGCAGATCGACGAAGTGGTCGACGGCCTGGTTGATCCGGAAGACGGCGAAGAATATGCCGGCGCCGGTGTCACCGCCGATGAAGACGAAAGCGATGACGGCCCCGCGGGCGGCATGTCCAGCAAGCAGCTGGAAGACCTGCGCGTGAAGGCGCTGGCCAAGTTCGACGAAGTCAACAAGCAGTTCGACAAGATGCGCCTGTCGTACGAGAAGGACGGCTACAAGTCGGACATCTACGTGCGCGCCCAGGAATCCATCCAGAACGAACTCATGGGCATCCGCTTCACGGCCAAGATGGTCGAGAAGCTGGCTGACACGCTGCGCAACCAGGTTGAAGAAGTGCGCCAGCTTGAGCGCGCCGTTCTGCACACGTGTGTGGACCGTGCCGGCATGCCGCGCACGCACTTCATCAAGGTCTTCCCGGGCAACGAAACCAACCTGCAGTGGGTGGTGGACGAAGTCGCGGCCGGTCATCCGTACGCCGAGACGCTCGAGCGCCAGATTCCCGCCGTGCAAGAACTGCAGCAAAAGCTGATCGACCTGCAAACGCGCGTCGTGCTGCCGCTGAAGGACTTGAAGGACGTCAACAAGCGCATGGCCACGGGCGAAGCCAAGGCTCGCAAGGCCAAGCGCGAAATGACGGAGGCCAACCTGCGTCTGGTGATCTCGATTGCCAAGAAGTACACGAACCGTGGCCTGCAGTTCCTGGATCTGATTCAGGAAGGCAACATCGGCTTGATGAAGGCCGTGGACAAGTTCGAATACCGTCGCGGCTATAAGTTCTCGACGTACGCCACGTGGTGGATTCGTCAAGCCATCACGCGTTCGATCGCCGACCAGGCGCGTACCATCCGTATCCCGGTTCACATGATCGAAACGATCAACAAGATGAACCGGATCAGCCGTCAGATTCTGCAGGAAACCGGCGCTGAGCCCGATCCCGCGACCCTGGCGCAGAAGATGGACATGCCCGAGGACAAGATCCGCAAGATCCTGAAGATCGCGAAAGAGCCGATCTCCATGGAAACGCCGATCGGTGACGACGATGATTCGCACTTGGGCGATTTCATCGAAGACACGTCGACCCTGGCGCCTTCGGATGCGGCTTTGCACGGTTCCATGCGTGATGTGGTCAAGGAAGTGCTAGACTCTCTCACCCCGCGTGAAGCCAAGGTTCTGCGTATGCGTTTCGGTATCGAAATGAGCACCGACCAGACCCTGGAAGAAGTGGGCAAGCAATTCGACGTGACTCGCGAGCGCATCCGCCAAATAGAGGCTAAAGCGCTGCGTAAGCTGCGTCACCCCAGCCGGGCCGACAAGCTGAAGAGCTTCCTGGAAGGGCAGTAATTTTTTCCTGGGCCTCTAGCTCATGCCTGGTTAGAGCAGCGGACTCATAATCCGTTGGTGCCGAGTTCGACTCTCGGGGGGCCTACCAAAGAAATCAAGGGGTTACGTCACGTTGACGTAACCCCTTGTTCTTTATGGAATTGACTGTGTCCAGTAGTGTGTACGGTGCCGCTTGTGCAGCGACCCGACGTGTCAGTCAAACACATTCAACAGCACGTCGGCCACCACGGCGGTCGCCACAGCGACAAGAATAAGATCCGTGCCAGCAACCTGCCATTCATAGCCAGGGTAGACCGGTAGCCTCGCCAGCATGGGAGCAGGGACCATCTTCTTGGCAATGCCTGGGGGCAGGGGCTTTCCTCGGGCGAGGTTTTTCCGGATGCCCGGTGGCAGCGAGCTATAGCCAGATAACCCGTACTCCCGCGCATAGCCTTGGGCGGTTGATAGGGTTATGCCGGCGTACCGTAGCGTGACGTTCCCGCCGCCGTCATGACTATCTCCGCCCTTGTCCTTGGACGACTGGCCCTTATCCCCCTTGCCCTTGTTATTGCCATTGCCGTTGTTGCCTTGGCCCTGTCCCGCGTTGTCGGGTTTTCCTTTGCCTTCCGGTGGAGCTGCGGGAGTCGCGCTGGCCCAGGCCACACAGCATGCGGCGGCAATTACAACAAGCTTCAACTTTGCGCGGTACATAGCAAACACTCCTAGGCAACGCAAATGCGCTGAGCTGATTCTAGAACTGCTGATCCAGCGTAGCGGGACAACGTCTGATAAAGATGTAATGGTTAAGCATGTCGGTGACGTGACTCGCCCACCTTCAGCCGTCAGTGCTCGAATTGTTCCGACTTGGAAAACATATTTCGTCACGACGCCGTCGAAGTGCCCAACGACAAGGGCGACGCCCTACGACGCATTGATTGTCAGTTCCTACCAAGAATTCGCGCGGGTTGCGTGGTCTTTCACGCCTCGCGCTTTTCTTTTTGAGGAGTGATTTTTTGTGGTTTAAAAATATCACTATTGTGGTCGACTTCAACACCATCTGGATGGTATGGTGCGGACTCTCATTCACTTTTGAGGCCATTGCGGACACTGGACGCCTGGTGTTGGATTGACGCTGCATGAGTCAGGCAAGTGAGCGCAGTTGGCATACTTTCTTCGCATGGGGAGGTATGAACGATGTCTTATCTGGGTATCGACGTGTCCGAACTCAAACTGCGCTGCACCCTGCTGCTCGGACCGAAGAACGACAAATGCAAACGCAAGGTGGTGGCCAATAATCGGCAAGGCGTGTACGAGCTGATTCGATGGTGCGCCAAACACGGGGTGTCGTCGGATCAGGTGCATGGCGTAATGGATGGCACGGGGCTTCATCACGAGCAATCGGCCACGACGCTGCACGACACGGGCGCGACGGTTTCGCTCGTCAACCCGGAAGATGTTCATGACTTTGGCCAAACGCGGGATATGCCATCTCGGACCGATGGGCTCGATAGCCTGACGCTGGCTCGTTACGGTGTCGCGGCGCAACCGCCGACCTGGCAGCCGTCTCCCGCTCACGTCCGTGCACTTCGGGACTTGGTGGCGCAATGGGAGGCGTTGTCGGAAGACCGGACGCGATCGCTGAACCGGTTAAAAAAAGCTGACGCGAGCGCTGCGCTGGCGCTGGTGGAAAGCTCGATCAGCAATTCGCTGTGTTTCTATGATGGCGAAATGGCGCGATTGGAAAGGGCGATTGACGATCACATCGACCACCATTCTGATCTGCAAGAAGACGCTGCCTTACTTGCGATGATTCCCGGGACCTGTCTGAACCGTTCCCCCTCTCGTGAGAATTGTTGAACATCATCTCCGGTTTCATTTTGTAGTATCTCCACTGAAAGCAATTGGAAAGGTGGAGAAATGCCGGCTTGTAATGATTGCGAGGGCATTGTTCAGAATAAACGTGGCGCGCCCGGTCACGATCAGTTGATATGCCTGGAAGTCGTCAGAAGTTTGGCGTCGGTCACGCGCGGCGCCAGGCACGAAGCATTCATTTGCTCGGTCTGCAATACCGAGTGGGATCACCTGTACGACAAGAAAGACGAGAACGCGGGGTGGAGCCGGTGTTAGGCCGCCAGCGCCAGCGTGCGGTTGACGCTAGTGCCGCTGTTGTCACCGCGGCGCCATTCCCTTGCGTAGCCGGTTAGGCGCTTCCATCAGCGACGTCGTCATGTCGTCGCGTTCTTGCACACAGGGTTCGTCGCGCAAGGCTTTCATGAAGTCGTCGTAGAGCTCGCCCGTCAAACCGGCGGGCCGCTTGAAGTCGCCCGACAACTGATAGGCGCGCAGCAAGACGGACCTAAGCCGTTTGACCTCCCAGAGCAGAGAGATCACGTCGGGGTTCCAGGGCTGACGCTCGCGGATGGTGCGCAAGTCGGCGTGGGTGAGCGGGGATTTGAACGGCATAGTGGACAATACTGTTTATATATCCAGTATAGTCCGCCATAAACGGGGTCATTTCATCGGCGTGGCAATCAATTTTTCGGCGGGGTAGGGAACGAGGAAGTCACGGGTCCGTTCGCTGGGCGACGTCAGCCAGTCGCCGTAGGCGCCTTCGGGCAGGATGACGACCATGCGCTTTTCCTCGCCGGGCCGGTGGTAAAGCTGGAACAGCGGGTCGTGGTCGGCGTTGATGGTCAACATGGTGAAGCTTTCGTTGAGCTGGCCGCTGGCATCGCGCCATCGGTCCCATAGGCCGGCGATCCCTAGCGGAGCCCCATCGGCTCGCGCAAAGCGCGTCGAGATGGTCGAACCCGACCGCCAATCCGGCTCGAATATCGCGTCCGCGGGAATGATGCAACGTTGCGCCCGGCGCCAAGCATTGCTGAACGTGAACGACTTGGCGGCGGTCTCGCTGCGTGCATTGAACGTAGAGAGTTTGCCCGCCTTGTCTTGCCCGTCGGCGCGAGTTAACGCAGAGATCAACCCCCAGCGGCCGGTCACGGCTTCGCGCTCGGGGACGGCGTCGTCGCCGGCGTCGTGTTCCACCGGCCTGCGCACGAATACTCCCTGATATCGAGGCCACATGTCATAGGGGCCGGCAGCGGGTTTCGTGCGCACGCCGAACTTCTGTAGCAGCAGTTCGGCATCCTTCAGCGTCTGATAGTGCGAACACATGCATGCCTCGTCAGGGGGAAGCGGCGAAATCAGTATACGGGTGTCTGTCAGCCTTCCGTTGGCATCCTGAGAGTACGATTTATTCCATGGAAAAACCTTCATCACAGCAGGCCCTGCTCTGGGTAGTCGCGGCCTGCTTTTTCATGCAGACGCTGGACACCACGATCGTCAACACCGCCTTGCCCTCGATTGCACGCAGCTTGGGCGAGGACGTACTGGCGTTGAAGCCTGTGGTGGTCGCGTACACGCTGACCATGGCAATGTTCACGCCCGCGTCGGGCTGGCTGGCGGATCGCTATGGCACGCGTCGCGTGTACTTGGCGGCCATTTTGATATTTGCCGTGGGCTCGGTGTTTTGCGCCGTGGCTCAGACGCTGACGCAGTTGACAATTGCGCGGGTGGTGCAGGGCGTGGGCGGCTCCATGCTGTTGCCGATCGGGCGCCTGGCGGTCCTGCGCACGGTGCCGGGTGACCAATACATATCGGCGTTGGCCTTCGTGTCGATCGCGGGTCAGATCGGTCCTATTTTTGGTCCGACCCTGGGCGGGTTGCTGGTGCAGGTGGCAAGCTGGCACTGGATTTTCATGATCAATGTCCCGATCGGCATCGCAGGCCTGTTTGCCGTGCGCCGCTACTTGCCTGAAGATGCATTGACGGATGTGGCGCCGTTCGATGTGCTGGGTTGCGCCTTGTTGTCGTTGTGCATGGTGTCGTTTTCGCTTGGCCTGGACTTGCCGGCGGGTGCCGGCCGCATGGCGTGGTCGGCAGGCTTGTTCGCGCTTAGCGCCCTGACGGTGTTGCTATATGTGGTGCATGCGCGCCGGCGTCAGAATCCGCTTTTCCAGTTGCGGTTATTTAACGAGCCTAATTTCAGCGTCGGCTTGGTGGGCAATCTGGTTTGCCGGATCGGCAGCAGTGCGGTGCCGTTCCTGTTGCCGCTGTTGCTGCAATTGCAGTTGGGCTATAGCCCGCTGCAATCGGGGCTAATGATGCTGCCCGCTGCCATCGCGGGGACGATATCCAAACCGTGGATCGCCCCGCTTGTGCGGCGTTTCGGCTACGACACGTTCCTGTTGGTCAATACGCTGTTGGTCGGCGCGTCGATCGTGTCGTTCGCCGCGATTTCCCCTGGGTGGCCACTCGCGTTGCAGGTGCTTCAGCTTGCCCTGTTCGGAGCGACCAACTCCATGCAATTTGCGGCGATGAACAGTGTGACGTTGAAAGGACTGAGCAAGCGGGACGCCGCTAGCGGGAACAGTCTTTTTTCAATGATCCAGATGCTCGCCATCGGCTTGGGCGTCACCATCGGTGGCGGGTTGGTCGGCATGTTCTCGGGCGAGGCGAATGCCGCATTGGGCCGCGCATTCACGTTGAGCTTCGTCTGCGTGGGCGTCATCACCTTGTTATCGGCCTGGGTGTTCCGGCGGCTGGATATGACGCAATTGGGCCGTCCGGCGGGCAACCGGCCCGCCGCTGGCTAACGAATTCTTAGCGCCCGAAATGGAAGAGCGCCCCAGCTCTAGATGAGTCTGAGGCGCTCCTGCCCGGCTTCGCACGCGATGGGTGTCAGACAGCCCGGCAACTCAAATCTACTGCTCGGCAATCACGTCGACAATAGGGAAAACCCTGGAAAATTAGTGGCTTACATGATTTCCTAGCGATAGGAATATCACGCCTGAATCACCCCTCGCCGCCGTCGGCGCGAGGGGTTTTTCTTTGTGCATCGCAATGGATTTTGCGTTGAAAAAAGGGGCGTGACCAATTTGCCCACCTCGGTATCTGCGAATTGTGGCTCCCGCGTGGCAAGCCGACACTGCAGCCTACTTTCAAGGAACCGGAGAGCAGAGATGCGGGCAATACGTTTACGTCAGTTGGGCCAAGGCATGACCGAGTACATCGTGGTCGTGGCCTTGGTGGCCGTTGCGGCGATCGCCGTCTATCAGTACTTCGGGCAAGTGGTGCGCTCGCAGACGGCGGCCATGGCGCGCGAACTTGCAGGGGAAGACGGCGGCACGCAAACGCGCGCCGCGCAGCAAGCGGCGCAGAAGGCGGCGGCGCAAACCAAGGCGCGTTCGCTCAAGTCCTTTACCGGCAACGCCACGGATGCGAAGTGATCATCCATCGTCACATGCCACCGTATCGACAGCACGGCCAAGCCTTGGTGCTGGGCATGTTGATTGTGTCCGTGGCTGCGGCTTCTCTGGTCATGCTCTACAACCTGGGCCAGACGGTATCAGGCCGAATTCGCCTGACGCACGCGGCGGATGCGGCCGCTTACAGCGGCGCGCTTGAGCAGGCTCGCGTGCTTAACGCCATCGCGTATGTCAATCGAACACAGATTGCGCATCAGGTCGCGATGGCGCATCTGGTCACGCTTGCCGCGTCGGCGCAGTATGGCCGTGCATTGCACGCGCAGCGCACGCGGGGGAATCCGCCGGCCAGTCTGATTGCGATGTTGTTCGGGCCAGAGATGGGGCTGGCGTACCGCGCCGGACAAGCGTCACCTATTGTTGACGCGCAGTTGGCAAGCGCATTCGCGCAGCACGACCGCGTCGTGCATCAAGTGTTGGAAACTGCCGCCAATTCGGCAATGACGGCGTTGACCAAAACGCGTGATCGCATCATGCAAAAGGTGCTTGCCGCCAATCTGGACGATGTGGCTTCAGCAGGGGATCAGCGTGCAGGCAATATCGCCTTGCGTCTGTTGTCGGACGCATGGCCTGGCTTTGTTGAACGCCATCACGCCAACCGAAAAACGGGCTTGTGGCCGGCAGTAGATCTAGCGGCAAGCCGCTACGGTTTTCTGAAACCGCGCAACGCCACGCGGCGCAATCCTTGGCCTGTCAGCCATCGCTGCCCGTTGAAGCGTCATGAGCTGCGCCGCCGGGGTTCGACATGGCTTGGGCCGGACGGACGGTGGGGCGCATTGGATACGCAGTCGTTCCATGCCCTGCGATCAAACCGCTGGGTCGGCTGCTACTTCCGTGAATACGCAATGGGTTGGGGGACCACGCAAGGTCAGAAAAGCAAAGGACCCGACGGCCTTGATTATGTGGATGAACCGCCTGCTGATTTTTCTCAAGAGGATTTTTGGCGCTGGGTAGAGCAATCGACATCGTGGGACATCTTCAACGGCGTGACGAATCCCATGGCCAATTCCTACGCGATGGCGTCCGCGCAACGGTGGCCCGGCCAAGGCCTGCCGGCCTACCGGGAAGTCGCGCCGTCGCGTATGCACTTGCCCTTGCGCTTCGCAGTTAGCGTGCGCATGGCAGGCGCCTTGTTGAAGACGACGGATGCCGCCAGCGCAGTGGCCACACCCATCGGTATTTTCCGCTATGCCGCGTTGGGGCAGTCAGGGGGAATAAGCGTCACCAGCGCCGCAGAAACGTACTTCTTGCGCCCGGATTCGCGTGCCGATGGCCATGGCGAACTGGCCACGCTGTTTCGTCCGTACTGGCAGGCCCGTCTGTCTGCTGTGTCTTCTCAAGAACGGCTCTTGGCCAAGGGAACGCCATGATGCAGATCTCGAAAAAGCCCGAGCTGCTCAGCCGACAACGCGGGCAGGCCATTGTCGAGGCATTGCTGATGATGCCTTTGATGGGCGTATTGATCTGGGCGGTGTCCTGGGTGGGCAGCCTGCAACTTTCCGCGCAGCAGATGTCGCAGGCCAGCCGCAAGGCAGCCATGGCAGCGGCAATGGGGCAACCGGCCATCACGCGTGATGCGATGACCCCTATTGGCCTGAGTCGTGAAGTCGAACCCTTGACCGGTGTGGCTGAGCAGCACGTGGCGCGCTTGCAGGACGAATGGTTTGGCGTGGGGCTGCAGCTGCTGTCTGTGCATGCAAAGGCACAGGCACACGCGAAGTCGCATGCAAAGGCACACGCAATGGCGCATGCGAAGCCACATGCAATTCCACATCCAGGCGCGAACCCTCTTGTATCTGCGATGACCGCGCCGATCAATCGCTACACCCGTGTCGCGGTGGGGGCGGGGTATGCGCACGGAGATAAGGACGCCACACATCGCATTGCCCACGCGCCAACTGCATGGCGAAAGGCGGAACGCGTTTCGGTGGCGCAGGCGCGAAGGGCGGAATCGTTGGTATCGCGCGTAGATGGCCCGTGGGATAGGCCGACGTTTCAGACGGATTGGCTTTCCGCATGGGCGGATGTGGTGCCGACAGATCGGCTGAAACAACAAAGAGGGCAGGCCAAATGAGCAGATATTCGCAGGCTAAGTCTCGACGAGAGCGACGAGCCATCGTTCGCCATGTCTGTTTGCCGATGCTGATGAGCGGGTTGGCTGGAATCGCCATGCCCACTTTCGCGGGGCCCGCCGATCTTGCTGCACAGGCGTTGACGGCGGACACGGAAAAAGCGAGGTTGAGCCGACTGCGTTTTCCTCCCGGCTCCAGCCACGTTCTGCTGGCTGATCAGCTCTGGCTCTACGGCTATCCCGCGCAGGTGTTGGTGTTTGATACGCCAGCCACGGCCCCGAATTTGATCCGCATGCTCTCTGCGCAACAGCCCGCGCTGGTTGATTTGAATGTGCTGCCTGGCCAGTTGATCTTGTCGGGGCGTTTCGGTGACGAACAGTGGGTAGCGCAGATGCAGAGCACGCGCGACGGGCGCACGGTTGGCAGCGTTTCAACGATGCGTCTGGTGCCTGCGTCCAATCCTATGTCTTTGCCCACGCCTGCCTGGCTGCCAGAGGGCGCTCGGCTGCACCTGGATTTCGCGGTGATGGAAGCAGGCGTCAGGGTGTCTGAACGTATTTGGCGGCATGCGCTGCCGCCTGCGCGATTGACGCCGCTTGTCCAGGCGGGTTTGCGGCGCGAGGGGTGGCGCCAACTATCTGAAGACGGCCCCGATCAATCGTGGACGCGGCGAAACGATCGTATGCAGATATCGGTCACGCCGCTTGAGACTGGCAGCGGCCTTCGCGTTACGGGATGGGCGTCATGAAAAAACTGCTTATTCAAAGTGCCAAGCGCTTGCGTCGAGTCAGCATATACGGATTGGCCTTGCTTGCCGGCTTGGTATCGGCGTGGGCGGTGCGCGAACACGTGCAGAAGCGGGTCGAAGCGCTAGAGGCCGAGGCGCGCACTCCCGTGGTCGAGCGTTTGGTCGCAGCGTATCCCCTAGCCGCCGGGACGCTGCTGGAAGACGTTCATCTGGCTGTGCGCGAAATTCCGGCGCGATGGGCGCCTAGCGCCAGTGTGGACCCGTTAGGGTTGAGCAGCTTGCTAGGGGGCATTCTGGTGGCTGACGTGGGCGCCGGAGAACCTTTACTGAAAACGCAATTGCGCTTCAATGCACCCAAGCCCGCACTGGCATCGCGGTTGCAGACGGGGCAGCGGGCGTTGACGGTGTCGGCCGCAGACCTGGGCGGCCTGGCCAGCCAGTTACGGGCGGGCGATTTGATCGACATCTACGTCACATTCCCTCATCGGCAGCGAGAGCTCACCGTGCCGTTATTGCAGAGCATGCGGGTATTGACCGTCGACGATGAGGCCGATGGCGACAAAGGGGGGATGGGCGCCGGAACCATCACCCTGGCCGCCGACCCGGCCCAAGCCATGAAATTCGTTGCAGCCAGACAGGCCGGCACGTTGACGGCGATGGTGCGGCATCGCGACGACGTGGCGGCGGTGGCGGCGTCCAAGCAAACGGATCTGGCCTCGCTGATCGGGCTGGACCCCGACCCCTTGCCCGCCCCGGGTGTGGCCATTCTGTACGGCGACCGCGTGGACGCGCACGCTGCCGTGCTGTCCTCGGACGCGGCCGCACGGCCTCGCCTGGAATCGGAGCGGCCATGAGACGACTGGCATGCGTTATTGGCGTCATCGTCTTGAGTCTGCCTTCGCTGGCCGCTCGTTCTGCTTCAGTCGAGCTCGAGTTGCAAGTGGGCGAGACGCGTGTCCTGCCGCACCCCGGAGTGAAAAGAGTGGCGATCGGCAATGGACAGGTGCTTAGCGCCGTTACCGCCGAGGGGCGCGATGTCGTGGTCTTCGCACGCGCCGAAGGCGTGTCTTCGGTGCATGTCTGGACGGCGGCGGGGCGCAGTCATGCGTATGAGTTTCGGGTGGTGCCTGCCGGCGCGCCTCGGTTGCGGGCCGAGGTTGAAGCGCTGCTAGCCCGCATCCCCGGCGCACGCAGCGCAAACGTGGGCGGACGCATCCTGATTGAGGGCGACGATTTGTCAGATGACGATCGCGCGCGTATCGCCGCCTTGGCTGAGCGCTATCCCGCCATTCTGGATTTCACGGGGCAGGTCGGCTGGGACCGCATGGTCTTGCTGGATGTACAGGTGGTTGAGATCCCGACATCCCGATTGCGTGAGTTCGGCGTGCGTTGGGACGGCATGACACAAGGCGGGATGAATGCCGGTTTGGCGTGGGATGCCGGATCGCGGGGGCGCATGACCCGGCCTGGGGAATCGGTGATTGAAACGGCGGGGCCGGGTTCTGCTGCAGCGGGCTACTTCGGCATCAATGCGTTGTTGTCCTCGCGGATCGCTGCCCTGGCGCAAAGCGGCGAAGCGGTGATGCTGGCTCAGCCGCAATTGCTGGCGCGTAGCGGGTCAAGCGCGACGTTCCTGGCGGGCGGGGAAGTGCCCTATGCGTCGACAGATTCGCGCGGCAATCCCACCACCTTGTTCAAGCCCTATGGCGTGTCGCTGAACATCACGCCACGCATTGACCGCAATGGGGTCATCCGCTCTTTGATTGAGGTCGAGGCCAGCTCTGTCGATACGTCGCTCAGCGTGGCGGGCGGGCCGGCCTTGCGCACTCGGCGGGCGTCAACCGAATTCAACGTGCGTTCGGGCAACACGCTGGTCATCGGCGGTTTTCTGTCGCGGGAGCAGGGGCAAGAGGTCAACGGTCTGCCATGGTTGCAGAACATCCCCATTTTGGGTGCGCTATTTTCGTCGCGCCGATATCAGCAGCGGGAAACGGAGTTGGCGATTTTCGTCACGCCAAAGATCGTGTCGCAAAGCGAGCCGGCCATGTTGGATCGGGTGCGGCGCGGACGTGACGCGCTGGAGGCCTCGTTTCCCGAGCCGCCTCGGCTAGGCACGACGACGCCCGCCGTCACCGAAGGATGGAATCCCTATTCGGGTGAGGGTTCCCAATGGATAGGGCAAGACAGCACTGCGCAAGAGAGCGCAGCGCAAGAGCTGGGACGGGGGAATTGACATGCTTGATATCGAGATGACGTATGAAGACTCGGGCGTTCGCCGCCAGACTGCCTTCCTGCCGGTGCTGATCGGCAGGGGCGGGCATTGCGGCTTGCGCATCGTGAACTGGCGGGTGGGGCGTCAGCACGCCAGGTTGACTCGCGAAGACACTCACATCGTGTTGGAGGATCTGGGTACGCTGGGCGGCACCCTGGTGAACGGTGTCAGGGTGGCGCGGCATGCGCCGGTGCTGCCCGACGATGACATTCTGATCGGCCCTTGCCGTTTAAGAGTGAAGTGGGCCGGGAGCGGCACGCCCGTCCACGCGGACGCGCCAATGCATGGGCCTTCCGATTCCGCCGAAGCCATGCCAGATGCCGCCCTGCCAGCGTCCACGGTTGCTGCGGTCATGCCGGTGACGTCCCATCGGTTGCAAGAACGACAGCAAGTACGGGCGCAAGAACGGGTGCAAGAACGGCAACACGCACGGCAACACGAACGCCAACATGAACGCCAACACGAACGGCGGCGTTTGCATGCGGCGTTGCTGGAGGCGCTGGATTTGCGCAGGCGTGATGTGGCGGGCATGAGCGATGACACATTACGCGCTGAAGCCGAGCGCCTGCTCACGCATATTGTCGCGACCGATACCGACGTGCCGGCCGAAGCGGACCGGGCGGCGTTGTGCCAAGAGGTGCTGGACGAGGCCGTCGGCTTGGGGCCTCTCGAACCCTTGCTGGCCGCGCCGGACATTACTGAAATCATGGTCAACCGCTATGACGAGATCTATGTCGAGCGCGGCGGACGGCTGTGGCGGCATCCGGCGGCATTCACCAGCGAACAATCGGTGCGCTGGGTGATCGAACGCATTGTCACGCCGTTGGGCCGCCGCATCGACGAAAGCTCACCAATGGTGGATGCGCGGCTGCCAGATGGGTCGCGGGTGCACGCCATCATTCCGCCCGTGGCGATGAAGGGCGCCAGCCTGACGATACGGAAGTTTCCGCAGCGGCGTCCCAAAATGCCCGATCTGATTGCGGCGGCATCCTTGAGCAACGCCATGGCGCAGTTTCTTTCGCTGTGCGTGAAGATGCGCAAAAACCTCGTCGTGTCGGGCGGGACCGGCTCGGGCAAGACGACCTTGCTGAACATCCTGTCCAACGAGATTCCAGATGGCGAGCGCATTGTCACCATCGAAGATGCCGCCGAGTTGCGGTTGAATCACGATCATCTGGTGGCGCTGGAGGCGCGGCCGGCTAACCAAGAGGGCCGGGGGCATATCGATATCCGCGAACTGGTGCGCAACGCCTTGCGCATGCGGCCGGACCGGATTGTCGTCGGCGAATGCCGCGGAGCGGAAGCGTTCGATATGTTGACGGCCATGAACACCGGCCACGAAGGGTCATTGACGACCTTGCATGCGAATTCGCCGCGTGACGCGCTCGGCCGCCTGGAGTCGATGATCCTGATGGCGGGCCTGGACTTGCCCCTGGACGCCGTGCGTGAACACATTGCCGCTAGCGTGGATCTTGTCGTGCAGCAGGCTCGGCTGGCGGACGGGCGGCGCGTTGTGACGTCTATTGCGGAAGTGGCTGGCATGGAAAGCGGCCGCATTCAATTGCAGGATCTGTTTCGGTTTGACCGCCAGTCTGGCTTTGTGGGTTGTGGCGCGCTGCCGGGCTTTGCGCAGGGGTGGGCGGATGAGGGGGCCACGCTAGACCCCGGCTGGTTTACGGAAGCAGGTGGTCCGGTCAGCCCGATTGCCGCCACCTTTTCACAAGGCTCGCCATGATCTGGCTGGCGGCCTCGGCCGCGATGTGCTGTGTCGCGCTATTGGCTTGGCATGCCCAGTTGTGGTTCGCGCCTGCGCTGCGCAAGTATCGCGAGCTCTACACGCAAGATGCAGGCGTGCGCTTGAGTGAAGTGTTTCTCTTCATTGACCCTGCCCAACTATGGGTGGCGGCCGTTGCTTGCGCGGGCGTAACGGCCGCGCTGGTGTTCTCCGTGACGGCAAGCGCAGTGGCGGCGGCGCTGTCGGCCGGGGTCGCATCCAGGGCGCCACGCATGATGGTCGATGTGCTGCGCCGCAGGCGGGCGTGCCGTTTCGAGCAGCAGTTGCCAATGGCGTTGCTGATGTTGGCGTCGGCATTGCGGGCGGGCGTTGCGTTGCCTACGGGTTTGCGTCATGTCGTGGAACAGAGCGGCGCGCCGCTGGCGCAGGAGTTCGGGCTGATGCTGCGCGAGCAACGGCTGGGTGTGACTTGGGATGCCGCGCTGGAAAATTTGCAGCAGCGCATGCCGGCCGATTCCACCGCCTTGGTGGTTGCCGCCATGCGTATCGCCGCGCAGACGGGCGGCAATCTTGCCGAGGCGCTGGAGAGCATCGCGCAGACCTTGCGCGCCCGGTTGCAGTTGCAGGCGAAATTGCAGGCGCTGACGTCTCAAGGCCGACTACAGGCCTGGATCGTGGGGGCGTTGCCTTTGGTGTTGTTGGCGGTGCTGGATCAACTTGAACCCGACGTCATGGGTTTGTTGTGGCACACCCCGATGGGGTGGGGCGTGCTGGCGATTATCGGGGTGCTTGAAACCGCTGGCGTACTGCTGATCCGGCGAATCATCCGAATTGATATCTGACGGGGGCGATGATGTGGCTGACTCTGGGAATGTTGACGGCGGCGGCGGGCGCCGCGGGCTTGACGTGGTTGGCGTTGCGGCCGTTGCTGTGGGGCAAGCAAGAGGCGGCCGCTGAATTACCGTGGTGGTGGCGGGCTGCGTGGCCTTGGGTGTCGGCGGTGGCGCCGTTGGTGGGGCCGCTGTGTTCGTGGCGATTGCGCGTTCGCCTGACCCGGTTGATTGAGCAGGCGGCGTTGCCGGCCAGCGTCGGCTATGCGCATATCGCCGCGTTGTCCGCCAGCGTGGCTCTTGCCGCAGGCGTGGCGGCGGCGGGCATCTTGTTGCTCAACGATTACCCGGTGGGGGTGGCGTTGCCATGGACGACGATTCCTATTCTGAGCGCCGGCATCGCACCCGGGTTAGGGTTGCGCAGCCTGGCGGAAAAGCGACGCCGCAGTATCGAACGCGATCTGCCTTTCGTGTTCGACATGATGACCCTATGCGTGGAAGCCGGTTTAAGCGTGCAAGGCGCATTACAAACCGCCGCGCAGAGCGGACCGCCCGGCGCATTGCGAGACGCCTTGGCCGATGCCTTGGCCGAGATGCGTGCGGGGGTAGGGCGCACCGCCGCGATCAAGGCGTTGGCGGAACGCAGCAACAGCCCGCTTGCGCGAACATGGGCGGCCGCGCTGGCGCAGGCAGAGGCTTTGGGCATCAGCCTGGGGCCGGTGCTGCGTGCCCAGGCCGCTCAATGCCGCAGCGACCGGCACCTGCGCGCCGAGCAACTGGCCATGCAGGCGCCTGTGAAAATGCTGTTGCCGCTGATCGGATGCATCTTTCCATGCACCTTCATCGTGCTGGCGTTTCCGATTGCGATCCAACTGCTTCAAAGCGTGCAATGAGCCGTCATCCGCCACTGAGCACGGATCGGCTGCGGTTGCTGCGCGTAGACAGTTGGGCGGGGCGGATGCGGGGGCTGCTGGGAAGAAGGCCACCCGGTGGGCGGTCCGGCATCTTGTTGATGCCGTGCGCCGCCGTGCATACCTTTGGTATGCGTTACCCCATTGATGTCGCGTTTGTATCGCGCAAGTTGCGCGTGATGCGGGTGTGCAGGGCGCTTGCGCCCTGCCGCATCGCTTTATGCCTGGGCGCTATTGCTGTTGTCGAGCTGCGAGCTGGCGTTATTGATGCCGAACACCGAGGTGTAGGCCGGATAGAAGCTGCAATACAACACGCCACCGGCCGCGATGTTGAACGGGATCTGCAATGTGCCGGCAAATTGAGGCGACAGCCCCATCGACACCAGTAAACCCGCGCACAAATCGATGAACAGGAATATCAAGGCCCAGGTGGCGCCATAGACCAGGAACGGCCATTTGTTGCGCCAGCAGGCGATGCCGGAAAAGAACAGGGCCTGTACCAAGCGCAGGCCATGCCAGGCAACCAACACGGGGGCATGCCAGAACAGCGCCGCAATGATCACATAGATGATCGCGAAGATGGTCAGCGGCACGCGCATGGCCAGCAGGACGGGTTCTAACGTGCGCTCAACCGAGGCGATGCGAAACGCTTCAGCCATGGAGTCCATGAACGGCAGGAACGTCAGCAGGCCCGTCAACATGCTCAGCCCCGCGTACAACAGACCCATCAGAAAGAGTTTGCGGAAGACGCCGGGCTGCTTGAGGGGCTTGCCCCACATTGACGGCAGCATGACGCGGTCGGCGTCCACGTGCTTGCACGCCGATAACGTCATGAGGGTGATGATGGGCATGAGCGCCACAACCAGAATCGGTCCCACCGGCGGTGTCGCGCTGGCGAAGACCACCAAAAGGCTGATGAACATGGCCCAGGTGAACATGGCCAGAGGTTGTTTGCGGAACAGACGGAAACCGTCTCGAACCCATTGCCAGCCGGATGTCGCGGGTAGGAATGCTGCTTGCATGGCTCTCTAAGGGTGTGATCTCTCAAAATTGGACGCGCTAGCCCCATTATGGGGGGCGTAACGGTTACGGCAATATTGGCAAGCCGGGGCGGTGGCGTGCTTGCAACACTCTTTCGAAGTGACGCGGGTCGTGCGGCTTCAGCGTTTGCGCCGGCCGCGGCAGGAAAAAGTCGTACAGGCGGGACACCCAGAAGCGCAGGGCGGCAGCGCGCAGCATCAACGGCCAGACTTCACGTTCCGCATCGGTAAATGGGCGCACGCTGGCGTAGGCGGCGAGCCAGGATTGCACCAGTTCCGGGATGAACTCCCCCGTGTCGCGTTCGATGCACCAGTCATTGACGCTGACCGCCACGTCGAACAGCCAGGTGTCGCAGCCTGCGAAATAGAAGTCGATGATGCCGCCCATGAGCGGGTCTTCAAAGGTGCCGGCGAACAGCACGTTGTCGCGGAAAAGGTCGCAGTGCGCCGGGCCGGTCTGTAGCGCTTGCCAGGCGGGCGTTTCGACGGCGGCCTGCTGAGCGGCCAGCTCGGCGCTCAGCAACTGGGCTTGCGCGGGCTCCAGGAACGGCATGACCTTGGGCGCCGTTTCCACCCACCAGGACAGGCCACGCAGATTGGGCTGGTGAATCGGGAAGTCCCGGGCGGCCAGATGGGCGCGGGCCAGCGTGGCGCCAGCCAGGGCGCAGTGCGCGGCGCCGGGGGCGGGTTCATAGCCGCCGGGCAGGCGCGAAACAATGGCGCAAGGCTTGCCGTGCAGCGTGGTCAGCCGGGTGCCGTCGCGCAGGGTCTGAGGCTGCGGCACCGGGATGCCGCGCTCCGCCAGGTGATACATCAGCTCGATGTAAAAGGGCAGTTGGGCGTGCGTCAACACTTCGAATAGCGTCAGGACGTACTCGCCCCGCGTGGTGTAGAGGAAGTAGTTGGTGTTCTCGATACCCGCCGTAATCCCTCGAAGCGAGACAAACTCGCCCAGGTCGAATTGCGCCAGAAGGGCGCGCGCGTCGTCGTCGGATACGGGAGTGAATACGGCCATTGATATGCAAGGGTGATGGGTTAACGGACGCTCGGACATGCCTGTGCGGCGGCGGCGGCGCAATTTTAGACCACATAGCGGGTGGGGTTGCGCAGAGCCCGAAGGCCCGGGTGCGCACGCACGCCGGACATAATGCCGCTAAGCCCGTAAAATACCGCATCCCCTTGTTTTGTAGAGTGATTCTTGGACTCCCCCGACTGGCGGCTGTGCGTCGCCCCGATGATTGACGTGACCGACCGCCATTGCCGCTATTTCCACCGGCTGCTGGCGCCCCGCGCACGCTTGTATACGGAAATGATCACGACGGGCGCGCTGCTGCACGGCAATGTCCCGCGTCATCTGGATTTCGACGAAGCCGAGCATCCGGTGGCGTTGCAGCTGGGCGGCAGCGAGCCTGACGCCTTGGCGCAAGCGGCCAAGCTGGGCCGCCAATGGGGCTATGACGAAATCAACCTGAATTGCGGCTGCCCGTCGGAACGCGTGCAAAAGGGCGCGTTCGGTGCTTGCCTGATGGCGGAGCCGGCGCTGGTGGCCGATTGCATGAAAGCCATGCAGGACGCCGTCGATATCCCCGTTACCGTCAAGCATCGCCTGGGCTTGGATTACGAAGAATCCTACGCATTCGTCCGAGACTTCGTCGGCAAAATCTACGACACGGGATGCCGGGTTTTCATTGCCCATGCCCGCAACGCGGTGCTCAAGGGCCTGTCCCCGAAGGGCAATCGCGAAATTCCGCCGTTGCGCTATGACGTGGTCAAGCAGCTGAAGCAAGACTTCCCCGACTGCACATTCGTGCTGAATGGCGGGCTGGCGGATGCGGAGCAATCTGTTCAGGCTGCGGACGAGTTTGATGGCGTGATGCTGGGCCGCGCGGCCTGGCACACCCCGCGCGTGCTGTCGGAAGTGTCGTTGCGGCTGTGGCCGTCGGTGCGCCTGCCCAGCGATGCGCAGGTCGTGGACGCCATGACCGAATACGCCGCCCGGCAAGTCGCCAAGGGCGTGCCGCTGCGCGTGATGACACGGCCAATGCTGGGCTTGGTGAATGGTCAGTCAGGTGCACGCCGCTGGCGCCGCATGTTGTCGGACCCGGCGCTGCTGGCCGCCAACAATCCTGATCTGATCTACGACGCCTGGCGCAGCCAGCGGCAGGCGCCGGAAATGCGCGGCGCCGCATTTCAAGCGGCGCCGGCAGGGGTGTAGCAGCAGGGTGTAGCAGCAGGGGGTCGCAAGCAGTGGGGGTTATTGCCATCCGTTGCAGCGAGAAGACTGCGGCTTACCGCAGTCTGACCCCCTGGCTCTTATGACTTGGCCGGTTCGGTCGTTTCCGCGGGCCAGTCGCGGATATACGCCTTCAGCATGTTGTTTTCGAACTGCTGGGCGGCAACGATGGCCTGCGCCATGTCATAGAACGAAATCACGCCCATCAGCGTCGGGCCGTCCATGACCGGGATGTAGCGCGCGTGCTTTTCCAGCATCAGGCGCTGCACTTCGTCGGCGCTGGTGTTGGGCGACACGCTGACCGGGGCGTCATCCATGATCGAGCGGATGGTGGTTTCACCGGCGCCGCCGTGCGCATGCATGTGACGGATGATTTCGCGGAACGTCAGCATGCCGGTCAGCGTGCCGAATTCCATGATCACCAGCGAGCCTATGTCCTGCTCGCTCATGGTTTGCACGGCCTGGGACACAGGCATGTCGGGCGACGCCGTATAGAGCGTATCGCCCTTGACGCGCAAAATCTCGCTGACCTTCAACATCGGTTCCTCCTGGGCGGACTACGCCCGAATGCATTGCTATTTCTTATTCGCTTCCAATTGCAGCAAGGGAGCGATTCCATTTTCGGTATTCTGCGCTTCTCCGCACAGTTCTTCCAGCGTGGGCGTATTTTGCTGGGAAATTACGGCTGAAGCGACTCGCAATATCTCCGGGTCGTCGCGGACCCTGGGCTGATTGCGGTCAAGCAGGAAATTGTCTACCACGGGCGCCATCGACGTTTCGCGTGCGTCGCAGGTCAACACCCAGTTGTCGTCGGGGCTTCGGGTGGCCAGGCCCATGGCGTTCAGCGTTTCCAGTACCTCGCTCAGTTCATCCTGGTGCAGGTGCAACTGAGACGCCAGCACATTGGCCGGCATGCCGGGCGGGTTGGCGGATTGGACTCGGCGCAGCGCGCGCAACGCGTCCAGCGCATCGACAAATTGCGCGCCCGGATAGCGGTTGATTTCCCACCGGCCCAAGCGGATCAGCGGGGCGCTCGAGGCCAGGGTGGCGCCCAGCAGCACGGCCAACCAGGACAAATAGATCCACAGCAAAAAGATGGGCAGCGTGGCGAACGCGCCATAAATGATGGTGTACGTGGGAAACCGGGTCAGGTAATACGCGAATCCCGACTTCATGACCTCAAGCACGATGGCCGTCACGCAGCCGCCTACCAGCGCGTCGCGCCACAGCACTTCGCGGTTGGGCACCACGACGAACAGGGCGGCGAAACCCAGCGCAGTCAGTATCAGAGGGATGAAGGAAATGGCGATGCTGATGACTTCGGGCACATCCGCCACCAGCCCCAGCGATTCGCGCGCGACGAACGACGTGGCCCACAAGCTGGCCCCGGCCAGGACGGGCCCCAGCGTGATGATGGCCCAATAGACCAGCGCCCGCTGCGGCAGGGGGCGCTGGCGCGTCACGTGCCAGATGTCGTTGAACGCCTGGTCGATCGTCATGATCAGCAACAGGGATGTCACCAGCAGGAACGCGCCGCCAATCGCGGTCAGGCGCGAGGCCTGGCGGGCGAACTGGTTCAGGTATTCCATGATGTTGTCCGAGACGGACGGCGGCATCAGGCTGTTGGTCAGGAAGTCTTCCAGCGCGACGCGGAATTCCTGGAACACCGGGAAGGCGGTGAACAAGGACAGCACCACGGCCAGCATGGGCACGATGGCCAGCACCGTGGTGAACGTGAGGCTGGAGGCGACTTGAAGCAGCTTTTCTTCGTTCGCGCGTTGCGCGGTGAATCGGAAGACGCGTCCGGCCCTCGCGACCCATGAAGAGCGCGAAGTCGAGGGGTCGGTAGCCGCCAGGGTTGCGGCGTCGGGCTCGGCGGGGCGATTCATCAGGCGATAATAGCAGCATGAACCCTGAACTCAACCCCCGCTTGCGCCTTGTAGCCTCGGTTTCACTGTTCGCCCTGATCGTCTTGTGCGTCACCTGGGAAACCGTGGTGGCGCCGGTGCGGCCGGGCGGTTCCTGGATGTTGCTAAAGGCGCTGCCGCTGGCGTTTCCCTTGCGCGGCATTTTGCGCGGCAATCTATATACCTATCAATGGGCGTCGATGTTGTCGTTGCTGTATCTGATGGAAGGGGCCGTGCGCGCGATGTCCGATCCCGCTCCGCTTTCCGTGCTGATGGCATGGGGCGAGATCATCCTTTCGGCGACCTTCTTTCTTAGCGCCATTTTCTATGTGCGGCCCGCCAAACGGGCTGCCAGGAGCCAACGCGCATGAGCGTCCCATCTACCGTCCATTCCCTGTCTGATCTTCAAACAGACAATTCATTCGCGGCGCTGCCCGCGGCGTTCTATACCCGTTTGACGCCCCAAGGGCTGAATAATCCACGCCTGCTGCATGCCAATGCGGACGCCGCGGCGCTGATCGGCCTGGACCCCTCGGCGTTTTCCACGCCTGAATTCCTGCAAGTGTTTTCCGGTGCGCAGCCGTTGCCTGGCGGGGACACGCTGGCGGCTGTTTATAGCGGTCATCAGTTTGGCGTGTGGGCGGGGCAACTGGGGGATGGGCGCGCCCATCTGCTGGGGGAAATCAAGGGCCCGGAGGGCGGCTGGGAACTGCAATTGAAGGGCGCAGGCATGACGCCGTATTCGCGCATGGGCGATGGGCGCGCAGTGCTGCGTTCGTCGGTGCGTGAATATCTGGCCAGCGAAGCGATGCATGGGCTGGGCATTCCCACCACGCGCGCGTTGGCGCTGGTAGTGTCTGACGACCCGGTCATGCGTGAAACCGTGGAAACGGCCGCTATCGTGACGCGTATGTCGCCCAGTTTCGTGCGTTTTGGCTCGTTCGAGCATTGGTCGTCGCGACGCCAGCCAGACATGCTCAAAACCCTGGCCGATTATGTCGTCGACCGCTTCTATCCGGAATGCCGCGAGGCGCCCGCGGGCGAACCGCAGACGGATGCGGCCGTTTATATGAACCTGTTGCGCGCCGTCACGCGGCGTACCTCCTTGCTGATGGCCGATTGGCAGGCGGTGGGGTTTTGCCACGGCGTGATGAATACCGACAATATGTCGATACTGGGCCTCACGCTGGATTACGGGCCGTATGGCTTCATGGACGGATTCCGTCTGGGCCATGTTTGCAACCACTCGGACACGGAAGGGCGCTATTCCTGGAACCGCCAGCCGTCGGTCGCGCTGTGGAACCTGTATCGCCTGGGCGGCAGCTTGCATACCCTCGTTCAAGACGTGGAAGGGCTGCGTGCGGTATTGGACGAGTATGAAGCGGTGTTCACCCGCGCCTTCCACGACCGCATGGGCGCCAAGCTGGGCTTGGCGGCATGGCGGCCGGCCGACGAACCCTTGCTGGATGATCTGCTCAAGCTGATGGACGCCAACCAGGCGGATTTCACCTTGTCTTGGCGCAGGTTGGCGGATGCCGTGCTGGGGCAGCGCAGCGCGTTTGAGGACCTGTTCATTGACCGGGCCTCGGCCGCAGCCTGGCTGGATCGGCTGCTGGCGCGCCATCAGGAAGACGGGCGGCCCGCGCAAGACGTGGCCGACGCTATGAACCGCGTCAACCCGCTGTATGTGTTGCGTAACCATTTGGCCGAAGAAGCCATACGCGCGGCGAAGACGGGCGATGTCAGCGAGATCGATACGTTGATGACGCTGTTGCGCAATCCGTATGTGGCCCAAGCGGGCTATGAGCGCTATGCCGGGTTGCCGCCAGATTGGGCGGGCAGTTTGGAGGTCAGTTGCTCGTCTTGAAGCAAACTGCGCGCGTTTTCCGAAAATAAACTAACCAATTCTTGTGTTTTTACGAGAAAAAGGGGTGATAGGCAGTGAAATATGGCGTTTTTTTTCACTGCAATCATTCGTTTCCATTGTAAATCTCGTAAGATTGTCGCCTGCGGGACACTCAGGATGGTATGCCGCATCCTTGGGGCATTTGTCGACAATTTTCAATATAAAGCACTCTGAATATGCCTGGCGCAGATGGTTTGCTATGTATCGGTCTGCTCGAGGATGATGCCGACTTCCGTGAGGAGTTGGCGTTAGGCTTGGGCGGATATGGTTTTCGGGTGGCATTTGCTTGCGACAATGCTGCGGCGTTTTATCGCCGATTGCAGGAGCAGCCGTGCGATATCGTCATTTTGGACGCGCACCTACCCGGTGAAGACGGATTTTCCGTGGCCACCCGCCTGCGCGCGTTGAGTCCGGTCGGCATCGTCATGCTGACGGGGCGCAGTGCGCTTGAGGATCGCGTGCGGGGGCTGGAAGGCGGGGCGGACGTCTATATGACCAAGCCCGTGGATTTGCTGGAGCTTAGCTCCGTCATTCGCAGCCTGGCCCGGCGCATGCGTCTGGCCAAAGCGCCTCGTCCTGCGGATACCGAAACGCGGGCCTCGGCGGACAGCACGTGGTCGTTGCAGGATGGCGGCTGGATTCTGGTGGCCCCCGATGGCGCGTCGCTGCATCTGAGCGCGCAGGAGCGGACCTTCCTGATGGCCTTGATGGATGCCGCCGGCAGCGCGGTCAGCCGCCAGGTGTTGGCGGAACTATTCCTGCCGGACAGCCCTGGTGGATTCGAACTGCGCCGCATCGACGTGCTGGTGAGCCGTTTGCGCGCGAAAGCGCAAAGCGCCGGACTCAAATTGCCGGTGCTGTCCGTGCGCGGCCAGGGTTACGTGTTCGCCGCCTGAGCGTCTGACGAATCTGCCGCGTTGGCGGGATTTGCGGGGTCCGCTGCGCTTGCCGCGTTTGCCGCGTTTGCCTTCACGGGCAGCGTAATCACAAACCGCGTCCCCACGCCGACCGTGCTCTGCATGGTCAGTGATCCGCCTTGGTTCTGGCAAATGCGGCGCGCCAGATACAGCCCGATCCCCATGCCCTGCGTTTCCCGGTGCGCGGAGCGCCGGAAATGCGGTTCGAAGATCCGGGTCTGTTCTTCTTCCCCGATGCCCGGGCCGCGATCAACCACGGCCATCCACGCCATCGGCACGTCATTCACGCGGATCTGGCCGGTTTCGACCTTGACCGGCTCGTTGGCGGGCGAATACTTGATGGCGTTGTGAATCAGGTTACGCACGACCACGCTGGTCAGGGGGCGATCGCAATAAACCGGCAATGGACCATCGGCTTGCATCACCAGCGCGTGCGCGGTGTCGGGCTGCATGGCCGTCACGACGTCGCGCGCCAGTTCAGCCAGATCGGTGTATTCGCCGCGCGGCGCCCAGGCCTGTTCTTCAAGACGGTCTTGATTGAGCAGTTGGTCCATCAGCTCGGTCATCCGGGCGACCGAGCGATGAATGCGGCCCAAGCGATTGTCGACCGCCTCGCCACTGTCGGAAAGGATCATGTCCAGCGATTGTGCCGCCGCGCTGATCGTCGCCAGCGGCGCACGCAGTTCGTGGGATATCAACGCGTTCATCTGGCGCTGGGTGTCCAGCGCGCCAGCCAACTCGGCCAGCCGCAACTCGCCTTGGGCGACATGTTCGGCATCGGCGTAATCGTGCGCGGGGCGTTCAGCGCCGGATAGCGGACGCGACTGCCGAACCAGCGCCACACTGAGCAAGGCGCTGAAAACCAATAGCAACCGGACCAGTTCGGCCGCCGTGCCGGCGTTGTCCGCGCCCTGGGACATCCAAGCGTCATGCCCCAGCATCCAGGCGGACGCCGCATAGACACCCGCCAAAACGAGCGACAGCGCGCGATCGGTCTTGCGCAGCAGGGTGCGCGCGGCGAACCACAGGCAAAGGGGCACGCTGATGCCCGCACAGACGCCAGCGATCCATGCCGGGATCAGGCCGTTCTCGGTTTCATAAACGAAGATCAACGCTAGCGCCGCGATGCCGGACAGTCCGATAGCAAGGACGCGGCAGGCGCCTGCCAGCCAGGCGGCTTGCGGCAGATCGCCCAGCCGTGTGGCAAGCAGTGGCGCGGTCAGCGACAACAAGGCCGCAAAGGACCCGGCCTGCAATGCGCCGGGCGGCAGGAAGTCGGGTAGTGACCGAAACAGGCCTTCCAGCACCATGAAGGCCAGACCCGCGCCGAAGATGGCGGCTCGGGTGGTGGCCCATGCGACGGCGCACGCCAAGCCGCACGCCATCGCGACGCCCGCCGTCAGGCCAAGCGGCATGTCTTCATAAGCGCTATTCAAGCCATACGCGAACCCCACCCCCGGCCACAGCAAAATGCCCAGCAGCAGGGTGAACCAAGGCAGCGAGGCTTGCGATCCGGCGAGAGCACGATGCGCACGTTGTTGGCGAAAACGCCAGCGGGTGCGAAGAAACAATCCTTCCGTCAACTAGGAACCCATTGGTGATTCGGCGCGAGGTCGCGCGTATGGGCGAAGTTTACGACAGCCCCACGGATTGCGCGGACGCCAAGGTCTTCCAAAATCTCTTGGGTGGCGGAATCGGGCACATCTTCGGCGTAAACCGCCATGTCCAGCGTTGTGGCGGTGGCCACGACCGTGGCGGCCAGGTGCTGACTGCCAGGGCTGTGCAGCAAGCCGGTGATGAAGCTGCCGCACAGTTTCAGATACGACACCGGGTATTCGTGCAGCCGTTCCATCGCGCCAAATTGCTGTGACAGCCGCGACACCCCGACACGTGCGCCGGCGGCGGTGACGATGTCGCACAGTTGGCGCAGGTCGTTGCCTTGTTCGACAAGGCCGGCCGCATCCACTTCAATGATCAGGCGCGCCGTCAGCGCTGGCCGGTCAGCCAGCATGCGTTCCAGTCGGGAAAGGAAGGACGTTTGCGCCAGCGACGCCAGCGATACCGGCACCGTCAGCGCGTCGGAATGAGTGAACAGCCAATCCATGCCCAGGCGGATGGCTTGAATATCGCATTCGGCGGATAGGCCCAGGCGCACGGCGGGCGGCATGAAAATCGAGGCGGGAACGGGATCGCCGCCAGACGTGTCGTGCAGGGTCAGGCTGGCTTCGTAATGCAGCAGTGCGCCCGACACGTCATAGAGCGGCAGTACAGACAGCGAAAAGCGGTGCTGCTCCAGCGCCGTCGCCAAGGCGTCGTGCCAGCTGTATTCCCCAATCCGCGTGCTGTCGGCCGCCTGGCTGGCGGGCGTGATCTGGTCATCGTCGGCACTTTCCGCGCACATCAGCGCATGGTCCAGCCGCGCCAGCGTGTCGCTCATGTTGTCGCCTGGGGCGAACGCGGTCATGGCCAGCGCCCAGCGGCACCAGCCGTATTTATCCATTGGTACCCGCAGCGACCGCAGCTCGCGCCGCACGCGTTCGGCCAGCAGGCTGGCTTGCGGCGCGGACGTGCGGGGCATGAGCAGCGCGAAGTCCGAACCGCTGATGCGTGCGATGTGCGCATCCGGCCCGCCGAATTCGGCAATCAGCTTGCGCAGCCGGTCGGAAGATGAGCGCAGCCATTGGTCCGTAAACGCCCGCGATAGATGGCGGTTGATCTGCGCCAGGTCACGCTGCCGGAACATCAGGATATGGCCCGCCGATTCAGACGACTTGTCAGCCAGCGCCGCCCTGAATTGGTCAACGAAATGCTTGCGGTTTGACAGCCGCGTGATGGGGTCCCGATAGATTTCGCTTTGCAGGGACTCGATCTTGGCGTTTTGTTCTTCGACCGTTGCGGCCACGCGGCGTTGGGCGTCGACCAGCGCTTGGTCTACCCCCGCCAGCTCGCACGACCCGGCAGGCGCCGTACTGTTGCCGGGCGCCAACGCGCGCACTCGTTCGCAGATGTCGCGTGACGTACGCGTCTCAATCCACCGCACCAGGTTCACGGCGAACAACGACCAGAAGACGCCCGCCGCCAGCACCAGCCCCAGAACGCGCACCCCGCCTTGCCAGAGCGTATCGCGCGCCAATCGCGTGTCGGCCTGAACCGTGACGGTGCCTCGGACACGGCCATCCGCCGACACATACGGGCGTGATATGGCGGGCGCTTGCACGTTCAGCCAGGCGTTGCGCCAGTCTGCGTCGCGCGCCGACGCGCCAGGCTGCTTTTGACGTTCGACGACCGCGGTGCCCCCTTCGTTCGTGATACGCACCAGCGCATACAAGCCCTGGCCAAACAACTCATCCGCCAATACGGCCCGGTCTCTTGCACTGGACGGGGCATGGGACAGCGCCCAAGTCAGGGCGCTGGCGCCGCCTTCACTTTGTTGCGTCAGTTGCGCGTTCAGATAGCGGTGAGCGGCCAACATTCCCAGAGCCTGAGCGCCGAGCAGGATGAAGCCGATCAAGAGGGCAGTGCAAAGAAGTATCCGGCGTAATGTCGACATGGGTGTGGGATTCCCTTCGCGGCTAGCGGGCCGGTCCATCGCAAGAACGGGCGGGCCGCCGGTTAAAGGGGGCGTCGGACGACGAACGTCTCCGACGGGAAAAAACCTGGATAAGAAACGTGACACACGTTACTAATACCTCAGGGACGCCTCTGACACTGTAATTCGGCATGTCACAGAACGTACAGAATATTACGAAATTCGCCACGATATCTGACAACCTGTGCAATTATTTCGATCGTGATAATTGCCCGATTGAGAACTATTGAGACAGGGCGTATTAATTTTTGGGCGTTGGCTGTCGTAGTAAGGGTAGGGCATGGATCTTTGGACCGGCCAGCACATGCTACCCAAGGACCCCATGACCATCCACGAGCAACCTGAGAGCCTTAGGATTTCAAGGAAAAGAGGCGCGTTGCCTCTGAAGTGTGGCGTTTTTTTGCGAAAATAATGCATAATTTAAAAAATGTTACAGCCCTTGGGTTCTTTCTTGGACCGCAACGCCAGGGGTTTCTAGATAGGGGGCTCCGTGCGTGAGAGTTACCTGCTCGCACTGTGCCTGACGCTCGCAGGCGCACTTGCAGCGATAAGCGTGTTCTTTGTTCGCAGGGAACGCGCATTGCGTCACCGATTGACGCGCGATGAATTGACCGGCGTCCTTAGCCAGCAGGAGCTGCATCGTCGCGCGCGTTTGCTGCTGGCCCAGAAAGAAGGGCCGGCGCGTCGGGGCGCCTTTTTCCTGGTCAGCTTCGAGCAATACGCCGAGATCAGCGCAATGTTGCGCGCCGGCGAAGAGCAAGCGCTGCTGGTGCAGGTCGCCAACCGGCTCAGCCTGCTCGCCCGCACGCTGGGCGGCTTGGTGGCGCGTACGGGTACCGACGCCTTCACGCTCTGTGTGCCCGAGGTGGATGAGCCCGGAGCGGCGCAGGTGTCGGCCAAACTGCTGGAAGATTTAAGCGTGCCTTATGAGCTGGGCGGACGCCCGCTGATTGCGGTTTTCCGCATCGGAGCGGCGTTGTACCCCGAGCACGGCCGCACGGTGGAAGAGCTGCAACGCTGCGTTCAGGTCGCCATGGTGCCCTTGAAAGAGCGGGGCGGCCCCGGATGGAATCTTTTTGATTTCAGGCTGTTAGCCCGCCATCGGGATCAGCAAGGCCTGGAAAACGACCTGCGTCTGGCGTTGACCACGCCCGCCATGGAGCAGTTCGAATTGTTCTACCAGCCGGTCTGCGATAGCGGTACCGGTGTGGTTCAAGGGTGCGAAGCGCTGCTGCGTTGGCATCACCCCACGCTGGGCAGTGTGTCGCCCGCGGTCACCATTGAATTGGCGGAACGCAGCGGCCTGATCGTGCCGCTGGGCGCATGGATCTTGGAGCGCGCCTGCTCCCAAGCCGCGCAGTGGCCGGCAGCCTGGCGCGTGCATGTGAATCTGTCGGTCAAGCAGATGAACGAGGACGGCCTGGTGCAACTCGTGTCAGATGTGCTGGCCGCCACGGAACTGTCGCCCCGCAAGCTGGTGCTTGAGATCACGGAATCAATCTTCATCCTGCACTACGAGCGGCACGTGAAGATTCTGAACACCCTGCGCGCCCAAGGCATCGGCGTCGCGCTTGATGATTTTGGCTGCGGCTATTCCAGCCTGAATCACCTTCGCCACCTGCCCATTGATTGGGTGAAGATCGACCGCAGCTTCATCTCGGCGCTGGAATCCGATGCCGGCAGCCGCGAAGTCGTCTCCGCGTTGTTCGGCCTGTGCCAGGCGATGCGCCTGCCCGTCGTGGCCGAAGGCGTTGAAACCGAAGGGCAGCGCGAAATCCTGAAGTCCCTGGGTTGCCGCGTCATGCAGGGTTTCCTGCTGGGGCGGCCCGCCCCGGCCGCCGAAATCCAGGCTTTGGCTGCGGCGGTGTCATAATCTGGGTTGCTTGCAAACCCGACCTGTTGACCTCCTATGCCCGGCAATACCCTAGGTACCCTTTTTACCGTCACGAATTTCGGCGAATCCCACGGGCCGGCCATCGGTTGCGTCGTGGATGGCTGTCCTCCGGGGCTGAGCCTGGACGCCGCTGATATCCAGCTTGAATTGGATCGCCGCCGCCCTGGCACCTCGCGTCACGTGACGCAGCGCCAGGAAGCCGACCAGGTCGAAATCCTGTCGGGTGTGTACGAAGGCGTGACCACGGGCACTCCCATTGGTCTGCTGATCCGCAACACGGATGCGCGCAGCAAAGACTATTCCAACATTGCCGACACCTTCCGCCCCGGCCACGCCGACTACGCCTACTGGCGCAAGTTCGGCGTGCGCGATCCGCGCGGCGGCGGCCGGTCGTCGGCCCGCTTGACGGCGCCCACGGTTGCCGCCGGCGCCATCGCCAAGAAATGGCTGGCCGAACAGTACGGCGTGAAAGTGCGCGGCTACATGAGCCAGCTGGGTCCCATCGAGATTCCTTTCGTGACGTGGGACGACGTTCCGAACAACGCGTTTTACGCACCCAACGCCGACGTCGTGCCTGAACTGGAAGCCTACATGGACCAGTTGCGCCGCGACGGAGACTCCATCGGGGCGCGCATCGAAGTCGTTGCCGAAAACCTGCCGGCCGGCTGGGGCGAACCCATCTACGACCGTCTGGACGCCGACATCGCGCACGTGATGATGGGCTTGAACGCCGTCAAGGGCGTGTCCATTGGCGCGGGCTTCGCCAGCATTGCGCAGCGCGGCTCCGAGCACGGCGATGAAATCACGCCCGACGGTTTCCTGACCAACCACGCGGGCGGCGTGCTGGGCGGTATCTCGACCGGCCAGCCGATCACCGTGTCGCTGGCCATCAAGCCCACGTCCAGCATTCGTGTTGAGCGCCGCTCGGTCAATCGCGCCAATGAGCCCACCGTTGTGCAGACGCTGGGCCGTCACGATCCGTGCGTGGGCATCCGCGCAACGCCTATCGCCGAAGCCATGCTTGCGCTGGTGCTGATCGACCACGCCCTGCGTCATCGTGGGCAGTGCGGCGACCCCCTCTGATCCATCCCCGGCAGTCTTGCCCCATCGTCTCCAGGAGGCCGATTTGAACCGTAAACGTCATCTGTTGCGCGGCACGGCCGCCGCGCTGGCGCTGACTGCGCTGGCCGGTTGCACCGGCATGAACACCACGCAGTCCGGTGCCATCGGCGTCAACCGCACGCAGTACATGTCGAGCCTGGTGCCCTCGCAGGCGCTGGAGCAAGAGGCCAGCCAGCAGTACGCAGACATTCTCAAGCAAGCCCAAGCCAAGGGGCTGCTGGATCGCGATGCGCAGCAAGTGGCCCGCGTGCGCGCCATCTCCCAACGGCTGATCGCGCAAGCAGGCGTCTTCCGTCCGGACGCCAGCGCCTGGAAGTGGGAAGTGCATGTGCTGTCCAGCGACGAGGTCAACGCTTGGTGCATGCCGGGCGGCAAGATCGCGGTCTATACCGGCCTGATCTCAAAGATCAAACCTACCGATGACGAACTGGCCGCCGTGCTCGGCCATGAAATTGCCCATGCCTTGCGCGAGCACGCACGCGAACGTGTATCGCAGCAGATGGCCACGAACCTGGGCTTGCAGGTGTTGTCGATTGCCACCGGTTCCAGCGCGGCGGGCGATCTGGGCGGGGAACTCACCAACGTGATGTTCACCTTGCCCAACAGCCGCACGCACGAGACCGAAGCGGATCGCATGGGCGTGGAACTGGCGGCCCGCGCGGGCTTTGACCCACGCGCCGCCGTCACGCTGTGGCAGAAGATGGGCGCAGCGGACTCCGGCAACGCGCCGCCCGAAATCCTGTCTACGCACCCGTCGGCGGCCTCGCGTATTACTGACTTGCAGGCCGCCGCGCAGCAGGTGATGCCGCTGTATCAGCAGGTCAAGAAGTAGCGCCTGGCGCCGGCTTGACGCCCGGCCCGCGCATGATGGTGATACCCAGGCTGGCCAGGATGCGCCGCGTTTCGGCATCTGGCACGTCTTCGGCATACACCGCAATGTTCAGCGTGCGGGCGGTCTCAAGCACCGAGGCCGTCAACTGCTGGCTGCCCGGGCTTTGCGACATGCCGCCCACAAAACCACCCCCCAGCTTCACGTAGGACAGCGGCAGCGTATGCAGTTGGGCCACCGCGCCAAACTGCTGCGCCAGCCGGCGCACGCCGATATGCGCGCCGAATTCCGACGCCACGCGGGCGAGCGTAGCGATTTGTTCGTGGCATTCCACCAGACCGTGCGCATCGATTTCCAGGAACAAACGATGCGCCAGCGGGCGGCGTTCCGTCAGCAGCAGCGCCAGCTGGCGGAAGAACTTCTGGCCACGCAACGAGGGCAGGGCGACGCGCACCGCCAATTCGCCGTCGTGGCTTGCCAGCCAATCCAACCCCAAGCGCACGGATTCCAGATCGCAATCGGCCACTAGGTCCAGCCGCACCGCGGGCGGAATGAACAGCGTAGCGGGAATGGCCTCCTGGTCGGGGGCCGTGCGCAGCATCAGCATCGCTTCGGTGCGCACCGTGCCGCCGTCAGCAGCCAGCAAAGGCTCCGTCGCCAGTTCGAAATGCTTGTCTTCCAGCGCGGTCAGAATCGCGTCCTTCCATGCCCGTTCGCCCGATTCCGACGGCGACTGCATGTCGGTCGCGCCTGCAATCACGACATGATCATTGTTGGCGCTTTCGGCGCGCATCAGCCCGAAGTCCAGGCGCGCCAGCACAGGGCCGGCCTGATTGCCCTGGCTGTAATCCGTCATGGCCGACGCCCAGCGGCAGAGATGGCCTTCGCCCACCGGGATGCGCGAGGCGTGCAAATCTGCGCGCAGCCGTTCGGCAACCATCATCGCCTGGGGCGCCGCGCAATTAGGCAGCAGCAACGCAAAGTCAGATCCATTCAGACGAGCCAGCAAGGGGGCGGCCACATTCAAGGACTTCAGCGTGCCTTGAATACGTTCGCACGCGGCGCGCAGCCACTGGTCGATGAACTCGCGCGGCATGTGGCGGTTCAGGTCGGCCAGATCACGTTGGCGGAACACCAGCACATGTCCGCCGCGCTTGGCGGACGGATCTTCCAGCGCGCGCCGGAACTCGTTGACGAAGTACTTGCGGTTGGGCAAGCCCGTCACCGGGTCCTGGTTAAGTTCCAGCTCCAGCGATTCGATCTTGGCGTTTTGTTCCTCGACGCTGGCGTACACGCGTTCACGCGTCTGATTCAACGCCTGCACCACGCCCGACAATTCCGGCACGCGCGCTTCCACCTGCTCGGGCGGCGTGTCCTGGCCAATGCTGCGCACGTGGTCGCTGATTTCCCGCAGCAGGCGGTTCTTGATCCAGCCCACCAGCACGAACGCGAACACAGCCCACAGCACGCCCGCGCCCACCACCAGCGCAATCATCTTCAAGCTGCTGCGCCACAAGGCTTCCCAGGCATAGGCGTCGTTGGCGGTGAGCGTCACTTCGCCAATCTGGCGCCAGCCGTCGCTGACCGCGTGGCTGGCCGATTGCGTGTCCAGCGGCGCCAGCTTCTGGAACCAGGCGGGTACCGCGTTCGGCGTGGCGGTAGACTTGCGTTCGATCAGCACCTTGCCGTCAGGGTCGGTTAACCGCACCAGCGAAAAATGGCCGCCGTCATACAACGCCGACACCAGCAGTTCCTGAAGCACGGGGTCGTTATTGGCGGGCTGTGACAAGGACAGCGCCAGCGACACCGCCGCGTCGGTACTTTGCACCTGCAATTGGCCCGACAGGTATTCACGCGCCGAGTTCACGCTGAGCGCCAACGTACCCAGCAAGATGACGCCAATGGCCAAGGTCACGCTGAGCAGTAGCTGTCGAAGTATGGACATAGTCTTGTTTCCGGCGATCAGGGGCGGATGCCTTCCCGATCCATGCGTTGAAGTAGATCACGCCAGCGGCTGAGCCGATCAACCGGCGCGGCGGGTTTGCCATCCACGTAGACCCCGTCGGCATTGAAGCTGAACACCGGCGTCAGGTCGCGGCGCTGCGTGGCGGGCAGAATGGTAGAAATCAGGCTGTCCAGCACCAGCGGAACCGCATTTGGCGTTTCGTAATAGCCCAGCACCATGTGGGCCACCTGGCTGCTGCTGGCCGGGCCGCCGACACGCGCGCGAACATAGATGAAGCGCAGCTTGTTGGCGGGTACGCCCATCGCCAGCAACGTGAAGTACTTGCCGATGACGTAGTCTTCGCAGTCGCCCGCGCCCTTGCCCAGCGATTCCAGCGGCGTCGCCCAGTAGTCGGCCTGCCCCCAGATGGTGGCGTCTTCGCCAGACAGCAGCGCCCGATTCCAAAAATCATTCGCCGTCGTGAGACGGTCGCGTTCCAGTGCGGGCGGCGGGGCGCGCAACAACTGTAGCCAGTTCCCGACCGACTTCGCACCCTTGGCGCCATAGCGGCTGGCGGCCAGGCTTTGCAGACGATCGGAACTTACCTCGAGCGCAAAGCTGCCGCCCCAGACGCAAGCCAGGCATAGCAGCACCAATCGGCACAGGGTCACCAAGCCGCGGAAACGGTGAGTCGAGGACATGAAACGGATTTTCACATTTTTCCGGCTCTCGCAGACATGCCAGAGGAAAAAATGCTGGCGAGCAAAGGGGCAGGGCCGTGGCCGGCCCGCCCTTTGCCGCCCTATGGCTTAGCTGTGGTCGACGTTCAGCTTCCCCTTTTGCAGCAGGTCATTGATGATGGCCTGGTTGCTCAGCGCGCCATTGTTCGTCAGGTCCACATTTTCCAGCACGATCTTCTGATCAGCGCCTTGGGCAATCTGGCCCTTGGTGTTGATGTCGATGACCGTGTTGTTGCCTTCCTTGTGGATGTTCAGGTACTGCGTCAGCGTGCCATCCTTCTCGCCAATCAGCAGATCCTTCAGATCCAGCACGTCGCCGCCATTGGCGATGGTGTCGGCAGAGAAGTCCTTGATCGTGTCAACCGCAGGGGCGCCCACGGTGCCTTGATCGTTCAGCTCGAACTTGAACGTGTCGCTGCCCGCGCCGCCGTAGAGCGTGTCGTCACCCTTGCCGCCAATCAGCGTGTCGGCGCCCGAACCGCCATCCAGCACGTCGTTGCCCGCGCCACCATGCAGGTAGTCGTTGCCCGAGCCGCCGTAGAGGATGTCGTTGCCATCATCGCCGTACAGGGTGTCGTTGCCGCCCTGGCCGTAGATGATGTCGTCGCCCGTGCCGCCGTGGACGGTGTCGTCCCCGCCGCGCAGATCATCCGTCAGGTTGAACTGCGCGTGGTTGGCCTTCAGGTAGTCGTAGATCTCGGTGGTGGTTGCGGCATGGCCGTTCTGGTAAGCCAGGAAGTCCTGCAACGCCTTCAGGCCTTGGCCATCATGCGAACCGGCGGCGACCGTGCCCCAGGCAAGGTGATCGGTATTGATCGTGTCGCCAAAGATGATGTCGTTGCCGGCGCCGCCGTTGATGACGTCGTTACCCACCACGGCCGGGTCGGTGCTGGAGCTGCCGCTTTGCAGGGCGGCGGCCAGGTCTTCACCCTTGAGCACGATATCCACATCGCCGCCCGGGGCAGCGATGACATTGCTGGCCGAATAATTCGTACGCACGATATCGTCGATATACACCGTGGCGTTGCTGCTGCCCGAGGTGTTGTCGGCCACGTCGAACACAAAGCGGTAGGTGCCGCCTGCGTACGTATTGGTCGTGATCGTCGTCCAGTTCGACATGGCGCTGGTGATGCTGCCCTTGTCGACGGTGATCCAGCTGCCGTCGGCCTTCTGCAACTGCAACGACCACGTGAACACGTCACCGGTGTTGAAGCTGCCCGTGGCCGCCGAGAAGCTCATCTTGCCGAAGCCGGAGTAGTTGAACGTTGGCGTAATGGCGTTGGTGCTGGTGCCGCCAGCGGTATCGATGATGCGGATGTAGTCGTTGCTGACGCGGCTTACTGAACCGCCATTGCTTGTACCGGAAACCGTCCAGCTGCCAATGTTGCTCCAGCCCGAGCTGGAGTTGAAGTTGGCGATGGTGCTGGTGCTGGAGCCGTTACCGAAACTGGCGTAGGTCGTCACCGCGCCACCCGTGCTGCCCGTGTTGTCGAACAAGCGCAGGTAGTCTTCGTTGACCCCGTTGCCGATGCCGATGCCGTGCACGGTGCTCAGGTTAGACAGCGGCGCGAACCCATTCACCGATTCCTGCACCGTGGTCTGGTCGGTGGTGCTGCCGTCGCCGCCCGTCGAGCCGTTGCTCTTGATGTAGTAGGTTGGGTCGCCATCGGTCAGGAAGAACGTGACGTTTTCATAACCGTTCGCCACCGACTTGCCCGCCGCCGTCTGGCCGTTGAACCACGACACGGCGCTGTTGAAGGCCGCTTCGTAGTTCGTGCCGCCCGTCGCCGACAGGTTGTTGATGGCGTTCAGCAAGGTCTGCACATTCGACGACGTCAGATTCTGCAACGTCACCGGCGTACCCGCCGACGTCGCAAAACCAATCAGCGTGACGTTGACGATGCCGTCATGGCCGACCAATTGGTTGGCCAGGTTCGTCAGCGCGTCCTTGACGAGCGCAATGCGCGACTGGCCCGAGCCGGAGGTGGAACCGTCCAGCTTGTACGCCATACTGCCCGACGTATCCACGACCAGGGCGATGTTGTAGTTCTTGCCCGGCTCCACGGTCACGACCGTGCCGCCCTTGTCGCCCAGGATGATGTCATCGCCCGACCCGCCATTCAGCACCGGCGTGGTGCCCGTGCCGCTGCCGACGTTTTCGCCCGTCACCACATTGTTGGTGTTCAAGACGAAGTTGTACGTGCCGGACGTGTTCTGGCCGCCATGGTCGGTGCCGCCGGTATCGCGCACCTGGAACCCGATCGAGGTATCCAGGCCATTGGCCGACGGCGTAAAGACGAGCTTGCCTGCCGCGATGTCCGCGGCCGACACGGCCGTGTTCAGCGCGACGGGGCTGCCGTTGAGCGTCAACGTGCCATCGGTGGGCAGGCGCGAGATGATCACGCTTTGCAGGGCGTTGCCTTCCGCGCCGTCGCTGAAATTGAACTCGGCCACCGTGAAGACATGGCTGGTGCCAATTTCCACATTGGCGGAGTTGTCCGCGGCGACTGGCGCGTCGTTCGTGCCCACAATCGACACCGAGATCGGCTGCACCGTTGTACCGTCCCCCGTGACGACGTTGAACGATTCCGAGAGCGTGGCGCCAGCGGGCAGGTTTTGCACCGCCGGCAGGCTGTTGTTCAGCGTGTACGTCCAGTTGCCGTTGGCGTCGATCGAGAACGTGCCGTACTGGCCCACCACATTGGTCTGCGCAACCACGCCGCTTTGGCCCACGTCCGCATCCACCACGGTCAGCTTGCCGCTGGTGGACAGGGAGTAGTCCTCGGTCACTGTGCCGGACGTCTGGCCGGTGATCACCGGCGCGTCGTTCGTGCCAGTGATGGTGACGGTGACCGGCAATTGCGCCGTCCCGCCATGGCCGTCGTTGACGGTCACTGTGATGGTGTCAGTCACCTGCTGGCCTTCCTTCAAGCCCTGGACGTTGGCGCTGGTGTTGTTCAGCGTGTAGGTCCACTTGCCCGAGCTGTCGACCGTAAACGTGCCATACGTGCCCGCGCCGTTATTGCTGACCGACCAGGTGTGCGTATCGGTCGTGTCGACGTCGGTCTTGGTCAGCTGGCCCGTGGTGCTCAGCGTGCCGTCTTCCTTCACGGCGCCCGCCGCCGTGCCGGCAATGGTTGGCGCATCGTTGGAACCGGTGACCGTCACGGTGATGACCTGGGTCGCCGTGCCGCCGTGGCCGTCATTGATGGTCACGGTGATGGTGTCGGTCACCTTCTGGCCATCGGCCAGCGCCTGAACCTTGGCGTTGGCGTTGTCCAGCGTGTACGTCCACTTGCCGGTCGCGTCCACGACAAAGGAGCCGTACGTGCCCTTGCCGGCGTTGTTCAGCGTCCAGGTGTGGGTGTCGGTGGTATCGACATCCGTCTTGGTCAGTTGGCCGCTGACCACTTGCGTGCCGTCCTCAGTCACGCCGCCGCTGACGACGCCGCCGATGGTCGGGGCATCGTTCGTGCCGGTGACCGTAATCGTGACAACCTGCTGCGCCGTGCCGCCATGGCCGTCGTCGACGGTCACGGTGATGGTGTCGGTCACTTGCTGGCCATCGGCCAGCGCTTGCACCTTGGCGTTGGCGTTATCCAGCGTGTAGGTCCACTTGCCGGTGGCGTCGACCGTCAGCGTGCCGTACGTACCCTTGCCCGCGTTGTTCACGGACCAGGTATGCGTGTCGGTGGCGTCGACATCGGCCTTGGTGAGTTGGCCGGTGATCACCTGCGTGCCATCTTCCTTCACCGCGCCCGTCGTCACGCCACCGATGGTCGGGGCGTCGTTGGAACCCGTGACGGTGATGGTAATGACCTGTTGCGCCGTGCCGCCATGGCCGTCGTCGACGGTCACGGTGATGGTGTCGGTGACTTGCTGGCCAGCCGCCAGGGCTTGGACCTTGGCGCTGGTGTTGTCCAGGTTATAGGTCCACTTGCCGGTTGCGTCGACGGAGAAGGTGCCGTACGTACCCTTGCCAGCGTTGTTGACAGACCAGGTGTGCGTGTCGGTAGCGTCCACGTCGGTCTTGGACAACTGACCCGAGATGCTGCTTTGTGCAGCATCTTCCGTGACCGCGCCCGTCGATGCGCCCGAGATGGTCGGGGCGTCGTTGGAACCCGTGACGGTGATGGTGATGACCTGCTGCGCCGTCCCGCCATGGCCGTCATCGACCGTCACGGTGATGGTGTCGGTCACCTGCTGGCCAGCCGCCAGGGCTTGGACCTTGGCGCTGGTGTTGTCCAGGTTGTAGGTCCACTTGCCGGTCGCGTCGACGGAGAAGGTGCCGTACGTACCCTTGCCAGCGTTGTTGACAGACCAGGTGTGCGTATCGGTGGCGTCCACGTCGGTCTTGGCCAACTGGCCCGAGATGCTGCTTTGCGCAGCATCTTCCGTGACCGCGCCCGTCGATGCGCCCGATATCGTGGGCGCGTCGTTGGAGCCGGTGACGGTGATGGTGATGACCTGCTGCGCCGTCCCGCCATGGCCGTCATCAACGGTCACGGTGATGGTGTCGGTGACTTGCTGGCCAGCCGCCAGGGCTTGGACCTTGGCGCTGGTGTTGTCCAGGCTGTAGGTCCACTTGCCGGTTGCGTCGACAGAGAAGGTGCCGTACGTGCCCTTGCCCGCGTTGTTCACCGACCAGGTATGCGTATCGGTGGCGTCCACGTCGGTCTTGGCCAACTGACCCGAGATGCTGCTTTGCGCAGCATCTTCCGTGACCGCGCCCGTCGATGCGCCCGAGATCGTCGGGGCGTCGTTGGACCCAGTGACGGTGATGGTGATGACCTGCTGCGCCGTCCCGCCATGGCCGTCGTCGACGGTCACGGTGATGGTGTCGGTGACTTGCTGGCCAGCCGCCAGGGCTTGGACCTTGGCGCTGGTGTTGTCCAGGTTGTACGTCCACTTGCCGGTTGCGTCGACGGAGAAGGTGCCGTATGTACCCTTGCCCGCGTTGTTGACAGACCAGGTGTGCGTGTCGGTAGCGTCCACGTCGGTCTTGGCCAACTGACCCGAGATGCTGCTTTGCGGGGCATCTTCCGTGACGGCACCCGTCGATGCGCCCGAGATCGTGGGCGCGTCGTTGGAACCGGTGACGGTGATGGTGATGACCTGTTGCGCCGTGCCGCCATGGCCGTCGTCAACGGTCACGGTGATGGTGTCGGTCACTTGCTGGCCAGCCGCCAGGGCTTGGACCTTGGCGCTGGTGTTGTCCAGGTTGTAGGTCCACTTGCCAGTCGCGTCGACGGAGAAGGTGCCGTACGTACCCTTGCCCGCGTTGTTCACCGACCAGGTATGCGTGTCGGTAGCGTCAACGTCAGTCTTGGACAACTGGCCCGAGATGCTGCTTTGCGGGGCATCTTCCGTGACCGCGCCCGTCGATGCGCCCGAGATGGTCGGGGCGTCGTTGGAACCGGTGACAGTGATGGTAATGACCTGCTGCGCCGTCCCGCCATGGCCGTCATCAACGGTCACGGTGATGGTGTCGGTCACCTGCTGGCCAGCCGCCAGGGCTTGGACCTTGGCGCTGGTGTTGTCCAGGTTGTAGGTCCACTTACCGGTCGCGTCGACGGAGAAGGTGCCGTACGTACCCTTGCCCGCGTTGTTGACAGACCAGGTGTGCGTGTCGGTAGCGTCCACGTCGGTCTTGGCCAACTGACCCGAGATGCTGCTTTGCGCAGCATCTTCCGTGACCGCGCCCGTCGATGCGCCCGAGATCGTCGGGGCGTCGTTGGAACCCGTGACGGTGATGGTAATGACCTGCTGCGCCGTGCCGCCATGGCCGTCGTCGACGGTCACGGTGATGGTGTCGGTCACCTGCTGGCCAGCCGCCAGGGCTTGGACCTTGGCGCTGGTGTTGTCCAGGTTGTAGGTCCACTTGCCGGTCGCG
>NZ_JBIBIB010000005.1:141087-797573 GCF_042957345.1 Achromobacter sp. NPDC008082
CACGGTGATGGTGTCGGTCACCTGCTGGCCAGCCGCCAGGGCTTGGACCTTGGCGCTGGTGTTGTCCAGGTTGTAGGTCCACTTGCCGGTCGCGTCGACAGAGAAGGTGCCGTAGGTGGCCTTGCCATCGCCGGGGATTGACCACGTGTGAGTGTCGGTGGCGTCGACGTCAACGGCCGTCAGTTGGCCGTTGATGGTCTTGATACCGTCCTCAACCACCGCGCCGGTTGCTGCGCCTGTGATAGTGGGCGCGTCGTTTGCACCCGTGATGGTAATCGTGATGACCTGCTGCGCCGTCCCGCCGTGGCCGTCGTCGACGGTCACGGTGATGGTGTCGGTCACCTGCTGGCCAGCCGCCAGGGCTTGGACCTTGGCGCTGGTGTTATCCAGGTTGTAGGTCCACTTGCCGGTCGCGTCGACGGAGAAGGTGCCGTAGGTGGCCTTGCCATCGCCGGGGATCGACCACGTGTGAGTGTCGGTGGCGTCGACGTCAACGGCCTTCAATTGCCCCGAAGTCGTTTTGGTCAGGTCTTCGGTGACGGCTCCGGTTGCCGCGCCCGTGACGGACGGAAGGTCATTGGAGCCGGTCACCGTGATCGTAATGACCTGCGTGGCCGTGCCGTTGTGGCCGTCGTTGACGGTCACAGTGATGGAGTCGGTCACTTGCTGGCCAGCGGCCAAAGCTTGGACCTTGGCGCTGGCATTATCCAGGTTGTACGTCCACTTGCCGTTGGCGTCGACCGAGAAAGAGCCGTATTGGCCCTTGCCATCGTTGCTGACGGACCAGGTGTGCGTGTCGCTCGTGTCGACGTCGGTGACCGCCAATTGGCCAGAGATTGAGGTCGCCGCGTCCTCGGTCACGGCGCCAGATGCCGCGCCCGAGATGGCCGGGGCGTCGTTAGTGCCTTGGATGGTGACCGTGACGACGCCGGTCGTGCCATCGGCAGTGGTGACGGTGAACTTCTCGGTAAGCGTCTCGCCGACGGCGAGGGCTTGCACCTTCGTGTCGGTGTTGTTCAGCGAGTAGGTCCAGTTGCCGTTGGCATCGATCGAGAACTTGCCGTGTTCACCCGGCGCGTTTGTCTGAACCTTGAAGACGGCTTCGCCGGCATCGGGATCGGTGACGTTCAGCTTGCCGCCGGTGGAGTAGGTCGTGTCTTCCTTGACGGTTCCAGCGTCCGCGCCCGGCACCGACGGCGTGATGGTCGCGCCGTCGTCGGCGCCGTTGATGGTGACGGTGATTTTCTGCGAGTCGAAACCGCCGTGGCCATCGCTGACCTGGACCGTGTAAGTCTCGGTCTTGACGTCGCCGGTCTTGAGTGCTTGGGCGGCGTCGTTGTCGAGGGTATAGGTCCACTTGCCGTTGGCGTCCACGGCGAAGGAACCGTAGGTGCCGGTCGTGGCGCCGAGGACGGAGTAGGTGTGGGTGTCGGTAGTGTCGACATCGCTCACGGTCAACTGACCGTTGGCGGTCTTGGTTCCGTCTTCGGTCACCGTGCCTGTCAGTTCGCCAGACAGCTTGGGATCATCGTTAGTGCCATTGATGGTGACAACGACCTCGGCCTTCGTGCCGTCGATGGTGGTGACCGTGAACTTCTCGGTCAACGTCTCGCCGACCGCCAGAGCTTGCACCTTCGGGTCGAGGTTGTTGAGCGAGTACGTCCACTTGCCATCGGCATCGATGGAGAACTTGCCGTGATCACCAGCTTGGTCAGTTACCGAGTTGAACGAAGCCTGACCTGCATCCGGATCAGTCACGTCCAGCTTGCCGCCGGTGGTGAGCGTCTTGTCTTCGGTCACGGAGCCCAGATCATCACCCGGCTTGGACGGGGTCACGACCGCGCCGTCATCGGCGCCGTTGATGGTGACAGTGATTTTCTGTGTGTCGAAACCACCGTGGCCGTCGCTGACCTGGACCGTGTAAGTCTCGGTCTTGACGTCGCCGTTCTTCAGCGCCTGGGCGGCGTCGTTATCCAGCGTGTAGGTCCACTTGCCGTTTGCGTCCACGGCGAACGAGCCGTAGGTGCCGGTGGTGGCACCGAGCACCGAGTAGGTGTGGGTGTCGGTAGTGTCAACGTCGGAGACCAAGAGTTGGCCGTTGGCCGTCTTCGTACCGTCTTCGGTCACCGTGCCGGTGAGTTCGCCGGACAACTTCGGATCATCGTTGGTGCCGTTGATGGTGACCACGACTTCGGCCTTCGTGCCGTCAATCGTCGTGACGGTGAACTTCTCAGTCAACGTCTCGCCGACCGCCAAGGCTTGCACCTTCGGATCGAGGTTGTTGAGCGAGTACGTCCACTTGCCGTCAGCATCGATGGAGAACTTGCCGTGATCACCGTTCTGATCGGTGACGGCATTAAACGAAGCTTGGCCAGCATCCGGATCGGTGACGTCCAGCTTGCCGCCAGTGGTGAGCGTCTTGTCTTCCGTCACCGAGCCCAGGTCATCGCCCGGCTTGGAAGGCGTCACCACCGCGCCGTCGTCGGCGCCGTTGATGGTGACGGTGATGGTCTGTTCGGCAAAGCCGCCGTGGCCATCGCTGACTTGGACCGTGTAGGTCTCGGTCTTGACGTCGCCGTCCTTCAACGCCTGCGCTGCGTCATTGTCGAGCGTGTAGGTCCACTTGCCGTTTGCGTCCACGGCAAAGGAGCCGTAGGTACCGGTGGTGGCGCCGACGACCGAGTAGGTGTGGGTGTCGGAAGTGTCGACGTCGCTCACGGTCAACTGACCGTTGGCGGTCTTCGTACCGTCTTCGGTCACCGTACCGGTGAGTTCACCCGACAGTTTCGGATCGTCGTTAGTGCCGTTGATCGTCACTACGACCTCGGCCTTCGTGCCATCTACCGTCGTAACCGTGAACGTCTCAGTCAACGTTTCTCCGACCGCCAAGGCCTGAACCTTCGGGTCGAGATTGTTGAGTGAGTAGGTCCACTTGCCATCGGCATCAATGGAGAATTTGCCGTGATCGCCGTTCTGATCGGTGACGGCATTAAACGAAGCCTGACCCGCATCCGGGTCGGTCACGTCCAGCTTGCCGCCGGTGGTGAGCGTCTTGTCTTCCGTCACCGAGCCCAGGTCATCGCCCGGCTTGGAAGGCGTCACCACCGCGCCGTCGTCGGCGCCGTTGATGGTGACGGTGATGGTCTGTTCGGCAAAGCCGCCGTGGCCATCGCTGACTTGGACCGTGTAGGTCTCGGTCTTGACGTCGCCGTCCTTCAACGCCTGCGCTGCGTCATTGTCGAGCGTGTAGGTCCACTTGCCGTTTGCGTCCACGGCAAAGGAGCCGTAGGTACCGGTGGTGGCGCCGACGACCGAGTAGGTGTGGGTGTCGGAAGTGTCGACATCGCTCACGGTCAACTGACCGTTGGCGGTCTTCGTACCGTCTTCGGTCACCGTACCGGTGAGTTCGCCCGAGAGCTTCGGATCGTCGTTCGTGCCGTTGATGGTGACTACGACTTCAGCCTTCGTACCGTCAATCGTGGTGACGGTGAACTTCTCGGTAAGCGTTTCGCCGACGGCGAGGGCTTGCACCTTCGGGTCGCTGTTGTTCAGCGAGTAGGTCCAGTTGCCGTTGGCATCGATCGAGAACTTGCCGTGATCACCGGCTTGGTCAGTTACCGAGTTGAACGAAGCTTGGCCGGCATCGGGGTCGGTTACGTCCAGCTTGCCGCCGGTGGTGAGCGTCTTGTCTTCCGTCACCGAGCCGAGGTCATCGCCCGGCTTGGAAGGCGTCACGACTGCGCCGTCGTCGGCGCCGTTGATCGTGACGGTGATGGTTTGCTCGTCGAAACCGCCATGGCCATCGCTGACCTGGACCGTGTAGGTCTCGGTTTTGACGTCACCGTTCTTGAGCGCCTGAGCGGCGTCATCGTCGAGCGTGTAGGTCCACTTGCCGTTGGCGTCCACGGCGAAGGAGCCGTAGGTACCGGTGGTAGCGCCGACGACGGAGTAGGCGTGGGTGTCGGTGGTGTCGACGTCGGAGACCGAGAGTTGGCCGTTGGCGGTCTTCGTACCGTCTTCGGTCACCGTGCCGGTGAGTTCACCCGACAGCTTGGGATCGTCGTTAGTGCCATTGATCGTCACCACGACTTCGGCCTTCGTGCCGTCGATAGTGGTGACCGTGAACGTCTCCGTCAACGTTTCGCCGACCGCCAAGGCCTGAACCTTCGGATCGAGGTTGTTGAGCGAGTACGTCCACTTGCCGTCAGCATCGATGGAGAATTTGCCGTGATCGCCGTTCTGATCGGTGACGGTATTAAACGAAGCTTGGCCCGCGTCGGGGTCGGTCACGTCCAGCTTGCCGCCCGTGGTGAGCGTCTTGTCTTCGGTCACCGAGCCGAGGTCATCGTCCGGCTTGGAAGGCGTCACGACCGCGCCGTCATCGGCACCGTTGATAGTGACAGTGATGGTTTGCTCGTCGAAACCGCCATGGCCGTCGCTGACCTGGACCGTGTAGGTCTCGGTTTTGACGTCGCCGGTCTTGAGTGCTTGGGCGGCGCCGTTGTCGAGTGTGTAGGTCCACTTGCCGTTGGTATCGACGGCGAAGGAACCGTAGGTGCCGGTGGTAGCGCCGACGACCGAGTAGGTATGGGTGTCGGAAGTGTCGACATCGCTCACGGTCAACTGACCGTTGGCCGTCTTCGTGCCGTCTTCGGTCACCGTACCGGTGAGTTCACCGGACAGCTTCGGATCGTCGTTGGTACCGTTAATGGTGACCACGACTTCGGCCTTCGTGCCATCTACCGTCGTAACCGTGAACTTCTCGGTCAACGTCTCGCCGACGGCCAAGGCTTGCACCTTCGGGTCGAGGTTGTTGAGCGAGTACGTCCACTTGCCGTCAGCGTCGATGGAGAACTTGCCGTGATCGCCGTTCTGATCGGTGACGGTATTAAACGAAGCTTGGCCCGCGTCGGGGTCGGTCACGTCCAGCTTGCCGCCCGTGGTGAGCGTCTTGTCTTCGGTCACCGAGCCGAGGTCATCGCCCGGCTTGGAAGGCGTCACGACCGCGCCGTCGTCGGCGCCATTGATCGTGACAGTGATGGTTTGCTCGTCGAAACCGCCATGGCCGTCGCTGACCTGGACCGTGTAGGTCTCGGTCTTAACGTCACCGTTCTTCAGCGCTTGGGCGGCGTCGTTATCCAGCGTGTAGGTCCACTTGCCGTTTGCGTCCACGGCAAAGGAGCCGTAGGTACCCGTAGCTGCGCCGACGACCGAGTAGGAGTGGGTGTCGGTAGTGTCGACGTCGCTCACGGTCAATTGACCGTTGGCGGTCTTGGTTCCGTCTTCGGTCACCGTGCCAGTCAGTTCGCCCGAGAGCTTCGGATCGTCGTTCGTGCCATTGATCGTCACCACGACTTCGGCCTTCGTGCCGTCCACGGTCGTAACCGTGAACTTCTCAGTCAACGTTTCTCCGACCGCCAAGGCCTGAACCTTCGGGTCGAGATTGTTGAGTGAGTAGGTCCACTTGCCATCGGCATCAATGGAGAATTTGCCGTGATCGCCGTTCTGATCGGTGACGGCATTAAACGAAGCCTGACCCGCATCCGGGTCGGTCACGTCCAGCTTGCCGCCGGTGGTGAGCGTCTTGTCTTCCGTCACCGAGCCCAGGTCATCGCCCGGCTTGGACGGGGTCACCACCGCGCCATCATCGGCGCCGTTGATGGTGACAGTGATTTTCTGTGTGTCGAAACCACCGTGGCCGTCGCTGACCTGGACCGTGTAAGTCTCGGTCTTAACGTCGCCGTTCTTCAGCGCTTGGGCGGCGTCGTTATCCAGCGTGTAGGTCCACTTGCCGTTGGCGTCTACGGCGAAAGAACCATAGGTTCCCGTAGCTGCGCCGACGACCGAGTAGGTGTGGGTGTCGGAAGTGTCGACATCGCTCACGGTCAATTGACCGTTGGCGGTCTTCGTACCGTCTTCGGTCACCGTACCGGTGAGTTCGCCCGAGAGCTTCGGATCGTCGTTGGTGCCATTGATGGTCACCACGACTTCGGCCTTCGTGCCGTCCACGGTCGTAACCGTGAACTTCTCGGTAAGCGTCTCGCCGACCGCCAGGGCTTGCACCTTCGAGTCGAGATTGTTGAGCGAGTAGGTCCACTTGCCATCGGCATCAATGGAGAATTTGCCGTGGTCACCGTTCTGATCGGTGACGGCATTAAACGAGGCCTGACCCGCATCCGGGTCGGTCACGTCCAGCTTGCCGCCCGCCGTCAGCGTCTTGTCTTCCGTCACCGAGCCGAGGTCATCGCCCGGCTTGGACGGGGTCACCACCGCGCCGTCGTCGGCGCCGTTGATCGTGACGGTGATGCTTTGCGTGTCGAAACCGCCGTGGCCGTCGCTGACTTGGACCGTGTAAGTCTCGGTCTTGACGTCGCCGTTCTTCAGCGCCTGGGCGGCGTCGTTATCCAGCGTGTAGGTCCACTTGCCGTTTGCGTCGACAGCGAACGAGCCGTAGGTGCCGGTCGTTGCACCGAGGACGGAGTAGGTGTGGGTGTCGGTAGTGTCAACGTCGGAGACCGCGAGTTGACCGTTGGCGGTCTTCGTACCGTCTTCCGTTACTGTGCCCGTGAGTTCACCCGACAGCTTGGGATCGTCATTGGTGCCATTGATCGTCACCACGACTTCGGCCTTCGTGCCGTCTACCGTCGTAACCGTGAACGTCTCAGTCAATGTCTCGCCGACCGCCAAGGCCTGAACCTTTGGGTCGAGATTGTTCAGCGAGTACGTCCACTTGCCATCGGCATCGATCGAGAACTTTCCGTGATCACCGGCTTGGTCAGTGACCGAGTTGAACGAGGCTTGGCCCGCATCCGGATCGGTGACGTCCAACTTGCCACCGGTCGTCAGCGTCTTGTCTTCGGTCACGGAGCCCAGATCATCACCCGGCTTGGACGGGGTCACCACTGCTCCATCATCGACGCCGTTGATGGTGACGGTGATGGTCTGTTCGGCAAAGCCGCCGTGGCCATCGCTGACCTGGACCGTGTAAGTCTCGGTCTTGACGTCGCCATTCTTCAACGCTTGGGCGGCGTCGTTATCCAGCGTGTAGGTCCACTTGCCGTTGGCGTCCACGGCGAAGGAGCCGTAGGTGCCAGTGCTAGCACCGAGGACGGAGTAGGTGTGGGTGTCGGAAGTGTCGACGTCGGAGACCGAGAGTTGACCGTTGGCCGTCTTCGTACCGTCTTCGGTCACCGTGCCGGTGAGTTCACCCGACAGTTTCGGATCGTCGTTAGTGCCGTTGATGGTGACAACGACTTCGGCCTTCGTGCCGTCGATGGTGGTGACCGTGAACTTCTCGGTCAACGTCTCGCCGACCGCCAGAGCTTGCACCTTCGGGTCGAGGTTGTTGAGCGAGTACGTCCACTTGCCATCGGCATCGATGGAGAACTTGCCGTGATCACCGTTCTGATCGGTGACGGCATTAAACGAAGCCTGACCCGCATCCGGGTCGGTCACGTCCAGCTTGCCACCGGTGGTCAGCGTCTTGTCTTCGGTTACCGAGCCCAGATCATCACCCGGTTTGGATGGGGTCACCACTGCGCCATCATCGGCGCCGTTGATGGTGACGGTGATGGTCTGTTCGGCAAAGCCGCCGTGGCCATCGCTGACTTGGACCGTGTACGTCTCGGTCTTGACGTCGCCGTTCTTCAGCGCCTGGGCAGCGTCATTGTCGAGCGTGTATGTCCACTTGCCGTTGGCGTCCACGGCGAACGAGCCGTAGGTGCCGGTGGTGGCACCGACGACGGAGTAGGTGTGGGTGTCGGAAGTGTCGACGTCGGAGACTGAGAGTTGGCCGTTGGCGGTCTTCGTACCGTCTTCGGTCACCGTGCCGGTCAGCTCACCCGACAGCTTGGGATCGTCGTTCGTGCCATTGATCGTCACCACGACTTCGGCCTTCGTGCCGTCGATGGTGGTGACCGTGAACTTCTCGGCCAACGTTTCGCCGACCGCCAAAGCTTGCACCTTCGGGTCGAGGTTGTTGAGCGAGTAGGTCCACTTGCCATCGGCATCAATGGAGAACTTGCCGTGATCACCGTTCTGATCGGTGACGGCATTAAACGAAGCTTGGCCAGCATCCGGATCGGTGACGTCCAGCTTGCCGCCCGTGGTGAGCGTCTTGTCTTCGGTCACCGAGCCGAGGTCATCGCCCGGCTTGGAAGGAGTCACTACCGCACCGTCGTCGGCGCCGTTGATCGTGACGGTGATGGTCTGTTCGGCAAAGCCGCCATGGCCGTCGCTGACCTGGACCGTGTAGGTCTCGGTCTTGACGTCACCGTTCTTGAGCGCCTGGGCGGCGTCGTTATCCAGCGTGTAGGTCCACTTGCCGTTGGCGTCCACGGCGAAGGAGCCGTAGGTGCCAGTGGTGGCGCCCACGACCGAGTAGGTGTGGGTGTCTGAAGTGTCAACGTCGGAGACCGAGAGTTGGCCGTTGGCCGTCTTGATACCGTCTTCCGTGACGGTGCCAGTCAATTCGCCCGACAGCTTCGGATCGTCGTTGGTGCCGTTGATCGTCACCACGACTTCGGCCTTCGTGCCGTCAATCGTCGTGACCGTGAACTTCTCGGTCAACGTTTCGCCGACTGCCAGGGCTTGCACCTTCGGATCAAGGTTGTTGAGCGAGTACGTCCACTTGCCGTCGGCATCGATGGAGAACTTGCCGTGATCACCGGCTTGGTCAGTTACCGAGTTGAACGAGGCCTGGCCCGCATCGGGGTCGGTCACGTCCAGCTTGCCGCCGGTGGTGAGCGTCTTGTCTTCCGTCACCGAGCCCAGGTCATCGCCCGGCTTGGAAGGCGTCACCACCGCGCCGTCGTCGGCGCCGTTGATGGTGACCGTGATGGTTTGCTCGTCGAAACCGCCATGGCCGTCGCTGACTTGGACCGTGTAGGTCTCGGTCTTGACGTCGCCATTCTTCAACGCCTGGGCGGCGTCATTGTCGAGCGTGTAAGTCCACTTGCCGTTGGCGTCTACGGCGAAAGAACCGTAGGTTCCCATAGCTGCGCCGACGACCGAGTAGGTATGGGTGTCGGTAGTGTCGACATCGCTCACGGTCAATTGACCGTTGGCCGTCTTCGTACCGTCTTCGGTCACCGTACCGGTCAGTTCGCCAGACAGCTTGGGATCATCGTTCGTGCCGTTGATGGTGACAACGACTTCGGCCTTAGTACCGTCAATCGTGGTGACGGTGAACTTCTCGGTAAGCGTCTCGCCGACGGCGAGGGCTTGCACCTTCGGGTCGAGGTTGTTCAGCGAGTAGGTCCACTTGCCATCGGCATCAATGGAGAACTTGCCGTGATCGCCGTTCTGATCGGTGACGGCATTAAACGAAGCTTGGCCAGCATCCGGATCGGTGACGTCCAGCTTGCCGCCCGTGGTGAGCGTCTTGTCTTCGGTCACCGAGCCCAGGTCATCGCCCGGCTTTGAAGGAGTCACCACCGCGCCGTCGTCGGCGCCGTTGATCGTGACAGTAATCGTCTGCGTGTCGAAACCGCCGTGGCCGTCGCTGACTTGGACCGTGTAGGTTTCGGTCTTGACGTCACCGTTCTTGAGCGCCTGGGCGGCGTCATTGTCGAGCGTGTAGGTCCACTTGCCATTCGCGTCGACGGCAAAGGAGCCGTAGGTGCCGGTGGTGGCGCCGACGACGGAGTAGGTGTGGGTGTCGGAAGTGTCGACGTCGCTCACGGTCAACTGACCGTTGGCGGTCTTCGTACCGTCTTCGGTCACCGTACCGATCAGTTCACCCGACAGCTTGGGATCGTCGTTCGTGCCGTTGATGGTGACAACGACTTCGGCCTTCGTACCGTCAATCGTGGTGACTGTGAACTTCTCGGTAAGCGTTTCGCCGACGGCGAGGGCTTGCACCTTCGTGTCGCTGTTGTTCAGCGAGTAGGTCCAGTTGCCGTTGGCATCGATCGAGAACTTGCCGTGATCACCGGCTTGGTCAGTTACCGAGTTGAACGAAGCCTGACCCGCATCCGGGTCGGTCACGTCCAGCTTGCCGCCGGTGGTGAGCGTCTTGTCTTCGGTTACCGAGCCAAGATCATCGCCCGGCTTGGACGGGGTCACCACCGCACCGTCGTCGGCGCCGTTGATCGTGACGGTGATGGTTTGCGTGTCGAAACCGCCGTGGCCATCGCTGACTTGGACCGTGTACGTCTCGGTCTTGACGTCACCGTCCTTCAGCGCCTGGGCGGCGTCGTTGTCGAGCGTGTAGGTCCACTTGCCGTTTGCGTCGACGGCGAAGGAGCCGTAGGTGCCAGTCGTGGCACCGAGCACGGAGTAGGTGTGGGTGTCGGTAGTGTCGACATCCGAGACCGAGAGTTGACCGTTGGCCGTCTTGGTACCGTCTTCGGTCACCGTGCCGGTCAGTTCACCTGACAGCTTGGGATCATCGTTCGTGCCGTTGATGGTGACAACAACTTCGGCCTTCGTGCCGTCAATCGTCGTGACGGTGAACTTCTCAGTCAACGTCTCACCGACCGCCAGGGCTTGCACCTTCGGGTCGAGATTGTTCAGCGAGTACGTCCACTTGCCTTCTGCATCAATGGAGAACTTGCCATGGTCACCGTTCTGATCGGTGACGGCATTAAACGAAGCCTGACCCGCATCCGGATCGCTCACGTCCAGCTTGCCGCCCGTCGTCAGCGCTGTGTCTTCGGTCACCGAGCCCAAATCATCGCCCGGCTTGGACGGAGTCACCTGCGCGCCGTCGTCGGTGCCGTTGATGGTGACTGAGACTTGTTGGGTGGTCACCCCGCCGTGGCCGTCGTCGACCGTGACGGTGAAGGTCTCGGTGATTGATTCGCCGCTTTTCAGGCCCTTGACGGTGGTATTGCCGTCGTCCAGGGTGTAGGTCCACTTGCCTGTACCGTCGACCGTGAAGCTGCCAAAGTCGCCCTTGCCGCCGTTGTTGACCGTCCAGGTGTGCGTGTCGTTCGTGTCGACATCGGTCTGGGTCAGTTGGCCGGTGGCGTTGGTGGTGGCGCCGTCTGTGACGGAACCCGAGGCTTGGCCGCTGATGACCGGCGCGTCGTTGGTGCCGTTGATCGTGACGGTGACTTGCTGGGTGGTCACGCCGCCGTGGCCGTCGTTGACCGTGACGGTGAAGGTTTCGGTCAACGACTCGCCTGCGCCCAGCGCTTGCACGGCCGGGTTGGTGTTGGCCAGGTTGTAGGTCCAGGTGCCGTCGGCGGCAATGGTCAGCGCGCCGTACTGGCCGGCGCCATTGTTGTTGACCGTCCACGTGTGCGTGTCGGACGTGTCGACGTCAGCCACATCGAGCTTGCCGGTGGCGGCAAGCGTGGTGTCTTCGGTGACGGCGCCGGCGGCTTGGCCGCTGAGCGTGGGGACGTCGTTCGTGCCTTGGATGGTGACGGTGACCGTGCCGGTGGTGCCGTCGGCAGTGGTGACGGTGAAGGTCTCGGTCAGCGTTTCGCCGACGGCCAGCGCTTGCACGCGGGCGTCGTTGTTGTTCAGGTTGTAGACCCACGCGCCGCTGGCGTCGATCGAGAACGTGCCGTGCTGGCCAGCCTGGCCGGATTGCACGACGAAGCGGGCTTCGCCGTCGTCCACGTCGGTGACATTGAGCTTGCCGTTCGTGGTGAAGGTGGTGTCTTCCTTGACCGAGCCGGCGTCATCGCCCGCGTTGGCGGGGGTGATCTGGGCGGGGTCGTTCACGCCGACGATCGTGACTTCGACCGTGGCGGTGGACGTCGCGCCGCTGGGGTCGGTGACGGTGTAGGAAATCGTGGTGGTGGCGGTTTGGCCAGCCGGCAGGTTCTGGAAGCCGGTGCCGGGCGTGAAGGTGTAGCTGCCGTCGGGCAAGACGGTGAATGTGCCGCCGTTGCTGCCGGTGACGGTGACGCCGCCCGCGGTCATGGGGCGGCCGCTGACGGAGACGATGGCCAGGGGATCGCCATCGGGATCGGCGTCGTTGGTGAGCAGGTTGCCGCGTTGGACGGCGTTCTGGCCGCCGCTGCTGACGTCGTTCAAGGCCGACGGCGCGGTGTTGGCCGCGGCCGGCGGGGTGGTGGCGTCAGTGTTGTCGCCGGTGGCGCCCGCCGCCGAGGCGCGGGGCAGGGTGTCGTCGCCGCGGCTGGGGTTGGGGTAGGCCAGGTCCAGCGGGGTTGTGGTTTCCAGGATGCGGGCCAGGCGCACGAAGCTGCTGCCGCCTGCATCGCCGCCGCCGGCCACGATGGCGGCGGTGGGGTCCAGTTCGTCGAAGGGGTCGCGGCCGGCTTGCAGGGCTGCCAGCAGGCGGTCGGAATCGGTGCCGGTGGGCGGCGTCACGGCCGCTTCGCTCGGATCGGCCAGCGGGCCGGTGAGGTCCTGGTTGATGGCGACCTCGCGGCTTTCACCGATCACGATCGGCATGCCGTTTTCAACCTGAAGGGAAACCGTGGCGCCCGAGGCCGTGACGATGTCACTGCCGGCAGGGACTTTGCTGCCTTGATGCAGTTCAGTCAGCGAGCCGTCGCTATTGCGTATCCACGCGCGGCCGGAAATTTCATTGACAACTGCGGCGGGGGTAAAGGTGGCCATGTGGGTTCCGTTTCAGGGAGTTATCCAAAGATGGCCAAATACTAGGGTTTGCCCCAAAGGGAGGCATATTGTCCTCAAGGACAATATCAAGAGGTAATTTTGCTCCGTGAGTCTGCGGGTGCGGAAATGCCATGGACGAGCAGGGCGAGTTGCAGGCGGTCTGCGACGTTGAGCTTGTCAAAAACCGCCGATAAATGGGCCTTGACCGTGCGTTCGGTGATGCCCAGGGCTTCAGCGATCTGGGCGTTGGACTGGCCGCTGGCGGCGTAGCGGGCAACGGTGACTTCGCGTTCGGTAAGCAGGCCGTTGTCCCAGGAATGGGAATCCTGGGCGCGTTCGGTCATCAGTTTGAGCAGGCGCGTCACCAGCGACCGGCCCATCCAGATGCCGCCCGAGGCCACCACTTCAAGCGCCTGCGACAAGGCCGCGGTCGGGGCATAGCTGTGGCAATAGCCGTGGGCGCCCGCGCCCAGCGCCTGAGTGCCTTGCTCGTCATTTGGGCTGGGGCTGGCCACGACCACATGCAAGCCCGCCAGGGACGAAGACCAGGCCGGGTCTTGCCAGGACGGCAGGCGCGGCACGTCGGCATCCAGCACCGCCACCACGCGGCCTTGCTCGCGCCAGCGTTGCAGGTCAGCCAGACCCCGCCCGCGGGCAGCCAGCCAGCGCGTGGAATCCAGGGAGCGCCAATGCTGCCAAAGCAGGTCGTCGTGCGTAATCAACAGAACGGGAACAGGTTTCATAAAGCCTTCCAGCTCTCCTTAACGTTCGGTAAAGGCGTTAGCCTTGGCACGCAAGATCGGTTTGAGCAGGTACTGCAATACAGTGCGCTTGCCCGTCAGGATATGAACCTCGGCCACCATCCCGGGAATGATGGGCAAGAGCTTGTCGCCCACGGTGCTGCGGTCTGTACGCACGCGCACCACATAGTAGGAATTGCCTTTCTCGTCGGTGACCGTGTCTGCGCCGATCTGTTCGACCTTGCCTTCCAGGCCGCCGTAGATGGCGAAGTCATAGGCCGTGAATTTCACTTCCGCCTTCTGGTCGGCGTGCAGGAAGCCGATGTCGCGCGGCTGGATACGCACTTCCAGCAGCAGCGTGTCGTCCTTGGGCACGATTTCGATGATGTCCTTGCCCGGCTGCACCACGCCGCCAACGGTGTTGTTGAACAACGTCTTGATGGTGCCGGCCAGCGGCGCACGGACTTCAGCCAGCTTCACGCGGTCGGCCAGCGCCAGCTTGCCTTGGCGCAGGGTGGACAGCTTGGTGTTGGTTTCAGAAAGCTCGCTGCGCGCCTGGTTGCGGATGTTCAGCTCGGATTCTTCGAGCTTGCTTTGCGCTTCCTTGATCGACGCCTGGAAGCGGTCGATCTGCGCTTCAGCGCCTTTTTGTTCACCGCAGTAGCGGGCCACATCGCGTTGCAAGCGCAGCAGATCCACTTCCGACACGGCGCCGCTTTTCAGCAGCGGACGGGTCACTTGAAGTTCGCGCGACGTCAGGCCGCAGCTGGCCGATGCCTGATCGCGCTTGGCGATCGTTTCGCGCAGGTCTTCCTGGCGCTGCTTGAGCTGTTCGCGGGCGACGTTGACCGTGGCGTTCAGTTCGGTGTTGCGCGCTTGCCACGCGTTGCGCTCCATTTCGGCCAGACCGGGCGCCTGCTTCAGCACTTCTTCCGGCGCGACGAAGGGCTCGCCAGTGGCCAGCGCTTCCAGACGGGCCGCCTTGGCCAGCAAAGACAGGTATTCCGCGTTGTTCTCGCCCAACGAGGACGCAAAACGTGTGGAGTCGATTTTCAGCAGCGTCTGGCCGGCTTGCACTTCCTGGCCCGGACGAACCAGAATTTCTTCGACGATGCCGCCATCCAGGCTCTGGATGATCTGCACTTGGCGCGACGGCACGACCTTGCCTTCGCCACGCACCACCTCGTCAATGCTGCCGGTTGCCGCCCAGACGAGCAGCAGCGCGGTCGCCAGCAAGGCCACCCACAGCAGCACGCGCGAACTGCGGGCCTGCGATTCGTGGATCACCCATTCGGCATTGCCGACATAGTCAGACCGCTTTTCGACTTTGCCTTTTTCCGTGCCGTCCAGCAGCCGGTCGAAAAAGAATACGAAGACGTTGCGCAGTTTGCGCCACAAGCCGCCCAACAGGCCGTGCTTGGTCTCTCCAGGGTTTGTCTGCATGGCGCTCTTAACTCCCGCGTCCAACGCGTCCCTGACGCAGTGCTTCCACAACTTGCTCCTTGGGACCGTCGGCCACGATGTGACCGTTGTCGATCACGATCAGGCGGTCGACCAGGTCCAGCAACGCGGTCCGGTGCGTGACCAGAAGAATCGTCTTGGTCGCGCTGGCCTCGCCCAGCCGCTTGCGCAGTTGGGCTTCGCTTTGGTGGTCCATGTTGCTGCTGGGTTCGTCCAGCAGCAGGATGGGCGGGTCGTTGATCAGGGCGCGGGCCACGGCAACGGACTGCCGCTGGCCGCCTGACAACGATTCACCGCGTTCGCCAATGATCATGTCGAACCCGTTGGGATGCAGGTTCGCGAAGTCGGTGACGCCGGCCAGGTTGGCGGCCGCCAGGATGCTGGCGTCGTCGGCATAGGGCGCGCCCATGGCCAGGTTGTGTTTCAGGCTGCCGTAGAACAGCGTCGGGTCTTGCGGCACGTGGCCGATGGCGCGGCGCACGTCGGCCGGGTCGATCTGGCGCACGTCCACGCCGTCCAGCAGCACGGCGCCTTCGGTGGGCTGATACAGCGCCAGCGCCAGTTTTTCCAGCGTGGTCTTGCCCGAACCGATGCGGCCGATGATGCCGACCTTTTCACCGGGCTTGAGCTTGAACGACACCTTCTTCAGCACCGGCTGCGTGCTGCCGGGATACGAGAACGTGACGTCGCGGAATTCCAGGCCGCCGTGAAACACCGGGCGATGCAGGAACTCGGCTTCGGCGGGGCGTTCAATCGGCAGCTTCATATAGTTGTCGATGGAACCCAGCGAGGTGCGGGCGTTTTGATATTGCATCAGCAGGCCGGCGACCTGACCCAGCGGCGCCAGGCAGCGGCCGGCAATCATGGATGCGGCGATGATGCCGCCCATGGACATGGCCGATTCCTGTGCCTGGTACACGCCGATGATCACAACGGCGATCGACACCAGCTGTTGAATGGCCTGCACGAAGCCCACGGTGGACGACGAAATCAGCTTGAGCTTGCCGCCCGTCTGCGCGATGAATTCGGTGGCGCGTTCCCAGTTGCGCTGGATGGCGCCCTGGGCGTTGAGCGTCTTCACGGCTTCCAGGCCGGTCAGCGCTTCAACCAAGGTGGCGTTGCGTTGCGAGCTGGCCTGGAAAGACGCCATCGTCAGCGCTTCCATGCGCGCCTGCGCGGCAAGCGACACCAGCAGGATCAGCACAATGGCCACCAGCGGCGGCAGAATCATCCACGGCGAAATCCAGGCCAAGGCGGCCAGGAACAGCACGATGAAAGGCAGATCGACCAGCGTGGTGATGGTGGCTGACGCGATGAAGTCGCGGATGGATTCGAATGAACGCAGGTTGGCCGCAAAGGACCCCACCGACACCGGCCGGCCTTCCAGGCGCAAGTCCAGCACGCGTTCCATGATCTGCGCAGACAGGCGCACATCGACCCGTTTGCTGGCGCTGTCCACCACGTGCGAGCGCGCCGTGGACAAAATCATGTTGAAGATCACCACCAGCGTGATGCCAATGGCCAGCACCCACAGCGTCTCGACGGCGTTGTTGGGCACGACGCGGTCGTACACGTTCATGGTGAACAACGGCATCGCCATGGCGAAGATGTTGATCAGCAGGGCGGCGATGAGCGCGTCGCGGTACAGGCGCCGGTTTTCCATGATGGCGGCCCAGAACCAATGGCGCTCGCGCACCTTGGCGACTTCCGGCGCGCGCGCGTCAAAGCGGAACTGCGGGCGTACAAAGCACACCAGGCCGGTGTACTGCGCGGCCAACGCTTCGGGCGTCATCTCGACCGAGCTGCCGCCCAGTTCAGGGTGGCTGACGATGTATTTGCCGTTTTCTTTTTTGAGCAGCAGGCAGGCGCGCTCGCCTTGCAGCAGCAGAATCGCGGGCAGCAAGTCTTGAGAAATGCTGTCCAGCGTGCGTTTGACGACGCGTGCGGACAGTTGCGCGCGCGCGGCGGCGCGGGGCAGCAGGGCAGGGGTCAGGCGGTGTTCTTCCAGCGGCAAGCCGGACGACAGCGCCTGCGCCGTGGCGGTCACGCCGTGCAGGCGCGTGATTTCAACCAGGCAGTCCAGCAGCGGGTCGTCGTGCGCCGCGCGGGCATCGGCACGCCATTCCCGAGCGGCCTTTTCAGATAACTTGTCCATCTTCGTCATCCAAGAGGTCGAGGTGTTCGGACAGGCGCGCGCGTTGCTGCTTGCGCTGTGAAAGTTTTTGCTGGGCCTGAATAGGCAGGTCCGTCATGCGCAAGGTGCCATTGGCGATCAAGGCGTCGATCAAGTCTTCCAGGACGCGGACAAAGTCCGCGTCCAGCTGCGAAAATTCTTTGCCCTGGGGGGTCATATGGCCTCCTTGCGACCCAACGCCGGTCAGGGCTTGGCGTTGGGTGCGTTCAGCGGCACGAGCGTGGGCGGCAGCGTGCCTTCGTTGTATTGAACGCGCACGGGCGCAAGGCGGGCAGCGTCGGGAACCGTCGAGTTGCAAAGCTTGATCACGTCGTCGGTCACTTCCAGCTTGCCATTTTCCTCGGGCATCTCATTGCGCGCGGGTTGCAGCGACAGCGCAGGCAGCAGTGCATGCGACAGCGCCAGCCAGCGATACTGCGCAAGCTTGAGGTCATACAGGCCGTTGGTCAATGCGCGGCGTGACTCAAACAGCTCGTTTTCGGTGTCCAGCAAGTCCAGGAGCGAACGTTGGCCAATCTGGAATTGTTGGCGATACGCGTCACGCACCTTGGTGGTGGCCACTTCGTGGTCACGCAGGAACGGCAGCTTCTGGCTCAGGCTCTGGATGTTATTCCAAGCCACGGCCAAGTCCTGTTGCACGTTGCGGCAGGTGTAGTCGCGGATGTCGCGTGCGGCGTACGACTGCGCAGCCGTCTGGCGGACGCGGGCCGAATCGGCGCCGCCGCGGTACAGGTTGTAGCTCATCACGACTTGCACGCTGGAGCTTTGGATGTCGCGGGTTTCAGGCGTGGGGTCGTTCTGGTCGCGGCCGGTGGAGGCCACGAATTCAAACTTCGGCGAGAACGCGCCCTTGGAGGACGCCACGCCCGCTTGCGCGGCTTGCAGGCCGGCCTGCTTGGACAGGAAGCTGGGGTTGCGGCGCAGCGACTCATTGAAGTCGCCCGGCTTCACAGGCAGCTTGTCGCCGATGTCGGGCGGGGGCTGCATGGCTTCGGGCGGGAAGGCGCCCGTGACACGCTGGAAGCGCTGCTGCACGTCCAGCAGGTTGGCGGTTTCCGTCATCAGGTTGGTCTGGGCCAGCGACAAACGGCCGCCTGCCTGTTCCAGGTCGACCCGGCGGCCAACGCCAGATTCCGTGCGCTCGCCAATCTGCTTGAGCGTTTCTTCGTGCAAGGAATAATTCTGGCGGGCCAGCAGTTCCATGTCGCGATAGCGTTGCAGGTCGATATAGGCCTGCACGGCGGAAAACGCGGTGCTGTCGCTGGTGGCCAGCACGTCATAGAAGCGCGCGAGCTTGTCGAACCCTGCTTGCTTGACGTCGTTGCTGGTGCGGAAGCCATCAAAAATCAACTGGCGCAGCTCGACGTTGTAGCCGGGGCGGTTCCAGTTTTGCGAGCCCACGGCCGGCACGTTGCTGCGGTATTCGCGGCCCACGTAACCCTGGGCATTGATCTGCGGGAAGTACGCGGCGCGGGCGACCGACTGGCCTTCCAGCGACGCTTGGAAATCGTGGTATTTGGCTTGAATCTCGGGATTGCTGAGCAGCGTCTGTTCAACGATCTGGTTCAGCGTCACGGCGGACGGGGCGCCCGTTGCGGGGGCGGGTACGGCGGCCGGTGCTGCGGACTGTGCAAATGCTGCGGGAACAAAGGCCAGGGCAATGATCGAAGTCGTGCTCTTAAGCAAAAACGAAGCCATAGTGATTATTCGCGAGTCAGGTTGAGATTGAGTGGCCGACATCTTGTATGAAAATGTCATATCTTCCGAGTCAAGATTTGTTAAATCGTGGCCGGCCGATACAAGTAGCCAAAGCATTTCGTCGCGCAACATCACTCATCTTTGCTGAATTTGCACGATCTTCACGGTAGCGGAAATTCTGGTTTTGATTAATACGTTTTATTTCGCATTATTTCGAAAAAGACGCAACCGTAGTGAAACCGGATTATATCGGTTAGATAATTCTGGATCTATTTTCCTTAACAAAGTTTTTCGATGTGATTAATTTTCCACAGTCCTCGCCTGGCTGTCATGAACGGGGCGGAGCAAGGCGTTAAGCGTCCGTTTTTGCCCATCATGGTAGTGGTAGTACTAGTATCCATGGTGCGCTTGTACTAGGTTCAGACCGTGTGCATAATTCCTCCATGCCGCAGTGGCCGGCGCGGGAGCGACTTGCTTTTCAACCGCGTGAGGCACGAGCCGGATTGTCTATTTGCAGAGCGCATCCATGGCCCAAACCCTTTACGACAAACTCTGGGACGCCCACATCGTCCACCAGGAATCAGACGGCACCTGTCTGCTCTATATCGACCGCCACCTGCTGCACGAAGTGACCAGCCCGCAGGCGTTCGAAGGCTTGGCCATTGCTGGCCGCAAGCCGTGGCGCACGGGCGCCAACCTGGCGGTGGCGGACCACAACGTGCCGACGATGAATCGGGCCCAGGGTATTGATGACCCGGTCTCCCGCCTGCAAGTGGATACGCTGGACACCAATTGCGATAAGTACGGCATTACCGAATTCCGCATGAATGACTTGCGCCAGGGCATCGTGCACGTGATCGGGCCGGAGCAGGGCGCAACCTTGCCGGGCATGACGGTCGTCTGTGGCGACTCGCACACCAGCACGCACGGCGCGCTGGGCGCGCTGGCTTTCGGCATTGGCACGTCCGAAGTCGAGCACGTGCTGGCTACGCAAACGCTCTTGATGAAAAAAGCCAAGAGCATGCTGATCAAGGTTGAAGGCGAATTGCCCTTCGGCTGTACGGCCAAGGATGTGGTGCTCCACATCATCGGCATCATCGGTACGGCGGGCGGTACGGGCCACGCCATCGAATTCGCCGGCAGCACGATCCGCGCGCTGTCCGTGGAAGGCCGCATGACGGTCTGCAACATGGCCATCGAAGCGGGCGCCCGTTCGGGCATGGTCGCGGTGGACGACAAGACGGTCGAGTATTTCCGCGGCCGCCCGTTTGCCCCCCACGGCGTGGTCTGGGATCAGGCCGTCAAGTACTGGCGCACGCTGCACACCGACGAAGGCGCCAAGTTCGACACCGTGGTGGAAGTCAATGCGCGCGATATCAAGCCGCAAGTCACCTGGGGCACGTCGCCCGAAATGGTGTTGCCGGTGGACTCCCGCGTGCCGGACCCCGACCGTGAAAAAGACGATGTGCGCCGCAGCGGCATGGAGCGCGCGCTGGAATACATGGGCTTGAAGCCCAACACGCCGCTTACCGATATCCGCGTGGACCGCGTGTTCATCGGCTCGTGCACCAACTCGCGCATTGAAGACTTGCGCGCTGCGGCCGTCGTGGCCCGTGGCAAGCGCGTGGCGTCCAATGTGCGTCAGGCGATGGTGGTGCCGGGTTCGGGCTTGGTCAAACAGCAGGCCGAGCGCGAAGGGCTGGACAAGATCTTCATCGAAGCCGGCTTTGAATGGCGCGAACCGGGCTGCTCGATGTGCCTGGCCATGAACGCCGACCGCCTTGAACCGGGCGAGCGTTGCGCCTCCACGTCGAACCGCAACTTCGAAGGCCGCCAAGGCCAGGGCGGCCGCACGCACCTGGTCAGCCCCGCGATGGCCGCCGCCGCCGCCGTGGCCGGCCACTTCGTCGACGTCCGCACGTTCCGTTAAGCGCTTACAGCTCCGAGTACCGACATCATGCAAGCATTTACCACTCACGAAGGCCTGGTGGCTCCGCTCGATCGCGAAAACGTCGACACGGACCTCATCATTCCCAAGCAGTTTCTGAAGTCCATCCAGCGCACGGGTTTCGGGCCCAACCTTTTTGACGAGCTGCGTTATCTGGACCACGGCGAGCCGGGCATGGACAACAGCAAGCGTCCGCTGAATCCGGATTTCGTGCTGAACCAGCCGCGTTACCAGGGCGCTTCGGTGCTGCTGGCCCGCAAGAACTTCGGTTGCGGTTCCAGCCGCGAACACGCGCCCTGGGCGCTGACGCAGTATGGCTTTCGCGCCATCATCGCGCCGTCGTACGCGGACATCTTCTTCAACAACAGCTTCAAGAACGGCTTGCTGCCGATCGTGCTGTCTGAATTGGAAGTGGCGCGCCTGTTCGATGAGGTCAAAGCCTTCCCGAACTACAAGCTGAACATCGACCTGGACCGCCAGGTTGTGATCGCCCCGGACGGCCGCGCGATGGGCTTCGATATCGAACCCTTCCGCAAGTACTGCCTGCTCAATGGTTTTGACGATATCGGCCTGACCTTGCGTCACGCCGACAAGATCCGCGCCTTTGAAGCCGAACGCCTGGCCCGCCATCCCTGGCTGGAAAGCCGTCCCATCGCCTGAACCCTATTCTGATCACAGGATCGCTTCTTAAATGACTCACAACATTGCAGTCTTGCCGGGTGACGGCATCGGCCCGGAAATCGTCGAACAGGCCGTGCGCGTCCTGAAGGCGCTGGACGTTTCCTTCGACATCAAGCAGGCCCCCGTGGGCGGCGCCGCGTTCGACCAGTTCGAACACCCGCTGCCGCCGGCCACGCTGAACCTGGCCAAGGAATCGGACGCCATTCTGTTTGGCGCCGTCGGCGATTGGAAGTACGACAGCCTGCCGCGTGAATTCCGTCCGGAACAGGCCATTCTGGGCCTGCGCAAGGCGCTGGGCCTGTTTGCGAACCTGCGTCCGGCCATTCTGTATCCCGAGCTGGCAAGCGCCTCGTCGCTGAAGCCCGAGATCGTGTCCGGCCTGGACATCCTGATCATCCGCGAACTGACCGGCGACATTTACTTCGGCACGCCGCGCGGTGTGCGCTCGTCGCCGGACGGCGTCTTCACGGGCGAACGCGAAGGCTACGACACGATGCGCTACACCGAATCCGAAGTGCGCCGCATCGCGCGCATCGGCTTCGAATCGGCCCGCAAGCGCAACAAGAAGCTGTGCAGCGTGGACAAGGCCAACGTGCTGGAAACGTCGCAGTTCTGGCGCGATATCGTCATTGAAGTGGCGCGTGAATATCCCGACGTCGAGCTGTCGCACATGTATGTCGACAACGCCGCCATGCAACTGGTGCGCAACCCGCGCCAGTTTGACGTCATCGTCACGGGCAACCTGTTCGGCGACATCCTGTCGGACGAAGCGGCCATGTTGACGGGCTCGATCGGCATGCTGCCGTCGGCATCGCTCAATGCCAGCGGCCAGGGCTTGTACGAGCCCAGCCACGGTTCGGCGCCGGACATCGCTGGCCAAGGCATCGCCAATCCGTTGGCGACGATTCTGTCAGCCGCCATGCTGCTGCGTTACTCGCTGAACCTGGCGCCCCAGGCTGACCGTATCGAGGCCGCCGTGCGCCGCGTGCTGGCCGACGGCCTGCGCACCGCCGACATCTTCGAACCGGGCACGACGAAAGTCAGCACGGCGGGCATGGGCGACGCAGTGCTGAAAGCCCTGGCCTGATCGTCATGCAAGGGGCGCGCCCTTGCGGCGCAGCCCCAAGATTTTGAAGGGCCGCCCGCAAGGCGGCCCTTTTTGCGGCCAGGCCTTGGGCCGCCCGCGGGCTGGCCATTGTTCCGATGCTGCCCTGTTGTGAGGGCGCTGCGAAAGCGCAGGCCTTATCTTGTGGCCCCGATTTTTTCTAGCTGCGCCGCAACATCTCCCCGTGCATTCTGATAAATTGTTGAATTGCACGTTTTTTTCTACCCGGACCTTGTCTCCACCTTTATAGAGCGATTGAAATGAATCAAGCAGTAGGCCTTGTCGGCTGGCGCGGAATGGTCGGCTCGGTGCTCATGCAACGCATGCGCGACGAGAACGACTTCGCACTGATCGAACCGGTGTTCTTTTCCACCAGCAATGCTGGCGGCGCTGCGCCCACGTGGGCCGAAGGCGCGGGCCCGTTGCAAAATGCCTACGATATTGATGCTCTGAAAAAACTGCCGATCATTCTGACGGCACAAGGCGGCGACTACACGTCCGAGGTCTACCCGAAGCTGCGCGGCGCGGGCTGGAACGGCATCTGGATCGATGCGGCCAGCACGCTGCGTATGGCTGACGACGCCATCATCGTTCTGGACCCGGTCAACCGTCCGGTCATCGACGCGGCGCTCAAGCGCGGCGTGCGTAATTTCATCGGCGGCAACTGCACGGTCAGCTGCATGCTGATGGGTCTGGCCGGCCTGTTCAATAACGACCTGGTGGAATGGATGACCTCCATGACGTACCAGGCCGCATCCGGCGGCGGCGCGCAACACATGCGCGAACTGCTGACCCAGTTCGGCGAGATCAACCAAGCCGTCAAGCCGCTGCTGGACGACCCCGCGTCGGCCATCCTGGCAATCGACCGCGGTGTGCTGGCCAAGCAGAAAGACCCGGCGCTGCCCCACGAACACTTCGGCGTGCCGCTGGGCGGCAACCTGATTCCCTGGATCGACAAGGACCTGGGCGACGGGATGTCGAAGGAAGAGTGGAAGGCTGAAGTCGAAACCAACAAGATCCTGGGCCGTGGCGCGGCTTTCGGCACGCCGGCCACCCCGATCGACGGCCTGTGCGTGCGCATCGGCGCCATGCGCTGCCACAGCCAGGCGCTGACCATCAAGCTCAAGCGTGATGTGCCGCTGGACGAAATCGAAGCGCTGATCGCGCAAGGCACGCAGTGGGCGAAGGTGGTTCCGAACACCAAGGAAGCCACCGTCTCCGCGCTGACTCCCGTGGCCGTGACCGGCACGCTGGATATTCCGGTGGGCCGTCTGCGCAAGCTGTCGATGGGCTCGCAGTACCTGGGCGCCTTCACCGTGGGCGACCAACTGCTGTGGGGCGCCGCCGAACCGCTGCGCCGCATGTTGCGCATTGCGCTGGCCGAAGCCTGATGCCGGTTCGGGCGCCGCGCGGCGGGGCCTGATCGAGTAGCAAGTGAATCAAGGGCACCTTCGGGTGCCCTTGACGTTTGAGCGATAGTGAAAAGGTGTGGCGGATGCGCCCGCGAGTCAATGCCGATGCGCCTTTCAGGTTTGTGAAATGCCCGTCATCCATTACACTTTTCCGGTGAATTGAGGCCTGTTCTCACTGATTTGGTGCGGACGGGCTCTAGCCCGTAATTCGACTACAAGAACGGAATTCCAGCTTATGACCCAGCGTTCGCGCCACGTGAAGCATGCCCGCCGTTTGAAAGCCCTTCAGTGGGCGATCGCCTTGGCGATCGGGTCGAGCATGTGCAGTTCGGCGCTGGCCATGCGCGTGGGGCATTCGCGCGTCGTGTCCGTGCCAGGCGCGCCGTTGCAGGCGGTCGTGGGCTTGCAGGAACTGACGCCGGATGAAGTCGCATCGCTGAAAGTATCGGTGGCGGATGATGCGGCCTGGCAACGCGCTGGCCTGAAGCCGCCGGTGCCGTTGGGCAGCATGGTTGTCCGGGTCGAAGACGGCATGGACGCCACGCGCAAGAATTTGCGCATTCGCGGCACGCAACCGCCCGCAAGCGGCGCGGTGGATCTGCTGCTGGACATCAGCTCCAGTTCGGGGCAACGCCAAGTGCAGGTCAGCATTCTGGTGCCATTGCGCGGAACTGGCGCTGACGTGACGCCCGCCGCCGTTGGCACCCCGCGAGCAGGGGGCACAACGGGCTCGGTCAACGTCAAATCGGGCGACAACCTGTTCGCCATCGCACAGCGCAACGCGGTGCCCAACGCGTCCGTTTATCAAATGTTGGTGGCCTTGTGGCGCGCCAATCCCGAGGCGTTCATCCAGAACAATATGAATCTGGTGCGCGCGGGTCAGAAGCTGAAAATTCCTGATGCAGCAACGGTGCGGGCGATTGACCCGGCCGAAGCACGCCGCATTTTCAATGAACATGCCGAAGCCTTCGCCAAGTATCGCGCCCGTCTTGGCGCGGCCGCGGGTGCAAATCCGTCGGTAGTGAAGGGGCAGGACGCCGCATCCGGCACCGTCGCCCGCCCGGGTGACACGGGTGTCGCCAGTGCCGCGCCGACGCAGGATCGTGTGCGCCTGTCTTCTGGCGAGGCGTCGAACAGCCCGTCCGCGCAAGCCGACGCGCAGGCGGATGCCCGGACGTCGAACGAGCGCGCGATGAAAGACGTCGAAGGCCGCGTCAATCAACTGCAAAGCAATGTGGATGAATTGAATAAAGCCGTTGCGCAGCAGGGAGCGTCGGGTGGTGCGGGGGCGGCGGGTGCTTCGGGTACTGCGGGTGCTTCGGGTGCAGCAGGTACTTCGGGTACGCCGGGTACAGCAGGTACACCGGGTGCAGCGGGTACGCCGGGTGCAGCAGGTACACCGGGTGCAGCAGGTACACCGGGCGCAGCAGGTACGCCGGGTGCAGCAGGTACGCCGGGTGCAGCAGGTACGCCGGGTGCAACAGGTACGCAGGGTGCTTCGGGTGCAACAGGTGCTTCGGGCGCAGCAGGTGCATCGGGCGCAGCAGGTTCTTCGGGCGCAGCAGGTACATCGGGCGCGACAGGTGCTTCGGGTGCAGCAGGCGCACCGGGCGCGGCAGGTGCATCGGGCGCAACAGGCGCTTCGGGCGCAGCAGGTGCTCCGGGCGCAGCAGGTGCCTCGGGCGCAGCAGGGGCCTCAGGCGCAGCGAGTACTCCGGGCGCGGCAGGTGCTTCGGGCGCAACAGGCACTCCGGGCGCAACAGGCACTCCGGGCGCAACAGGCACTCCGGGCGCAGCAGGTGCTCCGGGCGCAGCAGGCACTCCAGGCGCAGCAGGCACTCCCGGCGCAACAGGCACTCCGGGCGCTCCCGGGGCGGCCGGCACGCCCGGCGCAACCGGTACCTCCGGCGCGACCGCCCCGTCGTCTACCGACAAGGCCGTCACGGGCACGCCGCCCTCAAACAGTAAAGATCTCACCTCCGGCATGCCCAGTTGGCTTGCCGACAATTTGCTTGTCATCGTCACCGCCATATTGGCGCTGATTGCCTTCGCCATTGCCTGGCTGCTGCGCCGTGCCGGCGCCCGGCGTGACGACGATGATGAGGAAACGTACGCCTTTAACGAGCCGGCGCTGGACACGGCAGCGCTGAATCGCAAGCTCGATACGATCAATCTCGACCTGGACGAACCGCCCACGGACGAACCGCGCCGAGTCAGCGGGCCTCGAGTTTGAATAATGTCTAGAGTTGCATTGGGGCTGGCGTATGACGGCTCCGCTTGGCAGGGTTGGCAGACGCAGCCGCATCGGCAAACGGTGCAGGACACGCTGGAGTCTGCCTTGGCAAGCTTCTGTGGGGTGAAGGGCGCAGTACCCACGATTTGCGCGGGGCGTACCGACACCGGCGTGCATGGCGCCATGCAAGTGGTTCATCTGGATACGGACTTGGACCGGCGCATGGAATCCTGGGTGCGGGGCGTGAATGCGTTTTTGCCGCCCAGCGTATCCGTGCAGTGGGCGCAGGGGGTGTCAGACGAATTCCATGCCCGATTCTCGGCGCGCGCGCGCACGTATGTGTATCTGTTATGGCGTGGCCGCGTGCGGCCGGCGTTGTGGGCGGGGCGGGCAGGCTGGAGCTTTCAGCCGCTGGATGTCGATGCCATGCGCGCCGCCGCGCAAGCGCTGTTGGGCGAACATGATTTCTCCAGCTTCCGGTCATCGCAATGCCAGGCCAAGCATCCGGTGCGACACATGCATCGTCTGGACATCGAGGAACGCGGCCCGTTCCTGGTGTTCACGCTAAAGGCCAACGCGTTTTTGCACCACATGGTGCGCAACATCATGGGTGCGTTGTTGCAGATCGGCCAGGGCAGGGAAGCCGTGGACTGGATGGCGCAGTTGCTGTCGTGGCGTGACCGCAAGCGCGGCGCGCCCACGTTTTCGCCAGACGGCCTGTACTTGTCCGCGATTGATTACCCCGCCGAGTTTGGCCTGGAAGAGCTTGATGGCGGATCGCTGTTGCTGTCGCCGTTCACACAGACCTATTAGGACGCTGTTGTCATTGAAGGCGCGGCTTCGCGCCTGATGGAGAGGAATGCCATGCAACGCCGCGCGTTTTTGAAGCAAGCCGCACTGGGCGCCGCGGGCAGCGCCGCACTGGCCGCCCCGGTCTACGCGCAGGATGCGCCCACTATCGCGTGGCGGCTGGCATCCAGCTTTCCGAATGAGTCGCCGACCTTGCTGGCAGGGGCCGAGGACGTCGCGCGCTACGTGGCCGAGGTGACTGACGGACGCTTTTCCATCGACATTTTCCCGGCGGGCGATCTCGTGGAATCCGGCCAGGTGCTCGATGCCGTGCAGCATCGCGTTGTCGAATGCGGCCACACGGCATCCACGCGTTACTTCGATATTGATCCCGCGCTGTGTTTTGATGCCGGCGTGCCGTTCGGCCTGAACACGCGCCAGATGAACGCCTGGATGTCGCAAGGCGAAGGCCTGGCGCTGACCCGCGTGCTGTTCGACAAGTACAACATCCTGAACTTCCCCTGCGGGTATACCGGCGCGCAAATGGGCGGCTGGTTCCGGGGCGAAATCAAAAACGTTGATGATTTGCGCGGCCTGAAAATCAAGGCGGGCGGCTTCGCGCGCCATGTGCTGGCGCGCTTGGGCGCGACACCGGTCGACGTGCCGGTCGCGGAAAGCTATGCGGCGTTGGAGCAGGGCACGGTTGACGCCGTTGCGTGGATTGGTCCGTACGACGACGAAAATCTTGCGCTCTATAAAGTGGCGCGGAATTATTACTTTCCCGGCTGGTGGGCGGGCACCTTGCAGCTGTCGCTATACGTCAACCAGGACGCTTACGATGAGCTGCCCAAGCCCTATCAATCGGCGCTGGCCCTGGCGTGCAGAATGGCCTCGGGCAACATGATCGCCAAGTACGACGCGGGCAATCCGGACGCACTGCGCCGGCTGGTATCCCGAGGCGCGCAACTGAAGGCGTTTCCGAAGCCTGTCTTGCAGGCATGCTACGAGGCATCGATGGCGGCCTATAAAGAGATGAGTGCCAAGGACCCGATGTTCAAAAAGCTTTACGACAGCATGACCGCTTTTCGCGACAAGGAAGTGCCGTGGTTCCGCGTGGCTGAAGGCAGTTTCGACAATCTGCTTGCAACGATGGGCCAGCCGGGCGCCTGAACGCGGCCTGCCGGCGCGGCAGATATACTGAATTTTCATGCCGCGATGGGCGGCACAGGTAATGAGTTCCATGCGCACACGCATCAAAATCTGCGGATTGACCCGCGAACAAGACATCGACGCCGCCGTCTCGGCCGGCGTCGATGCGATCGGCTTCGTCTTCTATGCCAAGAGCAGGCGCTGCCTGACGCCCACGCGCGCCGCGCAACTGCGCCGAGCCGTGCCGGCGTTTGTCGATGTTGTCGCCCTGTTTGTGAACCCCGAACCGGCCGATGTGCAGGCAGTGCTGGATCAGGTCGGCCCTGAACTGCTGCAATTCCACGGCGATGAAACGCCTCAGGATTGCGCGCGATACGGCCACCGTTTTCTGCGCGCTTTCCGAGCCGGCGCTCCGGGTCTGGATACCGCCGAAGGTCTAGCCACGCACTGCCGCGCCTACGGGGAAGCGGCGGGGTGGTTGTTCGATAGCTACAGCGCGGGCTACGGCGGCAGCGGCCATGGATTTGACTACGCGTTGCTGGATGACGTCCGCGCTGATCCGGTGTCGCGCCCGCTGATCTTGTCGGGGGGATTGAACGGCGACAACGTCGGCCAAGCCATCGAATTCGTCAGGCCGTGGGGCGTTGATGTGAGTAGTGGCGTCGAAGTCGAGCAAGGAATAAAAAGTTCTGATAGAATCTCGTTCTTCGTTGATGCAGCACATGCCGCAGACACGAAGTTGAAGGGAAAAAAGTAGTGCTTGCAGGTGAAGTTTCTGGCCCCGCGATTCGGTTCAATCCGACCCCATCCCGGCCCGTTTGTTAGTTCAAACGTTGATGCTTCAAACGCAATAAAAACAGCAAAAAATCTTTTAAGACGATTTGCACAGTTTAAAAAAGCACTATATAATTCTTCTTCTTTGCAGGCGGTTAGCTCAGTTGGTTAGAGCGCCACGTTGACATCGTGGAGGTCGTTGGTTCGAACCCAATACCGCCTACCAGAATACTTGCAAGAGGTGCCACGCACCGACATGAAAGCCGCATAAGTCTATGACTTTGCGGCTTTTTTGCATTCTGCGCCACTGTCTGCCACCAATTGCCGCCAAGGGGTGCCAGCAGATTTAAGGGTAGGAATAAGGGTAGGGCTGAATCCGATAAGGGTAGGCCCCCGATTCCTCATTTCCCGGCGTCGGACGCGCAGCTATCAAGATAATCCGACCACCATTGCATTAACTGCCGGCGCTCATCTAGATACTCCGCGTGGTTATACGCGCGCCGGACCATATTGCGTTCCTTGTGCGCGAGTTGTCGTTCGATTACTTCCGCGCGCGCGCCGCTACGCTCGTTCATTATGGTCGACGCCAAACCGCGAAAGCCATGGCCGGTTTGCTCACCTTCAAAGCCCAGTATCTTGAGTGCCTTGTTTATGGTCTCGGAGCTTATGGGCGTGTTTGCCGGATCTCGTAGCCCTGGAAACAGCAGCCGATAGCGCCCCGTGTACTGGCCCAGTTCTGTCAGCAGCGCCAGCACCTGGCGCGAGAGAGGGATGATGTGGTCGGCGCCTGTTTCTTTGGCAATCAACGTACCTTTCATTCGGCCGGCCGGAATCCGCCATAGAGCGTCATCGGTGTGAAACTCGCTCCAAGCCGCCCAGCGCAATTCATTGGTGCGCGGGAAGGTGTGCATCATGATCTGGATGGCGATGCGCGTCTCGGGCCGGCCGTGATATTTCCGTACGCGGGTGATCAGCTTGCCCAAGCCTGCCTCATCGACATGAGGGAAGTGTTTCACTGGAGCTCGCGGATTGAGGAAGCGCTTTAGCCCTTGGGTCGGATCAGCCGGCGCGCGGCCAGTACCCACCGCGTATTGAAAGACCATGCTGGTGGCGCTGATGAACCGATCGGCCATATCGGGAGCGCCGCGGGCCTCAATGCGCTTCGCGGCATCTAAGACTAGCTTGCCGGGGATTTCGTCCACCGCGTGGGTGCCGAAGTGGGGATAGGCGTCGTTCTTGAGCGTGTTGGAGATCCGCGCGTGATACCCATCGCTCCACGTCGGACGCCGAAGCTTAAGCAATTCCGCCGCGACCGCCTGGAACTGTCGGTCCACCTCCGCCTTCTGGGCCTCCGCTTCTTCTTGACGCTGGGCGACCGGGTCCTCACCCTGAGCCAGCAACTGATCAACGCGCGCGCGCTCGGCGCGGGCGCGAGCCAACGGCACTGCAGGGTAATCGCCGAACGTGAGCATGCTCTCCTTGCCCGTAGCCGGGTTGCGGTAGCGCATACGCCACTTCTTGGCGCCGGAGCGGAGTAGTTCCAGGAACAGGCCGCCGCCGTCGAACAGCTTGTTGCCGCCGGTGGGATTGAATTTGGCCAGCCTGCACTTGGGGTCGGTCAGCGGTACAACTTGACGTGCCATTTCGTCCTCAACTCGTTTTTTGGGGAACGGCTTTATAGCCGTCGGGGTCGGCCAGCCATGCCAGGATGTCGGCGCCACGGTAAGCGGTGCAGTTCAGCGATTGGGATGCGGGCCGCGGCGCGCGCCCCTGCAAAATCCGCTGACGCCAGGTCTCTCGAGAAAAGGGAATGAGAAACTCAAAGTGCTGCCAGCGATACAGTCCATCCGGATGAATCGGCTTTGCCTGCACCGGCTCGCGGGTAACGTGTGCTTGAGCTTGGCGTGCCATTTATAAGTCCTTGTTTTCGAGTCGAGTATTTCGTTCGATGGCGTGGATGCAATCCATCAGGCCATCCGTAAGTTGATGCATGGAGCCGACCGATAAAGGCGCGCCGGCATTGCTTCCATTGAGCGGATGGCCCACGTCGATGGAAAGGTGTGCTTTGTCGCCAAAGCCGCCGCTGTGCCGTAGATGAAGCTCACCCGCAGTCCCAAACGACGCGGTAAACGGCACAACGATTTCGATCAGATTGCGCACCCGCGGCGAACGCCGCATTGGCATGGCCAGGGTGGGCCAGGAGCTTGAGCCGGCGCCCGGCGTCGCTGGCGCCCGATCCATCGTGGCATGGCTCAACAGGCCGGTCTGGCGTGCATCGGCTTCCAGCCGGTCGATGACGTAAAGGGCAATGCGGAGATCCTCACGCGACACGCGGCAGCTTTCCGGAGTTTCGCCGGGTACGCGCGATTGCGCGGCCTCGCGCAGGCGCGCGATGGTTGTGTAAAAGCTCATGCTGCCAATTCCCTCCAGGTGACGACGTTGCTTGTGGCTGTGGTCAGGTGCGGCTGCGCAGCGGCGGCACGGGTGAGAGCCTCGCGCATGGCGAGGTCGTACTGCATCGGGCGCCGAACGACGGGCCGATAGGGCGGCGGGGTTACGCCGGCGCGGCACTGGTCCAGGAACCGCTCGAGGAAAGCGAGAAGGTCGGCTGGTGCCGACGCGGGCGCCGGCCAGCCGGTGCGGTCGGCAATCATCGCGGCCATTTGCATCACCGTGGTGGATGCCTTTACCGGCGCGCCGACTTTGCGCAGATGCTCGGCTGTTTGCCGGCGCGCGATCTGCATTTCGAGGGTTTGGTGGCGCGGCGGGGTCATGCAGCCTCCTTGAGCTTGGCCTGGCCGGCGTGGCCCTGCTCGATCCAATGAACGGTGAATGCATCGGAAGGCGCTGCCGGCGCGCCCTTGAGCGTGCCCAGTACCAGGACAGTGTCCATGCGACCATCCGCCACCAAGGCGTCCACCAAGCCGAGAGCGTCGCTGCGGCCGGGCAGATCCAGGCAGTCGAAGCGATCCAGGATCAGGCAGCGGAGACCAGAGATTTCGGCCAGGGCGGCGCCGACGAGCGCGTCCACGCGCCAGCGTTCGGACTCGGACAGCAGGCGGTACGGACGGCCGGCGAAGGTGATAACCATGTCGGCGCCGATGGCGGGCACGCGCCAGCCGGCCAGGTCGGCCAGGTCGGCCAGCTTGTCGTTCACTGGCTGCAACGCCTCGGCCAGGATCTCGCCCGCGATACCGTCCGGCGACAGGGCGTCGCCGATGGCGGACCAAGCCAGCACATCCTGGTGGTACCGCGCGGCATTCGCGGTGCGCTCCGTGGCGCTGGTGGCCGCGCGCTTGGCGTTGAGCAGCTGCTGGACGCGTTCGTCGATCGCCTTGCGTTCGGCGCGCAGCTCTGTGACCTTGGCGCGGGCGGCTTCCACGTCGGCGGGCTGGACCGCCTCGGGCGCAGTGCCTTCCTGCATGTGCTCGGCTGCCGCTTCGGCTGCGACGATGTCGCGCCGGTCGTTTTCGACGCTGCGCGCCATCAGGTCGCGGGCTTCGATGGCCTTGGGCAAGGCGGCAGACGCCTCGGCGTCGCCGGTCGCGTCCAGGTTGCCGTACTTTGCCTCGTATGCCCTGAACGCCGTGAGGATACGCACGTCTAACTCGCCGGGCAGTTTGAAACTTATTTCCTCGATGTTGTAGACATCATCCAGGCAGCGGACCAAGTCGTGAATCAGACCCTCGCGCGGCCCGGTCCCCGCTTTCGCTTGCAGCGCGTCGACCTGCGCGATCAGCTTGACGTGCTCAGCCTGGTCAAACTCCAGCTTCTGGCGCAGCGCGGGCAACTGGGCCGCCTTGGCCTGCCGTGACGCCAGCTGGTCGCGGGCAGCCGCATAGGCAGCGGCCTTTTGCTCCAGGCCGCCCAAGGACTGCGCGGTCGCGTCGATGCGGCTGTCCAGGTCGGTCAAGTCGGCTCGTGCCTTGTCCAGCGCCGCCTGGTCGAACGGCGGGATGTCCGCCTCCCAGCCCTCGGCCTTCTGGCTGCCCCACTGTTCGCCTGTGGCGGTCTTCCAGGCGCCCTTGGCCTCAGTAGCCTGCCCCTTGGCGAAATCCGCGCCGCCGGCAAAGCCGGTGCGGAGGATGGGCTTGATCTGGGTGACGAGCGGGGCGGCGCAGCCGCGCGCCAACAGGCGGCGCTCTATTTCGTCGGCCTTGACGTTGGTCCCGGTGAGCGCGAACAGCAGGCTGCGGCGCTCGTCCGGCTTGGCCGCGGCGAAGCGCTCCGGCGCCAGCACATAGGGCAGGGCGGGCGATTGCGGCACCAGCGCTTCGCCGGACTGCGTTCCTTTGGGCAGGCTGATGCCGACAGCGCCTTCGTCCAGATCGACGGTCACAGCGCCAAGCTTTGCGCCATCACTGACCAGGGCGCCGTATTCCTTCTTCAGCCCCACGCGCTCGGGCGTGCCCAGCAACGCCAGGCGCACGGCCTCGGCAATGCTGGATTTACCGGCGCCGTTCGGGCCAGCGATCAGGGTGGCCGGCGTACGCAGATCCAGGTCCACGGCGCGCGCGCCCTGGAAGTTCTCGGTGGTGATTCGGTTGATTCGCATGGTTGCTCCTTAAGCGCGCAGCTCACGGCTGCCGGTGGGCGCCATGGCGGACACGACCCCGGCCGTTTCCATGGATTCAAGGAGACGGGCGGCGCGGTTGTAGCCAATGCGCAAATGGCGTTGAACAAGGGAGACGGAGGCGCGGCGGTGCTTGCGCACGATCATGACGGCGTCCATGTAGAGCGGGTCGACGGCGTCGTCGGCATCGTCCTCGTCTCCTTCGAGGGAGAGTTGGCCAGACGCTGCTGTCGCGGCAGACTCATGGAACTGTTTTTCGCCGCCAAGGGCATCGACCAGCTCGGCGAGCAGCTTTACGATCTCGCCGGCCATCAGGAGAAACTCCGCATCGAAGACCTCGGCATCCGTGTCTTGGGCGGGGTGGTTCTCTTTCAGCAAATCCAGCGGGCGGATTTTGCGGATATCCAGTTCCTCGGTCAGCTCGAAGGAGATCCGATCCGACCAGGTCATGGCCAGGCGCGTGCATTGCTTGCCGGACTGAATGTGGCGCCGCACGTCGTCGGCGTCGATGGAGTGCTTCACGTAGCGGATGGCCGCGCCGCTTTCACCAGATGAACGCAGTTCGGCGTCCTGGTCGATGCTGAAACTGGCCGGCGGCTCGTCGGCGGCCAGCCAGCCGGTCATGGCGGACGCCGGAGATTGAGTCACGTACAGGTTTTCGATCGGGAACGGGTCGACGCACTTGGCCAACAGCCCGATGACGATGTCGGCCTTCGCGGGCGTGCTGGTGTCGATGATCAGCCAGCGTTCGATAGTGTCAATCCACAGGCGAATATCGTCGTACTGCGTCAAGGCTGTGGGCAGTTTCTCGTCGATGATCGCTTCGCGGATTTCCTTCAATTGCTTCTTGCCGGGCTTGTAGCCCTGCTGCTGTTCAATTTGCAGCGCACGCGCGGTGGTCGCCTGGGCGATCGCCTTGCCCGGCAGCAACTTGGCCTCAACGCGCAGCGTCAGCAGCAGCTTGCCGCTCACCGCGTGGGCCAGCTCGGCGCTCTCGCGTGGCGGTACCCACCCGATAGACTGGCGCTGCAATTCGCCGGCGGGCACATACGCATGCGCCTCCAGTGCTTCATTCAGTTCATCAAGGTTCCAGAAAGGCGCGGCGGACGTGATGCGGTAGATTTTTGCGTTCTTGAACATGGCGGCTCCCTTATTCCGGCGCGGCCACGCGGCGGCGTGGAGTGCGCTGCTGGGCGCTGGTCAGGGACAGGCGCAGCTGCTGATAGATCTGCGTCAGGCGCTGGCGCTCGGCTTCGTCAGAGACGTCTTGGATGAAGTCTGCTGCGACGTCCAGGACCTCTATATCCTTCGCGGCGCGCAGCCGCTCTTCGACCTTGGCCGGGTCAACCTCCGGAACGTCGTCGTCCTTGGGGCTGTCTGCCGGCGCGTCGGTTTGGGCGCCGGCGTGGTGCGTGGGGTCCGATGCAGCAGGAGCTGCAGTTGCCCCGCCGTGCGCCGGGCTGGCGGCGTCGGCATGCGCCTTCGCGGGGGAGGCGTCCAATACTTCACCAGTTTCCGGATTCACGTCGGCGACGTTGGTCGTTTGACGGCGGCTCGTGGTAGGGGCTTTGGGTTGGGTGCCGCGCAATTCATCCACGTTGACGCTGATCGAGCCGTCGGGCTCCGTGCGTGCTTCCAGCGTATCGACCAGCTCTTCTTGGGAGGCCAGGCCCATACTGATCTCCGGCGCATACGCGCGTTGCCAGAAGGCGGCAGCCCGATAGATGAACATCTGATCAGGCATCGTGAGCCACTTGCTCCCGCTCTTCTTGTTCCAGCCCTCGGCCTTGACCATCTTCCAGTCGATCCACGTGCCGTAGAGCTTCTCGCCGGTTGACTTCTCGATCGTCCAGGCACGGCAGCCGTAGTCGTCGGCGTCGGGCTTCCCACGCCATTCGTAGCGCAGAGTCTCGAAGCGGCCGCACGTGTTCACGCTGGCAATGAGGAACTTGCTAGACCAGCCAGGGTTGCCATGGACGATGTACAGGTTCTGCATGACCATCAGCTCGTCAGCCCGCAGGCGCCGCGCCAGGTTCAGCGCGATCATGGAATTGGCGACGTTGTTTTGGTACTGCTGGGGCACCAGCGTGGACGAGGAAAATGCCTTCGCAACGCGTTGCAGCAATTCGAAGCCAGCCAAGTCGAAGAATCCCGCTACTACCGGCGGCATACTGCTCTCAGCGGGCGCGCGAAGCGCCTGGATGTTTGCAGTTTGGGTCGTCATGATCAGCGTCCTTTGGTCTGTTGAGCGCGGTAATCCGCGGCGGTGGCAATGGAAATGGCCTGGCGTTCGGCCGGCTTGGCCTCGGTGTCGTACTGCTTGATCTGGCTGGCCATAAACTCGGCCGGGTCCCAGGCAAGGTGCTGAGTGATGACGGGCGGGCGTTTGCCGTTGGGGTCGGTACGTCGGACGAACACGTCGCGGCTGACGGGGTGCAAGGACATGCGGGCTCCTACTGATGGAAAAGGCAGGTGGACCAGCGCGCGCAATACTTCTCGCTGCAAAGGACGCTGGAGGGGTTCGGGGGGAATAGGCCAGTGCGAAACATGGCGGCGGCGTGCTGGAGCAAGCCCGGGCGGTCGTCTTCGCCGACCATGACGCGGCGGGCGTCAAAGATCGGGCTGACTGCGGTCTCAGCCGTTGCGCCGGTGGAAAGGGCGATGATCTGGGCGCCGACGGTGCGGACGTTCTTCGTGTGCTCGTACATCAGCTGATACGTGCCGGTCTGCGCGGCATGGCCGCGGGTGACCGCCTTGCCATCGGCGATGATCCGCGCGCCAGTCTTGACGTCGGGAATTACGATCCCGCCTTCGGCTTCGGCCACGCGGGCGCGGTCCATCGTGCCGGTCAGGCGCACGGTCAGGCCGTTGCCGCAATCAATGGCCAGCGGCTCTAGCTGCGTCTCCACGTCGATGTAGTGGAAGCGCGGCGCTACGTCGGCGCAGTAGCGCACCAGCAGCGTCAGCGCTATGCGTTCAGCGTCGCGCATAGACAGCTTGTCCGCCGCACGGTCGACCTCAAAGGCGGGGTTATGCAGTTCGTCCACCAGCACACCGGCGGCATCGTCCGGCGAACATTCCGTGCCATCCAGGCGAGCGCGGTCATATGCAGCGGTACCGGCGTGGACGGCAGTGCCCAGCAGCGCACGCATGCCTGAGGGCTTCTTCATGCCCAGGATGTGCGTGGCTTCCCAAGCGTGGGCGCAGTCGAACAGGCGGCCCCAGCTGGAGGCGCGAACGGTGAAAGTCTTGGGTTCCATGTGCACGACTCCCATCAGCGCGCGGCGTGATGTTGTGCCGGGGTCGTGTGGATCACTCCGGCGTCCAAAGTCGGCCCAAGCGCGCCCGTCAGGGCCGCAAGAAAAGCCACACCACCGACAACGGCCGCGAGGTAGCTGACGGCATCGAGATCAGTGCCGGCGCGCCGCGCGCGCCTCCAGATAGCGAGCAAGCGGCGGGCGCTCATGCTTCCCTCGCGTAGTCGGTGTCCGGCACGATCACGACGTCGCCATGGATCGGGCGAGCTTCGCCACGAGATGACGCGTAAAGATGCGACGCCGTGGCATTGATGCGCAGGCCTTTGGCGGCGGCCGATTGGTCAACGAGCATGGCGTGTTGCCGATGCCCAAGGCTGACGATTTCAAGGTCGTCGGCGCCGAGCATCTGGCGAACGTCGATCAGCGCGTGCGGGCCGTGCAATTCGGTATCCGTGCCGTCGGCGCGGACCAGTTTGCGGGTGGGCTTCATGCGCGGGTCTCCTGCTCGGCGTCAAGCGCGGCCTGGGCGAGCCGGGCCAGTTCGGTGTCACGGTCCGAATGACCCGTGGCGCCACCGGCAACCTGCGCCAGTGCGGTGCGCAACCGGGCATTGGCGAGGCGCAATTGGTGATTCTTCGCCTGCAGCACCGCTTCACTGACCATCTTGGGTTGGTCATGCTCGGATACGACGAAGGGGCGGCCCAGTAGAGCGGCCTCGGCGCGGCTGGCTATCCAGCGCAGGCGACGGGTCTGCGTTGAGCTGGCGCGGGCGGTGCGCATGATGTGATCCAGCGCGTCGTGCAGGATCAGCTCGCTTGCGGGAAGAAGGGTTGGGGAGTTCATCGTGGGTGGTTCTCCAGGGTGGGCGAGGCGGCGCGGATCTGCCGGCTGGGCATGCAGGTGAAATCGGTACGGGTGCCAAACGGGAAAACCGCCAGCACGTCGAGGCATTCGGCTTGGGTTGTGAACCGCTCAATGACCATGACCGGCGGGCGGTCGTGAGTGGCGGGCAGTAAGGCCAGGAGGACCCAGAGCGTGGTGGCAGTCATACGCGGCGGTTCCCGAGTTCGAGGCGGCACACTTCGCCCGCGCGGTGGGCCTGGGCTTCGGTGAATATGGCGAAGTGGCAGATCGACTTGGCGATGCCCAGCGCCTGCGCTAACCAGGCGTAAGCCGCGCTGCGGTCGTAGCCGAACCGCGCCGCGGTCAGCCGTTGAAAGGAGGCCTTCGCGTCCTTGCGCGCCGCGACGGTCGCGCGATCGGCCATGATGCCCAGCGGCAGATCCGTGTCCGGATGCAGCCCCACGTAGGCTTGGCATTGCGTGCAGCGATACACGAAGGGCCAGTCGCCGAAGGAGTGGCCGTTGTAGATTTCGCTGTTGTTGGTCAGCTTCACCGGCCCACCGCAGCAGTGGCAGGCCTCCGGCGGCTCGATGCGATCGCGCACGCGCGCCAGGGAGCGGCGCGAGACATGGGGGAGTGGAGCGGGCGGCTGCAGCTTGGTCTTGCTCCGGCTGCGCGGGTCCACGCCGAGGACGGTAATGGTCATGCTTGTGCCCTCCAGGGGTCGGTGCGACGGCGATAAGCTGCGAACGCGTCGATGGCGCGGGCCATGGCGTAGACAACCAGGATCAGGAAGAGGGCGCCGATCATTTGCGGCGGCTCTGGCGGCGGGCGATGAGGTCGCGGACTTCGGCGCAGAAGACCAGCACGCCGACGATGAGGAAGCCGAGCATCAGGCGACCTCCCCGGTGTCCCGCGGTGATCGCTCAATCAGCATGCGCGCGCGCTTCAGCAGCTCGTCCTGCAGGGCCTTCACTCCAGGTGCGCCGGCGCGCTGGTCGAACTGCCACTTGCTTAAAGCCGAGAGCGCGACGCCGGCGGCAGCCTTAGGAGCCAGGTCGCACTGCAGCGTTTCGTTCCACCAGTCCAGGCCCTCGCCGAAGGCGGCGGCGGTGCGACCGGCGAAGAGGTCGAAGAGGACGCTCAAGATGTCGGCGTCGTTCATCTGCGAGGGGCCTACGGACGCTTCGCGGGGGAAGTGACCGTGCGCCGCGGTGCGGGTTGCATCGTCAAGAACATGCGGGGTCATGACTTGGCCTTTTGTTGTGTGTTGCCTTACATACATTGTTAGGCAAATCACAACTAAATGTCAAGCTATACACAACACAAAATATAGGGGTTTACCCTAGTATTTTTGTGAAGTGAGTTGATTGGCCAACAAAAAAAGCCACCCATGAGGTGGCCTTGAATGCAGGTGTTGAGGACGCTAGAGGCTAGGAACCGACAACCCAGACAACTTGAATTGCTCGGTAGCTTGTGTCATTAACGAGCTGAACTGACTGCTTCCGTGGGCGATACGGCATGTTGAGCGAACGCCGGAACGCATAGCGTGGACAGGCTGATCGCAATGACAGGTAGGGGCCAGAGCGTAATCATTTGTCTAAGTAGTAGTGGTTTGTTGCATCGCTGGGAAATTTTTTCCCGAACGGAACCCCATGGACAACATTTCCGCGGTAGTAAATCTTGGGCGTACTAGGCGGCCTTTGGCGGCGAGCTTTTAATACTCGATTCTTCCCATTCCTCGATCTGCGCGAGGACACGCCCCTCAATTTTCCCTTTCACGCGTTCCGGCAACAAGGCCCAACGTGACGGGTCGATATCGGTAAACGGCCAATCAGGCGCTGCGGTGTCGCTCTGGCGCCCGGTAAGAAGGAAGTCGGTTGTGGTGCCCAGGGTGCGCGCCAATTCAACCAGCCGATCTAGATCCGGCCTTGTCTTGTTGTTTTCCCAATCGGAAACAGACGCCCTGTTAATGCCGAACGTATCCCCCACCTGCTGAAGAGTCAGGCGTTTGGCGGTACGTCTTGCACGGATGCGTTCACCAAGGGACATAGGGCAAAGCCTAACACTTGCTTGTTGTGTATTGCCTAACTTAGAATGTTGTGCATAACCTAACATAAGGAACGCCATGGAAGACACCATTGCCTCGGACCGAGTTAAGGCCGGGATCAAAGCGGCTGGAGGCGCAGTCCGTGTCGCGCGTGAATTCGAGATAAATCGGGCATCTGTGTACGAGTGGATTCGAAACGGGCTTGTGCCTTCGGAGCGATGCCCACGCATCGTAAAGATGGCGAAGGGCGCGGCGACGGTCGAGCAGTTGAATGACAAATTCGACTGGGAAGAAGCGCGCGAAATTCTGGCGCACGGCGCCCTGGAACCCGCAGCTGATGCGCAGCCGCGCGGTTGATTGGTTTTCGTCCCCTAATGGACCAGGCCATTGCATCCGCGCACGGGCTCCGTATCCGCTCGGCAGTCCGTCTCCAGGCACAGCCGATCGAAGACCGCCCGCACTGTCGCCTGATCACCATCGCCCACCACCGCATCAGCGATTTCCTTGGCCAATTTCAGCAGCGCCAACGTGGTTTGGGCTGCGCCGTCTTCCATCTTGATTCCCATCTTGCATCCCTCGGTTTGCTCGTTTGGTGGAAATGTAACTGTCCGGAGTATTTGACGCATGCGACATGAATCGCACAAAACTTTGATTGCCATTCTGCGCGATCACACATCAGCTTGGCGCAAGTCCCTCGACTGGTCCAGGGAAACGATGGTCGACACCATCGTCAAGGCACATGAAGGCCTGAATGGTCCGGCGGTGACCGGCATCCGCTTTGAACCGCCCACCGGCGACACGTTTGCCCGTATGAAGGCCAATGCGGACCGCGTGTCCCGGTGGCTGGACGATGAGAGCAAGGACAGCAACCTCTTGCCGGCCAACTTCATGCCGTCGGTGCTGGCGGCCATGCCGCACGACCGGCGCCGGCATTGCGTCGACGATCTTTTGCGCCCGCTCAACTTGGCGGTGCGCACGCTGGCAACCGAAGGCGCCGAAACCTTGTGTGTCGCGCAGTTGGCCAACGTCTTGCGTGAGCAGGCTGAAGCCAGCGCCGCGTTGGCGGCACTGCTGGACGGGCAGGCCACGAAGGACGAGCTGATCCAGGCGCACCGCGAGACTTCGGAATCAATCGTGGCGTTGCGCCAAGCACGCGCGACGGTTGAGCGGCAGATGACCGCCGCAGGCATGCAGATCCCTACCAAAGAGGCGGACCCGTCATGATCCAGGCCGATATCAATCACTTCCATTTGTTCGCTGGCGCCGGCAGTGGGGCAGCGGGGATGCAAGATGCGGCCCCCGCCATTCCGGGGCTGCAGGGCCGCATGGTTTGCCTGGGTGGAATGGACGTAGACCCGGCCGGCGCCGAAGACTTCTACCGGTTCACGGGTGTGCGCTGCGCGGTCCGCGACCTCTTCAGCCGCGACCAATACGTCGCCTTTCATGGGCATGAGCCGCCGGCCGACTGGGTCGAAGCGCTGCCCGCGGACTTGCGCGCTGCAGCTGGCGGCCGCCGCCCGAATATCGTGTTCCTGTCCGCGCCCTGCAAAGGCTTTTCGGGTCTCCTTGCGCAGAGCTTGAGCCTTACGGCCAAGTACCAGGCGCTCAACGCCCTGACGTTGCGCGGCGTTTGGCTGATGCTGGAAGCTTGGAAGGACGAGCCCGCCGAGGTAATTCTGTTCGAGAACGTGCCCCGTATCGCCACTCGCGGGCGCCACTTCCTGGACCAAATCGTCCAGCTGCTGCGTCACTATGGCTATGTGGTGCGCGAGACCGCGCACGACTGCGGTGAAATTGGCGGCCTGGCGCAAAGCCGCAAGCGCTTCCTGCTGATCGCGCGGCACGCCGACAAGGTGCCGGCGTTCATCTACGAACCGCCCAAACGCCCGTTGCGCGCCGTCGGCGAGATCTTGGGCCGAATGCACCTGCCGGGCGATCTGCGCGCCGGCCCGATGCACCGCATTCCGAATCTGAGCTGGAAAACCTGGGTGAGGCTGGCCTTCGTTGAGGCGGGCAGCGACTGGCGCAGCTTGAACCGGTTGGCGATCGAGGGTGGCCATCTGAGGGATTACCTCATCGTGCCGGAAATGCACCGCGGCGCGTTGGGCGTGCGCAGCATGGGAGACACCGCGGGCGTTGTTGCCGCTCGGAGCTACCCGCTCAATGGCGCATTCTCGGTCGCGGACCCGCGCCCAGCGGCCGGCGCCGCGCAATACAGTCAGTACGGCGTAATGCGCATGGAGGACACCGCCGGCGCCGTTATCGGCGTGAAGTCGCCAGGCCAGGGCGTTTTCAGCGTTGCTGATCCGCGCCATGTCGGACCGGCCAAGCACAGCAACGAGTTTCGGATTGTGCCATTCGACGCGGTGGCGCGCGCCGTGACCAGCGCGCATGGCACGGGCCAATGCGTTGCCGATCCTCGCGGCGGCGGCGGCCACAGCAAGTACGGCGTGACGGAATGGGAAGGCGCCAGCCGAACCGTCATATCGGGCAGCACGACCGGGCAGGGCGCCTTTGCCGTTTCTGACCCGCGCCCGGGTCTGGCTCGACAACGCGGCGATCATTATCTGACGGCCGGGCATTACGGAGTAGCCGCCTGGGATCAGCACGCCGGTGCCGTGTCGGCGTCGGCCTGCCACGACAACGGCTCATGGTCCGTGGCCGATCCCCGTTGTGTTCCGGCAGATCCGGCGCTGGTAAAGGGTGGATTTGGTGGTGGAACACTTCTTGATAGTGATGTTCCAAGAAATGTTCCAGAACTTCCGGCCGCCAACGACAAGCTGGTGTGCCGCATCCTGTCGCTCGATGGCACCTGGCACCGTCCCTTCACCACGCTGGAGCTGGCCGCCCTGCAGAGCCTGTACGACCCGGATGACTACGCCGAGGCGGAAGAGCGCGGCGAAGTTTTCCAGATGGACGGTACCGCCGATAGCGCGCACCGCGAGCGCATCGGCAACGCCGTGCCGCGAAAGGCGGCGAAGGCCATGGGCGAGGTGATTGGCCAGACCATTCTGCTGGCGCGCGCGGGCGAATCGTTCCAGCTATCCGCCTCGCCAATTTGGGTGCGACCTATCGCCACGGCGTTGGCAGTCGCCGGGGGGCTGTAATGATATCGAAGACGCTATTTCTTCTCGGACGCTCGCGTCTGCCAATTGACATACCTAGACCAAAAGCGATGTGCGGAAGCCATCAACTGCGGCATGCGGTATTCCTTCCCGTGGTCAATCACGAGCGGCAGCGTCCATTTCCCGCTTTCTTCTGGCTGCCAGTTGATGACCGTCGCGTGCAGCTTGGGATCGGGGTTCGAGGTCAGATACCTGTGCTTCGACGCGTCCGCGATGTACCGGCATATGCGTACAGCCGGCGAGGCCTGTTGGGCACGTGTGCGAAAAATTTTCAGTTGAGCCTGCATAAGGTCTCCGCGCAACTTGAACCACTTCGACGTATCCGGCGTAGCGGCGGCAATCTTGAAGAGGAGCGACTCGGCCGATTGCGGCGTGTACTTCTCTCTTTGCGCTTCGGTCATGAACTGGAACACCCAGTCCGTCATGTGCCAGGCCGACAGAGCGCAATTAATCGATTGGTACACGCATCGGATGTCGAGGTGGTCTTCAAGCGCCCGCAACTGCTCCACCTCCCAACCCAGCTTTTGCAGCATGTGCGCTGGGTACAGCAGCCCGAAGGATTGGTGGCTGGATTGGGTCAGGTGGGTGGGGATGATGTGCACGGCTATTCGGCGCTTCGGTTGCTCGACTGGGCCATTGGACGGCAATGATGACGAAACATCAAGGCGGCCCAGAGCCGTTCACCCCAGCCGACTGCAATCTCCGAGGCCTACCGTTCATGCCTCTGGATACCGAGCGTTTGCTTGATAGCGACATGATGGCGCTCTCGACGGGGGAGGAGCTCAAAACGGCCTTGCGCTTGTGGTGCAAGAGCTGGAATCAGGAGCCGGCCGCGTCGTTGCCGGATGACGACCGCATCTTGGCGCATCTGGCGGGTAAGGATTTGTCGGCGTGGCGCAAGGTTAGGGACATGGCGCTCCGCGGCTTCGTGAAATGTAGCGACGGTCGCCTGTATCACCCCGTCATCGCCGAGAAGGCCATCGAGGCCATGCGCCGGCGTGAGGAGCATCTGGCCGCGAAGGAAGGCGACAACGACCGCAAGCGTGAAGAGCGGGAAGACCGAAAGCTGTTGTTTGCGGCGCTGCGTGAAATCGGGGTAATTCTGCCCGCGAAGGGCACGACGACGTCACATCTGCGCGAGGTGGCGGCGTCACGCGGGATCACTCTAACCGTCACGGCGGGTCACAAAGGTGTCACTGTGACATCAATAGGAAGTCACGAAGAAAGTCACGCGGGTGTCACGGCTAAGACAGGGACAGGGACAGGGACATATAAAAAAGAAGAAGCAGCGGCGGCGTCTCTCGCGCACATGCCCGCGCATGACGACGGCCCTGCGCCGCCGCCGCTCGACGGCGAGAAGACGGAGGAAGAACTGGCCATGGCGGTTGCTGTCTGGCTGCGTCGCAGGGAGCAGGCCCGGGGCAAGCAGCCCCGCGGTACGCAGAGCAATGACCCGCGAATCGCGGCCTGGATCAAAGCCGGCGTCACCGGCCTGCAGCTGGCCGAAGCCTATGACCTGGCCGTGCTGGACCGCGAAGCCTCCGGCGACGCCGGCCCGATTACGCCTGGCTTCCTGGACATCTTCGTCGTCAAGGTGCTGAACCCGCCCCAGGCCACCAGCGCCGTCAATGGCACACGCCCGGCTGTTTCGAAGTCCGACCCGCTGGCGTGGCTTACCACTGCCTCAGGCCTGGAAGCGAAGGGCGCCGAACTGGGCATCGTGCAGGAGCAAGGCGAACCGTTCCCCTCGTTCAAGGCCAGGGTGATAGACGCTGCTGACCTGAGCGAAACCGACAAAGCCCGCGCCCGTGCGGACCTTGGGGTGCACATATGACCGGCACCGTCCAGTGCGTCAGCTGCGTCCTGTTCACCCTGCGGGAAGCCCCGAAGTATGCCCAGCTGGGCCTCGGCCGCTGTGCCGCCATGACCGACCGCCCGGGCACCTTCGTCAGCCCGCAATACCCGCGCGAATGCCGGGACCACAAACCAGCGCCTGCGGCCAAGACCGCCGCGCGTATCGAATGGCTGCGCGACGTGCGTAGCGAGGGAGCATGATGCCGCAACAAATCACTTTCACCGTGCCCGGCGTACCGCGAGGAAAAGGCCGCGCGAAATCCAGCTCGCGTATAGGTCGTGACGCCAAGACAGGCGCCTCCCGCGTTTTCACGCGCCACTACACGCCAGAGGCGACAGTGGCCTATGAAAGCTTGGTCAAGCTGGTCGCGGCCCAGGCCATGGCCGGGCGCGAAGCCTATACGGGGCCTATACGCATGGACCTGGACATTGTCCTGCCGATCCCGCAATCCTGGTCCGGCGTGCGGCAGCGTCGCGCGGCCGCTGGCGAGATCGCGCCGACCGTGAAGCCTGACGCCGACAACGTCGAGAAAGCCATCAAGGACGGATGCAACGGCGTCGCATACCGCGATGACGCCCAGGTGGTCCAGGCCAGCAAGCGCAAGATCTACGGCCTGGTGCCGGGCGTGGCCGTGGTGCTGACCGTGCTGGACATGGAACCCGCGCAAGGAGTGAAGAAAAATGCGGCGTGAAGCAGGGACCTTTGCGTGCGCTGAACACGCGATCGCCGTGGCCTATCTGATGCTGGCCATGCCCATCGAGCCGAAGAATCCAACGCAGTTGATCTGCGAAGCCCTGCAGGAGCGCTTCGACGTCGAGTACGAGCGCAAGGTGTTGTCGGGCCTGACCCCGCATGAGTGGCACGCGCAGGCAGTGTTCATCGTCAAGCTGGTGGAGCGCACGCTGGGCAACAGCATCGGCTTCCATCTGCTGCGCGCCCAACATGCGACGGGCCTGGAAGGTGCCGAGAGTGCCCGAGCCGTCTCGGAGTGGTTGAACCCGGTGGGCGAGGGGAGGGAGCGCCTCGTGACCGATATGCTGGTGTGTCGGATGCTGCGAGGCCGGCCTAGGATTCGCGATCTGTCGGATCGCTTCGATGTGCCGAAATCGACGTTGCATGACGTTTTGCAGGCCTATCGCCAATTGATTGAGCCAGAACGAGAGACGGCCATGGGCCGGCTGGAAGTGGTGATGGCCGATGCCGGCATTGTGGCCAGCGCTGTCGCAGTTCTCGCTACCTGAATTCCTGCGTACTGCTGGGCGGCTGCTATGGGCCCGGATCGGGCTGTGGCGAGCGGGAAGGCGCAAAAGCGACGAGGCCGACGCACATCCGCGTCGGCCTCGTTCTTTTTACCTGATATGCCAGCCCTACGGCGTCACGATGTTGAACCAGAACTCAAAGTCGTCCAGCGAGCCGAACACATCGTTCAGCTTTGACTGATCTCCGGTGATCTTGACATCGCCCTTGGCCATGGCGTCCTTCAACGTCGTCTGCTTCAACATGATGTCGTTTAAGGTATTCCGCGTGAGCGATACGCTGGCGCTCGGCTCCTTTGCCGGCTTGCCCTCGGTGTGATTGAGCACGCTGTTCACCATCTCAAGCGTGTACTGCTGCTTGGTGTCGGTGAAATCCACATTCAGGACGACATGCTTGCCCGCGGCCTTTTCGCGATTCAAACGGACGGCGAAATAGTCGAAGAGCATGTCCAGCGTCATGGCGCGGACCGTGTCGGGGCTGGCGGTGTCGGGCACGGGCAGCTTCTTCACGCCTTCACGAAGCTCCTTGGCGCCCGTCAGATAAAAATTGCGCCATGGGCCGCTTTCGGCCTGATAGCCCATCTGTTCTAGCGCGTCGGCCTGAAGGTCGCGCGCGGCCTGGTTCTTCGGGTCGGCAAAGACGGCGTAATTGACCACCTCGGCCACCCAGCGGTAATCCCCCTTGGCGTAATACTCACGCGCCTTCTTCAGCAAGGCGTCCGTTCCACCCATCATGTCGACATAACGCTTTGCCCCTTGCTCGATAGGCAGCGTATGCAGGGTGGCGGGGTTGCCGTTGAACCAGCCTAGATAAAGCACATACGTGGCACGCACGTTGTGATTCAAAGAACCGTAATAGCCCCGGTTCGAGAACTTGTCGGCGATGGCCTTCGGCAGCTTCACCTGCTCGGCAATTTCCTCTTTGTTGTAGCCCATGTTGGCCAGCCGCAACGTCTCGTCGTTGATGTACCGGTACATGTCGCGCTGCATGCCGATCTGTTCCTGGACCTCCTTCTTGCCCCACACCGGCCAGTGATGCATGGCGTACATGACTTCCACATCATCGCCCCAAAGGGCCAGGGCCTCGTTGAGATACTTCGACCAGGCCAGAGGGTCACGGATCTTGGCGCCGCGTAAGGAGTACGTGTTGTGCAGGGTATGGGTGGAGTCCTCCGCCGTATTCAGCGCCTTCTTTTCCTTGATGTAGTACAGCATTTCCGCGGGGGCCTCGCTGCCCGGCGCGTACAGGAACTGATACGTCAGGCCGTCGATGGTGCGCGTTTCACCAGTCTTTTCAATGATGTCCGTCGGCGCGATCAAGGTGACGGTGCCGGCGGACGTGGTGGTGCCCAGGCCCGCGCCCACCTGGCCCGTCGGGCTGGGCGGCAGCAGGTTCCCGTACATGTAGCTGGCGCGCCGGCTCATTGCCGTGCCCGCCATGACGTTTTCGGCTACGGCGTGTTCAAGAAAGCCCAGGGGCGCATAGATCTTGACCTTGCCGGCCTTGACGTCCGCCTCGTCCACCACGCCGCGCACGCCGCCGTAGTGATCCACATGGCTATGGGTATAGATGACCGCCACCACCGGCTTCTTTGGCCGATGCTGATAATAAAGATCCAGCGCCGCCTTGGCGGTTTCGGTCGAAATCAGCGGGTCCATGATCGTCAGGCCTTCCTTGCCTTCCACGATCGTCATGTTGGACAGATCCAGGTTGCGGACCTGGTAGATGCCATCCGTGACCTGGAACAGGCCCGAGATATTCAAAAGCTGCGATTGCCGCCACAGACTCGGATTGACCGTGTCCGGGGCGTCCGAGCCTTCTTTGATGAAGTTGTATTTGGTGGGGTCCCATACTAGATTGCCTTTCTCGCCCTTGATCATTGCATCGGGCAGCGGGGCGATGAAACCCTTATGGGCAAGCTCGAAAGACGTCTTGTCTGAAAATGGAAGTTCTTTCAGCAGCGCGGTGTTCGCCTGTTTGGTCGCATCTTCAGCTGGTTTGGGTGCCTGTTGTGTCCAAGCCGAGGTCGAGGTAGCAAGAAACAATGTCGCCAATGCGACTGACGCTAAGCGTCCACTCTTCAGCGGCTTGCTAGGGGGATACAGGACTGACGAGGTGGCATTCGCACTGCGGGTGAGCTTCATGATGACGACTTCTCCATACATTGATATCGGCGAACCGGTGTCAAAAAAGGGGTTCTATCGGGCAACAAGGTCACGCAAATACGGAATTCAGCGATCTAGCCTACACAATAAATGAGTAGTGGAATATTAAATTCTGACAGATAACTTGACTGTGACGCCGGGTGTTCGCGCTACACCACTTGACGTGGCCGGACAAAAAAGTCAAAATTTAGCCATACTCGTAGCAAGTACGCCCTAGAGAAACGCCCCGGCCAAAACCCGGGGCGTTTTGCGTTTGGACCTTACGGTAATTCAGAGTCGCGCGTTGCTAGGATCTGAACCACGGCGCCCGGCTGACCGGCGACTTCACCAAGTAGCCGCAACTGTGTCGACTCTGCGACACCTGAAATGACGAGGTCGAATTCGTCGATCCCAAAAATATTGACTGTGTACGCCGAGTGACGTTTGACGTGCACCTTCGCAGTTAGCTTTTCGTCTTGGATGGTGTAGGTGCCAACGAATGAAAAGCCGCTGTCACCGCCATAGATTCGGCCGGCATCGAGCACCATGACACCGGCGCCTTCTTGGACGCCATACCGGCCAAACTTCAAGGTCCAGAGAGCTTCAATCATGTCGCGCTTCATCGCTGGCGGTTGATTGATTCAGCAACGTATTAAGAAGACGGCGACGGCCGAGCAGCTGTAACTGCTCGACCGACAGCCGACCCACGGACTAGGACCGTGAGCGACCCGAGGCCGTCCCACCTGTACAGGCGGGGGCAACGGTAACACATCCTCACGAACCAATGGCATCCCCAATCATTCCATGGCTGGGCGGCAAGCGTCGCCTGGCCGATCGCATTTTTCCGTTTTTCCCCGCGCATGAGTGCTACGTTGAGCCCTTCGCGGGCGGCGCGGCGCTTTTCTTCCTGCGGCCGACGCCGGCGAAGGTGGAAGTGCTGAACGACGTCAACGGCGAGCTGGTGAACCTCTATCGCGTGGTACAGCACCACCTTGAAGAGTTCGTCCGGCAGTTCAAATGGGCGCTGACCAGCCGCGACGTGTTCAAGTGGCTGCAGATGACCAGGCCGGAGACGCTCACCGATATCCAGCGCGCTGCGCGCTTCTTCTACCTGCAGCAGAACGCATTCGGCGGCAAGGTGGACGGCCAGACCTTCGGTACCGCAACGACGACACCGCCGGGCCTGAATCTGCTGCGGCTGGAAGAGAATCTGTCGATGGCGCATCTGCGCCTGGCCGGGGCCTACATCGAAAACGTGCCCTGGCAAAAGTGCCTGGAGATGTACGACCGGCCCCATACGCTCTTTTATATGGACCCGCCGTATTGGGCGACTGAGGGCTACGGCGTGCAGTTTGGATTCGAACAATACGAAGACATGGCGGCGCGCATGCGCAAGCTGCAGGGCCGCGCCATTGTCAGCCTGAACGACCACCCGGATATCCGCCGCGCATTCGATGGTTTCCACATCGAAGCGACTGACATTCGCTACACGGTGGGCGGTGGACGTGGCGTGGAGCGGGGCGAGATCCTGATCTTCAGTTGGGATGTGGCCGCCGCTCCGGCTGGACTGTTTTAGGTCAGGGCCTCTAGCCCGCGCCCGGGTCCATCGATTGAGCGATCCCTTCTTGCACATCGATTAGGAACGCACTGGATTCGGGAGCCTGGATCATCGATGGAACGGCCAGTTCGAGAAGGCAAGTAAGCATCTCGGTGAACCACCATTTGGTATCGATTCCAATCGGAGCGACATGCGTATAGGTCAGATATCTAATCGCGCGCGTAGTTATGTTGGGATCTCGGCCAAATTCGATCACGTCGGCGGCCTGCGCGGAAGCAATTCGCATGAATGCGCCCGCAAGCTCCGCCACGGCGATCTCAGGTGTGCCCTGTTCTGACCATAGGGCTCCTCTCGCCAAGTTGCGGCACGCAATCTGCAATGCAGCAAGGTCAATGTCTTTCACAGGGCATCCTTGCTGGGCTGGTGTGACGGGACTGAAAGTGGCCGGGGTTGGCCGGATGACAGTACTTGTATTCCGGCCCGCTGATTCCGGCAAGTTATTGTTCTGGGCAACAACGTTCGGCGTGCGCGAGCAAGTGGCGGAATAGATGGCTTCAACCAAAAACGATCGCCCTCGGCCTGACTCGCACGCGGATGGCCGTGGTGGTTTTTGTCCCGCTCCCGAGCTGCTGGCGTGGGTTGAGCAAACGATCTTTGCAAGAGGTGGCGCCCTCTACAACGCCGATCACGCCCATCTGGTAGACGCAGATCTGGCGTTCCTATGGGCGCCGAGCTCCTTTGAAAAGGCAGGCCGTGCGGTGTTTGGCCAAGCCGAACAGGTCATGTTCCGCGCGGGTGGCTGGCAGAAGGCGCGCCAAGAACAGCAGATGATCGAATGGTTCGGCCGCGTGCCGGCTTTCCTGATCACGCTTTCGGCGGATTACTGCGCCACCTGCAGCGACGCGGACTTCTGCGCGCTGGTCGAGCATGAGCTGTACCACATCGGGCAGAGCAAGGACGCCTACGGCGCGCCTGCCTTCGATAAGGAAGGGCGGCCGAAGCTGCGGATTGTGGGGCACGACGTAAGTGAATTCATTGGCGTCGTCGCTCGTTATGGCACTGGCGGCCCTGACAGCGATCTTTCAAAAATGGTTCGCGCGGCGAATGCCTGACCGACCATATCCAACCTATCTATTGCACACGCATGCGGAACCTGTCTTTTGAAAGCAGCATGATGGAAGAACGCTGGGCCACCATCCCCGATTTTCCTGATTATGCGATTAGTGACCACGGTCGAGTTAAGCGCTTGACATCGAGAACGTGCGCAAGAGCAGGGTCGTTCCTGAGGCTTTGCCGACGCAGTAGAACTCGGGCCTATCTCACAGTTGACCTCTGTCGAAACGGGGAAAAACAAACGAAGTCGGTCCATATCCTGGTTGCGCGTGCATTCCTTGGGCCCGTGCCATTCGTGGGCGCCGAGGTGAATCACATCGACGGAAACAAGGCAAACCCGCACTTTAGGAACCTCGAATGGGTCACTTCCTCTGGAAATAAGGTGCATGCCTACGCATCTGGACTGTCGGATGCCAAGGGCGAAGCCAATGGTCAGGCGAAGTTGACCGAAGGTCAGGTGAAAGAGATCCGCGCGACGTCGACTGGCCGTCGAGGCGAGCCGGCGATACTTGCGCGCCAATACGGCGTCTCGGCGGGAGCCATTAAAGATATTCTGGCCCACCGCACCTGGGCACACATCTGAAGCCGTGCCGCGTATGAACATCGTCCGGGCTTGTGGCTGTCGCTCGAGCGCAGCGTAAGGTCAGTGATTTTGGACGGTTCGAATTATGATCGCCGCATCTCAAGGAGATCATATGGACGAGTTGAGTTTGCTTATCAAGGAAATTATTGACCTTTTTCCAAGCATGTTTTGGACAGCTGTGGGGGGACTACTTGTTTGGTTGTTGACCACGCTATCGAATAGGCTTAGCAACTCCCACTCTAGGAAGATGCAGCGGGCGCAGCTAGCCCACGATTCAACAGAAAGGGAGCGCGACCGGCAATACGTCGTGAAGCGCGATGTCATACTGCCGGCGTTGGAGGCGGGTGGTCACGCGTTAATGCTCTTGCCGGAGTTGTGCCGGGCTGACGTTGATCCAATAAAGCTGAGCCGCGAAATTGCGAACGCGATCATGAAAATGGGTGCCGCTTCCGCAATCGGGTCACTCGAAACTTGGGCTGTGATTGGCAGGTATCAGCTAGCGATTTCCACACTGCAGTCTGAACTAAGTTTGATGCGTGGTCCGATTGAATTCGAGTACTTAGCTCTCAAGCATGCGCGGGAGCAGGTCAATGTAGCGAATCGCGAGCTCGAGGCGGCAAATGCAGAGCAGCGCAAGGCCCATGGCGAGAACGGATATCGGGCCGAGGATGTCATGCGGGTTGAGCGCATCTTTGAGGCTTCGACGCTGTACTTTTCCAGCATGAACCAGAGGCAGAAGGATGCTGCGGCAAAGCTCAACGCCGCGATGCTCCAGTCATTTCAGCACTTTCGTGAAAAGATGCCTTTGCTCGCAGAACTGAGCTTGACGTGTGCTGTGGCGCTTCGGTCTGAGCTAGGTATGAAATCGGATGTGGCCGCAATGCGGGCAGTGCAGGCCGAACTTCTTGCAGAAAATGACAAATTGCTTGGTGCGGCTGCGGAACGAATTCGGTCTTTGTTCGAGGAATCGCCCGCGCAACCATAATTGACACTGGCTGGGCGCGGATATGGCATTGCTCACGGAATCGCACAAGCGATTCATCGTCCAAGCTCTGGCCTGTGGGGATTCGCCGACTCAGGCCGCCGAAGCCTTGCGCGAAGAATTTGGGGTAGATGTGCCCCGTGGCCAGGTGGCGCAGTACGACCCAACCAAGGTGGCAGGCAGAAGCTTGGCAAAGAAATGGCGCGAGCTTTTCTTTGCGACCCGCGAGAACTTGAAGAAAAGTGCAGGGGAGATCCCCATCGCGCATCGCGCCTATCGCCTGCGGACGCTGCAGCGCATTGCGACCACGGCCGAAGGCATGCGCAACATGGCCATGGTCCTACAGGTCCTTGAACAGGCCGCGAAAGAGGTCGGCGACGCATATGTGAACCGACGCATGGAACCGGTGAGTCCGGCGACTGCCAGTACCCAGATCCCGGAGCAAGCTGAATATGTCCTTGCTCCCGACGAGCCCGCGCCAGGCAACCCCGTCCTTTGATGCGCCTGCGGCGCTGACGCCCAAGCAGGCGAACATCTATGTGTGGGGCTGGCAGCCGAATGCGCGCTTCAGGGATGCAGTGTGCGGCCGTCGATTCGGCAAGACCTTCCTCGGCAAAGCCGAGATGCGCCGGGCAGCACGCCTGGCGGTGAAGTGGGGCGTAAGTGTCGAGGACGAGATCTGGTACGCCGCCCCGACGCAGAAGCAGGCCCGCCGCGTGTTTTGGCGTCGGTTGAAGCAAGCCATCCCGGCCGGCTGGCGGGCCTGCAAGCCCAATGAAACGGACATGCTGATCACCCTGACCACGGGGCATCTGATTCGCTGTGTGGGCCTGGAGAACTATGACGATCTGCGCGGCTCTGGCCTGTTCTTTGTCTTGGTCGATGAGTGGGCCGACTGCAAGTACGCGGCGTGGGAAGAAGTTCTCCGGCCGATGCTGTCCACCTGCCGCTATGTAGTCGACGGCGCCCATCGCGTCGGCGGGCACGCTCTGCGCATCGGCACCCCCAAGGGCTTTAACCATTGCTATGACACCTATCGGGACGGACAGGACGGGCGCCAGCCAGACCATAAAAGCTGGCTGTACACATCTTTGGAAGGCGGCAATGTGCCGTCTGACGAAATTGAATCCGCGCGGCGCAAGATGGACCCGCGCACGTTCCGTCAGGAATACGAGGCCAGCTTCGAAAACTATGCCGGCGTTGTGTATTACTGCTTTGACCGGCGGGCGAACCATACGGACGCGGTTATTCGCCCTGGCGAGGTGCTGCACATCGGCATGGACTTCAACGTCGGGAAGATGGCGGCCGTCACCTTCGTGGTGCGCGGCGGGTTGCCTGTGGCAGTGGACGAAACGATGAAGGTCTTCGACACGCCGGCCATGATCGAGAAGCTGCATGAGAAGTATCCGGGCTTCAGCGTGGTGGTGTACCCAGATGCCTCGGGTGACAACCGAAAGACCAGCAAGGCCAGCGAATCCGATATCTCGCTGTTGCGCAAGGCGGGTTTCACGGTCCGCGTGGACGCAGCGAACCCGGCCGTTCGGGACCGCGTCAACAGTGTGAATGCAATGCTCTGCAATACCGTCGGCGAACGCCGGCTCCTGGTCAACACCGATCGGTGCCCGCTCTTCACCCAGGCGCTTGAACGTCAGATCTACGGCGATGACGGCGCGCCCGACAAGAAGGCCGGATACGACCACCCCAACGACGCCGGCGGCTATTTCATTGTTTCGCGCTACCCGATCCATAGCCGGGTGGCCACGCAATCTGTCTTGAGATGATCCTATGAGTGCTGTTTCGACGCCGCAGGCCGCGTACAACGCCATGACGGACGACTGGGACCTGGTCGACGCTCTGCTGGGCGGGACCGTGGCCATGCGGGACGCTGGCGCGACCTATATGCCGCGCTTCCCTCTCGAGTGCGAGGCGAGCTACAAGGAGCGCCTGGCGACGGCTACGTTGTTTCCGGCGTTCTCGGAAACCGTGAGCAACCTGTCCGGGCACGTTTTCGCGCGCCCGGTGGTGGTGGGCGACGATGTGCCGGCCGCGATTCAGGAGCAGACCAATAACATTGACCTGCAGGGCAGCAACCTGACGGTCTTTGCGGCCACCTGGTTTTATCGCGCGTTGGCCTATGGCATGGCCCATGTGTTGGTGGACTATCCGCGTGTGCAGGGCGCGCGCACGGCCGCTGCCGAGAAGGCTCTCGGCGCCAGACCATATTGCACGGTCTATGAGGCTAGGCAGTTGATCGGATGGCGCTTCGGGAAGATTGATGGCGTCCCGAAGCTGACATTGGCCCGCCTGGTCGAAACGGTGGAGGAGGACGACGGCGAATTCGGGACCAAACACGTCAAGCAGATCCGGGTGCTACGGCGAGGCAGCTATCAGGTATGGCGCTGCTCGGGAAAGGACGGTGCCTGGTTCGTGCATGACGAAGGCCCGATGTCGGTGGCGGAAATTCCCCTGGTGACGCTTTACACCGGCCGAACCGGGCTATTGACCGCAAAGCCGCCGCTGCGCGAGGTGGCGCACTTGAACGTCAAGCACTGGCAGGAACAATCCGATCAAGACACGTCCGTGCGCTTTGCGCGCGTCCGGCTGCTGTGGACGGCGGGCGCCGATGTCGAAACGGGACCAGACGGTAAACCCAAACCGCTGCAGGCTTCGGCAGATTCCGTCATCGGCCTGCCGACCGGGGCGCAGATGGGCGTGGTGCAGGGCTCTGCTGAGAGCGTCAAGGTGGGCCGGGACTCTTTGGACGCCCTGGAACGTCAGATGTCCGAGGCGGGCGCGAAGCTACGTCGCAAGGATGCCCAGTTCACCAAGACCGTACAACAAGCGGCTGACGACTCGGTCACCGAGAAAAGTGCGCTGGGCAATATGGCTCAGGGTCTGGAAGACGCGATCGACCAGGTCCTGCAATTCATGGCCGACTGGCAGAAGCTGGGCGACGGTGGATCGGTCGAGATCAATAAGGACTTCGACTTGGATTCGACCCCGGATCAGTCCATGGCCACCCTCATCACCATGAACGGGGCGGGCAATCTTTCCGATCAGACTCTGTTCGAGGAGGCCAAGCGCCGCAGCCTCGTTGCGGACGGCGTGAACTGGGAAACGGAGCAGGAGCGCTTGCGCTCCCAGCCACGGCTGTAGAGGTGAAGCATGGCCGATAAGCGCGACAAACTGGACGACGCAGCAACCGAGCTCATGCTGGATGCGCTGCGCGTAGCGGCCGGTTTGGACGTCGACGCGCAGGCGCAGTTGCGCAAGCTGGCGATTGAGTTGCGCGGGCTTCTGGGGGCAGTCGACATTGCCCGAGCTACTCCGGCGGCGATCGGCAGGCTGCTGGCAGCCGTCGAGGCCGCGACCAGCAAGGCGCACGCCGCGATAGCGGAGCAGCAGTTGACCGTGCTCGCGACGTTCGCCGATGTCGTCCAGCACGCCACGGCTCAAGCCGTGGGCACGCCCGGCCGTGCTGCGTCATTCAAGATTGCGGACGCGGTGTTCTCAGGGGCGACGCCGAGGGAAGTGTGGAAGCACCAAGGCGCCGCGCTTCAGCGCGCGATCGCCCGCGAGGTTCGCATCGCCTCGCTGGACCCGAAAGCAACGGCGCAGGCGCTGGTGACCCGGGTGGTGGGCAATTCCGACACGCCTGGGCTGATTCGACGAGCCGCAAAAACTGCGAAGACGCTCACGGAAGGTGTAACGCTGGCGGTCGCCGGCCAGGCGCAGCAGGCGCTGTTGCGCAGTGCAGGGGATGTGCTTTCGGGCTATCGCTGGTCAGCTCGGTTCGATAGCAAGACCTGCATGGTGTGTGGCGGCCTGGACGGCAAGCTGTTCACGTTGGCCGGCGAGCCGGTGGAGCATCAAACGCCGCTGCAGGGCGGGCCGCCCCGTCATCCTGGTTGCCGCTGCATCCTGGTGCCAGAGCCGCTGCAGACCGGCGTCGGCGCGGCGCTTCCTGGCGCTGATGGCACTTTCAGCCGCGGACCAACCTTCGAACAATGGCTGTCCCGCAAGTCGGATAGGTTCAAGCGGCAGTACTTCGGGCCGGGGCGCCTGGAGTTGTGGAAGGAGGGCAAGCTCACCCTGACCGATCTGCTGGACATGCAAGGCAACCCGCTGACGCTGGACAAGCTCAGGGCGAAGTACGAGGTTTCTGCTCCCCGTTAAACATCGGGGCGCGTGACGTAGGGCCGTGGTGCGCTGTTGCGCCACGGCCCTTTCTTTTGGCCGCGGCGCGGATGCAAGGCGGCGTTTCGGGCCGGATGGCCCATTGGACAAGGTTGGATGACCATGAAATTGAAGCTCGACGAGAACGGCCACGTGGTGGTTCAGGACGGTAAGCCTGTCTATGTGCAGGACGACGGCAAAGAGGTCGCGTTCGATGCGGCCGGCACCGTGCAGACCATTAGCCGCCTGAATGGCGAGGCGAAATCGCACCGGGAGCGCGCGGAAGCCGCTGAAGGTCGGCTGGATGCTTTCAAGGGCATCGAAGATCCGGCCGCCGCAGTGAAGGCGCTGGAAACGGTCAAGAACTTGGATGACAAAAAGCTGGTGGATGCTGGCGAAGTCGAGAAGGTCAAGTCCGAAGTCAGCAAGGGCTTTCAAGCGCAAATCGACGAGACCCGCGCCCAGCTGGCGCAGGCGAACCAGAACCTGGCCAGCCACATGATCGGGGGCAGCTTCGCGCGCTCGCAGGTGATCGCCGAAAAGTTGGCAGTGCCGGCGGATCTGGTGCAGGCGCGCTTCGGGGCGGCGTTCAAGGTCGAAGACGGCAAGGTCGTGGCCTATGGGCAAGACGGCAACAAAATTTTCAGCCGTTCGCGCCCGGGCGAAATCGCCGAGTTCGACGAGGCCTTGGACTATCTCATCGAGCAGTACCCGCACAAGGACCACATTCTGAAGAGCTCCGGCGCTTCGGGTGGTAGTAGCGGTGCGAATGGAAACGGTGGTGGGCGCCACACCGCAGGATCGCTTGCTGATTGCAAGACCGACGCCGAGCGCGTGGCCTACCTGGACAAGGTTGGTAAACAATAGGGAGCGAAAGCATGCCTTTCGATTTGGTGGTATTCAACAAACAGGTTTCCACGACCATCACGGAGCTAGTGGACCAGGAAGTCAACAAATTCAATGAGGCTTCCGGCGGTGTGCTGGTGCTGGCCTCGGGCGCGAACAAGGGCGATTTCAGCATTGAATCGATGTTCAAGCAGATCGGCGGCCTGGTGCGTCGCCGCGATGCCTACGGCAGTGGCACGGTGCCGCCCAAGCGCCTGGAGCAGTTGGCTAACACGGCGGTCAAGGTCGCGGCCGGCACACCGCCGATCGAGTTTGAGCCGCAGCAGTACCTGTGGATTCAAGAGAATCCGACTCTGGCGGCGCTGAAAATTGGCGAGCAGTTGGCCAAGGCCAAGCTGCAAGACATGCTCAACGCCGTGATTCGCACCCTGGTGGCGGCGCTGAAGGGGAATCCGGCCATCGTGCATGACGGGACGGACGCCGGTCCCAACTGGCGCGTGCTGAACCAAGGCGCCGGCAAGTTCGGGGATCGATCGGGTGCACTCGCGGCCTGGGTCCTGCATTCCACCGTGCTGACCAATCTGTACGACAACGCGCTGTCGAACGCTGAACGTCTGTTCACCTACGGCACCGTGAACGTCATGCGTGACCCGTTCGGCCGCATCTTCGTGGTGACCGATGCCGACCCGCTGATCAATCCGGCCGCGGGCGAGGATGAGATCACGTACAACACGCTGGGCTTGGTCCCTGGCGCGGGCCTGGTGCAGGACAACGGCGATTTCAACGCGGTGATGGTGGACCAAGTCGGCAACGAGAACATTTCGCGGATCTACCAGGCGGAATGGACCTACAACGTCGGCCTGGCCGGCTACAGCTGGGACCAGGCGAACGGCGGGAAATCCCCCAACGATACGGCTCTGGGGACTTCCGCCAACTGGGACAAGACGGCGTCCTCCAACAAGGACACGGCCGGCGTCCTCGTGGTCACCAAGTAGCACATCAGGGGCGGGTTGGGCCTGCCCCGCTTTCCGTGTAGAGGTATCTCATGAAGACAAAGCACAAGCCCAAGCGGGTCTTGCTGTTTGTGATTGGTGTGCCCTCGCCGCAGGACAAGGCGCTCGCGCGGCGGGCGGGCATTCAGTTGCGCGACCCGCGCGCTTACCGGGCGGGTGATTTCGTTGAGGCGTGTGACGCCGTGGCCGGCGATGCGCCGCCGGCGTACCGCGAGCGATATGACCAGTTGACTCAGAATGATCTGGCCGAGCTCCTGCGACCGTTTACCCCGCAGATGTCGGTGGACCTAACGGCATCTGAGGGGCAGGGATCGACTGGCGAAAACGCTACGAATCCCGCTGATACGCAGGCACTGGCGCCGCCGCCCGAGCCCATAGCTGGCGCTAGCGAGGCAGCGGAGGACGGAAAAGCCACGGTCGACAGCCTCAAAGCCGCGCTGGACGCGAAGGAAATTCCGTATCCCAAGACGGCCAAGAAGGCTGAGCTGCAAGCGCTGCTGGCGAACGTTGCATAAGGAGACTCCATGCAGCGCTATATCAATCTCAGTGACCGGCACACGGTCACGGTTGGCGGGGACCCGCCCATCGCACCGGGGGCCAGCGGGGTCCTGGCTTATTCGGCCGCGCTCCGGGACCTATTGGACCGTCGCATCCTGCAGCTGGATCAGTCCACGGTGGAACCGGCAACCGTGGCGCAGCTTAAGCGCTGGCTTGATGACCGAGGTGTTGCCTACGCACGTGGCGCACGGCTCGCAGAACTCCGCGAGGTATATCTCACGGCGGTAGAAGGGAGGAGCCATGGCGGCAACGGTTGAGCTTCTGGACTTCTTGGCGCCCGGCGTCGCCGCCAGGCCTGTCGAAGACAAAGAGCAAGCCCTGGCCGTCGCAATAGGTCATCGGCCTGGCTGCTTGGCGCCAGCGGAGCAAGATGAAGCGCAGGCCCTGTACGCAGCTTGGTTGCTCGCGATGAGGATGCAGCAAGAAGTCGCGATCGTCGTGCCTGCCGGAATCACGATGGAGAAGGAAGGTGACTTGCAGCGTACGTTCGGCAATAGCGCTGGGACGATTGATCCCATGGGCTTTCGTGCTCGCTATGACTTGCTGAACGACAAATGTTCACGAACGGTCCGAGTGGGTGGTTTGGTGCGTGGGTCCAAGTGCTTTGGGGGTGAAGATTGAAGGTTATCGACAAGGGCTTGCAGCGCTATGCAGCTGAAATGCGCCAGCTGAATAAGGTCACGGTCAAGGTCGGCATTCAGACTGAAGACGCGAACACCCCGGGCAGCAACGGCACTCCGCTGATCGATTACGTCGAATTCAACGAATACGGTACCGAGGATATTCCCGCTCGGCCTTTGCACAGGGATGCCGCTCGGGTCTATGAGCAGCAGCTTGCGGATGTGCAGGAGCAGCAGGTGGCCGCTGTCATGGGCGGGAAGAAAACTGCGACAGAAGCCGTGCATGCGGTCGGGGCCTGGTACCAAGGAATTGTCCAGCACCATCTCATCAATGGCCCGTGGGAGCGGAATGCAGAATCCACGGCGAAGAAGAAGGGTTTCGATCAGCCCCTTCTGGACAAGAAGCTGCACTTCAACTCCATCAAATACAAGGTGGTCAAGTCATGAGCAGCTTTCGCCGTCCGCAAACCATACGCACGCGGCTGCCGGGTTCTCGCAAGCGTGGCCGTTGGAAAGAGGGCGAGCCTGACCAGGACAAGACGATCCTTGCATCGGTACAGCCGGCCAAGACTGGAGACTACGACCAGTTGCAGGCGAACCCGGAAGGACGCCGCGTGCGTGCCGCCGTTCGGATCTACACGTCCGAGGTGCTGGATGTCGCCGGCCAGGATTGGACGAACGGCGACCGCCTGGTTTGGGGAGCGGGACCAGTTGAGGGCGAGTACCTGCTGGTGGGCGTGGCGCCCTGGCAGTCGGGTGTGATTCCGCACTACCGATACCTGGCCGTGCTGCTGGCCACCTCCGAAATGCACTAAGCCCAAGGATTCCCGGCCGCCTGGTCCGGGGCCGGACGGGGCTAATCGTCCGGAGGACTCCCCAGGCCCGGCTGGGCATTCCAGGCTACCGGGTAGGGCAGTATCGAGTCGGCGCGCGCGTAGGCGTGGGGTAGCCGATAGTCCCATCGATGCACTACTAATTTTTCGGACTGCCATGCTCCCAGAAGACGCGATTTTCGAACTGATCGAGGGCGCCGCGGGCGGTATGCCGGTGATCTTCGCCGACGACAACGGTCCACGGCCGGAAGGGCCGTACATCATGTTGGCTGTGCGTTGGGCCAACGTCAGCGGCGCCGAGGCTGGGCGGGTGGACGATGAGGGCGCCCAGCCAGTGCACCACCACGACGACGCCGTGGTCGAGCTGCAGAGCTTTCGAGCCGCAGCCTACGACGCGCTGGACGAATTGGCGCTGAAACTTCGACATCCCGTCTACGAGGATCGGGCCGAGGCGCTGGGACTTGCCTTGTTTGAGGTCGGGCGCCTGCAGAACGTTCCTGTCATGCGCGACGCCGTGCGTTTTGAGCGGCGCGGCGTGCTGGAGCTTGGTATCCGGTACACCCGCGTCCATTCCGAGTTCGTCGGCATCATCGAAAGCGTCACCGGCACGGTGACAACGTCTGGCGGACTGAAGCCGGGCATCGAAACCCCCTTTACCGCGACTGTCGTGCCCGCGCCATAGCGGCCGCGACGCGCAATTGCCATCTGGCCGCCTCCTGGCGGCTTTTTCCATTGGAGCCGCACATGGCCAAAATCGACCGGATCGTCAACGTGGCGATCTCCCTGAATACCACGGCGATCAAAGAGCAGAGCTTTTCTGACCTTCTCGTCCTGGGCGCCCACACGATGGGCGTGAATCGCATCATGGTGGTGACCGAGCCCGGCGAATTGCTGGACCTCGGGATTGCCCCGAACGATCCGCTGTATATCGCGGTGCGCGACGCCTTCAAGCAGATCCCCACGGTGACCCGTGTCTTCGTCGGCCGTCGGCAGGTGGACACGTCCCGGCTTACCGTCACGACCGCTTCGCCATCGGATTATGCGGTCGCGTTGACCTGGCGCGATGAGACGGGCGCAATCAAGACAGCGCAGGCGACGGCTTCGGGCGAGGCCAGCAGCACGCCTCAAACCATCGCGACCGCGCTGGTGGCTGCGGTGACCGCTGCCAACGCGCCGGTCACGGCTGTCGCGGTGGGCGCGGAAGTATCTATCACCGCAAACCAAACCGGCCAGGCGATCGGCGTTTCGGTTAAAGGAAACCTCCAGTTGGCGGCGCCGGTCAGCACAGAAACGCCGTCGGCAGCCCTGAACGCATGCCTGCGTGAAAGCGCGGATTGGTACGGCGTGGCGCTGGCCAGCCGCGCCGAGGCCGACGTGCTGGATGCTGCCGAGTGGGTCGAGTCCAACGAACGGCTGTTCGGTGTCTCCAGCGACCAGGCCGGCATCATCGACGCCGCCGTGTCCAGCGATATCGCCTCCAAGTGCCAGCAAAAGCAGTACTTCCGCACGCACGTCTGGTATCACGGCCAGGCGCGCACCGAGGCGCTTGAGGCAGCGATCGCCGCCAATCGTTTCACGTATTACCCCGGCGGTGAAACCTGGGCGAACGCGCGTCTGGCGGGCGTCACCTACGACAACCTGGCCGAAGGCCAAGCGCTGGCCGCGCACGCCAAGAACGCCAACACCTTCGAGCAGATGCGCAATTTCGCCGTCACGCAAAACGGCAAGGTTGCGGCGGGCGAATGGATCGACGTGATACGTGGCCGTGACTGGCTGGCCGAGCAGGTCAAGATCAACGTTGCTACGCAGCTGATCAACGCTGACGGCAAGGTGCCTTACACCGACGCGGGCATTCAGGTCATCGTGAACGGCATCCGGCAGGCATTGATGCTGGGTCAGAGCCGAGGGCTGATCGCGCCGGATGAAATCGACGACGCCGGCCGGAAGATTCCGGGCTTTGTCATCACCGTGCCGCGCGCGGCCAGCATTTCGTCGAACGACAAAGCGAACCGGATCTTACGGGACCTGAAATTCAGTGCCCGCCTGGCTGGCGCAATCCATGTTGCCGAAATCAAGGGCAACCTGACCTATCAACAACTGTAATCGGGGTGCATAAGCATGTCCGTTAAAACCTACGCACCGAATCAGGTGAAGATTGTCATGGGGGCTTTGCCCCTGTCGGGCCTGGCCGAAGACACCTTTGTGACGGTGACTGAAATCGGCGAGGGTATTTCGTCCGTCGCCGGCGTCGACGGCGAGGTGGCCCGTTCCATGTCGCGGGACTCCCGCCTGCGCATCACCGTCACGCTGATGCAAACCAGCGCCAGCAATGCGGCGCTGACTGCCTTGCACCAGGCCGACAAATCGACGGATGGCAACGGCGCTGTGCCGGTGGCCATCACCGACCTGCGCGGTACGTCGCTGCACGCGTCTGACTCGGCCTGGATCGTGAAGATGCCGGACGCCGGATACGGCGCCAAGGTTGGCAATCGTGAGTGGACGATTGAAACCGGACCGTCGATCAACGTTGTGGGGGGTAACACCTAATGAGCGCCAGCAAAGAAGTCACGATCGGCACCACGGTCTTTCGCATTTCTCGATTTGATCCGTTCCGCCAACTGAAGCTGCTGGGCGACCTGCAAAAGGAAGTACTGCCGGCTGCGGGTTCGATGTTGGCGGCAGTGTTCGGCGGCGAGGGTGAAGCGCAAGCCAAGGACGAGCAGGCAATGCTGCAGGCGTTTCGCGATCTGTCGGTACGGCTGGGCGGCGACGCGCTGGCGGGCTGGGCGGACCGTCTGATTGACGCCGAACTGGTCACGTTCGAGCTGGCCGGCCGCGATCCGCAGAAGCTGACGCCGGCCCATCGCGGGATGGCTTTTTCCGATTTTTCGGAAATCCTGGAGCTGCTCTATCACATCCTTGAGCACAACTTCGCCGGCCCTTTGGTGCGTTGGGCCGGCCGCTTTGGTCCGGCCCGCGCGAAGCTGGCGAGCCTGTCGGGCGGTTCGACGCAGGCTTCGAACGAGAGCTGATCATCTGGCGGCCCATTTTGGCCCGCCACGTCAGCCTGGACGCCGTCAAGCGGGGCGACGTTGATCTCCTGGATATCTTGAAGCTGAACGCGCTGATGGACGCGCAGGAGGCCGCACAGGCGGCGGCGCAAAGGAAAATGGGATAGCGATGACTACCGTACGCGAACTGGTGACGCTGCTGCGTTACGAGGTGGATGAGTCCGGGCTGAAGAAGTATCAGCAGGCCTATCAGGCGGCACAGGCAGCGATGGGCGCGGCCAGCGCGAAGACTGTCCAGACCATGCGCCAGGTTGCAGTAGGCGCCGGCGTGCATCCAAGCGCTTGGGCACCTCGGCCTATGCCGGCGCCTGTTGAACCCCAGCGGCCGCAGGCTTCATTGACTCCGGACGCCAACTTGGCCGCTCGGCCGGCGGTGCTGCCGCAACGCTTGCCGCCGGCGCCCGCGCCCGTTGCTCCCGTTGCTCCCCCGTCTATGGGGTTGCCGCGGCCGGCGCCGGTGGCGCCCCGCATGCCGGCCGTAACCGCGGAGCGCGGGCGGCCCGTGTCCTTTCCTGTTGACGTGGCGGGCGCGCGCGGCAAGTTCTCCCAAATTCAGGGTGCTTACAACGGTCTGATAGGGCGGGTTCGGGGCGGGCTGCACACTGTGCGCGAGGTTGGCATCGGCACTTGGCAGGGGATTCGATTGGGAATCCAAGATGCGCGCCAGGCACAGGATCGGATGACGCGGTCTCAGTGGCAAGGCGTGCGCGCAATCAAGGAGCAGCAGAGCGCATTCTCTGGATTGCGCGGGATCATTGGCGCGGTGCTGGGCGTTTCTTTGGTCAAACGCATCTTTGGTGATATCGACGCCTGGGGCCAGATGGAAGCACGGATGCGGCAGGCGACCAGCTCGGCGCAGGAGTACGCCGAGGTCGACAAGGATCTGGCGCGGATCTCGCGCGTGTCCTACAAGTCCTATGCCTCCAACGCTGAGCTATTTGTGCGCACGCGGCGCACGATGGCCGACCTTGGCAAGACGACGCAAGACACGGTGGACGTGACCGAGAGCCTGTCGCTGGGCATGGCGCTATCCAGCACCAAGGCGCAAGACCAGGAATCCGTCATTTCGTCCCTGACCAAAGCCATCATGCAGGGCAAGATGGGCATGGACGAGTACGGCACGCTCATGCGTGCAGCTCCCCGCTTGCAGGTGGCTTTGGCTGATGGCCTCAAAATTACGACGGACAAACTTCTTGAACAGGTGAAAGCGGGCAAGGTCACCACGGACCGCTTCCTGCCCGCGCTGCAGTCTCAATTGGCCAAGATGCGTATCGAGGCCGAGAGCATGCCCGTCACTGTCGCAGACGCGATGACGGTATGGAATGACGCCTTCCAGCGCTTCTTTGGCAAGACGCTGACCGCGGGGCGCACGGTGGTGCTCGGCGTGACCAAATCGATCGAGTTCATGGCTGACAACATCGCCACGCTGGTCAAGGTCTTGGCGTTGACGGGCGCGTCCTGGGGCTTGGTGAAGCTGCTTGGGTGGCTGCGCTTGGCTACGTTCCAATCTGGCGGCCTGACGCGGTCATTGATTGGTGCCGCGCGCGCGGCGTTAAGACTTGATAGCGCCATGGCCTTGCGCCGCGGTCCGGCTGGCGCTTTGCGGATGCTTGCCTTGTGGCGTCGGACGCTGGCCCCGTTGCTGCGCATGGCGGCCATCCTCACCACCATCTATCTGATCGGTGACGACATCGCTGGCTGGCTTCGTGGCGATGTCTCGGTCACGGGCGAACTGATTGGCCGCGTGGAGGAATGGCGCGAGGAGATCGAAGCAGTGAGGGCAGTTCTGGTCGATGTGAAGGACCTGCTCGGTGGCGCTGGCCAAGAGTTAGAGCCGTGGATCAAGAAGTGGGGAACGATGTCCGTGCTCGCCTATGGCCTGTGGAAAATCCTGTCACCCGTTCGCGGGTTGATCATGTTCCTCGCCCGTACGGCGGTGCCGCTCCTGTGGCGCGCTTTTGCGATGACGCCCATCGGTCGGATCGTCACGGGCGTTGTCTTGCTCGCGACTGCGCTCTGGGAAATCTGGAAGAACTGGGATCAGATCAAAGCCCGCATCGCGGCGTCGTGGGAAGCACTGAAGGCCAAGGTGAAGGGGACATTCCTGGAACCCGTCTTGCAGTACTTCGAAGAGCTTTGGGCCTTCTGGACGCGGATCTTTAAAGGCGTCATCGCTGCGTTCAAGGGCGATTGGGACGGTGCAATCAAACACTGGCGCGAGGCGTTCACAGGTGTCTGGACCTATTTTGAAGACATCGGCGGCAAGATGGTCGCAAAGATCAAAGAAATCGGCGCGGCGATCCAGACCTGGATTAGCGACGAGGTGGCAGCCGCCAAGAATTGGTTCAAAGGTTTGGTTCCTGATGCACCTGATGAGCAGACGATGGCCATCATGACCGGTCAAAAGCGGGGACCGGCGCTCGCAAATACGCCGGCGCTTCGGGCAATTATTGGCGGCGAACCGCTCCCATTCGTGTCCGGCGGCACCGTCGCGCAAGCGGGCGTCGCTTCCGGGCGCGGCGCCGTCACGGTGGAGAACAAGACGGACATCACCATCCACGCGCCGAACGCGAACCCCGACACCGTGGCGAATGCCGCGCAACGCGGTATGAACGTCGGACGCCAGCGGACGGTGGACGCGATGAGCCGATTTTTCGTCACGGGCGTTGAAGAAGGCCGGTAACTAAGGGAATCGGAGCATGAGCTTTGTAGCGATGATTTTTGGCTGGAATGGTGGCACCAGCATCGGAGCGGTGCCCCTGGACGCGCTGTTGAGTGAGAAGACTTCGCTCAACAGCCGGGCGACGGATTACGCAGTCGAGGACGGTCCTCCGGTGACAGACCACGTGGTGCAAGAGTCGGAACTGCTGACGCTGGATGGCTGGGTGACGGCAGCGGAGGTGTCACTGCTTGGCGGGTTGGCGGCCGGCGCCTCCACGGCAATCCGCGCCGGCGGTTCGCTCGCGGGCCTGGCCGGAAGCGCGGGCCGCTCCAAACTGATCAGCGCAAAGGACGCGTTGCGAAAGATCCATGCGGACCGCCTCCCGATCACCGTGACGACAGGCCTGGACGTCTACGTGGACTTCGTCATGGAACGGTGCGAGATCGGCCGAACCAACGAGGGTGGTGACCGTTTCGAGATATCGGCGGACTTCAAGAAAATCCGCAAGGTGGCGCTGCGGCAAGCCGATATCCCGCCCGAGAAAACATCGGGGAGCGCCAGCGGCAAGGCGGGGCAAACCAAAACCAACGCTGGCAAGACCAACGGTACCGTGGTGACGCCGAAGCAAAAAACTGATCTCGGAAAACTGACGGGGAGGGGAATTTGAAAGTCATCCCTGTGTTGGACGCGAACGACAGCATCACCGAGGTGGAGCTGGGTGGCCTCACCTATTTCCTGCGCTTGTCTTGGAACAGCGAGGCCATGCTGTGGGTACTCGCGATCGAGAACGCCTATAACGAGCTCATCGTGGCGGGCATTGCGTTGGTGCCAGACACACCGCTGCTCGCGGGCTATCGGCACCTAGACGTGCCGGCGGGCGAGCTGGTGGCGCTCGCGCCGGACCGGCGCGATACGGTGGCCCGCGACGCGCTGCCGGCCGGCGATGTGGTCCTGATCTACGTGGATGCGGAGGAAATCGCAGATGGCTCGATTTAACCGAGTTTATCGGCTACTCGTGGGGAAGGGCGGCGCAAAGGGTCTGGAAATCGTGCCGCCCATCCGGATGACGTTCGACATTGCGAAGGACGCCGACGAGGAGCCGAATGAACACACCATCCGCATCTACAACCTGGCCGCCGCCACGCGCAAGGCGCTGGAAGAGTCGGACCTTCGTTGCGTGCTGTACGCGGGATACGGGGAAGAGGCGGGACCGCTATTGATGGCCTCGGGCAGCGTGGTCTTTGCGTACACGAAGTTTGAACAGCCCGACGTTGTGACGGAGCTGATAGTTAAGGACGGCTTTACGGAAGTTCGGGATACCGCCATTTCTATTGGCCAGGGGCCTGGCGCCCAGGCCAGCGCCATCATCCGGGACATCGCCCGCCAGATGGGGCTGCCCCTGGTCATGGCCGACGACGTGCCCGATCGGCGCTGGCAGCAGGGCTTTTCGTTCTATGGCGCTGCGCGCACCGCACTGCACAAGGTCACGCAGGGAACAGGCCTGGAATGGTCGATTCAGAATCAGCAGTTGCAGGTGGTTCAGCGCCGGGGAACGACACGGCGCCAGGCCGTGGTGCTGGCGGCCGACACGGGCTTGCTGGGCTATCCGGAACGCACGCGCGAAGCCGCGCGTGAAAAGGCGAAGGTCAAGGACAAGACAACCGGCGACGACGTCAATCTTGTCAGTGCGCGGCAGCAGCGTGACGGCTGGAGGGTGACGTCCTTGCTTCTCCCAACGATCAACCCCGGCGATCTGGTGAAGCTGGAGAGCCGGTCGGTGGAGGCATTCCAGCGGGTTGAGGCCGTGCGCCACACGGGCGATAGCGAGGGCGGCGATTGGCAGACCGAGCTGGAGCTTGTGGACCGTTCGGCGCCGCCGAAGAAGAAGGGAAAGACATGAGCAACATGGTCAAGATAATGCGCGCCGTGATCGCGTCCGAGCTGGCCGACGTGTACACGACACTGCCGGGCGAGGTGGTTGCCTACGATGGCACGTTCGTCACGGCGCGGCCGGCACTGGCCAAGCGCTTGGCCAACGGCGAGGCCCTGGCCCCGCCGCAGATTGTCCGTGTGCCGGTGTGTTGGCCCGTCGGCGATGTGAACGGCGCGCGGGCGCTGATCTCGGTGCCACTTAAACCGGGGGACGCGGTGAAGCTGTCGTTTTCGGCCCGCGCGCTGGAGGGCTGGTTGGCAGGCGACAACGGGCCACCGGACGATCCCCGGCAGTTTGATCTGTCGGACGCCTTTGCCTCGCCAATGGTGCGGCCTGGCACGATGGCTGCCGACACAGAAAACGTCAGCATTCAGTACGGGCCGGCGACCATGAAAATATCGCCCTCCGGCGACCTAACGTTTCAGGTCAAGACCTGGACCGTGCAGGCTGAACAGACGACGTTCAATACCCCGCTGACGGTTAACGGCCCGCTGCTCTACACACAGGGCATGGCGGGCGAGGGCGGCGAAGGCGGCGCGTCCATGCGCATCCGCGGCGGCGTGGCCTACGAGGGCGGCGCCATTACGCACAACGGCAAGAACATCGGCGACACCCATCGCCACGCCTACGCGGGCGGCATCACGGAGAATCCAGTCTGATGGCACTCGATCTTGCGCTATCCGCCGACCACGATCTGGACCTGGATCTGCTTGGCCGCGCGACCTTGCTGGATGGCGCTGACCGCATCGCGCAACAGGTAAAGGTGACGCTGCTGGCCTTCCTGGGCGAGTGGTTTCTTGATACGACGTTCGGCGTTCCGTATCTGGAGGACATTCTGGTCAAGGCGCCCGATCGCGCGAGTATCGAAGGAATTCTTCGCGCCCGAATCGGTGCTGTGCCCGGCGTGGAGAGAGTTCGTACCCTGGATCTCCAGATCGAACGGCAACTGCGCATTCTGCGCGTCGCCTTTGATGCCGACACGACCGAGGGGCGTCTACAGCGAGTTGTCGAGCTGGGCACCCCCTAAACCATTTCTATCGAGGTATTTATGGCCTACGGTGTAACGCCGGACGGGTTCGTACGCCCGCGGCTGCCCGAAATCCGGCAGGAGATCGTGGCGGATTTGCGCGCGCGCATGCAAGCCGCCGGCTTTGGCGGCACGGTCGAAACGCGCCCCGACAGTGTGATGGGGCTTTTGATCGACACCTTCGCGGAACGTGAAGCGGCCCTGTGGGAACAGGCCGAGGGCGTGTATTACGCCATGTACCCGGGTTCCGCCACGGGTGTGTCGTTGGACCGGGCGGTGTCATTCACCGGCGTCTCGCGGTACCGCGATGAAGCGTCGCGGGCATACGTGGTCCTTTACGGTTCGGCGGGCACCACGGTGCCGGCGGGCGCGCAGATCCGCCACCGAGTAAGCCAGAACCTATGGGCGGTCTCGGGTGCGACTCAAATTTTGCCGGGCGCGGCCGCAGATATCACCGTTCAACCAGTTGTCGCCCCGAACACGGAGTACCGGGTCACCATTGACGGCGCTCCCTACGTCTACGCCACCGGGCCGACCACGAACCTACCGCAGGTGCTTGCTGCGCTTGTGGCCGTGCTTTCTCCAAGCGGCCTTGATGTGTCAAGCGACGGTGCTGCCGTGCGGCTCCAAACCGACGGCCGCGTGCCAGCCGCCTTCAGTTGGTCGGCCTCGCTTGCATTGGTTCGATTGGGCTCGCCCGCTCTGGCTCAGACATTGCAGGCGTCCACGGAGGGCGCAGCGGTGGGCGACTTGGACGGAATCGTTTCTCAGGTGGATGGCTGGAGCGCAGTAGCCAACCTCCAGGCAGGCGTGGCGGGCCGCCTGGCCGAGAACGGCGCCGAGCTGCGTGCGCGCTACCCCACTGGACTATTCCGGCTGGGCGCAGCGACGCTGCCCAGCATCGCGCCCAACGTGCGGGACCGAGTGGCGGGCGTGCGCACGGTGAAGGTGTTCATGAACAACGGCGACGTTGCGGACCAGCTCGGGCGCCCGCCCCATAGCGTGCACGTCGTCGCAGACGGAGGCCTTGACGATGAAGTCGCCAACGCGATTTTCCGCGTGGTGGCGGCGGGTATCGACACATACGGCCAGCAGCTGGTGGTGGTTCAAGACGATGAGGGGGCCGAGCACGCTATCCGGTTTGACCGGCCGGAACGTGTTTACGTGTGGGTGCGCTGCGTGACCACGCTGCTCCCGCCTTCGGAGCAAGCGTTTCCACCGGGTGGATTCAAGGAGATCGCAGATAACGTGGCGGCCGCTGGCGAGGCGTTCACGATCGGCGAGGACGTCATTTTGCAGCGTCTGTACGGTGCCATTTTTCGCACCGCTGGCCTAGCTTCGGTCGACCTTCGGTTGGCGTTTTCCACCAGCCCCACCTTCGTTCCCCAGCCCTCGGACTACGCGGCGGCAAACATCAGCATCCAGGACTTCCAGGTCGCAGTCTTCGACCTGTCTCGAATCGAGGTGATCTGATGGACCTTCGCCAAGATCACGCCGGCGTCGCCTGGGGGCACTGGCTGGGGCAATTCCAGGAAAAGCCGCTGTTGCAGGCGCTGGTGAAGGCGCTACTCAAACCTGCCCAGGGACTCCAGGGCGCGCTACGGGCGCTGTACGAAGATCGCTGGCTCGATACGGCGGTTGGAAAGCAGCTTGACGGCATCGGCGAAATCGTTGGGTTGCCGCGTGTGATCAATGAAGCGATCTACATCCAGTTTTTCGGATTCCAAGGGCAGCCGAATGTGGGGGGCTTCGGGCAGGCGCGCTTTCGCCGTGCCAATGAACGGCCCGTGGCTGGCTCCGCGACATTGCTGGACGCGGAGTACCGCAAGCTCCTGTACTGGAAGATTGCCCTCAACAACGGGCACGGTACGGCGCCCGAGATTGCCAGTTCGTTGAAGCCCATCTTCGATGTGACTCGCGTGATCGTACAGAACGCCGGCAACGCGAAGATCCGGATTTGGGTGAGCCGGATTCCAGGCCCCAATGACCCACTTATGGCGAACCCCTACAAGTGGGTTCCGCAGGCCGCCGGCGTTGGCGTGCAACTTATCACCGGCTCAACCGAGAAGCCTTTTGGCTTTCGCGAGCAGGGTTTCTATGGCTTTGGCGTCGGCGTGCTGGCGCGAGGAATATGACTATGGCTGATCCCACCTTTTTCGAACTGTTCAAGGCCACCTGGGCACAAAATGGCCTAACTGAAGGCATTACCGACCTGCAATACAAGACCGGCTGGGCCTACATCGGCTCCGTTCCGCCGTCGGTTGAGCAGTTCAACAAGGTCCAGCAGACTACGGACGAGCGCCTCGCGTGGCTGTACAAGCAGCTCGAAGGTCTTGCCGCGGTGACGGGGCAGCCCCTGGTGGCGACCAGCACGGACGCTTTGAGCTATGCGCAGCAGAACCTGAACGCCTCCAACCTGAAGGCCGGCACGGTGCCGGTCGCGCGGTTGTCGGGTACCGCCGCATCCCTGACCGCTGGCGCCGCGACCAAGTTGGCGACGGCGCGCACGATCGCGGCCACGGGTGATGCGACGGGTACGACCACGTTCGACGGCTCGGCCAATGCATCCGTGGCGTTGACCCTTGCCGCCAGTGGCGTAACTGCCGGCACCTATGGGAACGCCAACACTTTGCCGACGTTCACCGTCGACGCCAAAGGGCGGCTGACGTCGGCCGGTTCCGTGGCGGTGGGCAATGCGGCGACCGCGACCAAGCTGGCGACTGCACGCACCATCGCTACCACGGGCGATGCGACCGGCTCCGGCTCGTTCGATGGGTCGGCGAACTTGTCGATGGCCTTGACGTTGGCTGCGAGCGGCGTCACCGTGGGCAGCTACGGCAACGCCAACGCGGTGCCCACCTTCACCGTGGATGCGAAAGGCCGCGTGTCGGCCGCCGGGGAGGTGGCGCTGGGCAATGCGGCTACTGCGACGAAGCTGGCCACCACGCGCTTGTTTTCCCTCACCGGTGGGGCGACGGCCGGTGGCGTGAGTTTTGATGGCTCCGGGAACGTGGCGCTTAACGTAACAGCGCTGGACGTGTCCAAGGCGAATGCCGGCACATTGCCCGTGGCGCGTGGCGGTACCGGCGTGGCTACCGTGGCGGCTGGGTCATACCTGACCGGTGACGGGGCAGGTGCATTGGTCTCCCGTACGCCGGCCGAGGTATTAGCGGATATTGGCGCACCGCCCACCACGTTGAACCTGACGGCCGGTAATGGTCTTACGGGCGGGGGAACCCTCGCTGCGAATCGATCTTTTGCGCTCGGAGTGCCTAGCACCATCACAACCAGCACAACTAACGCTGTGCAGCCCACAAGCCATACGCACGCGCTAACGCTGCCGAATGCGGCGGAGTCAACGGCTGGCATTCTCAAGCTGGCGACGGTTGCACAGTCGCAAGGGTTAATTGATGACGCGACGGCGCTGACACCGAAGAAGCTGGATGACGCGTTTAAGGGCACGAATCAGTCGCTGGGCAGGGACGTTGGCTTCCAGATTTTCCCCGGTGGTCTTATACGGCAATACGGATTCACATCAGGATTTTCTGGCTACACGATCACTTTGCCGATGGCGTTTCCTGGTGGGATTATCGGTCAACCCTCGGCCGTTTGCGTGGGCGGTCAGGCATCATCCCCGGTGGCCGCATGGGCAGAAACGTGTGATTTGATCGGAAACCAATTCAAGGTGTTTACGTACTCGGCGACCGCCGCCGGGGGCACGGTTAACTCCGCGCGCGCAATCGCATGGGAAGCATGGGGCAAGCTATGAAGACTTTTTACTCTGCGAAGACTGGTGGTTTCTATCAGGAAGGATTGCTCGACGCCTACGCTTCGCGTGACGCCCTACCGCTCGACCTGGTAGAAATCGACGCTGTTACGTATCAGCACTGCATGGCTGCTCCAGGGAGGGGGCAATTTGTGGTCGCGGGGATGGATGGAAGACCTGTCTGCGAGTTTCTGCCATCTCCGACCTCAGACGAGATTGCGCGGGCCAATTCCAGCGAGCGGGACGTGAGGCTAAGCAAGGCGGCGCTCCGGATTGCGCCTTTGCAAGACGCGGAGGACACCGGTGTCGCTACGCAAGCCGAGCTCGGCCTGCTCCTGCAATGGAAGCTGTACCGGGTGGCACTTAATCGTCTAAACGTCAATGCAAGCGGCCCCGAATGGCCTAGGGAACCGGGCCCGATCACTGCTTAGTCAGGAGCACCGGCGAGGCTCGCCCATCGGCCGGCGGATGTTAGCGACACGGTTGCGCCGGATACGCCGCGCGAGATTCAGAGTGCCAACCTTTCGACCGGTTCGAACGCCGCCGCAACGATCAGCGCGACAACGAAGGTCGTGAGCGCAACGGTGAGGCGGGCGCTGGGCGCAACGGCTCCGTCCTCACCATGTGCCAAAACTAGTTAACGCCCGCTGACGCGGGCCTTTTTTCGTCTGTAGGGGACGCGATTGAACATCCAAGATTTTGACGCCATTGCGGCCAAGTTCGCCGGCGTGCTGGGCGCGGCGGTATCCATGCGCTACCTGCAAGGCTCCTGGCCAGCGCGCGTCAGCATGGCCGTCAGCGGGTCACTGGTCGCATATTACGCCTCGCCGTACCTGTCGCTGGTGCTTGGTATCCCCGAGGGGCTGGCCGGGTTCTTGATGGGCATGTTCGGCATGGCCATCGTCTCGCGCGCATGGGAGGCAGTGCAGGCCGTGCCTATCCCCGCGCTCTGGCAAGCGGTCATCGATCGCGTGCGCGGCAAAGGGGCATGACATGGACAGCACCATCTATCTGACGCTGTGGGCCGTCCTGGCATTCATCTGCTGGCTTGTGGTTGCCGGCGGCGCCGTGCTGGCGGTGTTCTCTAAGTCGATCAAAGACACGACGCTGGAGCGCGTCGGCTTGGCGGCCGTCTGCCTTACCGCAACCGGTGCGGCATGCCGCATCTTCGTGGCCGGCTGGGCCAGCGCTGGCGATGCCGCGCTCGCGGCTTCGGCCGCCTTCTATGTGGCTGCCGTGACGGCCAAGCACATCAGGACACCGAAACAATGAACCTCTCCGCGATTATTAAAACGGGTATCGAACCGGCGCTGGCGCTGCTATCCGCGAATATGGACTCGCCGGCAGCGCGCGTCATGCTGCTGGCAATCGGCCTGCAGGAAAGCCGCTTTGTGCACCGGCGCCAGATTGGTGGCCCTGCGCGCGGCTTCTGGCAGTTTGAGAAGGGCACGCGCGCCAGCCGCGGCGGTGTGTGGGGCGTGTGCCTGCACGCGGCGAGCAAGGACCACCTGGCGGCATTGTGTAAGGCCCGCAGCGTGACATTCGACCCTGACGCGATTTACGGCGCGCTGGAATACGACGACGTGCTGGCGGCTGGCGTCGCGCGGCTGCTGCTGTGGACCAATCCCAAGGGGCTGCCTGCGATCGGGGATGCTGACGCAGCCTGGGCGCTGTATCTGCGGACCTGGCGCCCGGGCAAGCCTCACCCGCGGACCTGGCCGGCCCTACACGCACAAGCCATGGCCGAGGTGGCCCGATGAACGCGCTACCCAACCCGGCCAGCCTGGCCGGATGGAAGGGCTACGCGGCGGTGGGGCTGGCTGTCGCCGCGCTGACCAGCACCGCGGCTTGGACGGTGCAGGGATGGCGCGCAGACGCGAGGGCCGCAAGGATAGAGGCCGCTTGGGCAGCGGAACGAGAGACCTCAGCCCTTGCCATTGTTGCTGCAGTTGAGGCAGCGCGAGAAGAAGAAAGGCGGCGCACAGCCGCCCTGGAGAAAGTCCGTGACGATGCGACGAAACAAGCTGCTGCCGCGGCACGTGATGCTGCTGGTGCTCGTGCTGAGCGTGACGGGCTGCGCGCCCACGCAAACGCGCTGGCTCGCACCGCAATCGCCCGAGATCCCTCCGCTGCCGGCGGAGGCCCGCCAGGGGCCAGCGCCGTCGATTTGCTCGCCTACATGCTCGGCCGGGTTAGCGACCGAGCTGAAGAACTTGCGAGCGTTGCAGACCGCGCCCGCATCGCAGGACTGATGTGCGAGAAGGCCTATGACAGCGTGCGCGGGGCGCCGTAGCTATTTCTTAAGATGCTGCTTTACTGCCTCGACGGAGACGCCGACCGCCTTTACCGCCTCTTTCAATTGGAGTTCGCTCACGCCCAGTTGTTTTGTCCAGTAGCGCAGCTCGTGATCTTCGTTCACGTTGATTCGGGCACGGTCCTGGGGGCCTCGGTTCGTAAGATCGTCTGACATGCGAATCCTCCTTGTAAGAACCGGCCGAGCAGCAAGCGGTGTTCCCGCGCGTCAATCGACCGGGCGCTTGTGGGCCACTGCCACGGCGATGCAACCATTCGGTAGGCGGTATTTGCCATCGCCAAGCCATATGACTGTTTCGCCTGTGGGGAGGGTGCAAACGTACTGGTGGAGCGGCGTGGAATCAGCGGTACGTTTTATGATTAGACGCCGTTCTACTCGACAAGTTGATCGATCGGGTAGCTTGACGATGACATCGGCCAAACGGGAGCCGGAAGCCATAAATGTCCCCTCCTATAGTTCGCGCCTTCGCATCGGGATGGGTTTCATAGGCCAGCGGCCACCGGTTGTTCCCTGGCACTTCACAGTAAGCACCGCTTTCACAGTTCGGCATATCCGCCATGGGGTTGAGTGCCAACCTGGTACCAGGCCCGAGCAAGTAAAAGCGCCCCAGAGATGGGGCGCCGGTCGAATAGTTGGCTGCTTCAGGCATTCAAATTGCTGCAACGTAGTCGGTTCGGACATTGGGAGGTACCACTATGCTACGAGACGAACTACTTGCAAAAATGATTGTTCAAACTGCCCCTGCTCGCAATTTTGACGACTGGGCTGATGTACTGACGGAGTTCGCAAACTGTGTCGTCGAAGTCAGCCCGAAACTGAGCCGGGAAGAGTGCGAACGGCTGGTTGCCGTCGGGGCTTCGTTCTATCGCACGTTAGCCCGCGCCGAGGACTACCGGCGCACTTCGGCGTTGGGCGACTAAGTGGTGAGCCCGGCCCCTCTCGGCGGACGGGCGGCTCCGCACCTCTTTGCGCCAACCCGCTTCCCATGCGTCCACTTTCTCTCGCCACTCGGCGATCGACCCACCGCAGTGGCCTGGCATCTCCGAAGCGCGCAAATAAGGACAATCCAACAGGCTAAGACCCTCTCGGGCGGCTTGCGCGCCGAGCTTCTGGATGTCATCGCGTTGCATTGCCATTTCCTCCAAAAGAATGGTGATCGGAGGAGCCAGTATTGCCCAGTTGGAATGACGTTCGCAATAGTGTTGCAGGACTACTTGGCAAGTGTCGGGCGCATCACTTGTTGATCCGGTGCACCGCCATCCCCGGTGGTAGCGGTTGCCGTCGATTTCTTCGAAGCCGCAGGCCTTCATTCCTTGGTTGGAAGCGAACGTCGGTAGCATTGGCTCCAGCAGGTCCGGGATGGCGCAGGGCACCGAGGCGGTCAACTCCGTGAGCGACCGATGCCTACATCCAGCGTCTCTCGAGCGTGTGCACGGAGCCCGCGCCGCGCTTGATCCAGCTGCTCGATCGGATTATTTCGTCCTCAGGGCAGGAATCCAGCGAGTGACGGCCCAACTGTCCGCGTGCCAGGCTAGGCAACGCTAGGGCGTCCCAATAGCGAGTTGGTCACTTATCTGAGATCTCATCCCTCTGCGAGCTGTTCTTAACAAAGTCGTTGGGCATGGGGGCCTTCGCCTTATGCAATTGTGCAAACATCCGAGTTATTCCCACTATGCCAAACAGCATCAGGCACAAAGACAAAAAGCTCCCGATGCCGAATGAGTACTTCGTTAGAAAGCCGGCTCGACTCTCGTATTCGGCGACGCTTTCGTCCGATTTGACTGCGATTCCGAGAGGCGCTCTCACGGCGTCGTATGCGCTGACTGAAATATGCGGCGACGCAATACCTACACTGACTGACTCTTTAGGCCGAAGATCCCCAAGTAATACGAGGAGGCGATCACCGTCCCTTTTGGCAGTAAATGGGATCTTGGTCTGGACCGTTATCTGATCTTCAATCGCCCTTTCCGATGGGGGAATCCAGACTTTAGAGTCAAGGATGATGTGGACGTTTTTTTCCGGGTACTTCCCATGGTTCTCCACGTCCAGCCTAAGAGCGGTCAGAGGCGAGACGTCCACTAGGCCAGTAAGCGTGAATTGTAATTGTCGATCCGGATTCAGAATTCCGAACATCCATGGTGCGAGACCCAATAGTCCGACTACGACCGGGATGACCACTAGGTAAATTGAATTGCGCATATGACACCTTTTGGGAGATCACAACTATAACCAGTTGTTTCTCTTTCAGTCGGTGTAAGGCCAATCGCAGTCACGATTGTGGCAATAGCACTCTTCACCGAGGAGCCATGCCTTTGCGCAGTTTGTGTGGCGCCTCCATCAGTTTCTGGGTATCTTGGTCACGTTCTAGGACGCATGGCTCCACGGCAAGCCGTTCACGTAGTTCATCGTAGATGTCACCCATCAGCCCCGCGGGCCGCTTGATGTCATTCGCCACCTGGTGCCAGCGCAGGAATTCGGAACGCATCCGCTTGATCTCCCAGAGCAGGGCGATGACGTCGGGATTCCAGGGCTGACGCTCGCGGATAGCGCGGAGGTCGGCGTGGGTTAGGGGGGCTTTGAACGGCATGATGGAAAACACTGGTCAGACATCCAGTATATTCGCGCACACCGAACTTCTTGAGCAGTAGCTCGGCGTCCTTCAGCGTCTGGTAGTGGCTGCACATCTGCCCCCCTTAAGAGGGTCCAGGACGGGTCTAGTGGTATCGCCGCTTGCCGGCCGCCCCGATCTAGCGCCTTAAATTAGCGGTTCGGTTGAAGCGATTTGGGGAATCTTCGCCACCAGTCACGATATGCCATAAAGCTTGCCATGACAATGTAACCGGCGCCCGCTAAGAGCAACTGCAGCGAAACGTTGGTGATAGAAGCGCGCGGGCCTTCTAGGCCGAAGAACGACATAGCGATCATTGCGACCCCTAAACCGAACGTTATTAGCAACACTAAGGCGCGGGCACAGCGCAAAAGGCGGCGTTTTTTTCGCGAGTGGGGAGCAGATTCCGCCAGCGATTTAGTTACGGTGCCTCTGTACTTGGCTCCCTTGGGGATGCCCCGTACCGTCCCCAGCAGAGATGGCTTTATATCTATGCCAGTGTGTAGCACTTCTATGACCGCGCCGTCATGCCTGTCTAAGAACTTAAAAGAGATAGGGACATCAATGGCGCTAATTGGGTGGGGCACTGCCTGAAAGTTTGTCACCGGTCGGTGGGACGTCAAAACCGTGGCAGCGAGGACTTGTCCGTCGGAATCAAAGTTAATTCGTAGCGGGTCCGAGGGTTCAAGATCGGCATCGTGGATGGTCTTATCGGTCGGGTTCCAGATCCAAACTCTAGTGCGCGTCAAACGCGGAATTGACTGGCCCATGTACATCACCGTAATGCCCTCGGGAAGTTCGGAATTTGCTGTACCTAAGAGCAGCGTTCCGTGATAGCACCAATGCAGCGCTTTCTTTTGCTTGGCAAGAACAAATAGGATCACTGAAACAATGATGCCAAGAACGGCAAAGGCGATCCCTATCCAGGCGTCCCTAGATAGGCTTTCGAAAAACGCCATAACCGTACCGGTTGCCTTCTCGACATGTTCAGTGTTTACCGTACGACCGACTGCCATCGATTTGTCTCTTATGAGGTGTTCTTCTGGAATCACAACCTCGAACGAAAGCCATGATTGCGGAGCAGCATAAACTTTGCGGAGCATAGCGAAAGGCCCGCAATTGCTTGCGGGCCTTGGAATTCTTGGTGGCGCGTCCCAGATTCGAACAAGGACCTGCGGATTCTGATTCCGCCGCTCACAGCTAAGCGAGCAGATGGTATCACGAAAGGTATCAAAATATCTCTAGATCAGTCCTAGACGGCAGTCATTCCTGACGCGTTGAGACTAAGAGTAGAGGGGCGCGAGCGCGGGAATAGTGGCGCAAGAGACCTACCTCCAATCACGGACCAATCGACGGAATTAAGGGTAGGAATGAGGGTAAGGGGGCAGACTCGCAACGATCACTTTCTTATAAATCAGCGGCTTACACCCGGATTCCGCTTCCAATACCGCCTACCAGATTCCTGCAAAGCAGTGCCTAGCACTGTTAAGTAATGCCTAGAAAGCCGCGTAAGTCTTTGACTTCGCGGCTTTTTTGCATTTGCCACTTACGTTCGTCGATTACGTCCGTCGTTTACGTCCGTCGTTTACGTTCTTCGTTTACGTCCGTCGCTTACATTCGTCGCTTACGTTCACCGCGATTAACTAAGCCACCACCCCGGTATTAACTCCAGCCACTCGTCTTGACTCGTCTCGATAATCGGCGGTGTTAAATACCTGACGGAAAAACGCGCTTGAATATGGCGTTGCCCGGACCCGCAACTAGTGCGCTTGTCTTTGACTCACGGTGATTTTTCACCCGGTGAAGAGTGCGCATTTTTCATGACACCGCGAATATTCAGCGCCGCCAACCCCAATTGCAGCGCGATCAGGGCGAATGCGCCATCGTGCATCCCCCATGCGATCCACAGCGCATTGCTCAATAGAAATACCCAGAATCCGGCCTTGCGTTTGCCAGCCCCTTGCGAGGCAACGAGCCAAGCCGCCGCAAGGGATGTGACCATGGCCGGCCATTGAAGAAAATCCCACATCGCTTCCATTGAGCAGTCCGCGTTCCATACAAGAGCAGCCGGTCTGGGCGGGAATTCAACCCGGGCTTAAGCGGTCGATACCGGGGGTTTGTTGCGGGTCTACGCCGGGCATCGGGTTGGGGATGCTATCGGGCGGCCAGGTTTTTCCGCCTTGGCCGCCAGATTTTGAGGGGTCGTCTGCGCCTTCATCCTTTTTCTTGGCGGGTGGGATCTCGGCGGGATGCTGATCGGGTTGTTGATCAGGCTGTGGGCGGGTGTCAGGGGAAGTCATGGTTTGCTCCTAGCTGATTTTCTTTAGCAGCCTGGCGACACGTGCGATGCCGCCTGTGCCGCTGGCAGCGCGTCCGATAAGCGCCGTGCCGGCCGCCGTGAAGGCTGCTCGTCTGAACACGGTGGTGCCACGCATGCCGGCCACGAGCAGAAAGGCGCCAAGTCCGAAGACCAGCAGATGCTCACCAGGAAAGTCCGGCCGGCTTGCGTCGATGTCTTTCAATTCCTGTATCAGCGATCGATCCCCGCGCGCGGGAACGTCGGCTTCGGCGATGGCGTCGGATTTCATGGGGGTCTCCCGGGTTCGATGAGCCGGCTATTCAGCAAGTGCCATGCCACACAGGCTGGACACGCACCGAGCAAATTTTGCCGGTCGAGCAAAAAAACGCCCCGCCAAGCGGGGCAAATCCACGGATCAGGTGGTTGTCGCCGCAGCGGCAGGGGGAGTGCCGGTGTCGCCATGCTTGACCCGAATGGCGACCACCGCCGCGGCGAGGCTGTTCAGCAATTGGCGTGCCTGCTACAGCACGGGCCGGGAAAGAGACTTGCTGACTTTACGAAGACAGTCCCAAAACGCCTTACCGTATGGAGGGTTTCGAAAATGATGATCGAGGTTTTCCAACATACCGATGGCCAGTGGAGTTTTCGACGCATCGCTTTATTAGGCGTGGAAGAAGACGCGGCGCACTATGCCACCCGGGACGATGCCGTTGCCGCCGCCAATCTTAAATACCTGGGGGAGTCGGTATCTACCGTAGAGGCAACGACGGACCCCGCGACCGGCAAGCTCCGTTCGGATTAAATGAGCGTCATTCGGGCCGTGGTCCATGGCTGTTGCGGGCCCATTCTTTGCGACGTTATCTGATATGGTCCGGGTACGTCCCCCACTCCCCAGACCATGCATAACTTTCTGAAGGCAATTCTTTTGACGCCCGCCCTGTGGCTGGCCGGGTGCGCGATCCCGCCGATGAAAGGCAGCCCAGCGGAAAAGCCCTCGCAAGCACGCGTTGATGAGCTGCCGATGTACGGCGGCATGGATCGGTCGGCCGCTGCTGAACTTCAGGCCAGTGACAAAAAGCTCATCGCGGATGCGACTCGCGCATTTGGTTCCGCGGAAAAGGCGTCGCAGGCGTGGGTCGGGCAGGGCTACCGCTTCTATCAAGCTGACCAGTTGGGCATGGCGATGCGGCGGTTTAATCAGGCGTGGCTGCTGAACCCCGACAACCCCGAGGTCTACACCGGCTTTGCCGCGGTGCTGCATGATCAGGGGAAATACTGCCAGGCGATGAGCATGATGGATCAAGCGATCAGCCATGATCCCCCCACGTTTCAAGGTATCTACGCGGACGCCGGGCGCATTGCCGCGCGCTGCGCGGCGGACGACAAGACCTTGCCGCCCGAAGCCCGGGTGGCGGCAACGGCCCGTTCCGACGAGTGGTACCGCAAGGGCGAAGCCGTGGAGCCGGACAAGGGCTATCTGTATGCGTCGTGGGCAACGGCCTATTACTGGCGTGGCCAGTATGACCAGGCATGGGCGATGGTCGTGAAATCGCGTGCGGCGGGCGGCAACCCCAGCCCGAGATTCATGGATATGCTGCGCGCCAAGCAGCCGGAACCCCGGCCGTAACCGTTGGCGCGCGTCTGCCTGCTCGGCTCCGGCCCCGCATTTGCGATATTCTGCTGACCATCATGATCAAAGCTCTATGGTTGGCGTTGGGCTGCGTGATGCTGGCACTGGGCGTCATCGGCGCGTTCCTGCCGGTCATGCCGACGACGATATTTCTGATTCTTGCCGTGGGCTGCTTTTCGCGGTCGTCTCCGCGTTTGGAAAAGTGGCTGCTGGATAGCCCCACCTACGGCCCGGCCCTGCGCACGTGGCGCGAGCAAGGCGCCGTGTCGCGTAAGGGCAAGACCTATGCGTGCCTGGGCATGGCGGCGGGCTACGCGCTGTTCTGGTGGAGTGCGCATCCGTCCTGGCTGCTGGCGGTGGGCGTTGGCCTTTTCTTCATTGCCAGCGCAGCCTACGTGCTGAGCCGTCCCGCGCCGAAAGCGTCCGATTCCGCTTCGCCAGACGCTCGCGGCTAAACGCCGCATCCCTTCCCGCATCCCTCCCCGCATCGCATACATTCAGCCCGTATTTAGCGCGTTGTCGGCCAATGGTCAGGGGATTGATATGCCCTTGAAAGACTTCGGCGTGGCGTAACGCAGCGAAATGCTTCGCGCCTGTTCGCCTGCTCGCAGCGGGCGCCTTCTCTGATGTAATGCCCCACAGTCGGGCTGTTCAAGCAGCGGCGCATCGTTCCGAAGGCGCCCAAGGCCCGGGCAAGGATGCGTCATGTTGAACAAGCGTCGGGAACTTCTATTTGCGGCCATGTCAGGGGCGGCGCTGGGCTGGTCGAGTCCGTCGTCCGCCACCGCGACGCTGGCCTCGCCGCAAGAAACCTTGGACCTGTGGCCGGGCAATCACGCGCCTGACGGGCGCGGCCCGCAAGGGCCTGAACAGGTGAGCGCCAAGGGTTCCATCACGCAGGTATCGCGTCCACGTCTTGTGGTCTACCGCCCGGCGCAACCCAACGGTACGGCGGCGCTGGTGATTGCCGGCGGTGGCTACGCGCATATCGAATGCGGAACGGAAAGCACGCCCACGTGCCTATGGTTGCAGGCGCAGGGCGTGACCGCGTTTGAACTGGTGTATCGCCTGCCGGGCGAGCATTGGCCGGCGATCGCGCCGTTGCAAGACGGGCAGCGCGCATTGAGGGTGATCCGGGCGGCGGCAGGGCGTTTTGGCCTGGATGGCGGGCGTATCGGCGTCATCGGGTTTTCCGCCGGCGGGCATCTGGCGGGCTTTACCGCCGCCACGCCCACCGTGTCGCATTACGCGGCGGTAGACGCCGCCGACAGCATGTCGTCGCGCCCCGATTTCGCAGCGCTGATCTACCCGGTGCTGACCTTCATGCCGCCGTTTGACCACACCCATGCGCGCCGCGAGATCGTGGGCGAACATCCCACGGCCGAGCAAAGCGCGGCGTACTCGGTGGACCATCTGGTGACGGCGCAGATGCCGCCGGTATTCCTGGCGCAAGCGCAAGACGACCCGATCTCGCCCGTGGATAACAGCCTGCTGATGTTCAACGCGCTGCGGCGCGTGGGCGTGCCCGCCGAGATGCACCTCTTTCCCCAAGGCAAGCATGGCTGGGGGCTGGGCAAACCAGGCACGCGCGTGCATGCCTGGCCGGACTTGTTCAAAGACTGGCTGGCGTACAACCAGTCAGTGTGAATGCCGGGGGTCGCCTCGCGTTTCGATCACCTTCAGATAGAGCGTGGCCGGCTCCAGGCAGCCGCCGGTAGATAGCTGGCCGACCAGTTGCCGATACAGCTCTTGCCACGGTGTTTGCGACGGGGGCGCCTGATACGGAGGTTCCTGTTTGCGCCGCGCCATTTCGGCGTCATCCACCAAGGCCGTGACGCTGCGTTGATTCAAATCGACGCGGATCTTGTCACCCGTGCGCAGCAGCGCCAGGCCGCCGCCCACTGCCGCTTCGGGCGACATGTTCAGGATGGACGGGCTGGCCGACGTGCCGCTTTGCCGGCCGTCGCCCAGGCAGGGCAGGGAATCCACGCCGCGCTTGATCAGGTGTGACGGCGGCGCCATGTTGACGACTTCGGCGCTGCCCGGGTAGCCCACCGTGCCTGCGCCCCGTATCACCAGGATGCAGTGCTCGTCGATGTTCAGCGCAGGGTCTTCGATGCGCGCGTGATAGTCCTCGGGGCCTTCGAACACGATGGCGCGCGCTTCGAACGCGTTCTCGGAACCCGGTTCGGACAAATAGGCGCGGCGGAAGGCTTCGCCTACGACCGACATCTTGATGATGGCGCTGTCGAAGAAATTGCCCGACAGCACGATGAAGCCCGCGCGATGTTTCAGCGGCGCATCGCAGGTGCGGATGACGTCGGCATCGTGGGTCTTGGCGGCCGACGCAATGTCGCCAATCGTCTTGCCGGACACGGTGGCGCAGTCGGCATGCAGGCGGCCGGCGGCCAGCAATTCATGCATGACGGCAGGCACGCCGCCCGCGCGGTGAAAGCCTTCTCCCAAGTGTTCACCGGCTGGCACGCAGTTCACCAGCAAAGGCACGTCTTCGCCCAGGCGCTGCCAGTCATCCAGGCTCAGGTCGATGCCGGCGTGCCGGGCTATCGCAATCAGGTGAGGCGGGCAGTTGGTGGACGCGCCCAATGCCGAGGCCACGACGATGGCGTTTTCAAACGCCTGCCGCGTCAGGATGTGCGACGGCCGCAAGTCTTCGCGCACCATGTCGCAGATGCGCAAGCCGGTGGCATAAGCCATTTGCGCGCGCTCCCGGTAGGGTGCGGGGATGCTGGCGCAGGTGGGCAACGACATGCCCAGCGCTTCCGCCAGCGAGTTCATGGAAAGCGCCGTGCCCATGGTGTTGCAGTGGCCCACCGATGGCGATGACGCCGTGGCCAGCGTCATGAAGCCTTCGTAGTCCAGCTTGCCCGCCGCCATCAGGTTGCGCGCATGCCAGATGACGGTGCCGGAACCCACGCGCTGGCCGTCGTGCCAGCCGTCCAGCATCGGGCCGCCCGACAGCACGATGGCGGGCAGGTCGACCGTGGCGGCGGCCATCAGACAGGCGGGCGTGGTCTTGTCGCAACCGGTCGTCAAGACCACGCCGTCCAGCGGATAGCCGTGCAGAATCTCAACCAGGCCCAGATAGGCCAGGTTGCGATCCAGCGCCGCCGTGGGCCGCCGCCCCTGTTCAGCCAGCGGATGCACGGGGAACTCCATGGGAATGCCTCCCGCGTCCCGGATACCCGCCTTGATGCGTTCAGCCAGCGTCAGGTGATGGCGGTTGCAGGGCGCCAGATCGCTGCCGGTCTGGGCGATGCCGATGATTGGCCGTCCGGATTGCAGCTCCTGCCGCGTCAGGCCGTAGTTCAGATAGCGCTCGACATAGATCGCCGTCATGTCGGCGTGAGACGGATCGTCGAACCATTTCTGGCTGCGCAACTTGCGGGGGGTGTGAGACATGAGAGGCTCGCTTGCTTCACTTGCGTCAATCGGGAGGCGTCAGTTACGCGCCTTCTGGATCTCGTCGTTCAACTGCTTGACGAGGTCTGGGCCCAGTTCCTGCGTGTACTTGTCCACCACGGGCTGCACCTTTTGCCGCATGCGCGCCACTTCTTCGGGCGTGACGGTGTTGATCTTCATGCCGGCTTGCTCAAGCGTGGTCATGGCCTTGGTGGAATCGGCGCGGCTGTCCTTGCGTTCAAAGTCACGCGACGCCGCAGCGGCCTGCCGGATCAGCTTTTGTTCGTCAGGCGACAGGGTGTCCCACCATTTCTTGGACGCCAGCACCACCCACGGCGTGTAAACGTGGCGCGTGATGGTCAGGAAGGGCTGCACTTCATAGAACTTGCTGCTCTGGATGGTGGTGATGGGGTTTTCCTGGCCGTCGACCGTGCGGGTTTCCAGCGCGGTGAACAATTCCGAGAACGGCATGGGCACGGCGTTGGCGCCCAGCGTATTGAAGACCCCCAGCGCGATCTGGTTCTGCATGACGCGCAGCTTGATGCCTTGCAAGTCTTCCGCACGCGTGATGGGGCGCTTGGAATTGGTCATGTTGCGAAAGCCGTTTTCCCAATAGACCAGGCCGACCAGGCCCTTGGATTCCAGCTTCTTCATCAGGTCTTGGCCCAAGGGGCCGTCCAGCACCGCGTCGGCTTCCTTTTCGCTGTTGAACAGGAAGGGAAGGTCGAACACGCCGAATTCCTTCACCATGCCCGCCAAGGGCGCAGTGGACCCCACCATCATTTCCTGCGCGCCGCCGGCCAGCGCGCCTTGCATCTGTTCGTCAGAGCCCAGGTTGGCCGAGCCGAACGTCTTCATCTTCAGCTTGCCGCCGCTGACTTTTTCCAGCTCTTGCGCCAGGAAGCGCGCGGCGCGGCCCTGGACGCTTTCTTCATTCAGGCCGTAGCCAAAACGGATCAGGCGCGGCTTGACGTCGGCCGCCGCGGCCACGCCTGCGACGGCGCAGGACAGCGCCGTCGCCAGCACAAGTAGACGAGTCTTGAATCGGGTGATCATGGTGCTCCTCCTTGGGTTTTTCTATGCCGCTAGTGCAACCAGCGTGCGGGTACGGTGATCAGTTCAGGGAAGATCACCAGCAGGACCAACAAAAGCGTGTAGGCCACGACGTAGCGCCACACGCCTCTGCAGATGGTTTCCATATTGATGCGGGCCACGCCGCAGACTACGTTCAGCACCGTGCCGACGGGCGGGGTCAACAGGCCCACGCTGCCCACCATGACGAACATGACGCCGAAGTAGACGGGGTCGATGCCCGCCTTGATGACGACGGGCATGAGCACCGGGCCAAGGATCAGGATGGTGGGCGTCAGGTCCATCACCGTGCCCACCAGCGTCAGCAGGACCAGCAGCGCGAACATCAGCATCTTGGGCTGGTCCATCACGGGTTCCAGCAGCGCGATCAAGTCTTGCGGCATGTCGGCCAGGGTGATCATGTAGGACGAGACCATGGCGGCCGCCACCAGGAACATCACGACGGCAGTGGTGCGCGCGGCGTTGACGAACAGCGGCGCCAGGTCGCGCAGGCCGATCTCGCGGTAGACGAACAGGCTGACCAGCAAGGCGTAGACGGCGGCGACGACGGCGGCCTCGGTGGGCGTGAAGACGCCGCCGCGCAAGCCGCCGATGATGATTACGGGCAGCATCAGCGCCCAGAGCGAATCGCGCAGCGCCTTCAGCCGGCTGGCCCACGGCACGCGCGGCGACGGCTTGATACTGCCGTGCTTGCGCGCCACCCACGCCCACACCGCGATCAGCGTCAGGCCCATCATCAGGCCGGGGGCGATACCGGCGAAAAATAGCTTGGTGATGGATACGTTGGTGGCAACGCCGAAGATGATGAACGAAATGGATGGCGGAATGATGGGGGCGATGATGCCGCCCGCCGCGATCAGCCCGGATGCCTGCCCGGCCTCATAGCCTTTTTCGCGCAGCATCGGGATCAGCAGCGAACCCAACGCGGCGGCGTCCGCCACGGCTGAGCCTGACAATGACGCCAGCAGCACGCTGGCGAAGATGGCGACGTAACCCAGGCCGCCCTGGATGTGTCCCACAAACGAGGTGGCCAGGTTGACGATGCGGCGCGAAATGCCGCCGGCGTTCATCAGTTCGCCGGCCAGCATGAAAAGCGGCACCGCCATCAAGGTGAAGCTGTTGGCGCCCGTAAGCATGTTCTGCGCCAGGATTTGCGTGTCGTAGAAGTCCAGCTGAAACATCATGGCCAGGGCGCTGAGCAGCAGCGCAAAGGCAATCGGCATGCCCAGGGCGATCAGCCCCAGCAGCACAAGCAGGAAGACGGTCAGGATCATTGCGGGTGTCCGGGCGGGAAGGGGGAGGCTGTAGGGGGGAGCTGGAGTCGGGATCAGACCAAGGGGTCTTCGGGGCTGGACTCGGCGGGTAAGGGGCCGCCCATCAAGACCCGTATCAGGTCGATCACCGTCAGCACGCCCATGGCCACGGCTGCGTACAGCGCCGCCGTGTTGAACACCGCCAGCCGCATGCCCGTAACCGGCAGCACCGTGTCCATGCCAATCACGGTCTGCACCCAGCTGCCTTGCGCCATCAGCCACAGCACCCACAGCACCAGCAATTGGCAGAACACGTGGGACACACGGCGCGCACGCGGGCCGAATCGCTCGACCAGCATCGTGACGCCGATGTGCTGGTGGTCGCGCAGCGCAATGACCGCGCCCAGAAAGATCATCCAGACGAACGCCAGGCGGGCGACTTCGTCTGATGCGTTGATGCCGGAATTGAACAGGTAGCGCAGGGCGACGTTGCCGAACAGCAGCACGACCATGACGATCAGACAGGCCACCATCAGCCACGTCTGCAAGGTGAAACACCAGTCGGCGGCGCGGGCCAAAGGCGTACCGCCCGGCCGGCCCGAAGGGCTTGCGTGCATCGTTGTCTCCTATCCGTTTCCCGGAATTTTTTGGATGATGTTGCGGCGAATGTTAGCGCTAACATTTTCTATTTGGCAAGCCCTCTTTGTTGCGTCAGACTACGCGCTTCCCATCCCACGCTGCGAGGGCCAATGTCCATTCGTAAACCCCGAAGCACCCGCGCTGGCCGCGTCACCATGCAGGACGTGGCGCGCCGGGCGGGCGTCAGCGCCATCACGGTATCGCGCGCTTTGCGCACGCCGGACAAGGTGGCGGAAACGCTGCGGATGCGTATTGCGCAGGTGTGCCAGGAATTGGGGTATGTACCTAACCACGCCGCCAGCGCGTTGGCGTCGGCGCGGTCGCAAACCATCGTGGTGCTGATCCCGTCACTGAGCAACGTGGTGTTCGTGGACATCCTCACCGGCATCAAGGACGTGCTGGACCGCCACGGTTATCACATGCTGATCGGGGTGACGGGTTATTCGCCCGATGCGGAAGAAGCCTTGGTGCGCAAGTATTTGCAGCATTCGCCCGATGGGCTGATCTTGACGGGCATCGACCACAACCCCGGCGTGTGGGCGCTGTTGCGCGCGCAGCATATTGCTACCGTCCATACGATTGAAACGCTGCCGGGTAGCGAGGACATGAGCGTGGGGTTTTCACAATTCGATTCCGGCTACGCGGCATGCCGGCATCTGGCCGAGCGGGGGCATCGGCGGGTGGGCATCGTGGGGGCGCAGCTGGACCCGCGTTCTTTGCGCCGCTGCGAAGGCGCGCGGCAGGCGCTGCGTGATGCCGGCTGCTACGACGCATCGCTGGAAATCATGACGCCGGAAAAGTCGTCCATCAGCCTGGGCGCATCGTTGATGGAAGACCTGCTGACGCGGCATCCTGATTGCGACGCCGTGTTTTTCTGCAATGACGATCTGGCCCAAGGCGCGGTATTTCAATGCGGGCGGCTGGGCGTGGACGTACCGGGGAAGATGGCCATCATCGGCTTTCATGACCTGGCCGGCACGGCGTGGACGACACCGCCTTTGTCGACGATCGCCACGCCGCGCTATCAGATCGGCGTATCGGCGGCTGACCTGCTGATGCGGCATTTGGCGGGCGACGCCATCGACGAGCGGCATGTGGATCTGGGTTTCTCGCTGGTGCAGCGCGAGACCAGTTGAGCGGGCCCTTGCCCCATCATCTTCAGGCCGCCCGGCGCATCGCCAGGAACACGCCTGCCGCCATGATCAAGCTCATGCCCGCCAAGGCCAGCGCATCGGGCGGACGCTGAAACCAGAACGTGCTGAACAGCACGGCCAGCAACAGCTGAAAGTAATTCAACGGGGCCAGCGTGGCGGCCGACACGCGTTGGAATGCGGCGATCAGCAGAATCTGGGCCAGCCCGCTGCATGCGCCCAGCGCGATGATGAAGAGGGCGTCGGCCAGATCTGGCCAGGGGTCGGGCAGGAAGAACGGCGCAGGCAGCGCTGTCACGATGAGGCAAATGATGGCCGTATAGGCGTACTGAACCGGCCCGGGAACCTTGCCGGACAGCTTGCGTGTCAGCACCTGAAAGATGGCGTAGCTGACGGCCGATACCGCCATCAGCACCGTGCCCAGCAGCGGCAAATCGGCGCCGGGCCGCACGATCAGCAGCATGCCCGCAAAGCCCGCCGCCACCGCCAGCCATTGCACCGGCCGCACGCGTTCGCCAAGCAGCCACGGCGACAGCGCCACCATGATCAGCGGCGACGTGAAGTAGATGGCCGTGGCTTCCGATAGCGGCATCCAGATCAGGGCCGTCATGAAGCACGTGGCCACCGTCGCCAGCATGACGCCGCGCAGCACCAGCAAAGGTTTTTCCGGCGCATCGCGCAAGCGCACGCCCGCGCCGTGCCGCCACAGCATGAACATGGCCAGCGTGATGACCGCCAGGTAGCGCATCACGTTGAGAAAAGGCGCGGGGTAGCGTTCCAACAGGTGCTTGGAGCCGGCATCAAAGGTGGCGAACGCCACCAGCGCGGCAAAGAACAGCAAGATGCCGGCGTTGCGCGTGGCGGCGGGCGCGGGCAGGATCGCAGAGGGGACGGAGGCCATGTGGGGTGAACGCGTCAGGCGCCAGCGTGGCCCATGCCTTGCAGGAAGGCGTCCAGCGCGGGGCCGATCGCCTGCACCATGTATCCGCCTTCCTGCACGACAACCGTGGGCAGGCGCAGGCTGGCGACACGTGCGCCGATGTCGCGATAGGCGTCGATGTCCAGCTTCAGGACGCTGATGGGGTCGTCCTTGTAGGTGTCAAAGCCTAAGGCCAACACCAGCGCTTCGGGGGCGTAGCCCGTCAATGCGGTCAACGCCGTGTCCAGCGCGGCCAGGAAAGGATCGTTGCCCGAGCCGTGCGCAAGCGGCAGGTTCAGGTTGTAGCCTTCGCCCGCGCCAACCCCGCGTTCTTCCGCATAGCCCGTGTAGAACGGGTAATACGCGCTGGGGTCTGCATGCAGCGACACGGTCATCACATCGGCGCGCTGGTAGAAGATGTTCTGCGTGCCGTCGCCGTGGTGCGCGTCTACGTCCAGCACGGCCACCTTGGACCACGTTTGCAGCAAACGGCTGGCCGCCGCGGCGCTGCTGTTCAGGTAGCAGAAGCCGCCTGCGCGGTCGCGATGGGCATGGTGGCCTGATGGCCGGCACAGCGCATAGGCCATGCCCTGCGTGCTGGCGACGTGATCGGCGGCCGCCACCGCGCTGTGGGTGGAGCGCAGCGCCGAACGCCACGTTTGCGGACCGATCGGGCAGGACAGGTCGCTTAGGTAGTAGCCGGTTTGCGCCACGATGGACGGCGATGGGCACGGGCCGCGGCCGGCCTGTTCGACGCGGCCGTTGTAGTAGGGCGACAGGTTGGGCAGAACTTCGGGGCCAGGGTCCACGCCCGGCGCCTTCAGCGACTGCCAGCGTGAGTACGCCGTTTCCAGGTAGTTCAGGTAGTCGGCGCTGTGAATGCTTTCCAAGGGCTTGCGTCCGTAGTCCGACGGCGCTTCGACCTTGATGCCCCGCGACGCCAGCGCGCCTTGCAGGCTTTCCGCGCGGGACGGCAAATCGGTGGGGGCGCTGAGCCGGCCCAGCCGCATGAATTGCTGCGGCGTGTGCAGCAACTGTTCTTCCGAGAAAAACGCCTTCATGGTGGTCCTCGCTGACGCGTCAAGCCTGCTTGAGTTCGATCTCGACGAAAACGAATTCGGTATCGCTGGGGTTGATGACGTTGTGTTCCACGCCAACCGGTCGATAGTAGGCGATGCCGGTCGTCAGTTGGCTGGTGATCTGGCCATCGGGCGTGTCAAGCAGCAAGGGGCCGGTCGTTTGCGGCACCACCACATAGTTCATGCCATGGCGGTGCCAGCCGGTTTCGCCGCCGGGCGGAAAGCGCCACTCGGTCACGGTGACCTTGTCGTTGTCGATCTGCACGGTAGGCACGGCGGCGGGGCGTTGCACGGGGAAGTCTCCTGGTGTGGTCATGGTCAGGTATCGGAATCAGGCCATTGTCGCCTGGGTCGGGTCCCAGTGCTGGCCGGGCACGGCGGCAATCAGTTGCCGCGTGTACGCGTGTTGCGGGTTATCGAAAATCTGGGCGGGCGAGCCGTACTCAACCACTTTGCCCCGGTGCATCACCAGCACGGAATTGCAGATCTGTGCGGCCACGCGCAGGTCGTGGGTGATGAACACCAGCGCAATCTTCAGGCGCTGTTGCAGGTCGTGCAGCAGTTGCAGCACCTGCGCCTGCACGGACACATCCAGCGCGGATACCGATTCATCGGCCACCAGCACTTTGGGTTCCAGCGCCAGCGCGCGTGCGATGCCGATGCGTTGGCGTTGCCCGCCCGAGAACTGATTGGGGTAGCGGTCGAAGGCGGAGGGGTCCAGCCCCACCAATTGCAGCAGCTCGCGCACCCGGGCTTCGGCCTGCGCGCGCGGCACGCCATTGGCGACCGGGCCGTCGCTGATGATGCGGCCTACGGTGTGGCGCGGGTTCAGCGATGCAAAAGGGTCCTGGAAGATCATCTGGATGTCGTGGCGCATCGGCCGAAAGCGCGACTCCGGCAGCGTAGCGATGTCTTGCCCATTGAAAATCAGCTGGCCGCCATTGATGCCCACCAGTTTCAGCAGGCACTTGCCGATGGTGGACTTGCCCGAGCCGGATTCGCCCACGATGCCCAAGGTTTCGCCGCGGCGCACCGCAAAGCTCACGCCATCCACTGCATGCACTTCGCGCTTGCCGCCCAGCCAGCCGTGGCCGATGACATAAGTTTTCTTCAGGTCTTTCACTTCCAGCACGGGCGCGTCGTTGTCGGCAGCAACGCGTTCTTCGCCACGGCGATGCGGCACGGCGGCAATCAAACGCTGCGTGTACGGATGGCGCGGGCGGTTGAGCACATCATCGGCCAGGCCTTGCTCGACCAGCACGCCTTTTTCCATGACGGCGACGCGGTGCGCAATTTCGGCCACCACGCCGAAGTCATGCGTGACGAACATCACGCCCATGCCTTTTTCTTTCTGAATGCGGGCGATCAGCGCCAGAATCTGCGCCTGCGTCGTGACGTCCAGCGCGGTGGTGGGTTCGTCGGCGATCAGCAGCGCCGGTTCCAGCACCAGCGCCATCGCGATCATCACGCGTTGCCGCTGCCCGCCCGATAGCCGGAACGGATACACGTGATAAAGCGTTGCCGGGTCGGGCAGCCCCACAAAGGCCAGCAGCTCCAGCGTGCGCTTCATGCGTTCGGCGCCGGGGTAGGCATTGTGCACGCGCATGACTTCGCTGATCTGTTCACCCACGGTCATCAGCGGGTTCAGCGCGGACAGCGGCTCCTGAAAAATCATCGCCATGTCCTTGCCGCGCATCGCTTGCAGGGTGGCTTCGTCTTGTTGCAGCAGGTCTTGGCCGCGGAACAGAATGCGGCCTTGTTGCGGCGTCAGATAATCGGGCAACAGGCCCATGATGGCGTTGGCGCTCATCGACTTGCCCGATCCGGATTCCCCCACGATGCACAGGATTTCGCCTGCGCGGATGTCGTAGGAAACATCCTGTACAGCGAAGGGGCGGTCGCCGCCGCGAGGCAGGGCGATGCTCAGGTTCTGGATGGACAACAGCGGCGTGGTTTCGGTCATGTCGGCCTCCTATTCGCCGCGCTTGCGCAGTTGCGGGTTCAGGGCGTCGTTCAGCCCTTCGCCGATCAGGTTGATGGCCAGCACGGTCAGCAAGATGGCCACGCCGGGCCAGACGCTCATCCACCAGGCTTCGCGGATCATCGTGCGGGCCGCGCCAATCATGAAACCCCAGCTCATCAGGTTGCGGTCGCCCAGGCCCAGGAAGGACAGCGACGACTCCGTCAGAATGGCGGTGGCCACCATGAAGGACGCCGACACGATGATGGGCGACATGGCGTTGGGCAGAATCTGCGTGCTGACAATGCGCGCGGGCGTCTGGCCGATGACGATGGCCGCCTGCACGAATTCGCGCTGCTTGAGCGTCATGAACTCGGATCGCACCAGCCGCGCGGCCGGCGGCCACGACACGATGGCGATCGCGCCCATGATGGAGTACACGGATGGGCTAAGAATGGCCACCAGCACGACCGCCATGGCCAGCTGCGGAATGGTCTGGAAGAACTCGGTGAAGCGCATCAGCGCATCGTCCACGCGGCCGCCGCAGTAGCCGGCCACGGCCCCCACCAGAATGCCGAACAGCAGCGCCACCGCCGTCGACAACAGGCCCACCATCAGCGACACCCGCGCGCCCCAGACGAGCCCGGCCGTGATGTCGCGGCCCAGCATGTCGGTGCCGAACGGGTAGTCGGCGTTGGTGAAGGGCGGAATCAGCGGGTCGGCCACCATCATCCAGGGGGATTCTTCGTACAGCAGCGGCGCGGCCAGCGCCACCACAACCACGATCAGCATGATGACAAGGCCTGCCACCGCGCCGTAGTTGCGCATATAACGTCGGGCAAAGGCTTTCATGCGGCGGCTCCTTGCTGCGCCCCGGCGCCGATGCGGGGGTCGATCAGGCGGTACATCACATCGGTCAGCAGGTTGAAAATCACGACCATGATTGAGGTGACCAGGAAGATGCCCAGCAGTAATTGGTAATCGCGTTGGAGCAGGGCGTCGAACATCAGGCGGCCGATGCCGGGCCACGCGAATACGGTTTCGGTCAGTACGGCGCCACCGGCCATCTGGCCCAGCTGGATGCCGGCAAAGGTGATGACGGGCAGCAGTGCGTTGCGCAAGACGTGTGCGCGGATCACGCGGCTGGGGCTCACGCCCTTGGCGCGCGCCGTTTTCACGAAGTCCATGCCGATCACTTCCAGCATCGACGCGCGGGTCAGCCGCACATACACAGCCATGAAGAAGCAGCCCAGCGTGACGGTGGGCAGGATCAGATGCTGCGCGATGTCTCCCGCGCGGGCCCAGCCGGTAAGCCCCGAGCCCACGGTTTCCATGCCAAAGGCGGGCAGCCAGCCCAGCACCACGGAAAACAGCAGGATGCCCATCAAAGACAGCCAGAACAGTGGGGTGGCGTACAGCAGCAGCGCGCCCGTCATGACCGAGCTGTCGATCCAGCGGCGCTTGTTGCGGTAGCGGGCCTTGGCGGCGACCACTCCCAGGAAGACGCCCAGCACGATGGAAAACACAAACGCGCAGGACATCAGCAGAAAGGTCGCGGGCAGGCGTTCCAGGATCAGATCCAGCACCGGCACGTGGTTGCGATAGGAAAAGCCCAGGTCCAGTTGGACCACGCCCTTCAGGTACAGCATCAACTGCGTCAGGATCGGCTTGTCCAGGCCGAAAGCCACACGCAATTGGTCGACATAGGCGGCGTCGCCCGCGCCGGCCTGGCCCGCCAGCACGGCGGCCGGGTCGCCTGGCGCCAGGCGGATCAGGAAGAAATTGATGATCACCACACCCAGCACGACCACCAGGGCATTGCCGATGCGGGATAAAAGAAAAGACAGGAATTTCATGCGGGGTCCTCGCGGGTCCGCCGCCGTGGAACGCTCCACGGCGGCGTCTTGCTGCACTTGGCTTGCTACGTGCCTACGCGGCTGCGCTTACTTCTCGATGTAGACGTCGTCGAACGATTCGTTCAAGCCGATGGCCGTCTTGACCAGGTTCTTCACGTTGGCGCGATACAGCGTGGGGAACTCCATGTCCACCAGGTAGCCGTTGGCCACGTCATTGACCAGCGTCGTTTGCAGCTGCGTATAGAGCGCCTGGCGCTTGGCCGGGTCCACTTCCGAGGCGGCGGCTTCCCACTGCTTGTCGGTCTCAGGGTTGCTGTAGCCCTGCACGTTGGCAAACGGCGAACCCTTGACGATGTTCGACGAGATATACAGGCGCTGCACGCCGAGTGCGGGGTCGCCGTACTGGTAGGTGAACGTCGTCGTTACGTCGAAGTCCCAATTGCCGGTGCGGCTGGCCCAGCCGCCCGCGTCGGTGGATTCCAGGTTGACCTTGAAGCCCAGTTGCTCCAGCGCCTGCTTGGTGTATTCGCCCAGGCGGTCCCACGTGGAGCCGTAGGGGAAGCTCAGTTGGCGGATCGTGTAGTCCTCAGGCTTGATGCCCGATTCCTTGATCAGCGCGCGCGCCTTCTTCATGTCGAACGGCATGGCCGGCATGTTCTTGTCGTAGAACATCTCGGTTGTCACGAAGGGGCTGGTCGACACCTTGCCCAGGCCAAAGAAAATATTGTTGACCACCATATTGCGGTTCATCGCCGCCATGATCGCCTGACGCACCTTCACGTTGTCGAAGGGCGGCTTGCGCATATTGAAGATCAGGTACGCCTGCGGCGAGAACATTTCCCAGCCGGCCGTGGTGTATTCCACCTTGGGCAGCGCGCGCAGGCGCTTGATATCGACGTTGTCGACGTCACCGCCGCGCAGCACGTCCACGCTGCCGCGTTCAAACGCCACCGCGCGCGAGGCCGCATCCGGGATCACGTTGAACACCAGCTCATCCAGGTACGGCATGCCCGGCTTCCAGTATTCGGGGTTGCGCGTCAGCTTGATGTATTCGCCGCGCTTCCATTCCTTGAACATGAAGGGGCCGGTGCCAACAGGCTTCTGGTTGGCGGGGTTGGTCATGTAGTCGGTGCCGGCATAGAGGTGCTTGGGCATCATCGGCGCAAAGCCCGGTTCGAACATCAGCATGAAGGCGGGGAAGGGCGTCTTCAGCTTGATGACGACGGTCTTGGCGTCGGGCGCCGTCACGGAATCAACAAACTTGTTCAGGATGACGCGGGCGCGCGCATGCGTTTTGGGCAGCATGTCCGCCAGCGAGAAGACCACGTCTTCGGACGTGAACGGCTTGCCGTCATGCCACTTCACGTTGTCTTGCAGGTGGAAGGTGTAGGTCAGGCCGTCGGCGGCGGCTTCCCAGGACTTGGCCAGCCCGGGCTGCGGCTTCAGATCGGTGGAATAGGTCAGCAGGCTTTCATAGATCTTGCCTGCGACAAATTGCGTGGGGCCTTGCTGGTTGATGGCCGTGACAATCACGGGCGGCTCGGGCTGAACGATCATGTTCAAGGTGCCGCCCTTGGTCTGGGCCAGGGCTTGGGTCGCGGGCAGCGCGGCCGCAAGGACCAATGCGCCGATGCTTAGGGAGAACCATTTCTTCGATTTCACTGCGAGCCTCCGGGCTGGAAAGGGACTGACAGGTGACCGCCGTTGCGCGGCAGATGCCGCGCAATAACAAGCAAACCTCGTGCCACCTGCGTTTCTCAGGGGTACAACGGGTGAAGCCGCACCATTCGTGCTTCATACAGGTGCTGGGTAAGGCGGCCGCGCACCATTGCGGCGAAATCGTCGGTGCTAACGCGCGGCGTTGGCGCGCGCCACCATGGCGTCAAGCAGGACGTTGCAACCGGCTTCCAGATGCCCGGGCTGCGCGTCTTCAATTTCGTTGTGGCTGATGCCGTCTTTGCACGGCACGAAGATCATGGCGGTGGGCGCGACGGCGGCCATGTAAACGGCGTCGTGTCCTGCGCCCGTCACGATGTTCATGGCGGGCAAGCCCCGGCTGGCCGCGCCTTGGCGCACCTTGTCTACCAGGTCTGTATCGAATGGCGTGGGCGGGAAGGTCTGCACGTCTTTCACATCCACATGTACGCCATGCGCCACGGCGATGTCGTCGCAGGCGCGGCGCCAGGCTTGGTCCATGCGCGCGAGCGTGGCCGCATCTTCGTGGCGCAGGTCGGCGGTGAAGCGGACTTGCCCGGGGATGACGTTGCGCGAGCCCGGGTGCGCATGGATTTCGCCCACGGTGCCGCGCCCGTGCGGCTGGTGTGCGTTGGCAATGTTGATCACCGCTTGCACCAGAAAGCTGGCGGCGAACAGCGCGTCGCGGCGGATCGCCATGGGTGTGGGGCCCGCGTGCATTTCCATGCCGGTCACGGTGACGTCGTACCAGCGCAGGCCCAACGATCCGGTCACGATGCCGATGGTCTTTTCTTCATGCTCAAGAATCGGACCCTGTTCGATATGCGCTTCGAAGTAGGCGTCGATGGGCCGGCCGCCCACGGGGTCCGCGCCCGCATAGCCGATGGCTTGAAGCTCATCGCCCACCGTCAGGCCCTGCGCGTCGCGTGCGGACAGCGCCGTCTCCAGCGGGAATTTGCCGGCGAAGACGCCCGATCCCATCATCACCGGCACGAAGCGTGAGCCTTCTTCGTTCGTCCAGATGGCCACTTCCAGCGGGGCGTCGGTCTGCACGCGGGCGTCGTTCAAGGTGCGCATGACCTCCAGCCCGGCCAGCACGCCATAACAGCCGTCGAACTTGCCGCCGGTGGGCTGGGTGTCGATGTGGCTGCCGGTCATGACGGGGGGCAGGGCGTTGTTGCGGCCGTTGCGGCGCGCGAAGATGTTGCCCACCTGATCGACCCGCACCGTCAACCCGGCGTCGCGCATCCAGCCGGTGACAAGGTCACGGCCCTGGCCGTCCAGCGCGGTCAGGGCAAGACGGCAATTGCCGCCCTTGGGCGTGGCGCCGATCTGCGCCAGATCCATTAACGACTGCCATAGCCGTTGGCCGTTGATGGACAGGGAAGACGATGTCATGGATAGCCTCGGTGGTCGGTGAGTGAATCGACGTCTTCGCGCAGCCGCGCCAGAATGCCCAGCAGATGCGTGTGCATCGCGTGGCGGGCGCGGATCGGGTCGCGCGCCATGATGGCGGCCAGGATGCGCTGGTGCTCGGCATGGGCTGCGGCCCACACCTGTGTGTTCACGAAGTAGTCCTGCATGCGGCTGTACAGCGAGCTCGCCTGCGTCAGATTCCACAAGTGCGCCACGGCCGAGGCCAACGCCGCGTTGCCGCAGGCGATGGCGATGGCGCTGTGGAATTCGCGGTCGTGCTGGCCGGGGGAATCGGTCAGCGACATGGCGGCGTGCGCGTCGCGGATGGTGGCGATCTGCGCGGGCGTGGCCTGTTGCGCGGCCAGCGCGGCGCATTCCGGTTCGATCAGCATCCGGGCTTCGAGCAAGTCAAAGGGGCCGATGTCATCGTGGCCGGGCAGGGCATGGGCGGCGGTGGAGGACGCCGCGGGAAACGCGGCGCCTTCGGGCGTGATCGTGACGAACACGCCCGTGCCGACGCGTACTTCCACATAGCCCTCGATCTCCAGGGCGATCAACGCTTCGCGGATCGACGCCCGGCTGACTTGCAGTTGCTCCGCCAGTTCACGCTCCGAAGGCAGGCGCCCGCCGCGGGGGAAGTCGCCCGCCCGGATGCGGCCGGCGATCTGGTCGGCAATCATGCGGTACAGGCGGGTGACGGCGACAGCCTGGAAGGTGCTCATAACGGATCGGTCTATCGATATGGCCTGGTGGTCAGGCCACCAATATAGGCACGCCGTTATTGAAATAACAGGGAAATTTGTGGATTTCAGGGAAAACGATCAGAGGGATTCCACGTCTTCCTATCTGGTGGTCAGGCCAGTTAGGCGTGCGCAGGGCGCACGCCTGTAGGGCGGCCAGCCGGAGGTGCAGCCAGCCGAAGGTGCACCTTACTCGGCCGCGTCGTCCGGCTCGGGCGTTTGCGTGAAGGCGCGGACCAGGCGGGCGATGCCGTCCAGCTCATCTTGCGCGCCGACGACCCATTCGGGTTTGTCGAACGGGCTGTCGGACGGCGCCTTGTCCATGCCATCCTTCAAATCATTGAGCAGCTCCAGCGCCATGTCGGTCGCTTGCGGGCTGCTGCGGGTGGATAGGGCGATGGCAATGGCCAAGGCTTGGCGCATGGCCAGCAGGCGGCCATCCAATTCGGTGTCCATGGGGTGTCCTGGTTCTGCAACGTGAATGGGCGCATTTTACGGGCGCAAGCAACGCGCGCTTTGAGGTTTGCGCAAGATCAAGGTGCGGGGGCCGCCGCAGGCGAATAATTCGGGGTATGCAAGCCGCCCTCCGCCCACGCGTTTCAGACTCCCCGGCCCCTGCCGCCTCCGAACCTTTTTTTCCTCCCCAGTTGCTGGCTCGGCTGGACAAGAACGGGCCGCGCTACACCTCGTATCCCACGGCCGACCGCTATCACGCAGGCTTTGGCGAACAAGACTACCGGCTGGCGTTGCAGCAACGCCGCGCCACGCAACCGGCAGAGCCGCTGTCGCTCTACGTGCACATTCCGTTCTGTGATTCGGTCTGCTATTACTGCGCCTGCAACAAGGTGGTGACGCGTCACCACGACCGCGCGGCGCGTTATCTGGACGCGCTGGCGCGTGAAGTGGCGTTGCATGTGCAGGAGCTTGGCGCGGGCGTTCCGGTGTCGCAACTGCACTTTGGCGGCGGTACGCCCACCTTCCTGTCAGACGAAGAGTTGACGCGTCTGATGGATGATCTGCGCAGCGCATTCCGCTTCGAGCCGGATGCCGAGATCTCCATCGAAGTCGATCCGCGCACGGCTACGCCCGAGCGCCTGGCGCATTTGCGCAAACTGGGCTTTAACCGGCTGAGCTTCGGCGTGCAGGATTTTGATCCGCGCGTGCAAGTCGCGGTGCATCGGGTGCAGTCTTTCGAGGATGTGCGGGCGCTGATGCAAAGTGCGCGGGCGCTGGGCTATGCGTCGGTAAACGTTGACCTGATCTACGGGCTGCCGTTGCAGACCACCGAATCGTTCGAGCGCACCATTGGGCAAGTGGTGGCGTTGCGCCCGGACCGTATTGCGCTCTACGCCTACGCGCACTTGCCGGAACGCTTCAAGCCGCAACGCCGCATCAACGAAGCTGACCTGCCTGACCGCGCCACGCGCGTGGGTCTGCTCAGCTCGGCCATCGATGGCTTTTTGCAGCAGGGCTACACCTACATAGGCATGGACCATTTCGCGCTGAACACGGATGCGCTGGCCATTGCCAAACAGCGTGGCGAACTGCACCGAAATTTCCAGGGCTACAGCACGCAGCCGGATCGCGACCTGGTCGCGCTGGGCGTGTCCGCCATTGGCCGCATCGGCAACACCTACAGCCAGAACGCCAAGGTGCTGGATGAGTACTACGCGGCGATCGAGGCCGGTAACTTTGCCGTCGAGCGCGGAATGGAACTGAACGCCGACGACCTCGTGCGCCGTGAAGTCATCATGGACATCATGTGCCAGGGTCGCGTGGATTTTGCGCGCGTCGAGACCCGGCACGGTCTGCGCTTTGGCGACTACTTCAGCCGCGAACTGCTGCAAATGGCGAACCTTGCGGAATTGGGCCTGGTCAACCTGCGGTCAGGCGAGGTGCAGGTGACCGGTCTGGGCTGGTATTTTGTACGCGCCGTCGCCATGGCGTTTGACGGCTATTTGCGCAGCATGAGCAGCGGCGCCAGCTACTCCCGCATCATCTGAGGCGGGCCGCGGCGGCGAGGGGAATGAGGATTCACTCGGCAAATTTCTCGCGCAGATAGAGCGCCAGAGACAAATCGTCGGCCAACTGCAGCTTGCGCATCGCCCGCCGTTTATGGGTGCTGACGGTCTTCTTGCTGCGCATCAGCCGGGCCGCTATCTGCGTGACCGACAAGCCCTGGCTGATGTGGCGAAGAATTTCGACTTCAGACGTCGTCAGCAACGCATGGGGGTGGGTGGGTTCAAGCGGGCGTATCTTTCCGTCCTGAACCGACAGAAACGGGTCCTTGCCGCTCAGCACGCCGCGAATCATTTCGGGCAGCAACATCATTCCCCACTGCTTTGCCAGATACCCATTTGCGCCTGCGCGAAACGCCGCGTACTGGGTCTCTTGGCGGTTGCCCGCCGAAAACGTGATGATCGCCAGGTTCGGATGATACCGGCGCAGCCGGCGCAAATAATTGACGCCGTCCCAGGGTTCCTGGGGCAGATAGAAATCAATCAGGGCAACGTCACAGGGCGCATGGGTCAGCTTTTCGAGCATGGCCCGCGCCGACGTTTCGCGGTGCAGCACGCGAAACCCTGGCCGGCTCTCCAGATAGGCATCCACGCCTAACGCCACCACGGGGTGGTCGTCCAGGATGGCCACTTTAATGACGTTGGGTGTGCGCGACAGCAATAGATGCCGGCGGCCGCCCTGACGGCCACCCCCTTCGTTCCCGCGCGGCGGGTTTGATTGGGATGACGCTTTGGTCACACGTATTGAGACAGCTTTCATCGATGCTCCACGAGCCGTAAGGAGGACGTCGGTGGCGGTTTCGCTCGGCGTGAGGCGACATCCGAAGCACGCTCCGCACGTAGTCTTAAATTTGCGAAGGCAGATTACGTTTTCATACGGCTGAGCGGACGAGAAAAGCGTCAAAATCAGACCGTTGCACCCTCGGCCTAGTAGTGAGCGCGAGCATGACCAAGAAGATTCTGCTGTTAGGACGCGACGGCCAACTGGGTTTTGAGCTGCGGCGCAGCCTTGCTCCGCTGGGTGTGGTGGCGGCGGTTGGCCGCAGCGATTGCGACCTGACCTACCCCTTGCAACTGGCGCGTCTGGTGCGTAAAGAGAAGCCAGATGTCATCGTCAACGCCGCGGCGCTTACGGCGGTGGACCGTGCCGAAGAAGACGCCGTCCGCGCCTCGCGGGTCAACGCAGAGGCCGCCGGAGAGCTGGCCGCCCTGGCTGCCAGCCGCGGAGCGCTGATCGTGCATTACTCCTCGGACTACGTGTTCGATGGCGCGAAATCCAGCCCCTATGTCGAAACCGACACGCCCGGCCCGCTGAACGTGTACGGGCGCAGCAAGCTGGCGGGCGAGCGCGCGGTGCAGGCCATGAATGCCGCCCACCTGGTGTTTCGCACCTCGTGGATCTACGGCGTGTTCGGCAACTCTTTCCTGAAGTCGATGTTGATGGCGTTGCGCCAGCCCGAGGCGTTGCGCGTGGTCAGTGATCAGCACGGCGCGCCCACGGGCGCCGCCTTCGTCGCCGATGTGACCGCGGTGGCGGTGGCGCGCTATTTTCTTGGCGGAGCGGGCTTTCCGTTCGGCCTGTACCATGTGACCGCGGCGGGGCGGGTCAGTTGGCACGAGTACGCCTGCTTCATCGCCGAGCAGGCGAGGCGCGCAGGCCTGCCGGTGACGTTGACCCCGGACGACATCCATCCCGTGTCCGCGGATCAGCATCCGAACACGGCGGCCCGGCCGTTGAACTCCTGTCTGGACACGAGCCTGCTGGCCCGGCAGTTCGGTATCCACGCACCGCCGTGGCAAGAGGGCGTGCGCCACGCGCTGGCCGCCCTTGCCGATAGCCGTAACTTGGTCTGATCCGGGCGGATTTGTCGCGCATTTGCGACGGAAAGGGCGCGAATGATGCTACAATCGGCAACGATAAATGCAGTTGATCCGTTGATTTCGCATGTTGACTCGGGCTTTAGCCCGTTTTGTTTTCAACGTTGATCTTGATTGCGCAACATTGCTTCGCGCCGCCTCGGGCGCGCACCAACAGGCTTAGAATCATGTTTTTCCCGCTGGCACGAACTACGACCCGGAACTTTCGCCCTATGTCGCGTTAGTTTTTCGTGCGTCGGGTTTCACCGTGTCAGGTCGGCGGTAGAACTCAGCAAGACAACCAATAGAACGCGGCTCTCAGGCCGCGTTTTTCGTTTCTGATTTTCGATTTTTAGTTCCAAGAACCCCAGGAAGCACTCCCGATGGTACAGATCACATTGCCCGATGGTTCGCAGCGCCAATATCCGGGGCCGGTAACGGTTGCGGAAGTGGCGCAATCGATCGGTACGGGCCTGGCCAAGGCCGCCTTGGGCGGCCGCGTAACGGTTGAAGGCTCGGAATCCAAGCTGGTCGACACCAGCTTTCGCATCGAAGGCGATGCGCGTCTGGCCATCGTTACCGCCAAAGACGCCGACGGCCTGGACCTGATCCGCCACTCCACGGCTCACCTGCTGGCCTACGCGGTCAAGCAGCTGTTCCCGGACGCCCAGGTCACCATCGGCCCCGTGATCGACAACGGCTTCTACTACGACTTCTCGTACAAGCGCCCGTTCACGCCTGAAGACTTGGCCGCCATCGAAAAGAAGATGGCTGAGCTCGTCAAAAAGGACGAAATTGTCACGCGTGAAGAATGGACGCGCGACGACGCCGTTGAATTCTTCAAGAGCATTGGCGAACAGTACAAGGCCGAGATCATCGCTTCGATTCCGTCGAACGAACCGCTCAGCCTGTACCGTGAAGGCGACTTCATCGACCTGTGCCGCGGCCCCCACGTGCCGTCCACGGGCAAGCTGAAGGTCTTCAAGCTGATGAAGGTGGCTGGCGCCTATTGGCGCGGCGACAGCAAGAACGAGATGCTCCAGCGCATCTACGGCACCGCCTGGGCCACGAAGGAAGAGCAGGAAGCCTATCTGCACATGCTGGAAGAGGCCGAACGCCGCGACCACCGCAAGATCGGCCGCGAACTCGACCTGTTCCACTTCCAGGACGAAGCGCCTGGCCTGATCTTCTGGCACCCCAAGGGCTGGGCCCTGTGGCAGCAGGTCGAGCAGTACATGCGCGCCGTGTACAACAACAACGGCTACCAGGAAGTCAAAGCGCCGCAGATTCTGGATCTGTCGCTGTGGAAGAAGACGGGCCACTGGGACAACTATCGTGAAAACATGTTCACGACCGAGTCCGAGAACCGCGTCTATGGCTTGAAGCCGATGAACTGCCCGGGCCACGTGCAGATCTTCAATTCCGGCCTGCATTCCTACCGCGAACTGCCCCTGCGCTACGGCGAATTCGGCCAGTGCCATCGCAACGAACCTTCGGGTTCGCTGCACGGCATGATGCGCGTGCGCGGCTTTACGCAAGACGACGGCCATATTTTCTGTACAGAAGAACAGCTCCAGGACGAATGCGCCGACTTCACGGCCTTGTTGCAAAAGGTCTACCGCGACTTCGGTTTCACCGAAGTGCTGTATAAGGTCGCCACGCGTCCTGAAAAGCGTATTGGCTCGGACGAAGTCTGGGATACGGCTGAACAGGCGCTGATGGAAAGCCTGCGCCGCACCGGCTGCGAATTCGAAATTTCGCCGGGCGAGGGCGCGTTCTACGGCCCCAAGGTCGAGTACACGCTGAAGGACGCTATCGGCCGTCACTGGCAATGCGGTACGATTCAGGTCGACTTCTCGATGCCCGTGCGCTTGGGCGCCGAGTACGTGGACCAGAACGACCAGCGCCGTCCGCCGGTTATGCTGCACCGTGCCATCCTGGGTTCGCTCGAGCGTTTTATCGGTATGCTTATCGAAAACCACGCCGGTGCGATGCCTCCTTGGCTGGCTCCGGTGCAGGCTGTCGTATGCTGCATTTCTGAACCTTCGGCCGATTATGCGGCTGAAATCACACAAAGCCTGAAAAAACAAGGCTTTAGAGTAGAGTCCGATTTGCGCGGTGAAAAAATCACTCGTAAAATTCGGGAGCACAGCCTGCAAAAGGTGCCGTACATTCTTGTCGTCGGCGACAAGGAAAAACAAAACGGCACCGTAGCCGTACGCGGTCTGGGCGGATTGGACCTTGGCGCCATCGCATACGACGAGTTCGTCGCGCGATTGTCCGAGGATGTCTCCTCCCGCCGCGACGTCAATCAACCTGATAGCAGTGCTGCTTAACATTTCTAGGAGCTTTCAACATCGCCACTGAAAAAGCCAATCGCATCAACGGTGAAATCCGCGTCCCCGAGGTGCGCCTGATAGGTCTGGAGGGGGAACAGCTGGGCATCGTCAAGATCGCCGACGCGTTCCGTCTTTCCGAGCAAAGCGACGTGGATCTGGTGGAAATCGCGCCGAACGCCGAGCCGCCGGTCTGCCGTTTGATGGACTACGGTAAGTTCAAGTACCAAGAGCAGAAGCGCCAAGCCGAAGCTCGTTCCAAGCAGAAGGTCATTCAGGTCAAGGAAGTCAAATTCCGTCCGGCCACCGACGAGGGCGACTACCAAGTCAAGCTGCGCAACCTGCGCCGCTTCCTCGAAGAGGGCGACAAGGCCAAGGTGACGCTGCGTTTCCGTGGCCGCGAAATGGCTCACCAGGAACTCGGTATGCGGGTGCTTGAACGTGTGCGTGACGATCTGCTGGAACTTGCCCAGGTCGAAGCCATGCCGAAGCTCGAAGGCCGTCAGATGGTCATGGTGCTGGCGCCCAAGAAGAAGGCCGTGCCTGCGGGCAAGCCTGAATCGGCGGCCTGAGTTCCAGCCGTAGCCTTCCCCGGAAGGCTTGGCCGCTAGACATCCGACCCGCCGTCCACCTCGTGACCGGCGGGTTCGCTTATTGGGCGGCTCTGCGCTACGATGTCATAAAGCCGCCTTCCCGCGAGGGAAGGCGGCGTCCGTTCAGGGTGTCGCGATGCATGTTTTGTTCGTTTTGGATCCCTTGCCGCTGCTCAAAGCGTACAAGGACAGTTCGGTTGCCATGATGCGTGCCCTCGTGGCGCGCGGCCACACGCTTAGCGTGGCCATGCAGGGCGACCTTTACATCGAAGGCGGCACGGTCAAAGCCGTCACCACGCCGATCGCGCTGGTGGCTGATGCCGACCTGCACGGCCATGACTGGTGGACGGAGTCCCCTGCCCAGGATCTGCCGCTGGCGGATTTCGGCGCGGTCGTCATGCGCAAAGACCCGCCTTTCGACATGGAATACGTGTATTCCACGCATTTGCTCGAATACGCCGAGGCCCAAGGCGCCCGCGTGTTCAATAGCGGCGCGGCAATTCGCAACCACCCTGAAAAGCTGGCCATCACCGAGATCAGCGAGTTCACCGCGCCCACGCTGGTGACCCGCAACATGGCTCGCCTGAAGGCCTTCCACGACACGCATCACGACGTGATCGTGAAGCCGCTGGACGGCATGGGCGGCACGGGCGTGTTCCGCTTGCAGCCCAAGGACCCGAACCTGAACGCCATTCTGGAAACGCTGACCGACAACGGCGCGCGCACCATCATGGCTCAGCGTTACATCCCCGATATCGTCAAGGGCGATAAGCGGATTTTGCTGATTGGCGGAAAACCCGTGCCGTATTCGCTGGCGCGCATTCCGCTGGCCGGTGAAACCCGTGGCAATCTGGCCGCAGGCGGCCGTGGCGTGGCGCAGGAATTGTCGCCGCGCGACCGCGAAATCGCCGAAGCCGTGGCTCCCAAGCTGGCTGCTCGCGGCCTGCTGCTGGTGGGCCTGGACGTCATTGGCGATTACGTCACCGAAGTGAATGTCACCAGCCCCACCTGTTTCGTAGAGATTGCCGAACAGACCGGTTTCGATGTCGCGGGCATGTTCGTCCAGGCGCTTGAAGACGCCGTGGCGACCACTGCCATCGCGGCCTGATCTCTCTGGAATCCGTCATGACCACGGGTATTGTTATCGTCGTGCACGCGCCTTTGGGCGCGGCGATGCGCGAATGCGCCAGCCACGTCATGGGCAACCTTGACGGCATGCTGGCCATTCACGATATCCAGCCTGAAGACCGTCCGGACGATTTGGCGCCGGACGTTCTGAAAGACATTCTTGAACAGGACCACGGCGCCGGTGTGCTCGTGCTGACCGACCTGATCGGCGCGACGCCCGCAAATATCTCCAAACGCGCCGTCGCTGATGCGCAAGCACAAGGCATTCAATGCTGCGTGCTGGCAGGTTTGAATACCCCGATGCTGCTGCGCGCATTGACTTATCGCAATCTGCCGTTGGCCGATACGCGCGAAAAGGCGCTGGCCGGCGGAGTGCAGGGCGTCTTGCGTGTAGACTGACGGGCGGGAATTTGCCCTATTATGTCGGCTGGCAATCCAAGCCGAAAAGCGGTTGGCGGTTTGGTTTGTTGCTGCGATCAACACTGCGGCGTAAATCCGCGGTCATAATATTTCCTATGCCTACAAAAGACATCGTCATCAGCAATAAATTGGGTTTGCATGCGCGGGCCGCCGCCAAGCTGACGCAACTGGCCAGCAAGTTCTCAAGCGAGATCTTTATCTCGCGTGGCGCACAGCGCGTGAACGCCAAGAGCATCATGGGCGTCATGATGTTGGCGGCCGGGCTGGGCGTGACGGTCAAACTGGAGGCTTCCGGCGGCGACGCCGATCAAGCCCTTTCCGAAATCGAAACCTTGTTCGACAGCAAATTCGGTGAGCAGGAATAGAAACTCCCATGAATCCGCCAGCCTGAGCGTTGCTGAGGCTGGCGCGTCTACGACCCCGAACAATGCTCACGACGGAGCTGGCCCTGCCAGCCCCGTCGTTTGTCTTTATGGCAAAGGCGTTGCGAAGGGATATGCCATCGGACGCGCCGTCGTCATGGGCGCCGCGGCCTTGGAAGTGGCGCACTACCGGATATCGCCCGAGGATGTGCCCGCCGAAAGCAGCCGTCTGACCGAGGCCCTGGCCTCGGCGCAGCACGAATTGCGGCTGTTGGCCGACACCTTGCCGGCCGATGCGCCGCGCGAGCTGGGCGCCATGCTGAACGTGCACAGCCTGTTGCTAGGCGACCCGTTATTGGCCGAACAAACCCTGGCGCTGATCGCCGAACGTCACTACAACGCCGAATGGGCGCTGACGACGCAAGGCCAGATTCTTGGCCAGCAGTTTGACGCCATGGAAGACGAGTACCTGCGCGAGCGCGGGGCTGACGTCCGACAAGTCATCGAGCGTGTGCTGCACGTGCTGTCCGGCACGTCGGCGATCTTGCCCGACATGTCGCACATGGGCGGAGACGACGCGCTGGTGGTGGTGGCGCACGATATCTCGCCGGCCGACATGCTGCGTTTGCGCGGAGGGCGCTTTGCGGCCTTCGTGACCGACCTGGGCGGGCCCACGTCGCACACGGCCATTGTGGCCCGCAGCATGGGCGTGCCGGCCGTGGTGGCTATGGGCAACGTGCGCGAATTGGTCCGCGACGGCGACATGCTGATCATCGACGGCGCGGCCGGCGCCGTGGTCGTCAATCCGTCGGACCGCATTCTTCAGGAATACCGCCGCCGTCAGACGGTATATGCCGACGAACGCGCCGAACTCGGCCTGCTGCGTGATGAACCTTCGGTCACGCTGGATGGCATCGATATCGTCCTGCACGCCAATATCGAATTGCCCGAAGAGGCCGCGCTGGCGCTGGCTTCTGGCGCGCATGGCATTGGCCTGTTCCGCAGCGAATTCCTCTTCATGGGGCGCCCGGACCTGCCTGGTGAAGAAGAGCAGTACGAAGCCTATTCTTCGGTGGTGAAGGTGATGGCGGGCCGGCCCGTCACGATACGCACGCTGGATATCGGGTCGGACAAAACGCTGGATGGGGAAGCCACCGTGGCCACCAACCCGGCGTTGGGGCAGCGCGCCATCCGGTACTGTCTGGCGCGCCCTGAAATGTTCGCAACGCAGCTGCGCGCCATTCTGCGGGCTTCGGCTCACGGTCCTGTGCGGCTGCTGATCCCCATGATTGCGCACATGCATGAAGTGGTGGCGACCAAGGCGGCCATCGAGTCCGCACGGCGCGAGCTTGATGCGCGCGGTCAGGCCTACGCGCCGCACATGGAAGTGGGCGCCATGGTTGAAGTGCCCGCCATCGCTATCGCCATTGAGCCGTTTGCCCAGGCGCTGGATTTCCTGTCGATCGGCACGAACGATCTCATCCAATACACCTTGGCCATCGACCGCGGCGACCACGATGTGGCCGCGCTGTACGATCCGCTGCATCCGGCCGTGCTGCGCCTGGTCGCCAATACCATCAATGCAGGCGAGCGGGCGGGCAAGCCGGTTGCGGTCTGCGGCGAAATGGCGGGCGATTCGCGCATGACGCGCTTGCTGCTGGGCTTGGGGCTGACCGAGTTCTCGATGCATCCGCAGCAGTTGCTGGACGTGAAGCGGGAAGTGCGCCGCGCGCATTCCAACGCGCTTCGCATCAAGGTGGCGACGGCGCTGAACCGCGCCTTGCCCGTTGATCTGGATGCGCTTGACCCGGCTTGATCCGGGTTGATCCGGGTTGATCCCATTTGATCCGCTCTACCCAGAACCTAAAAACGCCCCGATTCGGGGCGTTTTTCTTGTCCAGGCGCGGACCAAAAAAAAGCGCCGGGATGTGACATCCCGACGCCGTTTTCTTGCTGGCCCGCCGCAGGCGGCGGGCCGAGATACCGCATTAGCTGTGATACGCCGATTCGCCGTGGCTCGTGACGTCCAGGCCTTCGCGCTCCTGTTCTTCCGGCACGCGCATGCCGCACAGGGCATTGGCGATCTTGTAGGCAATCGACGCCACCACGCCGGACCAGACGATGGTCAGCAGCACGCCTTCCAGCTGGACCCACAGTTGGTGGGCGATCATGCCAGGCTCAGCCAGGCCGGGGCCGCCGAGCACTTGCGCGTTGAACACGCCGGTCAACAATGCGCCGACGATACCGCCCACGCCGTGGATACCGAACACGTCCAGCGCGTCATCGGCACGCAGCATGCGCTTCAGGCCGTTCACGCCCCAGACGCAGACGATGCCGGCAACCACGCCGATGATCAGTGCGCCCACCGGGCCAACCAGGCCGGCGGCGGGGGTGATGCCCACCAGACCGGCAATCGCGCCGGAGGCGGCGCCCAGCATCGAGGGCTTGCCCTTGATGGCCCATTCCGTGAACAGCCAGGCCAGCACGGCGCCCGCCGTGGCGATCATCGTGTTGAAGAAGGCCAGGGTGGCGTTCTCGTTGGCGGCCAGTGCCGAACCCGCGTTGAAACCGAACCAGCCCACCCACAGCAGGGCGGCGCCAATAAACGTCATCGGCAGGTTATGCGGCTGCATGGCTTCGCGGCCGTAGCCCACGCGCTTGCCGACCACATACGCGCCCACCAGGCCGGCCACGCCAGCATTGATGTGCACCACGGTGCCGCCGGCAAAGTCCAGCGCGCCCTTGGCATTCAGCAGGCCCGGCGCCGTTTCGGACGCGAACCACACCATGTGGGCGATGGGAATGTAGGCGAACGTGAACCAGATCACCGTAAACACCAGCACCCCGGAGAAGCGGGCGCGTTCAGCAAAGCTGCCCACGATCAGCGCGCAGGTGATGCCGGCGAACGTGGCCTGGAACGAGGCGAACAGCAGCTCGGTCAAGGTGTTCGACATGGCGTACTTGCCGTCAGCCGGTGTGAACATGCCAGAGAAGAAGGCGCGCGACAGGCCGCCGAAGAAGGCGTTGCCCTCGGTAAATGCAAGGGAATAGCCGTAGATGAACCAGAGAACCAGGCCCAGCACAAACGTGCACAGCACTTGGAGCAACACCGACAGCACGTTCTTGCTGCGTACCAGGCCGCCATAGAACAACGCCAGACCGGGTACGGCCATCATCAATACAAGCAGGGTAGAGACGAGCAACCAGGAGATATCTGCTTTATCCATTTTCAGGCTCCAATGAGTCTTTCTTTATTTATTTACAGCGCAGCTTCGCCAGCTTCACCCGTGCGGATGCGGATCACTTGTTCCAGGGGAGCAGCGAAGATCTTGCCGTCGCCGATCTTTCCGGTGCGGGCGGCTTGTTCGATTGCTTCGATGACCTGATCGACAAGGTGGTCGGGCACGGCCGCTTCAACTCGCAGCTTGGGCAGAAAGTCGACGGCGTATTCAGCGCCGCGATACAGCTCGGTATGGCCCTTTTGGCGGCCAAAACCCTTTACTTCGGTAACAGTCAGGCCCTGGACGCCGATCCCGGATAGAGCCACCCGCACTTCGTCGAGCTTGAAGGGCTTGATGATGGCGATGATGAGTTTCATGGCATTTCCTCTCATGGTTGCACGTTGGCCTCGACTATCAAGCAAGATCCATGCCATGTTGGTGCGTACCCGGAAAGGGGAACGGCAGGCGCATGAGTTGTGCCTGGTTGCACCAATATAGTGCGCCATGCACCACACGTCAGCCTCAATGTGGTGCGTAACGTGGTGAATGCGGGTGGTGCAACGAAATATGTTCCGGCGCCAACATTTGTAGCCAGTTGATGCTGCGGCGGTTGCGGTTTGTATTGGATTTTGCATGGCGGAACCGCAAGCGCTGCGCGAGCCGTTCTGGCCGCACAGCCTTGCAGGGCGGGCTTGCGGCGGGAATTGCAGGGCTTTCAGCCGCCTGCCAGGCATGCAACGCGACGCCCAAAAAGGGGGAAGGGCTTGATACCAGGGTTTACACGCATCCGCTTGTTGCGCCTAGCCGGGTGAAGAAGAATCAAGACCAGCTCATGTTTCCCGGTGAGCGAATCGGGCCGCATGAGAGGTTCCGGTATGTGGCTCTTAATAAAAAGTAAGAACGGAAAGAGGACACAATGAAGAGTCAACGCAAACTAATCGGCATGCTGGCGCTGGCGGCGTCAATGGGTGTGCTGGCCGGGTGCAATAAGAGTGATGAAAAGGCCGCTCCGCCCGCGGCTTCAACGACCCCGCCACCGGTAACGACGCCTGCTCCCGCAGCGCCTCCGGCCGCCTCGCCTCCCGTGGCAAGTACGGCAACGGTGCCCGCGGAGTGCGAAGCGTATCTGGCTAAGGTCAACGCGTGCATGGATAAATTAGGCAGCAGCAACCCCGCCGCAGCCAGCATCAAGCAGCAGCTTGATGCGGCCAAGACGCAGTGGGCGTCCATTCCCGACAAGACGCAGTTGGCGGCGCAGTGCAAGCAGTCGTCGGATCTGTTTGCGCAATCGGCAAGCCAGATGGGTTGCCCGTAACGATGTTGGTAGGGGGTTGCCGCCATGGCAGCCCGGTTTTCTCCTGTGCTTTGATGGGCGGTCACCGCATGCGGCCCGCCCTCTTTTTTTGCATAATCCTGTTCGGACTTCTGCGCCGGATCGGCAAAGCACTACACTTGAGGCATCAAGAACACAGAGAGGCCGCTATGAACAATCGCACCCAATGGATGGAAGACATCCAGAAGAATATTTCCGACCTGATCGCCCGCAGCCCGGCCGCCGACGTTGAAAAGAACGTGCGCGCAATGATGGCCCAGGCCTTCACCAAGATGGATCTGGTCACCCGCGAAGAATTCGACGTGCAGGCCGATTTGCTTGCCCGCACGCGCGCCAAGGTTGATCAATTGGCGGCCCAGGTTCAGCAGCTGGAGTCGCGTTTGTCGGCCCTGGACAAATAACCCGGCGCCAGCCGTAGCAAGATCAAAACGACCGCGAATAGCGGTCGTTTTTCATTGGGCGTTGTGGTTCGAACGGGGCGATTATGCGTGGCGAGGGAAGGGATGTTTATGTCTCAGCCGAGTCCACGAGCGCTTGCCGATTGCCGATACTGACGGTCTTGTTCCGCACGGGAGACCATCTTGACGCTTGCCGTTCTAGCCAGCCGGGCGCTTAGCGGCCTGCATGCGCACGCCGTGCGCGTGGAGGCGCACTTGGGTCCTGGGCTGCCGAGTTTCAACGTGGTCGGCTTGGCAGACACCGAGGTGCGCGAAAGCCGCGAGCGCGTGCGTGCCGCCATATTGAATAGTGGCTTTGCGTTTCCGCCCGGCAGGATCACCGTCAACCTGTCGCCTGCCGACTTGCCGAAAGAGTCGGGCCGATTCGACCTGCCGATTGCGCTGGGGCTGTTGCTGGCGTCCGGCCAACTAGCCGCCCCGACGGATGGGGGGGAAGCCGCGTTGCCAGCTCCCGACCCCTCTTTGGCGAATCTGGTGCTGGCGGGCGAGCTTTCTCTGACGGGGGCGCTGGTGCCTGTTGCTTCACCCCTGATCATCGCGCTGAGCGTGGCGCGCGATACGTCCGGCGCCACGCTTATTCTGCCGGCGGGCAGCGCGGAACAGGCGGCGTGGGTGCCGGGGCTGCGGGTTCTGTCCGCGCGTAGTCTGGCCGATGTGGCTGCGCATGCCGCTGGGGTGTGCCTGTTGCCGGACGCTGTGCCCAAACCATGGCCACAAGCGCCGCCGGCGCCATGTCTGTCGGATGTCCGTGGCCAGCCCGCCGCCCGGCGAGCGCTGGAAGTGGCGGCGGCGGGCGGCCATAGCCTGCTGATGATCGGGCCGCCAGGGGCGGGCAAAAGCATGCTGGCCGCGCGCATGCCCGGCCTGTTGCCGCCGCTGGGCCGCGCCGAGGCTTTGGAGGCGGCGGCCGTGGCTGCGCTAGCGGGCTTGCCCGACGCTTTGATGGGGCAGCCGCCGTTTCGGTCTCCACACCATTCCGCGACTGTTGCAGCGCTGGTGGGTGGCGGCAGCCGGCCTCGTCCTGGCGAGATCAGCCTGGCCCACCATGGCGTCTTGTTTTTGGACGAATTACCCGAGTTCAGCCGCCGCACGCTTGAATCCCTGCGCGAACCCTTGGAGGCGGGCAGGGTGGTTATTGCCCGTGCGCTGCACTCGGCGCAGTTTCCTGCTCGCTTCCAACTCATCGCCGCCATGAACCCTTGCCCGTGCGGCTGGCGCAGCCACTCCGGCCGATCCTGCGTGTGTACGCCGGATCAGGTGGCGCGCTATGTGGGCAAGATATCAGGCCCCTTGCTGGACCGGATCGACCTGCATATGGCGTTGCCCCCATCCGACCCCGAATCCATGGGTGGCCCGCCTGGCGAAGCTTCCGCACCCGTCCAGGAACGCGTCATGCGCTGCCGGGCGCGCCAAATGGCGCGCCAGGGAAAGCTGAACGCGGCGCTGGCGGGGCCAGAGCTGGATCAGCACTGCGTGATGGATAAGGACGCGCAAACGCTGCTGTTCCAGGCGATGCGCCGGCTGGCGGGGTCGGGGCGCGCCTTGCACCGGGCGCTGCGCGTGGCGCGCACCATCGCCGATCTGGAGGGGGAGGAAGCGCTGGCCGCTCGGCACGTGGCGCAAGCGGTGCAGTACCGGCGTCCGGGCGTATGATGCGTCTCTGGATTCATCCTGCGTGCGCGGCTGAGCTTTTTGCGCCAGCCGACTCGACAACACCCAGGAAATCACCATATAATCAAAGGCTTTCCCGGATCTCGGCTACCTTTTTGCCAAGACCTGGGAGGAAGCCGTGTCTGGCAGCAATGCTATTTCGCGGATAGTAGTACCCCCGCAGTACCCCAAGAAGTACCTCAGAAGTGGCAACAGGTTTACAAGTTTTGCCGTCGCATCGGTGCTAGCCCTAGGGCTTTTTGCCAGCAACGCCAAACACCTCGCGTCATGTCAAATCAACTACGAGTTTAAGTTTAGGGAATCATCATGCCCAAGATGAAAACCAAGAAAAGCGCCTCCAAGCGCTTTAAGGTTCGCGGCAGCGGCTCCATCAAGCGTGGTCAGGCGTTCAAGCGCCACATTCTGACCAAGAAGACCACCAAGGCCAAGCGTCAACTGCGTGGCTCGGCAGCGGTTCATGAATCCAACGTGGCCTCCGTCAAGGCCATGATGCCTTTCGCTTGATAAGGGAGATCTAATATGCCTCGCGTCAAACGCGGCGTAACTGCCCGCGCACGTCACAAAAAAGTCATTGCCGCCGCCAAGGGTTACCGTGGCCGCCGCGGTAATGTGTTCCGTATTGCCAAGCAAGCAGTCATGCGCGCTGGCCAATACGCCTACCGCGACCGTCGTAACAAGAAGCGCACCTTCCGCGCTCTGTGGATCACGCGTATCAACGCCGCCGTCCGCGAACATGGCGTTAGCTACAGCGTGTTCATCGCTGGTCTGAAGAAGGCTTCGATCGAACTGGACCGTAAGGTTCTGGCCGATCTGGCCGTGCGCGACAAGGCCGGCTTTGCCGCCATCGTGCAGCAAGCCAAGGCTGCCTTGGCTGCCTGATCGCGCGCTTTAACTCATCGCGCATCGCTGCAAACGGGGCTGTAATAGCCCCGTTTGCGTTTTGAAGGCTGGATTTCATGACTCTATTGGTTGACGACCTGGTCTCCCAGGCGCAAGAACGGTTCGCCGCGGCTACGGATGCCGCCGCGCTTGAGAACGCAAAGGCTCGATTCCTGGGTAAGGAAGGCGCACTGACGGTGCTGCTGAAAGGCCTGGGCAAGCTCGATCCCGAGCAGAAGCGCGAGATGGGCGCCCGGATCAATCAGGCCAAACAACAAGTCGAAGAGCTCCTGACTTCGCGCCGCGCAGAACTGGCGCAGGCGGAACTGGACGCCCGGCTGGCCTCCGAAACCATTGACGTCACCCTGCCTGGCCGCGGCCGCGCGCCGGGAGGCATCCATCCGGTGATCCGGACCTGGGAACGTGTGGAAGCCATCTTCCGTTCCATTGGCTTCGACGTGGCCGACGGCCCCGAAGTGGAAAATGACTGGACCAATTTCACCGCATTGAACAACCCGCTGGACCATCCGGCGCGTTCCATGCAGGACACGTTCTACGTCGACATGAACGACGCCGACGGCCTGCCGCTGCTGCTGCGCACGCACACCAGCCCCATGCAGGTGCGTTACGCCCGCATGCACAAGCCGCCCATCAAGGTCATTGCGCCGGGGCGCACCTATCGCGTCGACAGCGACGCCACGCACTCGCCCATGTTCCATCAAGTGGAAGGGCTCTGGATCGCCGAGGACATCTCGTTTGCCGATCTGAAAGGCGTGTACACCGATTTCCTGCGTTGCTTCTTTGAAAGCGATGATCTCGTCGTGCGCTTCCGTCCGTCGTTCTTCCCGTTCACGGAACCGTCCGCCGAAATCGACATGATGTTCACCTCGGGTCCCAACCGTGGCCGCTGGCTGGAAATCTCCGGCTCGGGTCAGGTGCACCCCGAAGTGGTGCGCAACTTCGGCCTGGACCCCGAGCGCTACATCGGCTTTGCCTTCGGCTCCGGACTTGAGCGCCTGACGATGTTGCGCTACGGCGTCAACGATCTGCGCCAGTTCTACGAAGGCGATTTGCGCTTCTTGCGCCAGTTCAACGAATAACAGACGGCTGATCATGCAATTTCCCGAATCCTGGCTGCGTACGCTGGTCAACCCTCCGATCGCAACCGACGAACTCGCGCACCGGCTCACCATGGCTGGCCTGGAAGTCGAAGACACCGCGCCCGCCGCACCCGCCTTCACGGGCGTGGTCGTGGGCCACATCGTCGAGATCGCTCCGCATCCCGACGCCGATAAGCTGCGCGTTTGCCAAGTGGACGATGGTTCCGGCGAACGCCTGCAAATCGTGTGCGGCGCGCCGAACGCTGCCGCTGGCCTGAAAGTGCCGCTGGCCCGCGTGGGCGCGGAACTGCCTGGCGGCATGAAGATTGGCGTGGCGAAAATGCGCGGCGTGCAATCGTCGGGTATGTTGTGCTCGGCCCGCGAACTGGGCTTGTCGCAAGACCACGCCGGCCTGCTGGAACTACCCGCCGACATGGTGCCCGGCCAGTCCATCCGCGAAGCGCTGGACTTGGACGACACGCTCTTCACGCTCAAGCTCACGCCCAATCGCGCCGACTGCCTGTCGATCCTGGGCGTGGCGCGCGAAGTGGCTGCCCTGACGGGCGCGCCGTTGTCCGTGCCCACGGCTGTTGCCGTGCCGGTCACGCTGGATGAGCGCCTGCCCGTCAAGATTGAAGCCCCTGAGCTGTGCGGCCGCTTCGGTGGCCGCGTGATCCGTGGCGTGAACGCCCGCGCGGCCACGCCCGACTGGATGAAGACGCGCCTTGAGCGCGCAGGCCAGCGCTCGCTGTCGGCGCTGGTGGATATCTCCAACTACGTCATGCTTGAGCTGGGCCGTCCGTCGCATGTGTTCGATCTGGACAAGATCGGCGGCGACATCTCGGTGCGCTGGGCGCGCGAAGGCGAAACCCTGGAACTGCTGAACGGCCAGACCATCACGCTCGACCCGAAGGTTGGCGTCGTCGTGGCCGGCGATCAGGTGGAAAGCCTGGCCGGCATCATGGGTGGCGAAGCGACCTCGGTCACGCTGGACACGCAAAACATCTATCTGGAAGCCGCGTTCTGGTGGCCGCAAGCCATCGCCGGTCGTGCGCGCCGCTACAAGTTCAGCTCCGAAGCCAGCCATCGCTTCGAACGCGGCGTAGACTACGCCAGCATTCCCGAGCACCTGGAATTCATCACCCGCCTGATCGTCGACATCTGCGGCGGCCAGGTCGGCCCTATCGACGACCAGATCGTCAACCTGCCGGCACGTCCGCCCGTGCGCATGCGCCTGGCGCGTTGCCATCGCGTGTTGGGCGTGCCCGTCACGCAAGAGCAGGTCGCGAAGATCTTCGCCAGCCTGGGCCTGGAATTCACGGTCGAAGGCGACGACTTCATCGTCAGCCCGCCGTCGTACCGTTTCGATCTGGAAATTGAAGAAGACCTGATCGAAGAAGTGGCCCGCATCTACGGTTTCGAGAGCATTCCCGATGTGCCGCCGATGGCGCGCGCAAAGATGTTCTCGCAGCCCGAAGTGCATCGCGGCGCGCACGCGCTGCGCCGCCTGACCGCTGCGCAGGACTACCAGGAAGTCGTGAACTACAGCTTCGTCGAAGCAGATTGGGAACGCGACTACGCCGGCAACGACACGCCCGTGCGTCTGGTGAACCCGATTGCAAGCCATCTGTCGGTCATGCGTTCCAGCCTGATCGGCGGCCTTGTCGCCAACATTCGCCACAACGCCAACCGCAAGCAGTCGCGCGTGCGCCTGTTTGAACTGGGCCGTGTGTTCATGCGTGACGCCTCCGCACAGGATGGTCCGCTGGAAGTGGCCGGCGTGCGTCAACCGATGCGTTTGTCGGGTGCCGCGTGGGGCCCGGCGGTTGAAGAGCAGTGGGGCGTGGCCACGCGTCAAGTGGACTTCTATGACGTGAAGATGGATGTCGAGGCGCTGTTCGGCGCACGCGGCCGCCGCCTGCGTTTTGAAGCCGCCGCGCATCCGGCGCTGCATCCTGGCCGCAGCGCGCGCATCGAACTGGACGGCAAGCAAGTGGGCTGGATCGGCGAACTGCATCCGCGTTGGGCGCAGCAAGCAGACCTGGCGCATGCGCCGGTCGTCTTCGAACTCGACGTAGACGCGTTGTCCGAAGGTGAGTTGCCGCAGGTGCGTGAGCTCTCGCGCCAGCCGGTAGTGGTGCGCGATCTGGCCTTGTGGGTCGATGCTCCCGTGTCCACGCAAGCCATGCTCGACACCGTTGCCGCCGCCGTCAAAGCGGATGCGCAACTGGCTGTGGTGCAGGATGTGCGCGTGTTCGACGTGTGGCGCGAGAAGGCCCACGGCAACGAACCCGTCACCGAGAAAAGCCTTGCTTTCCGATTCTGGCTACAGGACACTGAAGTCACTCTGGACGAAGCCCGTGTGGCGGAATGCCTGTCCCGCATCAAGGATGCATTGGTCAGTGCTCACGGCGCGCGCCAGCGTACATGAACCATGGGGAACAGTATGCTTGCTGCCGAGCCACGCACCTTGACCAAGGCTGAGCTGGCCGAACTGCTCTTTGAGCGGGTCGGCCTGAACAAGCGCGAGGCCAAGGACATCGTCGATACTTTCTTCGAAGAAATCCGCGACGCCTTGGCGCGCGGAGACTCCGTCAAGCTCTCGGGCTTTGGCAACTTCCAGGTGCGCGACAAACCGCCGCGCCCGGGCCGCAACCCCAAAACCGGCGAGACCATTCCCATCGCCGCACGCCGCGTGGTCACGTTCCACGCGAGTCAGAAACTCAAGAGCGTGGTGGAGCAGGCAACCCCTGCTGCACCCGACGCCGCGGAGTGATACGCTTTGTCGGTAATTGTTATCGGCTCCCGGCGCCTTCGCGGCATAAAATTCGCTTATGACACGTACTGAATCCACCGTTACCCTACCGCCCATTCCCGCCAAGCGTTACTTCACCATCGGTGAAGTCAGCGAGTTGTGTGGCGTCAAGCCTCACGTCTTGCGGTACTGGGAACAGGAATTCACGCAGCTCAAGCCGGTGAAGCGGCGCGGCAACCGCCGCTACTATCAGCACCACGAAGTGCTGCTGATCCGCCGCATCCGTTCCTTGCTGTACGAACAAGGCTTCACGATCAGCGGCGCTCGCAATCGCTTGGGCGATGCGCGCGACATGCCGCACGATCAAGACGCCGCCGTGCGTTTGTCGGGCGCCGAGATGCAAGCCTTGCGCAACGAACTCGGCAACGTTTCGACGATGCTTGCTGATGCGTTGGGCTTGCCTGCCAACGTATCCGCCAACGCAAGCAGCAACGTCAGCAGCAACGCCAGCACCACGGCTTGAGCCTGTTGATTTCGTCGTCGTCCAAGATGCTTTGATTGATCGCAGTACCCGCAACGCGCGTCGCTCTTGAAGCGATGCGCATTGCAAACCGCAGTACGTTGCGCCTCGCGCGCCGCTTTGCACGACGTTAGTGCAAGCGACGAACACGGGGCGCAAATTTTTTTGAGTATTCAGCACTTTTTTTGCACCAATGCGTGCAAACTTATTTTTGTTCTGCTATACTCTTTTTCTTTCGGGGCGTAGCGCAGCCTGGTAGCGCACTTGCATGGGGTGCAAGGGGTCGCGAGTTCGAATCCCGCCGTCCCGACCAGCAATACCCTAGGGGGTTAGTGATAGTAATCACTAACCCCCTTTCTCATTGCCGGCTGCTTTTTCATTTTTCGCGCGAATGCCCTAGCCATGCGCGCGTAGCGTCCCGGCAGATCGAAGGCGGGAATGCGGCTTGCTATTGCATACGCAACAGCAACGTCGATGCCCACTCCCCAATCGAATGCCATACGATCTGACGCTCTCTGACGCAGCCTTTAGTCCCATGGTTCCGAATGGGCCGCTCGTCATCATTTCGCCTCATCTTGATGACGGAGTGTTCAGCTGCGGAAGCTTGCTTTCACACGTTGCAGGCAGCACCGTGGTGACGGTTTTTACCGGGGTTCCGAACGAAGGGGGAATCCTTACTGAGTGGGACCGCGAATGCGGCTTTCTTAGTGCGGCTGAAGCCATGCGTGCGCGTGAAGCCGAAGATAGCCGCGCGTTGGAGGCCATCCGCTGTGGCGGTCGTTCGTTGGGCTTCATTGACTGCCAGTATGTGCAGCATCCCGATCACGCCATGCCTGCGCTGATGGAGTCTCTGCTGAGCACCTTGCTCGACCTGGCTCCGGGCAGCGTGGGTATTCCCCTTGGGCTCTTTCATGGTGATCATCTTCGGGTTAGCGAGGCCGCGCTGCGCGTCAGGCAGCTGCTGCCTGACATTGCCTGGTTCTTCTATGAAGACGCGCCTTACCGGGCGCATCGCGGCGTTGTGCAAGCGCGTCTGGTGCAATTGCACAGCCGAGGGTTGGTGTTGACGCCTGCGTGCGGCGAGGCTGACTTGGGTAGCAAGGAAGTGGCCATTGCCGCTTACGCGTCGCAGCTGAAGGCGTTCAACGGAGTGCCGGACGACTTGCGCAGACCGGAACGGTATTGGCATATCCAGGCGGAAGAATCAGGTTCCCATCAGCTTTTGCTTGATGGCGCCTGACGAGAAGGCCAGCATCCTCCCGGCGCATCGCCATCAGCACTAACAAAGACGCCCCGGCGAAAGCCAGGGCGTCTTGCCTGTTGGCGCATAGAACGTGGGCGCTGAGCCGACGCGTATGCAGCGGACTGGCTTATTCGCTGATGTGGTTGACCTTGATGGAATTCGGGTCAATGCCGCCCAGGCGGAGCCGGGCATCAATGTCTTCGTTTTCACCACCAGACGCGGCAGTGTCGGGAAGGTCCAGCTTATTGGCAAGTTCCCGCTTGGCTTGAAGCGTGCTTGATGCGTCGCCGTCAAGCAGCGCAACACCATCGGAGCCATCGACTTTTTTGAAGCTGATCTGGGTTTTCATCTTGCCTCCTGTTGTGCGGGTGATCCGCAGATAAACCGTAGCACATTGATGAAAGCCGACGGGGAAGGGGGCAACCAAGCCTTAGGTCTTAGCCCATGGTTCTTAGCCCATGGTTCTGGGCCGATTCAATGCGAAGCTGCAGCAGCCGTTCTTCCCATCGCCCAGTGTGGGGGGACCAGTAAGGTATATTCTTCGCGGATCATGCCGGGCGCGGACAACGGGCCCCGGCATGGTTGCCCTAGACCCCTATCCACCAGACCAAGGAATACCGTGTCGAAGCCACTTGCGGCGGGCCGCTATTTTGCTGAGGCGTTCAGTGTCATCCGGCAGCAAGGCCGAAGTCTCGTGGCGGCTGCGCCGTGGTCGTTCGGCCTGTTCGTGCTGAGCTTGCCGTTCGCTTTGCTGGTGTCCCGGTCGTTCGGGTCAATTCAATACGCGTTTCTTGTGGTGGCGCTGGTCAATATGATTGCGTTGGCGCGCATGACCTTTGCCTGGCACCGCGTGATTGTGTTGGGCGACGCCGTGGATGCCGGGGGCGTGGGCAACGCCGAGGCAAAGCATCTGGCCTTGCTGATGCTGTTCATCATTGTGGCGGCGGCCGTGCTGCGGGCAACGGCCGACATGCCGATCATGATTTATTTTGCGATGGGCGGGGTGGGCGACACCCGCTTCTTCGTCACGCTGTTTGCCATTCTGGCGGTGCTGTGGGTGCCGATGTTGTATGCGGGCGCGGTGTACGCGCTGAGCCTTCCGCGCGCCGCGGTGGCGGGCGAGTACGGCTTCCGGGAGGCGCGTGCGGCGATGCCATTCAAGCGTTGGCCGCTGGCCGCCGCGCTGTTCGCGCTGATCCTGTCAGCGGGCTTGGCCAAAGTCATGATGCTCAATGTGGCGAACCGCTTGAGGGTGTCGGACATTGCGTATGGTGTGTTGTTTCTGGCGTGCACCATCCTCATGACCCTCGTCGTGACCGCGATGTGTGCCGTCGCGTATCGGGAATCCGCACGCGGCGTGAAGGCGGCGTAGCGGCGCCGTTCAGCCGCCCCGTTTGTCGTCATCCGCCTGCGATTGCCGCGCCGGATTGTCTGCGCGAAGAGTATATTTTCGACTTCGCCATGCTTTTCACCTTGCCCATGAACACGCTTCGTCATCAGATTCCATCTGGCCGTGCGATGTTGGCGGCCGAGACCGCCGGAAGCGGGGACCCAGTCGTTTTTCTGCATGCCGCTATTTGTGACCGCCGCATGTGGCAGGCGCAGATGCGCGTGCTCAGTTCGAGCAATAAGGTCATTGCTTATGATCGGCGTGGGTTTGGGCTGACGCATTGCACGCCAGAAGATCATTCCGCCGTGGCGGACCTGATGGCGGTGATGGATGCTTTGGCGGATGGCAAGCCTGTGATTCTGGTGGGGTGCTCGCAAGGCGGGCGCGTGGCGCTCGACGCCGCGCTGCTGCACCCGGATCGGGTCCGCGGGCTGGCGTTGATTGCGCCGACGGTGCCGGGCGCGCCTGACTTGGCCCAACCCGCCGCTATTCAAGAGGCGATGGCGACGTTGAAGCAAGCCGAATCCGCTCGCGATCTGGATCGCGTGAACGCGTTGAAGGCGCGTCTGTTCCTGGATGGTCCGCTGGAACCCGAGGGGCGAGTCGAAGGCGCTGCGCGCCCGCTTTTTCTTGAGATGCACGCGGGCATACTGCGGTCGCCGCCAAGGGGGCCGAGCATCGACAACTTGCCGACGTATCAACGTTTGAATGAGATCCAGGCCCCGGCCCTGGTGATGTGGGGGCGCAGTGACTTTCCCAACATTCAGGCGCGCAGCCAGCAGGTGGCGTCGATGCTGGCGAACGGTAGCGGCCATGAGCTGGCGGACACCGCCCATCTGCCGAGTCTGGATCGGCCGGATGAGGTGACGGATTTGCTCGTTACGTTCATCCGGCGTGTGGCTGGCCACGCTGCGGGCGCGGCGTAGCCGCAGCGCTTCATTGCCCGACGATCAACGCTTGCGGCCCGGCCGTTTAGGCGCTGGCGTCAGCGGATCGCCCACATGCGTGGCAAGCCAGTGTTCGATCTTGTCGTCGCGCCGGGCGGCCCAATCCTTGCCCAGCTCCAGCACCAGCATGTTGCGCGTGTCGCCGTAATCCTGGCCAGGTTCCTTCTGGAACATTTCCTTCCAGATCTCCGAGGCGACCAGATCCGTCGTGAGCAGCACGCCGATGCCTTTGGCGTCGATCCACAAGGGCGCGGCGCGTTCGTCGACGTGCTTCTTCAGGTTTTCAAGCAGCTTTTGGGCGAGTGAGGCGTTGTCTTTCGATGCCGCGATCAGGACCAGATATTGACGGTGGTCGATGGCGGGTTCGTCGGAGTCGCCAAAAGGGTTTTCCATGGTGCATTCCTTCCGGGTAAGCCTGCTTCGGGCCGCGAGGGCGGCGCCGTGGTACAGGGTACTCGACCCACGCGCTGGCAAGCGCGTTTTGGTACACTTCCGCCATCTTTGGGGAGTAGCCTGCTGTCAGCCGCGCTGACAGGGTTTGCGTCAACATTCTTGACCTTTCGGTCATGGCGCAACGGCCGATTCGGCTTGGCGAGACCACGGACTATTCCATAGCCTTGTCCGGGCGATATGGAAAGTCTGTGTGTGTCGCCCGGACGGAGCCATCCAACAGTGAACCCCCTTTCCATCCTGATCCTGGCCTTTGCCATGTCGACCGACGCGTTTGCCGCAGCGGTCGGCAAGGGCGCCGCGCTACGCAAGCCGCGCCTGTCCGAAGCCCTGCGCACCGGTGTCATCTTTGGCGTCATCGAAGCGATTACCCCTGTGATCGGCTGGGCGCTCGGTTCCGTCGCGGCGAAGTTCGTTGCTGACTGGGACCACTGGATTGCGTTCTGTATGCTCTGTGTGCTCGGTGGCCTGATGATCCGCAACGGCTACAAGGATGATCCTGAAGCCGCTGCGCCGGTCGCGCGCCATTCGTTCTGGCTGCTGGCGGCCACAGGCTTTGCCACCAGCATCGATGCGATGGCGGTGGGCGTCAGCCTGGCGTTCATCGATAACAACATCTGGATCACGGCGGCGGCGATTGGTCTGGCGACCATGCTGATGGTGACGATCGGCGTAATGGTCGGCCGCCTGGTGGGCAGCGTGGCGGGCAAGCGTGCAGAGATACTGGGCGGCATTGCGCTGATCGGTATCGGGGCCACGATCCTGTACGAGCATCTGTCGGCCTGATTTCAGATCAGGGCAGGGCGCAGTCAAGCCTTGCCGGGTTAGTCCGGCAGGCTGTTATGGGAGAAGTCCTTCCTTTCTGTGTCTGTCGGCGGTGCCGTGGTGTCCGCATACTCGTCTCATTCAACCAGGAAGAGAGACGCTTCTCATGCGCTACCGTTACGTCACCGCCGATGTGTTCACCAGCCAGACCTATTGCGGCAACCCCTTGGCGGTTGTGCTGGACGCCCAAGGGCTCGATACCGCGCAGATGCAACGCATTGCGCGCGAATTCAATTATTCCGAAACCAGTTTCGTGTTGCCGCCGAAAGACCCGGCGCACACGGCCTGGGTGCGAATCTTCACACCGGATCGTGAAGTGCCGTTCGCCGGGCATCCGAACGTGGGCACGGCCGTGGTGCTGGCGCGCGAAATGATCACGGCTGGCCATCCGGCCCCGGACGCCTTTGTGTTTGAAGAGGCCGCGGGTCTGGTGCGGATTGCGCTGAAGCCGGGCGCCAAGGGCATCGATAGCGTCGAGCTGTTGGCGCCCCAGCCGCTGTCGCGCGCAAGCGAGGTGCCGGCGGCGGCGGTGGCGCGGGCGCTGAAGCTGGAGGCGTCTGACATTGATACGTCAGAGCACGCGCCGCAAGTGGTGTCGGTGGGGCTGATATTCCTGGTGGCGCAACTGGCCAGCCGCGACGCCTTGCGCCGCGCGTCGCCAGATTCGCAGGGCTATGCGGCGCTGCTGCCGTTGGACGGGGCAAAGTCCATCTACGTCTACACCACGGACACGGCCTCCGATACGGCAGATGCGCCCACCGACCTCCAGGCGCGCATGTTCACCGGCCGCATGACGGAAGACCCGGCAACGGGCAGCGCAACCGCGGCGGTTACGGCGTTGCGCGCGGCGTTGCGGGGCGAAGGCATGCTTCGCTTACGCGTGGGCCAGGGCGTGGACATGGGCCGCGCCAGCCTGTTGCTGGCGCACGCCGAACCGCGCGCCGATGGCGTGTGGGCGGGCGTGGCGGGGCAGGCCGTGGTGGTCATGGAAGGCACCTTGCCAGCGCCGACTTTGAGCTGATCGCATTCTTGCCGGCGGCGCGAGGCCTCGTGTATGCTTGCCCGCATGAACGAACTGCAATCCGCACCGAAATTCGCGCCGGCATGCCGCGCGGACAACCGACGAGTCACTCGACGTTTACGTTGAGTGGCAAGTCACGTTCAGGCGCTGAAACCTCGGCGCTTCCTCTTGAAGGCCACGATACCCCTCGTGGCCTTTTTTGTTTTCGCGTCCGTTGGCGAATCATTCAGCGGCGGCTATTGAGGGGAATCTTCCGGCCTTCGTTTTCCTACGTTAAGGAACGAAGCATGACCCAACAAGCACTGGCCGTCCGGCCCTACCATTCGTCAGACGAGGCCGCCATCATTCAGTTGTGGCGCGACTGCGGCCTGACGCGCCCGTGGAACGACCCGGTGAAGGACATCGCGCGCAAGCTCACGGTGCAGCCCGATCTGTTTCTGGTGGGTGAGGCCGATGGCGTCATCGTTGGCACGCTGATGGGGGGCTACGACGGCCATCGGGGGTGGATCAATTATCTGGCCGTGTCGCCCGCACACCAGCGGCGCGGTTACGCGACGGTGCTGATGCGTGCCGTCGAACGAAAGCTGCTTGAGATGGGCTGCCCGAAAATCAACTTGCTGATCCGTTCGGGCAATGTGGCCGTGCAGGGCTTCTACGAAAGCCTGGGCTTCACCCAGGACGAAGTGATCAGCCTGGGCAAGCGCCTGATCCCCGATCTTTGATGGCCATGCGGGCGCCGGATGCGGGTGATTCAGTCCGACATACCCGCATGAGATCGCGACTTGGTCCTACAAAACGGCTTGCCGTCTGGCGAGCCCGTTTGATCCTGAGCACACTCCGTTGAATTCACCCAGGCAGGGGTCTGGGAAATTACACGGGGTTGATGATCATGCGGGGTTCGATTCAAGGCTGGCGCTGGGGCGCTTTCATCCTGCTGGCGCTTGCCGGGATGTCAGCGCACGCGGATACCGTCCGGCTCAAGATGTCTCACTTTCTTGGGCCCAACAGCTTTTTCCAGGTGGACCTGGTGGAGCCCTGGGCGCGCGAGCTGGAACGCAAGACGGGCGGCAAGGTGCAGGTGGAAGTGTTGAACGCCAGTTCGCCGTTGGGTAACGTGCGCAAGCAGGCCAGTCAGGTCGAAAGCGGAGAAGTGGATATTGCGCTAGGCCTGCGCGGCGCGGAAGGCGAGCGCTTTCCACGCAGCGCCATCGTCGAATTGCCGTTCGTGGTGGCGGATGCGGGCAGCGGTTCCAAGGCGCTGTGGCGGCTGTATCAAGAAGGCGTGCTCGCCGACGAATACCGGGGCTTCAAAGTGCTGGCGCTGTTTGTGCACAACCCAGGGCTGATTCACACCAAGGCCACGACGGTGAGCGAGCCTGCCGACTTGAAGGGCTTGCGTCTGCGTGCGCCCAACGCCACGGTCGCGATGATGCTCGAGCATGTGGGCGCCGTTCCAAAGTTGCTGCAACCCGACGAAATCATTCCCGCGCTGCGCACCCATCAATTGGACGGCATCGTCACGAACTGGGGGACGCCCATTGCGGGCTTCAACGACGAAATGACGCGGCATACGGCGGTGCCGTTCTATGCCTCTGCCTTCTTCATCGTGATGAAGCAGTCGCGCTTTGACGCGTTGCCTGCGGATGTGCGGCAAGCGATCGACAGCCTGTCTGGCGATGGGCTGGTGGCGCGTTTCGGGCCGCTATGGAATCAATGGGACCAGCCCTTTCACGATGGCGCGCAGGCGCCGGGCAAAGTGATGTTGCGTCCGGACGCGGCGTTGCTGCAACGGTGGAAGGTGGCGCTGCAACCGGTGTCGGAGGCGTATGTCAGCCGGCTCCAGGCCCAGGGCTTTGCGAATGCACGAGAAGTGTACGAACGCTTGCTGGCGGAGCCGGCTGGACGCTGACGGCTTAGATCGCCACGGTCAGGTAGACGGCTTCGCGGCCTACGATCGGCATGCGCGTGGGCATGAAGATGGTGCAGTTGTCGCACGGCGAACGAATTTCTTCGGTGCCGTTCATGGCGATCAGCTCGTCTTTGTTGAAGGTCTCGAAACCGATCACAGGGCGCGTGAAGCGGAAGTCTTCGGACTTCACCATGTGCACTTCCAGCAGGCGGTAGCGCTGCGGGGCGGGCGGCGGCACGGCATCTGCGGGCGTGTCGATCAGGCCGGTGTGGGCCAGGAAGCGCAGCGTGACGTCGGTGGCGAGGTCGGCCGCAGACTTCGCGAAGTGCTGGCCGCATTCCACCACCAGCGCGCCGCCGCTATCGGAGTCGGGGTCGCCGTGGTGGCCGTAGCCCATGACGCCCGTGCCAGGGAACTTGTGCTGCGGCATCACCAGATGCACCAGCGGCGCGCCAACGGCTGCGGCAAGCGCCGTGTTGCGGTCCATCTCGTTATAGACCCAGAAGGGCTGCACCGGCGCACGGGTAGAGTGAATGTCCAGCACGAAATCGGCGGCGTCCAGCACCGGGCGCAGTTCACGCGCGCGACGCAGTTCGGGGCTGTCTTCGGGGCCGTCCAGCATGGCGGCGGACCAGATGCGGTTCAGGTTGTGAACCAGTTGGCGGTTTTCATAGGGCTGGTCGATGTCGAAGGCCTCGTAGGCTTCAACGTGCGCGAAGCTGACGGTCAGTGTGCCGATCTTCGGCCGCACGCCCGAGTCCAGCAGGTGCGTGGCGGCGACCATGCCACAGATCTCATTGCCATGCGTGATGGCGTTGATCAGCACGTGGGGGCCTGGCACGCCGGACTCGAAGCGATGCACGTACGGAATGCCGGTGTTGCCTTCGCGGTAGGCGGAGAGGTCGCGCGGCAAGACTTCAAGCGGCGCGGTGTCGGGTTCAAAAGCAGGGTTTTGCATGGGATAGGGCCTATTCTGGGCGGATGCCGGCGCGGTCGATCAGGTCTTTATACAAGGCCAACCGTTCGGACATCATGGAGGTGAACTGTTGCGGGGTCTGGTCTTCGGGGGGCAGGGCGCCAGCCTTTTCCAACGCTTGCGGCATGCCGTCCTGGCGGGCCACCGCGCGCACGGCGGCCAGCAGTTTTTGGATGATGTCGTCGGGCGTGCCGGCAGGCGCAGCCAGGCCGATCCACGACATGGAGTTCAGCACCGGATAGCCCAGTTCCGCGAAGGTGGGCACATCGGGCAGCGCGTCCAGGCGTTGGGGTGCGGCCACCGCCAGCGCCCGCATCTTGCCCACCTGGATATGCGGCAGGAAGGGCGCCAGGTTGTCCAGCGCAAATTGCGCCTGATTGGACAGCAGCGCATTGATCAACGGCGCGCCGCCCCGGTACGGCACGTGCATAGCCTGCACCTGCACGGTGTTCTTCATCAGCTCGGCGTTGAGCTGCCCCATGCTGCCGATGCCGGCGGTGGCAAAGTGCAGTTCGTCAGGGCGCGCTTTCAGCAAGGCGACGAATTCCGCAAACGTCTTGGCCGGAACGTCGATGTTGGTGACCAGCACATTGGGCGTGCGGGACAACTGCGAAATCGAGGTGAAGTCTTTGATCGGGTCGTAGCCCAAATCGTTGCGCATCAGCGGGTTGGCCAGGTGCGAGCTTTGCGACGACGCAACCAGCGTGTAGCCATCGGGCTTGGCGCGGGCGACGCGTTGGCTGCCGATGGCGCCGCCTGCGCCGTCGCGGTTTTCAATGATGATGGTGGTGCCCAGCGCCTTGCCCAATGCCTCGGCGTAGATGCGGCCGATCAGGTCTACCGAACCGCCAGCAGGAAATGGCACAACCAGCGTAATAGGACGCGACGGGTAGGCATTGGCGCGCGCGGCCAGGGGCAGCAGGGCGGCGCCCAGGCCGGCAAGGACGAGGCTACGGCGAGCCAGGGAGGGCGCCGCGATGGGGTGCTTCATGAAACTCTCTTGTGATGGCAATCGGTTTGGACTATCTTGCAATACGCATTGCAGAATGAAATATAAGATGCAATGAATTTTGTGGAATTTAGGGTTATCACCTAGGTTCGTCTTTTGTCCTGATGCCGCCACCATGAATCTGAATCAACGCATCGCCAGCTACGGCAAGAAACTCAGCAAGACGGAGTGCCTGCTGGTTGAGGAAATGCAGGCCCGCTATCCGCAAAGCCTGCTGGAATCCGCGACGGCATTGGCCAAGCGGGTGGGCACGAGCGCATCAACGGTGGTGCGCTTGTTGGCCAAGCTGGGGTATGACAGCTATCCGCAGGCGCAGATGGAGGCGCGGTCCGAAGTCACCGCGCGCCTGGCCTCGCCGGGCGAACGCGCGGATGCGGTGGGCGCCGACAACTTGTCGGCCCGCGCTTGCCTGCACAACGCGTTGCTGCATGACCAGCACAATCTGCAAGAGACGTTCGCGTCGATTGATGTGGCGGCGTTTGAAGCGGCGGTGCGCGTATTGACCCAACGCAAGGCGCGCGTCCATGTCCTGGGCTTGCGGCAAGCCGCGCCGCTTGCGAGCCACGCCGCGCTGTATCTGAACCTGTGCTTGCCGTCTGTGCGGCACATGGGCGGCGCAAGCCCGATGTTTTTGGAAGATGAATTGCTATGGGTGGACAACAACGATGTACTGTTGGCGTTCACGTTCAGGCGTTATTCAATCGCCACCGCCAATGCGGTGAAGGTGTTTCGTGAGCGGGGCGGCAAGGTGCTGTTGGTGACCGATGCGGCTTCTGCGCCGGCCGCGGCGTCTGCGCATCATGTGTTGATTGCACGGTGCTCAAGCGCGTCGCCGTTCGACTCCTATACCGCGGCGTTTTCGGTTTGCAATGCGTTGCTGGCGGCGGTTGCGCAGCGGCGCAAAAAGGAACTGGGTGCGGCGCTGGAACGCGGCGAAGACTTGTGGGAATCGAAGTGGATTCGGCCGATGTCAGACACACAGACATTTTGAGCCAATTTAAAAATCCGCTTGAAATGGCCTGAATTCAGGCCGATTTTCGCGTCTGCAAGATGCGTATGTACTAGATGGGTTAGTGCCTGATTACCCGCTAAAAGCATTGCTTTTCAAGCGGTTTTTTTTTTGGCATATTGCGGCCGGATAATCAGATTTCAGGAGCGCAAGCATGAACGCGTCCCCGCAACGCCATATCGATGGATTTCAAGTGGGATGTGAAATCGTCAGCTTGGATGCTGGCGTGCTGGCCATCGTCGTCACGGTGAGCCGTACAGGTAATGGCGATTTTCAACAACGCTGGTCGTTGCCCCGATTCGTGACGTTCGCCGACGCCGCCGTCGCGCGGCGTCACGCCGAGTTGGTCTTGTCCGGCATCAAGTCGGTGGACGCCGCAACGGGCGAGCCCCGGTATGGCATTCTGTAGCCACGCCATGATTCGCGGCTGTGGCGTTGGACGGGGCAATTGCCCTACCAAATGTTGCTGTGCCGCCGTCATGGTTTTTCCTCCGGCAGGCGCATGAGTCCTGGAGATCGCTCAATTTAACCGGGGCGGTATCAGGTAGGTTTTGTTTCGTTTATCACAATCGTGTGCCATGCGCCGGAGGGTTTGGCCGGTACATTGGTGGCGGATGACAACAATAAAGGAGAGTTCCATGTTTGACACTTTTCCTGTCCTGCGTCGTGTTGGCCTTGCCGCCGCGACCATCGGTGTGGCGGGTTTGCTGTTTGCGGGTTGCACCACGACCAGTCCCAAGTCCACCGCAACGGCGACTGACAAGCGCGAGTCTATGAACAGCGCCGCCAACGCAACTCTCTCCAAGCTTTACGAAGCGTCGCCGCAATCCAAGGAATTGGTGGCGCGCGCCAAGGGCGTGCTGGTCTTTCCTGACGTCTTGAGCGGCAGCTTCATTGTGGGCGCCGAACACGGCAATGGCGTGTTGCGAGTGGGCGGCTCCAACGCCGGCTACTACAGCACGACGGCGGGTTCGATCGGCTTCCAGGCTGGTGCGCAATCCAAGGCCATGGTGCTGTTGTTCATGACGGATGATTCCCTGAACAAGTTCCGCAACAGCAGTGGCTGGACCGTCGGCGCGGATGCAACCGTGGCCGTGGTGAACATCGGCGCCAATGGCCGTATCGACACCAACACGGCGCAGCAGCCGATCGTTGGTTTCGTGATGAACAACGGCGGCCTGATGGCGGGCGTGTCGTTGGCCGGCACCAAGATTTCCAAGCTGAACTGGTAATCGGTCAATCGGCCACACCAAGCGGCCGCACCAAACGGCTGCACCAAGCGGCCGTACCAAACGGTCGCACCAAATAAAACGCCGCGGAGAATTCTCCGCGGCGTTTTGTTTTGGATGGCTGATTCAGCCGAGCAGGGTGTCGCCGTTGTTGCGGACGGCGTTTTCGCGTTGCATTTCGGCTTCTTCGATATCCGGGTCCAGGCCGCGCCAACGCACGATGCGGCCGCGGTCTTGCTCGGGTTCCCAACCCAGCATGCCGTAGCGCGTGATTTCAGTTTCGCCTGTGTCGAATTCCACTTCAAAGTAGCCCTGACGATCGGGTAGCGTGCCACCTGGGAACCATTCAGTTTCGGGCATGGTTTGCTCCTTGCTAAGCGATGGGAGGGACGCCGGTGCGCAAGCGCGCACCGACGGATTCATTGTGCGGGCGCGGCTGCGATCCCGCAAGTTTCTGAAAGCGTCGCGCCGTATCTTCAGGCGAGCGGAACGGCGGTGGTGTAGAGCACCTGCTTCAACGCAAAGCTCGAGCGGATACTGGCCACGCCGGGGATGCGGGTGATGTGTTCGACGATCAGGCGTTCCAGCGCATCGACATCCGGCACCAGCGCGCGGATCAGGTAGTCGGCATCGCCCGACATCAAGTAGCACTCCATGATTTCGGGCAGGACGGCAATTTCGCGTTCGAAGACATCCAGCGCGGCCTTGCGCTGCTTATCCAGCGAGATCTGGATGAACACGTTGACCTTCAGGCCCAGCTTGCGCGCATTCAGCAAGGTGACGCGGCGATCAATCAACCCCTCGGTTTCCAGCCGGCGCACGCGCGCCAGGCACGGCGAGGCCGACAGATTAACCCGCGCGGCCAGCTCGACATTGGTCAGGCGTGCATCGCGCTGAAGTTCGTTAAGAATTCGGATGTCAGTCGCATCCAGGTTGATTTCCGGCATAAGTCACCTAAGGGCTTTGAATAGACAGTGCATTCGTGCTGTGCGTGCAGTGTATCGAAGTGAATTGAGGTGAAATATGCTGGGGTTTACCCTATAGACTATTCCTTCCTTTGGCTAATCGGCCAAAGCGCAGAATAATCCAGCAGTCGTCGAGCAGTAATGAGTCAGCAAAGCACGTTGCGCAAGTTCTTGCCCTTGGTGGGCGCGGTCATGATCTGGGGCGGCAATTGGCCCGTCATGAAGCTAGGGCTGACGCACATGAGCCCCCTTTGGCTGGCCGCCAGCCGGTTCGGGTCAGCGGCCTTGATCAGTGTGCTGGTGCTGGGCGTGATGGGCCGCTTGCGTCTGCCCACCCGCCAGGAATGGCCATTGGTGGCGGGGGTAGCGCTGCTGCAGATGGGCGCGTTCACCGCGTTGGCGTTGTGGGCCATGCAATATGTGGCGCCGGGCCGCGCGTCGGTGATTGCCTACGCGACGTCGATATGGGTGATTCCGCTGTCGGCGCTGATTCTGAAAGAACGGCTGTCGGCCGGACAATGGCTGGCCACCGCGTTGAGCTATGCGGGTATTGGCGTGATCGTTGCCCCTGCCTTCAGCCCGTGGCAGGCGCACACGGTGATTGGGTTGGTCATGCTGTTGGGTGCGTCATTCGCGTGGGCATGCAACATCATTCAGTTGCGCGGCAATCGTCATGTGCGATTGGGGGCAGACATGATTCCGTGGCAGACGGCAATGGCGACGGTGCCGCTGGCGGCGCTGGCCTGGATGCGTGATGGCGCGCCCACGTTCCTGGCCGTGCCGGATGCCTGGCCCATCATCTTGTACACGGGGCCGCTTGCCACCGCGTTGACGTTCATCGTGGTGTTGGGCATGACGCAAAAGATGCCGCCGGTTGCAACGTCCATCGCCATGCTCTGCGTGCCGGTGATCGGGCTCATTGTGTCGTCCGTGGTGTTCCATGAACGCATTTCGGCTGATCTGGCCTTGGGCCTTTCGCTGATCGGTGTGAGCGTAGTGCTGTCTGCCGTGGCCTCGCGCTTCAAGCGGCCGCTGGTGCTGCGTCCGTCGTAGTGGGCGGATCGGCGAAATGGGGCTTGCCGCGTCGTGCTATCGTTTCGCAATTGAAGAGAGAGTCACGCATGGCATTGCATCGTTTCCAGAAAGGCGAACTGGGTCATTGGCTTCGGGTGGTTGCCGACCAAGACGAACCGGGCGCCGCACCCGCTGAAGTGCCTGCCGAGGTTTCGCAGGCGCTCGTGACGCTGCGTTGCATTGTGGCCAGCGCCGATGGCCGCTGGCAGATCACTGAAAAGGGCAAGCTCGCCCTGCGCATGGAAGAACCGGGCGCCATTCACGTGCGCTGAACGATCACGAGGGCCGCGTTCGACGGCCTATCGTATACATCGCAGCGGCACTCAAAAATCTCATGCGGGTTCGCAGCGTCTTGCATCAAGACGTGCCGGTTTGCTGCATATCTTGCGAATATTTTCGCGTTATGTCGCGTAATCACGGGTAAAAGCCGCGCAGTACGGGAATCTCCTGAGACGGAATGTGCCAATTGGCATCCTCCGGACGTATCGCGCCCATCACGTCGCCAGTAAGATGAACTTGCGTGACACTTTCAGGTCTATTTGTTTACGCGGGAATTTTGATCCCGCCACGTCACGCGTGGTTCACGCGTTTAGGTAACCGACTGGGAGGTAGCACATGCAGCATCGTGACCAGGAAGTACTGATCGACGTTTCCACAGCGGCCATGGATACCGGCGGATATGGCGTTTTGCTGACGGTAACGGCCGAGGGCGGCACCGAAGTAGATGCCGCGTTTTCCCACTTGGGCAACTGCGCTTCCTTGGACGAAGCACGTGATCGCGCGGAAATATTCGCGCAGAACTGGGTCGAGGAAAACATCTTCCGATAGGGCGTACTTCCCTTGACGGAGCTGATCGGTTGAACCGGTCTGTGTGTGCATGACGCTTTGGAGAATACTCAAAAATTTGCGACGAAAATTTCGGTTATCGTTGCTGCTCCAAAACCTGGGGCCCTTTTTGGGTATGCGTCGTTCCAAGATGACTGCCGCACAGACCAACCTTTCTCTGACGGAGCAAATCCGCGCGCTGCGCGAGCATTTCGCCACTGTCATCCTGCCCATGTGGATGGGGCAGGGCTTCAATAGCGCATTAGGTCTGCCATTTGAATCGCTGGATGGCGCAAGCGGCGAGCCCTTGCCGCCCGCGCGTTATCGCGCGATGGCCTGCGCGCGTCAGCTATATGTGTTTGCGCAGGCGCCGGGCGCCGCTGCGGGCCAGCATGCGGATCGCCTGTTCGAATCATTGCGCCGTGTGTTCCGTACCGAACACGGCGGCTGGCGTTACAGCGTGGACGCCCAGGCGCGTCCGCTGGATGACACTCAAGATCTTTATACGCACGCGTTCATCGTGCTGGCCTGCGCCGAATATTTTCAGCGCAGCCGTAACGCTGATGCGCGCAAGCTCATGCTGGCAACGGCCTCGACGATCGAGTCGCGCTTCAAGACGCAGGATGGGCTCTACCATGCTGCGCTCAGCCCCGACTTCGCCCAGCCGCTGCGCCCGCCCGCGCAGAATCCCATGATGCATTTGACGGAAGCGTATCTGGCTGCCGCTCAAGTCGCGGAGCCGGCGCTGTTTGCGCAGCATTTGCGCAGCCTGGCGCAAGGCATCAGCCAGTTCTTCGTGCATGCCCCCACCCAGTGCATTTCGGAAGCGTTGCAAGGCACGGCCGAAAACCGGCTGGAGCCTGGGCATCAATTCGAGTGGCTGTCACTAGTGCAGGGCGCGGCCCAGGTGTTCGAAGGGCTGGACCTCGTTGAAAGTTTGCCGCGCGCCATGCACTGGTCGCGCGCGCATGGCGTGGATGTCGGCGGGCCGGGCGTGCTGGCCTCGTTGGATGAGTCGGGCGCGGTCGTCGATGACACGCGCCGGATCTGGGCGCAAACAGAGTACCTGCGCGCGCTGGCGGTGGTGGGTGATCTGCCGGCGTTGGCGTCTGGCTTGGCGGCTTTCCGGGCTAATTTCTTGCACGCCGGGGGCTGGTACGAGTGCCTGGACGGAGCGGGTGCCGTAGTGCGCAGCGATATGCCTTCGACCTCGCCCTACCATTTGGCGACCTGTCTGGCTGCCTTACCAATCGTTGTTTAATTGCCGTATTAACAATTATTGTTGTTTGATTGACATAAATTGATAGAAAAATATTGGTGAAATCCCTTACAATTTAGCAACACTGTTTGTGGGGAAGCATCAATGAGCGTTATGTGCTTGGCTTGCCAACGCATTAACCCGGGACTTGCGGGCGTTGCGCCGCATTCGCACCTGGGACATCAAGGTTTCACCAATCCGACCCAAAAAGGGCGGGAAGAGAGCCGTGAAGACCACTTTCGATGCCTGAGCTGCGGGGCGAAGTGGTTGCGCGAGACCGATAAGTGGGGCGTAGACCTGGGATTCAAGCTCGCGCCCTGATCGTTTTCGGCTGATTTCGGCCAGATTCCGCTGCTTTGCAAACGAGCCTCTGAAAAGAGGCTCGTTTCATTTGGAAATGGATGTCAGCGGATGAAGAAACTAAATATTTCTAAATAGTTCTGAGTGATGCTTACGCGGCTTGGCCCGCAGCCACGACGTCGGGGTCAGCGCTGGCCGTTTGCAGCAGCCAGTGGCGAAAGCAGGCCAGCGCGTAGTGGTCTCGCCGCTGCGTGGGTGCGCATAGGTGGTAGCCGCGGCTCAGCCGAATCGGCAGATCGGGGAACGGCGCGGCGACCCGGCCAGCTTGAAGCTCGTCCCGCACCAGGCAGCGTTGCAATACGGCGATGCCCATATCAGCCATGACCGCCCGGATCAGGATAGACACCTGATCGAACCCATTGGACAAGGTCACAGCGTCCCGCGGCACGCCCGCCGCGGTGAACCACTGCGCCCAATTGCCCATGCCATTCGTGTGATACAGCAGCGGTTCGCCCAGCAAACCGTGAGGCGTGCTCCACAGCCCTTGCGCCTGACGCAGGGCCAGACGATCGGGGTGGCAGATCACGACCATCTCGCGGCCGATCACGTAGTCGGCATCCCAGCCCGGCCATTGCTCCGGCGTGCCAGACAGAATGCTGGCGTCGGGCGTTGCGCCTGAGAAGTCCTCGTTGCGGCGGTAGGCCGCAAAGCTCAGCTGAATGTCGGGATGGCACCGATGAAAATCCGGCAGGTGCGGCACGAGCCAGGCGCTGGCCAGCGTGGGTACCGTGGACAAGGTCAGGCGCAGCCGGCGGTCGTCGGCGCGCAACTCCGTGCTGAGCATTTCGATGGCCGCCAAGGGCGCTTGCGCGCCGTCGTAAAGCCGTTGGCCCATCTCGGTCAGCGTCAGCCCGTGCGCGTTTCGATGCATCAAAGGCTGGCCGAAATGCGCTTCCAGGCGGGCGATGGCGCGGCTGATCGCGCCTTGCGTCACGCACAGCGTCTGCGCGGCTTGCGTGAAGCTGCCCAAGCGTGCCGCCGTGATGAAGGCATGCAGCTCGGACATGGAGGGCGAGTGCAGCCGCATGGAGCATGACCTTTGGTAATGAAGGCGTGCAATATAGTCGTTTGAAAGCAGACCGTAAAGTTCGGACACTGGCGGCCGTGTTCGCAGACCCGCGAACGACCTCACTTTTGGAGTTGCTCCATGTCTCGCCGCCTGTTTGGCCGGTCCGCGCGTTGCGCGCTTGCCGGCATGTTCGCCACGTTGTCCTTTGCCGGCATCGCGCATGCCGCCGGTTATCCCGAGCGCCCCATCAAGCTGGTGGTGCCATTTGCCGCGGGCGGATCGACCGATATCGTTGCCCGCCTGGTGGCGGAATATGCGGGCCGCGACCTGAAGCAGACCATCGTGGTCGAGAACAAGGCAGGCGCGGGCGGTTCCATGGGCATGGAGCAAGTGGCGCGGTCGACCCCCGACGGCTACACGATCGGCATGGCCACCATGAGCACGCACGGCTCGAACCCGGCCGTATACCGCAAGATGAATTACGACCCCATCAAGGACTTCGCGCCGATCGCGAATGTGCTGGCCGTGCCCAGCGTGTTTGCCATCAACCCGAATCTGCCGGCCAAGAACATGGCCGAATTCGTGGCGCTGTCCAAGAGCGCGCCCGCTGACCGATACAGCTTCGCGTCGCCCGGTGTCGGTTCGCTGGGACACGTGAACATTGAGAACTTCATGATGCTGTCGGGCATCAAGCTGCTGCATGTGCCGTATCGCGGCGCTGGCCCGGCCTTGAATGATGTGATGGGCGGCCAGGTGGATGCGATCACCGACAACCTGTCGTCGACCTTGCCGCAAGTGCTGGGCGGCAAGCTGCGCGCGCTGGCCGTGTTGGGCGCCGAGCGCTCGCCGTTGCTGCCGGATGTGCCCACCTACATCGAGCTGGGTTACCCCGACATGGGCACGGGCGGCTGGTTCGGTCTGGTGGCCCCGGCTGGCACGCCGACGGCGGTTGTCGACCGCTTGAACCAGGCCGTGCGCGCCGCGATGCAAGACCCGGAATTCCGCAAGAAGGCCGAGGACGTGGGTGGTACGCTGATGCCCACGACTCCCCAAGAATTCCAGGTCCAGATTGAACAGGCCCTGGCCCGTTACGCCAAGGTGGCCAAGGCCGCCAACATCCAGGCTGATTGACGATGACACACGCCGATTTCAACGCGGTATCCGTGCATGAACCCGAAGGACCCGCCTTGCCGCTGGTCTGTGATTCGCCGCACAGCGGCGAACGCTATCCCGCAGACTTCGGGGCAGCCGTGACGCAGGCGCAGTTGCGCCAAGGCGAAGACACGCACGTGGACGCGTTGTGGTCGGCGGCGCCCGCGTTGGGGGCGACGCTGATCGCGGCGAACTTTCCGCGCGTCTACATCGACCCCAACCGCACGTTGCAGGATCTGGACCCGGAGTTGTTGGCCGAGCCCTGGCCCCACCCGCTGGACCCGGGCGAGAAGACGCGTCTGGGCAAGGGGCTGATCTGGCGCCGGATGGACAAGGCCACGCCCATTTACGACCGCAAGCTGAGCCTGGCCGAAGTGCGCCATCGCATTCAGGCTTATTACGAGCCTTACCACGCGGCGTTGTCACAAGCGATCAACCATGTCGAACAACGCTTTGGCGCGGTCTGGCACTTGAACCTGCATTCCATGCCGAATGACGCCTACGAGCGCTTGGGCCGGCACAGCGAACATCCGCTGGCCGACTTCGTTTTGGGTGATCGGGACGGCACCACGTGCGAGCCGGAATTCATTGCGCTGATCGAAAAAGCCCTGCGCGACCTGGGCTACACGGTGGCGCGCAATGACCCCTACAAGGGCGTGCAACTGATTGCGCAGATCGGCCAGCCCGCGCTGAATCGGCACAGCCTGCAAGTGGAGATTCGCCGCCCCTTGTACATGGACGAAGCGACGCGTGAACGCAACGCGGGCTTTGAGATTCTGCGCGGGCATTTGTCGACGGTGCTCAAGCAGGTGGCGGACTATGTGCGGGTCCGCATGGAGGCGGTTGCGTCGACAAAATAGAATCGTTTGTATGGGCGCGTGTGGCGCGCCGCACACGGCTAAGCCGGGCTTGATGCACATCAAGCCCGGCTTTTTGCTGGGCGCTTAAGTTTTCTACAGGCAGGCCGTTGTCGCTAACAATGAGCTGCGCCGTTTTTGGCCGCAGCGATTGGGGACCGCAATGCTAGAGAAGACGATCAACGGATTTTCAGTGGTGGCGTACGCGACGCAGCCCGAAGGGCGCACGCCTGCTCGCGCGTTTCTGGAGACCAGGCGCCTGCCGCCCAAAGTGAAACCGGCGGAAGCCGCCAAACCGGAAGCTGCCGGCCAGGAAGACGCCGGCCAGGAAAACACCGACGTCGCAGCGGTGGAGGACAAGCCCGAAGGCCAGCCTTTCGAGATTTTTGTCAGCCGGCGTTTTCGCAGCGCGATCGAAGCGATGTCGGCCGCGCGCAACGCGTTGGACCGCGTGAAAAGCGTGGATGAAGACGGCGTGCCGGACCACTTGCCCGAATAAGGCGAACTAGCCTGGGGCGCGTTGCGCGCACCCCAGGCCCATATTGTTATCCCCACTTTGTATTTGTCGAACGCCTGAGCGCAGGCTGATGATGCCGCATGGCAATCATCGCCATTCACAGTCTGCTCATAAGGAAGGTTGATGAATACGAACGTCCATTCCAGCGCGAATACGTCGCGTGGAGTTTCACGCCGCGCGCTGTTGCGTGCGGCCGGCATTGCGGGATTGGCCGCGCCGCTTGGCATGCTGGGTTCACGCGTGCTGGCGGCCGATGCGTCGCCCCGAACGTTCAAAATTGCCTGGAGCCAAACGGCGGTTTGCCAGTCGCCGGTGTCGGTGGCGCTGGAACGCGGCTTCTTCGACAAGTACAACCTGAAGGTCGAACGCATTAATTTCAGCGGGTCTACCGACCAACTGCTGGAAGCGATTGCCACGGGCCATGCCGACGGCGGCATCGGCATGGCGCTGCGCTGGCTCAAACCGCTGGAGCAAGGCTTTGACGTGAAGCTGGCCGTCGGCACGCACGGCGGTTGCATGCGCTTGTTGACGGCGGAAGACTCGCCCATCAAGAGCGTCAACGACCTGAAGGGCCGCCGCGTGGCCGTGTCTGATCAGGCCAGCCCGGTTAAGAATTTCTTTGCGATCCGTGTCGCGCAGTTGGGCATTGACCCGGAATCCGTGGACTGGCGCCAGTACCCGCAGGATCTTTTCGGCGAGGTGCTGCGCAAGGGCGAAGTGGACGCCATCGCGGGCGACGACCCGCTGATTTACACGCTGCGCGAAGACAACAAGCTGCGCGAGATTGCCACCAACATCGAAGGCGACTACGAGAACCGCACCTGCTGCGTGCTGGGGCTGCGCGGCGACTTGGTGCGCAAAGACCCCGAGTCGGCCGCGGCTATTACGCGTGCGGTGATCGATGCGCAGCGCTGGACCGCATCGAACCCGGATGAAACCGCGCGCATCTTCGCGCCCTACGTGCCAGGCAAGGTGCCCGCCGAACGCGTGGCCGCCATCTTGCGCAGCCATAGCCACGGCCACGCCTCGACGGGCGCCGCGCTGCGCGAGGAAATTGTGGGCTACGCCAAAGACTTGAAAACCATCAAGGTCTTGAGCGCCAACCTGGACATCAACAAGTACGCGCAAGTGGTGGTGCCCAATGTCCTCGGCTGACGCGTCGTTGCCTGCGCGCGGCGCGGCATTGTCCGCTGCGCCGGGCTGGAGGCCATGGAAGACCGGTGTTGCCGCCGCCGCGCTGTGGGCGGGCGTGGGGGCGTTGACGCTGGCGTGGCCGAATGTGGAAGTGGGCTTTTCGTCATGGGGCTACACGCGCGAATTTGGCGTGGCGGCGCTGGTGCTGGCGGTGCTGCTGTTGCTGTTGGCGGCGTCGGGCGCCGAGCAGCCGCGCGCCGTGCGGGCCGTGCGGCGCGCGGGGCCGTGGTTGCTGGCGCTGGCCATTGCCGTGGGCGCGTGGGAAATCGCCACGGCGAAACTGGCGTGGCTGCCCAGCCCGTTCTTTGCCCCCCCGCAGTCGCTGATCGAGGTCTACGTGACCGACTACAAGCGGCTTGCAGACAGCCTGCTGAATTCGCTGTGGCTGCTGGCCAATGGCTTTCTGCTGGGCGCGGCGGCGGGGTTTTTAACGGGCGTGGCTATCGGCTGGTCGCGCGGCTTGGGCTATTGGGTGCATCCGGTGCTGCGCTTTCTGGGGCCGGTGCCGTCTACCGCCTTGCTGCCGATGGCGTTCTTCTTCTTTCCCTCCAGCTGGTCGGCCGCCGTGTTTCTGATTGCGCTGGCGACGTGGTTTCCGGTGACGGTGTTGACGTGGTCGGGCGTGGCGGGCGTGAACCGCGCGTACTACGACGTGGCGCGCACGATGGGGGCGAACGAATGGTTCCTGGTGCTGCGCGTGGCCATCCCCGCAGCGTTGCCGCAAGTCTTCGTGGGCTTGTTCATGGGGCTGGGCGCCTCGTTCTCGGTGCTGGTGGCGGCCGAAATGATGGGCGTGAAATCGGGCCTGGGCTGGTATTTGTCGTGGGCGCAGGGCTGGGCGTCGTACGCAAACATGTACGGCGCGCTCATCGTAATGGCGCTGGTGTTTTCCGGTTTGATCACCTTGCTGTTCCTGGGACGCGACCGTCTTCTGGCCTGGCAGAAAGGAGTCGTGAAATGGTGAGCGCAGCGGCGGGGATTGCGGCGGCAAATGCGGTGAACCCGCAAGCGGTGTCGCGTGGCGCGGCGTTGGCCGTGCAGGGCGTGAATCATCACTTCGATCTGGAAGGCGCGGCGTTGCCGGTGCTGGACAACATCGACCTGGACGTGAAGCCCGGTGAATTCGTGGCCTTGCTGGGCCCTAGCGGCTGCGGCAAGTCGACGTTGCTGCGGCTGGTGGCGGGGCTGGAGCCGCCAGCGCAAGGCGGCTTGCTGGCCGACGGTGCGCCGATTGATGGGCCATCGCCATCGCGCATCGTGGTGTTTCAAGACCCGACGCTGTACCCGTGGCGCACCGTGTGGAACAACGTGGCGCTGGGCTTGCAGGCGCGCGGTTTGTTGAAAACCGAACGCCATCGCGTGGACGACGCGTTGCAGCGCGTGGGCTTGGCGGACTTCAGCCAGGCGTATCCGCATCAGCTATCGGGCGGCATGGCGCAACGTGCGGCGTTGGCGCGCGCGCTGGTGAATGATCCGCGCATCCTGATTCTGGACGAGCCGCTGGGCAAGCTGGATTCGCTGACGCGCATCGCCATGCAATCCGAACTGGTCGAGCTCTGGCAGCGTTCGGGTTTCACCGCCTTGCTGGTGACGCACGATGTGGAAGAGGCGCTGTTCATGGCGTCGCGCATTATCGTGCTGAGCGAACGGCCCGCGCGGATCAAGGACGAGATCATCAACGATCTGCCGTATCCAAGGCATCGCGGTGACCCGCGTTTGGCGGAACTGCGCCATCGTGCGCTGGCCTTGCTGGGGCTGGATGCAACGTGGTGAGGCTGCTGGGGCTGGCGGTGGCGGCGCTGGCGTTGTTGACGCTTGCCGCCGCTGTGGTGATCTGGCGGCAACCGCCTTCCGCGTTGGCGATTTTCCACTGGCCGTTCGCGTGGCGCTACGACCCGGACTTGCCCGTCAGCCCGCATACGTGGCGGCAGCTGTGGCTGGCGTTGGCGCAGAGCGGTGCGGCGCTGGTGTTGCTGGTGTGGGCCTTGTTTGCCCGCCGATGGCGTTATGGCCTGCTGGGCGTGGCGGCGGTGTTGGCCGCAAGCGCGCAGTGGCCGCGTCCGCAAATGCTGCTGACCGAGGCGCATCGCACGTCGTACCAGCGTTCGCCGCTGGCGTTTTCGGATGCCAACGTGTTGCAGGGCGGGCGGCTATACCAAACGCATTGCGCCGGGTGCCATGGCGTGGCGGCAGACGGCCGCGGGCCGCGCGCGGCGAGTTTACCCGTGTGGCCCAGCGTGCTGGGTGCGGCGTTGTTTGAAAACCGTTTGGAAGGGGACTTGCATTGGCAGGTGGCGCAGGGCGACGCGCGTTCGTCGATGCATGGCTTTCACGCGGTGCTGCGTGATGACGAGATGTGGCAAGTGCTGGACTACCTGCGTTTGCAAGCGTATGGCGCAAGTGGCGGCGTGGGCATGCCGGCCATCCCCGCGCCCGTCGTGCCGCTGACGTGCCGTGACGGGCGCGCGCAAGATTTACGCGGACTGCGCGGCTTGCCGCTGCGTGTGGTGGCCGTGGCGGCGGGCGCACCGGAAGCACCCCCAGACCCGCGCGTGCTGACGGTGGCATTGACGCGGGGGGCGGCGGGTGACGTCAACGCCGATTGCGTGGCGTCTGGGGCGGAGGCTTGGGACGCCTATGCGTTGGCCGCTGGTTTGAGCGCGGGCGCGTTGACTGCGGGCGCCAAGGCGGATGCGCGGGCGGCGGGTGTGACGAACGACGGTTTGGCTGGCGCACTGGCCGACGCACTGGCCGGCGCGCAATTCATGGTGGACCGCCGCGGATGGCTGCGCGCGCGCCGTCTGCCCGGGGCGGCGCCCGCCTGGACCAGCGCCGATAACGTTTGCGGGCCGGGCGGCCGGATGGAAGGCGCGTCTGCCCGCGGCCTGGGCGATTTATTGCAGGCGATGGACGACACGCCCATCGCCTTGCCTGACCGGCGGCGGCCATGAAGGTCAACCCCGAGGCCGCCCCGATTTCTCTGCACTTTTCTCACTAAAAGCGAGGGTTGCACGATGAGTACATTGAACGAATACCTGGGCCAGAAACGCGCGGCCGTACTGGTGCGTAATGCGCGCGATCCGCAAACGGTGGAGCTGTAAAGCTGCGAGCCCACGTCAGCGCGGAAGGGCGCAGCGGCGTGCGGCGTATCCGCATTCGCGATCATCAGGTGGTCAGCGACAGCCCTGCCGATTTCGCGGGCTATGACCTGGGCCCGAGCTCGCCGGAGCTGTTGCTGGGGTCACTGGGCAGCTGCCTCACGCATATCTTCCTGATCAAGGCGGCCGAGTTGGAACTACCGCTGGAGTCGTTGGAAGTGGAGATCGAGGGCGACCTGGACCCGCGCGGCGGCAAGCCGGGGTTCGAGAAGGTGCCGTTCTTTCCGCACAATATCCGCTACACCGCGCACATCGTGTCGCCGGCGGATGACGCGGCGGTGCGCGCCGTGCATGACGCGGTGGAGCAGTGGTGCCCGATCCTGAACCTGTTGAAGCAACCGCAGCCGCTGGAAGGCAGCGTGCGGCACACGCGCCCGGCAACGCAATAAGCGCGGGCGCGTATGCCGCACGCGCCCCGCTCCTCAATAAGCACGGGCGCGTCAGGTCAGCGTGCTGCGCATCAGAATCTCGGTCAGGGCGCGCGTGGGTTTGTTGGGCGCAGGGGCCGAGATAACGATGAATTCCACTTGCGGCAAGGCGGGCAGTTGGATGCTGCCTGCGGGCGCCGCCAGGCCCGCTGTCGACAAATGCGACGGCTGCACCGTAATGCCCAACCCTGCGCGGGCGGCCGCCTGGCAGCCCGCGTAGCTGGTGCTGGTGCACACGATCTGCCAACTGCGGCCGGCGCGCGCCAGCGCATCCAGCGTCAGCGTGCGCGTCACGCTGGGTTCGCGCAGCAGAATCAGCGGCAGCGGCTCATCCGGCGCAATGCGCATGCCGTCCTTGGCGCGCCATAGCAGCGCTTCCTTATGCAGCGTCTGGCCCCGGCGATCGCCGCGGCGGCGTTTGCCAATCATCACGTCCAGCCCATCGTCGTCCAGCAGCTTGTAGAGCTCACTGGTGACGCCAATGGTCAGGTCCAGCTCGACTTCGGGATGGGCCAGCCGGAACGCGGCCAGCACATCCGGCAGCGGCCCCATGGCCAAGTCATCAGAGGTGCCCAGCCGCACCCGGCCGCGCAGGCGAGGCGCATCGAACAAACGTTCGGCGCGCTCATGCGCATCCAGGATGATGTCGGCGTGCACCAGCAGGCTGCGGCCGTCGCTGGTCAGCGTCAGCGAATGCGTGTCGCGCAGGAACAGCCGCCGGTTGACGGCCTGCTCCAGCTGCCGGATGTGTTCGCTGACGGTGGGTTGGGTCAGGCCCAGGCGCCGCGCGGCCTCGGTGAAACTGGGGGCGGCGGCGGCGGCCTGGAAGGTCTTGAGCCATAAGGGGTTGAGCATGGCGGCGTTGCCTGGTCATAGGATATTCCGATGACAGTTAAAGTAATCAGTGGCCTTCACGATGGCAAGGGGCGCGCCTATAGTTCGCGGTAACTTTTCTGGAATCGCCTTCGCCATGCGCCGCTTTCTGCCCGACCAATTCACCCTCATCCTGATCGCCACCGTGGCCTTCGCCAGCTTTTTCCCGGCCGTGGGCAAGGGGGCGTCGTTCATGATGGTGGCCAGCAACGTCGCCATTTCGCTGCTGTTCTTTCTGCACGGCGCGCGCCTGTCCACCGACGCCATCGTGGCGGGCGTGAAGGATGTGCGCTTGCACGCGCTGATCCTGGCTTGCACCTTTTTGCTGTTTCCGGCCTTGGGGCTGGGCCTGCGGGCGCTGTTTCCCGGGCTGCTGACGCCGTCGCTGTGGCTGGGCGTGTTGTTCGTGTGCACCTTGTCGTCGACGGTGCAGTCGTCCATTGCGTTCACGTCGATGGCGCGCGGCAACGTGCCAGGCGCCATCTGCGCGGCGACCGCGTCGAACCTGCTGGGCACCGTGCTCACGCCCTTGCTGGTGGCGGTGCTGCTGCATCGCCAAGGCGGCGGCCATGGGCTGGCGGATGCGGGCCGCATTCTGTTGCAGTTGCTGTTGCCGTTCGCGGTAGGCAGCCTGTTGCGGCCGTGGATTGGCGCGTGGGCGCAACGCAATAACCGCACCCTGTCCAAGGTGGACCGCAGTTCGATCCTGCTGGCGGTTTACACGGCCTTCAGTGAAGCCGTGGCGCAGGGCATCTGGCACGCGTTTCCGGCAATTGATCTGGCCACGATGGTGCTGGTGAACGCCTTGCTGCTGGGCTCGGTGCTGCTGATCACCACGTGGGGCAGCCGCAGGCTGGGCTTGTCCAAGGAAAACGAGATCACGCTGGTGTTCTGCGGATCGAAGAAGTCTTTGGCGTCGGGCATTCCGCTGGCGACGGTGCTGTTTGGCACGTCGCAGATGGGCGTGGTGGTGTTGCCGCTGATGATCTTTCACCAGATGCAGCTGATGGTGTGCGCAGTGCTGGCGCGCCGTTATGCGGAACGCCAGCAGCCGGAGCAGGTGGCGGTGGCGAGCGCGTAAAGGGAGTCGGGAGTCGCCCGGGCTGGCCGGCTCAGCGGGGTCCGTTCAACGGGTCAGTGCAGAACTTGCAAGAGGCCGGGCGGTCAGGGCGGAACTGGCAAAGGGCCCGGCGGTCAGGGCCAAGCCGGTCCATCAGGGCCAAGCCAGCTTTAGGCGGCGGTGTCGTCGCGAGGACGAATCTTGCCCGTCGGCTGCCAGAAGACGCTGCCATCGCGTTCATCCACCGACAGTACGGTCAGCCGGCCGTTTTTACAGGGGCCGCCGACGCACAGGCCGGTGTCCGGCTGATACGTCGCGCCGTGGCGGGCGCACATGATCAGGTCGCCCGCGCGGGTGAAGAAACTGCCTTCCCAGTCGAGTTCAACGCCAACGTGCGCGCAGCGGTTCAGGTAGCCGTGCACGCGGTCCTGGTAGCGGACGAAGAAGGCGGTGGTCTGGCCCGCGCCGTCGGTCACCGGCACCTTGACGCCCAGGCCGCCGTTGACAAGCTCATCGGCGGCGCAGACGCGGACTTCGGGGGCGGCGGGGGAATCCAGCATGGCGGGGCCTTCAATGAAAGGGTGCGATCTTCGGGCAGACGAATAGTGTTGTCAATCCGCGGGGGAGTCCGCCGCATCGGCTACACCCGGCGTGTGGGGCGTGCTGTCCTGTTGACGCGCCCACATGCCGGCATACGCGCCGCCTTGGGCCAGCAGCTGCGGATGGCGGCCGCGTTCCAGAATGCGGCCGTCAGACAGCACGATGATCTCGTCCGCGTCGGCCACGGTGGACAGGCGGTGGGCGATGATCAGCGTGCTGCGGCCCTGGCTGACTTCGCGCAGGTTGGCCTGGATTTCGCGTTCGGTATGGGTGTCCAGCGCGCTGGTGGCTTCGTCGAACAGGAAGATGGCGGGGTTCTTCAGGATGGTGCGCGCAATCGCCACGCGCTGCTTTTCACCGCCCGACAGTTTCAGGCCGCGCTCGCCCACCATGGTCTGGTAGCCGTCGGGCATGGTCATGATCAGGTCGTGAATGTGCGCCAGGCGCGCAGCGGCCTGAATCTCTTCGTCGGTGGCGCCGGGGCGGCCATAGCCGATGTTGTAGTGGATGGTGTCGTTGAACAGCACGGTGTCTTGCGGCACCACGCCTATCGCCGCGCGCAGGCTGGACTGGGTGACGTCGCGCACGTCCTGGCCATCGACAAGGATCGACCCGCTGTCGGCGTCATAGAAGCGGAACAGCAGCCGCGCGATTGTGGATTTTCCTGCGCCGGATGTGCCCACCACCGCGATGGTTTTGCCCGCCGGAATGGTGAAGCTGACGCCCTTGAGGATCGGCCGGCGTGCGTCGTAGCCGAAATACACATCCTTGAATTCGACCTGGCCGCCCGCCACGCGCAGTGGTTGGGCGTCGGGGCGGTCGGCCACTTCGCGGTCCTGGCCCAGCAGTTCGAACATGCGTTCCATGTCGATGATGGCTTGTTTGATTTCGCGGTAGATGAATCCGAAGAAGCTCAGCGGCTGGTACAGCTGAAGCAGGTATGTGTTGACCAGCACGAAGTCGCCCAGCGTGTAGCGGCCTTCGGCGATGCCGGTGGCGGCCATCCACATGACGAGCGTCAGCCCCACCGAGATGATTGCGGCCTGGCCGATGTTCAGAATGGATAAGCTCACCTGGCTGCGCACGGCGGCGCGTTCGTAGCGGGTAAGCGACGCATCGTAGCGCCGGGCCTCGTGCTCTTCATTGCCAAAGTACTTGACCGTCTCGTAGTTCAGCAGGCTTTCGATGGCCTTGGTGTTGGCCTCGGAATCCGTTTCGTTCATCTGCCGCCGGAACTTGGTGCGCCATTCGGTCACGGCCAGCGTGTACGCCATGTACGTGATGACGGTGACGCCGGTGGCCAGCGCCAGCCACACGTCGAACATCTTCCACAACACAATGCAGACGAGCCCGATTTCGAAGAACGTCGGCAGGATGTTGAATAGCAGGAACGACAGCAGCGTCTGGATGCCCTTGGTGCCGCGTTCGATGGCGCGCGTCAGGCCGCCCGTTTGGCGCGACAGGTGAAAGCGCAGCGCCAGCGCGTGCAGGTGTCGGAAGATCCGCAGCCCGACCGCGCGAATGGCGTGCTGGCCGACGCGGGCGAAGATGGCGTCGCGCAATTCCGAAAACAGCAATGACAACACGCGTGCCGTGCCGTAAGCCAGGATCAGCCCCAGCGGCACGGTGACGGCCCCGGGCGCGCCTTTGCCGAGTTCGTCGATGGCGTGCTTGTAGATTATCGGCACGTAGACGGTGGCCGCCTTGGCGGCGAACAGGCAGAGCAGGGCGGCCACGACCCGCACCTTCAGCCCGGTCTGCCCGGGCGGCCACAGGTAGGGAAAGAGGGTGCGCAGGGTGGAAAATCCGCCGCGATTCTTGGGCGGCGCGTCAGGGGATTTCATGGTTTTTCAGGGGTGCCGATGCAAGGGCCAGAGGCCGTGTGACGGGCATTATCGGACACGGGCGCTATTATTTGGCAGATAACCCCTGGTACTTGTATACCCTGGCCGGGGGATGAGGTTCCGATATCGTGACGCGGGCGCAGCTCGGCAAGCCCGCTCTTTTTTCTCTTCAATCCTGGGTTAAGCCGGGCTGTGCCCAGGGTTGCGCGACCTGGCGCGTATTCGCCGCGCCAGTGTTGCGGTGCAAGCTTCGGAGGGTCTTATGGCGAAGGTACCCGCAGTGAAATTGAACGACGGAAACAAGATTCCCCAGTTGGGGCTGGGCGTTTGGCAAGTGCCGGACGACCAGGCCGCCGCCAGCGTGAAAGAGGCGCTGGCCGCGGGTTACCGGTCGGTGGACACCGCGGCCATCTATGGCAACGAGGCGGGCGTGGGCGCGGGCTTGCGCGCCTCAGGCGTGGCGCGCAAGGATCTGTTCATCACCACCAAACTCTGGAATGACCGGCACGGCTATGACGACGCCCACAAGGCCATGGACGAAAGCCTGGAGAAGCTGGGCCTGGCCTACGTGGATCTGTATTTGATTCACTGGCCCGTTGCCGGCAGCACGAAGTTCCTGGACGCGTGGCGCGCCATGGTCGAGATGAAGGAAGACGGCCGGGCGCGTTCCATTGGCGTGTCCAATTTCACGCGGGCCAATCTGGAACAGCTGATGGAGGCATCGAAGGTGGTGCCCGCTGTGAACCAGATCGAACTGCATCCGGGCTTTACCCAGCCCGATCTGCGCGCCTTTCATGCCAAGCACGGCATCGCGACGGAGTCGTGGAGCCCACTGGCCCAAGGCGGCATCACGAAGGAAAAGGTCATCCTGGACCTGGCGGAGAAGCACGGCAAGTCGCCGGCCCAGATCACGCTGCGCTGGCACTTGCAAAGCGATTTGATCGTGATTCCGAAGTCGGTCACGTCGGCGCGCATTCGCGAGAACATCGACGTGTTCGATTTTGAACTGTCGGGCGATGAAATCGCGGCCATCGACAGCATCAAGCAAGGCGCGCGCCTGGGGCCTGACCCGGAAAAGTTCGGTAAGTAGGGGGGGGCGCCTAGCTGGGGGGGCGCCTAGCTGGGGCGCCTAGCTGTGGGGCGCCCAGCTGGGGCCGCCTAGCCGGATGCACCAAGCCGCGTGCGCCAAGCCAGATGCGAAGCCCCATCGCCCGGCTTAGTGTTTCAGCGGGAACACCCAGTAGCGCATGATCACCACCAGCAGCACGGTCAGCGTGATCCACGACGCCCAGTGCCAGGCGCCGGTGCCTAGCAGCGCGGCCAGCAGGCCGAATACGCTAAGCACGCCCAGCACGATCGGCGCGCCCCAGACGAACATGAAGCCGCGGCCCCCTTTGTTTTTGCTCTGGCTCATGCAGGGGTCCTTTGCGGCGCGGCGGCGGCCTGGTGCCGTTTCACAAGTTCGTTGATGCGGGCTTCGGTGGCGCGGCGGCGCGCCACCCACAGGTACAGGCCGCTGACGAGCACCACGATGGTGATCAAGTCCAGCAGCGCCCAGATGATCTTCAGCGGCAAGCCGGCGTAATCCCCGAAGTGCAACGGACGCGACACTTCCAGCGCCGTCAGATACCAGGGCATCTTGGCCACGGTGGTGAGCTCGCCCGTCTTGCCGTCCACCAGCACGGGCGTGTTCAGCTTGGACGTGAGCGGGGTGTCGCCGCGCATCCAGGCGATGTAGTGGTGCGGGCTGCCAAAGGCGTTGCCAGGGAAAGCGATGAATGACACTTCATTGCCGGGCATGGCCTTCTTTGCGGTATCGGCCGCAAGCTGCGCCGACGCCAGTTCGGTGGGCACGCTCTGGCCCTTGTAGGGCTCCAGGATGCGGACGAGTTCAGTCGATTGCCACAGGCGGAACAGCGGCGTCGACAGCTCGTTGATGACGCCGGTAAACCCCACCACGAATGCCCACACCAGCGTGACGATGCCCAGCAGGTTGTGCAGGTCCAGCCATTTCAGGCGCGTGGAGCGCGTGGCGCGCACGGTGCCGAATTCCAGTTTCTTCATGAACGGGCCATACAGCACCACGCCCGACACGATGGCCACGCAGAACAGCAAGCCCATGAAGCCCAGGAACAGCTCGCCGGGCAGCCCGGCGAACAGGTCTACGTGCAGCGCCAGCATGATGCCCATGAACGAAAACTTGTCTTCAGCGTAGGGCGGGCCATCGAGCAGCACGTCGCCCGTGCGGCCGTCCATGCGCACGGCGTGGCCCGATATCTGGCCGTCGCCCGGCTTCTTCGCCATGCCGACATAGACCTGCGGTTCATCGGGATCGAAGAACAGGTAATCAATGACTTCGCCCGGGTACATGGACTTGGCGCTGTCGACCAGCTTGTCCAGGTTGGCGGGCGGGGTGCCGGCGGGCACGTCCGACAAGGGCTTGGCGTCGTCGAGCCAGTGTTCGATCTCGTGATGGAACACCAGCGGCAAGCCGGTCAGACAGATGATGAGCAGGAAGATCGTGCAGACAAGGCTGGTCCATTTGTGGACCCAGTACCAAGTTTTGATGGTGGACGCGGCAGTCATGGCGACGGCAGGGGGCGGCGTGCGCAGCCCCCCTTTAAGGTATTTGTGAGGAAAGTGGAAACATTATCACGAATAATAGCGATTCTCGTAACGTAATATTTTGACCCTGATGGCGACAGAGCCCAAAGCCTGCCGCCAGGTAAAGCAGGTTAAAAAGAAGGGTCGTATTTCAACAGGCACGAAACGCCCCGGCGGGCTAGCTAGAGACGGATTGCGTCCGTTTGGCGCCGGTGGCTGCGGATCATCATGGAGCAGCGTTTTTTAAAAGTCCCGCGTAACGAACGCGGCCGCGATTTCGCGGTGGGCGACGTACACGGGCATTTTTCGCGTTTACAGGAAAGCCTGGACCGGCTGGGCTTTGACCCTGCCGCCGACCGGCTGTTCTCGGTCGGCGACCTGGTCGACCGTGGCCCCGAAAGCGAGGCCGCGCTGGAGTGGCTGGCCCGGCCGTGGTTTTTCGCGGTGCAAGGCAACCACGAGGACTACGCGATCCGCCACGTGCGCACAGGGCAGGTCGATGTGATGAACTGGCGCGGATACGGCGGCGGCTGGTTCCTGGACCTGCCCGAAGACCGTCAGAAGGTCTACGCCGAAGCCTTTGCGCAACTGCCCATCGCGATCGAGGTCGAGACCTCAGACGGCGCGGTCGGGCTGCTGCACGCGGACTGCCCGGTGCTGTTCTGGCCGCGCCTGGAATCCGCCTTGCAAGACCGCTACAAGCGCACCAGCGCGGCGTGCCAGTGGTCGCGAGACCGCCTGCGGCAAATGAACCGCACGGGCATCCAGGGCGTGCGTGCGGTGGTGGCCGGGCATACGCCGGTGGCCGCGCCCCTGCAACTGGGCAACGTTTATCACATCGATACCGAGGGCTGGCGCGAGGGGTATTTCACGTTCCTGGACCTGGAATCCCTGGCGGCCTGGCCGCACGAGGTGGTGACGGAGCTGATGGCCGAGGAATAGCCGGGGCCGCCGTGGGCAGTGAATAACGCCTACGGAAAAAGAGCACAGAAAAAAACATGGGCGCCGCAAGGGCGCCCATGTTGTTTGGCGGGGTGCTGCTTAGCGCGGGGGGCGGGAGCGAAGCCTGCCGGGGTGCCGCTTACAGCGGGCGGGCGGTGACGGAGCCTGCCGGGGTGACCGCGCTGGCGCTGGCGGGCGCGCCATCGGCCCCAAGCGGGGCGGCGACGGGAGCCGCTGCCGGCGCCGCGCCGTTGTCCGAGCGCGGCACCTGAATCGGTTGCAGCGGCGCCTGGACGGCGCTGGTGTTCGGATTCTGCGGCACAGCTGCGCCCGGCGTCGGCAGCGGCTTGACCGATGTGTCCACGCCGTCGGTCGAGCGGTTGTTGTTCAGGAAGTCGGTCAGGGCATCGCCCGAAGACAAGTCCAGCGACGCCACGGCCTGGCCCGGCGGGAATTCCGAGAAATAGTATTCGCCGTTATCCACCAGCAGCCCGTCCGGACGCGGCGCGGGCTTGCCTTCCGGCACGCCCTTGAGCACCGGCTGCATGTAGTCCAGCCATGTCGACAGGGCCAGGCCGCTGCCGAATTCGTTGGTGCCCAGCGATTTGGGCTGGTCAAAGCCCATCCAGACGGTGGTGGCCAGCGTGGGCGTAAAGCCCGAGAACCAGACGTCCACGGCTTCGTTGGTGGTGCCGGTCTTGCCGCCGACATCGTTGCGCTTGAGCACTTGATGCGCGCGCGCCGCGGTGCCGCTGGTGGTGACGCCGCGCAGAATGTCGGCCATGACCCAGGCGGTGCGCGGGTCGATTGCGCGCGCGGCTTCGTCGCCCGCGGTGACGGGCTGCGCTTCCATCAGGATCTTGCCCGAGCGGTCGGTGACGTGCGCAATCAGATACGGCGTGACGCGGTAGCCGCCATTGGCGAAGACGCTGTAGCCGTTGACGACTTGCAGCGGCGTGGCGCCGCCCGCCCCAAGCGCCAGCGGCAACACGGCCGGCCAGCGGGATTTGTCGAAGCCGAAGCGGGTCAGGTAGTCCTGCGCGTACTGCGGCGAAATCGCTTGCAGGATGCGGATCGACACCATGTTCTTTGACCGGTACAAGCCCTGGCGCAAGGTCAGCATGGGTTCGTACTTGTTGCCGTCGTTCTTGGGCTGCCAGTCTTTGGAGCCGGTCTGCGCGGCGGTCAGCATGAAGGGCTGGTCCGAGATCTGGGTGGCGGGCGTGAAGCCGCGTTCCAGCGCGGCCGCGTAGACGAACGGCTTGATGTTGGAACCCGGCTGGCGCCAGGCTTGCGTCACGCGGTTGAAGTTGCCGCGGTTGTAGTCAAAGCCGCCGATCATCGCGCGGATCGCGCCGTCTTCGGGAACCATCGACACCAGCGCGGCTTGCAGCGCCGGCATGTTGATGATTTCCCAGTTGTTGCTGTCCTTGTCGCCCGTCTTGTGGATGTAGACCACCGAGCCGCGGCGGATGCGCTGGCTGTCGCTGGCCTTCGGGTTCAGCGCGCGGGCCACCACGGCCAGCGCCTTCTTGTCGGAAATGGTGATGATGTCGCGCGAACTGCGGGCCACTTTCACTTCGGTGGGGCTGGCCGACAGCACAACGGCCGCAAGCAGGTCTTCGCTGTCGGGCGTCTTGTCCTGCACGCCGTCCAGGATTTCGTCCAGCGCCTGCCCGTCGTTTTCGACGTTGTCGGGCAGGTCGATCTGGTCTTCCGGGCCGGGGTAAACGGCGCGGCGCGTGTAGTCCAGCACGCCGTCGCGCACGGCGCGGTAGGCGGCTTCCTGGGCTTTCGAGTCGATCGTGGTGTAGACGTCGATGCCCTTGGAATAGGTTTCTTCCTGGAACACGCCGTACATCAGCTGGCGCGCGAGTTCGGCGGGGTAGTCGCCGTGCACCGCGAAGCCGCGCGCGCTGGAGCCGTCCGCGCCGCGGATGGTCAGGTGCTGCTTCAGGGCTTCGTCGGCCTGTTCGGGCGTCAGATAGCCCAGCGTTTTCATGCGGCCCAGCACATAGTGCTGGCGGATTTCGGCGCGCGGGAAGTTGGTGATGGGGTTGAAACGCGACGGGGCCTTCGGGATGCCCGCCAGCATGGCGGCTTCGGCCGGCGTGACTTCCGACAAGGGCTTGCCGAAGTACGTGCGCGACGCCGCCGCGAAGCCATAGGCGCGGTGGCCCAGATAAATCTGGTTCATGTAGAGCTCAAGGATCTGGTCCTTGGTGAGCTCGTTTTCGATCTTGAACGTGAGCAGCAGTTCGTAGAATTTGCGCGAATAGGTCTTTTCGGACGACAAGTAGAAATTGCGCGCCACCTGCATCGTGATCGTGCTGCCGCCCTGCGTCTTGGACCCCTTGACGACGTTGGTCAGCACCGCGCGCGCAACGCCCATCCAGTCGACGCCGCCATGGCTGTAGAAGCGGTCGTCTTCGGCGGCCAGCACGGCTTGGCGCATCACCGGCGGGATTTCGTCAAAGCGCAGCACATTGCGGTGCTCTTCGCCGTATTCGCCGATCAGGACTTTGTCCGCCGTGTAGATGCGCAGCGGCACGCGCGGCCGGTAGTCGGTCATCGCGTGCAGGTCGGGCAGGCTGGGCCAGGCCAACGCCAGGGCGAGCCCCAGCAGAACGGCGCCGCACACGGCGGCGCCGGCCGCGAGGATGCCCGCTTTGACCAGAAGTCGTTTCCAGGGAAGGCCCGATTTGCCGCCCGGGGTGGCGGTGGATTGCTGGGGGGTGCTCATTGCAGGCGATTCTAGGACAGAACGCTATAGACCGGCCAGGGCGCAATAAGGTTTCGGTAACCAAACTTGCCGGGGGCTGGGTGGGGGCGATTTGCCACGTAAATAAGGGGACGGGGTCTAGCATACGCGCGGCGCGGCGTTCGTGCGCGGGCGCGTGAAAAACCCTGATGAAATGCGCTGTGAAATGTATTGCGCGCGGTGACAAACGGCAAGGGCCGGGGCGTGCTTTTTTTGCGACGGCGCCGCGTATTCAGCTTACGTTCAGCGCATCGGCGTTTTGCAGATAGCGTTGCGGCGGCGCGCCCAAGGCCCGATGGAACATGGCGCTGAAGGCGCTCGCGCTGCGATAGCCCAGGTCGGCCGCAATGCGCGCCACCGGCACGCCCAGCGACAAGCGGCACACGGCATCCGCCAAGCGCACCTGCTGCACCCATTGGCGGTAGTTAAGCCCCAGCTCGGCCTGAAACAGCCGGATCAGCGTGCGCGCGCTGGCGCCCACTTCGCTGCCCCAGGCTTCGATGCTGCGTTGCAGGCCGGGCTGGTCCAGGATGGCCGTGCAAATGGTTTGCAGACGGCGATCGCGCGGCCAGGGAATCTGGATGGGCACCACACGCGCCTCCGCCAGCTCGGACAGGATCAGCGATGCGATCTGCTCGACCCGGCCGCCCAGCGGATAGTCGATGGGCTCGGCGGTCAGCGCCAGGATCAGTTCGCGCAGCAGGCCGCTGACTTCGATCACCTGGCATTGCGGCCAGAAGCTGGCGGCGGCATCGGCCTGGATATAAAGCGACCGCATCGATACCGGCCCCACCATGTCCACCCCATGCGGCATGCCCGCCGGCACCCAGAGCGCGCGCAGCGGCGGCAGCGCCCAGAAGCCGCTGGGCGTGGTGACGCGCATGACGCCGTCCACCGCATATAGCAGTTGGGCGCGGGGGTGGGAGTGCGCGCCGGTCTGGGCGCTGGCGGGAAATTCCTTGGCCATTGCGGTGACCACGCGGGGGCGATGCTGATAGTCCTGCGCATTGACGCTGCGGTCGGGGTCGGGGCGCTGGGGCAAGGGCAGGCGGACGGGCATGATGTCACTTCCGACAAAAGGATGAGTCGAAGGGTGAAAGGAGGGTGCCGGTATTTTGTCACTTAAGCGACGAAAATTGGCAGATCGATCTGGCGGCGGATTCCTACACTGTAGTCGGAGCCCGGCACGGTTGCCGGGCCGTCTTTTCTCTTACGCACACGCCCATGCCCCCCGCCCATAATCCCGTCGCCGGTATGTCAGACGCCAACGTTCTTGCGCCCGCCGAGGGGTCGCCTGCCGCGGGATCGCCCGCCGCAGGGTCGCCCGCCGCAGGTTCGCCCGCCGCAGGTTCGCCTGCCGCCACTGCTTCCACCGCGTTCAAGGTCTTGGGCGCCATCAGCGTCGCGCACCTGATGAACGACATGATCCAGTCGATCCTGTTGGCGATCTACCCGATGCTAAAGGAGTCGTTCAGCCTGTCGTTCGCGCAAATCGGGCTGATCACGCTGGTGTATCAGTTGGCCGCCTCGCTATTGCAGCCCTTCATCGGCTTCTACACGGACCGCAATCCCAAGCCGTATTCGCTGCCGGTGGGCATGGGCTTTACGTTGGCGGGGCTGTTGCTGCTGTCGGTCGCCCCGTCGTTCGGCTGGCTGCTGGTGGCGGCGGTGCTGGTGGGCACGGGTTCCTCGGTGTTCCATCCCGAGTCGTCGCGGGTGGCGCGCATGGCATCGGGCGGGCGGCATGGTCTGGCGCAGTCGCTGTTCCAGGTGGGGGGCAACGTGGGTTCAGCGCTGGGGCCGCTGCTGGCGGCGCTGTTCATCATTCCGCACGGGCAGGGCAGTGTCGCGTGGTTCTCGCTGGCGGCGCTGTTTGGCATCGTGGTGCTGACGGGTATTGGCCGCTGGTATAGCGCTAACCGGGTCCGGCTCAAGCCGCGCGCGCGCAGTGCAGGCGCGGAAAACGGGCTGAGCCGCAATCAGGTGCTGGGCGCCTTGGCCGTGCTGGGCGTGCTGGTGTTCTCCAAGTACTTTTATCTGGCCAGCCTGAACAGCTACTTCACCTTTTATCTCATCGACAAGTTCGGCTTGTCGGTGCGCGAGGCGCAGCTTTACCTGTTCCTGTTTCTGGCGGCGGTGGCGGTTGGCACAGTGGTGGGCGGCCCGGTGGGCGACCGCATCGGCCGCAAGATCGTGATCTGGGTGTCGATTCTTGGCGTGGCGCCATTCACCCTGTTGCTGCCCTATGCAAACCTGTTCTGGACGGCGGCGCTGGTGGTGATCATTGGCATGGTGCTCGCGTCGGCCTTTTCCGCCATCGTGGTCTACGCGCAGGAGCTGGTGCCGGGCAAGGTGGGCATGATCGCCGGCCTGTTCTTCGGCTTTGCGTTCGGCATGGGCGGGGTGGGGGCGGCCGCGTTGGGCAAGCTGGCCGACGCCACCAGCATTGCTTATGTGTATCAGGTGTGCGCCTATCTGCCGCTGCTGGGCGTGGTGGCGATTCTGCTGCCGAATGTCGAAAGAAAGGCATCCCGGGGTAAGCCCGCAAAGTAAAAGTTTTAACTGTCAAATACTGCAAAGGGTGATCCACACGCCCTGAGCTTGGCGTATTCTTCGCTGCATACCGTGCAATCGTCTTGGCGCGGGTAGTAAAGGTTCTGGACACTGACACCGGCCGTCGTGACGGAAAATCGTTGCGACCCCGGTGGTTTCTTTTGTCCTGCTGGTAACAAAAAGCATCAAGCATGCTGACGTGTAACGCGTCCCCACCCATGAACCCAGTGCAACGGCAGATCCAAGCGACGGCGGAACGTTAAAGAGGCGCCCGCCGGCAGAAACCATGACGACTTCCTTATTCTTTTTGATGTGGGGGCTGGCTACGGCGTTGGCGTTGCCGTTGCTCTTGCCTTTCCGCACGCGCGGCGTGGGCGGCATACGCGCATTCACGGCGGCCAATGCGCTGGCCGTGGTGTCTTTGCTGTCTTATGCGTCGGCCGAGATCGTGGCCCCTGGCATTTACATCATGGTGTCCAACGCCGCCTGGGTCTGTGCGGCTAGCCTGGTCTATGTGGGCGTGCGCCAATTCTTTGGCCTGACGCCGCAGATCGGGCGCATGGTGTGCATCACGCTGGCCTGTTTGGCTGGCTTTGCGGTGATGCTGTATGGCCATGACGCCATGAGCGGCCGCATGTTGCTGTTTTCGGCCTACACCTGCGTTGTGATGACCGCCACGGGCCAGATCGTGTTCCAGCAGCGCAAGCGCATCGCCACGCGCGGCGTCACGCTTTACCTGATGCTGGCGATCTTCGGCCTGGCGCTGCTGCATGCGGCGCGCGTCGTGGTCTATGGGGGCGGCCTGGCGGAACCCGTGTCCATCTTGCAGCCGACCGCGTGGGGGCTGTTCTATATCGTCTGCGGGTCGGTGACGGTGCCGGCGCTGTTTCTGGCGCTGCTGCTGATGGTGCAGACCCGCTTGTCCGAGCAGATGCAGGCCGCCTTGACGTTCGACAGCCTGACCCACGTGTATTCCCGGCGCAGCATCCTGGACGAACTTGAGCGCGAATTACAGCGCTGCGGGCGTTCGGGTTGCCAGCTGGCGGTGCTGGTGCTGGACATCGACCATTTCAAATCCATCAACGACCGCTACGGCCATGCCGCGGGCGACACAGCGTTGCGGCATTACGCGAAAGTGGTGCAGAACGCGGTGCGGGGAACCGACCGCTTGGGCCGGCTGGGCGGCGAAGAATTTGTGCTGCTGATGGTGGATTGCGACCCGGCGCGCGCGCTGGTGCACGCGCAGCGCGTGTGCGATGCCTTGCGCGATGCGCCGTTGTACCTGCAAGGGGTCGAGGTGCCGATGACCACCAGCGGCGGTTTGGCGTCTTACCAGCCGGGCGATAGCGCCGACGAGATTCTGGCGCGTGCCGACGTGGCGCTGTACCGCGCCAAGGACGAAGGGCGCGATCGCGTGGAGATGGCGTTCAGCGGGTTGGGCGCAGGCCGCCCGCAAACGGGCGGCCTGGCCAGCGGCGCGGCGGCGAATGCGCCCGTCGCCGCGCAGCAAGCAGCGGGGACTACGGTTTGAGGTGTTCCGTCAGGAACTTCTCCATGGCTTCGTAGAACTCGAACTTGTTCTCGTCGTTGTGAAAGCCGTGGCCTTCGTTGTCCTTGACCATGTATTCCACTTCGACGCCGCGCGCTTTCAGCGCCTTGACCATCTGATCGCTTTCGTCCTTGTTGACGCGGGGGTCCTTGGCGCCCTGGGCAATGAACAGCGGCGTCTTGATCTTGTCCGCATGCAGTGCGGGCGAGGTCGCGGCCAGCCGGTCCTTGTCGCGTTCCGGGTGGCCCACCATGTCTTGCATCTTGTCGAGCATGGGCTTCCAGTACGGCGGAATCGACTTCATGAACGTGAACAGATTCGACACGCCCACATAGTCCACGGCGGCGGCGTACAGGTCAGGCGTGAACGTCACGCCCGCCAGCGTGGCGTAGCCGCCGTAGCTCGCGCCATAGATGCCGATGCGCTTGGGGTCGGCAATGCCTTGCTTGATCAGCCATTGGACGCCGTCGGTGATGTCGTCCTGCATCTTCAGGCCCCATTGGCCGAAGCTGGCTTCCCAGAACGCGCGGCCGTAGCCGGTCGAGCCGCGGAAGTTCATCTGCAATACGCAGAAGCCGCGGTTGGCCAGGAATTGCGTTTCCGGGTTGTAGCCCCAGCCGTCGCGCGCCCACGGGCCCCCATGCGGGTTCACGATGCAAGGAAGGTTCTTGGGATCGCGGCCTTTGGGCAGCGTCAGGTAGCCGTGAATCGTCAGGCCGTCGCGGCTTTGATAGCTGATGGGCTGTACCTGCGACATGTCGCTTTCCGGAATGGCCGGGTTGATGTCGGCCAGCTTGGTCAGCGTGTCGGAAGCGGCGTCGTACAGGTAGCGCGAGCCCGGCGTGCGGTCGTTATACGCGGCAACGATGAAGACGTTCTCGTCGCGGTTGGAGCCTTGCAGGGCGATGTCGTAGCCCTTCAGTTTTTCAGACAGCGTCTTGAACAGGGCTTCGGACTGCGCGTCGAAGAATTTGTATTGCGGCTTGTCGGTCTGGTAGGCCGCCAGCGTCAGCACGCGGCGCTTGCGCGAGTAGCCGGCGCCGTCGAGATCAACGGTGTCGGGCGTGAAGACTTCTTCTTCGGCGTCGGGTTTGGCCGGGTCGATGACCACCAGCGAAAGCTTGTCGCGGCCGCGGTTGCTCAGCGCGTACATCTTCTTGTCGTCGAACGTGAAGAACGACGGGCTGACGCTGGTGCGGTAGTCGGTTGTGATCAGCGGACGGAATTCGGACGCTTCGTCGTCGCGGTAGAGCAGGGTGGTGTTCAGGCCGTCGCTGGTGACGGCGGCGCGCACCTTGCCCGCGTGGTCGGTTTGCCAGCCGACGATATTGCCCGGGTTCTGCGCCACCAGCACGGCGGCGCCCGTGTGGACGTTGACGCGGTACACGTCGAAGACTTCGGGATTGCGCTGGTTGTGGCTGATCAGGACGTGGTCGGGATCATCTTCCAGATCGTCTTCGATGCTGGCGCGTGCGCCTTCGTACGGCGTCAGGTCGGTGACCTTGCCGGTCTTGGCGTTGACGGCCAGCACGTGGTAGTTCTCGTCGCCGCCGAAGTCCTTCTGGTAGAGCACGACGTCGCCGCCCTTCCAGAAATAGTTGCTGATGTCGCGGGCGGTTTCGCTGGTGATCTGGCGCGGCTCGCCGATCAGCTTGCTGCCTTCCAGCGGCTGCACATAGATGTTCATGCGGGCCGGATTGCCGTCCACGCTGGTGGGCTGCATGAAGGCAAGCGTCTTGCCGTCTTCGGCCAGGCGGAAAAAGCCGCGCTCCGGATTGCGGAAGAAATCTTTCAGGGGGTAGGCGCGGGGCGGCGGCTGCGTGGCGCAGGCGCCCAGCGTGGTGCCGACGATGCCAGCGGCCAAAATGGTGCGCGTCATGAATGCAAACAAGGGAAGACCTCCGTGATTTCAATGCCTTAGCTTGCGGTTGGCGCGGCTGCGGCATTGTTGCGGATATGGCGCGGGCCGGCATGTGCCGGCCCCGCGACAGCCACGGGCGCCAGGCGCCAGCGGCTCGTCGATAATGCCATAGTCGCGCGGGCGGTGTCGAACCGGCCCTACTTATGCCGCCGTACGGTTTGCGGGATAATCGCGGCAATTCATCTGGAGAATTACATGTACAGGAATCTGGTCGCGGCATCGGCGCTGGCCCTCGGCCTGGCGGGCTGCTCGCTGGGCATTTCGAAAGACAGCGCGGGGCCTCACAGCGAATTCAAGGCCCCGGTCGCGTTCAAGGACGCCTACGCCACGGTGATTCGGCAGTCGAACAACTGCCTGCGCAGCACCGACAACGCCTATCGTGTGATTTCTGATCTGAACGAAGACGCGCAGTCGGGCGTGGTGCGCGTGCTGGCGCCCTACACCGACAATGAAATGTCGCGCGTTGAGCTGAAAGCGGCGGGCGCGAAAAGCACCGACGTGCGCATTGTGATGTGGGGCAAGGGCACCTGGGACGCCGCGGCGATGCAGGCGATGCAGGACGCTATCTACTACAGCATCACGTCGTGCAGCACTTACATGCCGCTGGACCCGCGCCCGGCCGTGAAACCGTCGCGCGACCTGCCGAAGTAAGCGGCTGGCGGCGTCCGGCCAGACGCCGCCTTTGGCGCGGCTTAATCGCCGCCGTTAGTGCGGCTTAGTCGCCGCCCGGGCGGCGGCGGATGATCTTGAAGGTGGCGGTGGCGCGCGCGACCAGTTCGCCATCGGCGCGGCGGATATCGCCTTCACAGAACGCGATGGACGCGCCACGGCGCAGGCAGCGCGCTTCAATGACCAGATTGCCCGTGGCCGGCGACAGGAACGTGGTGTTCATGTCGATGGTGGCCATGCCTTCGGTGGCGTCGGCCGAGCCCCGCGCCGCCGCGCTGAGCGTGAAGTCCAGCACGCTCATCAGCGTGCCGCCATGCACATCGCCGCGGCTGTTGGTCAAGTCCTGGCGCCAGGGCAGCGTGGTGCGGGCGTAGGCTGGCGCAATGCTTTCAGGCACCAGGCCGATGAAGCTCATGAAGGGAATCGTCAGGCCGAAATAGTCGGTTGGGGCGGGTGCGGTCATGGATAGGCGGGGACGCAAGGGATAAGCGGATAAGCCGGTCATAATATATTTTTTTGGTGTGGGCGCCAGTGCCTGCCGCGGGCGGCCACGTTGTCTTGAACGGAATGTCTGAACTCTTGCGCAAGATCGTGCATGTGGACATGGATGCGTTTTACGCATCTGTCGAGCAGCGCGACAATCCTGAATTGCGGGGCAAGCCGGTCGTCGTGGCCTGGACGGGCCCGCGTTCGGTCGTGTGCGCCGCGTCTTACGAGGCGCGGCGCTTTGGCGTTCACTCGGCCATGTCGGCCATTCGCGCGGAACGGCTTTGTCCACAAGCCATCTATGTGCCGCCGGATTTCAACCGCTACCGCGAGGTCTCGCGCCAGATCCGGCAGATCTTCGCGCGCCACACCGACCTGATCGAACCCTTGTCGCTGGACGAGGCCTACCTGGACGTCACCGTCAACAAATGCGGGTTGCCGTCAGCCACTGAAGTGGCGCTGGTCATCCGCCAGCAGATTCGCGAAGAGACCGGGCTGACGGCCTCGGCCGGCATTGCGCCCAACAAGTTCCTGGCGAAGATTGCGTCCGACTGGAACAAGCCCGACGGCCAGTTTGTGGTCCGCCCCACCAAGGTGCTGGAATTCTTGCAGCCCTTGCCCGTGCGCAAGGTGCCGGGCGTGGGCAAGGTGACGCAGGCGCGGCTGGAGCAACTGGGCATTCAAACGGTGGGCGACCTGGCCACGCACAGCGTCGAAGAGCTGACCCATTATTTCGGCCGTTACGGCAGGCGCCTGTATGAGCTGGCGCGCGGCATCGACGAGCGCGAGGTGCAGACCGATCAGCCCTTGCAGCAGGTGTCGGCCGAGACCACGTTTTCAGAAGATATCCGGCTGGACGCGCTGGGCGACGCCATCGACCGCATGGCGGACAAGGTGTGGGATCAGGCGCTGAAGAAAGGGGCGCTGGGGCGCACGGTGGTGCTCAAGCTGAAGACCGACCGCTTCCGCATCCTGACGCGCAGCCAGACCAGCCCGAATCCGCCGGGGTCGGCGGCCGAGCTGGCCGCGGTGGCCAGATTGCTGTGCGAACGCGTGGAGCTGCCGCCGGAAACGCTGTACCGGCTGGCGGGCGTGGGGATGAGCAACTTTGCCGACCCCGCCGAGCAGTCGCGCCAGCCCGATTTATTCGGCGGCGCGTTCTAGGGGCGGCGGCCGGATTTATTCGGCGGCGCATTCCAGGGGCGTCGGCGCAGCGGCTGCCGCCACGGCCTAAGCCCCCGCGCCAGGCGATCAGGCCAGACGGGCCTTCACTTGGGCCGACAATGCGGTCATGTCGGCGCGGCCGGCCAGCGCTTGCTTGAGCAGGCCCATGACCTTGCCCATGGCGGGCGCGCCCGTCACGCCTTGCGCGGCCACTTCGGCGAACGCGGCGTCGATGGCGGCGGCCACTTCTTCAGGGCTTGCGGCCTGCGGCAGGAATTCCTGCAGCACCAGCAATTCCGCCTTTTCCTGTTCCGCCGTTTCGGTGCGGCCGGCCTGTTCGAACGCGGCGATGGATTCGCGGCGTTGCTTGACCTGCTTTTCGATGATGGCGGTGACTTCGGCGTCGTTCAGTTCGCGGCGTTCGTCCACTTCTTTCTGCTTGACGGCAGCCAGCAGGAAACGCAGCGTGGTCAGGCGCTCGGAGGCCTTGGCGCGCATGGCGTCCTTGACGGCGTCCGAGAGGCGGGTCTTGAGCGTAGCAGTGCTCATGGGGAAACCTTTAATGTGGTGTTGCGGCAATCGCCAAGTGTAAACCGGGCGCAGGCGCCCCGGCGCTTACTTCACCTGGGCCAGGTCGCCGCGCAGCGCCACGCCCGCCACCATGGCGCCGGCATGGCATTCGTAGTCGGTCTTGCTGGTGTATTCGTTCTTGCGATAGTAGCTAACGATATTGGTCACCGCGTTGGCGTTGGCCTTCTTGGCGGCCTCGTGCAGGGCGATCACGGCGGATTGCGCCACCCATTCGCAGGCCTCGGCGTCCTTCTTGGCGAAGGCGTTGGTCTTGCGGTTGGTGACCACGCCCGATTCCAGCACCTTGCCCTTGGGGCCCGTGCCGGCCAGGTAGAACTTGACGCTGCCGTCGATCTTGCCTGCCGCCAGCGCGGCGTCGATGGCGGGTTGCAGCGGCAGGAAGACGGTGCGATCCGCAGCCAGCGCTTGGGCCGAGCAGGCCAACGACAGGGAGAGGGCGCCGAACAGCTTGTAGGAAATCTTCATGACTTCTCGTTCCATAAGTGAAGGTTGAAATGCGCGCGCGCGTCGTCGGCGCTCAAGGCCAGCGGCGGAAAATAAGGGACGTATTTATCCCGCCAAACGCGAAATTGTTGTTCATGACGTATTCGTTATTCATGCGGCGGCCCTCGCCTTGCAGGTAATCGAGCTCGCCGCAACGCGGGTCGATATTGCGCAGGTTCAAGGTGGGGGCGTACCAGTCGCGGTTCATCATTTCGATGCTGAACCACGACTCCAGCACGCCGCACGCGCCCAGCGTGTGGCCCAGATAGCTTTTCTGCGAGCTGATCGGCATGCGGCTGCCAAACAGACTGTGGGTGGCTTGGGTTTCGGCGATGTCGCCTTGCTCGGTGGCGGTGCCGTGGCCATTCACGTAGCCGATCGCCTCGGGCGGCAAGGCGGCATCGGCCAGCGCCATTTCCATGGCGATGCGCATGGTGGCGGCTTCGGGGCGGGTGATGTGCGTGCCGTCGGAGTTGCTGCCAAAACCCACGATTTCTGCGTGGATGCGCGCGCCGCGCGCCAGCGCGTGGTCCAGCGATTCCAGCACCAGCATGCCGCCGCCTTCGCCAATGACCAGGCCGTCGCGGTCACGGTCATACGGGCGTGGCGACAGTTCCGGCGTGTCGTTCTGCTGGCTGGTGGCGTAGAGCGCGTCGAACACCAGCGCTTCGCTGGCGCACAGCTCTTCCGAGCCGCCCGCCAGCATCATTTCCTGGCGGCCGTAGCGGATGGCTTCGTACGCGTAGCCGATGCCCTGGCTGCCTGATGTGCAGGCGCTGGAAGTCGGGATGATGCGGCCTTTGAGCTCGAAGAAGATGCCGACGTTGGCGGCGGTGGTGTGCGGCATCATGCGCACATAGGAATTGGCGTTCAGGTCTTCCGTGACGCCGTTGAGCAGCATGTTGCCGAAGGCGCGGATTTCGGCGGTGCTGCCCACCGACGATCCGCAGGCCACGCCCATGCGGCCATCGGTGATGCTGGGGTCGCCCAAGAGCGCGGCGTCGGCCAGCGCCAGTTCCGCGGCGCGCACCGATAACTGCGACACGCGGCCCATGCTGCGCAATTGCTTGCGGGTCCAGTGCGCGGGCACCTTGAAATCTTCAATCGGGCCTGCCAAGCGGGTATTCAGTTCGGCAAAGCGCGACCAATCGGGCATGTAGCGGATGGCGCTGCGGCCCGATGCAAAAGCTTGCTGGACGCTTGCCCAATCGGAACCCAGCGCGCTGATGCCGGCCATGCCGGTGATGACGACGCGTTTCATCAGCACAGCCCTCCGTTCACCGCAATGACCTGGCGCGTGATGTAGGCCGCGCCGGGCGACATCAGGAACACGACGGTGGCGGCAACCTCTTCAGGCCGCCCCATGCGCTGGGCCGGCACGGCTTTCAAGATTTCTTCCACGGGCACGTGCTCGTCAATCATGTCGGTGTCGATCAGGCCGGGGGCCACGCAGTTCACGGTGATCTGGCGCTTGGCCAGCTCAACCGCCAGCGCCTTGGCCGCGCCGATCAGCCCGGCTTTGGACGCGCTGTAGTTGACCTGGCCACGGTTGCCCACCAAGCCCGACACCGACGCCATGCAGACCACCCGGCCCGCCGCGCGGCGCCGGATCATGGGCATGGCGAGCGGGCTGAGCACGTTGTAGAAGCCGTCGAGATTGGTGCGCAGCACCTGGTCCCAGTCGTCGCCCGTCAGCGCGGGGAACGCGCCGTCGCGGGTCAGGCCGGCGTTCAGCACAACACCGTAATACGCGCCGTGCGCGTCCACATCCGCTTGCAGGACGGCGGCGCATTGGGCGCGGTCGGACACGTCGAATTGCAGGATGCGGGCTTGCCGGCCGCGCGCCTGGACTTCAGCCTGTACGGCTTCGGCGTGTTCGCGTTGCTGGCGGCAGTGCAGCACCAGGTCATGGCCTGCGTCGGCCAGGGCCAGTGCGATGGCGCGGCCGATGCCGCGGCTCGAGCCGGTTACGAGGATGGGGGCAGCGCTCATTGAAGGGGGGCTTCCTGAATAAATGCGGTGGGGTCTTTGGGCTGATAGACGTTCAGCCGGGCCAGGGCCAGCAGGCGGGTCTCGTCGCGCAGTTCGCACTCGAAGACGCTCATGCCGCTGGCGTCGATCAGGCCGCGTTGGACATGGATGGATAGCGCCGCGCCTGCGGGCAGGCGGTCGGTATGGCATTCGTAGCGGCGCGTGCCAAGCAGAAAGCCCAGCTTCACGGCTTCGCCCGCCTGGCGCGCCTGGCATCCGGCCCAGGCGCCCACGGCTTGCGCCATGAGCTCCATGCCCAGCCAGGGCGGCAGCGAGCCGTCGGGCAGCGAGTACGGGCCGGGCCTGACGACGGCGCGGGCGCGCAGGCTGTCATCGTCGTAGCCGTCAACGTGGTCAATCAGAATCATGTTGCCGGCGTGCGGCAACAGGCTGGCCACGGGCCAGGGGCAGGCGTTCATGAGCGGGCTCCCAGGATCAGGCTGGCGTTGTTGCCGCCGAAGGCAAACGAGTTGCTCATGGCGATGCGCGCGCGTCCGCCGGCGTAGTGGTGCTGGCGGGTGCTGAACGTCAGGGCGGGCAATGCCGGGTCGCCTTGGCCGTCCCACACATGGGGCATCAGGCGGCCGTCGGCATTGCGTGATGACAGCGTCATCCACGCCAGCGCGGCTTCCATGGCGCCCGCCGCGCCCAGCGTGTGGCCGGTCAGCGCCTTGGTCGACGCGCACGGCACGCCGTCGGGGAACACGGCCTGCATGGCGTGGCTTTCCATGGCGTCGTTGTGCGCGGTGCCGGTGCCGTGAAGGTTGACCCAGCCAATGCTGGCGGGCGTCACGTTGGCCGATTGCAGGGCCGCCAGCATGGCCTGCCGCGCGCCTGCGCCGGTGGGCTCGGGCGCGGACATATGCCAGGCGTCGGAACTGGCGCCGCCGCCCAGCAGCGCCACGGCATAGGCGTCGGCGGCCTCGCGTTCCATCACGAACAGCACGCCGGCTTCGCCGATGTTGATGCCGCGGCGGTTGACCGAGAACGGCAGGCAAAGCGCGTCGTCCACGGCTTCCAGCGTGGCGAAGCCATTGATCGTCAGGCGGCACAGCGTGTCTGCGCCGCCGCAGACGACGGCGTCGCACAGGCCGGCGGCCAGCAGCCGCCGCGCCGACAGCAACGCGCGGGCGCTGGATGTGCAGGCGGTGGACAGCGTGTAGGCCGGGCCGGTCACGCCCAGGTGCGCCGCCAGAAAAGAGGCGGGCGACGATAACGCCTGGCGCCGATAGTCGTAGCGGGCGGGCCAGGCCCCGTGCGCCGCCAGATGGCGGAAGTCGGGCGCGTTGTCGTTCACGCCCGACGTGCTGGTGCCCAGCACGACCGCGACGCGGTCCGCGCCATAGCGGGCGATGGCGCGTTGCAGTTGCGGCGCGATCTGGTCTGCGCACGCCAGCAGCAATTGGTTGTTGCGGCTGTGATGCTGCGCGGGCAGGGCGTCAGGGATGGCGGGCAACGCGCCTGCGTAGCCGCCCAGCGTCAGGCTGCGGCCATCGACCCAGCCGGTTTGCGCGCGCATGCCCGAGGTGTCGCCGTTGAACGCGGCTTGCGCGACCGTATCGGCGCCCGCGCCCAGCGCGCAAACAATACCGGGGGTGCCCAACCAGCTGTTCATGGCTGCTCCTTGAGCGGCGAGACGCGCCACGTGACGCCGTTGGCGGTGGTGATGGAAAACACCTGCGCGTTGGCGGCGTCGGCGTTTGCGCCGTTGGCATGCGAGGCTTGCGGCCAGCGGACATTCCAGCGCACTGCGCCGCGCTCCAGCAGGCTGCGTTCGGCCGCGCCGTCGCTGCCTGTCTGCGCACGCCAGTGGCCCGCGCCATACGCCGCATCCAGATTGTCTTGCGGCGTCCAGGCGAACATCAGCGCGGCGAACAGATCGCGCGCCTGCGCATTGGGCCGCAGGAAACCGTCATTGCGCCACTGCCCGTGCTCCAGCATCTGGCGCGCCTGCGGCACGCCCATGGGATCAAACAGCGACCAGCGCAGCGCCGCGCCTTCGCGCTGCACGACCAGCATCGCGTCCAGCGCCGGCTGGCCCGGCGCTTGCTGCACCACATGCAACTGGCGCGGAACGGAAAAGTCGGCATCGCGCGCGGGCATGGGCGGCGCGCCTGCGCAGCCGGCCAGCAGGGCGAACGTCATTGCCACGGCCAGCGTGCGGCAAGCGAGCAGGAAGGAGGGCAGGGCGCGCATGGCTGGAATCAGGCCGGTTCCGCTTGCGCGTCGGCGCTGCGGCAAAGCTCGCTCAGCATGCGCAGACGGCGCTGCGGGCTGGCGACAAACGGGTTGCTCGTGTCCCAGGCGTAGCCCGCCAGAATCGAGCTGATCATCCGGCGAATTTCCGGCTGCGCGTTCTTGTAGAACACCACGTCCTGGAATTCGCCGCTGTACCAGCCTTGCACGTAAGCGCGGAACGTTTCCACGCCTACCATCAAGGGGTCGGCGAAGTCCGCTTGCCAGTCGACGATTTCACCATTGAGTTGGCGGTGCAAGGCGTCGGTGGCCAGTTTCGACGAGCGCAGCGCAATGGTGACGCCGGATGAAAACACCGGGTCCAGGAATTCGGCGGCGTTGCCCAGCAGCGCATAGCCCGGGCCATGCAAGCGCGTGACGCTGGCGGAATAGCCGCCGATGGTGTTGGCCGGCGTGTCCCAGACCGCGTTGGCCAGCACGCGCTTCAGGTTGGGGGCGGCGTCGGCCATGGCGCGCAAGGTGGTCATCAGGTCTTCTTCGGGGCCGCCGAACAGGTCTTGCCCGCCCACCACACCGAACGAGCAACGGCCGTTCGAAAACGGGATCAGCCAATACCAGATGCCCGGTTGTTCAGGGTGCACGCTGATCAGGATTTTTTCGCGGTCAAAGCCGGCATCGTCGATGCGGTCTTCGATGTGGGTGAAGATGGCCTTGCGCGGCGGCATCGACGACGGGCGTTCCAGGTCCAGCAAGCGCGCCAGCACCCGGCCATAGCCGCTGGCGTCCAGCACGAAGCGGCTCTTGATCTGGCGGGTGACGCCGTCGGCGTCGCGCACGTCCAGCACGGGGCCGTCGCCGTTGAAATCGGCGGCGGTGACTTCTTGCAGATAGCGCACTTCAACGCCCTGGCGGGCGGCGTCGTCGGCCAGCACTTTGTCGAAGGTGGCGCGCTGCACCTGGAAGGTGGTGCCGGGGCCGGCGGTGAATTTGTCGCGGAAATCGAAGTAGGTGTATTCATCGCCGCGCGCAAAGGCGGCGCCGTTCTTGACTTGGAAGCCCGCGGCCTGAACGGCGGGCATCATGCCGGCCTCTTCCACGAATTCCAGGCAGTGCGCCAGCAGGCTTTCGCCAATGGAAAATCGCGGGAACTGCTGGCGTTCCAGCATCAGCACATCGTGCCCTTGCCGCTTGAGCAGGGCGGCCGCCACTGCGCCGGCAGGGCCTGCTCCGATGACGACGACTTCACGATGTTCCATGCGAGATGCTTCCATGTCAGTGTGATAAGGGGGGGTAAGGGTCAGGCGGATGCCGGTGGGCGTATCCACGGGGCCCACAGCAACGAGAACGCCACGCCTAGCGCCACCGCCAACCCGAAATTGGCAATGGCTGGGGTTTGGCTGATGGCCAGCAGGCCGAACGACAACAGCGTGGTGAGGGCGCCCAGCAAGATGCCGACAAGGCTGGCCGCCGCGCCCGCCACCCGTTCGTACATGAAGATGGCGTAGTCCACGCCGATGGCGGACACCAGCAGCAGGCCGAACAGGCTGAACAGTGTCAGCGGTTGGCCCAGGTATCCCAGCGCCGCCAGCGCGCAGGCGGTGGCGGCCAACGGCACCGCCAGAATGCGCCAGGTGGCCGCGCGCCCCAAGGTCAACAGCAGCAGCACGGCGGCCACGCCATAGGACAGCAGCTTGAGTTCGGCGGCTTCAATGCGGGTGGCGGCGAACATGCGGTTCAGGTCGCCGCTGCGGTCCACCAGTTCCACGCCCGGCAGTCCGTCTGCCATGCCATCCAGCAAGGCGGCGTTGCGCAGGCCTAGCAAGGTGACCATGCCCGCCGCTTCGCCGTTGTGCTCCCCTAGCCACTGGCTGCGCCAGCGTTCGGCCAATGGGCCTTGCAGCGCGTCATCAATGGTGACTACGGGCAGCGTGGCCATGGCTTGCAAGGTCTGCTGCAAGGCGTCGAAAGGAATACCGATATCCGTCAGCGGCTTCCATACGCCGGGCTGCGTGGCAAGCGCAGCCAGGCGCGCGCCTAGCGCTTGCTGGTCCGACTCGGGCGACACCAGCTGGCTCAGCGCGTTGTAGGCGGCAAGGTCGCCGTTCTTGACCAGCGCATCCAGCTTTCGGCCCACTTGCGCTTGACGGCGCAGCAGCTCGTCGGCATTGGCGGCGCGAACCAGGAAGAACTGGCTCGTCGGCGTGAAGCCGGTGATCTCGCCAATCTGGCGCGCCTGTTGCAAGAGCGGTGCGGGCAGGCTCAACCATTGGCGCAAATCATCCTGAATGACCAGCCGGCTGATGCCGCCAACCGTGGCCGCGGCCATGAGCAGCGCGCCGATGCCCAGCAGCGCGCGCCGGCTGGCCAGACGTTCGCGTGCGCGCAGCGCGGCGTTGGCTGCGTGCAGCAGGGGCGGCCAGGGGTGCGGACGCCATCCGTCCATCCAGGCGGGCAGTTGGCAGACCGTGCAGGCGTAGGCGCCCAGCAAGCCAGCGGCGGAAAACACGGCGGTCTGCGTCAAGGCGGGGAAGGGCGTGAAGGCCAGCGCGATGTAGCCGACCAGGCTGGCGGCCAGGCTGATCGTCAGGCCCGGCAACACGCGGCGCAACGCCGGCCATGCTTGCCAGTCGGGCATGCCATAGCTTTTGCCGAGCCAGTGCATGGGAAAGTCCACGGCCACGCCGATGAGGCTGGCGCCAATCACCAGCGTCAGCACATGGATTGAGCCAAACACCGCCACGCAGGCCACCGCGCCCGTCAGCAAGCCCACCGCCACCGGCACAAACGCCAGCAGCGCGCGCACGCGGCGCAAGGCCAGCAGCAACACCAGGATGATGCCGGCCATGGCGCTGGAACCAATCCACGAGCTTTCGGCCACCGCCTGCTGGCGGCCGGACGCGGCGTACAGCGGGCCGCCCGCCACCAGCAGTTCCGCGCCCTTTGCGTGCAGCGCTGCGCGGTCTCGCTCGATTTGCGCCGAGATGCCTTGCGGCGCATCGGTGTCGAAGGCGTCGGCGCGCGTTTCGGCGCGTACCAACACCCAATGCTTGCCGCCGTGCTCGGCTTGCAGCATGCCCGTGCCCATGTCGTACTGCACCGCGCCGCCGGGGCGAAGCGCTTGTTCGGCGCGGCGGGTCAAGCCCAGCCAATCCTGATCCACGGGCACCAGCCCCGATGACGAAAACGGGTCCGACAGTTCGCGCGCGCGCCGTTGCGCGTAGGCGGCGGGGTCGGACATCAACTGATCCCGGTCGGCCGCTGGCAACATGGCCAGACGGCCGGCCAGCAATTGCGCGCGCACGGCGGACAGGTCCACATTCAGCTCAAGCTGGACCGACGCGAACAAGCCGCTGCGCGTCCAGCGTTCGGCGAGCAATTTCGCGGGAGAGGCGGGGTCCGCCACGTCCGCGCGGGCCGCGACCAGCGCCAGCACTTGCCGCGACAAGGGTTCTTGGATGCGAGCTTCCGCCAGTTGGCGCGTGGCGTCGGCGGTGGCGGCGTGCGGCACCAGCTCCATCAGGTTGGCCGACACCGGCCAGCCATGGCGGCACTGCCAGGCGCCTACACACAGCACCAGCAGCAAGCCCAGCTTGAAGAACCGGGGAAGCCAGCGTTCAATCGGCAAACGCACGTTGCTCCTCGGGGGTGAGAGCGTCGGCGGCAACGGCGTCCGTCATTTGCAGCACGCTGCGGTCGCCTTGGGTTTCGCGCAGTTCGATGCGGTCGACGAGCTTGCCGCCATTGATCTGGATGTTGTCGAAAATCTGGCGCAGCAAGGCCGAACGCGGCGTCAGCAGCAATTGCCAGGCATCGGCCTCGCCGGTCAACGCCAGGTCGAAATTCTCTTGCAGCCCGCGGGTGTCGCCCGCCAGCACCGACAGGAACAACCGGTTTTCGCGGCCCGAGCCGGTCTGTTGCGGCAGCGCCTGCCACACGCCCGCCTCGTTGCGCCGCGAAATGCCATTGGCGTTGATGCGCAGGTCTTGGGCGATGGGCGTACGCAACAGCCACAGCAGCCCCTTGCCCGCCGCCAGCGTGAAGTCGCCCCGGCTGGTCAGCGGTTGCGGCAGCGAACGCAGAAATTTCTGCTGCACGAAATGGCCGCGCACGACGGGCGTGGCGCGCAGCTGGGTTTGCAGGTCATTCAAGTCGAATGCGTGGGCGGACCAGGGCAGGGCGGCGAGCGTCAGCAGCAGGGCCTGGAGCAGGAACTGCATTGGGAGCCGCGGCGGGAACCGCAGTATGCGTTGCAGCGGGAGCCGCAATGGGACCCGCAGGGGGAACCGCAGTGGAAACATCCGGTGCAGCACACGCGCCGCCATCCCACGGGGGGCGATCAAGGTGAACATGGTCATGCCGTGGCCTCCAGGGCGTGCAGCTTGCGCTTCACCGCGTCAACAAATACGGCAGGCGAGGCCAGCTGCATTTCGCGTGTCTCGATGCTGACCGCGACTTGTTCGGTGGTGGCGCGCGTCAAGCGCGTGCCGGTGGCTGCGTCCAGAATCAGGTAATTGATCTTCAAGCGGTTTTCCCATTCCACCAATTCGGCGCGCACGGTCAGGCGCTGGCCGAACTGGGCGGGTTGCGCATAGCGCAGGTGCAGATCGATGACCGGCCAGGCGTAGCCGCTGGCGCGCATGGCGTCGTAGTTGTGGCCCAGCAGGTCCAGCAGTTCGCAGCGCGCCTGTTCCAGATACTTCACGTAGTGGCCATGCCAGACCACATGGATGGAATCGACATCGAAAAAGGGCACGCGGATCTCGACTTCGGCGCCGATCAGGCCTCGTTTACGCATCGTCTTTCCAGAAAGGGTAGAAGTTGAACCATTGCAGCGGCGCCAGACGGCAGTGCGCGGCCAGGCGGTCGGCATAGCGTTGCGCCCAATAGGCGATGCGCGCCTGGCGCGTGGCGCGCGTCCACTCGATACCGTCAGATAGCCGTTCCATGGCCACGCGATAGCGCGCGCCGTGGCGCGTGCAGAACAGCACGTTGACGGGGCAGCGCAACAGGCCGGCCAGCAACCACGGGCCTTGCGGCAGCGGCGCGCTTGCGCCCAGAAACTGGACGGGCGTGGTGCGGTCGCCTTGCAGCGGCACACGGTCACCGGCGATGGCGAGCCATTCGCCGCGGTCCAGCCGCTGCGCCAGGTCCAGCATCACCGGCGCATCCAGTTCGCTGACTTGAATCATGCGCAGCCCGCCGCCCGCTTCGCTCAGCAGCTGGTTGAAATGCACGGCGTGCTTGTTGTGCACCAGCACGTTCAGGCGCAGCGCGCCCGAGCGTTCGGCCAAGGCGCGGCACACTTCAATGTTGCCCAGGTGCGAGCCCACCAGAATCTGGCCCCGGCCCGCGCCCATTTGCGCGTGCAGGCCATCGGGGTCGACCATGTCCAGATCCGACAGCGTGATCTTGCCTTGCCAGACGTCCAGCTTGTCCAGCATGGCGTCGGCGAATGCCAGGTACTGGCGGTACACGGGGAACGTACGGGGCAGCGGCACGGGCAGGCCGCCCGATTGCGCCAGCCGCTGCTGGTATTGCGCGATGGCGCGGCGTGCGCGGCCACCGAAGGCGTAGAAGTACAGCACCACCAGCCACACCACAGGCGCAACTACACGGCGGCCTAGCTTGCGGGCGGCCCACGCGGTCAGGCGCATCAGCACCGGGCTGCCGCGTTCGGGCTGAGCCGCCCAATGCGGATCGGCGGCGGTCAACGTGCGAGCCCTCGCGTCAGACGGCGCCATAGCAGGGCCGGCGAGCGGGCCAGCATGCCGAAGAACAGGCGCGCATGCATACGGCTGATCAGCAGGTTGTCTTGCAGGCCCTTGAAGTGCGAGACGCCGCCTTCGGGATAGACCACGCGCGTGGGCAGCCACGCCATGGGAACGCCACGCCAATGCAGGCGCACCAGAATGGCGATGTCGAAATCCATGCGGCGGCCCACATGCGTGCCGTTGATGACGGGCAGCACGGCGGCAAGCGGGTACACACGAAAGCCGCACATGGCGTCGGGAATATCCAGCGACAAGGTGTTGATCCACACCCACACGCGCGTGAGCCAACGGCCGTAAAGGCGGCTGCGCGGCACGTCGTCGCCGTAGACGGGCGCGCCGCAGATAACGGCTTGCGGCTGCGCGTGGGACGCGCGGGCGAAAGCGGCCGCGTCCGGCAGCGCGTGCTGGCCATCGGCGTCCACTTGCAAGGCGTGGGTGTATCCCAGTGCGGCGGCGGCCCGCAGGCCGTCTTGTACGGCAGCGCCCTTGCCGCCGTTTGCGGCGCGGCGGACCAGATGCGTATTCGGCAACGCGCCCAGCGCGTCCAGCGCCGCGGCGCAGCCGGGTTCAGAGCCATCGTCCACCAGCACGCAGGGCAAGCCCTGCGCGGCCAGTTGTGCGTGCACGGCCGCGACGGTGGCGCCGTGGTTGTACACGGGGATAACGGCGCAGAGCTTATAGGCCGTCATGGTCTTCCGCCTGAAGGATGCGGCCCGATGAGCAAGGCGCGTCGTCCACCGTGCACGTGAAATACAGCTTCTGTTTGGCGGCGTCCCAGCGCAGGGCCAACTGCGCCACGTCGCCCGGGCGCAGCAGGCGTTGGAACTTCAACGCTTCCATGCCGCCGAAGCGCAAGCCGGGGCACAGGCCGCGCTGGGCCAGCGACATCGCCCAACTGATTTGCGCCACGCCCGGCACAACCGGCACCGACGGGAAATGCCCGCTGAAGTGCGCCAGGTCGTAGGGGATGTCCAGTGTGTAGCGGCGTTCGTTGTCGGGCTGGCCGGGCAGTTCCACGGCAATGGGCTCTACGGGGCGGGGGCCGGCGGCAATGTCAAAAATGGATTGCGGCAGCTTGCCTTGCGCGTTGGCGGGCAGGTGCCGGAAGAAGCGCCAGGTGCGCGGAATGGCAAGCGATTCAAAGCCCGCGGCCAGATGTGCGCGCAAGGCATCCACCACGGCTTTTCGCCCCTGGTTGCGCAAGGCATGCAGGCCCGCGGCGGATAGCGCGATCAGGCCGGTCAAGCGCGTGTTGCCGGAGGGGGTCGGGTGTTCGGGCTGACCGGCTTGGCGGGGCTGATCGAGGCGTGCGGATAGGCCAGATTGCCCGGGCTGCCCCAGCCGCGCGTCGGCCACGAATGCATGGCGCATCAGCGCTTGCTCCAGCATGGGCAGCGAGATGCGCTTTTCCTCGATCTTTACGATGCGGTCCAGGCGGCCCAGCAATTGGAAGCCGCCGGATGTCAGCTGGGCGCCATCGGACGTTTGCTCATCGGCCGCATTTACCCAGGGCGACTGCACGCGCAACGCGCCGTCTGCATTCACGCTGACGACCGCGCCGGGCAAGGGCTGCCAGTCCGCCGAACCGGTGCGCCACGCCACCGCGCCGGTTTCGGAGCTGCCGTAGATTTCGGTAGGGCGCAGGCCAAGCCCGCGTTCGATATCGTCGGACACATCGGGCGGCAGCGCGCCGCCCGATGAGTGGATGCGGGTCAAGCGGCCACGCAACTGCGCCCAGTCCAGACGCTGCCCTAGCCGGCGCAGCAGGGCGGGGCTGGCGATCCACGTGAAGGACGGGTAACGCAGGCTGGCCTGTTGCAGCTCTTCGGGATAGAGCCGTTGGCGGCGGTCGATCTGGCGGCCCGAACACAAGGGCCACAGCACGCGAAATGGCAGGCCGTACATATGTTGGGCGGACACGCTGCCCAGCACGGGCGCGCTGGAGTCCGGCCATTGCTGTTGCAAGGCCTGAACCTCGGCTGCTAGCTGCCGCCACTGTTTGCTCAACGGCTTGGGCGTGCCGCTGGACCCGGAGGTGCACAGCACCAGGGCCACAGACGGGTCCAGAGCGGCGGGGGGCAAGGCGGCGTGGTCTTGCAGGTTGTCCAAGCGCCATTGACGGGTGGCGGGCAAGGGCAGGTCGATATCGGTCAGCCAGGCGTCAACGTCCGCATCCAGCGCGGCGCAGGTTTGCGCCTGCGCATCGCCGGGAAGCACGGCGACCACGCCCGCGCGCCAGCACGCGAACAGGGCGATGGCCAGGGCGGCGGCGTCGTCGAACCAGAGGGCGATGCGGCCGGGGCCACGCGCCTGCAACGCGCCGGCGGCGACAAGCGCTGCATGCGCGAAGGCCGCGCGCGTCAACAGCGGCTGATCAGCGACCGGCGCGGCCGTGGCGTCAGTGGCGTCAGTGGCGTTAGTGGCGGCAGGCGCGACAGCAGCCGCATCGGCGTTATCCGCGTCCGAGGCCGGCAGCAACAGGTGGGAAAGCGGTGTCCAGCGCATGATCAAACCGCCCGCGCTGCTGCGGGGCGCAGCAGCCATTCGCCCACAACAAGCAGGCCCATCAGGCCGTAGCTGGCCGCGCCGTTATAGGCGACCCACCAGCTCCACGGCGCCCACGCCGCCAACCCCGCTGCGATGCCGCCGTTCACCGCGAAGAACACGCACCATGCGCGCGTGACGTTGCGGGTATAGCGCACGCCTTCGGGCGGCAAATTGGGGTGGCGCAGACGCGCCAATTGTTCGACCACCGGGCGGCCAACGCGCAGGCTGATGCCGAAGACGGCAAGCATCATGGCGTTGACCAGCACCGGGTACCAGCGCAGCCACGCCTGCGAATTCGAGACGGCCAGGATCAGGCAGAACGCCACCGCCACGGCGGGCAGCAAGCGTCCACCGGGCTGGGCGGCGCGCGCCGTGAGCCCGCGCGCGAGCCATAACAAGGCGAGCGGCAGCGCCAGCCACGCCGGGCTGACGCGTCCCAGCGTGGCGTACACCACAAAGGGATACGCCACGCCAGCAACGGCCAACGCGGCCGCGGCCCCGCGCCTCATGCGTCGGGTGCCTGCTTTTGCCACATGGCCTGCACGACGTCCTCAACGGTGCGCACCGTGCGGAAGTCGTTGGCGTCCAGCTTGCGGCCGGTCTGGCGGCGGACGTGGTCGATCAGGTCGATGGCGTCGATGCTGTCGATCTCAAGGTCCGTATAAAGATTGGCCTCGGGCGTGACGCGTTCCGGTTCGATTTCAAAGAGTTCGACCAGCGCATCGCGCAACGTGTTGAAGATGTCCTCGCGGGTATGCATCGTGGACTCCGTATGCGTTAATCGCGCCGTTGCGCGGTGACAAAGGCCGCAAGGCTATTGATGCTGGTGAAGTGTTCGCGCATGTTGCGCGTTTCAGGGTCGATGGTGATGCTGTAGCGCTTTTGCAGCGCCAGGCCCAGTTCCAGGGCATCTACCGAGTCCAGGCCCAGGCCATCACCAAAGAGCGGGGCGTCGGAGGCGATATCGTCGGGCGTGATGTCTTCCAGCCCCAACGATTCGATGACGAGCGTTTTCAGCTCAAGTTCCAATTCATTCATCCCGCTTAGACTCCGCTGCCACCGTCAGGGGTGGCGTGTTCGTTCATGAGAGCGCCGGCCGGCGCGGTGCGCGCCAGTTCGGCTTCGAAATAGGCATGCAGCCAGGCATTCATCTTGCGTCCCGCCGCCGGCAGCGGGTGCGCGCTGCTCCAGACGGCCGGATCAATATCTTCGCCAACCTGAATCACGTAACGCATCCGGCGCGCCGGAATGCGGTACCAGGGTTCGCCTTTGGTCAGGCTGCGCGGGTTCATCTGGATGACGACGGGCGTGACGACCCGCGCGCCGCGCAGCGCAATGGCGCAGGCGCCCCGGTGAAACTGGGGCAAGGCGTCCGGCGGCGTGCGCGTGCCTTCGGGAAAGACGATCAGCGTTTCGCCGTTGCGCAGCACGTCGGCGGCGCGGTCGAACATGTCGAAGCTTTCATCGTTGGTGATGTAGCCGGCGTTGGCGACGGGGCCGCGCGTGAAGGGGTTGGTGGCCAGCCCGTGCTTGACGATGCAGTTGGCGTTCTTGACGTGGCCCACCAGGAACACCACATCAAGCAGCGACGGGTGGTTCGCCAGAATCATCTGGCCTGGCTTGCCCAGGCGTTCCGCGCCCTTGAACTCCACCGTCAGAATGCCCACGCGGACCATGAACCGGATGAACAGCCGGAACGTGCCGTTCAGCGCCCAGCGAGCGCGGCGCTGTCGGTCAAGTTTGTCGCCCGGCAAGAGCCGCTGCGGCGGAAAGACCAGCACGCGCAGCAGCACGCCGCCCAGGCCGAACATCGTGAACGCCATGCCGGTGGCGACCAGGCGCCAAAGCCAGAAATCCTGGCGGGGTTGCGTGGTGCTAGTCATGCAGTACGGGTCCAGGTCCAGCAGCGGGCGTCATTCGCGTGCCGCCACGTGGGCGTGCGTAGCGTCAGATGGCGCAGCAGATTCAAGGGGTTGGGCCAGGCGGGGGGCGATGCGTTGGCCGATGCATTGGCCGATACATTGGCCGACCCATTGGCCGACGCATTGCCCAACGATTCAGCCGCGGTTTTGGAGGATGCCGCCAGCGTCCAGTCCGTGCCCGGACGCAGGTGAAACGCCGCGGCGTAGGTATAAGGCGCGTCGTCGATCCAGGGGGCGTAGGGCGCGGGCGGGCGTTCTTCGGCCAGCACCACCAGCACGTCTTCATGCCCCTCGCCAAACAGCATGGCGGCTTCCAGGAAGGCGTGTTCCAGCCCGTCGTCTTCCACGGAAAGCGCGATGGATTCGGTGGTTTCGCGGCGTATGATCGACCACTGCGCGGCAATGGCGTTGTGCACCGACAAGCCGAATGCCGTGGGCGACAGCGGTTCATCGGCCGCCAGCGCTTGCAGCAAACCGAAATTACGCGTGGTTTCCCCATGGCGCGAGGCGAACACCAGCGGCATGGGGGGGCGTTCTGCGGCTAACGGCCAGGCGCACTCGAACACCGCGCGGGCCAGCGGGCTGAGCCGGCGGCGCTGCATGGGCGGCAGAAAGTCGAGGCGGGGCGCGCGTTGTTCACCAAGGGGGCAGTAAGGATGTTCGGCCCACTGTAACCAGTCAGCGGGGGAGTCAATTCCTTGCGCCCAACCTTGCCATTGCGCGATTGAGAACGTCAACATAGCGCGCGATTCTACTATGGCCGCGCGCCTGGATTTTGTTTTTGATGGTTACGTAGTATTCCGTATCACCTGTGGGTGCGGGATTTTCGTCCAATAATTAGTTACTTATTCCCGTGGAAGTTCAGGAACTATTCATGTATTGGGCGGACCAAAGCGCCGCCGCTCACTATCAAGTGAACGATCTGTCGCCCGAGGACGCCCGCCGGCCCCCCCGCGTCACGCCCCGGGCAATCGCAGACTGGCAGGTCAGCCGTGTGCTGCTGCACGCCGTCAGGCAATCCCATTCCGTATCCGGTGTGACGTCTCTTAGCCACAGCCATGGCCATGCCCTGTGTGGCCGGGCGCCTGCGGGCTGGGCGCTGGGGGTGGACTTGGAACGTCTGCGCCCGCGCGACTTTCTCCAGTTGGCGGACTGGGTGTGTTCCCCGCAAGAGGCGGCGGCGCTGTCCGCGTTGACGGGCAACGCGCAAGCGGAACGGTTCTATCTGCTGTGGACAGTGAAAGAAGCGTTCATCAAGGCTGCCGGGCTGGACTTTCCGGCGGACATGGCCGCGGTGGGCCTGGAAGCGGATGCGCAAGGCCGCTTGCGGCTGCGCGCGCCGGCAGGCGCGTGGCGCGCGTGCAGCTGGCGCGTAGGAACGCAATGGATGGCGTCGGCGGTGTGGCGGGCGCCAGATGGTGACGCGACGTTTCCGCTGTGGCGTCCGGTGGCTGATTGCGGCTTGCCCGCGCTGACACAACTGGGCATCTGGTCTTCCTGAAAGTAGGGGTTTGAGCCGGCGCGACGGGCGTTTTGCCGTTGGTTCTTAAAGATGTATTATGAATATATGTTTAAGAGCGAGCACGATCGCAATCCAAGGAGCAGCAGATGTTGAGCCCCCAAATCCGCGCGCTGGTCAAAGCCACGGCCCCCGTACTCCAGACCCATGGCGTGGCGCTGACGCGCCATTTCTATGCGCGCATGTTCGAGCACAATCCCGAGCTCAAGCACATCTTCAATCAAGGCCATCAGGCCGGCGGCCAGCAGCAGCACGCGCTGGCGGGCGCGGTCACGGCCTATGCGGAGCATATTGACGATCCCTCAGTGCTGATGCCGGTGGTGACGCGGATCGTGCACAAGCACGTCAGCCTGGGCATCCGGCCCGAGCACTACGCCATCGTGGGCAAGCATTTGCTGGCGTCCATCCGCGAAGTGCTGGGCGAGGCCGCCACCGACGAACTGGTGGACGCCTGGGCCGCCGCGTATGGGCAATTGGCCGATCTGCTGATCGCCGAAGAGGCGCGCCTGTACGCCGAGTCGGCGAACAAACCGGGCGGCTGGACGGGGTGGCGCGCCTTCCGCGTGGTGGGCAAGCAGCCCGAAAGCGCCGAGATCACGTCGTTCTACCTGGCCCCGGCCGATGGCGGCGCCGTGCCGGCTTATCAGCCCGGCCAGTATGTGTCCGTGCGCGTCTACGTGCCGGAACTCGGCTTGATGCAGCCGCGCCAATACAGCTTGTCGGACGCGCCGGGGCAAGACCGGCTGCGCATTTCGGTCAAGCGCGAAGCCGCGGGCGCGCAGACGCCGGCCGGGCGCGTGTCCAACGCCTTGCATGACCGTCTGGAAGAGGGCGGCGTGCTGGACGTGGCGCCGCCGCAAGGGGATTTTTATCTGAAGCCAGACGGCGACGCGCCGGTGGTGCTGCTAAGTGGCGGCGTGGGGCTGACGCCGATGGTGTCGATGCTGAATCATCTGGTCAAGACGAACGACGCGCGCCAGATTCGCTTTGTGCACGGCTGTCGCAACCGTTCGGTGCATGCCATGAAAGACCACGTGAACCGCATCGCCGCCGAACGCGGCAACGTGCAAAAGGCCGTGTTCTACGAGGAAATCGGCCACGACGACGAGCCGGGGCGCGACTACGACCACGCGGGCCGCGTGGACTTGCACGCCATCCGCGATCACGCCATCGTGGCCGGCGCCGACTACTACCTGTGCGGCCCGGCGCCCTTCATGCAGGCGCAGCGCGAAGCCTTGCTGGAACTGGGGGTTGCCGCCGACCGCATTCACGCCGAGGCCTTCGGCACCGGAGGCGCGCCCGCCTGAGCGGTGTATCCTGGCGGGCTGATCGGCCTGACCCGAACTGCCCGCCCGAACTGCCCGCCCGGGCTGACCGCCACCCCGCCGCGCCCCTGCCAAGCCTCCCATGCAACTGACCCGATTCACTGACTTCGGCCTGCGCGTCCTGATGTACCTGACGCAATGCCGCGACCGGCCCGCCGCCGTGACCATTCCCGAAATCGCGGAACGGTTCGCCGTGTCGCGCAATCACCTGGTCAAAGTCGTGCACTTCATGTCGCAGCGGGGCTGGGTCAGCACGTCGCGCGGCAAGGGCGGGGGCATGAGCCTGGCGCGCCCGCCCTGCGATTACCGCGTGGGCGACCTGATCCGCGAACTGGAACAGCAAGGGCCACTGATCGATTGCCGCGAACCGCCCTGTGCACTGGACGGCGCCTGCCGTCTGGCCGGCGTGCTGGCGCAGACCCTGAACGCCTTCTACGACGCGCTTAACGGCTACACGCTGGCCGATCTGGTGCGCGACCCGACCGCCGCCGCCATCATCAAGCTGCACCGCGCCGCCTGAGCCGGCACATGATGTTTTGTTATGGATGCTGCGGCGTTTGGCATTTGCCGGGCGGGCGGCGCGCGTTTCAGAATAGCGGCAACTTCCCGTTTTCTTGGATATAGGTATGCGCGTTTGCGTGATCGGTGCGGGCGTCGTCGGCGTGACATCCGCCTATTTCCTGGCGCGCCAGGGGCACGACGTGGTGCTGGTGGACAGCCAGGCGCGTCCGGCCGAGGTGTCCAGCTACGCCAACGGCGGCCAGCTCAGCTATAGCTATGTGGCGCCGCTGGCCGGCCCTGGCGTGCTGCCCAGCGTGCCGGGCTGGCTGCTGCGCCACGATTCCCCGCTGCGGTTCCGGCCCCGGATGGATCTGCATCAGTGGCGCTGGTGCCTGCAATTTGCGCTGGCGTGCCGCGCATCGGTGGCCAAGGCGTCCACCGCGCAATTGCTGGGGCTGTCCTATCTCAGCCGCGACGTCATGCATACGCTGCTGGCGCAGGAAGACCTGGCGTTTGGGCATCTGAAAAACGGCAAGCTGATCGCGTATCGCAGCCCGGCCTTGCTCGACAAGGCGCGTGCGCTGGTGGCGTATCAGGCGGGGCATGGCGCCGAACAACAGGTGCTGGACGCCGCACAAACGCTGGCCATGGAGCCGGCGCTGGCCGCCATGGGCAGCAAGCTGGCGGGCGCCATCTACACGCCCAGCGAAGAAGCGGGCGATTGCCGCCAGTTCACCGAAGCCTTGTTCGACCGCCTGCAAGCCATGGGCAATGTGGAATGCGCCATGTCGAACCCGGTGTCGGGCTTGCAGCGCGAGGGCCGGCGCATCGTGGCCGTGAACACGCGCAACGGCGATATCGGCGCGGATGCCGTTGTGCTGGCCACCGGCATCGGCACGCGCCACTTGCTCAAGCCGCTGGGGCAGGACGTGCCGCTGTATCCGCTGAAGGGCTATAGCCTGAGCGTTCCCCTGGCTGATGACGAGACGGTCGCGCCGCGCATCAGCGTGACGGACTACGAGCGCCGAATCGTTTATGCGCGCGTGGGCGGCGTGCTGCGGATTGCGGCCATGGTGGATATCGGCAGCGCCAACGCCGACATCGACCCTGCGCGTGTGGCTTTGCTGAAAGAACAGGTGCTGGAAGCGTTCCCATCGCTGGATCTGCGCCAGGCCATTCCCTGGGCGGGCCTGCGCCCGGCCACGCCCACCGGCAAGCCGCTGATCGGGCGCAGCGGCGCGGCAGACAACCTGTGGCTGAACGTTGGCCAGGGCGCGCTGGGCTTCACTTTGGCCTGCGGCAGCGCGGCGTTGTTGACGGCCCAGATGGCCGGCGTGGAATTGCCCTTGGACCCGGCGCCGTTCAGGCCCTGAGTCCCAGGGGTGTCCATTTTGCGATAGTCCGTGCCATTTCATCGGGAGACGGGCTGAACGCCGCTCAATAGGATAGCGATCGTCCCCCGCGCCAACGCGCTGACGCACGTTGAACGCGGGCGGGTCCGATCCCCTTCCTGCGAGCGTACGCATCATGTCCTATTTGTTCCCCTTGTTCGCCATTCTGTTCTGGGCGGGCAATGTCATCGTGTCGAAGATGGCCGCCAGCGCCATCTCGCCCACCGCCATCACCTTTTACCGCCTGGTGCTGGCACTGTTTCTGATGGGCCTGTTCACGGCCCGGCCGGCCTGGCGCAACCGCAAGGTCATTCTGCGCCACTGGCCCAAGCTGGCGCTGTACGGCGCGCTGTCGTCGGCGGTGTTTCAGGCGCTGTCGTATCGCGCGGCCGAAACCACCACCGCGACCAACATGGCCATCCTGACGGCGCTGATTCCGTTGCTGAGCATGCTGCTCAGCGTCGTGATCCTGCGCGATCCGCTGACGCTGGGAATGGCGGCGGGCGGCGTGATGTCGTTTCTGGGGCTGCTGTACCTGGTGGGGCAGGGCGACATGCTCAGCGTGTTTCAGCACGGCATCCATGTGGGCGACGGCCTGATGCTGCTGGCCGCCTTGTCTTACGCGCTGTACGGCGTGCTGCTGCGTCATTGGAAGGTGCCGGTCCCGGCCTGGCAGTCCACGTTCGTGCAATCGATTTTTGCGCTGATCTACATGCTGCCGCTGTATCTGCGCGTGCCGGCGGCGCAGGCCGCGCTGGATGTGAACACCATTCCGCTCATTCTTTACGCGGGCATTTTCTCGTCAGTGCTGCTGTCGTATCTGTGGATTGAAGGCGTGCACCGCCTGGGTCCCAACCGTTGCAGCATCTTCATCAACCTGCTGCCGCTGTTCACGGCGCTGGCGGCCTTCCTGATGCTGCGCGAGCAACTGCACGGCTATCACTTGCTGGGCGGCGCGGTGACCTTGGCGGGCGTGCTGTTGGCGCAGACGGTGCAACGCCCGCTGTTTGGCCGCACGCCGGCCGCGCCGCAGGCCGGGGGAAATGTGCCTGCGGCGCGATAGCCGCGGCTGAGCCGCGGGGTGTTCCGATTTCCGTGCGTCCCGCCTCACGCGCGCCCGGCTTCACGCGCGTCCCGCCTCACGCGTGTCCCGATTCGCCGGGCGCCCGATTCACGGGCGTTCAATACGGACGCCCGCCAGCCCGTCATAGTGGTGCTCTCTAGCGGGAGCACCCATGAGCATTTTTCAAAGAACCACCATCGCGCTCGCGCGCAGCCCCCTGATGGGCCGTACGATGCGGGCGATGGCGGCCCGGACGTCACTGGCGCGCCGCTTTGTGGGCGGGGCGGACGTCGATGCCGCCGTTCAGACCGCCTTGCGGCTGCGCGACGCGCATGGCATCCGCGCATCACTCTTCTACCTGGGTGAGTACGTGGCCGACCCGGTCGCGATCGAGCACAACGTGTCGCAAACCATCGATGCGTGCCGCGCATTGGGCGCGGCGGGCCTGGATGTGCATGTCTCCATCGACCCCACCGCCATCGGCTTCATGGCAAGCGATGCGCTGGGCACGGAAAACGCGCGGCGTATTGGGGTGGCGGCTAGTGCGGCGGCCAGTGCGGCGGTGGCGGGGGGGGCGGCTGATGCAGCGGCTGATGCGCCTGCTCGTATTGCGGCTCGTATAGCGGCTCGTATGGCAGCCAGTGTGCCCGCTTCCCCCGCCGCTGGCGCCGCCCGCCATTGGGTCGTGTTGGACATGGAAGACTCCGGCATCCGCGACCGCACCTGCGCGCTGCATCGTACCTTGCTGGAAGCCGGGCTGCCCGCCGGGCTGACCTTGCAGGCGCGCCGCCGCCGCACGCCGGAAGACCTGGCCTGGGCCATCCGGCAGCGCACGTCGCTGCGTCTGGTCAAGGGGGCCTTCCCCGAGCGCGCGCTCGACCACGCAGGCCGCGCGCGCATCGATCAAGCCTATCTGGACGCGGCCGGCATCATGTTGTCGCGCGAGGCCCGCGAGTCTGGCTTCTACCCCGTCTTCGGCACGCATGACGACCGCTTGGCGGGCGCCATCATGACGCTGGCGCGTGAGCGCGGATGGGCGCCGGACGCGTTCGAATTCGAGATGCTCTACGGCGTGCGCCCCGACTGGCAACTGGCCCTGCGCGGCTTGGGCTATAACGTCAGGGTCTATCTTCCCTTTGGCGCCGATTGGTGGCCCTACGCCATCCGCCGGGTGGGAGAAAATCCTCGTAACGCGTGGCTGCTGGCCTGGTCGCTGAGCTCCGACGGCCACTATTTCAGCTAGCCCCAAGATGGCGGTTTCATGGCGGTTTCCCAACACATCTGGCATTGCGGCGCGGGCCTGCCCGGCGACGTGCTGATCGCCGATCTGCGCGCGTACCGCTACGCGCCGCACTTTCACGACGCCTGGTCCATTGGCGCCATCGAACAGGGGCGCTGCTCCTTCACCGTGCATGGGCAAGCTCATGTGGCCGGCGAGGGCGATCTGGTGGTGATCGCGCCCGGCCAGGTCCACACCGGCGGCACCTCGGCCGCGCCGCTGGCGTACCGCATGGCGTATATCGACGCCGACTGGTTCAACGACCATGCGCGCGCCTTGTTCGACGGTGATGCGCGGCTGGCCGGGCCGGTAATCAGCGCGCCCGCTTTGTGTGCGCAGTGGCTGGCCGCGTTGGCGCCGGACGTGATGGCCGGCGCAGAGCGTGGCAAGCGGCTCTCGGCCGCGTTATTCAGCCTGTTGGCGGCCCACGCCCAACTGCCCGGCGCAGCATCGGATGCGCCCAACGTTGGGGATGTGCCACAGGCCGCGCCTTCGGATGCGCCCAACGTGGGCGATCTGCCACGCGCCGCGCCTTCGGGTGCGCCCAATGGTGGCGATCTGCCACACGCTGCGCCGTCGGATGCGTCCGACGTGTGCGCACTGCTGCGCGAGCGCATGGCCGCCGATCCCGCTTGCGCGCCAGACTTGGAAGCCTTGGCGCGCGCGCAGAGCCGCCATCGCACCACGCTCGTCAAACAATTCGCGCGCCGCTATGGTCTGCCGCCGCAGGCGTGGCTGCGCAATTGGCGGGTGGCGCGCGCCCGCGTCTTGCTACGCGATGGCTTGCCGCTGGCGCAGGCGGCGCACGCGGTGGGTTTCGCGGATCAAGCCCACCTGACCCGCGTCTTCAAACAGGTTTACGGCAGCACGCCCGGCGTGTTGCTGCGCGCGGGCGCGGCCGGTTCCCAGACGTTGTGAGGGCGGGGCGTTTCCACGCGGTAGTCTGAATACTTCCGTTCAAAGAACGACGCGCCCAATTGCTCGGCTGCCAGCAGCGGCTGGCGCGGGTCGGCCGCAATTTCACCGCGATTGTTGCCCGCACCATGCACGTAGCCAACAAAGTCCGAATGGGTATAACGGGAAAATTCCTGCAATTGATGCACGATGCCCAACGCCGCGCCGGGGTAGGTTTCCTCGGACGCCACCGCCAGCCCCAGCCGCTTGCCCGTCATGCGCGCCTTGACCCGTTCCGGCTCTGGCCCCGCGCCCGCGTAGTGGCTGAACGAGCGGTCGAAGAACGCCTTGGTCTGCGCCGACATCCCGTACCAGTAGATCGGCGTGCAGAACAACACGCCGTCCGCAGGCAGAAAATGTTCCAGGAATAGTTCGTCGTATCGGTCGGCGGGCACGGGCCGTTGCCGCAGATCGGGCAGGAAACCCTGGATGTAATCGTCCAGGAACAATAGGCTGGCTGCGGTGCCGGCCGCCTGGGCGCCGCGTTGTGCGGCCGCGCCTAATGCCGCGCTATTGCCGTCTTTGCGGGGGCTGCCCACCAGGATGAGCAGGCGCTTTGATTGATGAGGTGAATTCATGTCGATATCCTTGTTTGCTGACGGGGTGCCGTGATGGGGGAGAAGGGCTTGATGTCGATGGATCGCTATCGATGTCCCAATGTAGAAAGTCTGGCTCCCCGCGACAAATGACGATTCCTTGATTAAGATGAATTCATTTCATCTGCATAATTTATCTGCACTATTCAGCAGCACTATTCATCTGCACATTCATCTGCACATTCATCTGCACATTCATCCGCATCAGCCGAGCCATGTTCGCCTCATTACCCGTTACCGCCTTGCGCGCCTTTGAAGCGGCCGCCCGGCTGCGCAGCTTCAAGCTGGCGGCGGCCGAGCTGTCGGTCACACCCACGGCGGTATCGCATCAGATCAAGGCGCTGGAGCGCCAGGCGGGATGCGCGCTGTTTGACCGGGTGCCGCGCGGTGTGCGGCTGACGGACAAGGGCGCGCGCCTGTTTGTCAGCGTGCATGGCGGCTTGCTGGACATTGCGCAGACGCTGGACGCGCTGCGGCCCGCGCCCGCATCCGGGGCGTTGACGGTATCCACCACGCATTCGTTTGCAGCCTTGTGGCTGGTGCCCAGACTTGGCCGCTTCTATCAGGCCTTTCCGCAGTACCAGCTGAATCTGAATGCCAGCGCCGAGCCGGTGGATCTGCTGCAAGACGCCAGCGTGGACGTGGCCGTGCGCTACAGCGCGCACACGTATCCGGCGCTGCACACCGTCTGCGTATTACAGGAGTGGTTTGGCGTCTACGGCGCGCCAGCGTTGCTTGCCCACATGGGCAAGCGCAGCGCACATCGCGCGCCGGCGTTGGTGACCGTGCGCTGGCGGGATTCGGAGCTGTACGAACAGGGCTGGCAGGCATGGTGCGGCGCCGCCGGCTTGCCCGCCTGGCGCAAGCCCTCGGCCCTGCATGCCTATGCGGAAGAGCACTACGCGTTGCAGGCGGCCATTGCCGGGCAGGGGCTGGTGCTGGCCAGTTCCGTGATGGTGTCGGACAGCGTCGGCGCGGGCACCTTGGCCGCTGTGCGGCCCGACGTGCAGGTGCCGGGTTCGGCCTACACCGCGCTGTGCGCGCCGGGCCGTGAACGCCATCCGCCGGTCAAAGCGTTTCTGGGCTGGCTGAACCAGGAATTTCAGGCGTAACGCGCGGCCGGGCCGGCGCGGCTGGCCGGGGCAGCAAGGGCAGCGCGGCCAGCATGCACAGGCCCGCCACCGCCCAAACCAAGGGCCACGAACTTGCCGCAACGCCATGCGCAATGGCAAGCGGCGTCAGGAACAGACCCAGGTAGACGCAGCTATTGGCCATGCCCAGCGCCGTGCCTGCGCGTTGCGCGCCCGCCAGCGTTGCCAGTTCCGTGTACGCCACCCCATGCCAGGCCGACGCGCAGATGCCCGCCGCCGCCAGCAGGCACGCCACTGCCATCACGGCCAACGGCGCCGATGCGGTGTCGGTGATGGCCCAGGCCAACGCGCCCAGCGCGGCAAACAATACAAAGCTCAACTGCACGCAGCGGCGCAGAAAGGCGCGCCGGTTGCCATGGCGGTCGGTCCACCGGCCCGCGGCAATGCGCGCCACCATTGCACCCAGCTGCACGGCCACCATCACCGCCGTCAACGTGCCGATACCGGCGTGGCTGAAGTCGTGAAGGAAGACGGTGGCGAAGGTCAGCACGGCAAATTGCGGGCAGCACATCACCCCGATGGCGATGGCCGCCCGCCAGACGCGCGCATCGCGTAACGGCGTGGCGGTGGACGAGTGATGAGACGGCGCTACGCTGCCTGGCTTTGCCGGATCGCGCAGCCAGCAGACGGCAAGCAGGGCGGCCGTGGCGCACATCCCCGCCAGCACGCCGTACACCGCCGCGAAGCCGGCGTGCGCCGCCAGCCACGGCAGCAATAACGCGCCCAGCCCACCGCCCAACGGCACCGCGGTTTGCCGGATGCTCATCGCCAGGCCGCGTTCGCCTTCGTCGAACCAGGCCATCACCGCGCGGCCACTGGCGCCGTTGACGCTGCCGCCCAGCATGCCCACCAGCAACAGGCCCAGCGCCAGCAGCCACAAGCCAGGCACGTCGGCGCCGGCCGGGGCGGCGTACAGGCTCATCCATGCCAACGCCGCGGCGGTGGCGCCCAGGCCGGTCAGCAGCACCGGGCGGTCGCCCCAGCGGTCGGTCAGCAAGCCCCAGGGCAGCTCGAACAGCGCTACGCCCAGGCCCATCAGGCCCAATGCCAGGCCCAGTTGATCGTTGTCCAGCCGGTAGCCCGCGCGCATGAACACGGCGGTGGTCGGCAAACCCGCGGCGGCGGCGGAGAAGGCGGCGTTGGCGGCCACGCCCACGGCCAGCACTTTCCAGCGGTGGGCGGGGCGTTCGGCGGGGTCAGGGGTGATAGGCATGCAAGGCTCCAGCAGACAAATCAAAAAAGGACCCGGCCAGTCTGCGCCTCTGCTATCGTTCTGAAAATCAGGAAATATTGATTAGATAGTTTTGAAAATCAGGACTATTCATTTAGGACCACCATGCGGCAGATCACCTTCGACCTGGACGTGCTGCGCAGCTTCGTCGCAGGCGTGGACTTGGGCAGCTTCGGGCGGGCGGCGGATCGGCTGGGCCGGTCGACGTCGGCGGTCAGCGCTCAGATGAAGAAGCTGGAAGAACAGGCCGGCGTGCCGCTGCTGCGCAAAGAAGGGCGTGGCCTGGCGTTGACCGACGCCGGGGAAACGATGCTGGCGTACGCCCGCCGATTGCTGGACTTGAACGATCAGGCGGCGCGCGCCGTGCGCGGCGTTGAGCTGCAAGGCATCGTGCGCCTGGGTTTGCAGGAAGACTTCGGCGAAATGCTGCTGCCTCAGGTGTTGGGGCAATTTGCGCGGGCGCACCCGAAAGTCAGGATCGAAGCGCGGGTCGCGCGCAACACGGATTTGCTGGAACGCATTGCGCTCGGCCAGTTGGATCTGGCGCTGGCCTGGGATCACGACGCGCGGGTGCCGCATGCGCAGCATTTGCTGGACTTGCCGATGCGCTGGATCGGCCCCGCACAACCCGCGTCCGCGTCGCTGCGGGATGACGCGGGCGAGGTGCCGCTGGTGGCCTTCGAAGCGCCTTGCCTGTTTCGCAGCTGCGCGACGGGCGCGTTGGACCGCGCCAATCAGCCGTGGCGTGCGGTCTACACCAGCCCCAGTCTGGCGGGGTTGTGGGCGGCGGTGGCGGCGGGCCTGGGGGTGACGGTGCGCACCCCGCTTGGGTTGCCCGCAGCGGTGCGCGCCTTGGCCCCGGGCGAGCACGCGTTGCCGGCGCTGCCATCCATCGCGCTATCGCTGTATCGCAGCCAGGCGCAGCCCGATCCCGTCGCGGCCGCGTTAGGCGATATCGTTCGCCAGTGCATCCAGGACAGCGCCGCCCGCCTGTAGGCCGCGCAACACCGAGACCCCACCATGAATCGATTCCATGAAATGACCGTGTTCCTGGCCGTGGCCGACGCGCAAAGCTTCGCCGCCGCCGCCCGGCGTCTGGCCATGTCGGCGCCGACGGTGACGCGCAGCGTGGCGGCGCTTGAACGGCGGCTGGGCGCGTTGCTGCTGGTGCGCACCACGCGCAGCTTGCGTCTGACCGAAGCGGGCCAGCGCTATGCCGCCGACTGCCGCCGCATTCTGGATGAGGTCGAGCAAGCCGACGACGCCGCCGCCGGCGTCATGGCCGCCCCGCGTGGCGCGCTGCACATCACCGCGCCCGCGCTCTTTGGCGAGCTGCACGTGATGCCGGCGGTGCTGGGCTACTTGCGCGCGCATCGCGAAGTGTCGGTGCGCACCTTGCTTGTTGACCGCGTGGTGAATTTGATGGACGAGGGCGTGGACGTGGCCGTGCGCATCGGCCCCTTGCCGGATTCGTCATTGACGGCGGTGCCGGTGGGGCAGGTGCGCCGCGTGGTCTGCGCGTCGCCCGAATTCCTGCGCGAACACGGTGTGCCGGAAGATCTGGAAGCGTTGCAACGGCGCTGCACGATCACCGCCGCCATGGAAGGGCGCAGCGCGCAATGGCGCTTCATGCAAGACGGCGAACTGCACCGCCTGAGCATGGAATCGCAGCTGACGGTCACGTCGTTTCAGGCCGCCGTGCTGGCCGCGTGCGAAGGCTGGGGGCTGACGCAGGTGGTGTCGTATCAAGTGGCCGGCCACCTGCAAAGCGGCGCCTTGCAAGTGGTGCTGCGCGAATTCGAAGCGCCGCCCATGCCGGTGCATGTGGTGTACCCCGAAGGCCGGCGCAGCTCGGCCAAGGTGCGCAGCTTTGTGGAGTTCTGCGTGGAGGCCTTGCGCCGGGATCTGGCGGCGCTGCCGGTATAGGCCGCGCGTTCTTTCAGTTTCTGTAATAGTGTCTTGCCGCCGCTGGCGGTTCACGGCCGGAGCGCATCGGCTCAAGATGCAGGCATCGCTAATCCATTTGGAACTTCGCCATGTCTGCCGCTCCGTTGACCTTCTACAGCTTCCCCTTGTCTGGCCACGCGCATCGCGTTGCACTGATGTTGTCTTTGCTTGACGTGCCGCATCGCTGCGTTGACGTCGACCTGCGCCAGGCCGAACAGAAGCGCCCCGAATTTCTGGCGCTAAACGCCTTCGGCCAGGTGCCGGTGATTGACGATAACGGCACCGTGGTGGCGGATTCCAACGCCATCCTCGTCTACCTGACCAAGCGCTACGGCGGCGCTGCGTGGTTGCCCGAAGACGCCGTGGGGGCGGCCACGGTGCAGCGCTGGCTGTCGGTGGCGGCCGGCCCCTTGGCCAGCGGACCCGCCGCCGCGCGGCTCATCACCGTATTCGGCGCGGCGTTCGATGCCGACGCCACGCTGGCGCGCGCGCATGCCTTGCTGGCGGTGATGGACAGCGAACTCAGCCGCCGCGACTTCCTGGCGGGCGACGCCCCGACCATCGCGGACGTGGCCTGCTACACCTATGTGTCGCATGCGCCCGAAGGCAATGTGGCGCTGACGGGGTATCCGAACATCCGCAACTGGCTTGCCCGCATCGAGTCCTTGCCGCGCTTCGTGCCCATGGCGCGCACGGCGGCCGGCTTGCAAGCGGCTTGAATGGGTAGTCGCCGTCATCGCCTTCATCGGCTGAACACGTTTAGACGGCTTGAACGCTGTCACCCCCGGCAAGGAACGCATCATGATCCCCGCTGAATCCCACCCTGATACCTCGCCCTGGCATGCCGGCGAACGCGCGCTGCATGCGCACGTTGGCATGGCCGAGCGCATGGCGCAGATTGGCCCCAAGCTGCTGCGCGACTACATGCCGGACCAGCACCGCGCGTTCTTCGCGCAGCTGCCGTTTCTGGTGATGGGAACGGTGGACGAGCAGGGCGACCCCTGGGCCGGCGTGCTGGAAGGCCAGCCGGGGTTTGCGATGTCGCCAGACCCCCACCTGCTGCGCGTGGCGGCCGTGCCGGATGCCGACGACCCGCTGCGAGCCGGCCTGGCGCAGGGCAAGTCAGTCGGCCTGCTGGGCATCGAACTGCACACCCGCCGGCGCAATCGCATGAATGGCCGCATCGCGGCCTGGGACGGCAAGCGTTTCGACGTGGCGGTGGCGCAGTCCTTCGGCAATTGCCCGCAGTACATCCAGTCGCGCGAGTTTTATTTTTCGCGCTCGCCCGCATTGCGATTCGCCGCCGCACCGCAAGAGAAAGCGCAGCTGGACGACGCCGCCCGCGCGCTGATCCAGGCGTCCGACACGTTCTTCGTGGCGACCTATGTTGACGACGACGCAAGCGGCGGCCGCTCGGTGGATGTGTCGCACCGGGGCGGCAAGCCGGGCTTCGTGCGGGTGGACGGCAACGTGCTGACCATTCCCGATTTTTCAGGCAACCGGTTCTTCAACACGCTGGGCAACATCGTGGCGAACCCGCGTGCGGGCCTCCTCTTCGTCGACTTTGAACGGGGTGACATCCTGCAAGTGTCGGGCCGCGCGGAAGTGGTGTTGGACAGCCCCGAGATCGACACCTTCGCCGGCGCGGAACGGCTCTGGCGTGTGGAGGTGCAACGCGTAGTCCGGCGGCCCGGCGCGTTGGCGCTGCGGTGGAAATTCGACGCGTACTCGCCAACGGCGTTGGGGACGGGGGGGTGGCCGCCAGCGGCTTAAACGCCCTGCGCCGTTTTCTGCACCAGCGTGTCGTCCGGTTCCAGCAAGCGTCCGTCTTGCGCGCGGATTTCCAGGCGGCGCACCGGCTGGCCGCGCTTGCGGTCGATCAAGGTGGAGTGGGCTTCTGACGGGCCGTAGTAATGGTCTTCGCCCCATTGACGCAGGCCCACGATGACGGGGAACAGCGCGCGGCCTTTGTCCGTGAGCACGTATTCCTGGTAGGCGCTGCCGTCCGACGCGGGAGCCACGGCAAGAATGCCGTGAGCGACCAGCGTGCGCAGCCGGTCGCTCAGAATGTTTTTGGCCACGCCCAGGCTTTTCTGGAATTCACCAAAGCGGCGCAACCCATCAAACGCATCGCGCACGATCAACAGCGACCACCAGTCGCCGATCGCGTCTAAGGAACGCGCCACCGGACAGGCGGCGCCTTCAAGGCTGGTGCGTTTGACCATGTCGAACCCTTAAGCAAGTAGAAGACGGGGGACTGCGCATCGGACATAACGGTTGCATTATAAAACCTTAAGATCTAGCATTCTGGTTTCGTAATAAAACCACAAGAGGAAACCTGATGCTGCCGCAATCTGACCCTGCAAGGGGGGAATCCGACGCCCGTCTGCCCACGTCGACGGTGTTGCTGCTGGCCGTGGCTTGCGCGTTGAGCGTGGCCAACGTCTATTACGCGCAGCCTTTGCTGGATGCCATCGGCCGCGAGTTCGCGCTGGACGAGGGCGCGGTGGGCGTTGTAGTCACCGCCACGCAATTGGGCTGCGCGCTGGCCTTGCTGTTCGTCGTGCCGCTGGGGGATTTGTTGGACCGGCGCCGCTTGATGATCGGGCAATTGGGCCTGCTGGTGCTGGCGTTGCTGGCGGTGGCGCTGTCGTCCAACACGCCCTGGCTGCTGGCCGGCATGGTGGCGCTGGGCTTGCTGGGCACGGCGATGACGCAGGGCTTGCTGGCGCTGTCCGCCGCGTTGGCCGCGCCCGGTGAGCGCGGGCGTGTCGTGGGCGCGGCGCAGGGCGGGGTGGTGATTGGTTTGCTGCTGGCGCGCACGGTGGCGGGCGTGGTGGCGGATGCCGCGGGGTGGCGGGCGGTGTATGTGGTGTCGGCGCTGGTGGCCGCCGTGCTGGCGGGGGTGCTGATGCGCCGCCTGCCGCAACGCCGCTTGCCCACGGCGAACCTGTCGTACTGGGCGCTGCTGCGTTCGCTGTACACGTTGCTGGCCACCGAACCGGTGCTGCGCGTGCGCGGCATGATCGCCTTGCTGATGTTTGCGGCCATCAGCGCATTCTGGACGGCGCTGGTGTTGCCGTTGAGCGTGCCGCCGCATGGCTTGTCGCACACGGCGATTGGTGCGTTCGGGCTGGTCGGCGTGTTGGGCGTGTTGATGGCGGCGCGGGCCGGGCGCTGGGCTGATAGCGGGTTCGCGCAGCGCACCACGGGCGCGGGCCTGTTGCTGCTTTGCCTGGCGTGGGCGCCCATTGCGTTGCTGGACCACAGCCTGTGGGCGCTGGCGCTGGGTGTGCTGATTCTGGACGTGGCGCTGCAAGCGTTGCACGTGACCAATCAGACGATGATCTTCAGCATCAGCGCGCAGGCGCACAGCCGCCTGGTCGGGGCCTACATGATGTTTTACGCGGTGGGCAGCGGGCTGGGCGGCATTGCCTCCACGGCGGTGTATGCGCGCGCGGGCTGGCTGGGGGTGTGTGCGCTGGGCGCGGGCATCAGCGCGGCGGCGCTGCTGTTCTGGGTGGCGACCTTGCCGCGCAAGGTATCGCAGCCGTTGCGGTGCTGAATTACGCTCGTGATTTCAAGCCCGTAGTTCAAGCCCATCCTTCAAGCCCATCCTTCAAGCCCGCATATACGCCCAGCCGTCCGCTTGACGCTGCGCAATATGCAGCACCGCCGCCGGCACCGTTTGCACCTGCGCCGGGGCCTCGGCGCCGGTTGCGGTCAGCGTGTTCTGGCACAGCACCAGATGTTCGTCCGTGGCATGCGGTTCGGCCAGCGCGGCGGCCACGGCGCCAGCGTTGGCCACGATCTCCACCCGGGCTTGTGGGTCAGCTTTTTTAAGGTTCGCGGCGTTGCGGCGGGCGCGGTCCAGCGAGGCGGGCGTGGGCGCGTGTATCAGCAGTTGAATCATGTCAGTGGTGTTCCAGCGTGTGGGCGATGGCCGCCACCTGCGCGGCAAAGGCCGCCGCGCCACGGTCGCGGGGGCGCGGCAGGCCGATATCGTAACTGCCCACGATGTTGGCGGGATGCCCGCCCAGCACCACGACCTTGTCGGCCAGAAACACCGCTTCTTCGATGTCGTGCGTGACGAACAACACCGCGGCGCCAGAAGCCTGCCAGACGCGGATCAACTCTTGTTGCAGGTTGCGGCGCGTGATGGCGTCAACGGCGCTGAAAGGTTCGTCCATCAACAGCAGGTCGGGTTTGACAGCCAGCGCGCGGGCAATGCCCACCCGTTGCGCCTGCCCGCCCGACAGCTGATGCGGCCAGCGCCGGCCGTAGTCGGCCATGTCCGTCAGTTGCAACGCCGAGGCAATGCGTTGCGACTTTTCTTCGCGGTCCAGCCCCAGGCCTTCCAGCCCATAGCCAACATTGCCGCCCACCGTGCGCCACGGCATCAGGCGGCTGTCTTGAAAGACCACGGCGCGCGTGCGGCGGCCCGGACGCGGCTGCACCTGGAAGCGGACATCGCCGGACGTGGGCTCGGTCAGCCCGGCCGCGGCGCGCAGCAAGGTGGACTTGCCCACCCCCGATCCGCCCACCACCGCCACAAAGCTGCCCGCTTCGATCTGCAACGACAAGCCCTGGATAACCGGCGCGGCCGCACCCGGATGCTGATAAGACAGCTTCGAAAATTCAATTACGGACGCCATTGCAGCACCTTGCTTTCGACGGCGGAGAACGCCAGATCGCAGATTGTGTAGACCAGCGAAATGATCAGCATGTAGACGACCACGGCGTCGTACGCGCCCACGCCGGCGGCCGCGTTCATCTCTTGGCCCATGCCCGGCACGCCCAGCAGTTCGGCCGCGATCAAGGTCATCCAGGCCTGCCCGATGCCGGTGCGCACGCCTGATAATGCGCCGGGCGCGATGGCGGGCAGCGTCACGGAAAACGCGCGCGCTAGATAGCCGCCATGGCCAAACGCGCGGGCCAGTTCGTAATAGCGCGGGTCTACGTTGCGCACGGCGCTGTAGGTGGCGAAGTAGTTCACCCAGAACACGCCGATGGCGATGACGAAGGCCGCGCCCGCGTGGCTGACCTTGAACCAGGCGATGGCGAACACCACCCAGGCCAGCGGCGGAATCGGGCGCAGGATGCGGGCCAGATACGCCTGCATCAGATCAAAACGCGGCAGCGTTGCGGCAGCCAGCCCCACGCCGAAGCCCAGCGCGGTGCCTAACGCCAGCCCCCAGAAATAGTGCACCAGGCTGGACCCGATGGCGGGCAGCAAACGGCCCGATTGCCATTCCTGCGCCAAGGTGCCGGGCAGCGCGAACGGATCGGGCAGGGTGCCGCGCGGCGCCCATTCCCAGATCAGCGCGGCTTTCCAGATGCCAATGAAAATGATCAGCCCGGCAATGCCATAGGCCGCCCGGCGCGCGGCGGCCAGCCAGGGCGGCGGGCCGTTGCGGGCAGCGGACTGTGGCGATGATTGCGGTGTGGCGATCGCGTGTGCGGCCTGGCTCATGGCTTGGCGGCCTTGTCGTAGTAGCGGGTGTCGAACAATTGCTTCACATCCACGGGCGGCGCTTCCACCGTGCCAAGCGTGGCCTGGAACGTTTGCAGTTCGGCCGTGGCGTTGACGATGGCGTGCGGGTTCGCCTCGAACTGGTCGCGCGAGCTGCGGATGGCTTTTTCGACCAGCGCGCGGTCCAGACGGCCGCCGCCCACGTATTTCTGCACGTAGCCCGCGGCCTTGGCCGGGTCATTCTTCAACAGCGCAGTGGCCGCCAGATGCGCGTTCACCAGTTGCTGCACGGTGTCGGGATGGTCGGCGATGAGCTTTTCACGCACCAGCAGCACGGCGCCCGGCTGCTTGGGAAACAGCTCGGACCCCCGCGCCACCACGCGCGATTCCGGGGCGCGGGTCAGCACGGTCGTGACCGTGGGTTCGAGGATGGCCGCGCCATCAATGGCGCCCGTCAGCAGCGATTGCTGGATCTGGGCTTCGCCTTGGTAGATGAGTTCGACGCTGGCCGGATCGGCCTTGATTTGATTGCGCAGCCAATATTGCAACGCGGCTTCGGGCACGGCGCCCTTGGGGTAGCTGGCGATGACGGGCTTGCGGCCGTGATCCTTGGCGAAGCGGGCGAAGGCGGTGGCCGGGTCGCCTGATGCGAAGTAGGGCGCCAGCGGACCCAGCGCCACCACGTTGACCTGTTCAACGATGTTCGACGCCACGACCTTGATCGGCGCGCCCTTGGCGCGCGCCACCAGCGCCGGCCCGATGCCCACGTAGGCGGCGTCCAGCTGGCCGGCGATCAGCGCTTGCGTCAGCGCCGGGCCGCTCTGGAATTGCACCAGCTTGGGCGCGGGGGCGCCCTTGGCTTGCAGCGTGCCTTCTTCCAGGCCGACGAACAATTGCGCGTCGGGCAAGATCGGCAGATAACCGATTTCCAGGACGGGCGGGGCGGACAGGGCGGGAGAGGCGGCGGCAGCGGACAGCAGGGTGGCGATCAAGAGCTTGCGGAACATGGGGAATCCTGTGAATCGCGCCTTGATGCGGCTGGCGCTTTGCCTACGGGCAAAGGGTTTTCCGGTGTCCGTTTAATGATTTTAAATATGTTTATTCCTGTTCTTTATTCTTTCTGGTTATATGCTTAATGACTGGGCAGGCGCGAAACCCGTCCGATCGCGCATGCAAATAGACCGCCAATCAAGGCGGTCTATCTGGGTCATGCACACGCTATCGCGCTGCGGGGCGCGCTTGTCGTTGCGCTACGAGTCGCGGTGTTGTGCCCGCCGTTGTGCTCGTTGTTGTGCCCGCCGTTGTGCTCGTTGATCTGCTCGTTGTTGCGCTCGCTGCGTCGCTCCGTGTCCAAGCGACGCGCCAAGCCACGACCCCGCGGCCTTCCCGCTCAAGGCTGAACGTCGTACTCCTTCGAACCCAGCACCACCGCCGCCAAGCCCGGCGCCTGCGTCAGCTTGTGCAAGGCGTAACACTGCACCGTGGCGATCTTGGCGTCGTGGAACGCCGGGTCTTCCTGGCGATGGTCCAGGCTCGCGAGCAACGCGCGCGCCATCTGCCAACCGGCCAGCGTCGTGCCCGCCAGCAGCAGATACGGCACGGCCGACCCGAAGACGGCGTTGGGCGCGCTGGCCGCGTTGGCCAGCACGAAGTCCACCACATTCGCCAACGCCATCCGCGCCTGGCGCAGCGGCTTGAGCACCAGGGCAGCGGCCGGCTCGCTGCGCGATTCCAGCTCCTTTTCCGTTTGCTGGATGCCGGCCAGCAAGGCCTGCGCCACCGCGCCGCCGTCGCGCAAGGTCTTGCGGCCGACCAGGTCATTCGCCTGGATGGCGGTGGTGCCTTCATAGATGGTCAGGATGCGGGCGTCGCGGTAGTACTGCGCGGCGCCGGTTTCCTCGATGAAGCCCATGCCGCCGTGCACCTGCACGCCCAGGCTGGCGACGTCGATCGACATTTCGGTGCACCAGCCTTTGACGATGGGCACCAGGAATTCCTGGATGGCCAACTGGTGTTTGCGTTCGGTGGGGTCGGGGCTGGCGTGCGCCAGATCGGCATGGCCGGCGGTGACATACGCCAGCGCGCGGCCGGCTTCGGTCAGCGCGCGCATCGTGCCCAGCATGCGGCGCACGTCGGGGTGCTGGATGATGGGCACGGCTTCGCGCGATGAGCCGTCAACCGGGCGGCTCTGCACGCGTTCGGCGGCGTAGGCCAGCGCATGCTGATAGGCGCGGTCGGCGATGGCGATGCCCTGCACGCCCACCGCGTAGCGCGCGGCGTTCATCATGATGAACATCGCGTCCAGCCCGCGGTTTTCCTGGCCGACCAGATAGCCCAGCGCGCCGCCCGCGTCGCCGAATTGCAGCGTGGCGGTGGGGCTGGCCTTGATGCCCAGCTTGTGCTCAATCGACACGCACTCGACGTCGTTGCGGGCGCCCAGCGAGCCGTCTTCGTTCACCAGAAACTTGGGCACCAGGAACAGCGAAATGCCCTTCACGCCTTCGGGCGCGTCGGGCAACCGGGCCAGCACCAGGTGCAGGATGTTTTCGGTCAGGTCGTGGTCGCCGTAGGTGATGAAGATCTTGGTGCCAGACAGCCGGTACGTGCCATCGCCCACGGGTTGTGCGCGCGTGCGGATCATGGCCAGGTCGGAACCGGCCTGCGGCTCGGTCAGGTTCATCGTGCCGGTCCATTGGCCCGAAATCATGGGGCCGATGAAGCGTGCTTTCAGTTCGGGCGAGCCGGCGGTCAGCAAGGCTTCGATGGCGCCGTTGGTCAGCAGCGGGCACAGCGCGAACGACAGGTTGGCGGCGTTCAGCATTTCAGAGCAGGGCGAGCCGATCAGGCCGGGCAGGCCCTGGCCGCCGTATTCGACGGGATGCGACATGCCTTGCCAGCCGGCTTCGGTGTATTGGCGGAAGGCCTGCTTGAAGCCGGGCGAGGTTGTGACCTTGCCGTCGCGCCAGGCGCTGGGTTCGCGGTCGGCGGCGTGGTTCAGCGGCGCCAGCACATCGGCGGCGAAGTGGGCGGATTCTTCCAGCACGGCTTGGGCGGTGTCGGGCGTGGCCTCCTCGTAACCGGGCAGCGCGGCAACTTGCGGCAGGCCGGCCAGATGGTTCAACACGAACAACATGTCTTTCACGGGGGCTTGGTACGTCATGGCCTCGGAGCTCCTGATTGGGGGTGTTGGCGCCGGCGTTCAGACGGCTTTCTTGGGATTGGCCACGGGGGCGGCGCCGGGATTGGCGTTGGGCGTGGCGTCGGACTTCGCATCGGGATTGGCCACATCAATGGCCTGGGTCGCGCCGACCGCGGCGCGCAATTCGAACTTCTGGATCTTGCCGGTGGACGTCTTGGGCAGTTCGCCAAAGCGCACCGCGCGCGGCACCTTGAAGCCGGGCAGCAGCAGCTTGCAGTGCGCGATGATCTCTTCGGCGGTGGCCGCGCAACCGGGCTTCAGTTCGACGAAGGCGCACGGCGTTTCGCCCCACTTCGGGTCGGGCATAGCCACCACCGCCACGGCGGCCACGGCCGGGTGGCGATACAGCGCGTCTTCGACTTCGATGCTCGAGATGTTTTCACCGCCCGAAATAATGATGTCCTTGCTGCGGTCTTTGATGCGCACGTACCCGTCCGCCGTCATCACGCCCAGGTCACCCGTGTGAAACCAGCCGCCTGCAAACGCATCGTCGGTGGCGCGGTCATTCTTCAGATAGCCCTTCATGCAGATGTTGCCGCGGAACATGACTTCGCCCACGGTCTGTTCGTCGGCGGGCACTTCTTCCATGGTTTCGGGGTTGCGCACCGACACGCCCGCCTGCAAGTGATAGCGCACGCCTTGGCGCGCGGTCAGCAGGGCGCGGCGTTCGTCGTCCAGCGCGTCCCACGCTTCCTGGCGGGCGCAGACGGCGGCCGGGCCATAGACTTCCGTCAGGCCATAAACGTGGGTCAGCTCGAAGCCGATGTCGCGCAACTTCGCGATGACGGCCGGCGCGGGCGCGGCGCCCGCGACCATCGTGCGCACTGTATGCGTGATGCCGGCGCGCATTTCGGCGGGCGCATTCGCCAGCGCGCTTTGCACGATGGGCGCGCCGCAGTAATGCGTGACGCCTTCGGCACGGATCAGGTCGAACACGGTCTGGGGATCAAACTTGCGCAGGCACACGTTCACGCCTGCGCGCGCGGCAACCGTCCACGGGAAGCACCAGCCATTGCAATGGAACATGGGCAGCGTCCACAGATAGACCGCGTGCTTGGGCATGTCCCATTCCAGGATGTTGCTGATGGCGTTCAGGTAGGCGCCGCGGTAGTGGTAGACCACGCCCTTCGGGTCGCCGGTGGTGCCTGACGTGTAGTTCAGCGCGATGGCGTCCCATTCATCAGCGGGCGGCTTCCAGTCGAACGTGGCGGGCGCGTCGGCCAGGAAGGCTTCGTAGTCGGTCGCGCCGGGCAGGGTGGCGGGCGCGGATGCCAGGTCGTGCACGGACACGATCTTCAAATGCGGGAATTCGGCGCGGGCGCGCTGCGCGACGTCGCTGTATTCGGTGTCAACGATCAGCGCGCGGGCTTCGCCGTGGCCCAGCATGAACAGCACGCTGGGCGTATCGAGCCGGGTGTTCAAGGTGTTGAGCACGGCGCCCAGCATTGGCACGCCGAAGTGGGCCTCGACCATGGCGGGAATGTTGGGCAGCATGACGGCGACGGTATCGCCGCGCTGGATACCGGCCTGCGCCAGCGCGCCGGCCAGCCGTTGGGCGCGTTCATAGGTCTGGCCCCACGTGCGGCGCACCTTGCCATGCACCACGGCCAGGCGGTTGCCGTATACCTCGGCGGCGCGCGCAATGAAATCCACGGGCGTCAAGGCTTCGTAGTTGGCGTCGCGGCGCGCCAGGCCATGGTCGAACATGCTGCTCATGCGTTGTCTCCGATTGGAACGCGCAAGGCGCCCCTTAATTATTTCGGGGAAAAGGTTGATCCCCGTCGCTTGCGTGAGCGTAGGGCCGGCCGGAAAATACTGTCTGTCGTCTGCATGACAGACCGCCGTCCGCGCCCGCAATTTTCCTGTTTTACACGGTTTTCACCCATGTCCGATGTTTTAAACCCTGTTTCCGCCACGGAGCTTGCGAGCCTGTTTCGGGCCTGTGCCTGGTTCGGCGCGCTGGACGCCCGCCACCAGGATCTGGTGCTGGCGACGGCGCGCGCCGAACACGTGGGCAGCGGGGCATGGGTCGCGCGGCGCAATGCGCCGTCGGACTATTGGCTGGGCGTGCACACGGGCTTGCTGAAGCTGGCGATCTACAACGAATCGGGGCGCAGTTGCACGTTTTCCGGCGTGCCGCCGGGCGGCTGGTTTGGCGAAGGCAGCGTCATCAAGCGCGAGCTGCGCAAGTACGACGTGGTGGCCATTCAACCGTCGCTGGTAATGTCGGTGCCGGCCGCCACCTTTCACGCGCTGCTGGCGGCCAGCCTGCCGTTTTCGCACTTTGTCATCGGGCAGTTGAACGACCGCATGGGCGAGTTCATTGCGTCCATCCAGAACCATCGGCTGCTGGATGCGGATGCCCGCGTGGCGCAGTCGCTTGCGCAGTTGTTCAACCCGCAGCTGTATCCGTCCACGGACTTGACGCTGGCGATCTCGCAGGAAGAACTTGGCTATCTGACCGGCCTGTCGCGCCAGCGGGTCAATCAGGCCTTGCAGCTGTTGGCTGACCTGGGCATCCTGGCGCTGGCGTACAACCAGATCAAGGTGCTGGACCTGGACCGGCTGCGCCAATACGGCCTGGACCAGATTTAGCCGCAGTCAGCGAAGGAGTGGGTGCCGGGCAAGGCCGCGTTGATGGCCGCGGTGAGCGCCGCGCGCGCCAGCAGCCGGGTGGAGTCCAGCGTGGGCAGCACCGAATTTGCGTCGTTCAACACCAGCGGCAGTTCCGTGCAGCCCAGCACCACCGCATCGCAACCGGCATCGCGCAAGTGTTCGATGATGGTTTGCAGCCGCGCCACCGACTCCGGCTTGAACACGCGATAGACCAGCTCGTCCATGATGATGCGGCCCATTGCAATGCGGTCGTCTTCCGAAGGCCGCACGGCCTGCAGCCCCAGCGCGCCCAGTTTTTCCGGATAGACCTCGCTATCCACCAGCCAGCGCGTGCCCAGAATGCCAATGCGCCGACACCCGCGCGACGCGGCGTCGGCGGCCACCGCTTCGGCGATGTGCAGCCAGGGCAGCGGCGACGCCGGCAGCACATGGCCCAGCGCCTGATGGATGGTGTTGTCGGGGCAAATCAGAAAGTCGGCGCCGGCGCGCGCCAGCTTGCCGGCGGACGACAGCATCAGCGCGCCCACGCCGGGCAGGTCGCCCTGGTCCAGGCAAACCACGTAGTCGGCCAATGAATGCGTGTGCAGTGAAATTTCCGGATGCGCGTGCGGCCCCATGCGCGCCGCGCCTTCCGCGCACAGCGTGCGATAACACAGCGCCGCCCCTTCGGCGGAGCAGGCGACGATGCCGATATGCAACGGGCGAGCGGGGGAGGTCATTACGCGGATTCCTGGTTCAAGAGGCGGCGGATGCGGGGCGCGCCGTTTTGGCGCGCACATGGCGGGCGATGTGGCGGAAACTCTCGGCCATGGCGGCCTGTTGCGCTTCGGGCAATTGCGACAGGAAGAGTTCGTCAATGGCGGGGCCGTAGACCTTCCACATCTCGCGCCGCAGGGCGCGGCCCTTGGGCGTCAGCCGTGCGTAGGTTGCGCGGCGGTCTTCGTCGGACCGAAACCGTTCGACCAGCCCAGCGGCTTCAATGCGGTCCATCAATCGCGTCAGGTTGTAGCGCGCGATCACCATGCGTTCGGCCATTTCGTACATGCGTGCGGTGCCATCGGGCGCGCGTTCCAGCGCCCACAGCGCGTCGTACCAGGCCAGCGGAGGCAGGTCGGCGGCCGACAGCCGGTTTTCAATTTCCTCGACGACCAGCGCATGCGCGGTCAGAAAGAGGCTCCACGCGTCAGGCTTGCCCGTGGCCATGCGATCCGTTCCCGTTGATTAAGAAGTGCAGCGGCGATTGTAAGAGCCGGGCGGTCGATCGCACGAGCGTGCGCGCCGATTTGTCCTGAAGTAGTTGCACTTGCAATTGTTCAAGATCCTTTTTACGATTGCAATTGCACATGATGTAATTGCAATTCACGATGTGAAATGCGGGCGCCGTTGGACCTGACCCCGGCGCCAGCCACGCACCCGAAGGAGGACGCCCATGGATACCCCGCTCGACCCGATAGACGCTGACCCGATAGATGCCGACCCGATAGACGCCGACCCGCAGGAAACCCAGGAATGGCTGGAAGCCATGCAGGCCGTGCTGGCGCATGAAGGCCTGCCGCGCACGCACTATCTGCTGGATCAACTGATCAATCAGGACCGCGCGGCCAACGGGCGCTATGCCGCGCCCAGCGTGACGCCGTACGTGAACACCATTGCCCCGGCCGTGCAGGCCGCGTTCCCGGGTGACGTGGGCATTGAGCTGCGCCTGGACGCCTACCTGCGCTGGAACGCCATGGCCATGGTGCTGCGGGCCGGCAAGACCTCGGGCGTGGGCGGGCACATCGCCACCTATGCGTCCGCCACCACGCTGTACGAAACGGGTTACCGCCATTTTTTCCGCGCCGCCACGCCGGAATTTCTGGGCGACATGCTCTACATTCAGGGCCATTCCGCGCCCGGCATCTATGCCCGCGCCTATCTGGAAGGCCGCATCTCGGAAGCCGAGCTTGACCGCTTCCGGCGCGAGATCGGCGGCGGCGGGCTGGCCTCGTATCCGCATCCGCGCACCATGCCGTCGTTCTGGCAGTTTCCGACGGTGTCGATGGGGCTGGGGCCGTTGATGGCGGCCTATCAGGCGCGTTACATGCGTTATCTGGAAGACCGCGAACTGATCCCCGCACAGGGCCGAAAGGTCTGGGGCTTTCTGGGCGATGGCGAACAGGATCAGCCCGAAACGCTGGCGGCGGTGGCCATGGCTGGCCGCGAGAAACTCGACAATCTGATCTTCGTCGTCAACTGCAACCTGCAACGGCTGGATGGGCCGGTGCGGGGCAACGCCAAGATCATCCAGGAACTGGAAAGCGTGTATCGCGGGGCGGGCTGGAACGTCATCAAGGTGATCTGGGGTGCGGGCTGGGATGCGCTGCTGGCTCAAGACCACGACGGGCGCTTGCGCCGCCGGATGATGCAGTGCGTGGATGGCGAATACCAGGTGTTCAAGGCGCGCGGCGGCGCGTATGTGCGCGAGCATTTCTTTGGCGCCGACCCGGTGCTGCGGGAACGGGTGGCGCATCTGTCCGACGACGAGATCGGCGCGTTGAACCGGGGCGGCCACGACCCGGCCAAGGTCTACGCGGCGTATGCCTCGGCCGTGGCGCATCGCGGCCAGCCTACGGTCATTCTGGCCAAGACGGTCAAGGGCTACGGCATGGGCGCGGCGGGCGAGGCCGCCAATACCAACCACCAGCAAAAGAAAATGGCCGACCCGGCCGTGCGCGCGTTTCGCGATCGTTTCTCGATTGCCGTGCCGGACGGCCAACTGGAGCAGATTCCCTACATCAAGCCTGCGCCCGGCAGCGCCGAGCAGGCCTACTTCGATGCGGCCATCGCGCGGGCGGGCGGCCATTTGCCGCGCCGCGCGGCTGGCCCCGGCCCGTTGGCCACGCCGTCGCTGGACGCGTTCGCCTCGCATCTGAAAGGCAGCGATGGCCGCGAATTTTCAAGCACGATGGCGTTCGTGCGGGTCTTGGCGCAGCTGCTTAAAGACCCCGTGATCGGCCAGCGCGTGGTGCCCATCGTGCCGGATGAGTCGCGCACGTTTGGCATGGACGGCATGTTCCGCCAGGTGGGCATCTATTCGCATGTGGGCCAGCTGTATACGCCGCAGGACGCGGACCAGTTAAGCGTCTATCGCGAAGACCGCAAGGGGCAGATTCTGCAAGAGGGCATCAATGAATCGGGCGCGATGTCGTCATGGATTGCCGCCGCCACCGCGCACAGCACCCATGGCGTGGCCACGATTCCCTTCTACATCTTCTATTCGATGTTCGGCTTTCAGCGCGTGGGCGACCTGGCCTGGGCCGCGGGCGACATCCGCGCACGCGGCTTCCTGCTGGGTGCAACGTCCGGGCGGACCACGCTGGAAGGCGAAGGCTTGCAGCATGACGACGGCCATAGCCAGGTGCTGGCCTCGGTCATTCCGTCGTGCCGCGCGTATGACCCGGCTTACGCCTATGAAATTGCCGTGATCGTGCAGGACGGCATGCGCCGCATGTATCAGGACGAGGAAGACGTTTTCTACTACCTGACGCTGATCAACGAAAAAACGGCGCACCCGCCGATGCCCGAAGGTGCCGAAGCCGGCATCCTGCAAGGCATGTACCGCTTGCGCGAAGGCGCGCCGGGCAAGCTGCGGGTGCAATTGTTGGGCAGCGGCGCGATTCTGCGCGAGACCCTGGCCGCCGCCGATTTGCTGCAACAGGACTTTGGCGTGGCCGCCGACGTCTGGAGCGTGACCAGCTATTCGGAACTGGGCCGTGACGGCCACGAGGCCGAGCGCTGGAACCGCCTGCATCCGCTGGAAGACGCGCGGCGCGGTTACGCCGAAACCGCGTTGTCGGCCAGCAGCGGCCCGGTGGTGGCCGCCACCGACTATATGAGGACGGTGCCTGAACAGATCCGCCCGTTCATGGCCGGGCGGCGCTATGTGACCTTGGGCACGGACGGCTTTGGCCGATCAGATACGCGGCAGGCGCTGCGCGCGTTCTTCGAGGTAGACCGCCATCACATCGCGCTGGCGGCCTTGAAGGCGCTGGCCGATGACGGCTTGATCGACCGGGCCCGCGCCGCCGAAGCCATCACCCGTTACGGGATCGACCCCGAAGCGGTATCGGCGGCGCTGCCGTAAGCGTTGCCGTAATTGTTGGCGTAAGCGCTGCCGCCGCACCCTTCGGCGTTCGCTTGCTACACCCGCCGCGCCAGCAACGCCCAGATGCCGGCGGCGGACAGCATGGCGCCGCCGCCCAGGTTGAAGCCGCGCTGTGCGCGCGGCGACGACAGCAAGCGGCGGGCCGATCCGGCAAACACCGCATAGGCCGCCGCGTTGATCCCCGCGCAGGCGACAAACGTGGCCGACAGCATCCAGAGCTGGCGCGTGACGTCACCTGCCGGGTCAATGAATTGCGGCAGGAAGGCCACGAAGAAAATCATGCCCTTGGGGTTCAGCGCCGTCACCAGATAGGTGTTGGCGAACAGCTTCCAGCGCGAGCTCACGGCTTCGGTCTTGGGCAGCGTGGCGGGCGCCACGCCCGCGCGCAGCAGCTTGAAGCCCAGGTACAGCAGATACAGCCCGCCCACGGTTTTCACCACCGTGAACCAGAATGCGGACGCCGCCAGCAGTGCGCCCAGGCCCAGCAGCGACAGCACAAGCGCCGTGGAATCCCCCAGCGCCACCGCCAGCACCAGCGGCAGGCGGGCGCGTTTGCCATGGGTGATGGAATAGCTGATGACGGTAAGAATGGTGGGGCCAGGCAACATCACAAGCAGGGCCGATGCGCCTAAAAAGGCCAGCCAGGTTTCAAGCGACATGAGTGAAACGCTCCGGTGATTGGGGCGGCGTGATGCCTCCGTGGCAACGACTGTAGGCCAATCGTCATGCCTTGGGAATGTCCGGCGTGATCAATCTGCCACGCCGGGTAGTGTTAAATACGGTTTTCCCGGACAGTGACGCGGGCCCGCAAGGCGCACGCGAAGGAAACAACATGGCATTCGATTTTGATCTGTTTGTAATCGGCGCAGGCTCGGGCGGCGTGCGCGCGGCCCGCTTTGCGGCAGGCTTTGGCGCCCGCGTGGCCGTGGCGGAAAGCCGCTACCTGGGCGGCACCTGCGTCAACGTGGGTTGCGTGCCCAAGAAGCTGCTGGTCTACGGCGCCCATTACAGCGAAGACTTCGAACAGGCCCACGGTTTTGGCTGGACGACGGGCAAGCCGTCGTTTGATTGGCCCACGCTGATCGCCAACAAGAATCGCGAAATCGAGCGTCTTAACGGTATTTACCGCAACTTGCTGGTCAATAGCGGCGTGACGCTGCTGGAAGGCCACGCCCGCATCGTCGACCCCCACACGGTCGAGATCAATGGTCAACGCCATACCGCCGAGAACATCCTGGTGGCAACCGGCGGCTGGCCGCAGGTGCCGGACATCCCCGGCAAGGAACTCGCCATCACGTCCAACGAGGCCTTTTTCCTGAAGGCGCTGCCGCGCCGCGTGCTGGTGGTGGGCGGCGGCTACATCGCCGTGGAATTCGCCTCTATTTTCAATGGCTTGGGCGCGCAAGTCGTTCAGGCTTATCGCGGCCCCCTGTTCCTGCGCGGCTTTGACCAGGGCGTGCGCGAACACCTGCGCGACGAGCTCGTGAAAAAGGGCGTCGACTTGCGCTTCTTCACCGACGTGGCGCGCATCGACAAGCAGGCCGATGGGTCGCTTGCGGCCACCTTGAAGGACGGCTCCGTCGTCGAGACCGATTGCGTGTTCTACGCCACCGGCCGCCGCCCGATGCTGGACAACCTGGGCCTGGAGAACACCGGCGTCAAGCTGAAGGACGACGGCTTTATCGATGTGGATGACGAATACCGCACGGCCGAACCGTCCATTCTGGCCATTGGCGATGTCATCGGACGCGTGCCGCTGACCCCGGTGGCGCTGGCCGAAGGCATGGCCGTGGCCCGCCGCTTGTTCCGCCCCGAGGAATACCGCAAGGTCGACTACCAACTGATTCCGACGGCCGTGTTCAGCCTGCCGAACATCGGCACGGTGGGCATGACAACCGAAGAAGCGCGCGAGGCCGGCTACGAGGTCAAGCTCTTTGAAAGCCGCTTCCGCCCCATGAAGCTGACGCTGACCGAGTCGCAGGAAAAGACGCTGATGAAGCTGATTGTCGACGCCAAGACCGACCGCGTGTTGGGCGTGCACATGGTCGGCCCGGACGCGGGCGAGATCGTGCAGGGCATTGCCGTGGCGTTGAAGGCCGGCGCCACCAAGCAAGTGTTTGACGACACCATCGGCATTCACCCGACGGCCGCCGAAGAGTTCGTCACGCTGCGCACGCCGGTGGCGCAGTAAGCGACGCGGCCGCCGCCTTCACGACAAGCGTTCAATCATCGCGCGCGCCGCTGCCGGCGCGCGTTCTTTGGCCCCATTGATGAAGAACGCGTACACGTCTTGCGGGCGCGCCGTACCGGATGGCGGCTGCCCGATGCGCGGCAAATCCGCCGGGTCGGCCCCTCGCGCCCAGGTGCGCAGGCGGTCGGCCCAGGCGTCCAGCACCTTGGGCGCGTAACCGGCCTTGAACGTGGTGCTGGCCCGCATCAGACGCGCGTAGACGAAGTCGGCGGTGCGGTCGGCGATGGACGGAAAGTCTTCACTGTCGGTGTACACCGTGGCCACGCGGTGTTTTCGGGCCAGCGCCAGATAGTCTTCACAGGCAAAGCTTGCGTGGCGCACGTCCACCACATGGCGCAGCGGCAAGCCGTCGACCTTGTCTGGCAGCAGCTCAAGAAAGGCGCCGAAGTCCGCGGCGTTGAACGTCTTGGTCGGCGCAAATTGCCACACCACCGGCCCCAGCTTCGGGCCGAGTTCGGCGATGCCGCTATGCACGAAGCGGTGGATGGAATCTTTGGCGCCCGCCAGTTCGCGGCGGTTGGTCGCGTAGCGCGACGCCTTCAACGAAAAGACGAATCCGTCTGGCGTTTCGTCGCGCCATTTGGCGAACGTGGCGGGCTTTTGCGTGCTGTAGTAAGTGCCATTGATTTCGATGGCGCTTAGCTGCTGGCTGGCGTATTCGAGCTCACGCGCGTGGGGCAGGCCTTCGGGGTAGAAGGGGCCGCGCCAGGGGGCATACGTCCAGCCTCCAATGCCGACGCGGATGATGGGGGAAACCACGGACCGATGACGATGCGGCATGTCCAGGCGCTCCATGCAAACGAACGAACCGGTCCACTGTATTCCTGTGCCGAGGCGGTCGTAAAGCCCACGCCGGTGGATTCGCGCCGCCTGCTTGGGCGTTTGTCGTCGCGGTGATACGGATCGTTGGCCGTTGCCGCCGTGCACAAAAAAACACCTGTTTCGATACAGTTTTGCGATAACGTGTGCGAATCTCTTCCGACATCGCCCGGCGCGCGCCGGCTCATCATGCCTGACTTGACTCATCTGCTGACGTTCGCCCTGGTTGCGCTGGGCATGGTGCTCACCCCCGGGCCCAACATGATCTACCTGGTGTCCCGGTCCATCTCGCAAGGCCCGCAGGCCGGCTTGATTTCCCTGGGCGGCGTGGCGGTGGGATTCATCTTCTATGTGTGCTGCGCGGCGTTCGGCATCACGGCGCTGCTGCTGACCGTGCCGGTGGCGTATGACGCGCTGCGCATCGGCGGCGCCCTGTATCTGCTGTACATGGCGTGGCAGGCGATCCGGCCCGGCGGCCGCTCGCCGTTTCAGGTGCGCGAACTGCCCAAGAGCAGCCCGCGTACCTTGTTCACGATGGGGCTGGTGACCAATCTGCTGAACCCGAAGATCGCCGTGATGTATGTGTCATTGCTGCCGCAATTCATTCAGCCTGATCACGGCAGCGTCTTCACGCAGTCGCTGGTGCTGGGCATGACGCAGGTTGCGGTCAGCCTGTCGGTGAACGCGGTGATTGCCATCACCGCGGGCTCCATCGCCGGCTTCCTGGCGGGCCGCCCCTTGTGGATGGTGATTCAGCGCTGGCTGATGGGCACCGTGCTGGCCGGCCTGGCCGTGCGCATGATCATGGACACGCGCCGCTGATGCCGAAGGAAGACGGTTTCTTTTCATCGCTGGGCGTCATGCTCGGCGAGGCCCTGCGCGCCATCGTCGCAGGCATCAAGTGGTTGCTGGGCGGCCTGGGCGGCGCATTGGGCGACTTCTATTCCGGCTTGTCCAAGGCGATGGGCATGAGCCCGTCGCTGTTCAACTTTGTGCTGCTGGTGCTGGGGCTGATGTTCCTGTGGGCGGCGGTCAAGGCGTTGCTGCGCCGCTCCATCGTGGGTTTCCTGTTCTGGCTCGTACTGGCCGTGCTGGTGCTGGGCGGGTTGGTCGATTAGGACTGGCGGGGGCGTTCAGGCCGGCCTGCGCGCCTGACGCGCCACGTCGCCCAGCCGCTTGATCAGGGCAGGAAAGCGGTCGGCGCTGGTGTTGCCATAGCCAATCACCACGCCGTTATCTTCGGGTAGCGGGTTGACGGCAAACGACGACAGCGAACTGGGATTCATGCCGAGCTTGCGCGCGTCGTCCACAATGCGCTGATCGGGAAATTCAGGCGGCAAACGCACCGTCAGATGCAGCCCGCTATGCCCGCCCAGCACCACATGGTCTACACCCAAGTGCGCGGCCAACGCCTCGCGCAGCGCCGCCTGGCGCTCGCGGTACAAGCGGCGCATGCGGCCCAGATGGCGTGAGAACTGCCCGTTCTCGATGAAGGCGGCCATGGTCAGCTGCTCCAGCCGATGGCCGCCGCGCAGCATCTCGATGATGGACGGCATCGCGGGCTTGGCGATGGCGTCGGGCAGCACCAGAAAGCCCAGCCGCAGGGCCGGAAACATCGTCTTGCTGAACGTGCCTACATACAGCACCGGCGCGTCCGGCAGCAGGCCCTGCATGGCCGCGATGGGTTCGCCCTGATGGCGGAATTCACTGTCGTAATCGTCTTCGATAATCCACGCGCCCGCCTGCCGCGCGCGATCCAGTAATTCCAGCCGGCGCGCCACCGACAGCACCGCGCCAGTGGGGTATTGATGCGTGGGCGTGGTCTGGATCAGGCGCGGCGGGTTCGCTTGCCACGCGCTGGGCGGGATGGCGATGCCGTCGGCGTCCACGCGCATGGCCACCACGTTCAAGTCGCCGGCATTGAAGGCGGACTTGGCGCCGCGGTAGCCGGGTTCTTCAAGCCAGGCCGTGTCGCCTGGGTTGGTCAGCAACTGCACGCAGAGCGCCAGCGCCCCTTGCGCGCCTTCGGTGATGATGATGCGCGACGCGTCGCAATGCACGCCGCGCGACACGCGCAGGTATTGGGCGATGGCTTCGCGCAAGGCGGGTTCGCCGATGGGATGGCCGTAGCCTAAGGTGGCCGCGGGCGCGGCTTGCAGAGCGCGGTCTTGCGCGCGGCGCCACGCGCTGATGGGGAACTGGGTCAGCGCGGGCGTGCCGGGCGTCATCGGCAAGGAGCTGTCGACGGGCGAACGCGTGGAGACGATGCGGGACAGCCGTGTGGCGGTCGCCAGTGCATCGGCGGCCGGTGGCGTGGCACCCTGGGCGGCGCGTGCGGCGCGGCCCGTGGATTGCGGGGGGGCGGAGGATGCGGCGGTCGATACTGCGGCGGCCGTTGCCGCGGCGGTCGATACCGCGGCGGTCGAAACTGCGGCGGCGGTTGATCTTGCTGCGGCCGCTGCCGCGGCGGTCGTTACCGCGGCGGCCGACAAGGGCGCGGCCGACAACGCCGCAACCCGTGTGCCTTGCCGGTCGGCGACCACGTAGCCCTCGGCCGTCAGCTGCTCGTAGGCGATCAGCACGGTGTTGCGGGAAATCTCCAGGTCTTCGGAAAGCGCGCGGGACGAAGGCAGCTTGCCGCCCGCAGGCAATTGGCCGGCCAGGATGGCCTGCTTGAGCCGCTGGATCAACTGGCGCTGGCGGGGCGGTGCGCCGGGGCCGCGCTGCAATGGGCTGGAAAGCAGGGGACTGGAAAGCTGGGGGCTGGAAAGCGAGGGGCTCGCAGGCGCAGCGGTGTCGGCAGGATGGCCCGGGGTTGAGGGTATCATGGCCCTATTAAATTCAGTCGTCGTGGTGCTTTTTATGATGCCACGATTCCGATATCGTGAGGCCATGCGTGTTGCGTCCGCCACGGCCGGCGGCGCGCGCTAACCAGGATGAGGCTCCGTCGCATGCAACCCCGCGTCAATGCATTTCAACAACCGATTGGCCCCGATGTACCCGGCTGGACCCCGCGCGCGCGTCCGCCGCTGACCCCCGCCGTGGGCCGGTATTGCCGGCTGGAACCCTTGTCCGCCGAGCGCCACGCGGCGGACTTGTACCAAGCGTTCAGCCAGGCGCCGGACGATAGCGACTGGACCTACATGGGCATCGGCCCCTTCGCAAACGAGGCCGCGTACCGCGCGTTCGCCGAGTTCGCTCAAGCGGGCAACGACCCGCTGCACCACGCCATCATCGATCTGGAAACCGGGCGCGCCATTGGCACGCTGGCGCTGATGCGCATTGACCCGGCCAACGGCGTCATTGAAGTCGGCTTCGTGTCGTTTTCGCGTCAGCTCAAGCGCACCCGCATCGCCACCGAAGCGCAATTCTTGCTGATGCAGCGCGCGTTCGACGAACTGGGCTACCGCCGCTACGAATGGAAATGCGACAGCCTGAACGCGCCGTCGCGCAAGGCGGCGGCACGGCTGGGCTTTCAGTTTGAAGGCGTGTTCCGCCAGGCCACGATCTACAAAGGCCGCAGCCGCGACACGGCGTGGTTCTCGATCATCGACAGCGAATGGCCCGCGTTGCGCGCCGCTTATCAACGCTGGCTGAGCCCCGAGAATTTCGACGCCGAAGGCAATCAGCGGGCAGGGCTGGCCGAACTGGCCGCCAAGGAAAAGGCCGCGTGCGCCTGATCCCCGTTGCGCTGGCCCTGTTCTGGGGGCTGAACTGGCCGGCGGTGAAGATCATTCTGTCGATCTTCCCGCCGTTTACGTTGCGGCTGCTGGGTCTGGGCAGCGGCGCCGTGCTGCTATTGCTGCTGGCGGGCGCCAAGCGCGTGGCTTTGTTGCCGCCCCGCGCGTCGTGGCCGGGCATCATCGTGGGCGGCATCCTTGCCGTTGCGGTGTTCAACCTGGCGGTGGCGTGGGCGCAGCTCAGCACCAGCACGTCGCGCGCGGCGGTGCTGACGTTCACCATGCCCATGATGTCGGCGCTGCTGGCCTGGGCCGTGCTGGGCGAACGCCTGGACCGGCGGCGCGCGCTGGCCTTGCTGCTGGGGGCGATGGGCGTGACGATTCTGGCGTGGCCGGTGTTGCAGGCGGTCTTCGGAGACCACGACCCGGCAGCCGCCAAGGGCCTGGTGTTTCCGCTGGTGGCGGCGTTTGGCTGGGCGGCGGGCACCGTCTATCTGAAGCGCTGGCCGGTGGCGGGCAACCGCATCGTCATCACGGCATGGCAACTGGCCGTGGGCGCCTCCTGCGCGCTGGCGGGCATGCTGATCGCGGGCGAATCGTTTCCCACGCAGGGTTGGAATGGCCGGGTCGTGGCGGCGCTGGCGTTCCACATCATCTTGGGAACGGCGGTGGCGTATTGGCTGTGGTTCGTGCTGAGCGAACGCGTCAGCGCGACCGTTGCCGCGTTGACGACGCTGATGGTGCCGGTGGTGGGCGTGCTGGGTGCGATGGCCTTGGTAGGCGACCGGCCCGACACAGCGGATTGGTGGGGGTTTGCGCTGGTGTTGGCGGGCGCGGCGTTGATTGTGTTGAACCTTGGGCCGGTGCAAAAACGCGCCTGATCAAGGGATTGATTCGCCGCTTGTCTGGGGCCTGATCTGGCGCTTGCCTGGCGCCTGACCCGCCGCCAGCCTCGGGCCTGAAGCCAGCCCGAGGGGTACCCGCTTCATCGCCTGCGCAGCTTCTCGCGCAGCAAGCCCGCGCCGCTGACCAGCGTGATTCCCGCCAGCACCATCACCGCGCCCAGCACGAAGTGGCGGTCCAGCGGCTCGTCCAGAATCAGCACGCCAAAACTCACGCCAAACAGCGGCGTCATGAACGACAGGATCGACAGCCGCGACGCCAGATACCGGCGCAGCAGCCAGAACCACGCCAGATAGCTCGACAGCGCCACCACCACGGCTTGAAACGCCACGCTGAGCACGGCGGCCTGCGTATAACGGATGCCGTGCTGGCCCGTCAGGGCGGCGTACGCCAGCAGGACGACCGAGGCCACCGCCATTTGATAGAACAAGGTCTTCGACGGCGCGGCTTCCGACAACGAGGTCTTGCGGATGGCCACCGTGGTTGCGCCCCACAGCAAGCCCGCCGCCAAGCCCATGGCGTCGCCCAGCAGCATGTTGATGCCGTCCGCCGCACGGCCGCCCGCCGCATCACTGCCACTGCCGCCACCTAGGAACGCCACCCCAATTCCCCCGAACGCTACCGCCACGCCCAGCCATTGCAGCGGCTGCATGCGTTCTTCGGGCAGCAGCCAATGCAGCCCCAGCGCCGCGAAGATGGGCGCGGTGTACAAGAACACCGACATGTGCGAGGCCGTCGTGTACAGCAAGCCCTGCGCCACAAACAGGAATTCGCCCGCGAACAGCAGGCCGACGATCAGGCCGGGCAGGGCGGTGCCGTCGCGAAACGCGCGTCCGCCTTCCGCGCGGCCCACCACCACCGCCAGCACCAGCGCGGCAAAGGTCGAGCGCAGGCCGATCTGCATGATGGGCGCGATGTCGCCCGCGACAAGCTTGATGGCGATCTGCTGAAAGCCCCAGCACACGCACAGCGCCAGCATGCCGGCGGTGGCCAGCGTGTCCAGCGGCAGGCGCAGGGGCTTGGGAGCGAGGGCGGGCGTGGACACCGGCGTGCTCACGGCAGTTCGGCGGGGTAGCTGTCCAGCGCCAGGCCGATCTGCTGGCGAAGATCCCATTCGGCAAGCGTCGATTGCACCGGACCAAAGAAAGCGCCGTCGCGCGTGACGAACATGGCGGGCAGGTGGAAGACTTCGTAGCGTTCCACCAGGCCGCGGTTGTCGCCCGCATCCACCCAGCAAACGCGTTCGACGGGCAATTCCAGCGCGGGCAATTGCTCACGCGCGATGCGGCAGGTGCCGCAGGTACGGCTATGAAAGACCAGCAGCGTCAGGCCGGGGGCATCCAGCAGGTAGCGGTCGGCGGTGCTGTCGTTGAGTTCTATCTGTTCCATGGGCGGCAAGAATACGTGCGGTGGGCGCCGGACGAACCCGGCGCAAGGCGTCCATTATGGCAGCGCACCGCCTGCCGCCCGGCGATAACCGCAGCGGCGGCAGGGGGGCTGCTCAACCAGCGGCGCTGGCGAAAACGCGTCTCCCCACAACCGGTTTGTCACAATCGCGCGGCCTCAGCCGCCGCGCAGCACGCGGTCCAGTTCCAGCACCGACTGATACAGCACGCGCGTGCCGTCCAGCAGCTGCGCCGGTTCAATCCACTCTTCCGGGCAATGGCTGCGGCCGTTCAGGCAGGGGATGAAGATCATGCCGATGGGGCCGGTGGGCGCCATGTACACGGCGTCGTGGCCCGCGCCGCTGGGCAGGCGCATGGACGCGTAACCCAACTGGTCGGCGGCGGCCTTCACCGCGTCCATCACCAGCGGCGAACAGTCGGTGGGTTGCGCGCGGCTCAGCTGCGAGAAGTGGGCCGTCAGGCGCAGCGCCTTCAGGTCATCGGCCACGCCCGCCATCAACGTTTCAGGAAACGTGTCCAGCACGGCGTTGCTGTCACTGCGCATTTCAAGCGTGAGCTCGACGCGGCCCGGCACCGCGTTGGCGGCGTTGGGCGTCATCGACAAGCGGCCCACCGTGGCCACCACGTAATGCGGGTTGCCGCTGGCCGCACTGGCCTGGCGGCTGGCTGCATCAATAATGCGCGCCGCGCCTACCAGCGCATCGCGCCGGATATCCATGGGCGTGGTGCCCGCGTGGTCGGGCTGGCCTTCCACCACGATCAGCACGCGGCGAATGCCGACGATGTTGGTGACCACACCAATCGGCAGCCCGCGGCTTTCCAGCACGGGGCCTTGTTCGATATGCAGTTCAACGAACGCCGCCGTGTCGCCCGCGCGGCGCAGCGGCGCACCCAACGCGGCCGGGTCGCCGCCGATGCGGGCGATTCCTTGCGCCAGCGTTTCGCCTTCCGGGTTGCGGGCGGCCAGCATGTCGGCCGAGAGCTGGCCGCACAGCGCGCGGCTGCCTACGCACGAGATTCCGTAGTCGCTGGGCTCTTCAGAAAGGAAGTCGATGACTTCAAACGGATGGTCCAGTTCGATGCCGTGTTCCTGCATCGTGTGCGCCACCTCAATGCCCGCCAACACGCCGATGATGCCGTCAAACCGGCCGCCGGCCATGACGGTGTCGCAGTGCGAGCCGGTAGCGATAGGTTTCTTGGCCGGGTTGCGGCCGGCGCGCGTGCCAACCAGGTTCCCGCCCGCATCCAGCCGCGTCGTCAGACCCGCCGCTTCAAACTCGCTGCGCAGCCAGGCGCGCGCGTCGTTGAACAGCGGCGAAAACGCGCGGCGCGTCCAGGGGACGTCGGGCAGGGTGAAGCGGGACAGGGTTTCAACGCGGGACCAGAGGCGTTCGGCATTGAGAGGGGGAAAAGCGGGGGAGGGATGCGGCATGAGAATTCCTGAACGATGCGCCAGGGATTATGTCATGCCCGTCAGGGCCGTCTTCGTGCGGCGTTCCGTGGCAGCGCCGTCAGGAAAGCCCTGGCTCCCGCCACGACGGTTCCCGCTTTTCCAGAAACGCCGCGACCCCTTCGCGGGCCTCATCCGTGCTGCGGCATGCGGCGATGCGTTCGACGGTGTCGTGGATGAGCCCGGCGTTGATGGGCTGCCCTGCGAAGTCTCGCACCAGCCGTTTGCTGGCTTGGACCGCGTCGGGGCCGTTGGCGCATAACGTGCGGCAGATGGCGTCGGTGATGGCGTGCAATTGTTCCGCCGGCGCCACCTCGTGCAGCAGGCCCAGGCGCAGCGCGGTGGCGGCGTCGAAGCGTTCGGCGGTCAGGAAGTATCGGTTGGCCGCGCGCTCGCCCATGGCGCGGATCACATAGGGGCTGATCGTGGCGGGCGTCAGGCCCAGCCGGGTTTCGGACAAGCAGAAGTGCGCGCTGTCTGCCGCCACCGCGATGTCGCAGGCTGACAGCAAGCCCATGCCCCCCGCGTAGGCGTCGCCGTTTACGCAGGCGACGACGGGCTTGGGGCATGACCAGATGGTGTGCAGCATGCCGGCCAGCCGGGCGGCGTCGGCGCGGTTGTCGGCGTCGGAATAGGTGGCCATCTTGCGCATCCAGTTCAAGTCGCCGCCCGCGCAGAACGCCTTGCCCGCGCCCGTCAACAGCAGCACGCGCACGCGGGGGTCTTCGCCCGCCTGCTTGACTGCGGCGGTCAGCGCGGCGATCAAGGTTTCGTCGAACGCGTTGCGCATGTCGGGGCGGTTCAGTGTCAGGCGGACGATGGCGCCGTCGTGGGCGATGTCGAGCGGGGCAGACAGCGGGGCGGACAGCGGCGTGGGCTCGGTCATGCGGAAGCTCCTGTTCTTTTGAATTTGGCTCAATAACGTTGGATCATAAAGCGGGTGATTCCTGGCGTAAATCGGGCCATTCAGGATGACTTCGATAAAAATATTGAGTTATCCTCAAAAAAATAACGGAGCGAGACATGAATCCACTTTCCGGCGGCCAGTCTGCCGATACGCGCACTGATTCCCCCGCCAGGCCCCGCGCAGATTCACCCCACGCAGATTCACCCCGCGTAGATTCATCCCCCGCAGATTCACGCTATGCGTCGGTTTTCCGGCCCGGTTTATTCGACGGCAAGACCGTCGTCGTCACGGGCGGCGGCAGCGGGTTGGGGCGCTGCACCGCGCATGAACTGGCGGCGCTGGGCGCCCGCCTGGCGCTGGTGGGCCGCAAGCAGGACAAGCTGGATGCGGCGGCCGCCGAGCTTGCGCGCATCTACCCGGAAGCCGCGAATCGCATCAGCCTGCATGCTTGCGATATTCGCGATGAAGCCGGTGTGCGCGCCACGGTGTCTGACGTGCTGACCCGCCATGGCGCTATCGGCGGGCTGTTCAATTGCGCGGGCGGGCAGTTTCCCGCGCCGCTGGACCGCATCAGTTTCAACGGCTGGAATGCCGTGGTGCAGAACAATCTGCACGGTACTTTCCTGATGGCGCGCGAGGTCTATACGCAGCACATGCGCCAGCACGGCGGCGCCATCGTCAACATGCTGGCCGACATCTGGGGCGGCATGCCGGGCATGGGCCATTCGGGGGCGGCGCGCGCCGGGGTGTGGAACCTGACGGAAACCGCCGCCTGCGAATGGGCGCATGCCGGGGTGCGGGTCAACGCGGTGGCGCCGGGATGGATCGCGTCCAGCGGCATGGACAGCTACGACGACCACTACCGCGCGGTGCTGCGCGAGCTGAAAACCAAGGTGCCACTACAGCGCTTCGGCACCGAGGCCGAGCTGGCGGCGGCGGTGGTGTTCCTGCTGTCGCCCGCGGCGGCGTTCATTAACGGCAGCGTCATCCGGGTTGATGGCGGGGTGCCCAACGCGCGCCATTCGTGGACGTTGCAGCCCGCCGAACGCGGCGAGGTCTACAACGGCTTTCCTCAGTATGTGGCGCCGTCCTTGTTTGCAGAGCCGGGGGCGGAAGCGGGGCCGTCTGCATCGTCTGATCCGTCCGACGCTTCGGACCCTTCCGACGCTTCGGACGCCTGAAGCCGATGCAGCGCGTCGCGCACTTCGCCGCGGAACCGGGCCAGCGCCAGCGTGTCCTGGCGCGGCGGCTGCAAGGCCTGCCACAGAAAGCCGACCAGCTGGTCGGCGGTGGCGGCCACGTCCACGCGCGCGCCGCGCAGGATGGCGTCCCACAGTACGTGCTCCATCGGGCCATACACGGTGGACCGCAGCAATCGCAACGGCATGTCGCGCCGGATGTCGCCATCCGCCTGGCCCTGCGCCAGAATCCGCATCAGCGGCGCGGTGTAGCGGCGTTGCAGCCCGGCGTAGACCTCGCCGAAATCATCGTTGCGCGCACGCCCTTCAGACAAAATGAACGCGCACAGCCCCGGCCCCTCGGCCAGCAGATGCCGCAAATGCGCATGCACCAGATAATGCAATTGCGCGCGCGCACCCTGCACATGGGGCAGGCTGTCTTCCACCTTGGTGATGATTTCGTCATACCAATCGCTGATCACTCGCACGCACAGTTCCCGCTTGCCGCCGAAGTACGTAAAGATGGTGGCTTCGGATACGCCCAGCCGCTGGGCGATGTCGGTCGTCGTGGCGGCCTGGAAGCCGGCCTCGGAAAAGACCTGGCGGGCCATGTGCAGGATGTCGCGTATCCGCTGCTCGGACTTGGCGCTGGCAGGCGGACGGCGTATCGGTACGGCGGGGGTTTTTTCCATGCGGACGGCGGTGGGGCGGGTAGGCGGAGCTTATTATTGAGCCAGGGTCAAGCCGGTAGAGCAAGCCCCTGGATGAATCCATAACAACATCAGAGACAAAACCATGCTGTCCCGAGCCGGATCTTATAAGCAGCTTGTGTCCGAATTCCAATGGCAGGTGCCGGCGGCGTTCAACATTGGCGTCGACGCCTGCGACAAATGGGCCGACGGCAGCGGCCGCCTGGCCCTGATCTTCGAAAAGAGCGACGGCGCGCAAACGCGCTATTCGTTTGACGACATCAAGGAACAATCCAACCGCCTGGCCCACAGCCTGGCCCGCCACGGCGTGCGGCGCGGCGACCGCGTGGCGGTGTATTTGCCGCAGGCGCCTGAAACGGCCATGACCCATATCGCCGTCTATAAGATGGGCGCGGTGGCGGTGCCGCTCTTTACGCTGTTTGGCGTGGACGCCATTCAGTTCCGGCTGGCCAACAGCGGCGCGGCCGCGCTGGTGACGGACACCGAAGGCTGCCGCAAGCTGCGCGAAATTCGCGCGAGCCTGCCGGATTTGAAAGTCATCTATTGCATCGACGGCGATGGCGACGGCGACGCCGTGCCGTTTCACCCGGCGCTGGCCGCCGAATCCCCCGACTACACCCCGGTGCAGACGGCGGCCGACGACCCCGCCGTGATCATCTACACATCAGGCACCACCGGCAAGCCCAAGGGCGCGCTGCACGCGCATCGCGTGTTGCTGGGCCACTTGCCGGGCGTGGAGATGTCGCACGAATTCTTCCCCGAGAACGCCGCCCTGATGTGGACGCCAGCCGACTGGGCCTGGATTGGCGGGCTGCTGGATGTGTTGCTGCCCGCCTGGCACCACGGCGTGCCGGTGCTGGCGCGCCGCTTCGAGAAATTCGACGGCGCGTCCGCGCTGGAGCTGATGGCGCGCCACGGCGTGACGCACACCTTTCTGCCGCCCACCGCGCTGAAGATGATGCGCGGGTCCGCCTACCCGGAGGGCGCGGGGCCGCTGGCGCTGCGCTCGGTGGCAAGCGGCGGGGAATCCCTGGGGTCTGAACTCATCGACTGGGGCCGCCGCGTGCTGGGCGTGACCATCAACGAGTTCTACGGCCAGACCGAATGCAATATGTTGGTGTCGTCGTGCTCGTCGTTGTTTGACCCGGAAATCGGGTCTATCGGCCGCGCCGCGCCCGGCCATCGGGTGCTTATTGTGGATGACCAAGGCGTTGAAGTGGCCGATGGACAAGAGGGCAACATCGGCGTATTGCGGCCGGACCCGGTCATGTTCCTGGGCTACTGGAACAATCCCGAGGCCACCGCCGAGAAATTCGTGGGCGACGTCCTGCTGACGGGCGACCAGGGCGTGCGCGACGCCCAGGGCTTCATCCGATTCGTGGGCCGCAACGACGACGTCATCACCAGCGCGGGCTACCGCATCGGCCCGGCCCCCATCGAAGACTGCCTGATCGGGCACCCCGCCGTGCGCATGGCGGCGGTGGTGGGCGTGCCGGATGCGCAGCGCACCGAAATCGTCATGGCCTATGTGGTGCTGAATGAGGGCGTCGAGGGCAATGACGATCTTGTCAAGGCTTTGCAGGCGCATGTACGCACGCGTCTGGCTGCCCATGAATACCCGCGCGCCATCCGGTTTGTAACCAGTTTGCCAACCACCGCCACCGGCAAGATCATCCGCAGGGAGCTGCGTGACGGCACCTATTCCTGAACCGTCTCAACCCGTGACAATCTCGTCCATGTGGATGGGTTGACGGGTTGCCCAGCGCTGCAAGTATGATGGCGCAAATTGCATACGGCCCCACACAATTGGGGCCGTATCACCATTAGTCAAAGCATGGAGATAACCCCAATGAATAAGCCATTGGATGGGGGTTTGGCCGCGTTGAACGTGCCAGCCTACGTCAAGCATCGCGGCCTGATCGACTGGGTAGCCAGTTTTGTTGCCCTGGCCAAGCCGGATCGCGTCGTGTGGTGCGACGGCTCGCAAGAAGAATATGACCGCCTGTGCGAACAGATGGTCCAAGCCGGCACCATGCGCCGGCTCAACCCCGCCAAGCGGCCCAATTCCTTCCTGGCGTGCTCGGACCCGTCCGACGTGGCGCGCGTGGAAGACCGCACCTTCATCTGTTCCGACCGGCCGGAAGACGCCGGCCCCACGAACAACTGGGCCGACCCGGCCGAGATGCGCGACACCCTGAACGGCCTGTTCGACGGCGCCATGCGCGGCCGTACGCTGTACGTGGTGCCGTTCTCGATGGGCCCGCTGGGTTCCGACATCGCCCACATCGGCGTCGAACTCTCCGACAGCCCGTACGTGGCCGTCAACATGCGCATCATGACGCGCATGGGCAAGCAGGTGTATGACGTGCTGGGCGCCGATGGCGACTTCGTGCCTTGCGTGCATTCCGTGGGCAAGCCCCTGGCCGCCGGCGAAGCCGACGTGGCCTGGCCGTGCAACCCCACCAAGTACATCGTGCATTTCCCCAAGAGCCGCGAAATCTGGAGCTTCGGTTCCGGCTACGGCGGCAACGCGCTGCTGGGCAAGAAGTGCTTCGCGCTGCGCATCGCCTCCACCATGGGCCGCGACCAGGGCTGGCTGGCCGAACACATGCTGATTTTGGGCGTGACCTCGCCCAAGGGCCGCAAGTACCACGTGGCCGCGGCATTCCCGTCGGCCTGCGGCAAGACCAACTTCGCCATGCTGATCCCGCCGCAAGGCATGGACGGCTGGAAGGTCACGACCATTGGCGATGACATCGCCTGGATCAAACCCGGCCCCGACGGCCGCCTGCACGCCATCAACCCGGAAGCCGGCTATTTCGGCGTGGCCCCGGGCACCAGCGAGCAGACCAACTTCAACGCCATGGCCACGCTGAAGGCCAACGTCATCTTCACCAACGTGGCGCTGACCGATGACGGCGACGTCTGGTGGGAAGGCATGACCGACACGCCGCCCGCGCACCTGATCGACTGGCAAGGCCAGGACTGGACGCCCGCCATTGCGCGCGAAACCGGCCGCAAGGCCGCGCACCCGAACGCGCGCTTTACCGCGCCCGCCGCTCAATGCCCGTCTATCGACCCCGAATGGGAAAACCCGAAGGGCGTCGTCATCGACGCGTTCATCTTCGGCGGCCGCCGCTCCACCACCGTGCCGCTGGTGACCGAAGCGCGCAACTGGGTCGAAGGCGTGTACATGGCCGCCACCATGGGCTCGGAAACCACCGCCGCGGCCGCCGGGCAGCAGGGCGTGGTGCGCCGCGACCCGTTCGCCATGCTGCCGTTCTGCGGCTACAACATGAGCGACTACTTCAACCACTGGCTGAAGCTGGGCAAGCAACTGGAAGCCGCGGGCGCCACCTTGCCGCGCATCTACTGCGTCAACTGGTTCCGCAAGGGCCCGGATGGCAAGTTCGTGTGGCCGGGCTTTGGCGAAAACATGCGCGTGCTGCGCTGGATGCTGGGCCGCATCGACGGCCAGTCCAAGGGCGTGGACCAGGTGTTTGGCGTGTCGCCCAGCTACCAGGACATCGACTGGACCGGGCTGGAGTTCACGCCCGACAAGTTCGAGCAAGTCATGTCGGTGGACGCTGGCGCGTGGCGCGACGAACTCGCGCTGCACGACGAGCTGTTCAGCCAACTGGCGGCGGGCTTGCCTGAAGACCTGCCGACCACCAAGACGAAGATCGAAGGACGGCTGGCGGCCTGATCTGCCGGGCGTAGACCGGTGGGCTGAACGTGCCGCTGGTCGTTCAGCCGCGGCCGCTTAGCTGAACCGTACTCGTATCCGCCCGCGCGCCCCATCGGCGCGCGGGCTTTTTATTGTCCGCTCCGCGGAGCCCCCCCACGCGGGATCACAAGGCACAATGCGTTCATGAAACTCGATCCGGAAGACCTGGCCAAGATCTCTTCATTGACCTTGGCGCATTACGAAGAGAACGCGGTGCCGTTTGAAGCGGGCACGCGCGACCACGACGTCAGCCAGAACATCGCGGCCTTGCTTCGGCATATATCGGGCGCGCCGCCCTACGACATCCTGGACCTGGGCTGCGGCCCCGGCCGCGATCTCAAGACCTTTGCCGCCTTGGGGCATCGGCCGGTGGGGCTGGATGGCACGCCCAGTTTTGTCAGCATGGCGCAGGCGGCCAGCGGCTGCGAGGTCTGGCAGCAAGACTTTCTGCAACTGGCGCTGCCCGCCGAGCGCTTTGACGGCATCTACGCCAACGCGGTGCTGTTCCATGTGCCGGGCCAGGAATTGCCGCGCGTGCTGCGCGAGTTGTGGGCGGCGCTGCGGCCTGGCGGCGTGCTGTTCAGTTCCAACCCGCGCGGCGGCAACCAGGAAGGGTGGAATCGCGGGCGCTATGGCGCGTATCACGACCTGGAAGGCTGGCGCGCATTGATGACAAACGCGGGCTTCGAAGAGCTTGAACACTATTACCGCCCCGATGGCTTGCCGCGCGAGCAGCAGCCCTGGCTGGCGAGCGTGTGGCGGCGCGTGGGGTAGGCTGCGCCGCGCAGGGGGCGGGATCATGCCGCGGCGTCGCGCCGCATCGCGCCCTTGCAGGAATCGGACAGGCGCCGCTAATTTCGGCCAGGTCCGTCGACATTCATCAGACTTTCATCGAATAGCCGCAGTCCGCGGATAGCCGCCGCCGGATCTGGCTACCGGGGCGGCCGCCGGCCGCGCCAGTATTCACCTCATCCAATCAGCACTGCGATGAGGTGATGCGATGAAAGGTCTGGAAAACAAAGTCGCCATTGTGACGGGCGGCGCCACGCTGATCGGCGCGGGCGTCGTGCACGCGTTGCGCGCCAAGGGCGTGCGCGTGGCGCTGTTCGATATCGACGCCGCCAACGGCGAACGCGTGGCCGCGGCCGACAAGACCGGAACGCGCTTCTGGCCGGTAGACATCACCGACGATGCACAACTGGCGCGCGGCGTGGCGGATGTAGCCGCGCACTTCGGGCGCATCGATTATCTCGTCAACCTGGCCGCCACCTATCTGGACGACGGCGCCGCCTCCGGCCGCGCTGACTGGCTGCGCGCGCTGGACATCAACGTCGTCAGCGCCGTGATGGCCGCGCGTGCCGTTCACCCGCATCTGGCCGCCGCAGGCGGCGGCGCCATCGTCAACTTCACGAGCATCTCGTCGCGCGTGGCGCAGACGGGCCGATGGCTTTATCCCGTGTCCAAGGCCGCGCTGCTGCAAGTGACCCGCAGCCTGGCGATGGATTACGCCGCCGACCGCATCCGCGTGAATTCCGTGTCGCCCGGTTGGACATGGTCACGCGTGATGGACGAGCTGACCCAAGGCGACCGCGCCAAGACCGACCGCGTTGCCGCCGACTACCACTTGCTGGGCCGCGCGGGTGACCCGGCGGAAGTGGCCGAGGTCGTGGCGTTTTTGCTGTCGGATCACGCCAGTTTCGTGACCGGCGCCGACTACGCGGTGGACGGCGGCTACTCCGCCATGGGCCCGGAGCAGGCTCGCCCCGCCATTCCGCGCCTGGCCGAGTAAGCCCGGCAGCAAGCCACCACCGGCCCGCGCGCACCGCGGGGCCAGGCAATCCAAAGGAGAGTAATGATGCGTCGAATTGCAATCGTGGGCGGCGGGCAGGCCGGACTGCCCCTGGCGTTGGGCCTGCTGGACAAGGGATACGCGGTGACGGTCGTCACCAACCGCGACCCCGACAACATCCGCAACGGCAAAGTGATGTCCAGCCAATGCATGTTTGATGCGTCGTTGCAGGTGGAGCGCGACCTGGGCCTGAACTTGTGGGAGGCCGATTGCCCCACCGTTGACGGCATCGGCCTGGCCGTCCCGCACCCCGAACAACCGGGCCAGAAGGTCATCGACTGGGTGGCGCGGCTGGACAAGCCCGCGCAAGCGGTGGACCAGCGCATCAAGATGCCGGCGTGGATGGAGCTGTTTGAAGCGCGCGGCGGCAAGCTGCTGATCCAGGATGGGGGCGTTGCCGAACTGGAACTGCTGGCGGCGTCGCATGATCTCGTGCTGCTGGCCGCGGGCAAGGGCGACGTCGTCAAACTGTTTGAGCGCGATGCGCAGCGCTCGCGCTTTGACCGGCCGCAACGCGCGCTGGCGCTGACGTATGTCAGCGGCATGCGCCCCGCGCCGGACTATTCCCGCGTGGCGTTCAACCTGATTCCGGGCGTGGGCGAATACTTCGTGTTCCCCGCGCTGACCACAAGCGGCCCCTGCGAAATCATGGTGTTCGAAGGCATCCCGGGCGGGCCGATGGACTGCTGGCGCGACATCAAGTCGCCCCAGGAACATCTGGCGCAAAGCCTGCACATCTTGCGCACCTATCTACCCTGGGAAGCCGAGCGTTGCGGCGCGGTGGAACTGACCGACGCCAACGGCATTCTTGCGGGCAGCTTCGCGCCCACCGTGCGCAAGCCGGTGATGACCTTGCCGTCGGGCCGGCTCGTGTTCGGGCTGGGCGACGCGGTGGTCACCAACGACCCGATCACGGGGCAGGGGTCGAACAACGCCACCAAGGCCTGCGCCGTTTACCTGGACGCGATTGTGGCGCACGGCGACGGCGCGTTCACCGCCGACTGGATGCAGCGCACGTTCGAACGCTTCTGGGAATATGGCGAAGCGGTTGTGGAATGGACCAACTCGATGCTGCTGCCGCCCCCGCCGCATCTGTTGAAGCTGCTGAAGGCGGCTGAAGACGCACCCGCGCTGGCCAGCGCCATCGCCAACGGCTTCAACCATCCGCCCGCGTTCTTTCCGTGGTGGCGCGACGATGTCGCCTGCGACGCGTTCATCGCCTCGAATGCAGCGCGGGCGGCGCGGGCGGCGGCATGACGGCCCCGCTGGACTGGGGCAGCACGGACCTGCATCCCAAGGTCCTGCGCGGTGTGCTGGGCAGCTATCCGACGGGCGTGGCCATTGTGGCCACGCGCTGCCCGGACGGGCGCAATGTCGGGCTGACCATCAATTCGTTCGCCTCGCTATCGCTGGACCCGCCGCTGGTGCTGTGGAGCCTGGTGAACCATTCGCCGAACCTGGCGGCGTTTCGGGACTGCCGGCACTTCACCATCAGCGTGTTGGCCTGTGGCCAGGAAGCGCTGGCGATGCGCTTTGCCAGTTCCGCCGTGACGGACAAGTTCGACGGCACGCCGCTGCATGAAGTGCCGGAAGGCGTGCCTGCCATCGCTGGCGCGGTCGCCACGTTGGTGTGCGCCAACGATCAGCAAAGCCCGGCAGGCGACCACCTGCTGCTGTTTGGCCGCGTGCTGCGCGTGGCTAGCGCAAGCAGCACCGTGGCCGCGCCACTGGTGTTCCACGCCGGGCGCTTCACCGCATTGACCGCCGCCTAGCAGCGCCTACCCCTATACCCGTTGGAGCATTCATGGCGACCCCGTCAGCGGCGCAGATCATCATCGTCGGCAGTGGCATGAATTCATTGGTGTGCGCGGCGCTGCTGGCGCAGCGCGGCAAATCGGTGCTGGTGCTGGAACGCAACGACCGGCTGGGCGGCTGCATCCGTACCGAAGAACTATTCCCCGGCTATCGGCACGACGTGCTGTCCTGCTGGTATCCGCTGTTTGTCGGCAGCCCCGCCTACGCGGCGTTGAAACCCGCACTGCATGCGGCCGGTTTGGAATTCATGCAGGGCGATTACACGACGGGGCTGGTGCTGCCCGACGGTTCCGGCCTGGCGCTCAAGCAAGACATCGACGACGCCGCGCGCCGGCTGGACGCCTGGGCGCCGGGCGACGGCGCGGCCTTTGCGCAGATGGCGCAACGTCTGTTTGGCGAAGATGCCGCGTTGACCTTCGGCCTGTTGGGGCAGAACCCCTACGGCGCCGGCATGGTGAAGCTGTTGTTCAAGGAATGGCGCAAGCGCGGTGCGGACGGCCTGGCCGCCTTCGCCGCCGATTCCATGGAGCCGTTTCGGCGCTGGGCCGAATGCGCATTGCAGTCCGACGCCGCGCGCGCCCTGATCGCACCATGGGTGTTGCACACGGGCCTGGGCCCGGATGACGCCGCGTCGGCCCTGATCGGCAAGCTGACCTTCGCGGCGGTGGTGGCGGGCGGCATGCCGGTGGTGAAGGGCGGAGGCAGCGGCATCGTCGCCGCGCTGGCCAAGGTGATCGAACAGCACGGCGGCCAATTGATGACCGGCGCAACGGTCGAACGCATCCTGACGCGCGGCGATGGCCGCAAGCGCCGCGCGGTGGGCGTGGTGGCCAACGGCCGTGAGTACGCCGCGTCCGAGGCCGTGGTGTGCAACGTCACGCCCGGCCAGCTGTATGAACAGCTGCTGCCGGATGCGCCCGCGCCCGTGCGCCAGCGCGCCGCTGCGTATCGCTACGGCCGGGGCGGCATGCAGATTCACTTCGCACTGAATGCGCCGCCTGATTGGCTGACGCCGGAACTGCGCCACGTGCCGCTCGTGCATCTGACGGAAAGCATGGAGCAGGTGTGCCTGTCGGTCACCGAGGCCAATAACGGCCTGTTGCCCGCGCGGCCCACCTTGGCCATCGGCCAGCCCGTTGCCGTGGACCCCTCGCGCGCGCCGGACGGCGGCTGGATCTTGTGGGTGCAGATGCAAGAGCTGCCGGTGCGCGTCAAGGGCGATGCGGCGGGCCAGATCGACGTGCCTGCGGACGGGCGCTGGACCGAGGCGTTGCGCGAAGCCGTTGCCGACCGCGTGCAAGCGCGTCTGGAACGCGTAATGCCGGGCCTTGCCGGCCGCATCGTGGGCCGCCGCAGCTATTCGCCCGCCGACCTTGAAGGCATGAACGTCAACCTGGCGGGCGGCGACCCGTATTCGGGCGTGTGCTCGCCCGACCAGTTTTTCTGGCTGCGGCCCTTTGCCGGCAGCCACGGCGCGCGCGGGCATCGCACGCCGCTGCGCAACCTCTTTCATATCGGCGCTTCTACCCATCCCGGCCCCGGCCTGGGCGGCGGCTCCGGCTATCTCGTCGCGCAACAACTGGCGCCCCGTGCGGGCAGGAGCGGAACATGAGCACACACTTTGAACCCCGGCGGCTGGCTTGCGCCGTGGCATTGGCGCTGGCCGGCGGGGCGGCGTCGGCCACGGAAGGGGGCGGCCTGGGCATCTACCCCGATGGCCTGGAAAACTTCATGTCGGGCGCGCTGCCGCCGCCCGGCGTGCACATGCTGGTCTATGGCGGCGGAGCGCGCTACGACACGCTGCGTGGCAACGATGGCGAACGTGTGCCGGTGCCGGGCTTCAAGGTCGACGTCAACGTGCTGGCGCCGCGGTTGATCTGGGTGACCGAGCAGCAGGTGATGGGCGGACAACTGGCCTTTCACGCCATCGCGCCCTTGCTGGACGTGACCTTCAAGGCGGCCGGCGAACGCTACCGCAGCACGGGCCTGGGCGACATGACGCTGGGCGTGGCGCTGGGCTATCACGTGTCGCCGTCGCTGCATTATGTGGTCGGGCTGGATATGTACGCGCCCACGGGCGAGTACCACCGCAACGACCCGTCCAGCCTGGGCAAGAACTACTGGACGGCGCAACCCGTGTTCGCGCTAAGCCGCATCAGCCCCGATGGCTTCAACGCCGACCTGAAACTGATGTACGACTTCAACTTCACGAACTCGGCTACGGACACCCGTTCCGGCCAGGCCATCCACGCCGACTACGCGCTGGGTTGGGGCGTGGGCAAGGGCTGGGTGCTGGGCGTGGGCGGCCACGCCTTCCAGCAGGTAACGGACGACAGCGGGCCGAACAGCGCCGCGGGCCGCGCGCGCGCGTTTGGGGTCGGGCCGTCGGTGCGATACCTGAACGACAAGGGCTGGTTGTTCACCGCCAAGTGGCAGCAGGAATTCAAGGTGAAGAACCGGCCAGAAGGGTCGCAACTGTACGTGAAGCTGGCGATTCCGTTTTGAATGCCGGGCGGCCAGGGTTTGCCCGCCGCCGCGCCCGCGTGATACAAGACGGCCTCTTCAGCTGTCTGCCCTGGCTTCATGTACACCGCTTCGACGCTTGGATTGTTCCTGGCAGGGGTCGCCGTTATTCTGGCGATGCCCGGCCCCACCAATACCTTGTTGGCCGCGGCCGGCTTGCGCCAAGGCTTCCTGAGGTCAGCACGCTTGACCGGCGCAGAACTGGCCGGCTACCTCATCAGCATCACGGTCTGGGGCCGCTTCCTGGAACAGGCGGCGCAGGCGTTCCCGTGGCTGCCGGCCGTGGTGCGCGTGGCGGCCAGCGTGTACATCGCCTATTTGTCCATCCGCATGTGGCGGGCAGCGCAAACCGTGCCATCGGCCGCGCAGCAAGTGATTGGCATGCGCACGCTGTTTGTGGCGACGCTGCTCAATCCCAAAGGCATCCTGTTCGCCAGCGCCATCTTTCCGCCTGCGGCTTTTTTGACCGTGTCCACGTATCTGGTCTTCATGGCGATGTTCGCGGCGCTGCTGCTGCCGATCGGACTGATGTGGGTAGCGTTTGGCGCGTCGCTAGGCAGCCAGAAAATCAAGTGGATCAGCCCGGCGCAGGTGCAGCGCGGGGCATCGGTTGTGCTGGGAATTTTTTCGCTAAGCCTGGCCTGGGCGGCATTCCGATAGCGCGGCGCCCAACCGCGCCGCCTTTCGATAGGGCGCAGTGAGCAGGGCGGCCTTAACCGCCCAGCCGCCGCAAGCTCTCGCTTGGGCTTTCGCCATAGCGCGCCTTGTACCCGGCGCTGAACCGCCCCATGTGCGCAAACCCCCAACGCAGCGCCACGCTGGCGATGTTCTGGCTTTCGCCCGACAGCAGCTCGGCGCGCGCGCGTTCCATGCGCAGGTCACGCAGATAATGCATGGGGCTTACGTCTAGGAATTCCTTGAACCCCGCATACAGGCTGCGCACGCTGACGCCCGCAATGCGCGCCAGGTGCTCGGCGCTGACCGGCTCGTGCGCATGCGCTTGCAGGTAGTCTTGCACGCTGCGCACATGGCGCGGCAGCACCGCGCCGCGACGGCCAGGCGGCACGCCCGTGTAATTGTGGGGATGGGCCGACAGCAGGGTGGCGGCCACCAGTTGCTCCATCTGATGCACGATCAGCTTGTGCGTGGCCAGGTCGGCGTGCTGCGATGAACAGTCCAGCAGATACGTCATCAGGCATCGCCAAGCCGGACAATCGCGCCAGCGGAACCCCAGCTGAAAACGCAGCGGCCTGTCCAGCGTACCGCCCAGTTGCCCCACCAGCGTGCGCTCCAACAACGAGCGCCCCACGCGCAACATGAACTGATCGTTGTCGCTGCTCCAGCACATGGCCAAATCATCGTCGGGGCTGACCACGGAAGCCAGCTCCGATGTGGAATCCACCTGCTGCGGGCCGCTGCGGATACAGGCGGAACCCGACAACGGCATCTGCACCAGGAAGAAATCTTCCAACGGCCCCGGCCGGATCTCAACCTGCGCGCCATAGCGCAGGCGGTTCAGCGAGACCTCGCCCAGCGGCAGATGATGCATGCGCGCGTCCAGCCGCTGCGCCGCGCCCACCACACCCAAATGATGCGGACGCATCACACGGCCCACCATGGAACGCGCCTCGTCCAGATCGCCCGATGCAAATAACTGCTGCGCCGGCAAGCCCAGCACCGACTCGATCCGGGGGCCGGCGGGCGGCCAGGTCGTGCTGGAGGCGGACGATGTCGGGTTGAGCATGGCGGGGCGTCCTTGCGGGGTCTCACGGGCCTTGAAGGCTCTGATAGTAAAGCGGTGCCGGTCCCGGGTGACTGGTGGAAAACCCGTCCCGCAGCCCGGGAGCCTGTCCGCATTTTGCGTACGCTGTCCGCAAAATGCAGAAAACCGCGGAGGACATCCGCGGTTTTCTGACGATGGCAACAATGCCGGCAGGTCAGTGCATCTGGCCGTAGCGTCCGGCGTTGAAGTCCTGGATGGCTTCAACGATTTCCGCCTGCGTGTTCATCACAAACGGGCCGTACCCCACCACAGGCTCATCAATCGGCTCGCCGCTCAAAATGAGGAACACGGCGTCGTTGTTCGCTTCGACCGTGATGCTTTCCCCATCCTGCGAGAACAGCGCCAACTGCGCATCGCGCGCCACCGTTTCCCCATTGACCAACACCGTGCCGCGCAGCATCACCAGCATGCTGTTGCGGCCCGCAGGAATGGGAAACGCCGCCGACTTGCCCGCATTCAAGCGCACGTCCCACACGTCAATCGGCGTGAAGGTATGCGCAGGCCCGGCATGACCCGCGAAATTACCCGCGATCACCCGCACGCTGCCCGCGCCATCCGGCAATTGCGCCACCGGAATATCCGCATTGAGAATGCTCTGGTAACCCGCCGCCGCCGCCTTGTCCTTGGCGGGCAGGTTCACCCACAACTGCACCATCTCAAGCTCGCCACCCGAGCGCGTGAACGCGTGCGAATGGAATTCCTCGTGCAGAATGCCCGACGCCGCCGTCATCCATTGCACATCGCCCGGCCCAATCACGCCGCCATTGCCGGTGGAATCGCGGTGTTCCACTTCACCGCTGTACACAATCGTCACGGTCTCAAAGCCGCGATGCGGATGCTGACCCACTCCGCGCGGCTGATCAGCCGGCTCGAACTTCGCCGGGCCGGCGTAATCCAACAGCAGAAACGGGCTGACGTTCTTGCCCTTGTCGTTGTAAGAGAACATCGAGCGCACGGGAAAGCCATCACCCACCCAGTGGGGGCGAGGGGCCGCATGCAGGCCGAGGATCTTCTTCATGATTCAACTCCAATTGCGCGGCCCCATCGGAGCCGTTCGACATAGCGATAAAGATAAGGGCGGAACACTCGTTTCGGTAGACCCGGAAAGTGATAAGGACTGTTCCATGAATCGGACGATGACCATTCGTTCACATCTACAACTTTATGGCATCAGCCTAATGGATGAGAACGTGATTTTTAGGAAAAGTCCGATATTTCAAGCGCTTGGGCAACCGTAGAGTTCACCCATGACACCGGCAGCGCCGGCATCCCACCTACCACCCACGCTTCAATTGCCTTCCGATCCCATGACCTCTACCGCTCCCTTCCGCTTGCGCTCCATCGCCTCTTTCCTGTCCCTGGCCGCCGTAGGCATCGCCGCCGGCCTGCTGGTCGGCAAGCTCTACCTGCTGTGGCAAACGCTGGCCTGATGCCTAGCCCTGACGCGCTGCGCCAAATGCTGGCCTGATGCTTGCCCTGACGCGCTGCGCCAATTTCCCGGCTGACGTATCCTTCCCGCGATGAAACAACGCGTGGACCCCGCGCCCGCCGGGCGCATCGAACCCGTCTCAGGCTTTGCCCCCGTCGCCACCCCCGACGCGCGCGTCCTCGTCCTGGGCTCCATGCCCGGGGTAGCGTCGCTGAAGCAAGCCCGCTACTACGCCCACCCCCGCAACGCGTTCTGGCCCATTGCCGCCCAAGCCCTGGGCTTTGACGCCACGGCAGACTACCCCCAGCGCCTGCAAGCCCTGCAAGCTGCGGGCGTCGCCCTATGGGACGTGCTGCAAACCTGCGAGCGCCCTGGCAGCCTGGACGCAGACATCCGCCACGACACCCTGATCCCCAACGACTTCGCCGCCTTTCTGCAAGCGCACCCGGCCATCACCCGCATCTGCTTCAATGGCGCCAAAGCCGCAACCCTCTTCCGCCGCCACGTGATGCCCACCCTGACGGCCACCCTGGACTACCAAGACCTGCCGTCCACCAGCCCCGCCCACGCCGCCGCCTCATTCGAAACGAAGCTGGCAGCCTGGAGCAGGGCGCTGAAACCCTAGCAAGTCACCCCGCAGCAAGCAGCAGGCCTCCGGCCCCGTAAAGAAAGCGCCCAAAGCAAAGCGCCAAAGCAAAGCCCCAAAGCAAAGCGCCCAAAGCAAAGCCCACCCTGCGCCAAGCCACCCCCCAAAGCCAAAAAAGGCCGCGCAGGGCGGCCGACTTTGGCGACCCTGCAAGATCTTCCCGCAGCCTCAGCCCCTGGCCAAAACGCCAAGCACACCGCTCGCCCCAGCGCCGGTGGCTCAACGCTGACGCAGCCGGGTGTTCCGTGGGCGGGGCGGTTGCGGCCGTTCGGTGACGCCCGACGGAATCCGAAGGAAGCCGAAGGCGACGAGGATGAGGACGGGGCAGTCCGGCCCCGGCGGGCCGGACCGTCATCGTTGGCCGCGACCGCCCCGCCCACGGAACTCCCGGCGGCCCAAGAACCAGCCCCCGGCAAGCAACCCTGGGACAAACAGCCCCCAACACACCACCCCCATATCTCCGTCCCCCATTTGACCCATATCAACCCTCTATATAACCAGGAGTGATAAGTTCATAACAACTAATAGCTACCCGTCACGAGCACCCCCAAACCCATGCCCCCCGCACCCGAACACCCCCCCTCCAGCAAACGCGGCTTTCTCAAAGGCCTACTGGGCCTAAGCGCCGCCGCCACCATCATCCCCATCCACGCCGAAGCCACCGGGCTGAACAGCCAGCCGCCGCGCCGCCCCGGCATCCCCGGCAAGCGCTACGGCATGGTCGTCGACATGCGTAAATGCATCGGCTGCCAATCCTGCACCGTCAGCTGTTCGCTCGAAAACCTGCCCCCCATCGGCCAATTCCGCACCACCGTCCTGCAATACGAAGTCACCCCCGACGACGGCGGCCCCTGTGCCATGGTCATGTTGCCGCGCCTTTGCAACCACTGCGACAACCCCCCGTGCGTGCCCGTCTGCCCCGTGCAAGCCACCTTCCAGCGCGAAGACGGCATCGTGCTCGTCGACAACGAACGCTGCGTCGGCTGCGCCTACTGCGTCCAGGCCTGTCCTTACGACGCCCGCTTCATCAACCACGACACCCAGACCGCCGACAAATGCACCTTCTGTGAGCATCGCCTGGAAGCCGGCCTGCTCCCGGCTTGCGTCGAAAGCTGCGTCGGCGGCGCACGCGTCATCGGTGACATGAACGACCCCGGCAGCGCCATCTCCAAACTGCTCGTCGAACACAAGGCCGACATCAAAGTCCTCAAGCCCGAAATGAAAACCGACCCCCACGTCTATTACATCGGCCTGCCCGACGCATTCGTGCACCAGGTCGACGGCCAAGCCGGCGTGCGCTTGGCTGGCGGACATTGAGTCACTGAAGGGGACATTCATGCAGATCTCGGAATTGCTCACGCCGGTCTACGACGCCGCCTGGCTGCCCTGGGCCGTGCAGTATTTCTTTCTTATCGGCATCGCCGCCACCACTGCGCTGACCGCCGCCTTTGCCGCATTCGGCCACGCCGGCTCGCCCGCACGCCAACTGCTGCCCGCGGCGGCCGCCGTACTGCTCGTCACCGCCATCGCAGCACCTGTGTCGCTACTTGCCGACTTACATCAACCCGGAAGATTCTGGCACTTCTACGCGCACCTCACGCCCTGGTCATGGATGTGGCTTGGCGCCTTGCTGCTGCCCGTCTTCGTCGGCCTGTCCGTGCTGTTCTGCGCCGCCTGGTGGTGGGGCCGAATCGCCTGGGCGCGACTGCTGGCCATTGCCCTCGCCGTGTCCGCCTTATCCATCCTGGTCTACACCGGCGCCGAAGTCATGGTGCTGCGTTCACGGCCCTTGTGGCACACCGTGTTCCTGCCCATCAACTTCGCGCTGACCGCCTGGCTCGGCGCATTGGGCGCCATGTTCCTGGTGGGCCGCTGGCTGCCGGGCGGCTTGAAGGCGCTGCCGGTCGGCCTGCTGCGCCGCCTGAGCCTGGCTGCGGTTGTCATGATGGCGCTGGGCGCAGGCGCCTGGAGCCTGATGGGCATGCTGGGCCTGGACCCGTCGTTCGACGCCGCGCTGCGCCTGTTTGCCGAATTTCCCATCTGGCGTATCAGCCTGGCCGGCGCGGTCATCACCGCCTTCTGCATGATCGCCTTGCTGCAACGGCCCGCATCGTCGCTAGCCGCGCCGCTGCCGTCCGCCACGCTTGCGCTCACGATGCTGGCCGCGGCATGGATCTTCCGCTGGGTGGTCTTCATGAGCGTGCAAGGCGTACCCAAGTACGGCGCCGGACTCTATCTGTACGACATGCCGTGGGGCAGTGACGGCCTGCTGGGCATGTTCGGCGTGCTGGGCCTGTGCGTGGCGCTGGTCACCCTGGTGACCTGGACGCTGGAACGATTCCCGGCATGCGTACGCGGCCTGCAGAACAAGACATGGAACACAACGCAATGAACAAGCTCCCCGAACACGACAAGCCAGACCCCGCCGCTGACGACCCCCACGAAAATTCCCCGCAAGACGCCGCCCGCCGCAAGCTGATGGTGCGCGGCGGCCTGGTCGCCGGCGGCATGGCCGCCTTTGCGGCCGGCTACGGTGAAACGGTCTCGCGCGCCGTCAAGGGCCTGGCCCACGGCACGGCCGGTGTGCCCACGGCCCACGCCGTGCGCGGCAACTCGCTGACGCCGGAATTCCGCATCGACCCGCTCACCGGCCTGCTCAACGCCCAACCCGGCCAGACCGTCAGCCCCTCCAGCTGTCTGGGCTGCTGGACGCAATGCGGCGTGCGCCTGCGCATCGATACCCAAGAAAACCGCATCCTGCGCGTGGCCGGCAACCCCTACCACCCGCTGGCAACTACGCGGCCCGCCGCCATGGAAACGCCCGTGCGCGACGTCTACGCGCAACTGGGCGGCGATAACGGCTTGGAAGGGCGCGCCACGTCCTGCGCGCGCGGCTCCGCCATGCTCGAACAAATGAACAGCCCGTTCCGCGTGCTGCAACCGATGAAGCGCGTCGGCGCCCGCGGCGAAGGCAAGTGGCAAACCATCTCGTTCGAGCAACTGGTGCAGGAAGTCTGCGAAGGCGGCGACCTCTTCGGCGAAGGGCATGTGGACGGCCTGCGCGCCATCTACGACCGCGACACCCCGCTGGACCCCGACAACCCCGAGTACGGCGCACGCGTCAATCAGTTCCTGTTTACCGATGCCTCCAACGAAGGCCGCACGCCGCTGATCCAGCGCTTTGCCGCGCAGTCGTTCGGCACCGTCAACTTCAGCAACCACGGCTCGTATTGCGGACAGAGCTTTCGCGTTGGCGCGGGCGCAGCGTTGGGCGACTTGAAAGGCATGCCGCACGGCAAACCGGATTGGGACAACGCCCGCTTCGGCCTATTCATTGGCGCGGCCCCGGCGCAGGCCGGCAACCCATTCCAGCGCCAAGCTCGGCAACTGGCCGAAGCCCGCGTGCGCCCGGAAGCAGACAGCTTCACCTACGTCGTCGTGTCGCCCATGCTGCCCGCGTCGTCCAGCTTGTCGGCAGGGTCGGGCAACGAATGGCTGCCCGTGAACCCCGCCGGTGACCTGGCGCTGGCCATGGGGCTGATCCGCTGGATTCTGGATCACGAACGCTTCGACGCCCGCGCGTTGGCGCAGCCCGGCCCCAACGCCATGAAGGCGGCGGGCGAAGCCGCGTGGACCAACGCCACCCATCTGGTCGTGTCCGAACGCGGCCATCCGCGCCTGGGCAGTTTCGTGCGCGGCGCAGACATGGGCTGGCCGCGCCCGGCCGATGCCGACGACAAGTGGGAAGACGTCTACGTGGTGCGCCTGGAAGACGGCACGCTCGCGCCGCACACGACGGCTTCGCCCGCCACCTTGTTCGTGGACGACGCCATCGCCGTACCCGGGCTGTCGGCGCAACCCCTGCGCGTGTGTTCGTCGCTGGCCTTGCTGCGCGAAGAATCGCACCGCAAGTCCCTGGACGAATACGCCACCTTGAGCGGCGTGCCTGCCGGCAAGATGGCGTCGCTGGCCGAACGCTTCACCAGCTACGGCAAACGCGCCGTGGCCGATGCGCACGGCGGCACCATGAGCGGCGCAGGCTTCTACACCGCCTACGCCATCGCCATGCTCAACACGCTGGTCGGCAACTTGAACGTGGACGGCGGTCTGGTGCTGGACGCCGGCCCGTTCCCGCCGTACGGCCCCGGCCCGCGCTACAACATCGCCGGCTTCGCCAACCGCGCGACGCCCAAAGGCGTGGCCTTGTCGCGCAACCGTTTCCCCTACGAGAAATCCAGCGAATTCAAGCGCAAGAAGGCGGCCGGCCAACCGGTGTACCCGGCGTCGGCGCCCTGGTATCCGGCCACCGGTGGCCTGAGTTCAGAGATGCTGGCGTCCGCCTTGGCCGGGTATCCCTACCGCGCCAAAGTCTGGTTCAACCACATGAGCAACCCGGTCTACGGCATTGCCGGCTTCAAGACCGTGCTGGCCGACAAGATGAAAGACCCGCGTATCTTGCCGCTGTCGGTGTCGATCAACCCCTTCATCAACGAGACCAACGCGCTGGCCGACTACATCGTGCCGGACACCGTTACCTACGAAAGCTGGGGCGTGTCGGCGCCGTGGGCGGATGTGGTCGCCAAAGCGTCCACCGTGCGCTGGCCGGCCGTGCAACCCCGCGTAGCGCGCACCGCCACCAACGAGCCCGTGTGCCTGGAAACGTTCCTGATTGCCTGCGCCAAGCGCCTGGGCATGCCGGGCTTTGGCGCCAACGCCATCTCGGACAAGGACGGCGGCAAGCACGCGCTGGACACGCCGGAAGACTTCTTCCTGCGCGGCATGGCCAACATCGCATTCTCGGCCGGCCGCCCCGTGCCTGAAGCCTCGGATGACGACATGGCGCTGACTGGCGTGGACCGCTATCGTGGCCTGCTGGAGCAGAAGCTCAAGCCCGGCGAATGGCGCCAAGTGGCAATGCTGATGAGCCGGGGCGGGCGCTTCGACAAGATGGAAGACGCCTGGGTGCAAAACGGAGCATCGCGGCAGACGCGTCTGGCTTACGCCAAGCCCCTGCAAATCTGGAGCGAAGAACTGGCCGGCTTCCGGCACGCGATGACGGGCGAACGCTATAGCGGCTGCCCCACCTGGTACCCCGCAAGGCTGGCCGATGGCCGCGACATGCGCGCCGAGTATCCCGCGCAGCAGTGGCCGTTCCTGCTTAGCTCGTTCAAGTCGAACCTGATGAGCTCGATGTCGATCGGCGTGAACCGCTTGCGTCAGGTGCATCCGCACAACCCGGTGTCGATCAACCGGCAGGATGGCGAACGGCTGGGCATCCGCAACGGCGACGCCGTGCGCATCGTGACGCCTGGCGGCGCGGTGACGGGGCGGGCGCTGCTGCGCGACGGCATCCAGCCGGGCGCCGTCGGCATCGAACACGGCTACGGCCACACCGAACTGGGCGCGCGCGTGCACGTGGTGGACGGCAAGCCCATGCCGCACGATGCGTCGCTGTCGGCGGGCGTCAACCTGAATGACTTGGGCTTTGGCGACACCACGCGAGGCGAGCACGCCAACGTGTGGATCGATTGGGTGTCGGGGGCGGCGGTGCGCCAAGGCCTGCCGGCACGGATCGAGCGGGTGTAGGGCAGGGGGGGCGATGCGGCGGCCTGCCGCGTTAGCCTGCCCCGTCAGCCTGACGCAGCAGCCTGGCGTCAGCGCCTGAGGCGGGACGGCATCACGGCGCGACCGTGTCGGCCACCAGCTCCAGCCCGCTGGCAGGCACCGCCACGTCAGGCAGCACGCCGCTCAGGTCTCCGGATTGAGCGGCGGCCGTGCCAGACCGGCTGATCCGGATTTCCACCCGGACCTTGCTGGCGCGCGACAGCGTGGCGTCGGGCGACATCGCGTTGCTGTCGTCCAGCGCGAAGGCGCGCGGCAAGTCCGACACGCGCATCCGCAGGATGGCCAAGGGCATGCGCGAGCCTTCGACGGGCCGCGCCAGAATGAACACGGTATCGCCGGGCTGCACCTTCCCGCGCAGCGATTCGGCGATGCGTGCGTGGCCGCTCAGGCGGGGCGTGGAGGCGGCCGCCGGGGACTGGCCTGCGGGTGCGGGCGGGCCGGACGCCGTTGCGCCCGAAGCCGGTACGCCCGAAGCCGGTATGCCCGCCGCCGGTACGCCCGCCGCCGCCGCACTTGAAGCCGCCGCTGGCGCACCTGAAGCCGCACCGCCCGCCGCCATCCCCCGCGCCTGCGCGATGTTCGATTGAATCTGACGCGCGGCTTCCGAATCGGGGGGCAGCAGCGCCTGCAAGCGTTCCCAATGCGCCAGCGCTTCGGCGGCGTCGCCGCGGCGTAGCGCCATCATGCCCGCCAGCGCCAAGGCTTTGGGCTGGTCAGGTTGCGCCGCCAACGCCTGCGCCACGGCGGCAATAGAATTCGCGTCTGGCGCGCCTTGATTGGCTGACAGCAGGGCGTCGGCCAGATCCGCCAGCACGGCGGGTTGTCCCGGCACCAGACGCAGCACCTGTTGATACGCCGCCACCGCATCCGTGTAGCGGCCCAGCGTTTCGTAAGAGCGCGCCAGCGTGTACCAGCCGTCGGCGTCATCCGGCGTGGCGCGCAGCCGCTGCGCCAGCGCGTTGATGGCCAGCGCCATATCGTCGCCCGAGTCCTCGGCATGCGGTTCGGCCGCGCGCGTCATTGCCACATCCGCCGCCGCGCGCGGGTTGCCCAGCTTGCCGTACAACAGCACGGCGGCCACGGGAACCAGCACGCTCAACAGGCAGGCGGCCGCGATGCCGGCGCGCTGCCCGCCGGCAGGCAGCGCTTGCGATTGGCGCAGCGCCAGGTCTTGCAACATGTCACGCTGCAACTCCTCTTCCGCCCGCACGCGCGCGGCCGGGCTCAGGCTGCCGTTGTTCAGGTCGCGCTGCAATTGTTCGCGCTGGGCCAGATAGAAGGCGCGCACATTCGCGTCCGCCGTGATTGACGGCCGCGTCGGCGGGCGGCGCACCAGCGGCGGAATCAGGCACAGCAGCGTGGCCAGCAACAGCAGCAGCACAACGAGCCATAGCGTGGTCATGAGCCGGTGTCCAGAAAGCGGGCGGCGCGGGCGCGTTCGTCGGCGGTCAGCGGCGCGCGGGCGACGGCGCGGCGCTTGAGCGTGCGCACCAGCACCCAGAAGCCCAGCGCCATCAGCGCAAACGGGCCTATCCACAGCAGCCAGGTGATGGGTTTGAACGGCGGGTCGTAGCGGACGAAATCACCGTAACGGTCTTCGAAGAAACGCATGATCTGGGCGTCGCTACGGCCTTCGGCTAGTTGCGCATGGATCAGGTCGCGCATGTCGTGCGCGAGCGGTGCGTTGGAGTCGGCCAGCGTCTGGTTCTGGCAGACCAGGCAGCGCAAGCCGTGCGCAAGTTTGTCGGCGCGTTGCTGATCGGCGGGAGACAGGGCGGGCAGTGGGGCGGTCGGGGGCGTGGCCGCAGTGGCGGCGGGCAGGGCAGTCATCGCCAGCGCCAGGGTCCAGCCCACCATCAACGCCAACGCCAGCCTCAACCTCAACGTCCATGCCAGCGTTATCGCCAACCGCAGCGCCCATCCCAACCGCAGCGCCCACCTCAAGCGCAGCGTCAGCGCCGCTATCCACCGCCCGCGCGTAATCATTTCAGCTCCTTGAGCAGCGGTTCGATCCGCGTGCGCCAGATCTCGGGCGTGATCAGCCCCAACTGCTTGTACCGGATGCGGCCCGCGCCATCGATCACAAACGTTTCCGGCACGCCGTAGACGCCGTACTCGATTCCGACGCGCCCGTCGGTGTCAGATGCCGACGCAATGTACGGGTTGCCATAGCGCACCAGCCAGGCGCGCGCATCGTCGGGTTTGTCTTTGTAGTTCAGCCCGTACAGCGGCACGCCATGGCGCTGCGCGGCTTCGCGCAGCACGGGCAATTCTTCGCGGCAGGGCGCGCACCACGACGCCCATACGTTCAGCAGCCATACCTGCCCGCGCAGGGATTGCACGTCCAGCGTCTGGCCTGACGCGTGCAGCAGCGGCAGGCTGATCGCGGGGGCGGGCTTGTCGATCATGGCGGACGGCACGGCGCGCGGGTCGCGCGACAGGCCCATCGCCAGAAACACAGCCATCGCCATGAAGACGCCCAGCGGCAGCAGGTAGCGCAGCATCAGACGCCCTCCCGCGAGGCGTGAGGGACCGGCCGGTGATCGGAGGGCAAGGTTTTCGGATCGCGCGCGCCCGCTTCGTGCGTGCGGAGATAGCGCTTGTCGCCCGCCGCCAGCAAGCCGCCCAACGCCATCAGCAGGCAGCCCGTCCAGATCCACGTCATGAAGGGTTTGACCTGAATACGCACCGTCCATGCCGTGTCGCCCACGGGTTCGCCCAGCGCCACGAACAGGTCGCGCGTGAAGCCGCTGTCGATATCGGCCTGGCTCAGCGCCATGTCCTGCACCGTGTACAAGCGCTTTTCCGGGTACAGCGTCACCACCGGCTTGCCGTTGCGCGTGACGGGAAACACGGCGCGTTGCGCGCTGTAGTTCGGGCCTGCCGCGGGCGCGATGCTGGCGAACGTGAATTGATAGCCGCCTGCTTCCTGCGTGGCGCCCAGCTCCAGGCGTAGCTCGTGCTTGACCTCATAGCCGTTGGCCAGCGTGACGCCCGCGATGAAGATGCCCACGCCGGCATGCGCCAGCAGCATGCCGTACCAGCTGCGCGGCTGCCGGCCCAGGCGGCGCAGCCATTGGCCGCGCTCGCCCGCGTTGTCGTTCAGCCGTTGCCAGGCGTGCGTGGCGGCGCTGGCGGTGGACCACGCCGCCAGCCACAGGCCCAGCATGATCATCGGCGACCCCAGCCGCAGCGGGCCGGGCATGGCCAGCGGCAGCAGCACGGCGGTGGCCACGCTGACGGCGAAGGCGGCGCGTAAGCGGCGCGCGAGTTCCGGCGCCTCGGCCTGCTTCCAGCGCGCCACGGGGCCAACGCCCATTAGAAAAATGGCGGGCGTCATCAGCGGCACGAACACGGCTTCGAAGTAGGGCGGCCCGATCGAGATCTTGCCCCAGTCCAACACGTCCAGCACTACCGGATACAGCGTGCCCAGCAGTACCGAGCCGGCCGCTACCGTCAGCACCACATTGTTCGACAGCAGCAGCGATTCACGCGACAACAACGAAAACCCGCCGCCCAGCCCGACCGTGGGCGCGCGCCAGGCGTACAGCATCAACGACCCGCCGACGATCACCGTCATGAAGGCCAGGATGTACAGGCCGCGCCCCGGGTCCACGGCGAAGGCATGGACAGAGGTCAGCACGCCCGAGCGCACCAGGAATGTGCCCAGGATGCTGAGCGAAAACGTGCAGATCGCCAGCAGCACCGTCCAGCTGCGGAACGCGCCGCGCCGCTCGGTGACGATCAGCGAATGGATCAGCGCGGTGCCTGCCAGCCACGGCATGAAGGACGCGTTTTCCACCGGGTCCCAGAACCACCAGCCGCCCCAGCCCAGGACGTAGTACGCCCACGCGCTGCCTAGCAAAATGCCGACGGTCAGAAACGTCCACGCCGCCAGCGTCCAGGGCCGTACCCAACGCGCCCACAGCGCGTCCAACTCGCCCGACAGCAGCGCGGCAATGGCGAATGCGAAGGCCACCGAAAAACCCACATAGCCCATGTACAGCATGGGCGGATGCACGATCATGCCGGGGTCTTGCAGCAGCGGGTTCAGGTCGCGGCCGGCCATGGCCGGGGGCATCAGCCGTTCAAACGGATTGGACAAAAACAGCAGGAACAGCAGAAATCCCACGCTGATCCCGCCCATCACCGCCAGCACGCGGGCGACAAAGGGCAGCGGCAGGCGGCGGCTGAAGACGGCCACGGCCAAGGTCCACGCGGTAAGCAGGTACAGCCACAGCAGCAGCGAGCCTTCATGCCCGCCCCAGACGGCCGCGAAACGGTAGGCGGCGGGCAGGTCGGCATGCGAATTGCCCGCCACGTACAGCACCGAAAAATCGTTATGCACGAACGACCAGGCCAGACAGCCAAAGGCCAGCGTCGTCAGCGCGAACTGGCCCACGGCGGCGGGCCGCGCCACGCGCATCCCCGCTTGCCACCCGGTGGCCGCGCCGATCAGCGGCAGCGTCGTTTGCGCCAAGGCCACCAGCAGCGCCAGGATCAGGCTGAAGAGTCCGATCTCGGGAATCATCGCGCCTCCGCCCGCATCGCCCTGTTGGCCGTGGCCGTGGCCGTGGCCGTGGCGTTGGCGGAACCCTGGCTGCCCGCACGTTTCAATGCGTCGGCGGCTTCGGGCGGCATGTAGTTTTCATCGTGCTTGGCCAAGATCTCGGTTGCGCGGAACACGCCGTCGGCATCCAGCTTGCCGGCGGCGACGACGCCCTTGCCCTCGCGAAACAGATCGGGCAACAAGCCTTGGTAGGTGACGGGGACGGTGTGCGCGGTGTCCGTCACGATGAAGCGCAAGGTCAGGCCGTCGGCGTCGCGGCGGACCGAGCCCGGCTCCACCAGCCCGCCCACGCGGAAACTGCCGGTGCGCGGCGCTTCCTTGGCCACCACTTGAGACGGGCTGAAGAAGAAAACCAGGTTCGATTGCAATGCGTTGAGCACCAGCGCAGTGGCCAGCGCCAGCGGGCCGAGCCCGCCCGCGATGGCCAAGGCGCGACGCTTGCGTGGGGTCATGGGCGGTCCTCGTTGGGGCGGTCCTGGTTGGGGCGGGCCGCACCCGCACGCCTGTCGCGGCGAACGCGTGCGCGGCGCCACAGCAGCAGGACTTCCACGCCCATCAGCGCCGCCGTCACGCCGTACGCGCCCAGAATGTACGGGCCATGCCCCTGTAGGGAAAAGATCGCATCCCAAGTCATCGGGCCTCCTTGCGATTCGCGTGCAATACGCCCGGTTCACGCGCCGCGATGATGCCGCGCACGCGCGCCAGCGCCACGGCCGCGCTGTACAGCCAGAACGCCGCCACCATCAGCAGCATGGCGGTGACCATGATGCGCGCCATGCTGGGCGCGGTGGTCAGATTGATCGACGCGCCTTGATGCAGCGTGCTCCACCAGCGCACCGAGAAGTAGATGATGGGCACATTCACCACGCCGGCCAGCAGCAGAATGGCGCCGCCGCGATCGGCGCGCCGGATGTCGTCGGTGGCGGCCTGCAAGGCCATGAAGCCCAGGTACAAGAACAGCAGAATCAATTCCGACGTCAGGCGCGCATCCCACACCCACCACGCGCCCCACGTGGGCTTGCCCCACAGCGCGCCCGTCCACAAGGTCAGGAAGGTAAACAGCGCACCCGTGGGCGCCAGCGCACGCATCATCATGAACGACAGCCGCGTGTTGTAAATCAGGCCCAGCGCGGCATACCCCGCCATCACCAGATACAGAAACATCGACATCCACGCGGCCGCCACATGGATGAAAAGTATGCGGTAGACCTCGCCCTGCTGGCTGTCGGTGGGCGCCACCGCCAAGCCCACCCACAGACCTGCGGCGGCGAATAAGGCGGCGGCCAGCGCCAGCAGCGGAATCAGCCGCCCGGCCAGCGGGTAGAACACGGCCGGCGATGCGTAACGCACCCACCCCGAGCCCGATGCGGCGACGGGTGTTGCCCCCGGCAGCGACGGTGACATCGGCCCCGGCGAGGACGGTGGCGAATGGAAGGCGGGAAGCTTCTGCATGAGGCCTCTTAGTCCAGCGCCACGCGCAGCGCGGCGGACGCGCTCCAGGGGCACAACAGAATGGCCAGGCACAGGCAGGCGCCCAGCAGCGACAATTGCGGCCCGGCGCCCAAGCCCGCGTGCGTGGCCGACACCGCGCCCGCGCCAAAAATCAGCACAGGCACATACAGCGGCAGCACCAGCAAGGGCAACAGCGCGCCGCCGCGCAAACCCAGCGTCAGCGCCGCGCCCAGCCCGCCCACCAGCGCCAGCGTGGGGGTACCCAACAGCAGCGATAGCGCAAGCACGCCGATCGCCTCGGGCGGCAAGCCGAATTGCAAGGCCAGCACGGGGCTGGCAAGTATCAGCGGCAAGCACACGCTGAACCAGTGCGCAGCCAGCTTCACGCCCACCAGCAAGGGCAGCGGATGCGGCGACACCAGCAACTGCTCCAGCGCGCCGCTGTCATGGTCTTGAGAAAACGGGCGATGCAGGCTCAGCAAGATGCCCAGCAGCGCGCAGACCCACAGCACGCCCGGCCCGATGGCCAGCAGCAGCGCGGGGTCCGGGCCAATTGCCAGCGGAAACAACGACCCCGCAACGATGAAGAACAGCGTAGCGCCCAACGTATCGGCGGGCCGGCGCCAGGCGAGCCGGATATCACGCAGCGCTAACTGAGACAGCGTAGCCAGCATCCGCGTAGTCATCCAGGTTGAGGGTTGGCGTGCGGCTTGCGGTGAGGCCTTGGGTGAGCATGGGCGCGCTGGCCGGCACGCGGTGCGAAGCCACCACCGCCGCGCCGCCCCTATCCAGATGCGTGTTGAGCATCGCCCACAACTGATCCAGGCTGGCTGCGTCCAGCCCCGCGTCGGGTTCGTCCAGCAGCCATAACGGTTTGCCGCCCAGCACCACGGCGGCCAGCGCCAGCCGGCGGCCCTGGCCTTGCGACAAGCGCGCGGCAGGCGTATGCAGACAGGCATCCAGGCGCCAGGTGCGCAAGGCGTTTGCGATGGCGTCATCGTCTTGCGGCGTGCCTGCCACGTGCAGGCTATACCGCATGTTCTCCAAGGCGCTCAATTCACCGGTCAGCCCATTGGCATGGCCCAGAAACGCCACGCGGGCGAAGTAGGCGGGCGGGTCCCGCCGGACGTCGCAGCCTTGTGCATACACGGCCCCAGACAGCGGGCGAAGCAGCCCCGCCAGCATCCGCAGCAAGCTCGTCTTGCCGCTGCCGTTGGCGCCTTGCACATGCAGCAGCTGGCCGGCGTGCAAATCAAAGCTGACCGCGCGCGTGCCGTAGGGGTCGCGACGGGCTTGGCAACGGCGTTCGCCGTGGGGGGCGCCATCCTGTTCGCCATTCAGCCCGCCATTCAGTCCCCCGCGCGGGCTGCGTAGCTCGCACGCCGACAGCAGCGGCGGCGGGGCGTCAGCGGGCCGCATTCGCCACCTCTTTCGGCGCGCCGGCGGGCGTGGCGTCGGACGTCTGGCCCGGCGGAATGTGCGGCAGCGTGTGCGCGATGCCCTTGTGGCAATCGATACACGTCTTGGATTTATCGGCCAGATACGTGCTGTGCATGTTCTGCGCGCGCACGCTCTGGCGCGTGAAGTCCATGTATTCGTAGTTATGGCAGTTGCGGCATTCCAGGGAATCGTTGGCCTTGAAGCGCGCCCATTCGTGTTGGGCCAGTTCCAGCCGCTTGTCCATGAACTTTTCGCGCGTGTCGATGGTGCCGAAGATCTTGCCCCACACCTCCTTGGACGCCTGCATCTTGCGCGCGATCTTGTCCGTCCAGTTGTGCGGCACGTGGCAGTCGGAACACAGCGCGCGCACGCCCGAGCGGTTGGTGAAGTGGATGGTGCCCTTCAATTCGGCATACACGTTGTCGCGCATTTCGTGGCAGCCGGTGCAGAATTTTTCGGTGTTGGTCAGTTCCATCGCGGTGTTGAAGGCGCCCCAGAACAGGATGCCGCCAATGAAACCACCGATCGTCAGAAAGCCCAGGCTGAAATGCACGCTGGGGCGGCGGATGATGTTCCAGTAGCGCTTCAGAAGCTTGAACATGGCGGCGTCCTCTTCCCTTACTTCTTCTGGGACGCCGGGGCGGTCAGGCGCTTGAGGATCACGTCGATGTCTTCATACGTGTTCGACACCAGCGGCTTGGCCTCGGCCTGCGGCACGTGGCATTGCACACAGAAATAGCGGCGCGGCGAGACTTCGGCCAGCACATTGCTGTCGCGGTCCATGTAGTGCGTCACGCTCAAGGGTGGCGCCTGCGTTTCCTCGGTGTTCACCCGCGCATGGCAAGCCAGGCAGCGGTTGTAGTTCTTGTCGATCTGATAGCCGTCGATCTTGTGCGGAATGGTGGGCGGCTGCATCGAATACGTCCGCATCCGCTTGATGTCTTTGTTTTCGATGGGGCTGATCAGCGGCGGATTGGTTTCCTCGGCAATCGGCGTGGGGCCGCGCATGGGGTCTTCCACCTCAAGCGGCGGGGCCGCCCACGCGGGCGTAGCGAAAGCGGCGCCGGCGGATATCACGATGGCGATGGCGGTAGCGCGTACGTTCATGGCTGTCTCCCGGGCGCCTTCAGACCTTGACGATCTTGACCGCGCACTTCTTGAAGTCGGTCTGGAACGAGATCGGGTCGGTGGCGTCCAGCGTGACCTTGTTGATCAGCTGGCCGGCGTCAAACCACGGCACGAAGACCAGGCCGCGCGGCGGCTTGTCGCGCCCGCGTGTCTCCAGCCGCGTGCGCATCTTTCCGCGCCGCGACACAATTTCGACTTCCACGCCGCGCCGCAAACCCATCGACTGCGCATCGTCGGGGTGCATGAAACAGACCGCGTTGGGAAACGCGCGGTACAGCTCGGGCACGCGCCGCGTCATCGAACCCGAATGCCAGTGCTCCAGGATGCGTCCGGTGGACAGCCAGAACGGGTATTCCTCGTCCGGCGATTCCGGGGGCGGCTCATAGGGCAGGGCGTAGATGATGGCGCGGCCATCCGGGTTGCCGTAGAACTCGAAGCCCGCGCCCGCTTTGACGTACGGGTCGCTGCCTTCGCGGTAGCGCCACAGCGTTTCCTTGCCGTTGACGACCGGCCAGCGCAGGCCGCGCACGTCGTGGTAGGTGTCAAACGGGGCCAGGTCGTGGCCATGGCCCCGGCCGAATTCGGCGTATTCCTCGAAGAGGCCCTTTTGCGCGTAAAAGCCGAATGCCTTGGCTTCCTGGTTTTCGTATTCGGCGTTCAATTCGCTGTTGGGGAATTTGTTCACCTTGCCGTTGGCGAACAGCACGTCGAACAGCGTCTTGCCGCGGTATTCGGGCTTTTTCGCCAACAAGTCGGCCGGCCACACGTCTTCCACCTTGAAGCGCTTGGAAAACTCCATCAGCTGCCACAGGTCAGAGCGCGCATCGCCAGGGGCGTTCACCAGCTGATGCCAGAACTGCGTGCGCCGTTCGGCGTTGCCGTACGCGCCTTCCTTTTCCACCCACATCGCGGCGGGCAGTATCAGGTCAGCGGAAATGGTGGTGACGGTGGGGTAGGCGTCCGACACCACAATGAAGTTGTCGGGGTTGCGGTAGCCGGGCAAGCCTTCGTTCATCAGGTTGGCGGCGGCCTGCATGTTGTTGTTGACCATCACCCAGTAGGCGTTGATCTGCCCGTCTTTCAGCATGCGGTTTTGCAGCACGGCGTGCGCGCCCACCTTGTCGGGGATCGTGCCGTCGGGCAGTTGCCACAATGCTTCGGCATGCGCGCGGTGCTTGGGGTTGGTGACCACCAGGTCGGCGGGCAGGCGATGCGAGAACGTACCCACTTCGCGCGCGGTGCCACAGGCCGAAGGCTGCCCCGTCAACGAGAACGGGCTGTTGCCCGGCGTGGAGATTTTGCCGGTCAGCAGGTGGATGTTGTAGACCATGTTGTTGGCCCACACCCCGCGCGTGTGCTGGTTAAAGCCCATCGTCCAGAATGACGTCACGCGAATCTTCGGGTCCGCGTACAGCTCCGCCAGATCCTGCAATTGCTTCTGCGGCACGCCGGTCAGTTTGGACGTGTATTCCAGGTCGTACTTCGAGACGAACTTGGCGAAGTCGTCATACGTGATGGGCTTGGAGCCGCCGGCCTTGTCGGCGTTCTTGGCGGCCTTTTGCAAGGGGTGGTCGGGCCGCAAGCCATAGCCGATGTCGGTGTTGCCTTCGTGAAACACCGTGTGCTTGTCCACGAAGTCGCGGTTCACGCGTTTGGTCTGGATGATGTAGTTGGCGATGTAGTTCAGAATCGCCAGGTCCGTCTGCGGCGTGAAGGTCAGCGTCAGGTCGGCCAGTTCGTACGAGCGGTGCTCGAAGGTGGACAGCACCGCTACCTTGGTCTTGGGCGCAGACAAGCGCCGGTCGGTGACGCGCGTCCACAGGATGGGGTGCATTTCGGCCATGTTCGAACCCCACAGCACGAAGGCGTCAGCGTTCTCGATGTCGTCATAACAGCCCATGGGTTCGTCGGCGCCGAAGGTGCGCATGAAGCCCACGGCCGCCGACGCCATACAGTGCCGCGCGTTCGGGTCCAGGTTGTTTGACCGGAAGCCCGCCTTCATCAGCTTGAGCGCGGCGTAGCCTTCCCACACGGTCCATTGCCCGGAACCGAACATGCCCACGGCGGTCGGCCCCTTGTCTTTCAACACCCGCTTGAATTGTTCGGCCATGACGTCAAAGACCTGGTCCCAGGACACCGGCGCAAACTCGCCGTCCTTGGCGTACTTGCCGTCTTTCATGCGCAGCAACGGCGTGGTCAGCCGGTCGTTGCCGTACATGATCTTCGACAGGAAATAGCCCTTGACGCAGTTCAGGCCCTTGTTGACCTCGGCGTTGAAATCGCCATGCGTGGCCACGACCTGGTTGTCTTTGACGGCGACGTTCACGCCGCAGCCGGTCCCGCAGAACCGACAGGGCGCCTTCGACCATTTCAGTTTGGCGGCCTCGGATTCGGTCACGATGTTCTGTGTGTAGCCGACGATGGGAATGCCGGCCACGGTAGCGGCTGCGGCTGCGGCGGATTGCTTGATGAAGTCTCTACGAGCCATGGACATCGCCAATCTCCTCGTTCATCGCGGCAAGCGTATCGGCGTGCTGGTAGACCAGCGCCGAAGCCAGCACGCCATCCAGGCGCTGGATCTCGGAGATCCGCGCCATCATGTCGTCGGTGGAGGGCGCTTCCAGCGTGACGACCAGTTTGCCGGTGTCGGACGCGCCATGGATTTCCGATCCCGCAATGGCCAGGATGGCGGCGCGGACCTCGGGCAGACGGAGTGGCAGGGCGTGCACGACCAAGCTGGTTATGTGCAGCTCGGGCGCCGCAGCGGGCGCAAGGGGGGGAAGCGCGGACATGGGGGTTCCGTCGCGTCTGATCAGCTGCCCGGGGGGCCGGCAAGCAGCTGGTAGAACCAGACGATGAACCCGTATCCCGCGACGATGATGACCGTAAGAACGGGGGCCATGACTGCCGTCAGGAACAGGAAACTGCGCAGCTCCTGCGGCTTGGTATAGCCATCAGACTCGTTTTGCACACACCACCTCACTTGCGACAGTTGGGGTATTGCATTGAACGTGCGGATGTCGAAGTTTTTAGCAGTGCTTTTACATGCCGTCAATGTTGCATCACGGCGAAACAATCTTGAAATGGCGCTGTATAGAAGGGTGCCTGACGCTGGCCCGGACGGGTGTCCGGGGGCGCGTCAGGCAGCCGTACTGATACGCGTTGCGAATCAGTACGAAGGGCGAGGGCTACGCTGAATCAGCCGATTGCGCCGTAGATGCGGCGCGCATCTTCTGCCGTGGCCAAGGGCCGGCCCAGCGCACGCGCGCCCTCGGCGGCCTGGCGCACCAGGTCGGCATTGCCCGCAGCAATCCCGCCGTCGCGCAGCTTCAGATTGTTTTCAAATCCCACGCGCATGTGGCCCCCAAACGCCGCCGCCGTCGTGACGCAGGCGTTTTCTTCAGGCCCGAAAGCGCAGATCGCCCACGGCAGCGAATGATCGTAGGCGGCCAGAAAGGGCAGCAAATCATACGCCGATGAGGTCTGGCCCACGCTGTAGCGGCCCAGCACGAACAACACCGACCACGCGCCCGGCGGCACCAGTCCGCGCGCGCGCAACGACAGCCAGCGCCGCACATCGCCTTCGTCATACAGAATGATCTGCGTCATGATGCGGCGTTCGGCAATCCAGGCGAAGAACGCCGCCAGTTCCGCTTCGGGAATATCAGGCACCGCAATTTCGCGCAGGCCGATCGACACGGCTTCGGGTTGCAGTTCACGCACCAGCGCAATCTGCTCCGCCGCCTGGTAGACGCCCGCGGCTTCGCTCGTGACCTGCACCAGCAGCTCGCGGCCCACGGCGCGTTCCACGGCCGCCAGCGCGTCGCGATAGGCTTGCGCGTCCAGCAAATGGCTGCCGTCGGGCTTGCGCACGTGCATGTGCATCATGCCGGCGCCCGCGTCCAGGCAGGCGCGCGCTTCACGCGCCAGGTCGTCGGCCGTCAACGGCACGGCGGGGTGGTCGGCGGCCTTCTTGTAGGCGCCGTTGGGCGCCACGGTGATGATGACGGGGGAATCGGCCAGCGCGGCGCGCGGCAGGGCGGGGGCGTTCAAGGTTGAATCTCCGGCAGCTCGGGGTTGATCAGGTCCAGGCCAGCGCGCAGCAGGCGGTCGTACCGGGCGCGTTCGGCGGCGATGGTCTCAGGCGTCCAGGTGTAGAAGCCTTCGCCCGCCTTCATGCCATAGCGGCCATCGGCGGCGCGCTCGGTAAGGCAGCGCGCGGGGTGATCCGCGTTGCAGAACGTGGGATACATCGTTGCGCCCGCGGCGGCGTGCACATCAATGCCCGCGTGATCGCGCTGCATGACGGGGCCGGCGGCCAGAAAGCGGAAGCCAAAGCCAAAGCGCACGGCCGCGTCCACGTCTTCGGGCGATGCGATGCCGCGGTCGATCAGGTCAAACGCTTCGCGCGACAGCGCGTGCTGCAAGCGGTTGGCCAGAAAACCCGGCAGGTCTTGCTTGACCTTCACCGGCACGCTGCCGCAACGGCGCATGAAGGCGATGAGCGAATCCGCGCACGCGTTGTCGCTGGCTTCGCCCAGCACCACTTCCACCAGCGGCACCAGATGCGCCGGCATGAAGAAGTGCAGGCCCAACATGCGGCCGCGCGTTTCCAGGCCTACGCCGATGGCGCTGATCGGGAAGCTGGAGCTATTGCTGGCGAGTATTGCGTCAGGACGGGCGCGCCGCACCAAATCCGCAAACAGCGCCTGCTTGATGTCCAACCGTTCAGGAATGCACTCGATGACAAGGTCCACCGTGGACCAATCCACCTCGTCCAGGCTGGGCGCGGTGGCCAGCAGCGCGGCATTGGCTTCGCGGCCAATCGTCTTCAGGTTCTCGGCCACGCGCGCGGGCAAGCCCGCGGCGCGCTCGGCGTTCGATTCGATCACGGTGGTGCGGCAGGCCGCGCGGGTCAACACCACCGCCACGTCGGCGCCCATCGTGCCGCCGCCCACCACCACTGCATGCGCCGCGCCCGGATTGGGCAGCGCTTTTGCGTCCGTCTGCATGGTTTGCTCCTATGTCTGCATCGTCATTGGGGGCGAGTGTAGAGAACCCGCTTTGATTGATGAATCAGATTTTTTGGATAGAATGATCGCCAAATCAGATCAATAGGGCGAGGCGGCAAAGCATGCAGATCAATCTTTCAATGCGCGATATCGACACCACGCTGGTGCTCGGCCGCACGCTCAACTTCCGCCAGGCGGCCGCGCAGCTGCATCTGTCGCAATCGGCGCTGTCTACACAGATCCAACGCATCGAAGAGGCGCTGGGCGTGCGCCTGTTTGACCGCACCACGCGTACCGTGCGGCTGACGGCAGCGGGCGAGGTCTTCATGCAGCAGGCCGCCACCTTGCAAGTGGCCTTCCGTGACGCCATTGCTGCCGTCAGCGGCGTCACCAGCGCGGAACAGGGCCAGGTGTCGGTAGCCGCCTTGCCGTCGCTCGCCGCGCGCCTGCTGCCGCGCGTGCTGATGGCGTATCGGCAGGAGCATCCCAACGTGGCCCTGAAGGTGCGCGACACCTTGTCTGGCCCCGCATTCGATCTGGTGCGCGCAGGCGAGGTCGACTTCGCGCTCACCGCCGCCGACCCCCAACACGCCGACCTGCACTACGTGCCGCTGATGTCCGACAGCTTTCTGCTGCTGATTCCCGAGTCGCACGCCTTGGCGAAAACGCGTGGGCCGCTGCGCTGGGCCGACACCGCCACCGCCGCGCACGTGTCGATGGTGCAGCCCAGCAGCGTGCGGCAATACACGGAATGGGCCTTCCTGCAAAACCGCATCCGCTTCACGCCCGCGTTCGAAGCCGAACACCTGACCACGATTGTTGCGATGGTCGAATGCGGTTTCGGCGTGGCGGCGCTACCGGAGATTGCCGCGGGCGCGGTGTCGCAAACGGCAATCGTCCAGCGCCCGCTGATCGGGCCGGTGGCGGAACGATCAATCGGCCTGGTCACCTCGCGCAACCGCAGCCTGTCGCCGGCTGCGGCAGCGCTGGTGCAGACGTTGCGGGAATATCTGGCGGCGCAGGTGCGGTAAGCGGATAACGGCTAACGGCTAACGGCTAACGGCTGACCGATAACGGCTGACCGATAACGGCTAACGGCTGCGATTCTGCCGGCGTCCTTTTAGCGAGAATCGCTTGGGACGCGGCGGCGGCGAACCCGGCTTGACCACCCATCGATGCACGTTCTCCAGCAGCGCCGCCCGCACATCCGGCGGATAGTCGCCGATGGTCGTCAACGGCGGAACGGGTTTGCCCGGCAGCCCCGCTTCCTGAATGATCTTCGGCCAACGCGGCCGCCAGCACAGCAACAGTGACGCCCAATGCGCCAGGCCTAAAACGACCAACGCGGGCGATACCAACAACATTCCGAACCACGTGATTGGGCCACTGTGCCGCAAGTACGGGCCTAGCGCCTCGAACTGCGCAGCGAACGCTGGCCAGGGCAGCGGAAGATGCGAACTGATGCGCGGCGGGTCAACGGCGTCTAGCCCTCCTTCATCCATGTAGCGGCGGATGTACTCCCATTCGGCTTTCATTTGGGCTTCGCTAGCGCTTTTCTTGCCGACAAAAACCATGTTGGGGAAAGGCAGCGGAGAGTAAGGCGTATACCAACCAACAATAAGATTCACACCCGGGACTTCCTCGTGATGGATGTCATCCCATGGCAGCACGGCGATGCCGCCGCAGCTGGGCGGGCGGTGGAGGTAGACCTGGCGCGTGACGCGGTTGAAGCGAATGAGGAGGTGGCGGGAGGTGAAGGACTCCAGGCGGGTGAAGCGGAAGAGGTATTTGAAGTAGATGTAGAGGGAACCGAGGCCTTGTACGACAAGAATAATAAGCGGGAAAGCCATGCTTATCTTCCAGCTATCCCTTTCAAAAGTAGCGAGGATGGCCTCAATTGCCAGCAAGGGGAGCCAAAAGAAGAGGGCCGAGATCATCGTGATGAACCCGCGCTTTTCTTCCATGCCGCCGCATCGCATTTCCAGGAAGGTGTTGTTGCAGGCATAGATGGGACCCCGCGATTGGGCGCGGTCAAACCTCGCGGCGCGCAATCGTTCATATTCCGCGACGATGAGATCCTCATACACAGGTTCCACAGGTTTGCTGGCGAGCTCGCTTGAGTCGTCGTCGCCATGCTCTTGCAGCCATACATCGGACTTCACGACGGAGAGCCACATCAGCCATTCCATGAGGTACATCAGAGCACCTCCAGCAAGGCGCTATACAACTGGGCCAGCTCCTTTTCCATTTCCTTGTGAGGAGTGTTTTTTTGATAGTCGAGTCCGCGATAGGTTGAGCGCTTGCACCACTTTTCGAGAGCATCGTCGTCAAAGATAGCTATCGCCACCGTGGCGACAATGCCAATCAATGTACTGCGCAGTAGAAGGCTACGTAAGAGCGCTAGGGTGGCGGACCTTCCGAGATAGGCTGAGGCCTTTGCCGCCCCAACGATTACGGATGTCGCTGCATATGATCTTCCACCTCGTTCCGCCATTAGCTTAAGCATCGGCCCAGCGGCGGCAAACGCGATACTGGATTGGCTGCCTACCATCGCAAATGCAGCTCCGAGTCTTAAGAAATACGAGGAAGATAAGCTGCCCTTTCCTTCGCTGTATGCGGCTGTGCCATCTTTCGCGTCATACCTCATCAACACCACTCCCCCCACCGCCGCAAGCGTTCCACCAATCAGCTTCAGCTGACCCAGAAACATCGTCGCTCCCTGCCCGGTAGCACTGGCCTGGCTGTAATGCCCCAGCACCAGCTCCGTGCCCGCCGCAAGAATCTCCGTTCCGGCTGCGCCCGCCAGCAGGCCATGGGCGATCAGTTCACCTGCGCCGCGTTCGTTGTCCGTCATGTCGCGCATCCGCAGAGCGATCAGGGCGGCTTCAAAGAACAGCAGCCAACTGCTGGCGCGCAGCTTGTAGAAATCGCTGCGGTGGGCGTCGACCAGTTCCGTGGCGAAGGCGAACCGAGTGTTCCGGCCAATCTGCGCCCGCAATTGCTTGGGGTCGGTGCTTCGGCCGAGCAGGGCGAGTTCGTCCATTCGCAGGTTGGTGGCGCGTGTGCCGATGCTGGCGGTGAGCCAATTGCGGGTGATCCAGTGCAACACCCATTCTTTGCCCGTCGAGCGGTGGCGCAAGGATTGGCGGCCCAGGCTGGAATACCAGGCCAACGCGCCGCCAGCCAGATTGGTCTCGCCTGCGGCCGACAATGCTTCGAATACGCCGTTAGCTTTGTCGAACAGGTCGGCAAGATGCTGCACGGCGGTGAAACCGGCTTCGACATAGTCGTAGATTCGCGTGCTGGATAAGACGGGCGTGCGAATCGCGTCCTGTGTTTGGTCTGCGCTCTGGCCTTTGGCCTTGTCCAGCGTGCGCTGCAACTCCGCTTGAATTTCCCGCTGATTCAGCGCAAAGCCCCGCATGGCCAGGTTGGCGCGTTCGCCAGGGTTGCCCGACCACCATTTCTCAATCAAGTCAGCCGTTGACTTGCACCCGTCAGCACCCAGTACGCACAACCCTGTCTGCCCTGCGAACCTCCAGCCACTGGGCAAGTCTTCATTGTCATAGACATCCAACGCGGTCAGCAGTTGTTCGCTGGTGAGCCAGGATTCGTGATCTTGCGCGCGGGCCTGGCCGAGGCTTTCCGCGGCGGCGCAAACCGCGTCGAATTTCTCCAGTGCGAGCTTCATGTCCGCCACACGGATGGCTTGTCCGGGTTGCGCGGGAGCCAGGTATTTGGTTTCGAATCTGCGCCGGTACTCACCGCTGTCGAGCTTGGCCTGTACCTTTGCGCGCATGGCGTCTTCGAACTGCGTCAGGTATTGGTCCGCTTCGCGGTCCCATCGATCGCGCTCGTCGTCATTCAAGATCCAGTTGCGGCCGGCCGCCATGCCCGGGTCATGGACTCTGGCGCGTTCGATATCGATATAGTGCTGGGCCTCCAGCGCCGCCGAGCGCGATTCGAACTGCTGCTTGATGTCAATAAAGGCCTGGGCGACCAGGACGTTGCGCTGGTTTTTAACGCCCGCCGCGTCCTTGTCATCCAGATAGCGTTGCACCGATTCGTAGGCCTCGTTGCGCCAGCTGTTGAGCTGTTGGGTGATGGCGATGGCGTCGTTCAGCACGATAGCGAAGCCGCGAGCGCGCTGCGGGCTTTCTTTCAGGTCCAAGGACACCACGCGGCGGGCGTAGCGGTTCTCGGGGTCGGAGTACAGATGACCCGCCAACGCGGGCGCGTGGCCGGGGTGGTCTTGGGCAATGGCGTCCGCCAGCGTTTCGTCGATGATGGCCGGGTCCAGCACGTCAGGCGCGCGAGAACACGACATCATCAGTTGCCGGATATCGAACTTTTGTAGTTGATTGCGCAAGTGGCCAAGATGACAAATCTTGTCCAGCATCCGGTCCGTCAAGGGATCAGGCGTGAACAGCGCACGCAGTTCTTCGATATCTTCAGGCGCTTTCAGGCGCAGGGTCCATCCGCCCGGGCCGCTTTCGCCGGAGCCATACAGCGCATGCGTGCTCGGCTGTTGCGCCAAGAGCGGATTGTCGGGCGGAAAGTGTTTTGGAGCGTATGGAAAGACGCGTTTCAGCAGGCCGCTGTCATAGCTGCGGTAGGCGCTTTCGCATAACCAGTCTTTACCGAGCCGCTTCGTGAACAGGTACAGATAGCCTCTGCGCATCGTGCGTACCGCATAGCGAACCTGGCCCCCTTCAAGCGGCGGTAACGACGCGCCCAGCTGCGGTGGCAGTAGGGGCGCCAAGACGTCCATGGCGTTGTCGTTGTTGGTTATGACGGCGTAGCGCAGGGGCAGGATGGCGACCTCGTTTTTGCATGTGACGGCCGCACTCGGGTCGTCAGCGCAGCGGGTTTTATCGGCAAGACGGAATATCTGCGGCAACAGGGAATCGAGCGTTGGCGTTGTCATGAGGCAGCCTGGTTGCGGAAAACGGATGCCGGGGCGCTTGCGGCCAACGGCGCTTCGCCGCTGGCGGCGCGGCGTAGTGCCGTTTGCCAGGCAGGGTCGGTGTGCAGGCTGGCGGGCGGCCGGGATAGCGACATCACGACAAAGGCGACCAGATCGTCGTGGCGGCTAAGACCAATCTGCTTGGCGGACGCCAGATGTGCGCGGATTTGAGCCAGGCGAACGCCCCGGCACGTGCTGGAGAAAATATCAGCCGAGGCCTGTTCAAGCTCGTGCAGCAGCCTGTGAGGAAACGGGTCGCGCGTCAGGGCGCTCCACAGCGTGTCGGTCAGCGCCAAAGGGCCAGGAGGAAGGGGGGGCGCCTGGGCGCCGCCTGGAATGCAGTGCCATTGCGGCTGCTTCAAATCAGCGCCAAGAAACCACCATGACACGACGGGTGCGAAGACGCTGTCAACCCAGGCGCGATCGGCGTTTCGATACAGCACCGGCGTGATCAAGGGATCGTAGTAGCGCAGCAAGTACCGGTCGCTGTTGTCACCCTGCGCAAAGCTGACGTGGTTCAGATGCGCTGCCAGGTCAGCAGGGCTGAGCACGCTGGTGATCCAGGCCTGGACGAGATCGGCGTCGTACACGCCCGCCACCGACAACAGGCGGTCAAGCGCGGCGTGGCTGCTGTTATCCGGCCCGGCCAGCATCGCGCCCATTGGCTGCAACGCCAGGTAGTCGGGATGCTGCAACAAGGGGTGCAACTGGCCGGCCATATCGCGATGTACCTTTGCGCGCTGGGCCTCCGACAGCATCGCCATATCGATCAAGGTCATCAGATAGCGGGTTTGTCCGGGCGGGGCGGCATGGATGTCTTCTTCCAGGGTCCGCTGAAGCTGGTAGGGGATCATGGGCTTACCTTCATCAAGGCCGAGCGTTCTTTTGCTGCCTTGAGCCAGCAACTCAGGCAAATGGGTTCATCAAGATTCGGCGCTCCGTCTATGTGCAGCGGGATGCCTGCCCCGCCGCCTTGCTGGCTGAGCGGCCCCTTGAGGTTGATCGACACCCCCTCCAGCGTGATGCCGCCATCGTCCAGCGTGATGGAGCCGCCGGGGCTTTGCAGCACGATGCGTTCGCGGGTCTGAAGCCGGTAGGTGGTGGTCTTGCGTTCAATGGCCTGGCCGGCTTCGATACGGTGGTGCCCTTGAACCTGATGTTCGACGTGGCCGCCGGTGTTGATCCAATGGTTGGCGTGCGTCTTGTCGCGCCGGTTGTTGCCGACCTCTTCCGTGCGGTCGTGGCCGGTGAGGATCGTGTGATCACGCACGATCTCCAGCAAGTCATCCTGGCCGATGCGGTGCCGGCGGTCTTGGCCGATGTCCACCTGCTCATCAAGCCCCACGGTCTCGTCGCGGTTGTGGCCGACGAGAATTGTTTCGTCGTTTTCTACCTTTTCATTGCGGTCATGACCCACAAACGTACTCTCGTCGTGGTTGACGTGGATGTTCTGGTCCTTTTGCGCATGGATATAGATTTCTTCTTGATCCCGTTCGTCTTCAAAACGCAGTTCGTTATAGCCAAGGCCTTTATGGGTCTGGCTCTTGATGGTCATGCGCGTCTTGTGGCGGGGCAGTTCATAGGGCGGCAGTTGCAGCGCCATGTGGGTTCGGCCCGTGATTACCGGCTGGTCTGCATCGCCGTCCAGATAGTGCACGATGACTTCCTGTCCTACCCGGGGTATCGCCATGTGCCCCCAGGTGGCGCCCGCCCAGTTTTGCGATACCCGTATCCAGCATGAGCTGTGCTCGTCATGATTTCCCAGGCGGTCCCAGGGGAACTGCACTTTGACGCGGCCGTAGCTGTCGCAATAGATTTCCTCGCCAGCGGGACCGGTCACCACAGCAATCTGCGGACCATCGATGCGGGGTTTGGCCAGCGGCTCGGCGCGCCATTCGGCGTGCTTGGAGACAAGTTCTGCGGTGTAGCTGTAGCGGGTGCCCTGCTGCGCGTCGGCGCCGTCTTCCTGCTGGCTCGTGTGTTGGACGCCGTGGTGGCGCATGCGGATCGGGCGCCAGCCTTGATTCAAGTCTGCTCGGGGATGGCCAACGAGTTCGAACGACAGCCCGGGCACCAGTCGAGGATCATCGCCTTCCACCTGAGCAATGCGCGCATCCCGGCGCAGCCCGCGCAGCCGGTTCTCGGTAAAGGGCTTACCCGCTTCGTCGCGCTTGTACCGGCCAGGATAGTCGTACCGTTCGTAGCGCCGGCTCTGGTGATCCAGGTTGACGCCGTCGAGGCTGTGTTCCTGGCTGTAGCGCGGATGGGTATAGGTGTAGTCGCGGTGCGTCTGCCGGGCGGTGCGCACCTGTTCGGCATAGGAGAACCTGCGCAACGCGGGTTCGGGCTGCGTGCCGCCCGGCGCCGCGACGTAGCGCACGGGTTCGCCGTCGATGCGGCCGTGTATCTGAAGCCGGTCGCTGTGCACCAGCCTGTGGCCCTTGGCATGGTGGTGAAAGACGTAGAAGAAGCCCTCTTCGCGAGCCAGGCGTTCCAGGAAATGCAAGTCGGTGTCGCCCGCTTGCACGCAGTATTCGCGGGGTAGGTGCTCGTTGGTGATGGTCTGTTCGTAGTCGATAATCCCGTGCGTTTTCAGCACGGTTTGCAGAATTTCCGGTACTGACAGCTGCTGGAAGATGCGCCAGTCGGAACACAGGCCGGCGCGGGCCAGCATGGGTTCGACGGTGGCGCGGTAGCGCGTGCGGCGAAAGCCGGTGGTGCCTTGTTCAAAGCGCGACACCACGCCGTGCACGTACCGCACGGCGGTGTCGCCATGCCAAAGCGTTAGCAGCGCGGGCTGATCCAGGACGAGTCCGAAATCAATCGACGAATCATCGCTGGCCAGCTCAAGATTCAGCACGAAAGGCTCGGAAAGCCCTTCGTCCAGCGTGAACTCAACGAGCTCAAACGCCATGCCGCCGACGATGTTGAAACTGAAGCGCAGGTCGCGCTGTCCGGTCACGATGCCCCCCCGAAATTTGGTGCCGATATGGTCGGCCACATTCCGGGAAGGGGCTATAGGAGGACTATGAAAGTGAGAGGGATGGTTTTGGCGCGGTCGGCGCCGAGCATCACGCCCGCAACCGCATCTGCTCCGACGCCAGATACGCATCCCGCGAGGGCAGCAGATGATCTCGGCAGATTGTCATGAGCGCTTCACGGTCGCCGTCGCGTAGCGCCTGGATCATGGCCCAGTGTTCTTGTCGGGCGCGTTCGCGGTAGCCGGCGGCGACGAGCGTGCCGAAGCGGATGGGGTGGGTGCGGCGGGCGTATTCTTCGATGGCTTGGCCCAGCACCGCGTTATCCAGCAGGCCGAAGAATTCGCGGTGAAAGCGTTGGTTGCTGCGGAATACCCGGCGCGCGTCGCCGTCGGTGACTGCGGCGTCGTGTTCGCGTTGCACTGCTACCAGTGCCGCCAGCCGGGCTTCAGGCACAGGTAGCGGCATCTGGCTGGCGGCGTGCACTTCCAGCACTTCACGCAGCGCGTACAGCTCCATGACTTCGCGCGCCGAGAACGTCCGCACGACGGCGCCGATGTTGCGCTTTTTCTCGACCACGCCCAACAGTTCCAGCTCGGTCAATACTTGCCGCACGGCATGGCGCTTCATGGAAAAGCGCGCCATCAGCTCGTCCTCGGTCAGGCGTTCGCGCGGGTGCAGCCGGCCGAAGACGATGTCTTCTTCCAGGGCGGCCACCGCGGATTGCGTGGCGTCGGGGGCCTCTGCTTGCAGGGCGTCGGGCGTGATGGCGTTCATGGCGGCGGTGGGTTGCGAGGGGGCCTGTGGCGTGAAGGCTGACAGCGAGGGGGGCTTGTGGCGTGAAGGCTGACAGCGAGGGGGGCTTGTGGCGTGAAGGCTGACAGCGTGGGGTTTACTTCTTGGGCACGGTGTCGTGCGTGACGCCGGCGCGCAGGAAGTCGAAATCAACGCCCTGGTCGGCTTGCGTCACGGTTTGCAGGAACAGCTTGCGGTAGCCGCGCTCAGCGGTGGGGCGGGTGATGGGCTTTTCCGCCGCGCGGCGCGCCAGTTCGGCGTCGTCCACCAGCAGGGCAATTTCACGCTGCGCCACCGACAGGCGGATGCGGTCGCCATTTTGCACGTAAGCCAGCGGGCCGCCAATGGCGGACTCGGGCGTGACGTGCAGCACGATGGTGCCGGCCGCCGTGCCGCTCATGCGCCCGTCGGAAATACGCACCATGTCTTTCACGCCCGCTCGCGCCAGCTTCTTGGGGATCGGCATGTAGCCCGCCTCGGGCATGCCCGGCGCGCCGGTCGGGCCGATGCGCTTGAGCACCAGGATGTCGTCGGCGGTCACGTCCAGCGCGTCGTCATCGATGCGGCGCGCCATGTCTTCGGCGTCTTCGAACACGACGGCGCGGCCTTCGTGTTCCATCAGCTTGGGGTTGGCGGCCGATTGCTTGATGATGGCGCCGCCGGGCGCCAGGTTGCCACGCAGCACGGCCAGGCCGCCCACGGGGTAGATGGGCGACGCCGCCGTGCGGATCACGTCCTGCTTGAACGGGGCGGGGGCATTGTCCAGTTCTTCGCCCAGCGTGCGGCCGGACACGGTCATCACGTCCAGGTGCAGGTAGGGGCGCAGTTCGCGCAGCAGCGCCAGCATGCCGCCGGCGTCGTGGAAGTCTTCCATATAGTGCTGGCCCGACGGCTTCAGGTCGACCAGCACGGGGGTTTCACGGCTGATGCGGTCCAGGCCCGCCAGGTCGATGTCGATACCCAGACGGCCGGCGATGGCGGTCAGGTGGACGATGCCGTTGGTGGACCCGCCAATGGACAGCAGCACGCGCAAGGCGTTTTCGATGGACTTGCCGTTGATGATCTGGTCGGGCGTCAGGCGCGACGCGGCCATGGCGACCGCCGTGGCGCCCGTGCGTTCGGCCACGCGCACGCGGTCGGCGGTAACGGCCGGGGCGGACGCGCCGCCCGCCACCATCATGCCCAGCGCCTCGGTGATGCAGGCCATGGTGCTGGCCGTGCCCATCACGGAACAGGTGCCCACGCTGGCGACCAGCTGATTGTTGACGTCGGCGATTTCCGGCGCGTCGATCTCGTCGGCGCGGTAGCGGCCCCAGTAGCGGCGGCAGTCGGTGCAGGCGCCTACGCGTTCGCCGCGATGCGAACCCGTCAGCATCGAACCGGTAACAAGCTGGATGGCCGGCACGCCGGCAGAGGCCGCGCCCATCAGCTGCGCCGGCACCGTCTTGTCACAGCCGCCGATCAGCACGACGGCATCCATCGGCTGCGCGCGAATCATTTCCTCGGTGTCCATCGACATGAGGTTGCGCAAGTACATGCTGGTGGGCTGCGAGAAGCTTTCGTGCACCGAGATGGTCGGGAAGTCCATCGGCAGGCCGCCCGCCAGCATGACGCCGCGCTTGACCGCTTCGATCAGTTGCGGCGCGTTGCCGTGGCAGGGGTTGTAGCTGCTGCCGGTGTTGACGATACCGATGATGGGACGCGCCAGCGCGTCGTCGGACAAGCCGGCGCCCTTGATGAAGGCCTTGCGCAAAAACAGCGAGAACCCCTTGTCGCCGTAGTTCGTCAGCCCGCGGGCGACGCCGTGCGCGGTGGCGCTGTCGCTGTCAAAAGGGCCCATCGCGGGCTGCTCGCCCTTGGTCTCGTCCGTCATTTTCAGTCCCGATAATATTATTGATAATCCAGGTGCAAGATCATATCCAGCCTTTGAAAGTGACCGCAAGTGGTTTGTGCGTGCCGATATATTGATCTATTTATCAGATCAGTCGATAGAAAAATTCTGATTCTTCTATCAAGTTTGCACTCCTACACTGGCGCGGTTGACGAGCCGGGCGTCCGTCCTATTCCAATACTCATCCCGGCTGGAGAGACCCTATGTCAGACCTGCGTCTGCGGCCGCGCCGTGCCGTTTTGCTTTCCCTGCTGGCCATCTGTGCCGGTGTGTCCGCCCCGGCGATGTCCGCCGATGCCTACCCCGACAAACCCATCCGCCTGATCGTGCCGTACCCGCCCGGGGGCGCCACCGACGTGATCGGCCGCGTGCTGGCGCAAGAGCTGACGGGCGCGCTGGGCCAGTCGGTGATCGTGGAAAACCGCGCGGGCGCGGCGGGCAATATCGGCGCCGACCAGGTCGCCAAGGCGCAGCCGGACGGCTACACCTTGCTGATGGGCGCGCTCACCAGCCACTCCATCAATGCTGCGCTGTACCGTGGCCGCGTGACGTATGACGTGGAAAAGAGCTTCGCGCCGGTGTCCATCGTTGGCACGGTGCCGCTGGTGTTCGTCGTGAACCCGTCGGTGCAGGCCAAGACGCTGCCGGAATTCATTGCGCTGGCCAAGTCCAAGCCGGGCTACATCACGATGGCGTCGGCCGGCAACGGTTCGCCGCAGCATCTGGCGGGTGAAATGTTCAAGCGCACGGCAGGCGTCGACATCTTGCACGTGCCGTACAAGGGCAGCGGCCCCGCCATGACCGACCTGATGGGCGGCCAGGTGCTCAGCATGATCGAAACCGTGCCTGCCGCGCAGGGCAACATCAAGTCCGGCAAGCTGCGCGCGCTGGCCGTGACCTCGCCCCAACGCGTGGATGCGCTGCCGGATGTGCCCACCGCCGCCGAAGCCGGTTTGAAGGACTTCGAAGTCAGCTCCATGTTCGGCATCGTTGCGCCCGCCAATACGCCGGCGCCGGTGATCGACCGTCTGAATGGCGAGCTGAAGAAGATTCTGGCCAAGCCGCAAGTGCAGGCATCGCTGTTGAACCAGGGCGCCATCGCCACGTGGACAACGCCGGCCGACGCCAGCGCCCGCGTGTCGGCGGAACTGGCCCGTTGGACGAAGGTGATTGATGAAGCGGGTGTGAAGGGCGACTAAGCCCTGTGAGCGATCCGGCGGGGAATCCACCCCCGGTCGTCGCAAATTTGCGCCATTTACGCCACACGCCAGGGATTCCCCGCAGAATCCCTGGCGAAATTTTTTGTGCGTTGCGATGAGGCTTGGCGCAACAAGCCATTCAAGCCGCGCGCCGCTGGCGCATCAAAGCGTCAGGAAAGGCAAAGCTTTGCGCGTCGCCCCGCGACGCCGATGCAATAATCCGTAATACAGCGTTTGACGCCCCTCAAGCGGGTATTGACCCCATTCGGACTAGGCCGTAATGTACTTTTCGGTCCAGCCTTGGACAGTGGGGGGATACCACGATGACTGAGAATCAGGACGAAAAGTCGATCCTGTACACGCATTTCGGTACGCACAGCCCTTATTGGAGGCTGGCGGCTGATAGCGATGCCATAGAATTGGCTGCCATCAAGGGCGCAACGAATGTCGCGATGGGATTGCGCCCGGATCAGGCGGACACCATCCGCGCGCTGACGGGCATTACGTCCAGCGTGCGCATCGATATTGCGTTGTACGGCGATCTGCTCAGGCTCCATCTGGTGGGCCGCAAGATCAATCCGAATGAATGGGCCGGCACCGCATCGGCGCATTCCGATACCGAATCGGTTGCCAAGGACCTGGTCGAAGGCTTGTCGTTCGCCGAAACCGTGGTGTCCGAAGCCAACTCGGTGATCGTCATCGTGGACCAGAACGGCCGCGTGCAGCGCTTCAACAAGCTCAGCGAGGAATACACCGGCAAGCGCGAACAGGACATCGTCGGGCGCAGCGTATTCGAGATGTTCATGACGCGCGAAGAGGCCATGGCCTCGCGCCGCAATATCGCCGAGTTCTACAAGCGCGGGCAGTCCTATGAAGTGGAACGCCTGATCAACACGGTCAAAGGCCCGCGCCTGTTCCTGTTCCGCAATAAGTTCGTCACCAGCGGCAGCGGTGAAAAGCGCGTCTACCTGATCTGCTCGGGCACCGACATCACCGAAGAACGCGCAGCGCAGGAACGCCTGCGCGTGCTGGCCAACACCGACATGCTGACCAACCTGCCCAATCGCCACGCCATCACGGCGCGCTTGAAAGAGGCGCTGGCGGTGGGCAAAGACGGGCACGGCGGCGTGCTGTTCCTGGACCTGGACAACTTCAAACGCATCAACGACCACTACGGCCACGGCTTTGGCGACCGTCTGCTCAAAGCCGTGTCGGTGGCCATTTCGACTTGCTTGTCAGCCGGGCAGACGCTGGCCCGGCTGGGTGGCGATGAGTTCATCGTCTTGCAGGAACAGGCCCAAGCCTGGGAACTGGAAGCCACCGCCGAACGCATCATCGAGCGGCTGCGCGAGCCCTTCCGCCAGGGGTTGATCGAGGTCTACACCAGTTGTTCCATCGGCATCGCCATGTACCCCGACCACGGCGCGGACCTGGACAGCGTGGTGCGCAGCGCCGACATCGCCATGTATGTGGCCAAAGAAGCCGGGCGCCACACCTACCGCGTGTTCCAACCCGAAATGGACCGCCGCAACGCCGACTACGTGTGGCTGGACACCAACCTGCGCAAGGCCCTGGCCGAAAACCACCTGATGCTGTACTACCAGCCCAAGCTGGCAGGGCGCACGGGCGAAGTCGATAGCGTGGAGGCCTTGCTGCGCTGGCGCTCGCCCGAGCGCGGCATGGTCTGCCCCAGTGTCTTCATTCCCTATGCCGAAGAATCCGGCTTGATCTCGCCGCTGGGCGTGTGGGTCATGCGCGAAGCCGCAAGGCAGGCGGCCGCGTGGAAGCGTGATGGCCTGAACATCCGCATCGCCGTCAACATGTCGGCGCGGCAGCTGGACGACAAGGGCGTGGTCAGCGACTTCATGCGCGCCATCAACGACGCGGGGCTGGACCCGTGCATGCTCGACATCGAGCTCACCGAAAGCTGCCTGATCGAAGACGAAGGCGCGGCCATCGACCTGATCAAGCAATTCCGCCAATTGGGCGCGCGCGTGCACCTGGACGACTTCGGCACGGGCTATTCGTCGCTGTCGCAGCTGGCGCGCATTCCGCTGGACGCCATCAAGCTGGACGCGAGCTTTGTGCGCGGCGTGAATGAAAATCCGGTGTCGCAAGCGTTGGCGCGGGCTATCGTGGCGGTGGCGCGTACGCTGGAATTGAAGGTCATTGCCGAAGGGGTTGAGACGGTTGAGGAAACCGCGTTCCTCGATACCCTGGGCGTGGACGCCAAGCAGGGCTATCTGTACGCCAAGCCCATGCCCGCCGCCGAGCTGTCGGCGTGGCTGGCGCATCGGCGCCGGCTGCATTTGATCGCGTGACGCTTATTACCTGACGCGCATCGCCTGACTGCATCCGTTGATGTCTGCGCGCTGTAATCGACGGGGCCGGACGCCGGACGCCAGCCCCGTTATGCCATTAGCGGCTATTCAAAGCCGTGCTGTTGGCGGTGTGATCAATGCATCGTCGCCTCCTGCACGGCGTCCGTGCTGACGGCGCTGCGGCGGTTCTGCGCCAGCACCAGGCGTTCCATGTAGGCGCGGTCCTTCGGATCGATCGAGAACGCGGCTTCGACCCAGTCTTCGGTAATGTCCATCAACTCCGAGCGTGACAAGTTCAGCACGCGCTGGCGCGCCCGCAGCATGGCCCGCATGCCATTGAGCTTGGGCCGCATCACGTCGATGAACGTGCGCGTGGCGCGGTACGCCTCACCCGGTTCGAACAGCTTGTCGACAAGGCCCTTGCCGTGGAACCATTCGGCGGTGTGGGATTCGCCGGTGCTGATCAGCTCTTCGGCCAATTGCATGCCCGACCGGCGCGCCACCAACGAATAGCCGCCCATGCCCGGGAACAGGTTGAACGCCATTTCCGGGAAGCCCATGCGGGCATTGTTCTGCGCCAACACGAAGTGGTGGGCCAGCGCGGCCTCAAAGCCGCCGCCCAGCGCCGTGCCTTCGATCATGGCCAGCGAGATGGCGCCGGTGTCGAAACCGCGCGACGCGGCATGTACGCAGTCCACGCAAGCCCGCGCATAGGCGCGCAGCGCTTCGCGCTTGCCCGTCCGGATGGCTTCGGCGAAGAAGTTCAGGTCGCCGCCCACGTTGTAGATTTGCGGCACCAGCGAGCCCGTGACCCAGAAGTCGATGGGCAGGCCCGAGTCCTTGGCGGCGCGCGCCAGGGTCATGATTTCATCGATGAGTTCGTGGTTAAAGCAAGGCCGCGGCTGCGCCCGGAGCATCATCCACATGACACGACGTCCTTCCTCATAAAACGCAGAAATCTGCTTCATGTTGCCGGCTGCGGTAAAGGGGTGGCAGTCTGTATGAATGAGTTGATTCATGTGCTTTCGTCCAATCGATCAAGGTGAGTCGGAGTACTGCCGGGTCAGCCTAATACAGAGCTTCCGGCTGTCGTCTCATGCAAACCTCGTCCGGCTGGCCAGACTTGTCCGTAGGTCAAAGGCCCGAGTGATGAATGCAAAAACAGTGCGAATGGCGTTGTCGGCTCAACCGGTCGCACGAGCCGCGCATCGGCGCAACGGATGAGCACCTTCGCAAACTCAAGAAGATCCGGGCGTTTGCGGATGACCCGCCAACATCAACAGGACTCATGCGTTGGGATGACACTGTGGCGGAATGCCGACATAAAATAATTCTCATTTGCAAACAAAATTCGTTCTCGTTAGCATCGCGGCTTTCATCAACCTGAATTGTTGAAGGCGTTGCGATGTTTTCCCCGTTTGTTCTGCGGTCTATTCCAAGGCCTGTTCCGCCGGCAGTTCCACCGTCAGTTGCGGCGTCAATTCCGGCGTCAATTGCACCGTCTATTCCGCGCTCCCTGTCGCTGAGCGTTGCGCTTGCCCTGTCTTGCGCCTTGCCCCAAGCCGTTGCCCAGACGGCGCAGTTGCCCGCCATCAGCGTCGAAGGCGCCAATGCCGACGACCCGCGCGTGCCGGAAGTGACCACCGCCACGCGCACGCAGACGCCCGCGCGCTACGTGCCGCAGACGATCGACACCGTCAAGGTTGAAAACGTGCAGAACTACGGCGTCACGACCATCAGCGATGCGCTGTCGGGCATGCCCAACGTGTCCAGCGCGCAAGACACGCGCTTTGACTCCGTGCGCATCCGCGGCTTTGACGCCAGCAATGACTTCTATCTGGACGGCATCCGCGACGACAGCCAGTACGTGCGCGACCTGCACAACATCGAACGCATCGAAGTGCTGAAAGGCCCCGCCGCCGTGTTGTACGGGCGGGGCAGCCAGGGCGGCATCATCAACCGCGTCAGCAAGGCGCCCACGCCGGGCCGCGAGTCCACCGTGGAAGCGCAGACCGGCAGCTGGGACCTGCGCAGCGTGTACGGCGACCTGAGCGCCGACCCCAGCGACAACGTTAGCGTGCGCTTGAACGTGGGCCAGGAAGACACGAACAGCTTTCGCCACAAGATTGGCGGCACGCGCCAACTGGTGGCGCCCGCCATCAACTGGCGCATCACGCCCAACCTGGACTGGCTGGTGCAGTACGAGTACAGCCGCTATGACCGCACCCCCGACCGCGGCATCCCCAGCGTCAATGGCCGCCCGGCCGACGTGGGCCGCAGCACCGTCTATGGCGACCCCGGCCGCGACTACATCGACGACCGCGCGCAGTCATTCCGTTCACGCCTGGCCTACACGCTGGCGCCCGATTGGCAACTGCGCTACACGCTGGGCGTCTTCAAGCTGGATAGTGATTTCGACAACACCTACCTGACCGGCTTCAACGCCGCCACCGGCAAAGTCACGCGCACGCGCTGGCAGCAGAACCTGTCCACGCGCAACATCACCAACAACCTGGAAACCGAAGGCCTGTTCCACACGGGCGGCATCGAACACCGCGTGTTGTTCGGCGTGGAGCTCTCGCATCAGGACCGTTCGCCCACGCTGTATACCGCCGCCGCGAGCGGCCCGGGCGCGCAGCCCGTGCCGGCGCTGGACCTGTACGACCCGAACCTGTCCTTGCAGCACAACGGCCGCATGGCGGTCAGCAGCGATGCGCGCCACAAGGTCAAGAGCCAGGGCTATTACCTGCAAGACCAGATCAAGCTGAACGACGCGTGGCAGGTGTTGATGGGCGTGCGCATGGACCGCTTCAGCATTGATTCCACGAACAAGCTGCTGGACGCGTCGGCCTCGCATGACAGCAGCGGCGTCAGCCCGCGCGTGGGCCTGGTCTGGACGCCGCTGCGCGACCATTCCTTCTACGCGTCCTACAGCAAGACGTTTTCGCCCACGGGCGGCGGCACCATCGGCATCACGCCGAATGCGCGCGGCAATACCAACGACCTGGACCCGGAACACACGCGCCAGACGGAAGTCGGTGTCAAAAGCGATTGGCTGGACGGGCAACTGAGCACGACGCTGGCCGTCTATCAGCTTGAGCTCTACAACCGCCGCACGACGGACCCGAATGATCCGACGCTAGTGCTGCTGACGGGCAAGCAGCGTTCACGCGGGGTCGAGCTGACCGCGGCGGGCCGCCTTGCGGGTAACTGGTATCTGCGTGGGGGCGTGGGCTTGCAGAACGCGTCTATCGTGGAAGACAACAATGACCTGGCCGGCAACCGCATCAGCAACGTGGCGCGGCGCAACGGCAGCGTATTCCTGACGTACAAACCCGCCGAGGGCTTGTATGGCGAAACCGGCCTGACCTTTGTGGGCGAACGCTATGCCGACAACACCAACCTGACGACGCTGCCCGGTTATGCGCGTTGGGACGCGCTGCTGGGCTACCGCACGGGCAAATGGGACTGGCGCCTGGCCGTGCGCAACATCACCGACAAGACCTACTACGGCTCGGCCACCAGCGCCGGCCAGATCCAGTTCGGCGAACCGCGCACCGTGGTCGCCACGGCGCAGTACCGGTTCTAAGCCAGACGGGCGGGTGCGGGCCAGCTTCCGTGGCCCGCACTCGCCCCGATGACGTAAGCGGTCAGGCGATGCCGCCGTTGGCGCGCAGAATCTGGCCGTTTACCCAGCCGCTGTCCGGCCCTGCCAAGAACGACACCACGCCCGCAATATCGTCGGGCTGGCCCAGGCGTTCCAGCGGCGGCAGCTTCGTGAAGTGTTCGATCAGTTCCGGGCTTTTGCCTTTCAGGAACAATTCGGTGGCGACGGGGCCGGGGGCCACGGCGTTCACGGTGATCTGGCGGCCGCGCAGCTCTTTCGAGAACACATGCGTAAAGCTTTCGACCGCCGTCTTGCTGCCGATGTAGATCGCATAGCCGGGCAGGTTCAGCGCAATGGTGGTGCTGGACACGTTGACGATGCGGCCGCCATCGGCCAGCCGGGTCGCTGCCGCGCGCAGCGTGTTGAAGGTGCCGCGCGTATTGATGTCGAAGGTGCGTTCGAACTGTTCGTCGGTGGTGTCGGCCAGCGGCTGCACGCTGAGCACGCCCGCGCTGTTGACCAGCACGTCGATGCGGCCGAATTCGGCCTGCACCTGGTCAAACAGGGCGTTGACTTCGGCGGCCTTCGAGACGTCGGCGCGCACGGCAAGCGCACGGCCGCCGGCGTCGCGGATCTCCGCGGCCAACGCATCGGCTTCGTGGGCGCTCGAGGCATAGTTGATGGCCACGGCAAAACCGTCGCGGGCCAGGCGTTGCACGATGGCCGCGCCAATGCCGCGCGAACCGCCAGTCACCAGCGCAACACGTTGGGGGGCTTGTTGGGTCATGAGGCTTACTCCGTCTACAGGGTGGGGATGGAACGAATCATGAACTATTCCAAACGGAAGATAATTACCCTATATTCGCTAACATAATTCCATCTGCATTAATAATGGGCCGCCCGCCATGGATCGTTTTCAAGAAATGCAGGTGTTTGTGCGCATCGCCGAACGCCGCAGTTTTTCCCAGGCGGCCGAAGACCTGCAAATTCCCCGCGCCACCGTCACCACGCTGATCAAGCGCATGGAAAAGCGCTTGGGCGCGCGCCTGCTGGAACGCACGACGCGGCAGGTGCGCATGACGCACGACGGCGAAGCCTATTACCAACGCTGCGTGCGCCTGCTGGCCGATCTTGAAGAGGCCGATGGCGCGTTTCTGAACACCGCGCCCAAGGGCTTGCTGCGCGTCAATGCGCAAGGCACGCTGGCCAAGAATTTCGTCATGCCCGGCTTGCCCGGATTTCTGGCGCGTTATCCCGATATCGTTTTGCACCTGGGCGAAGACGACCGCCTGGTCGATCTGGTGCGCGAAGGGGTGGACTGCGTGTTGCGCGCGGGCGCGTTGCAGGACTCATCGCTGGCAGGGCGGCAGATTGCGCAGATGCCGCAGGTGACGGTGGCCAGCCCCGCCTACCTGGCGCGCTTTGGCGTGCCGGCGCGGCTGGAAGACTTGGCGCATCATCAGACGGTGGATTTTCTGTCCAGCGCCACGGGGCGCGGCATTCCGCTGGACTTCATGGTGGATGGCCGCAACGTGCAGGTGCGCGCCGCGTCGAAAGTCAGCGTGACGGGGGCCGAACTCTATACCAGCGCGGCGGTGGCGGGCTTGGGGCTGGTGCAGGTGCCGCGCTATCGGGTGGAGCAGGAACTGGCGGCGGGCCAGTTGCAGATCGTGCTGCCCGACTGGCCGCCCGCGCCCATGCCCGTATCGGTGCTGTATCCGCAAAACCGCCAGGTGTCGGCGCGCGTGCGCGTCTTCACCCAGTGGCTCGCGGAGGTTTTCGCCCACGCCTTCGGTCAAACGATGCCGGTCAGGTAGTACACGGCGATCACCACGAACACGGACATCGTCGATATCAGCGTGATGGCGAAGATGTCGCCGTAAGACTGGCGGTGCGTCAGCCCCGTCACCGCAAGCAGCGTGATGACCGCGCCGTTGTGCGGCAGCGTGTCCATGCCGCCGCTGGCCATGGCGGCGATCCGGTGCAGCACGTCCATCGGTATGCCGGCGGCGTGCGCGCCGTCGATGAACGTTTGCGCCATGGCCGCCAGCGCAATGCTCATGCCGCCAGACGCGGACCCGGTAATGCCCGCCAGCGACGTCACCGCCACGGCTTCGCCCACCAGCGGATCGGGAATCGCCTTCAACGCATCGGCCACCAGCAGAAAGCCGGGCAGGGCGGCAATGACGCCGCCAAAGCCGTATTCCGCCGCCGTGTTCATCGATGCCAGCAGCGCGCCCGACACGGCGCTCTTGCTGCCTTCGGCAAAGTGCGCCTTGATGCTGCGAAACGAGAACAGCAAGATCGTAAAGATGCCCGCAATCAGCGCGCCCATCACCGCCCACAACGCCACCTGGTCTTCCACGTTAACGGCCATGGGCTTGGGCAGGCCGGGCAGGTTCACTTCGGAACCGGCCGGATACCAGCCCGGAATCCAGCGCGTCAGCAGATAGTTCATCACGCCCACCACCACCAGCGGCAGCAGCGCAATCAGCGGATGGTGGTTGCGTTCATTGGCGGGCGTGACCGGTTCATTGCGCAGTTCGGTGCCATAGGTTTCGCCCGCAGCCGCCGCGCGCTTGCGCCGCCATTCCAGATACGTGACCCCCACCGTCAGCGTGAATGCCGCGCCGATCAAACCCAGCCAGGGCGCGGCCCAGGTCGTGGTTTCGAAGAAGGTGGTGGGGATGATGTTCTGAATCTGCGGCGTGCCAGGCAGCGCCGTCATCGTGAAGGTGAAGGCGCCCAGCGCAATGGCGCCCGGCATCAGCCGCTTCGGAATGCCGCCTTGGCGGAACATCTCGGCCGCGAACGGGTACACGGCAAACACCACCACAAAGAGCGACACGCCGCCATACGTCAGCACCGCGCACACCAGCACGATGGCGACAATGGCGCGCTCGGCGCCTATCATGCGCAGCACCGCCTGCACGATGGTGCGTGAAAAGCCGGATAGCTCGATCAGCTTGCCGAACACGGCGCCCAACAGGAACACGGGGAAATACAGCTTGGCAAAACCCGCCATGCGTTCCATGAACACGCCGGAAAACATGGGCGCCAATGCCGACGGGTCCGTCAGCAGCACCGCGCCCATGGCAGCAATGGGCGCGCACAGAATCACGCTATAGCCTCGATACGCCGCCAGCATCAGGAACGCCAGCGCCGCCACCACGATAAACAATCCGGTCATTCATTGCTCCTGGAATGAAGAGATAAGGGGTGCAGGGGCTACACCTTACCCGATCATGCCGCGAGGAACGTGACGCGGCTTGCCATGGCTAGCCGCGATTTGACCCGGCGCGACGCCAGGCGGGGCGGTTCAGGCGCGCAGCAGCGCGAGGGCCTGATGCGCGATGTTCAGGTCGACCGCGGCATCGTCGCCGTCGCCCAGGTACCAGGCGGCTGACAGCCCGCACCAGGCCACGACCCATTGCAGCAGGCGGCGGCGCTCCAGGCCGGATTCATCCACGACGATCTGCAAGCGGCGTTCAAAGCATCCAGGCACGGTGGCAACGGGCGGCACCGGGTCGGACAGGTCGGGGTTGCTGAAGAGGTTGGCGTAGTCGAACGCGCGTTCGCCGGTCAGGCGTCTGGGGTCGATGACCAGCCAGCCGCGCTCGCCAAAATCCAGCACGTTGTCGTGATGCATATCGCCATGCAGCACGCAGACGTCGCGCGGGTCGTCCAGCAAGGCGCGCGCGTAACGGGCGCTGTCGGCCAGAATGCCGCCATGCGATTGCGCCATGGGCCACAGATCCGTAAACCATTCCTCCAGCCCGCGCAGGGCAGGCAGCGGTTTGGCGCGCGGCGCGTGCAGATCGTGAAGCACGCCGCAAAGAATGCGGGTGGCTTCGTCGTCGCGGCCGGTGCGGGCATAGGCGGACAGAGAGCGCGTGCCCATCGCACGCTCAAGCAGGATGGCGTCGTCGTCGTGCGCCAGCACGCGGGCCGCGCCGTGGCCGTCCCACCAGCGCATCAGCACGCCGCCTTGCCGTTCGTCTTCTTGCAAGGCGATCTTCAGCATGGCGGGCGCGCCCTGGTGGATGACGGGCAGCAGCCGCGCCGCGTGCGTCTCGATCGGCGCGCCGTCGGGCGAAAGGTTCCAGCGGGACAGGTAAGCGTCGAACATGGTGAGGGTCATCTCCTGGGAATTCGCTCCCGAATTCAAATCCGAAGGCTACGTCGCGGTCTGCGCCGCAGTTTGCGCCGCAGTCAGCCCCGCCGTCAGCGCCGCCGCCTTGCGCGCGAGCCTCGCCACGCCGAAGCTGGTGGCGAGCTCGTGGCCTTCCAGATCGGCCAGCGGTATCCAGCGTGCGTCCCGCGCATCGTCGCCCGCCACGGGTTCGCCCGACTGCCAGCGGCACAGCACGGCGATCAGGATGAAATGCCGGCGCAGGGCGCCTGCGTCGTCGCGGTCAAAGACGTCAACGGCGTCGAACACATGCAGGGGTTCGGCCACGACGCCGGTTTCTTCGAGCAATTCGCGCGCGGTTGCCGCTTCGATGCTTTCCCCGGCGTCGATCTTGCCGCCTGGAAAAGCCCAGCAGTTTTCATCGGGCGGGTTGGCGCGGCGCACCAGCAGCACGTGGCCGTCTCGGATGACGGCGGCGATGGTGGCGGGAATGGGGCGGGCGGGGAGAGAGGTCATCAAGGCATCCTGCGGCAATGCGTGCAGTGTAAAACGCGGACGGGCTTGCGCCTGTCCGCGTGTTCCGTGTGGCGTGCCCGGATCGACGCCTTGCTTATTTTTTCACCAACGGGCAGGTCGATTTCGACAAGGGCATGAAGGCTTGATCGCCCGGCAACGTCGCCACCAGCTTGTAGTAGTCCCACGGCTGTTTGGATTCCGACGGCTGCTTCACTTCAAACAGGTACATGTCGTGCACCATGCGGCCGTCTTCGCGGATGCGGCCATTGGTGGCGAAGAAGTCGTTGATGGGCGTGGCCTTCATCTGCTTCATCACCGCGTCCGGCGCATCGGTGCCTGCTGCCTGCACGGCCTTCAGGTAATGCATCACCGACGAATAGGTGCCCGCCTGGCTCATGTTGGGCATTTTCTTCAGCTTGTCGTAGTAGCGTTGCGACCAGGCGCGCGTCTGGTCATTCATGTCCCAGTAGAAGGCTTCGGTCAGCGTCAGGCCGGCCGCGGCGTCCAGGCCGATGGCGTGGATGTCGTTGATATACAAGAGCAAGCCCGCCATCTTCTGCCCGCCCTTGGTCAGGCCGAATTCGCTGGCGGCCTTGATGGCGTTGACGGTGTCGCCGCCGGCATTGGCCAGCCCCACGACCTGCGCCTTGCTGGCTTGGGCCTGCAACAGGTAGGACGCGAAGTCGCTGGAACCCAGCGGGTGGCGCGCCGCGCCCAGCACCGTGCCTCCGTTGGCCTTGACGACCTCGGTGGCGGAGGCCTGCAAGGTGTGGCCGAAGGCGTAGTCGGCGGTCAGGAAGTACCAGCTCTTGCCGCCTTTTTCGACGGTGGCGCGTGCGGTGGTGTTGGCCAGCGACCAGGTGTCGTAGGTGTAGTGCACGGAATAGGGCGAGCACAGGTCGTTGGTGATGCGTTCGGTGCCGGGGCCGCTGAAGACCACGATCTTCTTCTTTTCGCGGGCCACTTCCAGCACGGCCAGCGCGGGCGCGGAGCCCGCCACGTCCATGATGGCGTCGACTTTCTGCGTGTCGTACCACTCGCGCGCCTTGGCGGCGGCGATGTCGGCCTTGTTCTGGTGGTCAACCACCATCAGGTCTATCTTCTTGCCCAGCACCGTGCCGCCGAAATCGTCGATGGCCATCTGGGCGGCGGTGGCGCTGCCTTTGCCGGTGACGTCGGCATACACGCCGCTCATGTCCAAAATCAAGCCAAGCCGGACGATGTCGTCTGAAATGGCGGCGGGCTGCTGCGCCCAGGCCGGTGCGGCGGCGGCCGCCGACAGGGCGGTGGCGGCGAACAAGCGGGTCATCGTGCTGCGGCAATGCATGGAAATCCGGGGCGTGTTGGCGTAAGCCATGGTTTGTCTCCTCTTGTGCCGGATCTGTCTGAAACTGCTGGCGCTTCAATGGCGCTCTGGTTTGGGGGGGGCGGGCCGCGCAAATGGACGTGGCGTTGGGGTGGGGCTCCTTGGGCGGTTGAACGGCGGGCGCGCGACTCAGCGATGGGCAAGCAGATCGAATTCCATCCGCACCTTGCGGAACGGGAATTCCAGCCGCGCGAAATACACCACGCGGCCGTCGATGCAGGCATAGCGGCGCAGCTCGGCCACGGGCGACGACACCGGAATTTGCAGGGACTCGGCGGATTCCTGGCCCGCTTCGATCACGTTCAGCACCTGGCGCGCTTCGGTGATGCGCGCGCCATAGAACTGATCCAGGACCGGGGCCACCGTGCTTTTCTGGATGCGGGTGCGATGCTTGCGAAACAGCCCGCTTTCCAGAAACACTTCGCTGTAGCAGAAGGGGCCGGCCTCGGTCGTGTGGACGCGGCGCAGGTATTGGAACAACCCGCTGCGGTCGGCCTTGCAAGGCATGCCCAGCGAGTCGGGCAACGGAGAATCAGCGCTGGATTCCACCAGCGACACCGTGCCCAGCTGATTGCTCAGCTCGACGGTTTCGGCCCAGGTCTTGGGAATCAGCAAGGTCGGCGTTTCGGGCAGCTCGGCATTGACGAACGTGCCAGACCCGCGCGACCGCCGGATCAGGCCGTCTTGCTCCAGCAGCCCGAACGCCTGGCGGATGGTCGCCCGCGAGATCCCGTAGGTTTCCATCAGCGATTCCAGCGGCGGGATCTGCTGGCCCGGCCGCCAGGTGCGGTTCTGGATATGGCTGCGGAACAGCGCCGCCGCTTGCAGGTAAAGCGGCTGGGGGCTGCGCGAGAAAAGCTTGGGGGCGGGCATGGTCAGGGGGCGGACGGTGGGGAAAGATCCGAGAGCATAGCCTCCGCCATGTCGCGCAGGCGGTGTTTTTGAATCTTGACCGAATTGGCGCTTTCCACGGACGGGAAGGCGTCCAGCACGGTAAAGCCCACGGGCGTCTTGAAACCGGCCATCGCCGCCTTGCACGCCGCCGTCCAGCCGGCGGGGTCGGCCGTGGCGCCGGCTTGCAGCAGCACAAACGCATACGGCACGATTTTGCCGTGACGGGTGGCGCCCACTACCTGGCAGGCGCGCACGCCGGGCAGGGTTTCGACGACCTGCTCGATTTCCACGGGGTTCACCAGAAAGCCGGATAGCCGCAGCGAATCGCCCATGCGCGTCTGGAAGACGAATTGGCGCGGGGTCAGCGTGTAGCCCAGGTCGCCCGTCTTGAAATAGCCGTCATCCGTAACCGCTAGCCGCGTGGCGTCGGGGTTGTCCAGATAGCCCTGCATCAGGCTGGGTGACAAGATTTCGATTTCGCCGGATTGGCCGTGCGGCAACACTTGCCCAGATTCAGGGTCGCGAGCGCGCACGCGGGCGTCGGGGTAGATCAGCGTGCCGCCCGGTTGATGGCGCGCCGACACGTCGCCCTCTTGCGGGTCGCGCGGCTGGCCCGCCACCAGCGCGATCAGTTCGCTGGAGCCGTACAGCCCCGTCAGCGGCACGCCGGCGTCGCGCGCCAAGTCCAGCATGTTGTCCAACGCGGGGGTGAAGCTGGCGAAGCCGAAGAGGCGCGCCGACGCAAACGTGCCGGGGGCGGCCGCCTGCATCATGCCCACCAGCGCTTCGTTGTTCGCATAGGTGTGCGTGACGGCATAGCGGGCAACGGCCTGCGCGGATTCCGCCGCATTGAATACCGGCGCGCACACCACGGGCACGCCTTGCGCCAGCCCGCCCACCAGCGTCGCAAAGCCGAACGCCCCGCAGAACGGGGCGCTGGCCAGCACGCAGCTGTGTTCGTCGTAGCCAAACGCCTGCGCCACCGCCGCGCCATGACGCAAGAGCGTTTGCTGGTCGTGCAGCACAAACTTGGGCTTGGACGTAGTGCCAGACGTGGTGAAGCACAGCACGCCCGCGTTGCCATGCGCCGCGGGCGGCGGGGTTGCGGTGGCGAGCAAGTCTGCGTAGCGATGCGCCGGTTTGCCATGCAAGGTGGCGGGCGCGTGTTCATCGTCAGCCCCCAGCGTGACGACGCCTTGCAAACGCGTCAGATGCTCCGGGGCGACGCCATCAAGAATCCCGGCGAAGTCGATGCCCTTGAAACCCGGCCAGAACACCAGCCAATCGGCCTGGCCGCGGCCAAGGATATCGGCCACTTCCAGCGCGCGAAATCGCGTGTTGACGGCCAGCACCAGCGCGCCCAGATGCGCGCAGGCCAGAAACGATTCCACCCAGGCCGCGCAATTGGGCAGCCACACGGCCACGCGGTGGCCGGGCTGCACGCCGATGCGTGCAAGCCCTGCGGCCAGAGCGCGGCTGTGTGCGCGCAGCTGGGCGGCGCTGATCCGCTGGTCTTGATCGATCAGCAGCGTGGCGTCGGGCCGGCGGGCGGCAAGCGCGTCCAGGTGCGCGGAAAAGGTCGAGGTTGCGGCGGTCATGGCTTACACCGTGGCGATCGGCGTGACCGGCGAACCCACCGCGCCGGGCATACGCAAGGGCGGGGCGGTCAGCAGGAAGCGGTTGCGCCCGTGGGCGTGCAGCCAGTCCGCCAAGTCCTTCAAATACCAGAGCTCGGCCAGCGGCACGCCCAGCTTGAACAGGCAGTGATGGTGCAGCGGCAAGATCGAATGGCCGGGGCCGGACGTGCGCGCCGGGTAAGACTCCACGGCGTAGTTGTCAGCGCATATGGCGGCGATGCCGCTGGCGGTGATCCAGTCCAGCAGGGCGGAGTCGGCGCCGTCCAGCACCGCGCCCGTCTGTTCCAGTTCGTGGGGATCGGGCTGGCCGTTCATGGCGACGACGCGTTCGGCGAACCCGGTGCGCAGCACCAGCATGTCGCCGGGTTCGACGACGACGCGCTGGTCGCGCATGGCGGCTTGCAGCTGTTCGTGGCCGACGATCGTGCGGCCCGGGCCGAAGGCGCGCGCCAAATCCACCAGCACGCCGCGCCCTTGCATGCCTTTTTCGGCGTAGCGGCTGACGCTGAGCTTGCGCGCATACGAGCCGCCGGGCGGGCAGCAGGCGTTGCCGGACGTGTCCGGGTCCACGCCGCCAAAGACGTCAACGCCCGCCGCAAAGCCGTTGTAGTAGACGCGGCGTGGCTCGCCGTCGCCTTGGATATCGAACATGGCGCCCACATGGCACAGGCCGTCCCACTGCGTGGAATATTGCATGGACAGCGTGACCTGATCGTCCGACAGCACGTCAACGGCCTCGGGCTGCACCTGCGACATCGCAAAGTTCAGGTAGGGCGTGCCTTCGCGGAACGTGGGCTTCAACGTGGGCGCATGGCGGCGCGGGTTCAGCACGTTGCCGCCCGGCAGGTCCAGCGGCAGTGACAGGCAGAACACCTTGCCCGCCTGCACTTCGCGCACGCCCTGAAGCACCTTTTCTTCGGTCAGCAGGTTTAGCCTGCCCAGCTCGTCGTCCGGCCCGAAGTCGCCCCAGGTGGAACCTTCGGGGCGTTGCGTCCAGCGTTTCATCTCTTGTCTCCTGGTGATGTTCTATGTTTTTATAACTATAGTACGTATTTACGTACTTTGAATATTCCCCCGTATCACCGAGCCGTATCCACAAGACTTAAGAAGAAATCCGCAGCCAGCGGATTCAAGAGGAGACAGATTCATGACCCCAGCCGTACCTCCGCGCGCCGGGCGGCGCAGCCTTGCCGTGCCCGCGTGGGCCACGCGGGCGCTGTCCGCCCTTGTTGCCGCCTTACCTGCCGCCATACCTGCCGCGATATCTGCCGCCATTCCGGCCACCGTCCTTGCCGCGGGTTACCCCGAGCACCCCGTCACCGTCGTGGTGCCGTATCCGCCCGGAGGCGGGGCCGACATCTTCGGCCGCGCCATCGCCAACGCGCTGCAACCGGGCTTGAAGCAAACCGTGCTGGTTGAAAACAAGCCCGGCGCGGGCGGCAATATCGGCATGGCCTACGTGGCGCGCGCCAAGCCGGACGGCTACACGCTGGGCTTGGGCACCATCGGCACGCAGACCATCAACCAGTTTCTGTACAGCAACATGACGTTCGACCCCGAGCGTGATCTGGTGCCGATTGCGCTGGTATCGACTACGCCGAACGTGATTGCCGTCAGCGCAAAGTCGCCATACAAAACCGTGGCCGATGTCATCAAGGCCGCCAAGCAATCGCCCGACAAGAAGCTGACTTACGCATCGCCCGGCATAGGCTCGTCGGTGCATTTGACGGGCGCGTACTTCGAGTCGATGGCGGGCGTGACGATGCTGCACGTGCCGTTCAAGGGCACGTCTGCCTCATTGCCGGCAGTTGCGGGCGGACAGGTGGATCTGTTGTTCGACAACCTGCCGGGCGCGCTGGCGCAGATCAAGGACGGCAACCTGGTGCGCGGCGTGGCGGTAACGTCAGGCGCACGCGACCCGTCGGTGCCTAGTCTGCCCACCGTGGCGGAATCTGGCCTGCCGGGCTTTGACGTCACGGCCTGGTTCGCGTTGTACGCGCCGCGCAACACGCCGGCGCCGGTTGTCCAGCAACTGATCGACGCCGCACGCAGCGGTCTGCAAAGCCAGGCCATCGCCACGAACTTCGCCACCATGGGCGCGAAACCCGGTACGCTTTTCGGCGCCGAGCTGGCCGCCTTCGAATCCGCCGAGCGCAAGAAATGGGGCGGGCTCATCAAAGACAAAGGAATCACCGCGCAATGACAACCCCCATCGCACTGGTCACCGGCGGCAGCCGGGGCATCGGGCGCGCCATTGTGGCGCGCCTGCTCAAGGACGGCTATCAGGTCGTCAATTTCAGCCGAGGCGCGCCCGATGACATACTGCCCGGCGAAACCTTCCGTTCGGTTGACCTGAGCGATGCCGCCGCCACGCGCGCCGCGGCGGCGGAACTTGCGGCCGAGCGCCCCGTGCTGCATCTGGTGAACAACGCCGGCATGATTCAGGTGGCCAATATTGAAGACGTGACCGAAGCCGACCTGCTGCGCACGATGGCGCTGAACATCACCGCGCCGGTATTGCTGATGCAGGCATTGCTGCCGGGCATGCGGCAGGCGGGCTACGGACGCGTCGTCAACATCGGCAGCCGCGCGGCGTTAGGCAAAGGCGGGCGTTCGGTGTATGGCGCATCCAAGGCGGGTTTGGCGGGCATGACGCGCACCTGGGCGCTGGAGCTGGCCGCCCACGGCATCACGGTGAACACCGTGGCGCCAGGGCCGATCGCCACGGAACTGTTCAATCAGTCCAACCCGCCCGGCGCGCCCAAGACGCGCGCGCTGGAAGCGTCCATTCCCGTGGGCCGTGTCGGAACGCCGGACGAAGTGGCGCACAGCGTCGCCATGTTCCTGGACAAGCAGGCGGGCTTCATCACCGGGCAGTTGCTGTACGTGTGCGGCGGCATGTCGGTGGGGCTGGCGGGGTAGGGGACGCTGGGTAGGGGCGGCGGGATAAGGGCGGCGGGGAGGGCGTGGCTTCCTTCGGCCTACTTCGGCTTCCAGTGGCGCCCGTCGGTGGACCGGAACACGCCGCCCGTTGCGCAGCAGCCGCCCGCGCCCATCGCCATTTCACCGATCTCGGCTTCCACGGTCTTGCCTACGCGGGTAAGCGATTGGCGCTGGCATTGCATGAATGACGGGTAGAACTCGGGTTCCAGCACGATCGTCCAGCGGCGCGCGCCGGTCGAGGATTCCGGGTCGGCCTCGTTCAGATACACGTCGCAGTCGTGGACGATCAGGTGCACGGGCTGGCCGTTGAGTTCGCCCTTGAACTCGCGATGGGGGGCCAGGTCTTGAAACAGCTTTTGTTCCAGCGTCAGCTTCGGCTGGGAAGGCGTGTCGTCGCAGGCGGTCAGCAGCGTCAGCGACAGCACGGCCGCCGCAGCGGCGGGCCAGCGGGCAAGGCATCCACGGCGATTCGGTTGTGTCATGGGGGTGGCCTGTTGGGTAACGGCCCCACGTGATGTTGGACCGATTTTTTCGACATCTTACCGGTGCTTCGTAGCGCGCTCGCGCGTTCTTCTCGCAGCCGCCGCAAGACTTCCGTGGGCGCCACGCCAAAGTGCGCCGCGAACTTGCGCTGGAACGTGCGGCGCGACATCTGGCAGGCGTCGGCCATGTCGTCCACGGACCAGCGGGCCGACAGCCGCGCTTCGATTTTTTCCACCAGATCGCGAAAGGGCGCCGCCACCCGGTCTTGCAGGCGCAGGCTTTGGCTGTATTGGCGCTGGTCGCCATCGCGGCGCATGAAGACGACGAGCCGCCGCGCCACCTGTTGCGACAGCGCGGCGCCATGGTCACGTTCAATCAGCGCCAGCGCCAGGTCGATGCCGGCAGTGACGCCTGCCGACGTCCAGTACTTGCCGCTTTCAATGAAGATGCGGTCGTCTTCCACGCGCAGCGCCGGGTACAGCTGGCGCAGCCGGTCGGCCGACCGCCAGTGCGTGGTGACGGCCCGGCCATTGAGCAGATCGCAGGCCGCCAGCAGAAACGCGCCCGTGCACACGCTGCACGTGCGCGGCGTCGTGGCATCCCGGTGGCGCAGCCAGGCGCGCGTTTCCGCGTGCGCGCTGGCGCGGTCCACTCCGGGGCCGCCCGGCACCAGCAGCATGTCGATGGGCGTATCCCCATCGGCCTCGAACGTCTTGTCGGCCTGCATGCGCAAACCCTGTTCCCAGGTGCTGACGACCGGCGTGGCGGCGATGGTGCTCAACTGGTACAGCACGCGTCCGGCTTCTTCGTTGGCCGAGCTGAACGCCTGCCACGGACCCGCCAGATCCAGCGGCTGGAAGCCGTCGTACAACACGAACACCACGCGCTGTGGCGCGCGTTCTGGCGCAATCTCTGCATCTTTTGGCGCACGCGACGGGGCGCGTCCGCCTATGCTGGGCGTTGGCGTTCTTGAGGGAGCATCGTCATGCATGTGAATATTCTCTTGTTCGAAGGGCTGACCCAGCTGGATATGACCGGCCCCTACGAGGTCCTGGCGAATGCGCCGGGGTTTACCGTGGATTTTGTCTCAAAAAGCCTGGACCCGGTACGTTGCGATCGCGGCTTGAAATTTCTGCCGACCCAGACCCTGGCATCCGCCTTGCCGTGCGATCTGCTGGTGGTGCCGGGCGGGCCGGGCACGGATGATGCCATCGTTGACGCCGATTGGGTGGCGTTCACCCGCCAGCAAGGCTTGGCCGCGACCTATTTGTTTGGCATTTGCACGGGTTCGCTGCTGCTGGGCGCGGCGGGCCTGTTGCGCGGCAAGCGGGCGTCCAGCCATTGGCGTGCGCGCGAATTGCTGTCGCGCTTCGGCGCCATTCCTACCGACGAACGCTTGTGCGTGGACGGCAACACCTACACCGCGGGCGGGGTGACGTCAGGCATCGATATGGGCTTGAAGGTGGTGGCCGCGCTGTGTGGCGATGATGTCGCCAAGCTGATCCAGTTGCAGATCGAGTACGACCCGAAGCCGCCGTTTCCGGGCGGCACGCCCACGACGTCAGAGCCCGCTATCGTCGAGCGTTACCTGGCCATGTCGCAAGCGCGTTTTGACCGGCGCGCGGCGTTGGTGGACCGGGCGGCGGCGAATATGCCGTAGCCGGCGGCAAGGTGCTTCGCGGGCTACTTGCCCAGATGGTCTAGCGGCAGCGGGCTTTGCCGCTTGACCGTCTGAATGGCGAAGTTGCTGCGGATGTCTTTTACGCCGGTCAGCTTCAGCAGCGTGCCAAGCAGAAAGCGCTCGTAGCCGCGCAGGTCCGGCACCACCACTTGCAGCAGGAAGTCAGACTCGCCCGACACCAGATGCGCCGCAATGACTTCGGGCAGGGCGCTTACCTCTTTGCGGAACTGTTCGGCGTCGCGCTCGTGGTGCCGTTCCACCTTCACGCCAACGAACACGGTCAGGCCCAGACCCACTTCGTCTGGCGCCAACCGCGCTTCGTAGCCCTGAATCACCCCCGCTTCTTCCAGCATGCGCACGCGCCGCAGGCAGGGTGAGGGCGACAAGCCAATCTGCTCGGCCAGTTCCACATTGGTCAGGCGGCCGTTCTGTTGCAACGCTTCCAGAATGCGGCGGTCGTAAGCGTCCAGTTCGTGTTTTGGCATGGAATCAGGAAAAATGTTTTTCTGCTGGTGGAATGTGCCAATCATCATAATTCCATTGGCATGAATCGCAAGCACATGCCAGGCCGATTTTCCTAGAATGACCGCCTTGAAGAGCATGCATGGGAGCGCGGATATGGCCGATATGGCGTTGTTTCTTGGGGCCTTGCTGATTGTGTACGTGGTGCCCGGGCCGGACATGATCCTGTTGCTGGAAACCGGCGTCTTGCGCGGACGCGGGCAAGCGCTGGCGGTTGCGGTGGGGCTGGCGATTGCGCGCGCGGCGCATGTGACTTTGGCCGCGCTGGGGCTGGCGGCCTTGTTCAAGACCCATCCCTGGGCGTTTGACGCCGCGCGCACGGTAGGCGGCTGCTATCTGGTGTGGTTGGGGGTGAAGTTGTTGCTGGCCAAACCGGTGGCGCTTGACGCGACGGGCCAGCCATCGGCGGGCGGCAAGGGCTGGGGCGGCGCGTTGCTCAGCGGCGTGCTGACCAACGTGCTCAACCCCAAGGCCTTGCTGTTTTGCTCGGTGCTGCTGCCGCAATTCGTGTCGCCTGCGCACGGGTCCATCGGACAACAATTTGCCGTGCTGGGCGTCATCCTGGTCAGCCTGGGGCTGACGTTCGATGTGATCTGCGCGTTGGCAGGCGGGGCAGTGGGGCGGTGGATGTCAGCCAGCCCCCGCGCCCAGAAAGTGCAAAGCGTGATCTTCGGCACGGCGCTGATCGGCTTCGGCTTACGCCTGACGTTCGCGCAACGCCCGGCGTGATGCCGGGCGCTGCAAGGCGCGTGGGTTTAGCCAAAGCCGATTCGCCAAACCCAATTCGCGAGTCCCTATTTGCCGAACGCGAACTCACCGGCGTCCACGTCTTCCTCTTTAGCGGGAGGCGGCGTGGCGCCGTCTTGCAGCATCTCGGCTGCCGTCATGCCCTTGGTCAGCTCCAGCGCCTGCCGTTCGAACAGGCGCCGGTACAGGCCGCCCTTCAAACGGACCAGCACATCGTGGCTGCCTTCTTCGATGATGCGGCCGTGGTCCATCACCAGCAGACGGTCCAGCGCGCGCACGGTCGACAGCCGGTGCGCCACCACCAGCGTCGTGCGGCCCACCATCAGGCGGTCCATGGCCTGCTGGATCAGCACTTCGCTTTCGCTATCCAGGCTGGACGTGGCTTCGTCCAGGATCAGGATGGGCGAGTCCGCCAGGAACGCCCGCGCAATCGCCACGCGCTGGCGTTCACCACCCGACAGCTTCACACCGCGTTCACCCACCAGCGTGTCGTACCCCTTGGGCAGCGACATGATGAAGTCGTGCGCGCTGGCCAGCCGCGCCGCCTGTTCGATCTCGGCTTGCGTGGCGCCCGGCCGGCCGTAGGCGATGTTCTCCGCGAGCGTGCGGTGAAACAGCACCGGGTCCTGCTGCACGATGGCGATCTGGCTGCGCAACGATGCCTGTTTCACCTGGGCGATGTCCTGCCCGTCGATGGTGATGCGGCCGTCGTTCACGTCATACAGGCGCTGGATCAGCTTGATGAACGTGGTCTTGCCCGAACCCGAATGCCCCACCAGCCCGACGCGTTCGCCCGGCGCAATGCGCGCGGAGAATTTGTCGTACAGCGCGGTGTTGTGCGAGCCATAGCGGAACGTCACGTCCTCAAAACGAATTTCGCCTGCGGTGACGTGAATAGCGCCTGCGCCCGCGCGGTCAGCCACGCCCAGCGGCTGGCGTTCCATCGCGACCAGCTCTTCCATGTCGTTGACCGAGCGTTGCAGGTTGCGAATATGCATGCCCACGTCACGCAGATAGCCTTGCAGCACGAAGAACATCGTCAACGTGAACGTGATGTCGCCCACCGTTGCCTGGTTGCGCGACCACAGCAGCAGCGACGCGCCCAGAATGGCGGCCTGCATCGCCACCAGCATCGCGCCCTGAATGCCGCCGTTCAGCGTGGCGCGCACCCAGGTGCGGCGCGTGCGGTTGCGCCACTTGTTGACGACGCGGTCCAGCCGCACTTCTTCGCGCGTCTCGGCGCCAAAGGCCTTGACGACCGCGTTGCAGCTGACGGCGTCGGCCAGCGCGCCGCCCATGCGCGTGTCCCAGGCGTTGCCCAGGCGCGCGGCCGGCGCAACAAACCCCAACGACAGCGCGGCGGTGACGGCGATGTACACCACCGAACCCAGGCCCACCACAAGCCCCATCAGCGGCCAGTGCGCGCCCAGCAGCGCCGTGGCGCCCACCAGCATCACGACGGACGGCAGCAGCGCAATCAGCAGCGTGTCGTTCAGGATGTCCACGGCCCACATGCCGCGCGTGATCTTGCGCACGGTAGACCCAGCGAAGCTATTGGCATGCCAGTCCGTGGAAAAGCGCTGCACGCGATGAAAGGCGTTGGACACGATGCCGTTCATCATCTTCAACGTGAAGGTGATGATGTTCTGGAACACGGCCTGGCGCAGCAGCGTGCCGCCCACGCCCAGCGCCACCAGCAGCCAGAAGGCGGTGATGGCGGCGCTCCAGGCCAGCTCGTTGCCGGTCGAGCCCGAGGCCACGGCGTCAACCAGTTTGCCCGCGTACATCGGCGTCAGAATGTCGGCCACGGCCGACAGCAGCGCCAGCAGCACGATGACCAGCGTGCGCCAGGGTTGCATGCCCCAGTGCCGGAAGGTAAAGCCCAGAACATCCTTAAAGGCCTGTCCTCGAAAGTCGATTTTTTTTCTAGCCATAACAATGGCCTGGCGGCACAAGACACGCCAGGATGTCCTTGTGATGAAAGAGGGATAACAAGCCATGCGCCGAATGGGCACAGGCAACTGCGTTCAGGTGGTTGGAACAGGCACGGAGGACCAGTCGCTAGGTAACGGTCTAGCGATGGGTCCGCGCGGGCGACGACTTAATGGCGTCGCGGGGACACGCGCGGGACGGCGTTCGGCATGGGGTGAATCATCATGCGGCCTCCCTGACGGTGAGTTGAGTGGACGAAAAGAAATGGGCACACGCCCGAATTGCTGATTCTATAGAAATGAGTTATGGGAATCAACGGGGCCTGAAGGCGGATCGGGTCTGCTGTGGGTTTTTTTCAACTGTTGCCGACGGCCATCACGCGCTGAACCGCCACCGTTTTGCTCGGGCTTTGCCGCCGGCGCCACGATTTCAATGTTCCAGCGCCGGCGGGAGCATCGGAGCACCGGCATAAAAAAACCCGCATCCTCGATCAGCATGCGGGTTTTTGCGTCACGGCCGAAGCACGCCGCTTGCGGAATTCGTCATTCCTTCTTGTACGCCAGGTAGTCCTGATGAATCCCGATATGGTCGGCGATGTAGCGGGCGTCGTGCCACACCCCCCAGATGAACGAGGAACTGCGGTTGGTCAGGTTGGGCAGGCCCAGGAAGTAGATGCCCTTTTCGGCGGAGATGCCGCGCTTGTGGATGGGGTAGCCGTTTGGGTCGAACGTATCGACGTCGATCCAGCTGAAGTCGACCTTGAAGCCGGTCGCCCACAGGATGGTCTTGATGCCGGCTTCGGCCAGGTTCAGGCTCAGGATGGGATAGGTAAGGCACTCGGGGTCGGGCAGCAGTTTCCAGGCATCGGGCTCGGGCGGAAGGTCAAGGCCGTTCTGCTCGATGTAGGCGTCGGCTTCGCGCAGGACTTCGAAGTAGTCGGCATCACCCTGGGCGACATCGCGGCCAAGGTTGTCTGCGAAGTGCAGCACGCCGTTTTCGTACGACGTCGTGATGCCGACCAACTGGATGCCGTCGTGCGCAAGGCGCCGGAAGTCGACGGTCTTGCCGTTCTCGTAGCCGCTCACGGCGAAGGCGACGTGTTCGCGCTTGGGCTTTTTCTTGACTTCGTCCCACATGCCCAACGCGCCCAGCCACCAGCAGTAGTCGCGTTCGCGGTACGAGCGGGGCGGCCGGTAGTGTTCGCCCACGGACAGGTAGACGGTGCGGCCGGCTTGCCGCAGCTCTTCGGCGATCTGCGAACCGGAAGCCCCCGCGCCAACGACGAGCACGGCGCCGTCGGCCAATTGCCCTGGGTTCTTGTAGGCCGAGGAATGAAGCTGCTGGATGCCGGCGCTTTCGGGCACGATTTTCGGATAGGTGGGAACCTGGAAGGGGCCGGTCGCGGCGACTACGTGCTGGGCTTCGATGGTGCCCGCAGAGGTGGTGACGGTGAAGCCCGGGCGCTTGTCGTTGCGCTGCACCCGCAGGACCTCGACGCCCGTGCGCACGGGCGCATTGAGCATCTTGGCGTAGTCTTCAAAGTACTGGGCCATGCGCTCCTTGGGCGGGAAGACATCGGGCCCGACGTCATCAAACTTCAACCCGGGAAAGCGGTCGTGCCAGGCGGGGCCGTTGGCCACCAGCGAGTCCCAGCGTTCGGAGCGCCAGCGTTCGGCGATCCGTTTGCGTTCGAGCACGATATGCGCAATTCCCATGGCGCCAAGGTGCTCGCTCATTGCGATGCCGGCCTGGCCGGCGCCGATCACCAGCGTATTGGTTTTTTCAATTGACATGTGTAGATCCTAAGGAATACCGAGACCCTGGTGCGTCTCGTGGCTGACACGACGATCCGATTGGCACGCAGTGTGATCCCGAAGCTTCAACTTGATAACTTCGTTTTTCGGACGGCTGACTTAGGAAAAAGCAAAGGTGTCGGTTTGCCCGGGCGGCGCACGCCATCGCGCTTGCGCCGTCATGATTTCTTTTTTCCGATGGCCCCCATCAGCATCGGCAATGCACGGGAAATAGGGCTTTACCGTATTCTTGACTGCACCAGAACGCTGGCGCCGCAGCACTTGCGTGCCATGCGGCCACCGCCTGTTTTCCCCGGAAGCGTCGCGCCGGGAGACCGAACTTCTGTGAGTGCAGCAGCCATGCCGAATAGCCCCTATTCCTCCGATAGCTCCAGCGCGGTCAGCCTGGAGGGAGTGGTCAAGAAATATCGCGGTCACGCGGTGCTTCAACAGGTGTCCCTGAAGATCGAGCGCGGGGAGTTCCTGACGCTGCTGGGCCCGTCGGGCTGCGGCAAGACCACCTTGCTGAACCTGATCGCGGGATTTGCCGACGCGGACAACGGCGAGATCTTCATCGACGGCACGCCCGTCACGGCGCTGCCGCCGTATCAGCGCCAGATCGGCATCGTGTTCCAGAACTACGCGCTGTTCCCGCACATGACCGTAGAGCGCAATATCGCGTACGGCTTGCGGATGCGGCGTGTGCCGGCCGCCGAGATCGAGCGGCGGGTGCGTGAAGCCATGGCGCTCGTCAAGTTGGATGGCTTGGGCGAGCGCAAGCCGCGCGAGCTGTCCGGCGGCCAGCAGCAGCGCGTGGCGCTGGCGCGGGCGCTGGTGATCCGTCCCAAGGTCCTGTTGCTTGACGAGCCATTTTCCGCGCTGGACAAAAGCCTGCGCGGCGCCATGCAGGTGGAAATCCGTGATATCCAGCGCAGGCTGGGCGTGACGACGATCTTCGTCACGCATGACCAGGGCGAAGCCCTGAGCATGTCGGATCGCATCGCCGTGATGAACCAGGGCGTGATCCGGCAAGTCGCCACGCCGGACGAGCTCTACCGCAATCCGCAAGACCCATTCGTGGCGTCGTTCCTGGGCGACGTCAATATCCTGCCCGCGCACTATCACGGCACCAGCGCGGAAACCATCCAGCTGCGCCTGGGCGCGGGGCTGACGCATATCCCCCGTCAGCGCCTGGTGGGCGGGTCGCACGAGGGCCACCGGCTTGATCTTTATGTGCGGCCTGAACATATCAAGCTGGAAGCGCTGCATAGCGGATCAGTCTTGAGCGGCACGGTCGTCAACCACGTGTTCCAGGGCGATCACGTGGATCTGTACCTGGATGTGCATATTCCCGTGGAAGGGCGCCAGCACGTCATGGTGCGCACCTTCGACCTGAACTGCCTCCATGAATGGCCCGTGGGCGCCGTGGCGGGACTTGCGCTGCCCGGCCACGGGGTCAGCGTCTTCAACGCGCCGACCTGACGCCGCTTTCACGCCAGATTCTCCTCTTCCTGGCGGCCGCGCCTGCGCAGCCGCCGAGTGTCCATTCGTCCGCGAGGCGCCTTGCCATGAATCAAATTCCCGCTGAAATGCAAGCCATCATCGCCCGCGAGCCGGGCGATGCCACGGTGCTGACCCTGGCCAGCAGGCCAGTCCCGGCGCCGGGCCCCGGTGAAGTGTTGTTGCGCGTGCATGCGGCCGGCATCAACCGGCCCGACATCATGCAGCGCCAGGGCGTCAGCAAGCCGGCGCCGGGCGTGACCGACGTGCTGGGGCTGGAAGCTTGCGGCGAGGTCGCGGCGTGCGGACCCGGCGTGCCGGATTCCTTGCGCGGGCAGCGGCTGATGAGCCTGCTTGCGGGCGGCGGCTATGCGCCGTGGTGCGTGGCGCGCGTGGATCATTCCCTGGCAGTGCCAGAGGCGCTGGACGACGCGCAGGCAAGCGCGCTGCCGGAAGGCCTGTTCACCGTCTGGCACAACCTGTTCGAACTGGGCCGCCTGCGCATGGGTGAGACCGTGCTGATCCATGGCGGCGGCGGTGGCATCGGCACGCTGGCCATCCAGATGGCGCATGCCGCCGGCGCGCGGGTCATCGCCACGGACGGCGAGCGCGATCGCTTGGATGCCTTGCGCGAACTCGGCGCCGACGAGGTGATCTGCTTTCATGACACGGATTTTGTGGAAGCCTGCGCGGCGTTTACGCAGGGACGTGGCGTGGATGTCGTGCTGGATATCGTCGGCGGCGATTATGTGCGGCGCAATCTGCAGGCGCTGGCCTTCGGCGGGCGCCACGTGAGCCTTTCCTTTTTGCAGGGGTCGGCCGTCAACATCGAACTGCTGACCCTGATGCAAAAGCAGTTGAGCCTGCATTCTTCGACCATGCGTCCGCAAACCGATGCCGAGAAGGCTCGGATGGCGGTTGCGCTCAAGCGCCATGTGTTGCCGTTGGTGGCCGCGGGCCGCATCCGGCCCAGGATGGCGCAAAGCCTGCCCCTGGCCGACGCCGTGCGCGCGCATCAGTTGCTGGAAAGCGGCAAGGTGTTCGGCAAGCTGGTTCTCAAACCCTGACAAACGGAGAATGGATTGAAACTTCTCTATGCCCCGACGTCTCCCTTCGTGCGCAAGGTAATGGTGTGCGCGCACTTGACCGGCCAGGCCGGACAGATTGAATGGCTGGCCAGCGCTGCGCATCCGGTCAATCGCGATACGCGCATCGCCGCCCACAATCCGCTGGCCAAGGTGCCCACCCTGATCCTGCCGGACGGCAGCGCGCTCTACGACAGCCGCGTCATCTGCGAATACCTGGCCCAGGCGGCCGGCGATACGCAGTTGTTTCCGGCGGGTCCGGCTCGTTGGGTGGCGTTGACGCGTCAGGCCCTGGGCGACGGCCTGCTGGACGCCGCCTTGCTGGCGCGCTACGAGCACACGGCCCGGCCGGCCGAGATCCAGTGGCCGCAATGGCGCGAGGCGCAGCTCATCAAAGTCCAGGCCTGCCTGGCGGACATCGAATCGCAGGCGGACGACCTGCCGCGCACGCGTCCAAGCATCGGCGACCTGACCCTTGCGTGCGCCTTGGGGTATCTGGATTTCCGCTTTCCCGAATTGGACTGGCGCACGGCGCATCCGCGCGCCGCCGCGTGGTTCGCCGTATTCAACGACTTGCCTGCCATGCAGGCGACCCTTCCTCACGAAGCCTGAGACTGCCTCTATGACGACGCCAAGCGCCACCCCAATATCTTCCACGGTCTGGTTTCTGAACGGGCCGAACGCCAATCTGTACGGCCTGGACGCCAACAAGACCTATGGCTCCGACAGTTTTCCCGTGTTGCAGCAGCGCTGCGAAACCAAGGCCGCCTCGCTGGGCATCCGGCTGAACTTCGTACAGTCCAACTATGAAGGCCAGTTGGTCGACTGGATTCAGGAAGCGCGTGGCGCTGCGCAGGGCGTCATCATCAACGCGGCGGGCCTGACTTATTCGTCGGTGCCCATCCTTGATGCCTTGTTATCCTTTCCGGGCAGGATCATCGAAGTCCACATGAGCAACATTTGGCGGCGTGAAGCGTTCCGCCATCATTCCTATATTTCCAAGGCCGCGGATGGCGTCATCGCGGGGCTGGGCGGCGATGGCTACGAGCTTGCCATCGAGGCCATGTCCCGCCTGATCCACCGCGGCGCCTGAGGCAGACCGGCCATGCACGCATCCTCCCGCCCCGCCTTGTCGGGCGCAATGATTTTCCATAGCGATTTCGACGACTACACGGCCTGGCGCGACGCCATGCAGGCGCGCCTGCCGGACTTGCGTGTGGTGCACAGCAACGACGCGCATGATCCGGCCGACATCCATTACGCGCTGATCTGGAAGGCGCCGTCGGGCTTCTTCAAGCGCATGAAAAACCTGCGCCTTATCGTGAATCTGGGCGCAGGGGTGGATTCGATTGTCGGCCGCGAAGACCTGCCCGCCCAGGTGCCCATCACCCGCATCACCGATCCCAACATGGCGCGCATGATGGCGGGCTATGTGCTGTTTGCCGCCCTGCGTTATGCGCGTGATATCCCTTATTTCGAAGCGGCGCAGCGGCGGGGCGAATGGGCCTATCGCCATCCGCGCTCGCCAGAGACGGTGCGCGTGGCGGTGCTGGGCCTGGGCGAGCTGGGCGCGTATGCGGCGCGCGAACTGTCCCGCCAGGGGCTGAACGTGCTGGGCTGGTCGCGCAGCCCGCGCAACATCGAAGGCATCGAGTGCCACGCCGGCATGGCGTCGCTGGATACCGTGCTATCGCGCGCCGACATCCTGGTGGTGATGCTGCCGCTTACGCCGCAGACGCGCGGCCTGTTGTGCCGTGAACGTCTGCAACGCCTGCCGCGAGGGGCGGCCTTGATCAATGTGGCCCGGGGCGCGCTGGTGGACCAGGCCGCCCTGACCGATCTGCTGCGCAGCGGTCATCTGGGCGGCGCGACGCTAGACGTCTTCGAGCGCGAACCCCTGCCGCCTGGCGACCCGCTCTGGGCCATGGAAAATGTGCTGATCACGCCTCACCTGGCATCGGTCGCCATACCGGCATCGGCTGCCGGGCAGATCGCCGACAACGTGCTGCGTGTCAGCCAGGGCTTGCCGCCCGTCAATTGCGTGGACGCCGCGCGCGGCTATTGAGCGGCGCCGCCCTGGCCCGCGGGCCAGGGCCTGTCTGACCGGCGCTAGGGGTTGTCTTCGATATTGAGAATCCTGCCCAGCCCAAGGAAGCGGTTGGCGAAGATCAGCAGGGTGGCCGTCACCACGATATACACCACCGACAACGCGGCGAGCGTCGGGTCGGCAAACTCGCGCACATAGTTGTACATCGTCACGGGTAGGGTCTGCGTGCTCTGCGTGGTCACGAACAGCGACGCGGTGAATTCGCTGAACGACATGATGGCCGCGAACAGCCAGCCGCCGAACAAGCCGGGCGCGAGCAACGGCACGGTGATGGTGAACAAGACCCTTACCGGCGACGCGCCCAGGCTGGCGGCGCTTTGCTCCAGGCGTTCGTCCAGGTTCTCCATCGAGACATAGACGCTGCGCAGCACGAAAGGCAGAACAAGAATGACGTGGCACAGGATCACGATGCCGTAGCCGCGATCAATGTTCAGCTGCGCCACCAGTATCAACAAGCCCAGCCCCACCGTGAAGTGCGGGATCACCAGTGGCGACAGCAGAATCGCCTGCAAAATGTTCTTGCCAGGAAACGCCATGCGCTTGACGGCAATGGCCAGGCCGGTGCCGATGACCAGCGCCAGCAACGACGACCAGAACGTGACGACCACGCTGGCGCGAAAGCCGTCGCGGAAGTCTGCGTACGTGAAAACCCGCTCGAACCAGCGCCAGGACCAGGCCTGCGGCGGAAACGTCAGCAAGGCTTTTTCATTGAAGGAAGCCAGCACCACCACCACCACGGGCAGCAGCACGAAGGCCAGGATAAGCGTGATCAGCACGGGTGCGCCGATGCGCAGCCACAGGGGCAGGGATTTACGAAGACCCATGTCAATGTCCTCCAATGACCTTGAGACGGCGCGTGACGCGGCCGAGCAGCATCAGCGCAATCGCCGTCAGGCCCAGGCCCATGACGCTCAGGCTGGCCGCCAGGGGAAAGTTCATGGACGAGAATCCCAGCTGGTAGACCAAGGTGGACACCGTCGGTACGCGGCCTCCGCCGATCATCTGCGGCGTGGCGAAGGCGCTGAACGTCCAGGCGAATGAGGTCGTGATGCTGGCCAGGATGCCCGGCATCGACAGCGGAAGCGTGATGGTCAGGAACGTGCGGACCGGCCCCGCGCCCAGGCTTTCGGCGGCCTTCTCATAGTCGCGGTCGATATGTGAAATGGCGGTGGCCAGCATCAGCACCACCACAGGAACGGTAACGTGCACCAGCGCCACCAATACGCCAAGATGACTGAACATCAACGCAAGCGGCGTATCGATCAGGCCTAGCTTGAGCAGCATCGAATTGATGAAACCCGTACTGCCCAGCACGATGATCCACGAGTAGGTGCGCACGATCTCACCCAGGAACAGCGGCGTGATGGAGACGATCAGGATGAAAGATTTGATGTAGCGGTTTCGCACCCTGACCAGCGCATACGCCAAGGGGTACGCGACGAGCAAGGAGAACACCGTGGTTTCCACGCTCAGGCGCAAGGTGTTGACAAAGGCATCGACGTAGATCTGCTTGCCCATGCCCGAGAAGTTCGAGAGCGTCAGGCCGCCGACATCCAGCGACCCCGGAATGAAAGTGCGCAAGCTGTACTGCAGTACGGCCGCCATGGCGACGCAGATGCATAGCGCGATGAAGCTGGCCGGGGATATCAGCCAGCCTCTCAGGGTGGAACGCGCATCCATGTTGGACCCATCCTTCGTATAGGGTGAAAGCGTGGCGGCGCCGCGGCCGGCAAGACCGCGAGGCCGCGGGGCTGCGGTGGCTGCGAGATTGCGAGGCCGCAGGGCTGCGGTGGCTGCGATCAGTTCATGATGTTTTCGGTAAACCACTTGCGCCATTCAGCGGTCTTTTCGGCGCGCAGCTTGTCATCGATGACGATGGCCTGGGTATCCCATTGCTGCTTGGTCGTGAAAACGCCCGGCAGCGCGGCGTCTTCGGGCGAGACCTTGGCGTCGTCGATGACGGGGCTGGCTTTCTTGGCGGCCACGATCTTGGCCTGCACTTCCGGCGACAGCGCGATGTTCATGAACTTGTGCGCCAGGTCGGACTTGGCGGTGCCTTTCATGATGCCCATGGTATCCACGCCCAGCACCGCGCCTTCCTTGGGCATCGCCACCTTGATCGGCACGCCTTGGCCGATCATGTAATAGGCGTTCATGGACAGCACGATCTGCACGGGCGTCTCGCCCGCCGCGATCAGTTGCTGGCTGTTGGCATCGTTGGTGTAGAAGGCCTTGAAGTTCGGCTTCAGGGCCTTGAGTTTGTCCTGGCCCTTTTCCCAGGTGCTGGCGTCGCCGCCCGAGAGCAAGGCCGAAACGTCGATGATATGGCTGGGGTCGAAATCGGGCGCGGACAGCTTGCCTTTCAGCGCCGGGTTCCAGAGGTCGTTCCAGCTGTTGAAGGTGATGCCTGCGGGCACCAGATCGGGGCGATAGCCGATCGTGTACACATACGCCCAGCTGCCGATATGGTACGGGCTGATCTTGGCGCGATCGACCAGGTGCGAGTAATTGGGAATTTTGCTCAGGTCCAGCTTCTCGTACAGGCCGGCGTTGACGTAGAGCCAGCCGATGTGCGATGTCGTGAACGTGATGTCGCTTTCCGGCTTGGTGGCGAGCTTGGCTTTGTTCAGGCGGTCGATGGTGCCGCCCGTGATGTACTTCACCGGCACGCCGGTCTGCCGCGTGAACTCCTTGCCGATGCTTTCATCGATAAGGTCGCGGAAGCTGCCGCCCCAGGTGCTTACCACCAGGGCATCCTGCGCATGCGCTGCGCCAGTGAGGGCCGCGCCGGCCAGCATGCCCGCGCAAATGAGTTTCTTGATCATGACATCCCCTTGTCTATGTTGTGGACTACAGAACCTGCTCTAGGAAATTCTTCAGGCGCGCGTTTCTGGGCGAGGCAAAGAACTGTTCGGTGGGCGCGGTCTCGATGATCTCGCCCCGCTCCATGAACACACAGCGGTCGGCCACCCGGCGGGCGAAGCCGATCTCGTGGGTGACGCAGATCATGGTGATGCCGGTCTGGGCCAGGTCTTCCATGATGCGCAGCACGGAGCCGACCGATTCCGGATCAAGCGCCGATGTCGGCTCGTCAAAGAGCATGATGCGCGGGCGCAGGCAGAGCGCGCGCGCGATAGCCACGCGCTGCTGCTGCCCGCCGGAAAGCTGGATCGGATATTTGCCGGCCTGTTCGGTCACATTGACCTTGGCGAGATACTCCCGCGCCGTCTCTTCGGCCTCGCTGGCGGGCGTCTTCAACGCGATCTTCAGCGCGAAGGTGCAGTTTTCCAGCACCGTCATGTGCGGAAAGAGATTGAAGCTTTGGAACACCATGCCCAGCTGGCGCCGAACCTGCTCCACGCTTTCCGGGCGCCGGGTCAGGGCGGTGCCATTGACGTGGATATCGCCAGAATCATGCTGTTCCAGATGGTTGATGCAGCGGATCAGCGACGACTTCCCGGAGCCCGAAGGGCCGCACAGGATGACGATTTCGCCGCTGGCCACTTCAAGGTGTATATCGCGCAAGGCGTGGAACGACCCGTAGAACTTGTTCAATCCCGAGATGGATACCGCGGGCGCGCAGTCAGATCCGGCGGAGGACAGCGGCGGCGTGATGCGGGACAGGATGGCAGTCATGATGGTTTGCGCTCTGATGGACGGTCGGCCGGACGGTTCAGACTCTGACGAGATAGCGGTTCAACCTGCGATCCGCGATCGAGAACCCAAGACGTATGCTGTTGGTGATGCACCAGTAGATGGCCGCCGCCGTGATCAGGGGCGTGAACGGGTCATAGGTGTAGTCGAACACCGTGTTGGCGGCCGCGGTCAGGTCAACCAGCGTGATGGCGCTGACGGCCGCCGTGCTCTTCACCATGATCAGCAGCTCATTCTGATAGGCGCGCAGCACATAGCGCGCAACCATCGGGAGCCGCAAGCGGAACAGGATCTGGGTGGGCTTCAGGCCCAGGGTCTGCGCGGCTTCGATCGTGCCCTTCGGAATTGCCGCCAGCCCGCCGCGGATGATCTCCGCCATGAAGCCCGAGTGCGTCAACGCCAGGCCCAGCCACGCGCAGACATATGCGCTGGAAAAAACGTTCCACAGAAAGGTGTCGCGCACGAAAGAGAACTGCGGCAGTCCGCTATAGATCAGGTACAGCAACACCAGGCTGGGCACCCCGCGGAAAAAGCCGATATAGCTGCTGGCGAAGAGGGCGCGCGCGCCGGGCCGGAAGCTTGCCAGCGCAACCGGCAGCGCCAGCAGCAGGCCGATGACAAGCACCGGCAGCAGCACGGCGAACGTCGTGCCGGCGCCGGCCAGCAGTTTGGGCAGGCTCTCCCAGGCCACCTGGAAATCAAAGTGCATGAGAGGCTCCCTGGGTCACGACGGGATGAAAGCCGCGCGCGGCCCACGTTTCAACGCGGCGGGCCACGTAGTAGGTCAGCCAGGTCATCACCAGGAAAAAGCACGCCGCCAGCATGTAATAGACGAAGGGTTCCTTGGTCACGCCCGAGGCGAGCTTGGCGTAGGCCATGATTTCCTTCAGGCCGATCAACGAAATGAGAGCCGTGTCCTTGAGCACGACGATCCACATATTGGTCATGCCGGGCAAGGCCAGGCGCAGCATCTGCGGCAGGATGACCTTTAACCAGATGGCGCTGCGCGGCACCAGCAGCACGCGCGCGGCTTCGAATTGCCCGTGTGGCACGTTCTGGATGGCGCTGCGTATCAAGTCGGCCAGGTAGGCGCCGTACACCATGCCCAACGCCGCCACCGCCGCCATGAACGGCGTGATCTCGATACGCTGGCCGATGCCGAACGGCGCCAGCAAGCCGGCGACGATCTGCGAGCCGCCGTAATAGAACAGGAAGCCCACCAGCAGCGACGGCACGCCCGTGAAGATGGACGCGTACGGCAGCCAGATGATTTTGGCCAGCAGCGTCGGCCGTAGTGTGATCAGGGCAAAGAACGTCCCGATCGCAAGCGCCAGCAGATAGGCGCAGACGGCGACTTGAATCGTCATCATCGCGCCGGTCGCGAGTTGCTGCACGAAACCCATCGAAGGCATGAGGTAGTCCTTAAGCCTGTTCACATTCAAAGGCGTCTTGCACAAACCTGGGCAAGCGTATGAAACATGCCGCCTGCGCCGCCGGCCTCGTGCCGGGCGGCTCAGGCGGGGGGCGGCCGCGGCTAGCGGCAGGCCGCTTCCTCGGGCAGGAGCTCCACGTCCATGTAGGGTTTACGCAGCTTGGTGAAGGTGCAGTCCTTGATGATGGTTTCCAGCGTGGCGTTCATGCGGCCGAGCAGTTCGCCGCTGTCCTTGCGGGCAATCCAGCTTGAGCCGGCTTCCCCGCCACCGGTCCACAAGTCGCCGCCCGCGAATTTCCAGCCCTTGCCCTGGGGCTTGGACAGGAACTCGTTGGTCCAGCTGATCTTGGGGCCAAGGCTCATGTCGAGCCGTCCGTTGGCAAGGTCAAGCCGGATCTGGTCGGGGTTGTCGTAGAACACGATCTGCACCGCGTTGCCGAATGTCTCGGACACGTATTTGGCTTGCGCCGAACCGCGTTGCAGGCCGATGCGCACGCCCTTAAGCCCTTCAGGCGTGAAGGTGTATTGCTTCGATTCCGGCACCACGTAAGAGTCCGGATTGAACAGCACCGGGCGGCCGAACAGCACCTTTTCCTTGCGTTCGGGCAGCGGCTTGGTCTGGCTGACCACGGCGTCCAGTTTTTTCTGTAGCAGCGCTGGAATCAGGGCCTTGAAGTCCATGACGACGATTTCGCAATCGACCTTCATCCGTTTGCACGTCTCGCGCGCCAGGTCGGGTTCGAAGCCCGTCAGGCGCCCCGAGGAATCGACCATGCTGAACGGGGGATAACTTCCCTCGTTGCCGAGCACCAGCTTTTCGGCATGGGCCGGCGCCAGGACGAATAACGAAGCGCTTGCGAGTGTCAGCGCCGTGATGGTTTTGTGCAGATGCATCTTTTTCCCCTTGTTTATTGCTTATCCGCCGTGGCGAAGTGCTTACATCGTTTCGGCCTTGTTCAGGTTTGCGTTGAACAGCGACCCGTAACCGGGCTTGGCGCCTGCCGCGCCGGTGAGTGCCAGGCAGTGCCAGAACGAAGCCTGGATGGCCGAGATCACCGGCTTGCCGAGTTTCTGTTCCAGCGCCTCGATGGCCCCGACAGTGCGGAAGTTGGTGCACGACACGAAGATGGCGGTGGCATCCGGGTGGTCTACCGACATCACGTGGTCATAGACTTTTTCAAGCGAGACCTCGGCCAGCGCGTGATCATCCGAGATGCCCAGGCAGGCGCTTCTGACGACCTCGTGGCCGTTTTCCTGCAGAAAGCGGATGGCGCGTTCATGGATCTCTGGCAGATAAGGCGTAGCCAGCGCAACCTTGCCGGCCTTCACCTGCTTTAACGCCGCAAGCGTGGCGGTGGAGGCCGTGGTGATCTTCGGCCCCGGCACCCATTGCCGCAGCTTCTGGATAAGCGCCTGGTCGTAGGCGGTGCCGTGCAGAAACGAAGCGCTGGTGCCGCCGAACAGCAGCACGTCGATGGGGGCCGCGCCCGCCAGGCGAGCCGCCTGCTCCAGCTCCGGGGCGTTCATCATTTCCTCGATGCCCTGCACGGTGACCTTGGGCAGCTTGATGCGTGCGGTATGGGTGGAAACCCCCGGCGCGGACATGGCCCACATCTCTTCTTCCATCACGACACTGGAGGCGATGTAGATCAGCCCGATGCGGGCAAGGTCGCCAGAGCCGTCGTAGCGGAATTGGGGATAGGCGGCGGGTAGGGGCATTGAGGCGGTGTTCATCCGGTTTCCCTGCAAAGAAAGGTGGCTTCGGCTAGCGAAAACCAATGATGAGAGACGCGATCCGAGCGACCAAGTCGCCTTTTCCGTTGGCATGAATAGATTTTCCTGATGGCCGGGCAGGGCGCGCCAAGGCATGGCGAAGGCGCATCGCCGGGGCCGCGGCCCGCGTCAGGATTTCCGAGACGGGACGCCGGAAAAAACAAATAGGCGGCCGCCCGGCTTGGGCCGACCATCAGCGGGCAGGTCACGGCCTTAAGCGACGCCGCTTGCCAGGCAGGCGCAAGAGGCCCCGGATAAACCCTAATAAAGAGTCGAGCCATGAAGCACAAGCGCATACGCACGTTCAATACCAAGGCAACCTACCCGGAACAGAAACTCGACAACGATCTGTGCCAGGCCGTCGTCGCGCGCGGCAGCACCGTCTTCCTGCGCGGGCAGATCGGCCAGAACCTGGACACGTCCGAGAGCGTCTGCATCGGCGATGCCTCGGGTCAGGCGGAGCAGGCGATGAAGAACATCGACATGCTGCTCAAGGAAGCCGGCGGCGAACTGCAAGACATCTGCAAGATCACGATCTACCTCATTGATCCCCGTTATCGCGAGGCGGTCTATCTTGTGGTCGGCAAATGGCTCAAGGGCGTGTTCCCCGTGTCCACCGGCATCGTGGTGTCGGCATTGGCGCGCCCCGAATGGCTGGTGGAAATCGACGCGATTGCGGTTATTCCGGATTGACGCCACAGGAGGCGCAGGTCATGACTTTCTCCATCATTGCCCGTTGTCCGGCCACCGGCCAATTCGGCGCGGCCGTCTCATCGTCGTCGCCCGCGGTCGCGGCGCGTTGTGTCCGTGCGCGCGCAGGCGTGGGCGCGGCGGTCAGCCAGAACATCACCGACCCCGCCTTGGGGCCGCTTATTCTTGACGCGATGAGCCAGGGCCAGTCGCCCGAGCGCGCGTTGCAGTCCCTGGCCGAACGTCCGTTCATCAGCTACCGGCAACTGATGGCCATCGACGCCACGCAGGCGCCCGCCATCTTCACCGGGTCGAATGCGCTGGGCCGCTTGGCCAGCGCCAAGGGCGAGCACGCCGCGTGCGCGGGCAATATGCTGGCGTCGCTGGATGTGCCGGCCGCCATGCTGTCGGCGTTTGAGAAGACGCCGGGTTCGCTGGCCGAACGCCTGATGCAGGCCATGCTGGCGGGGCAGGCGGCGGGCGGCGAAGAGGGGCCGGTCCATTCGGCCGGGCTGCTGGTGGTGGCGGAGCTGGATTGGCCTATCGTCGACCTGCGCATGGACTGGGTGGAGCAATGCCCGGTCGAAACGCTTTACGAGGCCTGGAAGGTCTACGAGCCGCAGATCCAGGACTACATTACCCGCGCCCGGGACCCGCGCGCCGCGCCCAGCTTCGGGGTGCCGGGCAATCTGTGACAGGCGGCGGCCGGCGGCGAGTGCGAGAAAACCCGAGGAGCGTCCTGCCCGCTGTCCGGGCATAGTGGGACACTTTTTCCTCGGTGCGGCGCATGCCGGCGCCGGGCCATGGTGGCGGCCCGCCAGCCGGAACGCCACCTCCCTCAAGCCTGCTCCAGTTTTCTCACTTCGGACTATGCTCAATCGCATTTCGCTGCGCCAGATGGAGTACTTCGTCGCCACCGCCAAGCATGGCAGTATCGCCGCGGCATCCAGCCAGATCCACATTTCGGCGCCTTCGATTTCGGCCGCCATCGCCCATGTCGAAACCGAGCTGGACGTGCAGTTATTCGTCCGGCATCCGTCCAAGGGCCTGGCCCTGACGGTGCTCGGCCAACAGGTCATGAGCGAATGCGAAGACCTGCTTGAGCGCGCGTCGCGCCTCTACAAGATCGCGTCCGTCTCCAGCAACACCATCCAGGGCACCTTGCGCGTGGGCTGCTTCCAGTCGCTCACGGCCATGATCGCGCCCGAGGTGATCTTCGGATTCGCGCGCGCCTTCGACAAGGTCGAGCTGCACATGGTCGAAGGTGACCAGCAGTTGTTGATCGACAAGCTGCATACGCTGGAGATCGACGTCGCGCTGAGCTATGACCTGAGGCTGGGCGACGAGATATCGTTCGAGGCGCTGGCGCGCCTGCCCCCGCATGTGGTGGTCAGCGAACTGCATCCGCTTTCGCAGCAGATCGCGGTGACGCTGGAGGAGCTGGCCCGCCTGCCCATGGTGCTGCTGGACCTGCCCTTGAGCCGCGACTACTTCATGTCCCTGTTCGCGAAGTTCGGGCTGGAGCCGAACATCGTGGCGCGTTCGCGTTCCGAGGAAGTGGTGCGGTCCATGGTGGCCAACGGAATCGGCTATGCCCTGTTCAACGTGCGGCCGAAGTCCACACAAGCGCTGGACGGCAAGCGGCTGGTGCGGCTGCGCCTGGTCGGTGAACACCGCCCCATGCTGCTGGGCCTGACGACCTACAAGCCGATGAAACCGTCGCGCCTGACCGAGGTGTTCATGCAGCGCTGCCGCTCCTATATCTCGGATCAATACATTCCCGGCATGAGCGAAGGCAGCTTCTTTGATCCCTACGTACTTCCCGAAACCGGGCTTCCCGAAAACGCGCTTCCCAAAAACGTGCTTCCCAAGACGGTGCTTCCCAAAAACAAATGAACGGACAGCGCGCCTGAGCGCCCGCCTTCCGCCTACTTGCAGGCCCATGCCATGAGCAAACCCACTCCTGACAACAGTCCCGACCTCTTGCGCGAATTGCTCGCGTTCCCATCCGTCACGCTGACGCCGAACATCGAACTCATCGAGCGTGTGCGGGCGCTGCTGGCGCAGGCCGGCATCGCGTCCACGCTGGTAGCGGACCCGCAAGACGCCGGGCGGAGCAATCTGTACGCGTCCGTCGGCCCGCAGGATGTGCCGGGCATTCTGCTGTCGGGCCATACCGATGTGGTCCCCGTGACGGGCCAGCCCTGGACCTCGCCGCCTTTCGAGGCGACTCTGCGCGATGGGCGCATCTATGGGCGGGGCAGCGCGGACATGAAGGGCTTCGTCGCCTGCGCCGTGATGGCGATGATTCGCGCGGCCCGCCAGCCGCTTGCGCGCCCCTTGCATCTGGCGCTGTCGTTCGATGAGGAAATCGGCTGCGTGGGCGTGCGCCATCTGCTGCGCGCGCTGGAACATATGGAACCGGCCCCGCTGCTCTGCGTTGTGGGTGAGCCCACGCTGATGAAGATTGGCACCGGCAACAAGGGCAAGGCGGCCTACCGGGCCTTGTGCTGCGGCCAGGCGGGCCACTCCGGGCTGGCGCCGCATTTCGTCAATGCCATCCACACGGCCAGCGATCTGATCAGCGCGCTGCGCGACGTGCAGCGCGACCTGGCCGAACACGGGCCGCGCGAATCCGGCTATGACGTGCCGTACACCACCGTGCATGCGGGCACCATCAAGGGCGGCACCGCGCTGAACATCGTGCCTGCGGAATGCGAAGTCAATTTCGAGATCCGCAACGTCGCGCAGGACGACCCCAACCAGATCCTGGAACGGGTGCTGACGCTCACCAGAACGAAAATGCGTGCCGCGGACGCCCGGCCCGATGCCGAGCCGCCGCAGGTGACGACCGTCAATACCTATCCCGGCCTTGCCACGGCGCATGACTCGGAGGCCGTCGCGCTGCTGGCCTCGTGGCTGCCGCCGGACACGCCCCTCGTCAAGGCCGCTTTCGGCACCGAGGGCGGCTTGTTCCAGCAGCTGTGGGCGCAGACATCGGTGTTGATCTGTGGACCGGGCAGCATCGAAGTCGCGCACAAGGCCGACGAGTACGTCGAGCTGTCGCAGCTGGAGGCGTGCGACGCCATGATGGAAAAATTGACGCAGTATCTGATGGCCTAGAGGTGGCTGCCGGGACCTTGGGGGAGTTTCGGACGCCTTAAGGCCTATCGAAGTGACACGCCTCACGCCGTGCAGCTCCCTACGGTTTACGGGGGCAGTGAAGCTGAAACGGGGTTGGGCATAGCCCATAGCCGCTGTCCGCCGTGGCGGGAACCGCGGCCCCGCTGCTATGCTTGTTTCACTGGCCGCCACGCCGCAATGCCGGGCCATGGCGGCAGCCAAACCGCAAACCAGGAGCATCGACATGAAGCTATCCAAACGCGCGTTGTTGACAGGGCTGGCGCTATCCGCGTCGTTGGCAGTGGCCCCCGCGGCCATGGCGCATCACGGTTGGTCATGGGCGGAATCCGAACAGATGACCTTGAAAGGCACGGTCGAGCAGGTGCAGGTCGCGCCTCCCCATCCGACGTTGAGGGTGCGAGCCGATGACGGTGTCTGGGTGGTCGAACTGGGCAATCCCACCCAGACGAAGGAAGCGGGATTTGTCGAAGACTCCGCCAAGCCGGGCGATGCCATCACCGCCATTGGCAACCGCGACCAGGACGCCGGCAACAAGCGCATGAAGGCCGTCCAGATCATGGTGGGCGGCAAGACCTACGACATCTATCCCAGCCGCATCAAGAAACCCTGAATTCCACGGCCTTTATCCATGCCCGAACTGCTTCGGCTGGCAATGGAACAGCTTACGGCCCTGCCGCCAGCGTTGTGGCTGCGACGGTCCGCAACGCTCTATCTTCTGGTCAACGCTGCCCATATCGGCGCCATCGGCCTGTTGATCGGTTCGATCGTTCCGCTAGACCTGCGGCTGCTCGGCGTCCTCAAGCCCGCTTCCTTGGCGCTTTTGGCGCCTGTGCTGGCGCGCACGGCCGCGGTTGGCCTTGCGCTGGCCGTACTGACGGGCGCCATACTGTTCACCGTGCGGGCGCAGGAATACCTGCAGAATCCGGCATTTGTCGTGAAGATGGGCTTGTTGGGCGCGGGCGCAATCAATGCTTGGCTCGTGCGCCGGGGCGGGGCATGGGGGCAAGTATTACAGGGCGGCCGCCCATCCAGGGCGCTGCGCTGCCAGGCCGCATTCTCGCTGCTGCTATGGGCCGGCTGCCTGGTAGCGGGCAGATGGATCGGGTTCCTGTAGCCCGACGTTCGCCCGAACGGGGCAGCTCAGGGCTGGCGGCATCAACCAATACTTCGAACATTGCCGCCGCATGTCATCACATTCTTGCGTCCGCGGAGTTCGATACTGTCCGAAATTGCCCTCGAAGGGAGTCGATGAGCTTGATAGCCAGGGCGGTCTTTTGGCGGCCCTTCTTGCTCACTACGAAGAATTCAATGGGAACCATAGGCTCGATTAGCGTCTGCACCATGACGTCGTAACGGGCGCAGGCCGGCACCACGAAGGCTGGCAAGACCGCCATGCCGTGTCCGGCTTCCACCATCGCGATGATGGCTTGAATGTTCTGAAGCGCGCCGCTGCGTGCGGGCGCCAGGTCCAGGGCCCGGAGTTGAGCATCAACGAGCTTCTGGATCGGGTTGTCGTTAGGAAGAGAGAGCAGGCAGTCTCCGGCCAGCGCCGACCACTGCGCATTTGGCCCAACCTTTGTCTTACGGCCGGCGGGTGTCTTCGGACGGCGGCTGACAAGAACCATGGGAAAAGTCGCCAATTGTTGACGCTCAATTCCCACCGCTGGCTTGAAAAACGCCCCAAGGCCAAGGTCAATCTCGCCGGATTCTATGCCCGTCAGGATCTGTCGGCGGTCTAGGTCAGCAACCTGGACTCGAATGCTTGGCTGCGCTTGGCCAAACGCTTGCAGCCATTGCGGAAGCACACTGGCGGCAATGAGTGGCGTGGCGGCCAACGTGACTTGCTGTTCGGCCTCGGCGGCAAGTCGCCCAACGTTAGACGTTGCCCGCTCCCAATCCAACAACATGCTTCGCACGGTAGGCAGAAGTGCCTCGCCTACTGCGGTCAGATGGACGGATCTTGTGGTGCGGTCAAACAGGCGGCCACCCACCTGCGTTTCAAAATCCTTGAGCATCAAACTCAAACCCGCCTGCGTGACGAACAGCTTTTCAGCCGCGCGCGTGAAGCTGCCAAGCTGGGCAACGGCAAGGAATGCCTGCAATTGCCGTGTGCTCACATTCATAAGCATTCCCTATTAATTGATTTGATAGTTTAACTTATCAAATCTGTTGGTCCGCGTTGTAATCACTTCGAAGTCAATGCATTCAGCCCTAGAAGGAAATTATTCATGCCGACCCATCACCCACGGATCATCATCGCCGGCGCCGGCATAGGGGGACTTTGCTGCGCACTTGCTCTGATACGGCGCGGATTCCAAGTTACGGTTTTGGAGCAGGCTCCCAAGCTTGGCGAAGTCGGGGCCGGGTTCCAGGTCAGCGCCAACGGCTCACGCTGCTTGGCCGACCTGGGCCTGGGCGACGACCTTCGGCGTATTGCCACGGAGGCCTCGGGCAAGCAGGTGCGCCTTTGGAGTACCGGCCAAACTTGGAAGCTCTTCGACCTTGGCGCTGAGTCAGTGCAGAAGTACGGTTTTCCCTATTACCTGATGTACCGCGCCGATCTCCACGCTCTGATGGAGCGCCACGTGCGCGAGCGTCAACCTGATGCCATCCGGCTTGCCGCGAGGGCGGTGGGGTTCAGCCAGGATGCTGACGGCGTGGCGGTGACGCTGGAGAACGGCGACACCGTTCGGGGGGACATTCTGATCGGCGCCGATGGCGTGCATTCGCAGATTAGGCGAGCCATGTTCGGCCAAAGTGACGCGCAGTTCACCGGCTGCGTGGCCTGGCGTGGTCTCGTGCCGCGCGACAAGCTGCCTGATCATCTGCGCGCGAGCATCGGCACGAATTGGATCGGCCCGGGGGCCCACGTCATCCACTATCCGTTGCGCAACGGAGAACTCGTCAACTTTGTGGGCATCGTCGAACGCGACGACTGGCAGGTCGAATCCTGGACTGAACGCGGAAGCGTCGACGAATGCCTGCGCGATTTTGCGCACTGGCATGAAGACGTCCAGTGCTTGATCAAGGGGATACAGCAGCCCTTCAAGTGGGCCCTGCTGAGCCGCCAGCCGATGGATAACTGGACCGTGGGCCGCGCGACCCTTCTTGGCGATGCCTGTCACTCGACCTTGCCGTTCCTGGCGCAAGGCGCCGTGATGGCGTTGGAGGATGGAATCGTCCTTGCGCGTTGCCTTGAAGCGCACGCTGAAGACCCGATGGCAGGCTTGGCCCGCTATCAGGATCTACGGATGGATCGCACGTCGCGCATCGTGCTTGGCTCTGCGGCGAATGCGGCACGTTTCCACAATCCGCTCCTTGCGGACGCGGCTGAGGCAAGCCGCTACGTGGATCGCGAATGGAACGAAGACCGCGTGCGGGAGCGCTACGAGTGGCTGTTCAGCTACGACGCGACCGCCGTTGATGTCGTTGGCCATTAACCGTCTCGGCCAGCTCCTTGAATTCACAAAACCACTACACCCATGACTAAAGAAATGAATCCCTTGGACACTCTGCTGCATGACTTGGTGCATGCTTTTCAAATCCTCGCCATGGACGGGCAAGGCAGCGGGATTTCCGGTCATCTGACCGCGCGCCTGCCTGGGGCTCGCACCTTCTGGAGCATTCCCTACGGATACGGCTTTGAAGAGGCGACTGCGGATGATCTGATCGAATCGGACTTTGACCTGCGCACCGTTACTGGGACGCTACCTTGCAATCCTACGCTCAACATCCACACAGAGATCTATGAAGCCCGGCCTGAGGTCTGTTGCATCCTGCACACCCATTCCGAGGCCTCTCTGACGCTTGGAATCGTCGGCAGCAATCTGGAGCCTGTGACGCAAAGCGGGGCGCTCTTCTACGAGGACATCGTGCTGTTCGATGAATTCGACGGAATCGTTCTCGATAAAAAGGAGGGCGCGAGCATTGCCTCACAGCTGGGATCGAACCGCGCCATTCTGCTTCGCAATCATGGTTCAGTGGTCGTTGGCGCATCGATCGCAGAAACGACGATTGCCGCCACCGTGCTGGAGTTTGCCGCGCGTGTGCAACTCGGCGCCATGGCGGTAGGGACGCCCAAGCTCCTTCCTGCGGCCGAAATCCGCCAGACCAAGGCGTTCCTGCAAAGACCCGACGTGGTCGATTTGCGGTGGAAGTTGCTGGTGCGTCAGGCGCGCCAGCACAACCCTCGCTTCCGTGCGCAAAGGACTCAAGGATGAGCAAGCCAACCCCGCGGCCTCCGAAAGTCCTGATGCTTCTTACCTCCGATTTCGTCACGGCCCGGTACGAAGCCTTGCGTGCGCGCGCACCCGATCTTGAGATCGTGACCGAGCTAAGCGCGGACACGGATGCCGATGTCACTGCGCTTTTCGCGTTCAAGCTCCCGCAAGGCATTGCCCCGCGTCTTCCCAACCTTCAGCTTGCTGCCTCCGTAGGCGCAGGCGCGGATGGAATCCTCTCAGCCCCGGATCTGCCGGCTCACGTCAGGGTCACGCGCGCCGTGGAACCCGGGCTAGGCCTGAGCATGGCCCAGTTCGTCTCTCTACAAATTCTGCGGCAGTTCCGCATGCTGCCGAAAATGGAGCAACAGCACGCAGCAGGTGTATGGAAACGCTTGCCGGTTCCCGATGCACGGCAGATCACTGTCGGGATCATGGGCCTGGGCTCAATTGGCGCCATCGTCGCTGACGTGGTTGCCGCGCTTGGCTTCAAAGTCATTGGCTGGACTCGCTCGGATTCCCGGGACTCCCGCGTGCCGGTTTTCGTCGGCGAACAGGCCATGGATGCGTTTCTGGCGCAATCCGACTTCCTGGTATGCCTGTTGCCAGGCACGCCGCAAACCGCCGGCCTGCTAAATCGAACGCAGCTTGCCAAGCTTCCCAAAGGCAGCTTTGTCATTAACGTGGCGCGCGGCGGAATCCTGGTTGAAGACGACCTTCTGGCTCTGGTGAACGAGGGGCATTTGAGCGGAGCGGCGCTGGATGTGTTTGCGACCGAGCCGCTGCCGGCTGACAGCCCGTTGTGGCGGCACGAAAAAATCCTGGTCACCCCGCACATCGCAGCGCAACCGTCTGTCGGTCCGGTGGTCGAGCAGTTCATTGAGAATCTCCAACGTCTTGCTAAGGGCGATCCGCTTCTCAATGAAGTAGACCGGCTCACGGGCTACTAGGCCCAAGACGTCACTTCTCCCTCTAACAAAACAAATTACGAGACAAGCCATGCTGCATAAATTCCTGGGCGCGTGCGCCCTTACATTCGGACTGATTGCCCCCTGGGCCAGCGCTACCGCGGCTGATTCCTACCCCTCCATGCCGATCAAATTGGTCGTGCCGTTTTCGGCGGGAGGCCAGTCGGACATCGTGGCAAGACTTATCGCCGAGCGACTGCAAAGCGGGCTAGGACAGCCTGTGATCATCGAGAACGTCGCAGGGGCAGGGGGCATGATCGCGGCGGCCAGAGTGTTACGCGCCGATCCAGACGGCTATACGTTGCTGATGCCGAACGCCAGCACGTTGACGATCGTGCCCTACTTGCAGAAGGACACTCCCGTGAAGCCGGATTCATTCGCGCCTATCAGCACGGTGAGCCAGTTTCCGTTAGTGCTGGTCGTCAACAGCCAATCGCCCTACCAGACGCTCAAAGACGTGGTTGCCGCTGCGAAAGCCGCTCCGCAAGCGCTTACCTTTGCGACACCGGGTTACGGGACGACGCCGCACCTGATGGGTGAATTGTTCAATCGGGAGGCAGGCATCGCCGTGACACACGTGCCATACAAAGGCGGGGCTCCGGCGCTAAACGACTTAATCGCGGGAAGGGTCGATATTTTCTTCGAAGCGCCTGCGACTGTTCTTCCGTACATTCAAACCGGCAAACTTCGCGCACTTGCCGTCACAGGTGACTCTCGAGCCCCCTTGCTACCGGATGTTCCGACAGTAACCGCGGAGGGGATGCCTCAGCTCACATTGGCAAGCTGGTCCGCCTTTGTCGCTCCGCCAGGAACTCCACCCGCCATCATTGAACGCCTACGAGCCGAATTGGATAAGGCCCTGAAGAACGAAGATCTTGTGAAGAAGCTTCAGGAACGTGGATATGGCGTGATAACCAACCATCCCGCAGAACTCGCGAAAATGATCCAAGATGAGGGTGCCCGCTGGGCGCAGCTCATCAAAGATCGGAATATCACGATGCAGTGATCGCGATCTGACAGCGGGAATCGACGGGGGAAATGGAGGTCTGGGGCATTTGAAAAACGATCAAAATCTTGACACTGGCTCCAATTCACCCCGTTGCAATCCGCGGTGTCATTGCATCGGTCTTGATGCAAGCCGTTGGCGAACATGCGACAACTGTTTCGACCTAAACGATGTCCGATAACTAGGGGCTGTTTTGAATTTGTTTGGCTTTGACGTGCGTGGGAAGGCGCCCGATCCATTCGTGACGGTGGAAGACTATCGGAAGGCGGCATCCAAGAAACTGCCCAAGATGGTTTGGAACTACGTAGACGGCGGCGCGGAGGAGCAGCCGCCTTTCAGGATATCAATGCCAGGCAGCTGCAAGAAGCCTTGCGTGAAGATGGCGCGTTGCTGGAGCCTTGAAACTTTCTTCCGTCAAGATATGACGCGGTGTGGCACCAACGCCATGCCCCACCACAGACAGCGTGGTGGGGCATTCGTCGACGGTCTGCGCGTACGCAGCGAGAAAAGTTTGTGCGATCAGACTTCTCGAGGGTTACGCCGCAACCTGTGGCGTTCGCCGACCAGCAGATCAGTGAAGGAGGCGCTGCCTTTCATTGAAACACCTCCTCCGCCAAGTGGAACGCTCCGTCCACGTGTGACGTGCCGAGCACTTCCCGCCGGACTTTCAGGCCGGCGTTATAGCGTTGAATATCGTTCTCGGCGACATGCAAGTCGGTCTCCTTGAATGCGAAGTTCTATCGGGTTCTGACGGCGCACGCTGCTTGCCACTCTTGCAGCGCGACTTCTACGAAGCGGCCCGCCTGACCGGTGTAGCGGGCGGGGTCGGCGAGCTGATTCAGCGTCTCGGCGTCCAGCAGGCCGGTTAGGGCCGGATCCGCTGCCAAGCATGATTCCAAGGCCTCTCGCAGTGGCACGCCATCGCAAACAGCCTTGCGTGACGCGCGCTCCACGAGGTGATGGGCGGGCAGTCGGCCAAGCCGGCCACCCAGCGCAAGCATGTAGGCTTCGCCCAATATCAGTCCGCCCGTCATGTCCAGGTTCTTGCGCATTCGCGCCGTGTCCACCTGCAGCCCTGCGATGACCTCGCCCATCTGCCGCAGCGCACCGCCAGTCAAGATGACAATCTCAGGCAGGGTGTCCCATTCCGCCTGCCACCCACCCAATGCCCGTTCGTGTTCTTGGGTCATCGACGCAAACATGGTTGATACCAGGGCGGGAACCCGCGCGGCAATAGTGAGCACCGCGGCGCACCCTACCGGGTTGCGCTTGTGAGGCATGGTGCTGGAACCGCCTCGGCCGGGTGCCGCCGGCTCGGCGAGCTCCGCGACTTCGGTCTGCATCATCAGCGAGATGTCACGCGCCATTTTCCCCAGGTTGCCACATAGCATCCCCAATGTACTGGCGACCTCGACGATGCGGTCGCGATGCGCGTGCCAGGGGAGGGGCGCGGATGCCAGGGAAAGTTCCTCCGCCAGGCGAGCCGCGACATCTGACGCCTGGGGGCCCAAGCTGGCCAGCGTTCCTACCGCGCCGCCGAACTGCAGGACGCTCACTTCTCGGCGGGTGGTGTCGAGGCGGGCCAGATCGCGGCGCAAAGCGTCGAGCCACCCGGCTGCCTTCAGGCCGAACGTGATGGGCAGGGCATGCTGCTGCCATGTGCGGCCCACCATGACGGTGTCGCGGTGCCGCCGCGCCAACGCGGCGCAGTCATTCGCCAATCGCATCAGCTGCGCGTCGTGTACCTGGAGCGCGTCGACCAATTGCAGCACCAGCGCCGTGTCGAGGATGTCTTGGCTGGTAGCCCCCCAATGCACGTATCGGGCCGCCTCCTCGTCTCGCTTGGCCACGGCGGCAGTAAGCTGCCGGACGAACGGAATCGCCAGATTGCCTGCTTCGACCGCGCCTTGGGCGAGCGTTTCCAGATCGATGACGCAAGACGCGTTGCTGCGCGAGGCGTCCCCGCCGTCGACGCTTCCCGCGCACACCGCCGAGATCCGAGCCGCCGCGTCGGCGGGAATTACACCGCACCGTGCTTCGGCGCGCGCGAGCGCGGCTTCCACATCGAGCATTCGGCGGACGAACCCCGTAGGAGAAAATATCTCCAGCATTTCGGGGCTGCCAAACATGGCCGTTGTGAGGCCGAAGCCTATGCTGTGCTGCATAAATCGCCTTCCTTCGCTAACCCGTCAGATGTCAAAGAAAACGGTCTCGTTATCGCCCTGCAACACGATGTCCCAGTGCAGTTCGCGATCTTCATCTGCTCGGGCGATCAGCGTGTTCCGACGCGCCGGCGGGACCTGGCGCAATACGTCGTCGCTGGCGTTTGCTGCCGCTTCATCGGGGAAGTACATGCGGGTGGCGACATGCTTAAGCAGCCCGCGGGTGAACACCGACACCAGGATGTGCGGCGCCTGCGGCACGCCATTCAAGTCGGGAACCGAGCCAGGCTTTACGGTGACGAAGCGGAACGAGCCGTCCGGGCCGGTCGGGACTCGGCCAAAGCCGGTGAAGCCCTCGATGAGCGGCAACGCGTCGCGCGTGTCTTCGGGGTGGTCGTAACGTCCGTGGGGATTTGCCTGCCAGATTTCCACCATGCCGTCAGGCACTGGCGCTCCCAGGCCATCGAGAACTCGGCCTTTGATGACAATGAGGCGGTCTTGCAGGGTGGGAGCTGAAAGCGTGAGGTCTTCGCAGTAGCGGTCCGCAAGGCCGATATGCAGGTAAGGTCCCACTGTTTGGGATGCGGTGGCATAAAGCATGTGGTCACTCCATCGGCGTGGCATCGCGGCCGCGCAACACTATGTCGAATCGGTAGCCGAGTGCGTACTCGGGCTGAGTGGTCTCCCAGTCGAATGTGGCGATCAGGCGTTCGCGCGCCTTGGCATCCGGCACACAGTTAAAGATCGGGTCGAACGCGAGGAGGGGATCGCCAGGGAAATACATCTGCGTCACCAGGCGTGTCGCGTAGGCGCGGCCAAAGAGCGAAAAGTGGATGTGTTGCGGACGCCAGCCGTTGTAGTGATTGCGCCATGGATAGGCGCCCGGCTTGATGGTTTTGAATTGATAGTGACCGCGGTCGTCCGTGACAACGCGGCCCACTCCCGAGAAATTCGGGTCCAGCGGCGCATTGTGTTGATCGCGTTCATGGAGATAGCGACCGGCGGCATTGGCCTGCCATATCTCGATCAACGCATGGGGAACTGGCCGGCCATTCTCATCCAGCACTCGGCCGCTGACGACGATGCGTTCGCCAATCGGTTCGCCGCCGTGGCCTGCCGTCAGGTCGTTATCATCTCGTTTCACGAAGGAGGTGTCCAACCCCGGTCCTGTCACTTCCGACAAGGTCTGCGGCAGGAGGACCAGCGCCTGTTTCGGCGTCCGGAACTGGGTGGACCCATAGGGATCGAAGCGGTATTCGGGTTGAGTGTCCCAATAGGGACGGCGGTACTGGGCAAGACGCGTCATCTCGCGGGTCTCCGGCTTGGTTATGGTCGATACAGTTTTCCGAGACTATGGAGTGAGAAAATATTCATGTAAATTGAGTTTTTGCGTTTTTTGCATGAAATTTAATTATGAAAAATGCCCGCGCTGCTGTTGCGCCGAGCGTAGATGGCCACTTCCGATCCCGCGTGCGGCTGCGCCATCTTGAATGTTTCGTCGTGGTGGCGCGAACCGGCCACCTGGGAAGGGCAGGGGGGCAATTGGGATTGACGCCACCCGCGGTGTCCAAGACGCTGACAGAGCTGGAGGCCATGGTGGGCCGCCGCCTACTGACGCGGCAGCGCGCCGGAACCGCGCTCACTGCCGAAGGCATGCGCTTTTTGCGGCACGCCCTGGGCGTACTGGAAGGACTGGATGCGGCGGCGGAGAGCCTGGAGGCGCGTAGGCCTCGGCCTGCCGAGACTGTACGCATCGGTGCCTTGCCCAGCATCGTTCCCGCCTTGCTGCTCGACGCCGTCACCGGATTCCGGCTACGTCACCCGGACATTGACCTTATCGTTCGGGCAGACATGAACCGCATGTTGATCGACAGCTTGAAAGCCGATGTCTTCGACCTGGTGCTGGGCCGCATGGATGACCCCGTCTCAATGGAGGGCTTGTGGTTCGAATCGCTGGGGCCCGAACCGCTGCTATTCGCCGTTCGCGCTGGCCATCCGCTCGCAGCCGACGGCCTCATCGGCGGTCTTGCGGACATACTGCATTGGCCGCTGGCCGTGCCGGCGCAAGGCTCCATCCCCCGACACAGTCTGGAGAGCCTGCTCGCGCGTCATGGCTTGGGCCTGCCATCAGGTTGCCTGGAAACTGCGGACGCCTATCTGGGCAGCTTGGTGACGCAAACGACGGACACCGTGTGGGCGGCACCGACGTCGGCCGTCAAGCGCTTGGCGAGCTCAGGCACGTTAACCGTACTGCCCATCGCAACGCAGGGGACGGAAGAGCCTATCGGGGTGTTGCGGCGCGCGGACCGGGAGTTGGGCGCATCGGCGCAGGCATTCATGCGTGAAGTGCGGACGATCGCCAGCGCTACGCAGGAACGAGTACAGGGTTAGGGCTGGCTTTCACGCCGGTACGACACGTTTTTGAACTGATCGAAAAATTGCCGCGCATGGCTGGCTGTCACCAACTGCGCGGCTGCTGCCGCAAAGGCTCCATGGAGGCAGTATCCCACGACCAAACGCGCCGTCCGCCCTCTACGCAGATCTAAAACGTCATTCTGAAGCCCGCGGTCGCGGTGACGATGTAGCTGCCGGAGAAATCCGCGTCGGCGTCGACCTGGGCGTAGAGTGCATAGCGATCGCTCCAACCGTAATTTGTGCCCAGCCCAACGCTGCCCCACGTACGCGCCATGCGGCTGGACGCGGGTACGCCGGCCACGCGCACACGGGTTCCGTCCAGGAATTCATGTTTCACATTGGCGACGCCGTAGACGCTCGATTCCCGATTCACGCCACCCGTTTGCCAATTATTTTTGTAGTCCAGCGCGACACCGATGCGGGCCAGCAGGCTGTCGCCCTTGTTGCTTTCCACGTGCGCGCCGAATTTGTCATTGAAGCTGTCGAAGCGGGTGGATACGTAGGTGAGCTGCGCTTGCGGGATCAGGGCCAGCCGCTCGCTCAATCCGAGCGCTTTGCCCGCTTCGATACCTAGCCCGAAACTGTTGGCCTGGCTGCCGCCCTTCAATTTGCCGGCCAGCCGGGAATTCAGGTCGCTGTCGAACCAGGTTGCTTGGGCCTGGGTGTCGAGGTAGACGCCATTCTTGCCATACCAGGTCAGCGTTGGGGTCAGGCCATAGGCGGTGGTGTCGATTGTGCCGTTGCCATACGACGAATACACGTGTGTGTCGGCCTGGCCGTAATGAAAGGCGATGCCGCCCACCAGACGGGACCCTTCTTCTTGTCCGGCCAGGATACGGTCGACACCAAACTGCGCCTTCCAGGTGTCGATGTCCTGGCGTGCGCCCGTAGTGGACGTGGACGGCTCTAGCCGGCTTGTCGTGCCCTCCACGCGGCTCCATACACCGTTGCGGCCGGCATCCGCAGAATCGTAGAGGCGATTGCCCACGCGCTGGCGCAGCGTGGGCAGCCGGCTCAGGTTAAGCAGTGTGTTGGCGTAGGCTTCATAGACCGGCACACCGGGCTGATACAGCAAGGGCGGTTCGGCGCCCGGCGAAACGCCACCGGCAGGCGGTGTGCCGGTTGGAGGTGTGCCTGGATCGGTAGGAGGTGTGCCGGGATCGGTCATGGATGACCGCAGATACCAGCCGCCGTCAGCTGAGTCCTGTTGCAGGACATAGCCGTAGGCGCCGGCCACCAGCGCGGGACGCCCATTGATGACGTAGTCGCCGTTGGCCAAGTTGAACTGGCCCGCCGAGAGCCCATCGACCTGCACGACCTGTATGCCTCGCAGGGTCAACCCGCCAGCGCCTCCCATGTTCTTCACGGTGACCGGAGTTGCGCCCGCGGTGTCGCCCGTGACGACCAACTTATCGGTTGGGGAATTATCGCCGCCAAGCTGGGTGCGGATTTCCAGGTTGCCGCCCTGCGCCGTGTAGTTACCGGCGACCGTCAGCGTGCCAAAGCCGGTACGTGGCCCAGGAGCGATCGTGCCCTGGTTGACCGTCGCGCCGACGCGTCCCGTGCCGGTCAGCCGTGCTCCCGGCAAAACGTTCACCGGGCCGCCAAGGACGCCATCGACCTGCAAGGTGCCGGCCTGAATATCGGTGGTTCCCGTAAAGGCGGCGCTGTTACCCGACAAGGTGAGCCTGCCGGCGCCCAGCTTGTTGAGGGTGGAGGTGCCCGAGAACGCGGTCATCACGCCCACCTCGTACCCGTTGGTGTCGAACGAGGCGCCCTCGCTACCGATTGCCTGCGTCAGGAAGCCGTTAAGGAAATTGGCCTTGTCACGCCGTGCGCGCAGGACACCGCCATCCAGGTTGAAGGTGGCGTTGCCAGCGCCCTTGATGACCGAACCGGTCTCCAGCACGCCGCGGCCGCTGGCATCGCCAGTGAGGTTCAGCGTGCCTGTCGCGGTGCTGCCGACGGTCAGCCATGTGTCGCTGCTGGCAACGGCTAGCCCGCCCTTGGAAATGTTCAATGTTCCCGTGCCTGCGGAGCCGATTTCGATACGATCGCTTGCGGTGAGCGTCGAGATATCGGCGGTCGTGCTCGATACGGTCACCGTGCCAACGCCGCCGGCCTGGTTGCCGATGTAGATCGACGCGGCGGCGCCTGGCGCGGACGATCCGACGGTGCGCACGGAGGCGCCATCCAGGACGCGCAGGTCGCCCGTTCCTTCGAACCCCACGTAGATATTGTTGAAGGGGTCCCACACTGTGGTCCGGCCCGACACGATAGCGCTGCCATCGCTGCCGGCGACCCAGCCGAGAATGCCCTGGCCGCTGTGCACGGCGCCGCCGTCGTCGATCCGCAGTGTGCCCCGGCCGCTTTCGCCGATGATGAATCCTCTGTTCGCCGAGAGATTCCACGTTGACCCCGGTCCAGAAACGAGAACGCTCCCGACGCTGCCGGTATTGCTGCCGATGGTGCCCGAGTCGCTTTGGGCCATGCCTGCGTTCAGGATCGTCAGTGTGCCGTTACTGCCATCTTCCACCCCGATGACGACGGAGCTGAGGCTGGTCCAGGTGGACGCTGTGCCGCCCGCGTCGCGGCCCGACACCGTCAGCGCGCCCACTGCGCCATTCAGGTTTCCAATGAGCGCGCCGTCATTGCTTACGGAACCCCCATTGGTGATGGTCAACGATCCATTGAGGGCATCGCCAACAATCAGATCTCCTATTACGGTCCAACTCGGCGATTGGACCGCCCCAGGCACAATGTCCCCGGTACCGGTGACCGTCTGGGCATGAGAGGGAGGGGCGACACTGGCCGCATAGAGAAGGAAGACCGCCGACGCCGGCGACGTTAACCAACCTGTCTTCACGCTATGCGTACAGCCCATGACAACCCTCCTCAAATTGATGCGAAATTTTGAGAAAGATTACATTGTGTCGGAGTGTGTCGCCAGAAATAAAAAGTCAAAAATGATCAAGCCGTGCCCGCCTTGCAAGGCAATCAGACGGACGAAGACTGAATGACGGCGTCGCCTATCTGCGCCGACGCGAATTCCGACCAGCACGTTTGCGTGAACGTATACAGCGCGTCTTGCGCCGTGAGCGGCGTGCGCCCCGCAAGGCGCGCCAGCACGTAGTGGCCTTGGCGCTGGCGGTCGGGCGGGATCGGCACTTCCACCAGATGGCCCGCGGCCTGCTCGAGCCGCGTCACGCAGATCACGCCCAAGAGCAGCGTGTCGGTGTGCAGGGCAAGGCTCACCAGCGCGTCCAGATTTTCGCAGCGCGTGGTCACCATGGTTTCGGGCGCGCCGCCCGGCCCGAGCGTTTCGGCCAGCCGCAATGACACCTCGGGGCTGAGCGTGCTGGAGGCCACCGGGTACTGCCGGATCAGTTCAATGCCCACGCGCTTGTGCGCCAGAATCGGATGCCCTTTGCGGCACACCATGCCTGCGCGCAGGGGCGCGAGCGGACGCGTGTCGATATCGGTGGCGTCATAGAGCATGCGCGCGTCGCACACCATGGCGTCGATGCGTTCGGCGCGCAGCATGTCCAGCAACGTGGCGGTGGCGCCGAGTTCCACGCCGACCCGCACCTGCGGATGGTTGGCGGCCATGTGCGTGAGGAATGGGGATAGCAACAAGGAGGCGGGCGTCGGACTTAGTCCTATATTCAGCGTGCCTGATTCGCCGCTGTGCAAGGTTTTGAGTTCACGTTGCAGCTCGGCCTCTTCGAATCGCATGCGCCGGGCGCGTTCTGCGACACACGCGCCGTAGGGTGTCAGGCGCACTTGGCGCGTGCCGCGATCCAAGAGCGGCAGGCCCAATTCGGCTTCCAGCGCCTGGATGCTGCGGCTGAGCGCCGGCTGCGACAGGTTCACTTTTTCCGCCGCGCGGGAAAACGTGCCATGTTCGACCACCGCGAGCAGGTGTTTGAGTTTCTGGAAGTCCATGTCTGAACAGCATCAATGCTATGAAATAAATGCATTGGAATTATAGTTTGCGGCTCCGTATGATGGCCCGCAGACGGTGTCCGACAGAGACGCCGCACCCCGCGCCGGGCGACTCGCACCGTGGCGCGGTTTCAAGAAATTCGGAGACAGATTCATGAAGCAGCACTTGTTGATGGCCGCCATCCTGGCGGCTTGCACGGGCGCGTTCGCCGCCCACGCGCAAACGCCGGCCAGCCCTTCGGCCACCTCTTCCCCAACCGCTTCCCCCGCCGACACCCTTGCCGAGACCCGCGCCGAGACCCCCGCCGCGCGCCCGGCTGGCGGGCAGGTCACGATTCGCCGCGACGGCTACGGCATGCCGCATGTGTACGCCAACACCGTCTACGGCATCTTCTACGGCTACGGTTACGCCGTGGCGCAGGACCGCCTGTTCCAGATGGAGATGGCGCGCCGCAGCACGCAGGGCCGTGTGGCCGAGGTGCTGGGCGAAAAAATGGTGGCTTTCGACAAATCCATACGCGGCAATTTTTCGCCCGAACGCATCCAGCGCCAATTGGCCGCGCTGCCCGCATCCGAACGCCAGATTCTTGACGGCTACGCTGCGGGCATGAACGCCTGGATTGCGCAGGTGCGCGCCAAGCCGGGCAGCCTGATGCCCAAAGAATTCAATGACTTGCAGTTTCAGCCGTCGGACTGGACGCCATACGACGTTGCGATGGTGTTCGTCGGCACGATGGCCAACCGCTTTTCGGATGCCAACAGCGAGATCGATAACCTGGCGCTGCTGACCGCCCTGAAAGACCAGCATGGCGACGCGCGCGCCATGCAGATCTTCAATCAACTGCGCTGGATGACCGACAGCCGCGCGCCGACGACGGTGCCGGAAGAAGAGGGCGTGTATCAGCCGAACGCGACGAAGGCGCAGGCCACGCTGTCTTACGCGTTGCCGCGATACGATGGCACGCCGCCCATGCTGGAACGTATCGCCCGCGACCCGCAAACGCGCGGCGTGCTGGACGACGCTGCGGCCGACGCGCCCGCACGCCTGTTGGCGCAGTTTGCGGAATCGGGCCAGCCTGGCATTGCCGGTTTTCCCACCACCAGCAATATGTGGATCGTCGGGCGCGACCACGCCAAGGACGCGCGCTCCATTCTGTTGAACGGCCCGCAGTTCGGCTGGTGGAACCCGGCCTACACCTACGGCATCGGCCTGCACGGCGCGGGGTTTGATGTGGTGGGCAACACGCCGTTCGCCTATCCCAGCATTTTGTTCGGCCACAACGCGCACGTCACCTGGGGTTCTACCGCGGGCTTTGGCGACGACGTCGACATCTACGCCGAAAAGCTCGACCCCGCCGACCGCACCCGCTACTTCCACAATGGCGAATGGAAGACGATGGAAAAGCGCACCGAGCTGATCGCGGTGAAGGGCGGCGAGCCCGTGCTGATGGACGTCTACCGCACCGTGCACGGCATCGTCACCAAGTTCGACGACAAGCAGCACGTGGCCTACGCCAAGGCGCGCGCGTGGGAAGGCTATGAGCTGCAATCGCTGATGGCCTGGACGCACAAGGCGCAGTCGAAAAACTGGGACCAATGGAAGCAGCAGGCCGCGCGCCATGCGCTCACCATCAACTGGTACTACGCGGACGACCGCGGCAACATCGGCTATGCGCACACAGGCTTCTACCCCAAGCGCCGCGCCGGCCACGACCCGCGCCTGCCCGTGCCTGGCACCGGCGAGATGGATTGGGACGGCATGCTGCCGTTCGCCACCAACCCGCAGGTGTACAACCCGCGCCAGGGCTTCATCGCCAACTGGAACAACCAGCCGATGCGCGGCTACCCGTCCACCGACCTGTTCGCCATCGTCTGGGGACAGGCTGACCGCTACGCCGAAATCGAAACCCGCATGAAGGCCATGACGGCCAACGGCGGCAAGGTCAGCCCGCAGCAGATGTGGGACTTGATCCGCACCACCAGCTACGCCGACGTTAACCGCCGCCACTTCCTGCCGTTCCTGCAACGCGCCGTGGCGGGGCTGCCCGCTGATGACGCCCGTGCGCGCCTGGTGGCGGGTCTGGCGTCCTGGGATGGCATGGGCACCAGCGACAAGCAGCCGGGCTTCTATGACAACGCCGGCTCCGCCGTGATGGACGCCTGGCTGCGCGCCATGCTGAAAGCCACGCTTGCCGACGAGATGCCCGCTGACTTCTTCAAGTGGTACAGCGCCACCGGCTATCCCACGCCCGCTGCGCCCGCCACGGGTTCGGTCAACCTGACGGTGGGGGTGAAGGTGTTGTTCAACGCGCTGGCCGGCCAGAATTCGGGCGTGCCGCAGCAATACGACTTCTTCAACGGCAAGCGCCCCGAAGCTGTCACGCTGGCCGCCCTGGACGACGCCCTGGCCACGTTGCAGAAGACGTACGGGCAGGACCCTGCTACCTGGCGCATTCCCGCGCCGCCGATGGTGTTTGCGCCCAAGAACTTCCTGGGCGTGCCGCAGGCGGACGACAAGGCGGTGCTCAGCTACCCGGCCACGCAGAACCGCGGCACCGAAAACAACATGACGGTGTTTGATGCCAAGGGTGTGCACGCCGTGGATGTGGTGGCGCCGGGGCAAAGCGGCTTCGTCGCCCCGGACGGCACGCCTTCCGTCCACACCCGTGACCAGTTTGATCTTTACAACCGCTTTGGCAACAAGCGGGTCTGGTTCACGGATGCGGAGGTGCGCGCCAACGCTACGTCGGTTGAGACGTTGCGCTACTGACCGCGTAGCCGCCCTGGTGGCTGGCCAGGCGCGCATAGGCCCCTTGCTTGCGCAGCAATTGGTCGTGCGTGCCGGCCTCCGCCAGCGTGCCGCGTTCCAGCACCAGGATCAGGTCGGCGTCGCGGATGGTGGACAGCCGGTGCGCGATCACCAAGGTGGTCCGATGGCGCATCAGCGTGTCCAGTGCGCCGCGCACTTGCATCTCGGACAAGGTGTCCAGATGCGAGGTCGCCTCGTCCAGAATCAGCACGGGCGCGTTCTTCAGGAAGGCGCGCGCAATCGAGATGCGCTGACGCTGGCCGCCCGACAACTGCATGCCGCGTTCGCCCACTTTGGTCGCCAGGCCATCGGGCAGGGTGCGCACGAAGTCCGTCAACGCGGCTTGCTCCAGCGCTAGCGCCAGCTCGTCGGGCGAGGCCTCGGGGCGGGCCAGCCGGATGTTGCCTTCCAGCGTGTCGTTGAACAGATAGGTGTCTTGCGTGACCAGCGCCACCCGTTCGCGCAAGCCATCGAGCTGCAACTGGCGCACGTCCACGCCATCCAGTTTCACCACGCCCTGGCGCGGGTCCCAGAAACGCAGCAGCAGGCTGGCGACGGTGCTCTTGCCCGCGCCCGACGCACCCACCACCGCCACGGTGGCGCCGGCCGGGGCCTTGAAGCTCAGGTCCTTCAAGGTGTCTTCCTGCTTGCCCGGGTAGGCGAAGCTGACATGGTCGAACGCCAACGACAAGCCATGCGTGGCGACGGGCGGCGCCAGCGGCCCGTCGGTGACGGGTTCCGGTTCGTTGGCCACCACATGCAGGCGGCGCGTGGCGGCAATGGTGTCGGCCAGTTGACGGCTGACCTGTGAAATTTCAGACACCGGCAGAAAGGTGGCCAGCGCAATCAGCACCAGCAAGGGCAGCATGCTGGCCGACAGCGTGCCGGCCGCCACTTGCAACGCGCCGACGACGGCCACCGCCAAGCCGCCCAGCCCCATCGCGATTTCAAACCAGGCGGTTTGCTTGGAGAGATCACGCAGAATGTCCAGGCGGCGCACGCGGTACTGATCGGCCACTTTCAGGAACTGGTCGCGCCGGCGGCCGGTGGCCTGGAAGGCCGTCAGGTCGGCCAAGCCCTGGATGGTGTCGGTGGTGTGCGCGCTCATTTCGCCCAGCGCCTGCCGGGCCTTGTCGCCCAAGGCGTCGACGTGACGGCGGCCGCGTACCGGCGACACCAGCGCATAGGCCAGGAAAGGCAGCAGCGCCAGCGCCACGGGCCAGCTGTACACGCCCAGGAAACCCAGCACCGACAGCGGCACCAGCACCGACACAATGGCCGGGGCGATGGTGTGCGCGTAGAAGTATTCAACCATCTCGATGTCTTGCGTGGCCAAGGCGACCAGGTCGCCCGAGCGGCGTTGCAGCAGGTAGGCAGGCGCCAGACGTTCCAGCTTGTCATAGAGCTTGACCCGCATGTCGGCCAGCAACTGATAGGCCATCGCATGCGCCAGCCACGACTCCAGCCAGTGGAACAGGGCGGCCAACGGCGCGGCGATCAGCAGCCCAACCAGCAGGCCGGAGATGTCGCGGCCATCGCGTATGGCCGCCACGATCAGCGCGCTGAAGACGCCCACGCCGATGAAGGCGGCCACACGCGCCACGCCCAGCAAGATGGTGGCGATAAGCGTGCCGCGCCATGGGCGCACCACCGACAGCAGGGTGCCCAGGGTCGCGCGCCAGCCGACCTGTTCAGCGTCCGCATCCAGTGAGCGCAGCACGGGGCCTTGCTTGGTGTCGGGGTCCGCGGCGGGGTTCAAGTCAGTGGTCCGGGCGACGCCGGGCGCGGCGGTGGCCGCAGTATTGGCTACAGTGTCGGCCGCAGTATTGGCCGCAGTGTTGGCCGCAGTGTTGGCCGTCAGCGCCGCGTTTGCCGAGGGGTTCTCATGCGCTTCCGCCTGCTCGTGCATCAGGCGGTAGTACAAGCCGCGTTGCTGCATCAGCTCGGCATGCGGGCCGGCTTCGACGACCCGGCCCTGGTCCAGCACCAGGCTGCGGTCCGCGCCGATCACGCTGGCCAGCCGATGCGCCAGGATCAGCGTCGTGCGGCCGGCCATCAACCGGTCCAGCGCCTGTTGAATCAGGGCTTCGTTTTCGGTATCAACGGAAGATAGCGCTTCGTCCAGGATCAGGATCGGCGCATCGCGCAGCAGTGCGCGCGCAATCGCCACGCGTTGGCGCTGGCCGCCCGACAATTGCAGGCCGCGCTCGCCGATGCGGGTGGCGTAGCCGTCGGGCAGCGCCATGATGAAGTCGTCGATATTGGCCGCGCGCGCCGCGGCGCGCACCTGCTCGTGCGTGGCGTCGGGGCGGCCCAGGCGCAGGTTGTCGTCAATGGTGCCGTGAAACAGCGTGATGTCCTGGCTGACCAGCGCCATCTGCGACAACAGCGTTTGCGTGTCCAGCGTATTCACATCGTGTCCGCCCACGCGGATCATGCCCGATTGCGGCACGCATTCCCGCAGCAGCAGGCGCACGATGGTGGACTTGCCCGCGCCACTCGGGCCAACGACGCCGACGCGTTCGCCCGCTGCGATGCTGAACGCCAGCCCCTGATGGGCGCGGCGCTCGGGCGTGTATGAGAACGCCACGTCATCGAATTCAATGGTGGGCGCCAGACGGGCAGCCGCGGCGGGACTAGACGAAGCACCCGAAGCACCCGAAGCACCCGAAGCAGCAGCGGTAGCCGTAATAACGGATACGGCGGGCTTGGCCGCATTGGCGCCTGCGTCCGGAGCGGGCGTCAGCGGCTGCGCATCCATCAGGGCGTGGATGCTGACCGCAGCCGATTGGCCCAGCATGCCTCGGTGCAACACCGAGCGCAGGTCGCGCAACGGCCGGAAGATTTCAGTGCCGGCCATCAGCACGATCAGCAGCGCTTCAACGCTCATGTCGCCAGCGGCCACGCGCCACGCGCCCAGGGTCAGCGCCAGCGCGGCGCCCAGCGCCACACCCAGGTCGCTGATGCCGCGCGTCAGCAGGCTAACCGACAGCACCCAGAACGTGTTGTCCGACAGGCTGCGTGCGCGGGCGGCCAGACGCCGGCCCCAGGCTTTGCCCTGGCCATACGACTTCAGCGTGGGCAAGCCTTGCACGGCGTCCAGAAAGTCTTCGCCGAAGGCGTTCAGCGATTGCGTGCGCGCCTGGCTGGCGCGGCGATCCAGCATGTGCACCGCCATCGGGCCGAACAAGGCGAACAGCGCCGCCACCAGGAAGACGAGCGCCGTGGGCACGTCCCAGAAGGCGATGACCGCAAAGATGGCGAAGGGCGCGGCGGCCGCAATGGCGACCTGCGGCAGGTACTGGCCGAAGAACGTTTGCAACTGCTCAACGCCGTCCACCACCGTCAGCATGACGCCGCCCGTGCGCTGGTTGGCGAACCAGGCGGGGCCTAGCGTGACGATGCGGTCATACAGTTTGCCGCGCAGCGTCTGCTGAATCTGGGCCGAAGTGTGATTCGCCTGCACGGTGCGCCAGTGGTCAAAGCCCGCGCGCAGCAGCACCATTGCGCCCACGCATAGCGCGGGCGTGATCCAGTCTTGCCACGGCGCGCCGTTGAACACGCGGGCCAGCAGCTGGCCCAGGAAGACATAGCGGGCAATGCCCGCCGCCAGCGCCAGCAGGCCCAGGAAGATGCCGCCCGCCATCCCGGCGCGCAAGCCCGCGGTCAACCGCCACAATCGAGAGTCGAAATACATATCAATGCTCCATCCAGAGCCTGCATGGTCACTGATCCGCCGTACGCGCGAAAGCGATAGTTTTTCAATCATGGGTTGAGATAAACTCAACCGATGTCCGATCTGCCCAACCACACGCCACCACTGGCCGCCTTGCGCGCCTTTGAAGCCGTCGCCCGGCTGGGCAGTCTGAGCCGCGCCGCAGCGGAATTGCACGTGACCAAGAGCGCCGTCAGCCATCAGTTGCGCGCGCTGGAAGCGGATCTGGGCGTGCCGCTGTTGCGGCGGGGCGGCACGGTGCGCCGCGCAGAGACGACGGCGGCGGGCGCCGAGCTGCTGGCGTCCGTACAACAGGCCTTGACCCTGTTGGATACCGCCTGCCGCAATGTGCGCGCCTCGGCGCGAGGCCGCCGCCGCTATACCTTGAACGTGTCCGCCAACCCGTCGCTGGCCGCGCTGTGGCTGGCGCCGCGCATTGGCCGCTTCATTGAATTGCATCCCGACATCGGCGTTCAGGTGTACCTGCACGCCAGCCAGGACCCGGCCTGGAAAAGCCAGGACATTGATCTGGCCTTTCTGCACGTGCGCGCGCGCGGGCCGCATCTGGCCGAGCCGGGCGATATTGCGTTGATGACCGAAACCGTCGTGCCCGTGTGCAGCCCCACACTGATCGCCGAGGCCGACCGCAATGACCCGCGCGTCTTCCTGCGCCATCGCTGGCTTGAAGAAAAGCACATCGACAGCCCTGAAACCGATTGGCGCACGTGGAGCCCGCGGCTGGGCCTGGCCGACTCCGATTGGCAGGAACCCATGGTGCTGAGCGGCCTGAGCACGGTGGTGGCGGCAGCCGCGGCGGGCGTGGGCATTGCGCTGGGCCGCGCGCCGCTCATCGATGAAGACCTGGCCAGCGGCCGGCTGGTGCCGCTGATGCCGCAACTGCGCATGCCGGGGTCGTGGGGCTACGTGATGCGCATCCACGCCAACCGGCCGATGGATGCGTCGTTGCCCGCGCTGGTGGAGTTTCTGGCGGAAGAAGGGCGCAGCAAAGGGGCGTGGTAGTGCGGGCCTGGCGTGTTTAGTCGCGGGCCTGGCCTGCTTAGTCGCTGGCCAGTTCCATGCTGCGCGTCACTTCCTCTTGCACGCGCTCCCAGATCGACCGCTTCAATTCCACAAAGCGCGGCGACAACTGCACATCAGCGCTGCGCGGATGCGGCAAGTCGTTCTGGATGTCTTGCACGATGCGCCCGGGTTTGGAACCCATCACCGCCATGCGCGTGGACAGCGTCAGGGCTTCGTCGATGGAGTGCGTAATGAAGACAATCGTCTTGCCGCTTTGCTCGTAGATCGACAGCAACTGGTCTTGCAGCACCTGACGCGTCATGGCGTCCAGCGCGGCGAAGGGCTCGTCGAACAGCATCACGTCGGGGTCGTTGGCCAGCACCCGCGCAATCGACACGCGCTGCTTCATGCCGCCTGACAGCGCATGCGGATACTTGTCCGCCGCCTGTTTCAAGCCCACCATCTCGATGAACTTGCGGGCAATGGGCGCGCGTTCCTGCTTGGACATGCCGCGCATCTTCAAGCCGAATTCCACGTTCTCTTGCACCGTGCGCCACGGAAACAGCGCGTACTGCTGAAACACCATGCCGCAGGCGGCGGTGACGTCGGTGACGGTCTTGCCGTTGATGGCGACGGTGCCGGTGTTGGGCGTGATGAAGCCCGCCATCAGGTTCAGCAGGGTGGATTTGCCGCAGCCAGACGCGCCCAGCAGCACCAGGAATTCACCGCGCTTGACCTCCAGATTCACCTTGTCCAGCACGGTCACGTCGCCATAGGCCTTGGACACATCGGTCAGCTGGATCATCGTGTCATTCATCGTTGCCATGCCAGCACCCATCGTTCAAGAAGCCGCAAACACAAGTCAGTTACCAGGACGGTGAAACTGATCAGGACCATGCCCAGCACCACGGTGTCGGTCTGGAAAAATTCCTTGCCGTTCATGATCATGAAGCCCAGGCCCTCTTTGGACGCCACCAGTTCGGCAGAAATCACACACGTCCAGGACAGGCCCAGAATGATCTTCATGCCCGACAGAATCTGCGGCAGGCACCCCGGGAACAGCACCTCGCGCATGACCTGCCAGCGGTTTGCGCCCAGGTTGCGCGCCGCCCGCACCAGCACCGGGTCGATGCTGCGCGATGCTTCCATCACGTACAGCAGCGCCGGCACGAACGACCCCATGAACACGATGCTGTACTTCTGCGTTTCGGTAATGCCGAACCACAGGAGCGACAGCGGAATCCAGCTCATGGATGGCAGCGGGCGCAGAAACGAAATGATGGGGTCGAAGACGGCGCGCGCCACCTTCGATGTGCCCAACAGAATGCCCAGCGGAATGGCCGCGATGACGGCCGCCAGAAAGCCCACCATCACGCGGCGCGTGGAGGCCAGCACGTTGTAGAACAGCGTGCCCTGGTCCGACATCGACATGGCGCGCGCCAGCACCTGCGACGGCGCGGGCAGGAAAATCGGGTCGACCGCGCCGGCGCGGCACAGGCCTTCCCACAGCAACAAAAAGCTCAGAAGCGAAAACACGCTGACCCAGATCAGCCGTGTTTCCCTTGAAGACGAACGCGTGGACATGGCGTGCGCCCCGCTTACAGGTACGAGGCCTGGACCCAATCCTTGACGGTGGGCGCGCGGTCGATCTGCTTAAGCGACACCAGCATTTCAGCCAGTTGCTGCATGCCGGTGACGAACTTGCCCGGCTCCACCATCAGCGCCTGCTGGTCCGCAGCCGAATACCACTGCGTCTGCTTGATGACGGCCAGTTGTTCTTCCTTGGACAAGCCCGTCAGCTCCAGCAGCACGCCGGCAGCTTCATCGGGCTGCTCGGTCAGCATGGTGTTGGCCTGGAACACCGCGCGCAGGAATTGTTTCACGGCCTCGGGGTTCTCTTTGCCCAGCTTCGTGTGCGTCAGCAGCACGTCGGGGCCGGGGGTGATGGCGTATTGCTTGTAGAGCGAGAACGCCGTGTCGTCCAACAGCACGTGCGTGCCGGGCACGGCCTTGATGCGGTCAAACGCCGGGGTCCAGGCCACCGCCGCGTCGATCTGCTTGCCCTGGTAGGCAGACAGCAGGTTGGTCGCGGGCAGGTTGATGATGGACACGTCGCGGTCCGGGTTCATGCCCGCCTGACGCAGCACGTCCAGCAGCAACACGTGCGCGCTGGACGCATAGGTGACGCCGATCTTCTTGCCCTTCAGGTCAGCCACCGACTTCACGTCTTCGCGCACCAGCACGCCTTCGGCGCGGCCGAAGTTGTTGGGCGTGGCAATCACCTGAAACTGGCGGGCGCCCGCCGCCATCAAGGCCAGCGACGACACCACGCCCGTGCCGGCCAGGTCGATGTTGCCGGCCATCACGGCGCTCATGCGGTCGGACGACGTGGCGAAGCTCTGCCACTTGATGTCCAGGCCTTGCTTGGCGAACAGCCCCGTCTTCATGGCGATGTAGGCCGAGTAATGGCCCAGCCAAGCCGATCCGCCATACGTGTATGACGCATTGGCGGCGCGGCCGATCATGGGAAAGCCCAGGGCGCTTGCGCCCGCCAACGCTGCGGTGCGCACCAACATGGCGCGGCGATTCATGTTCATATTTTTCCCCTACGTAAAGTAGATTGACTGATAGATGTCATGTCGCCGGCACTCTGTGGTGCGGCAGACGAGACTTTCACCCGGGCATCGCGCCGCAGCATGAATATAAGGATTGGCGATGGTCGAAATTCGTTCTGCTTAATCAAAGCGGACGGAACCCCGGCGTTTCAGCTAGGCTTTTATTCAGTATTCGCGGTGCTTATATTGCGAAGCGCCAGACAGGGCAGGTTCACACTCGCGGCACTTGTCCTTGGAGCCTTGTCGTGAAAAGTTATGACGTGATCGTGATTGGTGCCGGCGTGATCGGCAGTTCGGTGGCGTTCCACCTGGCGGAGCTGGGCGCCAAAAACGTGCTGGTGCTGGACCGCGCCACGATCGGGGCGGGCACGACCTCGCAGTCTTCCGGCATTTTGCGCACGCACTATTCGGTGCGCGAAAACGTCGAACTCGCCCAGCGTTCCTGGAACGTGTTCAACCATTTCGCCAGCTATGTTGGCGACGACGAAGCGTCCTGCGGCCTGGTCAAGTGCGGCTACCTGATTACGGCGGCCGACGACGACAAGCTGGAACCGTTGCGCGGCGCGCTGGATCAGCAGCGCGCGCAAGGCATTGCGCTGGAATTGCTGAACCCTGCCCAAGCCCGCGAATTGCTGCCGATTGCCTCGTTCGATGACGCTGCGCTGATCGGCTATGAACCGGAAGCCGGTTTCGCCGATGCGTATCTGGTGGCGACCAGTTTTGCGCGCGGCGCGCGCCGCCGGGGCGTGACCATTCGCGAAAACGTCGATGTGCGCAAACTGCTGATCGAGAACGGCCGCGTCGTTGGCGTGTCCACTTCCGAAGGCGACTTCGCCAGCCCGCTTGTCATCAGCACGCAGAACATCTGGACGCCCGAACTGGCCGGCTGGACCGGCGTGGCGATGCCCGTCGTGCCGGAACGCCACGCGGTGCTGGCGCTGGAATGCAGCGGCGCGCCCTACACGTATTCCATGCCGGTCTTCAAAGACCTGGCGTCACCGGGCATGCTGTACTGCCGCAGCTATGGCGGCAACCAGATGCTGGTCAGCGAAGGCATCGTAGGCGAGGCGCTGCAAAAGAGCGACGCCGAGCAGGGCGATATTCCGCTGGACTACGTGGCCGAAGTGGGCGAACAGGTTGCCGCGCGCTTCCCGGCGTATGAGACGGCGGGCCTGGCCTCGTCCTGGACCGGCGTGTACGACGTCACGCCCGATTGGAATCCGGTGCTGGGCCGCGTGCCCAGCGTGCAGGGGCTGATCGTGGGGTTCGGCTTTTCGGGTCACGGGTTCAAGCTGTCGCCGACCGTGGGCCGGGTGCTGGCGCAGGAAGCGCTGGGGCTGGCCACCGACGTGTCGCTCAAGCCTTACGACATCGGCCGCTTTGAAAGCGGCGCGTTGTTGACGGGCAAGTACGGCCTGGGCGCGGTGTCCTGATCCGATGCGCGCCGTGCATGTCAACTGGCGGGACTTGCCGCCCGAACCCTGGAAAAACGGCGGCGGCGTCACGCGCACCCTGGCGGTGGATGACGCCGCCAGCGCACGCAAGATGCCGCCGCGCTGGCGGGTCAGCGTGGCCGACATCACCGGCGATGGCGCGTATTCGCGCTTCCCCGGCGTTGACCGCGTGTCGGTGGTGCTGTCGGGGGCGGGCGTGGCGTTGCGTGGCGACGGCGTGGATATCGCGTTACTGCCGGGCAGGGCGGTTGCGTTCGCGGGCGATGTCGCTTTGCAGGCACGCTTGCTGGACGGCGCGGTGCGTGTGCTGAACCTGTTCGTCTTGCGCGGCGCGGTTCAAGCGCAGGTGCGCTGCGGCGGCGCGCAGCCCGTCATCGTCAACGCCGCATCGTGGGAAGACGCCGTCGCCCACGCGTCACATGTGCGCATCGTGGTGGATGCGCAGAATTTCTATATCGACTCGTCCTGTCAGGACGACGCCGCGTCAGCAGACGCGTTGCCGCCGGACGCCGTGCGGATTGATCTGCGCATGGCGGCGCCTGGCGCGTTTTGTTAATTCCTTGATTCAGGAGTGTTCGCATGAAGGTGATAGCCGCGGTCAAGCGCGTGGTTGACTACAACGTCAACGTGCGCGTCAAGGCCGACCAGAGCGGCGTGGAGATCGGCAACGTCAAGATGTCGATGAACCCGTTTGATGAAATCGCCGTCGAAGCGGCCGTGCGCTTAAAAGAGCAGGGCGTGGCGCAAGACGTGGTGGCCGTGTCTTGCGGCACGGCGCAGTCGCAGGAAACCTTGCGTACCGCGTTGGCCATTGGCGCCGACCGGGGCGTGCTGGTGCAGACCGATGTTGCCCTGCAACCGTTGGCGGTGGCCAAGCTGCTGCGCGCGGTCGTACAAAAGGAACAACCCGCGCTGGTGATCCTGGGCAAGCAGGCCATTGACGATGACGCCTGCCAGACGGGCCAGATGCTGGCCGCGCTGCTGGGCTGGCCGCAAGCCACCAACGCCAGCGCGATAGACGTCGACGGCGGCGTGGCGCGCATCACGCGTGAAGTGGATGGCGGCCTGGAAGTGCTGGAACTGACGTTGCCCGCCATCGTCACCGCTGATCTGCGCTTGAACGAGCCGCGCTACGTCACGCTGCCCAACATCATGAAGGCAAAGAAGAAGCCGGTGGATATCGAAACGCCCGAGGCCTTGGGCGTAGACCCCGCGTCGCGGCTGGAAACGCTGCGCGTCGAAGAACCGGCCGCGCGCGCGCCCGGCATCAAAGTGGCCGACGTGACCGCGCTGGTCGACAAACTGAAGAACGAAGCGAAGGTGATCTGATGACGGTCTTGGTTATTGCCGAACACGACAACCGCGCCCTGAACAGCGCAACGCGCAACGCCATTGCCGCTGCCGGCAAGCTGGGCGCGCCCATTCATGTGCTGGTGGCGGGCGCGGATGCGCAAGCGGTGGCGCAGGTCGCGGCGCGTGTACCTGGCGTGGAAAAAGTGCTGTGGGCCGATGCGCCGCATCTGGCCGAAGGGCTGGCCGAAAACCTGGCGGCGCAAGCCGTGGCCGTCGCGGCGCCGTATTCGCATCTGTTCCTGGCCGCCACGACGCAGGGCAAGAGCGTGGCCCCGCGCATCGCCGCGCTGCTGGACGTGGCGCAGGTGTCGGACGTGATCGAGGTGTTGGCGCCCGACACGTTCAAGCGGCCCATCTATGCGGGCAACGCAATCGCCACGGTCAAAAGCGGCTACGCCATCGTGGTGGCGACGATCCGCCCGACCGCCTTTGACGCCGTGCCGGCCGAAGGCGGCAACGCGGCGGTGGACTCTGTTGCGGCGGTGGCTGACATGGGGCTGGCGCGGTTCAAGCGCCGCGAGATCGCCGTGTCCGAACGCCCGGAATTGGGCGGGGCGCGCGTGGTGGTGTCAGGCGGCCGGGGCCTGGGCAGCGCCGACAATTTCAAGCTGCTGGACCCCTTGGCTGAAAAGCTGGGTGCGGCGCTGGGCGCGTCGCGCGCGGCCGTGGATGCGGGCTACGCGCCCAACGATTGGCAGGTGGGGCAAACGGGCAAGATCGTTGCGCCGGAACTCTACGTGGCAGTGGGTATTTCTGGCGCCATCCAGCATCTGGCCGGCATGAAAGATTCCAAGACCATCGTCGCCATCAACAAAGACGGCGATGCGCCGATCTTTGGCGTGGCGGACTACGGCCTGGTGGGCGATTTGTTCGACGCCGTGCCTGCACTGACCGCGTCGCTGTAACTCGGGCGGGCTTAACGCCGCATGCTGCGCCACAGCGTGGCAGGCGGCAGCCCGAGCGCCGGGGCGATGTCTTTCTGAATCAGGCGTTCTACCGCCATCAAAATCACGTCGCGCGCTTCGGTGGGCAGCTTGCCCACTTCCTGCTGGCGCGCGGCCAGATACAAGGTGCGCGACAGGCTGGGGTCATCCGCGCGGGTCACGCCCAGGTACGGCCCCAGCGGCAACACGCGCAGCTGGTCCACAAAATGGCGCGACTGCCAGATGCACAGCGGCGTGCTGATCGCAAAGCCGATGCCGCCCGTCACCAGGCTGAGCAGCGGGTCGGTGTTGTCGAATTCAAAAGTGCGTTCGATCATCACATCGTGTGATTCGATCAGGCGGTCGATCTCGGCGCCGATAAACGAACGCGCGCTGTAGCGGATGAACTGCGTGCGTTTGCCCAGTTCCTTCAGCGTGCTGATGGCCGACATGTCCATCGACCGCGGCACGATCAGCACATAGGGTTCGCTGAACAAACTGTATTTTTTGATGGTGGGCTTGCCGGCCACCGCGCTGGTGGTCACGACCAGATCCAGTTGCCGGTCTTCCAGCTGCTTGTCCAGCACGGGCGTAATGCCCGACCACAGCCGGATCTGGCGCGACGCGCCCGACAGGCCGTGGATCAAGGTCGGCCCGAGCGTGCCGGCGAACGAGTCCACGCAGCCAAAGCGCACGATGTTGCGTTTGGCGCGGCTCAGGTTGCGCACGCTTTCCGTCATGTCGCCCGCTTGCGCGAGCAGGCGCGCGGCATGGTCGAACAGCAATTCGCCCGCGGGCGTGGGCCGCGCGGGGCGGGTGCTGCGGTCAAGCAGCTCGGTCGACATCGCGGCTTCAAGCTGCTTCACGCGCTGCGACACCGCCGCTTGCGACAAGCCCAGGAGGCGCGCCGCGCCGGATACCGACGCGGCTTCCACCACCGCCACCCAGGTCAGCAGCAGGCTCCATTCCGGATAGTTTTCCGTCGTGCTGAAGGAAAAACGGTTCATCGCCTGGCGTTGTCCTGGGTAGGGGAGGCTTAGCGCTGACGCGCCGTGGTTTGGCGCAGCGCGGCTTGCACCATGCCTTCAACGACGGGGATGACCTTGCCAGCCAGATCGGCGCGGTAGCCATAGGGATGCGTTTCGTCCATGTAGGTGGACTGGCACATTTCCAGCTGGATGGCGTGGATGTTGTCGGCCGGCGCGCCGTAGTGGCGCGTGATGTAGCCGCCCTTGAAGCGGCCGTTGACGGCCCAGGTGTAGCCGGTGCAATCGTCCAGCTGTTCGCGGACGGCGGCCAGGATGTCGGGCGCACACGCCGCGCCATCGGACGTGCCGATGTTCAGGTCAGGCAGCTTGCCTTCGAACAGACGCGGCAGCACGCTTGCGATGGAATGCGCTTCCCACAGCAGCACCGTGCCGTGTTCGGCCTTGATGCGGTCGAGTTCTTCGCGCAGCTTGGCGTGATAGGGCTGCCAGTACGTTTGCAGGCGGTGCGCGCGCTCGGCGTCCGTCAGCACGGCGTCGTTCTGATAGAGCGCGTCGCCGCGGAACGTTTGCGTGGGGCACAGGCCGGTCTTGGTCTGGCCGGGGTACAGGCTTTCGTCGTTGGGCGGGCGGTTCAGGTCCACCACATAGCGCGAATAGCGCGCGCCAAGCACGGACGCGCCCAGCGCCTGGGCAAATTGGTACAGCGTGTCCAGATGCCAGTCGGTATCGCCGGATTGCAGGCCCAGCGGCGTCATCTGTGCGCGTTGCGCATCGGGAATCTGGCTGCCGAGATGGGGAATGGAAATCAGCAGCGGCGAGGTGCCGCGGCTGAAATGATAGAGGTCGCTCAAGGGAAAACTCCGGGTCACAAAATCAGTGCGCTGCGGGCTCGGCCGCAGATGACGGGCGCTTGTATGCTAGGCAGCGCGGCCCGTCGCGGTAATTACATCAGTTTAATGGATATTGATAATCAGGAAGGGTGATGCAAAAAATAACGGCAAGGTGGCATGGTTTGCATGGGTTGCATCGGTTGCATCGCTTACGCGTACGGGCGCCACGGCGGGTCCGCGTTCCAGGCCGAGGCGATGTCATCGATCAGCACGCGCACCTTGGGCGACAGATGCCGCCGATGCGGATACACCGCGTACACCGGCGCGCCCGCGCCCGCCACGGACTCCAGCACAGGGGCCAGGCGGCCGGCGCGCAAGTCGTCGGCCACTAGGAACGCGCCCAATTGCGCAATCCCGTCGCCGGCTACGGCGGCATCGCGCAACGCTTCGGTGTGGCCCACCCGTAGCCGGCCCGCCACCGGCACCTGGCGTTCCTGGCCCTGAACGGTAAAGCGCCATGGCACCGGTTGCCCGGTATGCGTGAAGACCAGCGTCTGATGCTGGGCCAGCGCGTCGATGGTGGCGGGCGCGCCGTGGCGATGCAGATAATCGGGCGCGGCGCAGGTGATCAGCCGGTGGGGCGCCAGCACGCGCCGCACCAGCCGGCTGTCTGCTTCGCCGCCAATGCGGATGGCGACGTCGATGCCATCGCGCACCAGATCGGTGTAGTCGTCCGAGAAACTGATATCCGCATCCACGTCCGGCCAACGCCGCAAGTAGCTGCGCACAAGCGGCATCACATGCAAGCGGCCCAACGAGACCGGCAGGTCGATGCGCAAGCGGCCACGTGGCGCCTGCTGCCGGCTGGCCATGGCATCGGTGGCGTTGTCCACCTCGGACAAGATGCGTTGCGCATGCTCGTAGAAGAGGCGGCCGTCGTCGCTCAGGCTGACGCTGCGCGTGCTGCGGTGAAACAGCCGCACGCCCAGGCTTTGCTCCAGACGCGCAATGCACTTGCCGATGGCTGATCGGGACAGGCTCAGTTTTTCAGCGGCCGCGGTGAAGCTCTGCGCGTCGGCCACGCGCACGAAGGCGAGCACGTCGCCGATGTGATCGAGCCGTTGAGGTGGGGGCGGGTTGTTCACGAAAGATTGTCCACGATTCGTCCCTTGTGTTTGGCCTGATGCCTGCTTTATCTGCGAATTGGAAACAGTAGACTGCATAAGGGTCGGCCCTGCAACGGGGCTTTTCTGGATCGCAACACACGATGACCCAAACCTCTACACCGCCAGCCGGCGGATCGGATTCGGCTACCACTTCCACTTCCCTGCGCGCCTGGCTGGGCGTCACCGCGGTGGGGCTGGCCACCTTCAGCGTGGTCACCACCGAAATGCTGCCGGTGGGCCTGTTGGTGCCGATCACGCACGAGCTGAACGTGTCGGTAGGCGAGGGCGGTTGGATGCTTTTCGTGCCGGCAATTCTGGCCGCCTTGTTTGCCCCGCTGATTGTCGTCCGGCCCGCGGGCGCCGATAGCCGTTGGTTGCTTTGCGGGCTGCTGGCCTTGCTGATGGGGGCGAACCTGGCCAGCGCGTTGGCGCCGTCCATGCCGTGGTTGTTGGGCGCGCGCGTGCTGGTGGGCATTTGCATCGGCGGCATCTGGGCGATCGCGGGCGGGTTGGCGGGCAGAATCGTTGCCCCGCACGCGGTGGGCGCGGCCACCGCCATCATCTTTGGCGGGGTTGCGGTGGCCTCGGTGCTGGGCGTGCCGCTGGGCGCCTTCATTGGCGAACTGGCGGGGTGGCGCGCCGCGTTTGCGGGGATGGCGGTGTTGTGCGCAGCCGTGCTCGTGCTGATCTGGCAGGCTTTGCCGCCGCTGCCCGCGCCGCGCGGCTTATCGGCGCGCGAACTGGCCGGGCTGCTTTCGAATCCGGCGTTGCGGCGGGGCTTGCTGATCACCTTGTTCATGGTGGCAGGCCATTTCATGGCCTACACCTTTGTGCGGCCGATGCTGCAAACGCAGGCGGGGTTTGGTCAGCAATGGATAGGCTTGCTGTTGTTCACGTATGGCGTGGCGGGTGTGGCGGGAAATTTTCTGGCGGGTTCCGCCGCTGCACGCCGTCCCGCCGCCGTCTTGATGACAATTGCCGTCACGTTGCTGTTGACCCTGGCGCTGCTGGGCGGGCTGGGCCATTGGCCGCCTGCCAGCGTGCTGTTGTTGGTGGTGTGGGGGCTGGCGTATGGCGGCGTGTCGGTGTCGCTACAGATCTGGATGCTGCGGGCGGCTCCTGACGCGGTGGACGCCGCCACGGCTTTTTTCGTGGCGATGTTCAACCTGGCGATCGCGGCGGGTTCCTTCTTGGGCGCGGCCAGCGTGGATGCGCTGGGCTTGCAGATGAACGCGTGGCTGGCGGCGGCGTGCATGCTGTTGCCGGTAGGCGCGCTATGGCGCCGGCCGCCGAGCAAGAGTTTGGGAGCCGGGATCAATAAGCCCGGGAAATGTGTAAGGTAGAGGGCATTCTGCGATTGAACGTTGAACCAGGCAGGCGGCCCATTACTCCCATTGGGTAAATGGGCCGTCTCCTTTTTCTATGAGCCCCATGATTGACGATCTGATCCAACTCGCCAAACTAACCAGCCTTGGGCTGGCGCTGATGCTGCCCTTGGCCAACCCGCTGACCTCCATGACGCTGCTGCTGTCGCTCGGCGCGCAGATTCCTTATAAAGAGCGCGAACGCCAGGTGACGCAGGCGGCGTATTACGTGGTGGGCATCATGCTGGTGACCTACTACGCGGGTGCGTGGATCATGCACACGTTCGGCATTTCGATTCCGGGCTTGCGCATCGCGGGCGGGCTGATCGTGGTCAGCATTGGTTTCAGCATGCTGTTTCCGCCTGCGGAACCGCGCTCGCTGGCGGCGGAAGCAGCCGCGGACGCCAAAGCGCGGGAGACGCCGAACATCGCGTTCGTGCCCTTGGCGCTACCTGGAACCGCGGGGCCAGGCACCATCGCCATGATCATCAGTGGGGCAGCCTCGGTCGATGGCGCAATCACGCCGCAGTACCCGACGTGGGTGGTGGCGGTAACGCCCATCATCGTGTTCGCCCTGCTGGGCGTGCTGTTCTGGATCTGCCTGCGTTCGGCGGGCCGCATCGTGGCGGTGATCGGGCAAAGCGGCGTGGAAGCCATTTCGCGCGTCATGGGCTTCTTGCTCGTGTGCATGGGGGTTCAATTCGTCATCAACGGCGTGCTGGAAATTGTGGGCAAGCATGTTGGCGGATAAGCCGGTGCGCCGCGCTGGGCGCTTGCGTCGGGGCCTGGTGGTCGTAGGGCGCCTGTTGCTGACGTTGCTGGTGGCCGCGTCTGCGCTGTGGGGGTGTCTTGCCCTGTGGTATCAGGCGCCGGGCGGCGTGTGGGGCAAAGGGGCGGCGGCCGCTGTGTGGGCCGCGCTATGCCTGGGTGCGATGGTGGCGTTGTGGCGCGCGGGGCCGTGGCGGCGGCGGGCAGGGTGGGCGTATCTGATCGGGCTGGTCCTGCTGGCCGGCTGGTGGCAAACGCTTGCGCCGTCGAATGACCGCATCTGGGCGGACGACGTGGCGAAGATGCTGCGCGGCACGGTGCAAGGGTCGACGGTCACGCTTGAGAACGTGCGCAACTTCGATTGGCGCACGGACTCCGACTACACCGCCCGCTGGGAAACGCGGCAATACGAGCTGGACAAACTCGTATCGGTGGACATGGCGCTGTCTTACTGGGCAGGCCCGGCCATTGCGCACACGCTCGTCTCGTTCGGTTTTTCCGACGGGCGGCACGTGGTGTTCTCGGTTGAGATCCGCAAGGAACGCGGCGAACAATTTTCCGAGATCGGCGGATTCTTCAAGCAGTTCGAATTGAGCGTGGTGGCGGCCGAAGAGCGCGACATCCTGTACGTGCGCGCCGGCCCGCGTGGGGAAAGCGTGTATCTGTACCCGGTGCGCATGCCCGAACGCGCGATGCGCGAGCTGTTTCTGTCCTACGTCAACACCGCTAATGCGCTGGTGACCACGCCGCGCTTCTATCACACGGTTACGGCCAATTGCACGACATTGGTCTACCGCATGGTCAACGCTATCGTGCCGGGCTTGCCGCTGGACTTACGCATTCTGCTGTCGGGCTATCTGCCCGAGTATCTGTACGACCAGGGCGGACTGGATACGAGGGTCCCGCTGGACGTGCTGCGAGCACGTGCATCCATTGGCCATCAGGCTCCGCCGGGCGACGACCCGATTGCCTTCTCTCGTCGGATTCGGCCTTAAACCTGATACGCGCGCAGCAACGTATCCACGCCGTAACGGCAGGTGGCCAGCGCTTCGGCGGGCGGCCCGTCGGCGTAACCGCCGACCAGCCGCGCGTGGAACGCGATGCCATTGATCAGGTTGCCTAAGGTCAGCGCCGCCTGGCGCGGATCGTCAATCTTCAGTTCGCCTTGTTCACAGGCGGCGCGCAGGCATTGTTCCAGCGGCGCATGGACTTGCGTGTCGACGGCATGTTGCAGCGACGCCGCCAACTGCGGCATGCGGTGGCACTCCGACACCAGCAGCCGGTGCAGCGCGGCGGATTTCGGTTGCACCGCATAGGTCAAGAGCCGCAGCGCCAACTGCTGCAACGCCGGCCGCACCGCCTCGCCGGGCGGCGCCTTCAGGAACACCGCGGCGCGCATGTTGTCCAACTCGAATTGCAGCACGGCAGCCAGCATGCCTTCCTTGCTGCCAAACAACTGATACGCCGTGGCGGCGGACCCGCCAGCCTGCTGCACGATGCGTTGGATGGACGTTTGTGCGTACCCAAGTTCCAGTAACAACTGACTGGCCACTTCAAGCAGCCGCCGCCGCCTGGCTTCGCCCTTGGTGGTCAGGGCGCGCGTCATCGGATCGGCCGAATCGCTCATCACCTGTTTCTCCCGGTTTCCATGGCATGGACATCACAGGGTTTCACCCCGTTTCGTCATGTAATGTAGAGTACATTACATTCTTGAGCGCTTCAGAAAGCGGGTATTTCCCACGCGAGTTGTTGACCCGGGACGAGTCCGGGCGGTTTTTGTAGGAGGGCGCCCAGATGTCCTGGCTGACCCTGAGTATTGTCTTGATTGTTGCGGCTGCCGTTGGCGCCGTTTTGCTTCGCCACCCCGGCGTGATGTTGTATGACTGGATCGCCACTCGCAAGGCCCACGCCCGTACACGCGTTGCCCTGGCTTCCCCGACAGCGCGCCCGCAAGCCGTTTCGGCCGAGCACACCGAGCCCGCCGCTCTGGCGGGCTAAAAAAATCCACGCATAAAAAAAAAAGCCACCCGTTTCCGGGTGGCTTAAGTCTTCAAGGGCGCCCCGACTCTGCTCAGTTGGGGCGGCCCGCAGCCTGCTTAGAAGCGATGGCGGATGCCGACGCCAACCGTGCTCATCTTGTCACCGTTGATGAAGGCGGCGCCATCGGCGTAGGACGCCAGAGCGTACAGGTTGGTCCGCTTGGACAGATCATACGTGTAGCCCAGGCTGTAGATGTCCATGGCGTACAGGTTCTTGTTCGGATCAGCACGCTGCCACGACGCGAAGACGTTGCTGGCGGCGCCGATGGGGGCGCTTACGCCGACCATGTACGAGTTGATGCGCAGGCCGTCCCACGTGAAGCGGCCATTCGTGAAGCCCTGGCCGTTGGCCGGGCCGCCTGCTTGCTGGCGGCCGCCCATCAACGAGAAATCCTGGCCGGCGAAAACGCCGTCCTCGGAACGGCCATAAGCCAGCGACAGCTTGACCACTTCGAAGTCGTAGGCGGCGCCGATGATGAACTGCTGCGGTTGCGGCTGGTTCGGCTTGCGGTATTGCACGTCATAGGACAAGGCTACCTTCAACGGGCCGTTGTCGTAACGCACACCCGCCGTCCAGGCGCGGTTGTTTTCCTTGGTCTTGAAGCCCGTCGGGCCTTCGACGTCATCGGTCGAGAACGAATAGCCCACGCCGCCTTGGAACCCGCTCCAGACCGGGGTCTGGTACATGACCATGTTGTCATAGCGAACCGTGTTGGCCGCGCTGAATGCCATACCCATGTTGGCGTTCAGGTAGTCGAGCGCGAACGGATCAATGTCGCCGAAGTACTTGGACGCGATGTTGGTTTGGCGGCCCAGTTCCAGCAAACCGAACTGCTCGCTGTTCAGGCCGACAGTGGCTTGACGGCCGAACAGGCGGTCGCCTTGCGAACGGTTGCCGTTATTGGCGGTGAAGCCGCTTTCCAACGTGAAGACAGCCGACAGGCCATCGCCCAGGTCTTCCGTTCCGCGCAGGCCAAAACGGGAACCGTTCTGGATGCCGTCGTTCATGCCGATCCGGGAGGAATAGTCGCCGCCGTTCACGCCACGGTTTGCGTCCGTGGTGCCAACCTTGCCACGTTGATAGGTCAGGCCCAGATCGACAATGCCGTACAGGGTGACAGACGTTTCAGCTTGGGCCGCACCGGCCATGCCAGCCAGAATCGCGCCTACGAGCAAAGTTTTCGTTAGTTTCATATCCACATCCGGTTCTAAGGCTTGTATTGCCTGCTTTCAGCATTGCGAAAGCAGCCCTGGTGTCCACAATAGGGAACACCGCCGGAATACATGAAACTGAAAACTACATAATGGTTCGGAATATACAAATTGGGGTCGTATTCTGATGACTTGCCCCTGACTCCTTCCTTAACGATTAGGATTTAGTTACTCGAGACACATATAAAAACCTGCGATTTATTGCGAGATAACAACAGTTCCTTAGAGAAAGGAACCGGCGTTATTCGCTAATGCAGGGATGTTCACGATTTACAGGGTGCCTGCGTGCAGGGCCGCTTTCATACAAATTGATAAGTTATGCCTAGCATTTCGTTGCGATGAAGGCCCTGAAGGGGCGTTCAGCCGGCGTGCACCTGCGTTCGCGAAACTTGCAGGCGCTGAAGACGCGGCTATGGCAGCCTGTAAATTTCAAGAACGTAACGGTGCGATGACCTTGAACGCGCGCGGCGCGAGGTATTACCGGCCAGGCCTTTCCAGCCCCAAATGACCGCGCAGTGTGTGGTGTTCGTACTCGGTACGGAACAGCCCGCGTCGTTGCAGCACGGGAATCACGTGGTCCACAAAGTCGTCGATGCCGCCGGGCAGAGACGGTGGCATCAGGTTGAAGCCGTCGGCGCCTTCGTTTTTGAACCAGTGCTCCATCTTGTCGGCGATCTGTTCCGGCGTGCCGACCATCGTGCAATGGCCGCCGCCCGCCGCCAACCGGCCCAGCAATTGGCGCACGGTGGGTTGTTCGGTTTCGATGATCCGCAGAATGGTGCCGTACCGGCCCTTGGGACCCTTGAAATCTTCCAGCGGCGGCAGCGGCGGCACAGGCGCATCCAGCTCCCATGCGCTGCAATCCTGTAGCACGAAGGTCCCCAGTTGGCGTAGCGATGCGTCGCTGGGCAGCAGCACGTCCAGCTCGCGTTGCTTGGCCCGGGCCTCGGCTTCGGTGGACCCTACATACGTGACCAGCCCCGGCATGATCGGCACAAAGGCGCTGCGCCCGGCCGCAAGCACGCGCTGCTTGATGTCGCGGTAATAGGACTGCGCGGCGGGCAGGTCGTAGGCCACCGCATAGATGGCCTCCGCGCGGCGGGCGGCCAGGTCCCGGCCCTGGTCCGAGGCGCCGGCCTGGAACAGCACCGGATGGCCCTGCGGCGGGCGCGGCACCGTCAGCGGGCCGTCGACCAGGAAATGCTCGCCTTGATGATGGATGGCTTGCACGCGTTCGGGCACGCCATAGACGCCGTTGCGGTCGATGGCCAGCGCATCGTCTTGCCAGGAATCGAACAAGCGCAACGCAACGTCGACGAATTCTTCAGCGCGCGCGTAGCGCCATTCATGGCCGGGCATGGCCTCATAGCCATGGTTGCGGGCCTCGGCGTCGAACATCGAGGTGACCACGTTCCAACCCATGCGGCCGCCCGAAATGTGGTCCAGCGACGCCACCATGCGCGCCGCGTGAAAGGGCGTGAAGAAGGTGCTGGAAACGGTGCTGATCAGACCGATGTGCGTGGTGGCGCGCGCGATGGCGGCCATCGTCGTCAGCGGTTCCAGATACCAGCGCGGGCCGTCGCCGATGTTGTCCATCCACTGCCCATCCGCAAAGAAAATGGCGTCCAGCTTGCCGCGTTCGGCCGTGCGCGCCAGCGACTCGTAGTAGCTGATGTCGCCCAGCCGTTCGGCCGCCGAATCGGGATGGCGCCACGCAGCGCGGTGATGGCCGCATCCAAAGATGAACAGGTTCAGATGCAGCATGGCGCTTAGTTCTTGACGAGGCCGCCGTCGACGACCAGGTTCTGGCCCGTGACGCTGCGCGACCAGGGGCTGGCGAAAAACAGCACCGCGTCGGCGAACTGTTCGGGCGTGGTGACGGTGCGCAGCGGCGTGCTGGCGGCAATCAAATCGAACACCGCTTCGGGCGTTGCCGCGGAGGCATCGGTCGTGCGCAGCAAACCGCCCGACACCATGTTGACCGTGATGCCATGGGGTCCGAGGTCGTGCGACAAGGTCCGCGTGAACGACAGCAGCGCAGCCTTGGCGGCGGTGTAATCGTGATACGGCACGACCGGGTTCTGGACCAGGTTCGTGCCGATGTTGATGATGCGTCCGACGCCGGCTTCACGCATGCCGGGCAGCGCCGCTTGAGTCGTGTTCAACGCGCCGCGCACGCTGCCTTCGATCTGCTGATTCAGGTTGTCCCACGTCAACGTGTCCGCATGCGGGCGCGCGTCGCCATTGAATTGGAACGCGGGCAGCGCGTTGTTGACGACGGTGGTGACCGGCATGCCGAAGTGGCTTTGCGCCTGCGCCACCAGCGCCTGCACCGCCTGCGCATCGCGCACATCGGCCTGGATAGCCAGCGCGCGGCCCGGCGCGGTGGCGGCCAGCGCCTGCGCGGCGTCAGCGCTGTTCAGGTAGTTGATGACCACGCGCGCGCCTTCGCGCAGAAACGCGCGCACGATGTGCGCGCCCAGTCCACGGGCGCCGCCCGTGACAATCACCAGTTGTTCGTTCAGGGCAGGGGCGGGGTGTGCAAGAGACATGATCGGCTCGTCGGTTTCACCGGCACGCATGCAATCGGGTGCCGCAAGCGGGCGAACTTAGCACATTCCACGCGTTGACATTGCGGCGCCGCTCTCCTACTCTTGCGGTCAATTCCTGGGGGAGCCCTGTCGGGCTGAGATTCCGCTTCATTGCGGTAACCCTTTGAACCTGATCCGGGTAATGCCGGCGAAGGGAAGGACATCGCACGGTTCGTGCGCCCTCCCTAGACTTTTATTCATCAGCGGCCCCTGTTACCAGACGGGCCGCTGCGCTGCGCGTCCGGCCGTCCGCCGGACCAGGGAGGACCGACTTCATGCTGACTCAATCCGCCGCCTTGATGTGGCTGCTGCTGTTCTCCGGCGGCTTCGCCGTCGCCAGCATCCTGTACACGCGGCGCAAGCGCGGCTCGCTGGAAGACTACATCGTGGCCCGCAACAGCCAGGGCGCGTTCGGCACCATCCTGACGTTGATGGCGTCGACGCTGGGCGCATGGATTCTGTTCTCGCCCGCGCAGGCCGCAACCTGGGGCGGACTGGCCGCGGTGATCGGCTACGCGCTGGGCTCGATGTCACCGCGTCTGGTCATGATTCCGCTGGGCCGGCGCATGCGTGAACTGATTCCGCATGGGCATACGCTGACTGAATTCCTGATGGCGCGCTACGGCCGGCCGATGTACGGGCTGGCGTTGTTCATCATGCTGTTCTATCTGTTCATTGCCTTGTCGGCTGAGGTTACGGCGATTGCCAAACTGGTCACCATGTTGGCGCCCGTGCCGCTGTGGGCCACCGCCGCCATCGTGATGGGCACGACGCTGCTCTACACCACCTACGGCGGGCTGCGCTCGTCGATCTTCACCGATCAGGTGCAGATGATGGTCATCGTGCCGTTGCTGGTGATCTTGTGCGGCGTCGGCTGGCAAGCTGCGGGGGGTGCGCTGCCCACCATCGAAGCACTGCAAGCGAAGGCGCCCCAATTGCTGGACCTGACCGACCCCGTGGGCGTGAAAGCCGGGCTGACGTTCTTCGTGGCCATCTTGCTGACCGGCATCTTTCACCAGGGCAACTGGCAGCGCATTTATGCCGCAAAAGACGCTCGGTCGATGCGCAATGGTTTTCTGCTGGGCGGCATCCTGGCCGCGCCGTTCATCTTCCTGATGGGCCTGTTCGGCCTGGCGTTCGTGGGCTTGGCGCCGCAGGGCGACAGTTCCATCGCACTGTTCAGCGTCATCATGCCGCACGCGCCCGCATGGTTCGTGATTGCGCTGATCCCGCTGGGCCTGTCGCTGGTGATGAGCACCGCCGACACGGCAATCAGCGCCGTGTCCAGCATCGTCGCCGTCGACATGCGCCGGCTGATGCCCAACGCCAACGGCATGGACATGAAGCGCCTGGCCCGCTGGGCGGTCTTGCTGCTGGCGATTCCGGTGATGATTGTGGCCTCGCAAGGCTACAGCGTGCTGTACCTGTTCCTGCTGGCCGACCTGCTGTGCTCCGCTGCCGCGTTCCCCGTGTTCTATGGCCTGTTCAGCCGCAAGCACGATGGCGTGACGGCAACAACCGCAACCGTCGCGGGGCTGGCGGCAGGGCTGTTCTTCTTTCCGGCCCCGGGCGACAAACCCACGTTCCTGCTGGAATCGTTTCTGCTGGCGGCGTTTGTGCCGGTGCTGGTTACCGTGCTGATGCGCCTGGCGCGGCGCGGTATACGGGAGTTTGACTTTTCGACGCTGAGCGCGGCGGTGCGGCGGCTGGATAAGGACGCGGTGTAAATCCGGCCTGCGCCCCCAGCCCTGCGGTGCGCCAGGAAAACAAAAAAGCCTTGGAACACGTTGTGGTGTCCAAGGCTTTCTTGTCTGGAATTTGGTGGAGCGGAGGAGGATCGAACTCCCGACCTTCGCATTGCGAACGCGACGCTCTCCCAGCTGAGCTACCGCCCCAATGAAGCAAGAGCAAAACTATACCTGAACTTTAAAGCGCCGTGCAATACGGCGCCAGGCAAAAATTTTCAGACGAATTCCAAGGTCGCGATAACCGGCGCGTGGTCTGACGGCTGCTCGTTGCGGCGCGGTTCCTTGTCGATCACGCAGGCGACGCAGCGCTTGACCAAGGGGGCCGACAGCAGGACGTGGTCGATCCGCAGGCCAGCGTTGCGACGGAAGGCGAACTGGCGGTAATCCCACCAAGAAAACGATTTTTCGGGCTGCTCGAACAGACGGAAGGAATCGGTCAGGCCCAGGTCGATCAGGCCTCGCAAGGCGGCGCGTTCCGGTTCGGACACCAGCACCTGGCCTTCCCATTTCTCGGGGTTGTGCACGTCTTCGTCGGCGGGCGCCACGTTGTAGTCGCCCAGCACGGCAAGGCGCGGGTACTGCTTGATCTCGTCGGCCAGCCAATTGCGCATGGCGTCGAACCACGCCAGCTTGTAGACGTACTTGTCGGAATCCAGCGACTGCCCGTTGGGGCAATACGCGCACACAACGCGCACATCGCCTTCGGGGCTGGGGAAGGTCAAGGCCAGCACGCGCTGCTGCGGGTCTTCATAGCCAGGAATATTACGCACCATCGACGTGCCGGGCACGCGCGAAATGATGGCGACGCCGTTATAGGTCTTCTGACCGGCCCAGACGGCGTGATAGCCGGCTTCCTTGAAAGCGTCTTCGGGGAAGTTCTCGTCGGTGAGCTTCAGTTCCTGGATGCACAGCACGTCGACAGGATTGGCGGCCAGCCAGTCCAGCACTTGCGGCAGGCGCACCTTCAGAGAGTTCACGTTCCAAGTGGCTAATTTCATGTTCTGCGTAGACCGTTTGTTGATGCGGTTCTCAAAGGCGCCGCCTTCCAAAAACCCGGTCTAGCTACGTACTTGGCTACGAATCTGGCTATACATCCGGGGCGTGGCTGGCGGGCGCCGGGATAGGTGCAGATGATACCTGCTCGTGCGGACGGGTTGGCGGCGGGGGCAGGTGGCATATTTCCTGGGGGACGTGAATGCGTCCTATATATCCTGCTAAAGCGGCCAAAGCTCGGTGGAACTGGCTAGACTGCCTGAACGCTTCAAATGGAGGAGCCTATGAAGATTTGGCCTTTGCAGGACGTTCAAGCGCATTACGCGGAATTTGTGGACGACGATTTGTCCGTCGCGTCACAACTGATGACCGGGTGCTTTGTCAGAGTGCCAGCTACGGGCTCGGTAGCACCAAAACCGGCACTGATGGCGCCTAGGTCAACGCTCAAAGCGCTCTTGCTTACCGACTTTGCGCGGACGGAACACTTAGTGCCGCTGCGGGGCGAAGGGCGGCGATCGGCAGCTTCAGGGGGGCGCTGATGGGGTTATGTACCTGTTGGACACGAATGTCATTTCGGAACTGCGAAGGCCGAAGCCTCATGGTGCGGTAGTCGCTTGGCTCGAATCCGTGGATGACAGTCTGCTACACCTGTCCGCGGTGACGCTAGGTGAGATTCAGATGGGTATAGAACGATCCAGAATGCTGGATGCCGCCAAAGCCGAAGCGTTGTCGCATTGGTTGGGCGCTGTCGAGGACACTTATAACGTGCTTCCGATGCCCGGGAAGGCGTTTCGGCTATGGGCGCAATTGATGCATCGCCGCTCTGACACGCTGAACGAGGACGCCATGATCGCGGCTACTGCGAAACTTGGCGGGATGGTCGTCGTGACACGTAACGTCAACGACTTCCTCCCGTTCGATCTCCCGATCCTGAATCCCTTCGAATCCATCCCCGCCTGATCACCCCTCCGAGCCGCTATTCAACATTCGGCTCTTCGCCTTTTCAATATGCGCGCGCATGATGTTCCGCGCGCCGTCGGCGTCTTGTTCCTGGATCAGCCGATAGATATGGCGGTGTTCGTCGATGGCGGCGCGGGTGCGTTTCCAGGGTTCGCTGTGGACCAGGTGGCGCATGACGTTGACGGCGTGGCTGACGTCGTATTCCAGCGACTTCAGCACTTGTACAAAGCGCTTGTTGCCGGTGGCCGCGGCGATGGCGCGGTGGAAGCCGTAGTCGTGGTGGTGCGCGATGGCGCCTGATGCGTCGGCTTCTTCGTAGCCGGTCAGCATGCGGTCCATTTCGCGCAGGTCGTCGGCGCTGCGGCGCAGGGCGGCCAGGTAGGCGCATTCCGGTTCGATCACCATGCGCAGTTCCAGGCCTTCCAGGATGTGGCCGACGCGGCGGGCCGGGTCGATGGCGGGCATGCCGCCCATCAAGTCGGGCTTGGCGCGCACGTAGGTGCCAGAGCCGCGAATGGAGTCCACCAGTTGGTCTTCGCGCAGCCGGTCCAGCGCTTGCCGGACCACGGGGCGCGACACCTCGAACAACGCGGCCAGTTCCAGTTCCGTGGGCAGCTTGTTGCCGGGCGCGATCTTGCCGGTGGCAATCGCGTAGAACAGGCTTTCATAGACGCGCTCTGCGAAGCGTTCGGCGCGCACATAGCCCAGGCCTGACGCCACTTCGGCCAGCACGTCCAGTTCGGGGCGGGGGCGGGCGGCTGCCTCCAGCAGGGATTCCAACTGCGGGTCACGCACATTGCTCATTGGCGCGCTCTTCTAGTAGTGAGTTGAAGCCGGCCCATCAATAGGACCGGGCTTGTCAGTCTTGCGAACAAACCCTGCACCGTCGTAAATGGCTGAAACATAAGGGATTACCCGTATTCATATCCAAATATCCCGAAGCTTAGGACAAAAGCTGTCAATTCAATTGACAAGTTATGGGGGGCTCCCGTAACTTGCCATCAAACCATATCGACCGCGCCTTCGACGCGCGGACGGCGTAACCGGCCTGCCGGGTGCGCCGGGAGACACCACACAAATCCCCACAGCAATCCCTCTTATGGGCACCCGCACACACTTCGCTTTCCGGCACGTCGCTTCGTGCCTGGGATGCTTTGCGCGCGTCGGCGCCTTTTCCGCAACGGGCTATTCGGCCGCTACTTTACTCCGCACATCGTGACTCAGAAGAACTTTATCGCCAACCAATGGGTGGCCTCGGCCACCGGTGAAACCATTCCCGTCCTGAACCCGTCCGATGGCAAGCCCTTCGAGTCGATCGCGCGATCGGGCGAGGCGGATATCGACCGCGCCGTCACCGCCGCCCGCCAAGCGTTTGAAGGCGAGTGGGGCCAAATGGCGCCCGCTGCGCGCAGCCGTTTGCTGATGCGTATCGCCTTCGCGTTGCTGGACCGCCAGGAGGAATTGGCGCAACTGGAATCGGCCGATACCGGCAAGCCCATCAAGCAGGCCCGTGCCGACGCCGCCGCCGTTGCGCGCTACTTCGAGTTCTATGCCGGCGCTGTTGACAAGCTGCACGGCGAGACCATTCCCTACACGCCGGGCTTCACCGTGCTGACCGTGCGCGAAGCGCATGGCGTGACAGGCCACATCGTGCCCTGGAACTACCCGTTGCAGATCTTCGGCCGCAGCGTGGGCGCGGCGCTGGCCGCGGGCAACGCTTGCGTGGTGAAGCCCGCCGAAGACGCTTGCCTGTCGTTGTTGAAGCTGGCTGAAATTGCCGCCGAAGTGGGCTTGCCCGCGGGCGCCTTGAACATCGTGACCGGTTATGGCCACGAAGCGGGCGCGGCGTTGTCGGCGCACCCGGGTATCGACCACATCTCGTTCACCGGTTCGCCGCAGACGGGCAAGATGGTGGCCCATGCCGCCGCCGAGAACCACGTGCCGGTGACGCTGGAACTGGGCGGCAAGTCGCCCCAGGTGGTGTTCGACGATGCCGATCTGGACGCCGCCATGCCGGTGCTGCTGGCCGCCATCATCCAGAACGCCGGCCAGACGTGCTCGGCGGGCAGCCGCGTGCTGATTCAGCGTGGCGTTTACGAAACGGTGATCAAGCGCTTGTCGGAAGCCTTCGCGGCCACCGTCACTGGCCCGGCCGCGCAAGACCTGGACGTGGGTCCGCTGATCAGCGGCCGTCAACATGACCGCGTGCGCGGGTTCCTGGCGGAAGCCGAAGCCGAAGGCCTGAAGGTTGCCGCGCGCGGCAAGCTGAAGGACGGCGCGCCGGAAGCGGGCTACTACCAGCCGCCCGTGCTGTTCCGCGACGTGCCTCCCAACAGCCGTCTGGCGCAGGAAGAAGTGTTCGGACCGGTGCTGGCCGCCATGGTGTTCGACACCGAGGAAGAGGCGCTGGAAATCGCCAACGGCACGTTGTATGGCTTGGTCGCGGGTGTGTGGACGCGCGACGGCGCCCGTCAGATGCGCTTGGCCCGCAAGCTGCGCGCCGGCCAGGTGTTCATCAATAACTACGGCGCGGGCGGCGGCGTGGAACTGCCGTTTGGCGGGTCGCGCCAGTCGGGCTACGGCCGCGAAAAAGGCTTTGAAGCGCTGTATGGCTTCACGACCTTGAAGACCATCGCCATCCGTCATTGATGGCGCGCCGGGTGGCGCTCGCCACCCGCCTGTCGCAGGGCGGCTCCTGGCAAAATATCGGTTAACGTTGATGTTTTGCTTCAGGGGCCTGCCGCCCCGTTTTCAGGAACCGTATGTTCACCGGTATTGTTCAAGGCACCGCGACGATCGCGAAGATCGCGGATCGCGAAGGCCTGCGCACCTTCACGCTGGATTTCCCCCCTGGTTTTTGCGTTGATCTGGCTATTGGCGCCAGCGTGTCAACGGACGGCGTCTGCCTGACCGTGACCGAGCTGCTGTCGGACAACCAGGCGACGTTTGACGTCATGCTGCAAAGCCTGGCCATCACCACGCTGGGCAGTTATGCCGAAGGCGACCGCGCCAACGTCGAGCGCGCCGCGAAAGATGGCGCCGAGATCGGCGGCCACCCGCTGTCGGGCCATGTGGACTTCACCTCTGAAGTGGTGATGGTGAAGTCGTCTGACACCAACCGGCTGATGCGCTTCAGCATCCCCGAACCCTTCCGCAAGTACGTGTTCGCCAAGGGCTATATCGCCATCAATGGCGCGAGCCTGACTGTGTCGGAAGTGAACCGCGCGGAAGGCTGGTTTGAAGTCTGGCTGATTCCCGAAACCCGCCGCATGACGGTGTTCGAGGACAAGCAGGTGGGCGATTTCGTCAACATCGAAATCGAACGCAGCACGCAGGTGGTGGTGGATACCGTGCGCGAAACGGTGCAGGAAAGCCTGGGCAAGTTGCAGCCCTTGCTGGAAGCCATCCTGAAGGAAAAAGGCCTGACCCTGGAAGACTTCGTCAGCCCCCAGGGCAAGCTGAAGTAAGCCGCGATCGGGGCGCCAGCCCCGGTCCCGGGGTTGAAGCCAACGCGCAAGGCCAACCCCCTGGACCCGCCTCTACGGCCCTGGCTTCCCTGCTTACGCCGCAGCCAGCCCGTCAGCCTCCGAACGGCTGACCTTGCGGACGCACGCGAATGCCCGGCTGCAAGCGCGTCCACGGCAGATCCGCGGGGTCAGCCTGCATCGGCCCCGGCGCTTTGGCCACCAGCACTTCGTGCGCGATGGGCTGGAAGTCGGCGCGAAAATGCACCGAACTCTTCACCACCAGAATCCCCATTTCTTCGGGCTGCACGCCGCCGACACGGAACAGATTGCGGTCCAGCATCTGCGCCTTGCTGGCGCTGACGACAACGCGTACCCCGCCAATCCGCAGGCCGGCCACCGCGCCCAGGTCCACATCCATGCCATGCATCATCGGCCCGTCAAAGCGCAGCTTGCCGGGCGATAGCGTTTCGACGACGAAGTCGCCGGTAAAGGCGGAGTCGCCCGGCACGCCCGATTGCCCGCCCAGCTGTAGCGTCACGGTGTTGCCGATGCCGGCGGCGGTGGCGGCGCGCACGGCGTCGGGGTCGTAGAACAGGCCCAACGCGGCGTTCTGCGCATTGGCTTCGACCAGCGCGCGCAGCATGCCAGTGGTGTTGGCGTCGCCACCCGCGCCGGGGTTGTCTTGCGTGTCCGCGATCACGACAGGGCGGGATGCGCCCGCCGCCAGCGCCTGCGCGCGCCGCACGGCTTCGGCGGGTTCAAGAAAGTCGGGCGACCATTGCGGTTCCAGTTCCAGCACCTGGCGATACAGCGTGTCGGTGACCTGTTCCACGGCCGCTGCATCGGTGCCATACGCCCAGACCACCGGGCCACATTCCGGAAAATCCGCCGCCGGAAAACCGGGCGCAAACGAGATGGACGCGACCCCCGGGGTTTGCTCCAGCTGCGCCAGCGTGTCGTACACGCCTTGCGACGGTTGCAGCATCGTGCACATGCCGTTGATCGGAATCAGAAAGGGCAGGCGGCGTTCGCTGCGCGCCCATTGCTTGCCCGCGGCGATGCGGGCCAGCAGCAGCCGCGCCGCGTGTTCGCCGGTATCGGCCATGTCCACGTGCGGATAGGTGCGGAAGGCGGCCAGTGCGTCGGCCTCTTGCAGCATCTGCGCGGTGACATTGGCGTGCAGGTCCAGGCTGGCGACAACCGGCACGTCCGGCCCCACGATCTGGCGCACGCGCACCAGCAATTCGCCTTCGCCATCGTCCAGATGTTCCGTGACCATCGCACCGTGCAAGTCCAGGTAGACCGCGTCAAAGCCGCCCGCACGCGCGGCGTCCAGGATTTCGCCCGCGATGCGTTCGAAGGCGTCGCGCGTGACATGCGCCGAGGGGCTGGCGCCCGCCCAGATCACCGTGTGCACGGTATGGCCTTGCGCCTGCATGGCGTTGATGAAGCCGCCTGCCGGAATATTGACCGAGCGCAGCGCCAGCATGGCTTCACCGCGCACCATGGCGGGAAAGCCTTCGCCGCGGACAAAGTTGTCATACCCCGCCTTGGACGGCGCAAAGGTATTGGTCTCGTGCTGGAAGCCAGCCACCAGGATGTGCATGTCGTTTCCTCTCGGTCTTGAGTCCGTGGGTTCAGGGGTCCGGGAATTATTGGAGACGATGGCAGGTTCAGCAATAGCCGATCACGGTTAAGTTTGGCAGGCGGACGGCCGGTTTCAGCGACGCATGGCGTTACGGTTTTGAGAAAGTATTTGGACTTAGATCAAGCAATGACAATGATTTCCAGGCATTTATGTCCTGAAACCCGCATGAATACTCAAGAAAATTCTGGATTTCCCATGTGACGGGCGTTTGGGGGCGGCTTCGAATACAATGGCAACACTTTCGGAGGTTTCTATGTCGGTCATATCCGATATCAAAATACGCCCCCTGGAGCGCGGCGACCTGCACTTTGTGCACAAGATCAACAACAACGACGTCATCATGCGTTATTGGTTCGAAGAGCCTTACGAGGCCTACGACGAACTGGTCGCCCTTTATGACCGCCACTTGCACGATCAGAACGAGCGGCGCTTCATCATCGAGCACGACACCGGCCAACCCGCCGGCCTGGTGGAACTGGTGGAAATCGACTACATCCACCGCCGTGCCGAATTCCAGATCATCATTGCGCCCAGCTATCAGGGCCGGGGCTACGCCAAGGCGGCAACCCGCATCGCGGTCGGCTACGCATTTCGCGTGCTGAACATGCACAAGGTCTACCTGGTGGTAGACAAAGACAACACCGCGGCCGTGCACGTGTACGAGCGTTGCGGCTTCCAGATCGAAGGGCTGATGAAGGAAGAGTTCTTCTCGAACGGCGCCTATCGCGACGCCTATCGCATGGCGCTGCTGCAACACGAGCACCTGCGCGATGTCGGCCCCGGCGCACCGGATGCGCCCGTACTGCGCGATTGGCCGCAGGAAGAACAAACGGGCTGACGCCCGTTCGCTTTGCCATCCTGTCCTGCTCTGGCTGAACCGTTCTGTTCGAACGGTCAGCCAGTGATTCAATCAGCGATTCAGTCAGCAGTTCAGCTAGCGATTCAGCAAGCAATTCCGCCGGCGATCCCGCCCAGTCAGTTTGCCGCGCGCAGCAGGCGCAGGCCGTTGGCCACCACCAGCAGGCTCGCGCCCACGTCAGCAAACACCGCCATCCACAGGGTGGCGTGGCCGGTCATGGCAAGCGCCAGAAACACCACCTTGATGCCCAGCGCCAGCACGATGTTCTGGATCAGCACGCGGTGCGTGGCGCGCGACAAGCGCAGGAAGGTGCCAATTTTCCGCAGGTCGTCATCCATCAAGGCCACGTCAGCGGTCTCGATCGCCGTGCCGGTGCCTGCCGCGCCCATCGCAAAACCGATGTCGGCGCGCGCCAGCGCTGGCGCGTCGTTGATGCCGTCGCCCACCATGCCGACCTTGCCCTCGGGCGCCAACTTGCTTTCGATGGCGGCCAGCTTGTCTTCGGGCAGTTGATCGCCGCGGGCTTCGTCAATACCGACTTGCTTGGCGATGGCTTGCGCCGTGGGCGTGTTGTCGCCCGTCAGCATCAGCGTGCGCACGCCTAGCGCGTGCAGGTCGGCGATGGCGGCGGCGCTGGTGGGCTTGACGGTGTCGGCTACGGCGGCCAAAGCCAGCACGCGCGTGCCGTCGGTCAGCGCGATGGCGCTTTTGCCTTGGCGTTCCAGCTCGTCCAGCCGGGCTTCCAGTTTGTCGGTGGACACGCCAAGTTCACGCATCAGGCGGCGGTTGCCTAACTGATAGGTCACGCCATCCAGCGTTGCGCTGACGCCGCGGCCGGGCAGGGCGGTGAAGGCGCCGACTTCCAGCAAGGTCTTGCCGGCCTCGCGTGCGGCGTTGGCCACGGCGAGCGACACGGGGTGATCCGAGCGGGCGGCCAAGCTCGCTGCGATCAACGCAGCCGGCTGGCGGGTGGTGTCGGACACGTCCCACTCTTGCAGATCGGTTTGCACCGGCTTGCCGTGCGTCAGCGTGCCGGTCTTGTCCAGCGCCAGCCATTTCAGGTTGCGGCCTTCTTCCAGATACACGCCGCCCTTGACCAGAATGCCGCGCCGCGACGCCGCCGTCAGGCCACTGACGATACTGACGGGGGTAGAGATCACCAGCGCGCACGGGCAGGCGATGATCAGCAGCGCCAGGGCGCGGTAGATCGCGTCAAACCAGGGCTGCGCCCACAGCAGCGGCGGCGCCACGGCCACCAGCACGGCCACGCCCACCACCGCGGGGGTATAGATGCGCGAGAAGCGGTCGATGAAGCGCTGGGTGGGGGCGCGCGCGCCCTGGGCCTGTTCCACGGCGTGGATGATGCGGGCCAGCGTGGTGTTGCCGGCCGCGGCCGTGACGCGATATTCAAACGAGCCGGCTGCGTTTACCGTGGCGGCGAAGACGGGGTCGTCTTGCGCTTTTTCCACGGGCAGGCTTTCGCCGGTGATGGGCGATTGGTCTACGGTAGAGCTGCCGCTGACGATGATGCCGTCAGCCGCGATGCGTTCGCCGGGGCGCACGCGCACCACGTCGCCCACTTGCAATTGCGCAGCGGGCACGTCGCGCCACGAGCCATCGGCTTGGCGGACGGTGGCCGTTTCCGGCGCCAGGTCCAGCAGGCCGCGGATGGCGTTGCGGGCGCGGTCCAGTGAACGCGCTTCGATCAGCTCGGCCACGTTGAACAGGAACATCACCATGGCGGCTTCGGGCCACTGGCCGATCAGCACAGCGCCGGTGACGGCGATGCTCATCAGCGCGTTGATGTTCAGGTTGCCGTTGCGCACGGCGATCCAGCCCTTGCGATAAGTGCTGACGCCGCACGCCAGAATCGCGGCGACAGCCAGCGCCGCCGTGACGCCCAAAGGCCAGCTTGCAAAGTGCGAGAGTTCGGACAGGGCGGCCAACAGGCCTGAACCGCCAATCAGCCACCAGTTCACCGGCTTGGCCCCGGGCGCGGGCGTGCCGGCCGCGCCATCGGCAAGCGGCTCGGGCGTCATGTCCAGCGACTTGATGGCGGCCACGATGCGGTCCAGCGCGCCTTCGGCGTGCACCACCGTCAGCACGCGCTGCATCAGGTTGAAGTCCAGCGCATGCACGCCGTCCAGCCCGTCGAGCTTTTTGCGGATCAGGGTTTCTTCAGTGGGGCAGTCCATCTGGCCGATGCGCAGGCGCGCCAGCACCTGGCCAGGGCCAGCGGTGAGGGTGGCCGTGCCAGAGGCGGATGCCATGAACCCCTGCCCGCCGTGGTCATGCCCGCAGCAGGCCGCCGCGGCATGCGACTGCGCGGGGGCGTGATCGAGATTGTGGCTGTGGTCATGGCTGTGAGCCGCATGGTCGTGGCCCGCATGATCGTGGCCTTCATGATCATGGCCCGCATGATCGTGGCCCGCATGCTCATGGCCCGCATGCTCATGCGCGGCGTCATGCCCCGTATCCTTCTGCCCGTGCGCATGCCCGTGGCCGCCGCAGCAGGCGTCGCCCTGCGTTGCAGGGGAGGGCTGTTGGGATTTGACCGGAGGAAAAGCCATCGTTCTTCGCCTTGTTGAATCGGATGTTGGCATTCCACACCTTGGAGTTACTATAGGGTCAAGCCCAAATTTCAATCGGATGCGATCCAGGAGGCACGATGCGTATCGGCGAATTGGCCACAGCGGCCGGCACGACGGTCGAGACCGTCAGGTACTACGAAAAGGAAGGGCTGTTGCCCGCGCCCGACCGGGGCCTGAACAATTACCGCAGCTACGGGCAAGCCCATCTAGAGCGCCTGCGGCTGATCCGCAACTGCCGGGCGCTGGACATGACGCAGGACGAAATCCGCGCCATTCTGTCCCTGGCCGACAACCACCAGACGGGTTGCGGCCCTATTAACGAACTGTTCGACGAACACATCTCGCACGTGGATGAGCGCATCGCCGAACTGCTGCAACTAAAGGGCCAACTGACCGAATTGCGCCAGCGCTGCCTGTCCGCGCGGCCCGACGCGGAAGACTGCGGCATCTTGCACGGCCTGTCCGAAATGCAGGTTGAAGAACGCCAGGAACGGCATACGCACCTGGGTTGACGCCTAGGCGGAATCCGGCTGTCTACCGGCCGGATGCCCTTGCTGGGGGCCGGGAGATACGCGACCCGGACGCCGCCATCGCTTAATATGAGAATCTATCTCTTTCACATTTGCGCCAGAATCAATGACCGCCACTTCTACTTCGACTCCGTTGCACGCCCTGACCACGCGCCGCTCCTTCAAGTTTCTGCGCGGCCCGGCGCCCAAACCCGACGAACTTGAACAGATCCTGCAAGCCGCCATGTCGGCCCCCGACCACGGCGCGTTGCGTCCGTGGCGCTTTGTCGTGATCCAGGGCGAAGCCATCGGCAAGCTGGCCGACGTGGCGCTGGAAGCGGTCAAGCGCAGTGGCGACCCGCGCATGACGCCCGAGAAAGAAAAATCGGTGCGTGAATGGATGGCCGGCGTGCCGCTGTTCGTTGCCGTGGCGCAGAAGATCGCGCACGACAACACCAAGATCCCCGAGCACGAACAATTGCTGGCCACGGGTTGCGCCGTCATGAACATCCTGAACGCCACCCACATGCTGGGCTATGGCGCCTTCTGGAGCACGGGCGTGGGCACGTATGTTGAAGACGTGCAGAACGCGCTGGGCCTGGATTCGCTGGACTACCGCTTCCTGGGCTATCTGGCCATCGGCACTCCGGCTTGCGCCGTGCCGCCCGCCAAGCGCCCCGACTTCCGCGACTTCGTCACGGAATGGACCGGCCCCGTCTAAGCCCTGCCGTTTTGCCATGACCGCATCGTCGCAGCCTCCGGAGCCTTCCGCCGCCGAGCTGTATGACGCCCACCACTCCTGGTTGCAGGAGTGGTTGCGGCGCAGATTGGGTTGCCGCCATGATGCAGCCGATCTGGCGCACGACACATTCGTGCGCCTGCTGGCTGGCCGGCACACCGGCGCCATCCGCGAACCGCGCGCCTTCCTGACCACGCTGGCGCAACGCACGCTGTTCAGTTTCTGGCGGCGCCGGGAATTGGAACGCGCATATCTCGACAGCCTGGCCAGCTTGCCGCAAGCCAGCGCACCCAGCGAAGAAAGCCGCGCGCTGGTGCTCGAGGCCTTGATGCACATCGACCGCGCCTTGCAGCGCTTGCCGCTGAAGGCGCGTCAAGCCTTCCTGTACAGCCAGCTGGATGAACTCAGCTACGCCGAAATCGCGCAGCGCATCGGCACGTCGGTGATCACGGTGCGGCGCTACATGAAACAGGCCATCACGCTTTGCGTGGCGGCGCGCCTGTCTTTGCCCGTATGACGGCGCCGGCGTTGCCTGCCGATCTGGAATCGGCCGTGGACTGGATGGTGCTGCTGTCTTCAGGCAATGTTGCCGCCGCCGACCGCACCCGGTTTGAGCAGTGGCGGCAGGCCGACCCCCGCCACGCTGCGGCGTGGGATACGGTCAACAGCGCCGTCAAAGCGTCGTTTGCCATGCTGGAAAGAGGCGAGGAGCGGCAGGCGGCCGGCGCCGCCTTGATGACCCCGCCCGCCCGGCGAAGGATGTTGCGCAATGCGCTGGCGCTGGCCCTGACGGCAGGCGGCGTGGCCGCATTGGCGGACCGCCAAACGCCCTTGCGCACGCTAAGCGCTGACCTGCGCACGGCGACCGGCGAGCGTCGCGCCTACACCTTGGAAGATGGCAGCGAACTGACGCTGAATGCGCGTTCGGCTGTTGACGTCGACTTCAGCGCCGGCGTGCGCCGTGTGCGCCTGCGGGCGGGCGCGGTGTATGCGCGCGTGGCTTCTGATGCCGCGCGGCCGTTCATCGTGTCCACCGCCGACGGCGAAGTGCAGGCGTTGGGCACCGTCTTCAGCGTGGCGCGCGCGGAGGGCGCAAGCCTGGCCAGCGTGGTCGAGCACAGCGTTGAAGTGCGCGCGGGCGGCCAGCGCCGGGTGCTGCAAGTCGGGCAGGGCGTGCGATTTGATGTGCACGGAATCGGCCAGCCGGACGCCGCGCTGGCCGATTCCGCCGCCTGGCACAGCGGCATGCTCGTCGTGCACGACGAACCCTTGGGCGCGGTCGTGGACGCGCTGCGGCCGTATCGGCGCGGCCTTATCCGCATTACGCCAGCGGCCGCAAGGCTGCGCGTGTTGGGGGCGTTTCCGCTGGACGACATTCCGCGCACGCTGGAATCGTTGCGTCAGACCTTGCCGATCAGCATCAGCGTTTTGGGCGGATGGTTTGTCAGCATCGACTTGCGTGACGCCCGTGCTGAAAAATAAATGATCACTTTTGTTCGCGTCGTTGGACATCCCTCCTGAAACACCACACTGTTGCAGGAGCCTCCATGTTTCATCGTCACCCGCTGCGGCCATTGACCGCCGCGCTGTTCATTGCCCTGGCCGCGCCCTTGGCGCAAGCGCAATCTCAAAGCCAAAACCAAAACCAAAGCCAAAGCCAAACGCCGCCGCCCGCATCCGCCCGCGCCACCCTGCATTTTGATTTGCCCGCCGCGGCCTTGGGCGACACGCTGACGCGTATCGCACGCCAGAGCGGGCGCGCGGTGTCGGTGGACCCCGGCTTGGTCGCGGGCCGCAATGCGCCCGCCATTGCGGGTGATTACACCGCCGAAGACGCGGCGCGGCGCGCGCTGGCCGGTAGCGGCCTGGAGCTGGCCGTCACCGCCAACGGCACGCTCAGCGCCCGGCGCGCGCCCGACAGCACCACAATGCTTGAGCCCGTCCGCGTGACGGGTTCCCTTGAATCGCCCACCGGGCATGTTGATGGCTACGTGGCGCAACGCGCGTTGTCCGGCACCAAGACCGACACGCCCTTGATCGAGACGCCGCAATCGGTGTCGGTCGTGACCAGCGATCAAATTCGCGTGATCAAAGCGGGGTCGGTGGCGGATGCGCTGGGCTACACGCCTGGCGTGTCATCGCAATCACCCGCCTTCAGCCGAATGGTCGATGACCTGATGCTGCGCGGCTTCAACGTAGCGGCCGGCAACTCCGGGCAATTGCGCGACGGCCTGAAACTGCAATCCAGCGTTTACGACGGCGGCCAGGAACCCTATGGCCTGGAGCGCGTCGAGGTGCTGCGCGGCGCGTCTTCGGTGCTGTACGGGCAGCTTAGCCCCGGCGGCGTGGTCAACAGCGTCAGCAAGCGGCCATCGGCCGACACGCTGCGCGAACTGAATCTGGACGTGGGCAGCTATGGCCGGCGCCAGGTGTCGGGCGACTTTACCGGCGCGCTGTCCGAGGACGGCGCTTGGACGTACCGCTTAACGGGTCTTGCCCGCAACGCCGACAACTGGGTAGACCACGTGCCGGACGACCGGACGTACCTGGCGCCCGCGCTGACGTGGCAGCCGTCGGCCGCCACCTCACTGACCTTGTTGGCCAGCTATCAGCGCATTCGCACACGGTTCGCCGCGCCCATGCCCGCCGCCAATACCTTGAACGGTCAGATTCCGCGCGACCTCTTCATCGGCGAACCGGATTTCGACCGCTACGACACCGACACCTACACCATCGGCTACGCCTTCGAGCACGCCTTCAACGACCGCGTGAAACTGCGCCAAAGCGCCCGCTACTTCACGGCCGATGGCAACTGGGATTACTTGAGCTTCGGCGCATTGCAAGCCAACGGCCAGACCCTGCGGCGCGGCGTGGTCAGCCGCAACGAACATTCGTATGGCGTGGCTACCGATACCTCGCTGGAGCTGAAGCTGGACGGCGGCCCCTTGCAGCACACGCTGCTGGCGGGCTTGGACTATTACCGCAGCGGCTATGACTCGCATCGCCATTCGGGCAGCGTGGCGGCGCTGGCCGACATCTACCACCCCGTCTATGGCGCGGTGCCGGTGCTGAACACCGCGGCCGACTACGGCATCAACACGCGTTCCGATTCGCTGGGCCTGTACCTGCAAGACCAGATCAAGATCCAGGACAAATGGGTGCTGGTGCTGGGCGGGCGCCAGGATTGGGCCGACACCGATCAGACCAACTACGCCAATGGCGCTAAGACCCGGCTGCGCGACACGGCCACCACAGGCCGCGTGGGCGTGGTCTACCTGGCCGATAACGGCCTGGCGCCGTATGTCAGCGCCAGCCAGTCGTTTGCGCCGACCATCGGTGTGGACCGCGCGGGCAATGCCTTCAAACCCACCAAAGGCACGCAGTACGAACTGGGCCTGCGCTATGAACCGGCGGGCGGCAACATGCTGTACAGCGCGGCCGTCTACGACCTGACGCAGACCAATGCGTTGACGAGCGACCCGGCCGACGCCACCTATTCCGTGCAGAGCGGCCGCGCCCGTTCTCGCGGGCTGGAGCTTGAAGCCAAAGCGCGCCTTGGCGCCATGAACCTGACGGCCAGCTATGCCTATACCGATGCGCGCACCACGCGCAGCACCGTGCCGTCGCTGGTGGATCAGCGCATCGCATTGGTGCCGCTGCACAGCGCCTCTGTCTGGGCCGACTACAACCTGACCGCCGCCGGCGTGGCCGGGCTGACCGTGGGCGCGGGCGTGCGTTACGCCAGCTCGACGAATCTGCCCGGTTACCCCGCCAACGTGCCGGGCCAATTCCTGGTCGACGCCATGGCCGCCTATGACTTCGGCGCGCTGGACCCGACGCTCTCTGGCCTGTCGTTGACGGTGAACGCGCGCAACCTGTTCAACCGCGGCTACCTGGCTTGCGCGGGCGCCACAGGCTGCCGTTATGGCGACCCGCGCACGCTCTATGCCACCCTGAGCTACCGCTGGTAAACCAGGGAAAAACCCCTAGTGCGATGCGGGTCGGCGGCACGGCTGACCCGCCTCAACGAGCCTGTCCCCTGTGCTAATCTCGTCGACGGCCACGCATATTTATCCCTATGCGCGGGCCGACGATGGCAGCGCTTAGGGTCACACGCCTTTGGCAATGTCTTGGTAGGAAGAAAACGCGTGACACGATCAAGCGTGGAGACAAAATATGAGCCAATATGGGCCGTTGAAGTTGCACGTCCCCGAGCCTACAGGGCGTCCGGGTTGCAAGACTGACTTTTCCTATCTGCATCTTTCGCCGCCTGGCGAGGTGCCCAAACCCCCCATTGATGTTGCCGCGGTTGATACCGGCGCCTTGGCGTACAGCCTGGTCCGGGTGATCGATGACGACGGCCGCGCCGTCGGCCCGTGGGCGCCCGAGATCAGCAACGATCAGCTGCGCGCCGGCATGCGGGCCATGCTGAAAACGCGCATCTTCGACGGGCGCATGCTGACCGCCCAGCGCAAGAAGAAAATCTCGTTTTACATGCAGAGCCTGGGCGAAGAAGCCATCGGCTCCGCCCACGCGCTGGCGCTTGAGCAGGGCGACATGTGTTTCCCGACCTACCGCCAGCAAAGCATCCTGCTGTCGCGCGATGTGTCGCTGGTGACGATGATGTGCCAGCTGATGTCCAACGAGCGCGACCCCCTCAAGGGCCGCCAGTTGCCGGTGATGTATTCCGATCGCGAAAACGGTTTCTTCACGATTTCGGGCAACCTGGCCACGCAGTTCATTCAAGCGGTGGGCTGGGCGATGGCCTCGGCCATCAAGGGCGACACGCGCATCGCATCGGCCTGGATTGGCGACGGCGCCACCGCCGAAGCCGACTTCCACACCGCGCTGACCTTTGCGCACGTCTACCGCGCGCCGGTCATCCTGAACGTGGTCAACAACCAGTGGGCCATCTCGACGTTCCAGGCGATTGCCGGCGGCGAAGGCGCCACTTTTGCGGGCCGCGGCGTGGGCTGCGGCATTGCGTCGCTGCGCGTGGATGGCAATGATTTCCTGGCGGTCTATTCCGCCTCGCGCTGGGCCGCCGAACGCGCCCGCCGCAACCTGGGCCCAACCCTGATCGAATGGGTGACGTACCGCGCGGGTCCGCACTCCACCTCCGACGACCCTTCCAAGTACCGGCCCGGCGACGACTGGGCGCACTTCCCGCTGGGCGACCCGATTGAGCGCTTCAAGAAGCACCTGATCGGATTGGGCATCTGGTCAGACGCCGAGCACGACGCTGTGCGCGCCGAACTCGACGCCGAGATCGTTGCCGCCCAAAAGGAAGCGGAAAGCTACGGCACCCTGGTGGACGGCCACGTCCCCAGCGCCGCCAGCATTTTTGAAGACGTCTACAAAGACATGCCGGAGCATCTGCGCCGGCAGCGCCAGCAGCTCGGAGTGTGATCATGGCCATTGATAACAACGTGGGTCCGGCCTCTGCGCCGATGACCATGATTCAGGCTTTGCGCTCGGCCATGGATGTGATGCTGGAGCGTGACAACAACGTGGTGGTGTTCGGCCAGGACGTGGGCTATTTCGGCGGCGTGTTCCGGTGCACGGAAGGCCTGCAAACCAAGTACGGCAGTTCGCGCGTGTTCGACACGCCTATCTCTGAAGGCGGCATCGTCGGGGTGGCGGTGGGCATGGGCGCCTATGGCCTGCGGCCCGTGTGCGAAATCCAGTTCGCGGATTATTTCTACCCGGCGTCTGACCAGATCGTGTCGGAAGCCGCGCGCCTGCGCTACCGCTCGGTGGGCGAGTTCATCGCCCCGATGACGATCCGCATGCCTTGCGGCGGCGGCATCTACGGCGGCCAGACGCACAGCCAAAGCCCCGAAGCCATGTTCACGCAGGTGTGCGGGCTGCGCACGGTGATGCCGTCCAATCCGTATGACGCCAAGGGCTTGTTGATTGCGTCCATCGAGAACGATGACCCGGTGATCTTCCTGGAACCCAAGCGGCTCTATAACGGCCCGTTCGATGGCCACCATGACCGCCCCGTCACGCCATGGACCGGCCGCCCGGGCAGTGTGGTGCCCACGGGTTACTACACGGTGCCGCTGGATTCCGCCGCCATTGTGCGGCCGGGCAATGCGCTGACGGTGCTGACGTACGGCACGACGGTGTATGTGTCGCTGACGGCCGCCGAAGAAACCGGCATCGACGCCGAAGTCATCGACCTGCGCAGCCTCTGGCCGCTGGACCTGGAAACCATCGTGAACTCGGTGAAGAAGACCGGCCGCTGCGTGGTGGTGCACGAAGCCACGCGCACCTGCGGGTACGGCGCGGAATTGATTGCGCTGGTGCAAGAGCATTGCTTCCATCACCTGGAGGCGCCTGTCGAGCGCGTGACCGGTTGGGACACTCCCTATCCGCATGCGCAGGAATGGGCGTACTTCCCCGGCCCGCGCCGGGTCGGCGAAGCGTTCAAACGCGCGATGGAGGTGTGAGATGGGGATTCATATCATCAAGATGCCTGACATCGGCGAAGGCATTGCCGAGGTCGAACTGGTGGGCTGGCACGTCAAGGTAGGCGACACCGTCGCCGAAGATCAGCCGCTGGCCGACGTGATGACGGACAAGGCCACGGTGGAAATTCCATCGCCGGTCGTGGGCAAGGTGGTGGCGCTGGGCGGCGACGTGGGCCAGGTGATGGCCGTGGGCGGGGAATTGATCCGCCTGGAAGTGGAAGGCGAGGGCAATGTGCGTGCGGGGGCGCCGGCGAAGGCTGCGCTGCAAGAGGCCAATTCCCAAGAGGCCAATCGCCAAGAAGCCAATCGCCAAGATGCCAATCGCCAAGAGGCTAAGCCGCAGGAGGCCAAGCCGGCAGCGGGCGATGCGCCTGGGGTGACTGCCGGGAAAGCGGGCGGCGGTATCGCCGGCCAGATCGCGGCGTCGATGGCGCCGGCCGCTGCACCTGCCAAGGCACACTCTGCTTCATCCGCGCGCGCAACGCCGGCCGCGCCGGTTGTCCCGCGCCAACCCGGCGACAAACCCTTGGCCTCGCCTGCCGTGCGCAAGCGCGCGTGGGATCTCGGCATTGAATTGCGTTTCGTCGCGGGCAGCGGCCCGGCCGGCCGCGTCATGCACGAGGACCTGGACGCCTATCTGCAATCGCAAGGGGCGGGCAACGCTGCGCGCGGCGGCACGGCGTATGTCGAACGCCATGACGAAGATGCGGTGCCTGTCATCGGGCTGCGCAGAAAGATCGCGCAGAAGATGGCCGAGTCCAAGCGCCGCATTCCGCACTTCAGCTACGTCGAGGAAATCGACGTGACCGAACTGGAAGACTTGCGCGTGCAGCTGAACCAGAAATGGGGCGAGTCGCGCGGCAAGCTGACCTTGCTGCCGTTGCTGGCGCGCGCCATGGTCGTGGCGCTGCGCGATTTTCCGCAGATCAATGCGCGCTATGACGATGAAGGCGGCGTGGTCACGCGTTACGGCGCCGTGCACATCGGCATCGCTACGCAAAGCGATGGCGGCTTGATGGTGCCGGTGATGCGCCACGCCGAAGCGCGCGACCTCTGGTCCATGGCGGCCGAGATCGGCCGGCTGGCGCAAGCCGTGCGCAGCGGCACGGCCGGGCGCGATGAGCTGTCCGGCTCCACCATCACGATCACCAGCCTGGGGCCTTTGGGCGGCATCGTCACGACGCCGGTGATCAATCATCCCGAAGTGGGCATCGTGGGCGTGAACCGTATCGTTGAGCGGCCCGCGTTCCGCAATGGCGCCGTGGTGGCGCGCAAGCTGATGAACCTGTCGTCGTCGTTTGACCACCGCGTGGTGGACGGCATGGACGCGGCGCGCTTCATCCAGGCAGTGCGCGCGCTGCTGGAACAACCCGCGCTGCTTTTCGTGGAGTAAGCATGAGCCAGATCACAAAGACAACGACCTTGCTGGTGATCGGCGGCGGCCCGGGCGGGTACGTGGCCGCCATTCGCGCTGGCCAGCTGGGCGTGCCGACCATCCTGGTCGAAGGCGCGCAACTGGGCGGCACCTGCCTGAACATCGGCTGCATTCCGTCCAAGGCGCTGATCCACGCCGCCGAGGAATTCGACAAGGCGCGCCACTACGCGGGCAAGTCGGCGCTCGGCATTTCGGTGGCCACGCCCGCCATCGATATCGCGCAGACGGTGTCGTGGAAGGACGGCATCGTCGGCAAGCTCACGGGCGGCGTCGGCGCGCTGTTAAAGAAGAACGGCGTGGAAGTCGTGCAGGGCTGGGCCAGCCTGCTGGACGGCAAAACCGCCGAAGTCACGACGGCCGACGGCGGCACGCTGCGCATCCAATGCGAACACCTGTTGCTGGCGGCGGGCTCTGAACCCACGCCGCTCGTATCGATGCCGTTTGGCGGCATCGTGGTGTCGTCCACCGAAGCCTTGTCGCCCACGTCCATCCCCAAGCAATTGGTGGTGGTGGGCGGGGGCTACATTGGCCTGGAACTGGGCACCGTGTACCGCAAACTGGGCGCGGAAGTCGCCGTGGTGGAAGCGCAGGACCGCATCCTGCCCACCTACGACGCCGAACTGACCAAGCCCGTTGCCGCCGCCCTGGTGAAGATGGGCGTGGCGCTGCACGTCAGCCGCAAGGTGCTGGGCTTGAACGGCGCGGGCGATGCGGTGCGTATTCAGGATACGTCCGGCGCCGAAACGCTGTTGCCGGCCGACCGCGTGCTGATCGCGGTGGGACGCCGTCCGCGCACGCAAGGCTGGGGCCTGGAAAGCCTGCAACTGGATCGCAAGGGCAACGCGCTGCGCATTGACGACCAATGCCGCACATCGATGCGCGACGTCTGGGCCATTGGCGACATTGCCGGCGAGCCGATGCTGGCGCATCGCGCGATGGCGCAGGGCGAAATGGTGGCGGAACTGGTGGCGGGCAAACGCCGGCATTTCCAGCCGGCTTCCATTCCCGCCGTGTGCTTTACCGACCCGGAAGTCGTGGTGGCGGGCCTGTCGCCGTCGGAAGCAGAGGGCGCGGGGCTGGACTGCTTGACGGCATCCTTCCCGTTTGCCGCCAATGGCCGCGCGATGACGCTGGAGTCCACCGACGGCTTTGTCCGCGTGGTGGCGCGGCGCGACAACCACTTGATCGTGGGCTGGCAAGCGGTGGGGCGCGGTGTGTCGGAACTGTCGACGGCGTTTGGGCAGTCGCTGGAAATGGGCGCCACGCTGGAAGATGTGGCGGGCACCATTCACGCGCATCCGACCTTGGGCGAAGCGGTGCAGGAAGCGGCTTTGAAAGCGCTGGGCCACGCGCTGCACATCTGATTCGTCTTGGGCGGGTTTGATGATCAGCCGGTGGCGGCAAGCGCCGCTACCGGCTGCCGTCGATGTACGGCCGGGCTTGCAAGACGATGATGTTGTCGCCTTGCACGGCCCATTCGATATCCTGATCCACATTGCCCAAGCGCAGCTTGATCTGGTTGCCCACGGCCGCCAGCCGCGCAACGAGCGCATCATTCAGCACCTGTCTTGATCCTTCAATCGGCACCTCGCGCACGCCACCCGCGGCGTCGGCCACCAACTGCGTGTCCTCGGCCGATCGGCTCAGCACCTGAACCGCCTTGGACCAAGTCGAATACATCAGCTGTTCGGCCTGGCGCTTGCCTTCCACCACCTTGATGCCCAGCCCGCGCTTGGCGGAAATGTACGTGACGTAGCGGCGCGACGCATCAAACGGATCGCGCGTAATCATCACGCCCGAACTGTCTGACGCCGCCGCCTGCTGCACCAGCACCGCCATCACCACGCCATCCTGGCCGATACCGGCCGCGCGACGCGCCTCATAGGCTTCAAAGTTATAGACCGACGCCCATACGGTTTGCACGGCATGCGCCAACGCGTCAGCCTGCGTCACGTTAGGCACGGTGGTGTAAAGACCCGCGCCGCTGAAGCCCGGAAGGTCTTCGGAATTGGACGAGCTGCGCACGAACACGCCGCGCCCCTGCAACTGCTTGGTCCAGCGTTCGCGCCAGGCGGCGGCAAGCGCGGGGTCGGGCGGGGCGGCGATGATGTCTTGCCGCAATGCCGCCAGTTCGGCGCGGCGCACGTTGGCGTCCCGGGCGAAGTCGGGCCGCTGTTCCAGCGCGGCGATGCGTGCCGGAATGCCCAGTTGCTTGATGAATGCCGCGTACTGGGCGAATGGAATGCAGAAGCCGTCGGGCACGCTGGCCAGCGGCGGCAGCGCCGATTTCAGTGCGCCCAGGTTGGCCGCCTTGACGCCGCAGTACCGGCTGTCGCGCGTGGCCATGCCGGTCAGCGGCTTTAGCGCGCGGACAGACAGATCGGGTTTGGGCAGGGCGGCGGCGCTGGGTTTGCCGTCGGGTTTGGTGCCGGGTTGAGTTCCGGGTGTAGTTCCGGGTGTAGTTCCGGGAGTTGGATTGGGGGTTGGATCGGCTTTGGCCTCGGGCTTGGCGATGGGCTGCACCTGGTAGCCATTGCTGTTGACGGTCAGCTCCACCCACTGGCCGTCATACTGGCGCAGCGCCGAGACGGCATTGCGCACGTAAGCGTTGGGAATGCGCCAGCCCTTGGCCAGCAGGTTCACATGCGACAACAAGGTGGACGGCCGCTGGGTGACCAGGCCCGCGACCGGCGAAATGGCGACAGGCACTTCGTCCAGCACCACGATATCGGTGGGCGCCAGATCCGGCGTGTCTTCCACCGACTTCACAATGCGCAGGCGGCCCTGCGCACGGCCGGTGTTCAGCGGCAGAAACGTCTGTTCGCGCAACAGCGCTTCTTGCGTCACCACGGCCAGCCCGGCGGTTTGCGCCGTTTGCTCTTGCGCCGTGGAGTTCGCCTTGAAGCGCACGGGCTCGTAGAAGGTCGCGCGCAGCTTGTCTTCGGTCAGGCGCAATAACGCGGGCGTCACGCGGTCGCCTTCCCAGAATTCGTAGGTGTAGCCGGGCAGATCGCGCTGCCAGCTCAAGGTGCCGAACAGCAGACGCCGGTCGGGGTCCTTGTACTGGGCAATCAGCGTGGCCTTGTCCGCGTCCGGCAACAGCCGGCGTTCGCGCGCAAAGTTCTCGTGCAGCGTATAGCGTGGCGTGTCGATGTAATAGATGCGGTCGCCGTGGCGCCGGTCAATCACGAACAGCACATGCGGAATCTCAAGCGGCGTGCCGGCGTTATACACGCGCGCCAGTTGCTGGAATTCCGCCTGCGTGCGGACATGGTTCAAATACGCCGGCCCGCCGTGCTTGGCATCCTCTGCCTGCTTGGCCGCCCGCTCATCCGGGCGCAGCGGGCGGGCGTTCTCATAGGGAGAAGGCTTGCGCGCCGTCTGCGCCAGTGCTGCCGGGTGGATGCTGGCAGCCAGCAGGCCCAGGGCTGCCAGAACGATCACGGTGGGTTGGCGCAACGGGCGTAGCGCGTGAAGGCGGCGAGTGGCGGGCGATAGGCGCATGGAGGGGCACAACAAGGGGCGCAAATAGGGGGCGCAAATGTGGGAGCAAATAGAGGAGCAAATAGAGGAGCAAATAGAGGAGCAAATAGAGGAGCAAATAGGGGGCAGGTCGCAACGAGTTGCGATCATATCGGAGACCCTGGCCCGGCCCGTAGTCGGATGTGACTGGATGTGCCCATTCCTGTACGAATTGCCTTTCGGGCCGTTCGCGCCTGTCGCGCTTATCGCACGTGTCGCACGTGTCGCGCCTATCGCACCTTGCGCACCTGTCGCCCCTTCCCGCGCTCTACGTGCCTTAAAAAATACCCAGTTTCAGTGATACGCGCCGGTCATCGATTCCCGTGTAATCCAGCCTTGGCAATCAGCCGCGCCGGCGGCACGAGAACCGGCTCGTTTCTGCACGCGCAGGGGCGGGCGAGGTGTCTCGTAGGGCCTTTGCGCAGGGGGAGCGAAAGCTGCCCCTGTTTTTTTTGGGGGGCTTCGATTTTTCAACATTGTTGATGTGCCCCAAACGCAACAAGGCCCCCAATCGGGGGCCTTGTTTTACCTAGCCAACCATAGCCAGCCAGAGCCGGAATCAGCCTTCGGCCGTTTCCGCCAGGACGCGTTTGGCTTCTTCCGCCACGCGTTCGGGGGCGGTGCCGCCGACGTGCTTGCGGGCGGCGACGGAGCCTTCCAGCGTCAGCACCTGGTGGACGTCGTCGCCGATCTGGGCGTGATAGGCCTTCAGTTCGTCGGTGGACAGGTCAGCCAGGTCGCAGCCGCGTTGTTCGCAATCGCGCACGGCGTGGGCGACCACTTCGTGCGCGTCGCGGAACGGCACGCCGCGCTTGACCAGGTAGTCGGCCAGGTCGGTGGCGGTGGCGAAGCCTTGCAGGGCGGCGGCGCGCATGTTGTCGGCCTTGACCTTGATGCCGGCAGCCATGTCCGCAAAGATGGTCAGCGTGTCGCGCACGGTGTCCACGGTGTCGAACAGGCCTTCCTTGTCTTCCTGGTTGTCCTTGTTGTAGGCCAGCGGCTGGCCTTTCATCAGGGTCAGCAGGGCGACCAGGTTGCCGTTGACGCGGCCGGTCTTGCCACGGGCAAGCTCAGGCACGTCGGGGTTTTTCTTTTGCGGCATGATCGAGCTGCCGGTGCAGAAGCGGTCGGCGAGGTCGATAAAGCCCACGCGCGGGCTCATCCAGAGCACGAGCTCTTCAGACAGGCGCGACACGTGCGTCATGATCAGCGCGCCGGCGGCGCAGAATTCGATGGCGAAGTCGCGGTCGGACACGGCGTCCAGCGAGTTGCGGCACACGCCATCAAAGCCCAGCGTCTTGGCGACGCGTTCGCGGTCGATGGGGAAAGACGTGCCGGCCAGTGCAGCGGCGCCCAGCGGCAGGCGGTTCACGCGGCGGCGGCAGTCGGCCAGGCGCTCGGCGTCGCGGCCGAACATTTCGGCGTAAGCCAGCAGGTGGTGGCCGAAGGTGACGGGCTGGGCGACTTGCAGGTGAGTGAAGCCCGGCATGATGGTGCCGGCGTTCTCCAGCGCGACGGCGGCCAGCGCGTGGCGCAGCTGGCGCAGCAGGTCTTGCAGGTTGTCAATTTCATCACGCAGCCAAAGGCGGATGTCGGTGGCGACCTGGTCGTTGCGCGAACGGCCGGTGTGCAGGCGCTTGCCCGCATCGCCCACCAGTTCCACCAGGCGCTTTTCGATGTTCAGGTGCACGTCTTCCAGATCCAGCAGCCATTGGAAGCTGCCGGCGTCGATTTCAGACAGGATCTGGGTCATGCCGCGCTGGATGTCAGCCAAGTCCTGGGCGCCGATGATGCCCTGGGCGGCCAGCATGTCTGCATGCGCGAGCGAGCCCTGGATGTCGTGACGCGCCAGGCGCTTGTCGAAATCCACGGACGCCGTATAGCGTTTGACGAGTTCGGAAACCGGTTCCGAGAACCGGGCGGACCAGGCCTGCGCCTTATTGGCGAACTGGTTTTGATCGGAGGAGGGAGTGTTTGCCATGATGGGCGGAATTATAGGGCCTGCCGAACCGGCGGCGCACGCAAGGGGGTAGCATGGCCCCAATTTCAACGCCCCGGAACCGCGGCAGGGCGCGACTTGTCGGATAATCCCCGGTTAGTTTCAAGACCTTAGAGCGAGTCAGAAGAATATGCCCCTGGAATGGGAAGAACTGGTAACCCAGCTTGATACGCACATGCCGCACGAGGCTTGGGCGCAGACGCTGGTCGGCATTGGCGCACTGATCCTGACGGCGCTGTTCGTCCAGTGGGTGGTCGCGCGCGTCGTGCTGCTGCTGGCGCACCGGGTGCTGGTGCTGAGCGGCCGGGGCGATTGGGACAAGGCCCTGCAACGCCGCCGCGCCTATCAGAACCTTTGGTATGCGGTGCCGTTTGCCGTGGTGTCGATGGGTATCGGCCTGGTTCCGCATGTGGAAAAAGCGGTGTCGGTGGTGGGCCGGCTGGCGCATGCCGGCGCGTGGATCTGTGTGTTCGTGGCGTTCTCCGGCGTGCTGAGCGCCTGGCAAGACACGTATTCCGCCACGACGCGCGCGCAAACCCGGTCGATCAAGGGCTATATCCAGATCAGCAAGCTGGTGTTGATGGCGGTGTGCACTGTGCTGGTGCTTTCCATCCTGATCGACCGCTCCCCGCTATGGATGATTTCCGGCCTGGGCGCGCTGTCGGCGGTGCTGCTGCTGGTGTTCAAGGACACGCTGTTGTCACTGGTGGCCAGCACGCAACTGACCAGCAACGACATGCTGCGCATTGGCGACTGGATCGAAATGCCGCAGTCCAACGCCGACGGCTTCGTCAAAGACATTGCCCTGCATACCGTCAAGGTGCAGAACTGGGACAACACCGTCACCACGGTGCCCACCTACAAGTTGTTCTCGGAAAGCTATCGCAACTATCGCCACATGTTTGAATCGGGCGGGCGGCGCATCAAGCGCACCTTGCGTATCGATGCATCCAGCGTGCGCTTCCTGACCGACGAAGAAGCCCAGCGGCTGATGCGGTTCCGGCTGCTGCATGATTATCTGCAAGCCAAGACGCACGACATCGCGCAGGCCAATCAGACGATGGGCGAGCTGGCCAGCGTGCCGGCCAACCGCCGCCGGCTGACCAATATCGGCACGTTCCGCGCGTATGGGCTGGCGTTTCTGAAGCAGAACCCGGAAGTGCGGCAAGACATGGCGATGATGGTGCGCATGATGGAGCCCACCGCCGACGGCATCCCGGTCGAGGTCTATTGCTTTACGGCGGTGACCGCCTGGGTGGAGTACGAGCGCATCCAGGGTGATATTTTTGACCACCTGCTGGCGATTCTGCCGGAGCTGGGCCTGCGCCTGTACCAGCAGCCGTCCGGCGCGGATATCGGCGCCATGGGCAGCCAGCTGCGTGAAAACGCCATCCAGACGGCGCTGGCCGCTGAACGCGACCGGCAAGGGCTGGCGCTTGCGGATGGGCAAGGCATGCCGCCTGAGCGCGGCCCGGCTGACGGGATGATGCCGCGCCAGGGGCCTGGCGGCCCCGGGGCGCCATGAGATAATCCGCCGGTTGGAACTTAAGTCTTTATTGACTCCAGGCGATCACCCCGATGTCGAACCCGTTCTTCAACCTGTATTCCCACGGCTTCGCCCGGGTGGCGGTCGGCGTACCCGAATGCCGGGTCGCCGATCCGGCCTACAACGCCGCGCAGACCATTGAATTGGCCCAGCAAGCCGCCCAGGGCGGCGCCGTGCTGGTGGCGTTCCCCGAGCTGGGCCTGTCCGCCTACACCTGCGACGATCTCTTCCACCAGAAAGCGCTGCTGGACGAATGCGAAGCGGCGCTGGCCCACGTGGTGGCCGCCACGGCCGAGCTGGACATCGCCGTCATCGTCGGCGCGCCGCTGCGCGTGTCGCACCAACTGTTCAATTGCGCGGTGGTCGCGGCAGGCGGCCGCATTCTGGGGGTGGTGCCCAAGAGCTACCTGCCCAACTACGGCGAGTTCTACGAAGCACGCCAGTTCAGCGCCGCCGATTGCGCGGCCGCTACTGACATCCGCTTGCTGGACCAGACGGTGCCGTTCGGCCCCGAGCTGCTGTTCCAGATGGACAAGCTGCCGCTGTTCCAATTCCACGTTGAAATCTGCGAAGACGTCTGGGTGCCGATCCCGCCGTCGTCGTTTGCGGCCTTGGCCGGGGCGACCGTGCTGGTCAACCTGTCCGCTTCGAACATCGTCGTGGGCAAGTCGGAATACCGCCATCAACTGGTGGCGCAGCAATCGGCGCGCTGCCTGTCCGCCTATATGTATACGTCGGCGGGGCGGGGCGAATCGTCTACCGACCTGGCCTGGGATGGCCAGGCGCTGATCTACGAAAACGGCGAGCTGCTGGGCGAGTCCGAACGCTTTCTGAACCATTCCCATCTGCTGTTCTCGGACGTGGACCTGGACCGTCTGTCGCGCGAGCGCATGCGCCAGACCACGTTCGGCCAGTCGGTGCGCCGCCATCAGGACGAGGTGCGCAAGTTCCGCACCGTGGCGGTGCCGGTGAACCCGCCGCTGGATGACGCCGAGCTGCCGCTTGAGCGGCGCGTGGCGCGATTCCCCTACGTGCCGGCCGACCCGCAACGCCGCGACGCGCGCTGCAAAGAGGTCTACAGCATCCAGGTGCAGGCGCTGGTGCAGCGCTTGTCGGCCAGCAAGATGGCGAAGGTGGTCATCGGTATTTCCGGCGGGCTGGATTCCACGCACGCCTTGCTGGTGTGCGCGCAGGCCATGGATACGCTGGGCCTGCCGCGGTCGAACATCCTGGCCGTGACCATGCCGGGCTTCGCCACCAGCACCCGCACGCTGCAACAGGCGCGCCGGCTGATGGCGGTGGTGGGCTGCACGGCGTCCGAAATCGACATCCGCCCCAGCTGCCTGCAAATGCTGAAAGACCTGGGCCACCCCTATGCCGACGGCAAGCCGGTCTACGACATCACGTTCGAAAACGTCCAGGCCGGCGAGCGCACCAACCACCTGTTCCGCCTGGCGAATTTCAGCAACGCCATCGTCATCGGCACGGGCGACTTGAGCGAGCTTGCACTGGGTTGGTGCACGTATGGCGTGGGCGACCACATGTCGCACTACAGCGTGAACGCCAGCGTGCCCAAGACCCTGATCACGCATCTGGTGCGCTGGGTGGCCGAGTCTGGCCGCCTGGGCGACGAGGGCGCCGCCGTGTTGCTGGACGTGCTGGGCACCGACGTCAGCCCCGAATTGGTGCCGGGCGGCGCGGACGACAAGCCCGTTCAGAAAAGCGAAGATTCCATCGGCCCGTACGAATTGCAGGACTTCAACCTGTACTACACGCTGCGCTATGGCTTTGCGCCCACCAAGGTTGCGTTCCTGTCGCTGGCCGCCTGGCGTGACCGCGAGGCGGGCGCGTGGCCGGAAGCCGGGCATGTCGTGCGCAACCAGTACGACCTGGCCGCCATCAAGCGCAACCTGAAGATTTTCCTGGACAAGTTTTTCCGCACCAGCCAGTTCAAGCGCACCTGCGTGCCGAACGCGCCGAAGGTGGGCTCGGGCGGCTCGTTGTCGCCGCGCGGCGATTGGCGCGCGCCCAGCGATTCGGAATCGGTGGTGTGGATGCGCGACGCCGAACGCATTCCAGACGCCGAACCAGGCGCCTGATCGGGGTTCTCCCGCAATGACGCTGGCGGCCCGCTTGCGCGGCGGGCCCCGGTGTTATTCTCTTATTCATCGCGCTTTGGCCGCCTTGCAAGCGGCGGCCCGGGCGCCGCAACAGATCAAACACCCAGGACGACCAACGTGAAACAAGTCACCGCCATCATCAAACCCTTCAAGCTCGACGAAGTCCGCGAGGCGCTGGCCGAAGTCGGCGTCAGCGGCTTGACCGTCACCGAGGTCAAGGGTTTCGGCCGTCAGAAAGGCCACACCGAACTGTATCGTGGCGCGGAATACGTGGTGGACTTCCTGCCCAAGATCCGTGTTGAAGTTGTGCTGCCCGACGATCAGGTCGAAGCCGCCATCGAAGCCGTCGTCAAGGCCGCGCGCACCGGCAAGATCGGCGACGGCAAGATTTTCGTGTCGCCCGTCGAACAAGCCATCCGCATCCGCACCGGCGAAAGCGACGAAGAAGCGCTGTGATCCGCGCCGCCTGTTGACCGCCATCGCGGCCACGTCATCTTAGTCAAGGCGCTCGCTCCGGCATCGGGGCGAGCGCCTTCGTACTTCTAGCGGATGAGCTGGTTCATTTCCAGAATCGGCATCATCACCGCCAGCACGATCAGCAGCACAAAGCCGCCCATCAGCAGGATCAGCGCGGGCTCCAGCAGCGCCGTCATCGCCATGGCGCGCCGTTCCAGATCGCGCGACAGGTTCTGCGCGCCGCGGTCCAGCAGCTCGGGCAAGCGGCCGGTTTTTTCGCCGCTGGCAATCAAATGCACCAGCAACGACGGGAACACTTTCTGCGCACCCAATGACGCCGACAGCGCCGCGCCTTCGCGCACGCGCGCCGATGCTTCGTCCACCGCCAGGCGCAGCACATCGTTGCCCAAGGTGCGGCGCGCGGCTTCCAGCGCAGTCAACAAGGCGACGCCGCTGCCGCACAAGATGGCCAGCGTGGAGGCAAAGCGCGCGGCGTTCACGCCCAAAACAAAGCGCCCCGCCAACGGCAGCTTCAGCACGCGCGCATGCCAGGCGCGCCGTGCGGCAGGCGCCCGCAACGTATAGCGCCACAGCGCAATGGCCACCACCAGCGCCACGCCCGTCACCGCGCCCCATTCGCGCACGTAGTCCGACAGCCCCAGCATCACGCGGGTCAGCAAAGGCAGTTGCTGCTTGGCGTGGTTGAACGCGGACACCACCTGCGGCACCACATAGCCCAACAGAAAAATCACGATGATGACCGACACGCTCGCCACCACCGCAGGGTAGATGAATGCCGTCATCACCTTGCTGCGCAAGGTGTTGCGTTCTTCGATGTAGTCGGCCAGCTTTTCCATCACTTGCGCCAGGTCGCCGGACTCTTCGCCCGCGCCGATCAGCGCGCGATAAATCTCGGGAAAGTCACGCGGCCGGGCGGCCAGCGCGGTCGACAAGCGATGGCCGGCCCGCACGTCGTCGCGCACGCTGCCCAGCGTGGCGGCGATATGTTTTTTTTCGGCTTGCTCCAGCGTGGCCGACAGCGCGGCATCCAAGGGCAGGCGCGCGGCCAGCAGGCTGGCCAGCTGACGCGTCAGCCACGCCAGGTCGGCGTCGGACAAGCGGGTGCGCAGGCTGGCGCCCAGGCCTTCCGCGCGCGCCGCCAATGCCGTGGACAAGGGCAACAAGCCACGGCCGCGCAACTGGTTGCGGGCGCCGCGTTCGGTGTCGGCATCTATCGTGCCGCGCACGATTTTGCCTAACGCGTCGGTGGCTTCGTATCGAAAGGAAGGCATGGTGAAAGCAGGGGCCGCGCGGATGCAAAACGCATCAGAAAAATGCAAATGCAAAACGCGCAAGAGCCCCGAATTTAAAGGGTTTCAAGCCGATATGTTGCATGTCAAATATGACCGTAGTGTTGCACTGTCACCCCGTATACTCCGACGCGCTTTCACGTTTTTTCACACGATTTCACGTCTCCAGGCACCTACCTCGTCATGCGTCACATCGCGCAATTCAGCCTTGCAGTCTTGCTTGCGGCAAGCCAAATCGGACCGGCAATCAGCACGGCCCATGCTCAACAGGCGGACAACCGTGTCAGCCTGAATTTCGTCGACACCGACATCCCCGCCGTGCTGCGCGCGTTGTCGCTGTTCACGCAGCGCAACTTCCTGGTGGACCCGCGCGTCAAGGGCAAGCTCACGCTGGTGTCGGACCGGCCCGTGGATAGTGGGCAGGCCTTGTCGATGCTGACGGGTGCGCTGCGCTTGCAGGGCTTCGCCATCGTTGATGTGGATGGCGTGACGCGCGTGGTGCCTGAAGCCGACGCCAAGCTGCAAGGCAGCGCGGTGGTGGGCAACACGCGGCCGGCGACGAGCGTGGGCGGCGCGCCTGCGGGGGGCGCTGCGCGCGGGCCGGTGCCGGTGTCGGCATTTGCCAAAGGCGGCGGCAACAGCGGCGAAATGCTGACGCGCGTGTTCCCCTTGAAGTACGAGAACGCGGCGAACCTCGTGCCTGTGCTGCGCCCGATGGTGCCGCCGAACAACCCCATCAACGCGTATCCCGGCAACAACACGCTGGTGGTGACGGACTACGCCGATAACCTGGAACGCATCGCGCAGGTCATCGCGCGCATCGACGTGCCCAGTTCGATCGACACGGACGTGGTGCCGGTGCAGTCCGGCATTGCCACCGACATTGCGATTCTGGCGTCGCAATTGCTGGACACGCAAAGCAGCGACCCCACGCAGCGTATTGCGGTGGTAGCCGACCCGCGCAGCAACAGCGTGCTGGTGCGGTCGGGCAGCCCGGCGCGCACGCGTTTGGCGCGCGACCTGATCATGAAGCTGGACGCGCAGCAGAACCGCGCGGGCAATCTGCACGTGGTGTACATGCGCAACGCTCAGGCCACGCGCATCGCCGAAGTGCTGGGTGGCTTGCTGACGGGGCAGGCGAATTCGGCCCCGGGCGCGACGGGCGGCGCAAGCGGCGGCACGGGCGGCGCCCAAGGCGGCGCGCGCACACAGAACACGTCGGCCACCAGCACGCAGCCGGGGCAGGGCATGTCCGGCGCGACGGGCTCGTCCAAGGGCGGCTTGTCGGGCGAGCAAGAGCGCATTGCGCGTGAAGACAACAGCACGCAGGCCGTGTCGTATTCGGCGGGCGGGGCCACCATTCAGGCCGACCCCTCCACCAATTCGCTGATCATCTCGGCGCCGGAACCGCTGTACCGCAGCTTGCGTGAAGTGATCGACCAGCTGGACCAGCGCCGCGCGCAGGTGCTGGTGGAAAGCTTGATCGTGGAAGTCAGCGAAGAAAAGGCCGCGGAATTCGGCATCCAGTGGATGACCGGCGCGGGCAATATCAACAGCAACGGCACCAGCTTCATCGGCGGCACGAACCTGGGCGGCAGCGGCATCACCGGCACCGGCCCGACGTCGATTGACGCCCTCGGCGGCGGCTTGAGCCTGGGCGTGGTCAAGGGCACGGTGGATGTGCTGGGCAACAAGGTGATCAACCTGGGCGTGCTGGCGCGCGCCATGCAGAACACGGGCGAAGCCAACATCCTGTCCACGCCGAACCTGCTGACGCTGGACAACCAGTCGGCCAGCATCCTGGTGGGCAAGACGGTGCCGTTCGTGACGGGCCAGTACGTAACGTCGGGCAGCAACGGCAGTTCGAATCCGTTCCAGACGATCGAACGCGAAGACGTGGGCCTGAAGCTGAACATTCGTCCGCAGATTTCGGAAGGCGGTGCGGTGAAGCTCGACATCTATCAGGAAGTCAGCAGCATCGATGAAAGCCGTTCCAATTCCACCACCGGCATCGTGACCAATAAGCGCGCCATCGACACCAGCGTGTTGATCGACGACGGCCAGATCATCGTGCTGGGCGGCCTGCTGGAAGAGAACGTGACGCTCACGTCCAACAGTGTGCCGGGCTTGGGTTCGCTGCCGGTGATTGGTTCGCTGTTCCGCTACGACACGCGCAAGCGCACGAAGACCAACCTGATGGTGTTCCTGCGCCCCTACGTGGTGCGCGACGCGAACCGCAGCGCCAGCGTCACGATGGACCGCTACGACTACATGCGCCGCGCGCAAGCCGCGGTGCAGCCGGGCGAACACTGGGCGCTGCCCGACATGCAGGCGCCGATGCTGCCCACGCCGGGTTCCGCGCCGACGGTATCGAACAATGCCTATGACCTGCGCCCCGAGCAGCAGGCGGCCACGCTGCGCCGTCCGCCGCCCGCCACCGTGGAATCGTTTGCGGTGCGGCAGTATCCCAGCATGACGCCCCAGCGTTCCGCATCGGCGCCCATCCGCGTGTCGCAATCGCTTGTGCACAGCGTGGCGGTGGACCCCGAGTCGCTGCTATGAGCGCGCATCCCTTGCCCTATGCCTGGGCCCGCGCCCAGCGCGCCGTGCTGTCGCTGCGCGCGGGGCAGGCGCAGTTGACGGTCAGCCCGCGCACGCCGGAATGGGCGGTGCGCGAGATTCGACGCTGCCATGGCGACGTCGCGCTGGCGCAGGTGGATGACGAGGCGCTGGAAACCTTGCTGACCGCCGCGTACAGCCATTCCGAAGACGCCGCATCGGTCATGGGTGTGGCGGAAAACGAGATCGACCTGGACCGCTTGTTGCAGGACATGCCCGAAGTGGCCGACCTGCTGGAAGCGCAGGACGACGCGCCCGTCATCCGCATGATCAACGCGCTGTTCGCCCAGGCCGCGCGCGATGGCGCCAGCGATATTCACATCGAGCCTTTTGAGACGCACTCGGTGGTGCGTTACCGCGTGGATGGCACCTTGCGCGACGTGGTGTCGCCGCGTAAGGCGCTGCACGCCGCGCTGATTTCGCGCATCAAGATCATGGCGCATCTGGACATCGCCGAAAAACGCTTGCCGCAAGACGGCCGCATTGCGCTGCGCGTGGGCGGCCGGCCGATTGATGTGCGTGTGTCGACGTTACCCACCGGCCACGGCGAACGCGCGGTGTTGCGTTTGCTGGACAAGGAAGCCGGGCGTTTGCAGCTAGAGCGGCTGGGGATGTGCCCCACGGTGCTGACGCAGCTGGATCGCCTGATCCGGCAGCCGCACGGCATTGTGCTGGTGACCGGCCCGACCGGCAGCGGCAAGACCACCACGCTGTACGCGGCGTTAAGCCGTCTGGATGCGGCAACGAGCAACATCCTGACGGTGGAAGACCCCATCGAATACGACTTGCCGGGCATCAGCCAGACGCAGGTCAACGCCAAGATCGACATGAGCTTTGCGCTGGCCCTGCGCGCCATTTTGCGGCAAGACCCGGACGTGATCATGATCGGCGAAATCCGCGATCTTGAAACGGCGCAGATTGCGGTGCAGGCGTCCTTGACGGGCCACTTGGTGCTGGCCACGCTGCACACCAACGACGCCGTGTCCGCCGTGACGCGGTTGACGGACATGGGGGTTGAACCTTTCCTGCTGGCCTCGTCCTTGCTGGGCGTGCTGGCGCAGCGGCTGGTGCGCAAGCTGTGTCCGGAATGCAAGAAGCCGTCGATGCAGGATGGCATGCGCGTGTTTCATCCGGTGGGTTGCCCCACCTGCAACCACACGGGCTATAGCGGGCGTTCGGGCATCCACGAGCTGTTCACGGTGGATGACGAGGCCCGCAGGCTGATCCACGAAGGGCGCGACGAACGCGAGCTGCGCCTGGCCGCCACGGCGGCCGGCATGCGCACCATGCGGCAAGACGGCCAGCGCTGGGTGGAAGGCGGGCAGACCTCGCCCGAGGAAATCGTGCGCGTCACGCGCGACGCGTAGCGCCGCGTCAGCAGGCCGCTATCGTGACGGCGGCGCCGGCCTATTTGCCGGTGCCGAACGTTACGGTGTCGCCCGAACGGCGGCCCAACGTAGACATCAATCCATCCAGCGCCGCCCGTTGCGCGTCGTTGGCTGACGCCGCGTAGGTCGCCTGGCCTTCGAAGCTGACGCCGCGTGCACCCGCATTGCCTTGCCCCGTTACGGTCAACAGCCCGCTTTCGGTGCTGAGCGCCAGCGTCGCCCCTGCCTTGCCCGCACCTTGCACGCGCAGCAGATAAGTGCCAACGGGCGTGACAGAGGTCAGCGCGGTGCCGGCGTTGCGCCAGCGCAGGTCGGCAAGGGGGCCAGCGGGTAAGTCACCCCCCAGCCGCAATGCCTGCCAGTTGATTTCCAGCATGCCTTCGGGCGCCAGCGTATTCCACGGCGCGCCCAGCGCCGGCAACACGGACGCGGGCACGCGCAACGACTGCGCCGGCACCGACAGGCCATTCCAGCTGACGCGCGCACGCAGCGGCCCTTGCAGCCAAGGGTGCGTGAATTCCAGCGCCATCGTGTCCCAACGCCATTGCCACTGCACGGCTTGCGGCAGCACGCGCTGCGCGCCTTGGGGGCCGAGCGCAATCCAGGCGCTGCCGCGCCATAAGGTGCCGCTGGCATCGGCCAGCGCCACGACCGATGCGTCTGATTGCAGCGCCAGCAGCCAGCGCGCGGGCAGCACGCTGACGCCAGCCGCCACGGCGCACGCCGCGCCCGCCAGCCAGAGCGCGGCGGCGCGTTTGTTCAAACGGGGCAACGGCATCAGCGGGCTCCTGCCTTGGCGGGCAGCGCCAGCGTGATCTGGCCATTGACCAGCCCGGGCAGCGGCCGGCCATTGGGATTGGCGGCGCGTGTCAGCGCCACGTTCTGCGTGGCCAGGCCCCAATCGCGGCCCGCGCCATCCAGCCAGCGCAGCAGCGCGGAAGAGGGCGCCTGGTTCAGTGTCAGTTGCACGCCCGTGCCGGATTCCGCTTGCGCCAGCGTCCACATGCCCGCGGGCAGCCCGGCGCGTTCCAGGCTGGCGCCAAGCTCGGCGGGGGACGGCATCGAGGCGGACGGCGCCGCCGAGCGCTGGCGCAATGTGCGCGCCTGGGTGGTCAGGTCGGCCACGGTGGCGGCCTGGCCGCGCAGCACAGGCAGTTCGGCCTGAAGCTTGCGCATCGTGTTCAGGGGCGGGTCGATCAGCGTTACGAACACCACCGCGGCGCCCAGCAGCGCAGCGGCGCCCGTCACCAGGCGCCGTTCGCGCGGCGCCAGGGCCTGATACCGCTGACGCGCGCGGGCAAGCGCGGGGTCGATGGGCTTGCGCAGGGATTGCCAGGCCGCTTGCAGGCGCAAGATCGAAGATTGAAAACGTAGCGATGTCATGGTTGCTTGCGCAGGATGCGCCAAGTGTTGTCGGTGTCACCCCGTTCCAGCTTTAAGCCGAGGGCGGCGGCTTGCTGGATCAGCGCGGGGGTTTCGGCGACGCGTTGGGCGTTGTCGCCGGCGTCCGCCAGTTGCAGGGTCAGCGCCTGATCGGCGTAAGTCAGCTTTGCAACCTTGTCGGCTGCGAACGGCAACGTTTGCGCGGCGGCGCGCGCCAGCGGCAGGAAGTCCGCCGCGCTGGCGGCGCCCCGATTGGCTTGCAGCGCGTCCAAGCCTTGCTGCGCCTGACGCGGCGGGTCCAACACCACAGGCAGGTCAGGAAAGGCGGCCAGCACCTGCTGGCGCATGCCGGCTTTCAACGCGTCGGCTTCGGCGTTCAGCTGAGAGGCATGAATGTTCAGCCCCGCGATCCAGACCACTGCCGCCGCCGCGCCCCAGCGCCACACCGGCCGCCAGCGCGACACGCGGGCGGGCGCCAGCTGCGGCATCGCAAGCGACCACGATGGCGACGGCGCTTGCCAGCGCGGGTCGGCCGGATCGCGTAGCGCAAGCGATGACGTGGGCGCCAGCGTTTGCGGCGCAATCAACGCGTGGGCGCGCAGGCCATGCGCGTTCAGCAGGCCCCAGGCGCGGCGCACGGGCTCGCGCGGCGACCAGGCCAGCGCCACGCTGCCATCGGCGGCGCGTGGGCCAAAGCCGATCGCCAACGCATCCAGGTCGCTCAACACCAGCGGTTCCAGCGCACTGTGCACCGCCGCGGCGTAGCGGGCGCGGGCCACGGCGGGAATCTGCACCGTCGTGGCGATGACATCGGCGGGATGCAACACCGCTTCGCACGCGGCGTTGGGATAGGCGTTGCCCAACGCGCGCAAGGTCAGCTCGCCTTGCTGCGCGCAACGGCCGCGCCGGTCGAACCAGGCAAAGGGTAGGGGCGAGTCGGCGGTGAACTCGTCCAAGGCGGGAAGCGCAATGCGCAGGGAATTCTTCAAGGGTTCTCTCTTGTCCAGATCGTGTCGGGCGCGGCGGGCGGGGCGCTGCGCACCAGGGCTTGCATGGACACCCGGGCGCGTTCGTAGACCACGGTGCCGCTGGCCATGAACCAGCCGCTGGCGGTGGTGACGGCGGGCGCGGCCCCTTCCACACCCGTGCCAGCCAGCCGGTTGGCGAAGTCGCCGGCGTTGTTGAACCAGTTGCCGCGGTCGCGCTCGCCGGTCATCGCGCGCGCCTGGGCCAGCGACAGGCCAGGCACCAGCGCCGCGATGACTTCGGCGGGCGCGGTGTTGACGTTGACGCTGGTGGCGGTGGGCAGCACGGTCATCGTGCGGCGCATTTCATTGCGTACCGGCGTGTCCAGGCCCAGCTGCGCGGCGATTTCATCCACGCCGCGCGGCAGCGGCGCGCGCGCATCGGGCGTGGCGGAGGGTTGGCCGTTGGTGGATGAGGGCGCGTCCGCCGCCAGCGCAGGCGGCTGGGCGGCGGCGATGAGGTCGATCAGTTGGGCGGCCAGCGTGTCGGGCAGCTGCTGCACATTCAGCAAGCGGCGCAGCACCTTTTCCTGCTCGGGCTGCGGCACGCCGTTGCGCGCCAGATTGCTCAGGTTGTACTTGCCTTGCTCGTCCTGCACGCGGCCCGAGAACACGGCCACGCGGTCGTCGCCCGGCCGCTCGATGCGGGTGTCGAGCACGGGCGTTGCCCAGATCTGATCGCCGCGCGTCGTGGATTCGCGCTTGCCGTGGTCGCGGATGACCAGGCGCGCCCAGTCGATGCCGCCCGCCAGCATCACGCGCGCCTGCACACGCGACAGCTCGTTTTCCATGCGCCGGGTGCTGGCGGTCTGGCGCTGGAACAGGCTGGTCGTCAGCGCGGCCACGATGGCCACGATGATCAGCGCGCTGATGACCGCGGCGCCACGCTCGCGGAGCGAGGGGGGGTGTGATGCTGAGCGCGATGATTTGCGCGTCATGGCAGCTCCAGGATGCGCGTGTAGCGTTGCGGCGCCGCGGCCGCGCCGCGCTCCAGTGTGATTTCGATGCCGGTGGGCGCGGCGCCAAAGCTGGCGTTGACGTCGACCCAGCCGCTGCCGGGCACCCAGGCGCGCACGCTCAGCACCCGCACGCCCGGCAACAGCAGCACGCCATTCACGGCGGCAGGCAGCGGGCTGCGCGGGGCGGCGGGGCCGCTCGCGCGCCACAAGCCGTCGGCCCGAACCTGCCACTGCACGCGCTGCCACAAGCCGTTGCCATCGGCATCGGGACGCAGCAGTTCCAAGGTCTGGCCGCCGCTGGTTCGCCGCAGCAGACGCAAGCCGCTGGTCAAGGCCAGGGCGTCTTTACCGGGCGAATCAAAACTTGGACCGGTGTAAGACAGCTCTACATCGCGCGCCATCTGCCCCAGCGTGCGCACGATGGCGTCGGTGTCTTCAGCCTGCTGTTCGATCCAATCGCGTGCGTTGGACACACTGGCCAGCCCGCGCCAGGCCAGCAGGCTTACCAGCGCCATCAGCGCCAGCGCCACCAGCACTTCAATCAGCGTAAAGCCGCCCTGCGCACGGCGGGCGGGAGTGGGGCGCGCAGAGGGCATCGTCATCGCAGGCTGGACAGCAGCCCGTCCAGTTGCAGCAGCACGGCGTCGGGCCGGGGCGCGGCCGTGTCATGCACATTCACCGATACCTGACGGAAGCTGCGGTTCATGGAATTGGTGAAAACCAATTCGCATTGCAGCGCGCGCCCGCCTTGCGGGCAAGGCACCGTCTGCGTACCGGCGCGCGGCAGGCTTTGCTCCAGCCGCAGCTGCGTAAGCGCGTTCTGCGCGGCCAGCAACGCCAGCGTCTTGTCCTGCAAGGCGCGATTGTTGGCCGACATCACGCCTGTCGCGCGCAACGCGGCCGCCATCGCAACGGCAATGATGGCAAGCGCCACCAGCACTTCAATCAGGGTGAAGCCACGCTGGCGATCAGCGGGGCGGAGCGATTCAGCGGATGTCATAGCGGCCGGAGGCGTCGCGTTGCAAAGTGACGGTGGCGTCCCCCGCGCGCAGGGTCAGCGTGATCGGGTCGGCCACCCATTCGGTGTTGAAGACAAGCGGGCGGTCGGGCGCAAGGCGCAGTTGCACCGCACCCGCCTGCCAGGATTGCGGGCGCAGCATCTCGTCCTGTTCCAGGCGGTCAAGCGGCACGGGCACGTCTTCCTGCGCGCTGGGGCCGGGCAAGCGGCCCGCGCGTTCGAACGACCAGCCCTCGCCATTGGCCAGCCAGCGGATGGCGCGTCCATCGCTGCGGGCTTCGCTCTGCGCCACGGTGAACGCGTCCGCCAAGCGCTGCGCGTCGGCCCGCAAGCCGTTGTCGCGCTTGCCGATGGACAGGCTCACCATGCTGGCGGCGATGGCCACAATCACCAACACCACCAGCACTTCAACCAGCGTGAAGCCGCGCTCAGAGTTCCCAGGAACCGATGTCGGCATCGCCGTTTTCGCCCCCGGGCTTGTTGTCGGCGCCGAACGAGAACACATCGATATCGCCCTTCACGCCGGGGCTCAGGTACTGATACGGATGACCCCAGGGGTCGTTGGGCAGCTTGTCCAGATAGCCGCGCCAGTTGTTCGCGCCATCCGGCTTTTCCGCCAGCGCGCGCAGGCCCTGCGCGGTGGTCGGGTAGCGCCCGTTATCCAGCCGGTACAGCTTGAGCGCCTGCATGATGCCCGCGATATCCTGGCGCGCGGCCACCTGCCGGGCCTGATCGGGGCGGTCGAGCACGCGCGGCACAATCAAGGCCGCCAGAATCCCCATGATCACAATCACCACCATGATCTCGATCAGGGTGAAACCTTGCTGGCGGGCAAGCCCGCGCGGTAACTGACGCACTTTACAACTCCGCTCTTTCGGTAGAAGCACGGAATTGTGGACATGAAATATGACAGTAATGCTTGCGGTAGCGCGGCTCCAAGGGATGTTGGAAGGATTTTCTGGTCCGGGGTGTAGTGGGTTGGCTTTCTAATTGGGGACGTTGAAAGTCATCACGAGCCGTGGAGTGTCGGAAAGGTCACGGCTTGCGGCTTCCCACAACTAGTGGGCACTTCGGCTTTGTGTCTATACTTTCTTCATGTTTTTTCACGGCTGCCAAAAGGCCGGCAACAAGGAAGCGGACATGCGTTCCATCATTTCCCATATTGGGTTGGTCGCTTTCATCGTAGAAGGCGCTAAAACCGAGAGCAGCCGTTCTCTGCATCTGCTTCGCGCAATCGAAGACACCGTGGCCGGCAACGAAGTGCTGGCAAACACCTTTGAATCCATTTCCAAGAACGCGGCTGATGTGGCGCACGCCATCTGTAATCAACCCGATCAAGAACGCCGGGCGCTCGACCCTGAGGGCGCCATCCAAGGCGCATTTGACGCCGCGCTGGATGCGGTGGCCGAGCTTGGACGTGCGCTGGAGGCCAAACGCATGGCGGCTGCGGCCGATTTGCAACTGCGGGACGGTGATGGCGTGGTGGAATCCTTTGCCAAGGCCATCAGTCAGGTGAAGGACGCGTTTTCCCATTTGCATGACCTCAAATGGGCCGTGATGGAAAACGACGCAGACGTCGCGTCGGTGGTGGCAGGGGAACCCTACGACGATGTGGAGGCGTTCCTCAAGTCGTTGGGTCAATAAGGTTTGGCCGCCATTCGGATCATGTCTCTATCCAGAAAAGAGACGTTCGACCGCGACTTCCGCAAGGCGCCTCCCGAAATCCAGGCTGCGGCAAAAGCCGCCATCCGTGAGTTGGTCCGATATCCCCAGCCGAACAAGCTACGGCTGCATTCGATCACGGGTTGCTTCGATCCGCGCATTCTGAAAATTGACGTGTTGCCGAACAAATCTTGGCAAATCACGTTCGAAATGGACGGGTCCGTCGCCATTCTGCGTCGCTTGGGCACGCATCGGCATATTGACCGGATGCCTTGAACTGTTCGTGTCTGCGCCATCCCAGTTTGCGCAGTTCGGGGCTTTTCCTTGGGGCCTGCTACCATGGCCCTTCTACAAGGAGCGGTAATGGCTACAAAAGAGAAGTCTTCGACTGGTTTGGCGGCGTTGGTTGAAAAGGCGCTTCAACAGAAGAAGCTGGCTGCCGCCACGCAGAAGCCGACGGGGTCATCCCTGTCGAATATGGCGGGACGCAAGCAAATGGGCCGGCCCGCTGGCCGCAAACGCTGATTGCGGATTCGTTGGCAAATTGATGGGCGCTTGAAAGGACGCGCCGTCTGATTCGCCAACACGTAGCGTTCAACAGTGCGTCGTTCAACAGTGCATCGTTCAACAGTGCATCGTTCAACGACTCATCGTTCAACGATTCATCGTTAAACGACTCCTCGTTCAACGACGCAAGGTTCAACCGCACTTCATTCATTCACCTGCGCAATTCCCGCCGGCGCTACCAACGCGGCGGGGGTGGCCAGGCGATTCATTCTTCCCCCTTGTTCCACCGTCACGGCGTCTATGGCGATATCGCGCAGCACGATACCCGGGGCGACTTCATCGCCCGTGCGCCACGCCAATGGCGGGCCGCCGTCCACACTGAGCACCGCCGCGCCATCCGGGCCGGCTGCAATCAAGCCCAGCACGCTGATCTGCGTGCGCATCACTTCGTCTTTGCCGAACCATAACGCCACCGGCGTGTTGTCGGCTGCGCGCGGCGCGCTGGCGGATACCGCAGGCGGCAGCGGGCCGGGGCGGGGAGCCAGCAGGATGGACGCCCACACGCCCACGCCTGCGGCGAAAGCCAGCACGGCAAGGACGCGCAGCGCGGCGGACGCGGAGGGCAGGGCGGGGCGGAAAGACAGCGGCATGGGGCAGCGAGGGCGCAAAAAAGAAAGCGAAAGAGGAAGGCGGAAAGAAGGAGAAGAGAAGGCGAAGAGAAGACGAAAAGAAGACGAAAGGCGACGCGCCCGACTATAGCGGTTGTTCATGACAAGTCCGCGATGGCCTTTTGTTGCGGGATTCAGGTTCTGTACAGCTTTCTGTCATTGGGCTTACACGGCGCTTATCCAGAATGCGGTCACGCTTCGACTGTGATGGTCGGGCACTTATCCGATCCAACTGGGAACCCGCATGCAAGACACGAATCAAGCCAATCGCCGCCGACTCCTGAAAATGCTGGGAGGCGCGCCGATGCTGCCGATTGGCGGCGTCAGCATGGCTGCGCTGCTGGCCGGCTGTAATTCGAGCGATGACGATGATGACTCGTCGCCCTCGCAGCCCAACCCTGATCCCAACACGCCCGTGACGCCCGGAACGCCCGCGACGTTCACGTCCGCCTCGTTCACGCCCATGGCCGCGCCCACGCTGGCCAACCCGGAACTGATGGCGCGCACGACGGTGAGCTCGGCCTTGTCGCTGACGTTCAGCGATGGCTCCAAGCGCACGGTTGAGCTGGGCTACGAGCCGTTCTTCATGACGGGCGATACCGTGCCGGACGGCAAGGGCGGCACGATGGTCGCGGGCGGCTACTTCAACCTGGCGGGCGCGCCCATCATGGACAACTCGGTGCCTGCGAAGGCGCGCCAGTTCTTCTCGAACTGTCCGGATGGCACGTCGCTCCTGGCCCTGTCGGCGCCCACGACGGTGCCCGGCGTTGCCGGCAATGCCGTCTACGCTGTGGTGCAGTTCGAATACCAATCGATGGACCAGGCCGGCAATGACATGTATGGCTTGCTGCCGTCGCCGATTGCCGTGCTGACGCTGTCGCAAGACCCGAACACGGGCAAGCTCAGCCTGGTGAAGTACAGCAACGTGGATACGTCGTCGGTGCATGGCTTGTGGATCACCTGCGGCGCCAGCCTGTCGCCGTGGGGCACGCATTTGTCCAGCGAAGAGTACGAGCCGGACGCCACCACCGCCCGCACCACGCCGTCGTTCCAGACCTACAGCTTGAACGTCTACGGCGACGCCACCAAGGCCAACCCGTACCACTACGGCCATATGCCCGAAGTGACGGTGCTGCCGGATGGCACTGGCACGATCAAGAAGCACTACTGCATGGGCCGCATCTCGCACGAGCTGGTGCAGATGATGCCCGACCAGCGCACCGCGCTGATGGGCGACGACGCCACCAACGGCGGCCTCTTCATGTTTGTGGCCGACCGCAAGGCCGACCTGTCGGCCGGCACGCTGTACGTGGCGCAATGGACGCAGACTTCCGGCACCGGCCCGGGCGCAGGCACCTTGAAGTGGATCAAGCTGGGCCACGCCACCAGCGCCGAAGTCAAGGAACTGGCTGACCAGCTGACGGCCGCCGACATCATGGACGTGCGCACCGTTGACCCGGCTGACGGCTCGTTCACGAAGATCCGCTACAGCGGCAAGGACAACTGGGTGAAGCTGCAACCCGGCCGCCGCCAGGCCGCGGCCTTCCTGGAAACGCACCGCTATGCGGCGATGGTGGGCGGCACGCTGGCCTTCACCAAGATGGAAGGCACCACCGTCAACGCCAAGGACAAGATCGCCTACAGCGCGATGTCGCGTATTGAATCGTCGATGATCGACGGCAAGGTTGCCGGCCTGAAGGTCGAAGCGAACTCCGCAGGCGCCGTGTACCAGCTGCACATGAAGGCGGGCCAGGTGGATACCGACGGCAGCGCGATCGACAGCGAATGGGTGCCGGTGGACATGGGCGCCGTGACCGAGCTGATCGGCAAGCCCTTGGCCACGCCCGATGCGCTGGGCAACACGCACAACGCCGATTTCATCTCGAACCCCGACAACCTGAAGTTCTCGGAAAAGCTGCGCACGCTGTTCGTGGGCGAAGACAGCGGCGGCCACGTGAACAACTTCATGTGGGCGTACAACGTGGACACCAAGGCGTTGTCGCGCCTGCTGTCCTGCCCCGTGGCGGCCGAATCCACCGGCTTGCAGGCGGTGGACGAGATCAACGGCTGGACCTACATCACCAGCAACTTCCAGCACGCGGCCGATTGGGGCAGCGTGCACGCGGTGGTGCGTCCCACGCTGGAACCGCTGGTCAAGGCCAACTACAAGGACGGCTTCGGCGCAGCGGTGGGGTATCTGACGGGCGTGAAGATCGGCGCATAACACCGCACATAACACCGCACCTAACACCGGCACACCGGCCGCGCAACGCGGCCTTGGCCCTTACGGGCTGACGCCGGGATATCAGGGGACCGGCTTGCCGGTCCCCTGATGCATTTTCAGCCAGGACGCTGGCAGGCCGGATGCCGGCAGAGACTCATTACATGCGTGTAACGGCGTACGCCGCCCCGCGGGCCGCCTCCTACACTCGGCGTCGAAGGCCGCGCCGGGGGCGTTCGGCATCGCAGGCGCGGCACGTGTTGTCTCTGTTTTTCACTGTTGATTCGTTACCGCAAGGAGCGTACACATGAAAGATCCAAGCCATCCCGATCGCCGGCGCATTCTCAAGATGCTGGGTGCCGCGCCGATGTTGCCTGTGGGCAGTACGGGCATCGCGGGCATCGCCGCGTTGCTGTCTGGCTGCCCGTCCGCGCCGCCCGCCACTTCGCCGTCTACCGGCCATCAATCCGCCGCGCCGTCTACCGCCCCTCAATCCGCCACCTTCCTGTCCGCCGAATTCATCTCGATGCCCGCGCCCACGCTGGCCGCCCCGCAACAGCTGGCCCGCACGACGGTCGGGTCGGCGATGGACCTGGTGTTCAGCGACGGCTCGCGCCGCCGCGTGCAACTGGGCTACGAAGCGTTCTTCATGACGGGCGATGCCGTGCCCGATGGCCACGGCGGCGCCGTGATTGCGGGCAGCCTCTACGACATTCACGGCGCGCCCATCCTGGACCGCTCGGTGCGCGGCCGTACGCGCCCGTTCTTCTCGGACTGTCCCGATGGCATGTCCCTGCTGACGCTGGACCGCTCCGAAGGCGAAGCCGACGGCGCGACCGGGCCGCCCGCGCGCACCGTGTACGCGGTGGTGCAGTTCGAATACGTAACGCGCAACCAAGCCGGCGCCGACATGTGGGTGCGGCTGCCGTCGCCGATGGCGGTGCTGACCTTGTCGCAAGATCTGTCCAGCGGCAAGCTCAGCCTGGTGAAGTACAGCAATGTGGACACCGCGCCCGTACACGGTTTGTGGAACACCTGCGGCGCCAGCCTATCGCCCTGGAACACGCACTTGTCCAGCGAAGAGTACGAACCTGACGCCACCACGGCGCACGCGTCCGAATCGTTTCGTGACTTCAGCCGCCATGTGTTCGGCGATGCCAAAAAGGCCAACCCCTATCACTACGGCCATCTGCCGGAGGTCACCGTGCATGCCGACGGCACGGGCACCGTCAAGAAACACTATTGCCTGGGGCGTATCTCGCACGAGCTGGTGCAGGTCATGCCCGACCAGCGCACCGCCTTGATGGGCGACGACGCCACCAACGGCGGCCTCTTCATGTTCGTGGCCGACCGCAAGGCGGACTTGTCGTCCGGCACCTTGTACGTGGCGCGCTGGACGCAAACGTCCGGCGTTGGCCCCGGGGCGGCCACGCTCACCTGGATTCGATTGGGCCACGCCACGAGCGATGAGATCGAAGACATGGCCGGCCAGCTTACCGCCGCCGACATCATGGACGTGCGCACGAAAGACCCGTTAAACGCGGCCTACACGCGTATTCGTTTCGACGGCAAAGACAACTGGGTCAAGCTGCATCCTGGCCGCCGGCAAGCCGCTGCCTTTCTGGAAACGCACCGCTACGCGGCGCTGGCAGGCGGCACGCTGGCGTTCTCGAAAATGGAAGGCACGACGGTGAACGCGCGCGACAAAATCGCGTATACGGCCATGTCGCACATCGAATCGTCCATGACCGACGGCACGTCCCCGCACCTGCATGTGGAAGGCCCGGAAGCCGGCGCGGTGTATCAGATGCGCATGATGGCCGGGCAGTCGGACACCGAGGGGCGGGCGATTGCCAGCGATTGGGTGCCTGTGGACATGGCCGCCGTGCCAGAGCTGGTGGGCGAAATGCTGCCGCAGCCTGACGCATTGGGCAACCGGCATCACACCGACCGGGTGTCGAACCCCGACAACCTGAAGTTCTCGGAAACGCTGCGCACGCTGTTCGTGGGCGAAGACAGCATGGGGCGCATCAACAGTTTCCTGTGGGCGTTCAACGTGGATACGCGCGTGTTGTCGCGCGTGCTGGCTTGCCCCGTCGCCGCGGAATCTACCGGCCTGCATGCGGTGGACGAGATCAACGGGTGGACATACATCACCAGCAGTTTTCAGCACACGGCCGACTGGCAACCCGTGCATGCCAAGGTGCGGCCCGCGCTGGAACCGCTGGTGAAGGCCCGCTACCGCGACGGCTTTGGCGCGTCGGTCGGCTATCTAACCGGGGTGAAAATCCAGCCTTGATTCACATGCGCAAGACAGCTTGAAGGGTTGCGCAAAAGAATCCTGATTCGACGATCAATCTTTCTGCTCTTTGTTTCATGGGTCTTTCACGTTGGGCCGCCACTATGTGCCCAGCGAAAAACCCTGTTCATGAAACGAGAAGAGAAGATGCAAGCATCGAATTGGAGAAGATGGTGCGCCATGTTGCTGGCCACCAGCGCATTGGCGGGCTGTGGGGGCAGCGACGACGACGGCGAAGACGCGGCCCCCGCGCCGCCGACGCAGCCGCCCGTGACGGAGCCGGGGCAGGCCAAGGTCGACAAGGTGTTGTTCATTGGTGTCGACGGGCTGACCTATGACGCCATGCGTCGCGGCGTGGCGGACAAGACGCTGCCGAACATCGGCCAGTTGACCGCCACGCGCGCCTGGACGGGCGGCGTGACGGGCAGCGTGACGCAGCAGCCCACGCTGGCCGCGCCCGGCTGGGCCACGCTGTTGTCGGGCCAGTGGGCCGACGTGCATGGCGTGCGGTCGAACGCGGCGGGCCAGGCGCTGAAGTCGGCCAGCCTGTTCCAACGGGTGAAGACGGCGCATCCTGAGGCGCGCACGGCCGGCGCGTTCAACTCGCCCTTGCTGGCGGGGCTGGTCGGCAGCGACCGCGACGCCGGTTATTTGCAAACCTTGACCGACTGCGCGGGCGTGGACGATTGCGTGGCCACCCAGGCGCGCGACCGCATCACCGAAGGCTATGACCTGGTGGTGGCGCAGTTTGGCGCGCCGGAACGCGCGGCGTCCGACAACGGCTTTGGCGCCAACTACGACGCTGTCATCCGCCAGACGGATGCGGCCGTGGGCGTGCTGGCCAAACAGATCGCCGACCGCCGTGCCGAGCACCCGAACGAAAACTGGCTGATGGTGGTGGCCTCGAGCCACGGCCTGGGCAAGACGGGCGTGGGCGATGGCCTGCCGCTGTCGGCCAACAAGACCATCGTGCTGGCCTCGAACCAGCCGGCCATGCTGGGCGGCACCGCCGACGACGCGTCGTTTGACGGCGTCTGGGACAGCAATTGGTACGCGCTGCCCAGCGCTGCGGATGTGGCGCCCACGGTGCTGGCGCACCTGAGCGCGCTGCCCGCCGCGGGCCAGTACGACATGGCCGGCACGTCGCTGTCCGAGCCCTTGGCCCTGCGCCGCGTTCAAGCGCGCACGTCCATGGACAACAAGACCGTGACCTTGTCGTGGGTGCGCGTGGGCGAGCCGGATGGCGACATCGTGGTCAGCCGCGATGGCGTTGAAGTGGCCCGCCTGCCTGGCACCGCAACCGACTATGCCGACACCGGCTTCACCTTTGACACCGAGGGCGTGCACACGCTGAATTACAGCGTGTCGGCCGGCCGCGCCGTCAGCGCCACGCGCGCGTCGGTGCTCTACGCCAAGCCCGTGCCGCTGCTGGCTTCCTTGCGCACCGGCCTGACGATGTTGTTCCCGTTCGAAGGCAATGCGACCGACCTGGCGGCGGGCGGCGGCGTGATTACGCCGTACGACGGTGTGCAGGCCCCGGCGTTCGCGGACGCCGGCGTGTTCGGCAAGATGTTCCAGAACGAGCGCGGCTCGGCCGCGCTGGGCGCCTTCAAACTGGACTATCCGGCAGGCATGCTGGACAGCGTGCAGGCGTTCACCATCGGCTTCTGGTATCAGTCGGACGGTACGGCGAACGACCGCTCCATCCTGGGCAACAAGGACTACAACTCCGGCGGCAACCCCGGCATCACCATCGCCCAATGGGCCGGCCCCGAGCTGCGCTTCAACCTGGCGGGCGGCACGCGCGTCGATATCAACGGGGTGAAGTTCACGCCGAACAAGCCGGTGTACATCGCCATGGCCATCGACAAAACGGCCAAGACCATGACCGCCTACGTGTACGACAGCGAAATCGGATTCACGCGCCGCGTGACCGGCACGCTGGCGGTGAACCTGACGCAGATTGCTGGCGTGTTCGGCCCGCACATCGGCTTGAACGAAGACGGCCGCGGCACGTATGGCGTGTGCTGCGCCGGCACCAAAGGCCCGTACACGATGTTCTTCGACGACCTGGCCTTCTGGTCCCGCGCTCTGACCGAAGACGAAGTGAAGTCGCTGGCCATGTCCGGCAAGTCCGTTTCCGAACTGTTTCCCTGATGTTTCCTGGATAGAAAAAACATGAGTCATTCCATGATCTTGCGCAACCTGCTGCGCGCTGGCGCGGTGCTGATGCTGACCGCGACGCTGGCCGCCTGCGGCGGCAACGATGACGGCGACGACAGCACGCCGCCCGACAACGGCGGCGGCACCGAGACGCCCACGCCCGTGCCGCCCACGCCGGCCAAGCCCGAACTGCGTTGCGCGCCTTGAGCCGCGCCTCTTACCGAGTCATAGGAAAAGCATCCGTGAAGTCCGAAAAAGACCCGATCCACGCCGGCAAGCGCCGCTTCCTGCGTAACGCCGCCGCTTCCACCGCCGGCCTGACCGCGCTGTCGATGTTCCCGCCCGCCATCCGCCGCGCGCTGGCCATTCCGGCCAACAACCGCACGGGCACCATCAACGACGTTGAACACGTGGTGATCCTGATGCAGGAAAACCGCTCGTTCGATATGTACTTCGGCACGTTCAAGGGCGTGCGCGGCTTTGGCGACCGCATCACGATTCCGCTGCCGCAGAACCGTTCGGTGTGGGAACAGACCAACGGCACCCGCGTGGTGATGCCGTATCACCTGGACAGCACGCAGGGCAACGCCCAGCGCGTGTCCGGCACGCCGCACGATTACGTGGACGCGCAAATGGCGTGGGACGGCGGCCGCATGGACCAGTGGCCGCGCTATAAGCAGAACCAGTCGATGGGCTATTACCGCCAGAAAGAGGTGGCGTTCCAGTTCTCGCTGGCTGAAGCCTTCACGTTGTGCGACGCCTATCACTGTTCGTCGCACGGCGGCACCAACACGAACCGCCTGTTCCACTGGACCGGCACGAACGATCCGCTGGCGCAGGGCAACGGCCCGTCCACCCGCAACCAGTGGGACAGCCTGGGCGCGTCCACCACCGGCTGGACGTGGACGACGTACCCGGAACGTCTGCAAAAGGCGGGAGTGAGCTGGAAGGTCTACCAGAACCTGCCCGAGAACTTCGGCGACAACCCGCTGGCCGGCTTTCAGCAATACCGCCGCGCCAACGAGCAGGCGGGCAACGCCGCCAGCGGTTCGCCGTATCCGGCCTGGACGCCCAGCATGGACGCCGCCAACCCCCTGTACAAAGGCACGGCCAACACCATGCCCGACGGCGGCTTCCTGCAATCGCTGCGGGACGACGTCAATAACGGCACCTTGCCGCAAGTGTCGTGGATCGTGGCGCCCGCCACGTATTCCGAGCACCCCGGCCCGTCCAGCCCCGTCCAGGGCGCGTGGTACATCCAGGAAACGCTGGACGCGCTGACGTCGAACCCGGCCGTCTGGAGCAAGACGGTGCTGTTGATCAACTTCGACGAAAACGACGGCTACTTCGACCACGTGCCGTCGCCCGCCGCCCCGTCGTTAAACGCCGATGGCTCGATGGCGGGCGCCTCCACCGTCAACACCGACCTGGAACGCCACACGCATGCGTCTGCCCAGGATGCGGCGGATAACCGCGTCTATGGCCCCGGCCCGCGCGTGCCGATGTATGTGGTGTCGCCGTGGAGCCGTGGCGGCTGGGTCAATTCCCAGGCGTTTGACCACACGTCGGTGCTGCGTTTCCTGGAAGCCCGTTTCGGCGTTAAGGAAGACAACATCAGCCCGTGGCGCCGTGCGGTGCTGGGCGACCTGACCTCGGCCTTCAACTTCGCCACGCCCAACGATGAAAAGCTGCCCGACCTGAATCTGTTGACCCGTTCGGGCTCGGATCAGGAACGCGCGGCGCAGGAAGCGCTGACCGCCGTGCCGCTGCCGGACACGACGACGCAGGCCAAACCGGTGCAGGAAAAGGGCTACCGCTACGCGCGCGCCTTGCCGTACGAGCTGCACACCAGCGGCCGCAGCCAGCCCAGCACGGGCAATATGTGGCTGCTGTTCTCCAACACCGGCAAGCAGGCCGCCGTCTTCCATGTGTATGACCGCCTGCATCTGGACCGCCTGCCGCGCCGCTACACGGTGGAAGCGGGCAAGCAGCTGGAAGGCAGCTGGGACACGGCCGCTGACGGCGGCAAGTACGACCTGTGGGTGCTTGGCCCCAACGGCTATCACCGCCACTTTGCCGGCGACCTGGCCCTGGCGCGCACGTCGCAGCTGGACCCGGAAATCCGCGTCTGCTACGACATCGCCAATGGCGACATCTATGTCAGCTTCATCAACAGCGGCAAGGACGCCTGCACGTTCGAAGTCACGCCTAACGCTTACTACACCAACAACGAGCGGTGGACGTTGACGGTGCCCGCAGGCAGCAAGGTGGAACAGCACTGGGCGCTGGAAGCCAGCGGCCACTGGTACGACTTCACGGCCCGCCTGGCCGAAGACCCGTCGTACCTGCGCCGCTTCGCCGGCCACGTTGAAACGGGCAAGACGTCGATTACCGACCCGGCGATGGCGAGCTAAGCGCGGGGCAGGCAAGCCCAGAGCAAGTAAGCCCCGGGCAGGCAAGCCCAGGGCAGCTAAGCCCGGGGCAGGCCAGCCCCAAGTATCAGGCGGTGGTTTGCGGTTCGCGCGCCCGGAAGGCCGTGGCGCACGCTTCGCAGATCGCCGCCGTGATGCTTTGGCGCGCATGCTCGCGCCGTTCCAACATGCCGATGGCCCGCGAAAGCGGGCCTAAGTCTTGGGGCAGCGTCAGAATCCGCAGCTCGGGGCTGTGCTGCCAGTTCGATCCGTTGATCAGCGGCAACAGGGTCACGCCGACCTCTTGGCGCACCAGCTCCACCAGCGTCTCGATGGCGTTGAGTTCCAGGAATTCATTCAGCGGCACCGCCAGGCGGCGCAGCAGGCGGTCAATCTGCAAGCCCGTGCGCTGCGTGCGGTCAAAGCGCAGGAAGGGGTTGTTCGCCAGCACCTGACGGGCGTCCTTGCCGGTGGCGGATGCCGGCGCAATCACCACCAACTGCTCTTCATATAGTGGCGTCCAGCGCGTGCTGGCCATCTTGCGGCCGGCTTCCACCAGGAACGCCGCGTCCAGCTCGCCGTCTTCCACCTTGCCGGCCAGCTCGCTTGCCTTACCCGACAGGATGCGCACGTCCAGCTTGGGGTGGGCCTTCTTCAAGCCCGACACCACCTTGGACAGCGTGCCCATGCACGACACGATGCTGCCCACTGACACCGAGCCGGCCAGCTCGCCCGGCACCGTGCGCGGCAGCCGCATTCGGTCGTATAAATCCAGTAAATGCTTGATTTCAGGTAGCAATTCCCGGCCGGCTGCGTTAAGAATGGCAAGTCGGCCGCTACGGTCGAAGAGTTCCCGGCCCAGTTCCGCTTCCAGCGAGCGCATCTGGAAGCTGACGGCGGCCTGGGTCAGCGCCACTTGCTCGGCCGCTTCCGAAAAAGAGCCATGGTGGGCAACCGCCAGGAACGTGCGCAAAAATCGGATGGTGCTCATCGCCGCGACCCATAAAAATTTCTTTTATGACGGAACAAAAAATCAAATTGATTTAATTAGATCACGAGAGTACCTTCGCCTGCTTAACCGTTCAGACCGTTTAGAGACACGCCAATGAAAACCTTTGACTGGGTCAACCCGTATCCTTCCGTTCGCATTCCGCTGTTTGCGCGCAACGTGGTGTCCACGTCGCATCCGCTGGCCGCTCAAGCCGGGTTGCGCATGCTGCTCAAGGGCGGCAACGCCGTGGACGCCGCCATTGCGGCCGCCGCCACGATCGTGCTGGTTGAGCCGGTCTCTTGCGGTTTGGGTGGCGACTGCTTCGCCATCGTCTGGGACGGCAAGGAACTGCACGGCCTGAACTCGTCGGGCGTGGCCCCGGCGGCCTGGAACACCGCGTACTTCAAGGCGAAGTACGGCACGGGCCCCGACGGCCTGGCCATTCAGCCCAAGCGCGGCTGGGACGCCGTGACGGTGCCGGGCGTGGTGGCCGGTTGGGCCGCGCTGCACGAAAAGCTGGGCAAGCTGCCGTTCGAACAGCTGTTCGAACCCGCTATCGAAATTGCTGAACGCGGTTACGCCGTGCCGCCGGTCGTGGCGCACAAGTGGAACGCTGCGGCTGAAGAATTGAAGTCGCAGCCGGGTTACGCGCAGGCGTTCATGCCGGAAGGCCGTGCGCCCAAGGTCGGCGAACACTTCCGTTTCCCGGATGCCGCCAACACGCTGCGCCGCATCGCGCAATCCAAGGGCCGCGACTTCTATGAAGGCGAGCTGGCCGAACGCATCGCCGCCTTCAGCAAGGAATGCGGCGGCGCGATGACGCTGGAAGATCTGCGCAACTACCGTCCGGAATGGGTCAAGCCGATTTCCAAGTCGTACCGTGGCTACGAACTGCACGAGATCCCGCCGAACGGGCAGGGCATTGCCGCGCTGATCGCGCTGGGCATCGTCGAACGTTTTGACATGGCTGACATCCCGGTGGATTCGGTGCAGTCGCAGCACATCCAGATCGAAGCCATGAAGCTGGCGTTTGCTGACCTGTACAAGTACGTGGCCGACCCGCGCGCCATGCAGGTGACGCCCGAGCAGATGCTGTCGGACGCCTACCTGGACAGCCGCGCCAAGCTGATCCGCCTGGATCAGGCCACGCATTTCGAAGCCGGCCGCCCGCATGCCGGCGGCACCATCTACCTGACCGCCGCCGACGAAAACGGCATGATGATCTCGTTCATCCAGTCCAACTACATGGGCTTTGGATCGGGCGTGGTGGTGCCTGGCACCGGCATCAGCATGCAGAACCGCGGCGTGGGCTTTTCGATGGACCCCAAGTCGGCCAACGTGGTCGAAGGCGGCAAGCGCCCGTTCCACACGATCATCCCGGGCTTCCTGACGCGCGGCGGCAAGCCGGTCATGAGCTTTGGCGTGATGGGCGGCGACATGCAGCCGCAAGGCCACATGCAGACCGTCGTGCGCATGATCGACTACCACCAGAACCCGCAGGCCGCGTGCTGCGCGCCGCGCTGGAAGGTCAACCGCGACTTCACGCTGGACATCGAAACCAATATGAAGGCGTCCACCATTGCAGGCTTGAAAGACCTCGGGCATGCTTTGAAGTCCGTTGACGATCCGTACATGGACTTTGGCGCGGGCCAGTTCATCTGGCGCATGTCGGAAAGCGACAACGAACTGGGTTACGTCGCCGCCAGCGACAGCCGCCGCGACGGCCAGGCCGTCGGCTTCTAAGACGGCTCTCCATATTCAAGCATCGCAAGCAACAAGGGGAAATAACACAATGAAACGCTTGACCTTGACCTTCGGCGCCAGCCTGCTGGCGCTGGCCGCGGGCGCCGCGTGCGCCCAGAACATCCGGATCGGCCTGCAGGAAGACCCGGACGTTCTGGACCCGCATCGCGCCCGCACCTACGTGGGCCGCATCGTGTTCACGTCGCTGTGCGACAAGCTGGTGGACATTGATCCCAAGCTGCATTTCGTGCCGCAGCTGGCCACGTCGTGGTCGTTCAGCCCTGATAACAAGGTGCTGACGTTCAAGCTGCGCGAAGACGCGCTGTTCCATGACGGCTCGAAGTTCGACGCCGCGGCCGCCAAAGCCAACCTGGAACGCGCGATGACGCTACCGGACAGCCTGCGCAAGGGCGAACTGGCCTCGGTTGAAAAAGTGGACGCGCCGGACGCCACGACCCTGGTGCTGACGCTGAAAAAGCCGGACGCCACCTTGCTGGCCCAGCTGTCCGACCGCGCCGGCATGATGCTGTCGCCCAAGACCTTCGCCGACGCGGATGTGGCCTCGGTAGGCCGCAAGCCCGTGTGCTCGGGCCCGTACAAGTTCGTTGAACGCATCCAGAACGACCGCATCGTGCTGGAGAAATTCGACCAGTACTACGACGCCAAAGACTACGCGTTCAAGCGCGTCACGTTCCTGCCCATTCCCGACACCACCGTTCGCTTGTCGAACCTGCGCGCCGGCGACCTGGACTTGTTGGAACGCCTGAACCCGTCCGATGCGCCGCAGGTGAAGAACGACGCCAGCCTGACGTTCGCGCCGGTGGCCGGCCTGGGCTTCCAGCAGTTCATGTTCAACGTGGCCAACGGCAAGCGCGCCGAAGACAACCCGTTCAAGAACAAGCTGGTGCGCCAGGCGTTCCAGTACGCAATCGACCGCAACGCCATCAATGAAGTGGCGGGCGGCGGCATTTTCGAACCGGCCCAACAGCCGTTCCCGCCGGCAAGCCCCTATCACAGCGACAAATTCCCCGTCACCAAGCGCGACGTGGCCAAGTCCAAGGCGTTGCTGAAGGAAGCGGGCCTGGACCGCGTGAAGGCGGAGCTGGTGTTCGGCAACAACACGACGACCTCATCCGTGGCTGAAATCGTTCAGGCGATGGCCTCGGAGGCGGGCTTTGACCTGTCCCTGCGTCCCACGGAATACGCGGCCCTGCAAAAGGAATCGTCGGGCGGCAACTTCCAGGTCGTGATGCTGGGCTGGTCTGGCCGCGTGGACCCGGATGGCAACATCCATTCGTTCGTGACCTGCAAGGGCGCGCTGAACGATGGCCACTACTGCAACCCGGAAGTGGACAAGCTGCTGAACGAAGCCCGCACCGTGACGGATGAAGCCAAGCGCAAAGCAATTTACGACCAGGCGCAGACCATCATCCAGGACGAACTGCCGGGCGTGTACAACTACTACCAGCCGTGGCCGTTTGCGATGGGCAAGAAGGTCAAGGGCTTTACGCCGTATCCTGATGGCATGATCCGCCTGAAGGGTGTGACGTTCGCGCAGAAGTAATGACGACGCGCGGCGTGCCTTTGGGGCGCTGCGCACATGGGATGCGGCGACGCATCCCATGGTTCTTTGCGGCGGCCGCGCGCCAGGTGTTGTTGGCCTGACGCCGTCCGCCGTTCCTGTTCTACGGTTTTTCCCACATGCTTAAACTTATCTTGCGCCGCGTGATCGTCGCGATACCGACACTGATACTGGTGTCGATGATCGTGTTCATGCTGCAGAAAATCCTGCCCGGCGATCCGGTGCTGACCTTGGCCGGCGAAGAGCGCGACCCGGCCGTTCTGGACTACCTGCGCGACAAATACCGCCTGAACGATCCGCTGCCGATGCAATATGCGGCCTGGGCCGGCCAGGTGCTGCAAGGCGATCTGGGCAAGTCCCTGCGCACCGACGTGCCCGTCACGACGCTGATTGCGCAAAAGCTGCCCGTGACCCTGCAACTGGCCGCCATGGCCATGTTCTTTGCGCTCTTGATCGGCATCCCGATGGGGATCATCGCCGCGGTGCGCAAGGGCAAGCCCATTGAAATGGGCGCCAACATCGCGGCGCTATCCGGCATGTCGATTCCCAACTTCTGGCTGGGCATCATCCTGATCATGGTGGTGTCGGTGCAGTGGAAGCTGCTGCCGGCGTCCGGTTATGTGTCGCCCGCGGAAGATTTCTGGCTGTCGATCAAGACCATGCTGATGCCGTCGCTGGTGCTGTCTACCGCCATTGCCGCCTACCTGATGCGTCACACGCGCTCATCCATGCTGGAAGCGCTGTCGGCCGATTACGTGCGCACCGCACGCGCCAAGGGCGTATCGCCGCGCCAGGTGGTGCTGCGCCACGCGCTGCGCAATGCGCTGATGCCGATTGTGACGCTGGTGACTTTGCTGTTCGGTGAATTGCTGGCCGGCGCGGTGCTGACCGAACAGGTCTTCACCATTCCGGGCTTCGGCAAGCTGGTGGTGGATGCGGTGTTCACGCGCGATTACGCGGTGGTGCAGGGCGTGGTGCTCTGCGTGGCGGTGGGCTTCATCCTGATGAACCTGCTGGCCGACATTCTGTACATCCTGGTCAACCCCCGCCTGAGGCACTCATGAGCGCACTTCCTGCAACGGCCGCAGCCGTCACGCCGCCCCGCAGCCGCAATCGCGCCTGGGGAAAATTCAAACGCAACCACATCGCGATGCTGGGTCTGGCCATCGTCGCGTTCTTCGTCCTGTTGGCCGTGCTGGCGCCTTTCATCGCCAACCACGACCCCTTGCAAACCAGCTTCACCACCATCCGCAAGGCGCCGTCGGCGTCGTACTGGCTGGGCACCGATGAGCTGGGCCGCGACATTTTCAGCCGCATGGTCTATGGCGCGCGCGCCTCGTTGATGGCGGGCCTGGTGTCGGTGCTGATCGCGCTGGTGGTCGGTGTGCCGTTTGGGCTTGCCGCCGGTTACTTCGGCGGCTGGACGGACAGCATCATCTCGCGCGCCACGGAAGCGCTGCTGGCCATTCCGTTCCTGATCCTGGCCATCGCGCTGGCCGCCTTCCTGGGGCCGAGCCTGACCAATGCGATGATCGCCATCGGCGTATCGGCCGCGCCCAAGTTCGTGCGTCTGACGCGCGGGCAGGTGCTGGCCGTGAAGAACGAAGACTATGTGCAGAGCGCACGCGCGTTGGGCGCATCTGACCTGCGCATCATCGGCCGGCACGTGTTCCCCAACGTGATGCCGCCGCTGATCGTGCAAGCCACGATCACCATCGCCACGGCCATCATCGCCGAGGCCAGCCTGTCGTTTCTGGGCCTGGGGCTGCAACCGCCGACCCCGTCGTGGGGCTCGATGCTGAACACGGCCAAGAACTTCATGACCCAGGCGCCCTGGATGTCGATCTTCCCCGGGTCGGCCATTTTCCTGGTGGTGCTGGGCTTCAATCTGCTGGGCGACGGCCTGCGCGATGCGCTTGATCCGCGTCAGGAAAAGTAATCACTATGGCAACCATGGACCCTAAACGCGTCGTTCAGGTCAGTGACCTGACCGTGCGCTTCAAGACCCCCGAGCGCACGGTGGAAGCCGTGCGCAATGTGTCGTTCCACGTTGACCGTGGCGAAACGCTGGCGATTGTCGGCGAGTCCGGTTCGGGCAAGTCGGTCACGTCGCTGGCGCTGATGCGCCTGGTGGAATACGGCGGCGGCAAAATCGTCAATGGCGATATGTTCCTGCGCCGCCGCAACGGCGAGGTGCTGGACTTGGCCCATGCCCCCGACACCACGCTGCAACGCGTGCGCGGCGCGGACGTGGCGATGATTTTCCAAGAGCCGATGACCTCGCTGAACCCGAGCTTCACGGCCGGCAACCAGATCGCCGAAGCCCTGCAATTGCACCAGGGGCTTGATGCGGCAGCGGCCCGCGCCGAGACGCTGCGCATGCTGGAACGCGTGCGTATCCCTGAAGCCCGCGCCATTCTGGACCGCTATCCGCACCAGTTGTCGGGCGGCATGCGCCAGCGCGTGATGATCGCGATGGCGTTGTCGTGCAAGCCTCAGCTGTTGATTGCCGACGAACCGACGACGGCGCTGGACGTCACCATCCAGGCCCAGATCCTGCAACTGATCCGTCAGCTGCAAGAAGAGATGGACATGGGCGTGATTTTCATCACGCACGATATGGGCGTGGTGGCGGAAGTGGCCGACCGCGTGCTGGTGATGTATCGCGGCGACAAGGTGGAAGAGGGCGGTTCGGACGAGATCTTCGCGCGTCCGCAGCATGCCTACACGCGGGCGCTGCTGTCGGCGGTGCCGCGCTTGGGCGCGATGCATGGCACGGACGAACCCGCGCCGTTTCCGCTGTTGAAGGTGGAAGAGGCCGCGCATGTGGCGGACCCGGCCGCGCTGGTGGATGCGCCGGTGGCGGCGCCGTCAACCGTGCGCCGCGAGAATGGGCCGGTGCTGAAGGTGCGCGACCTGACCACCAGTTTCGACATCACCGGCGGCATTCTTGGCCGGGTGCAGAAGCGCGTGCACGCGGTGGAGAAAGTCAGCTTCGACCTGTATCCGGGCGAGACGCTGTCGCTGGTGGGCGAGTCCGGTTGCGGCAAGACCACGACGGGCCGTTCGCTATTGCAGCTGGTCAAGAGCAAAAGCGGCACGATCGAGTTCGACGGCAAGAACATCGGCGCGTTGCGCGGCAGCGCGATGCAGACGTTGCGCCAGCACATCCAGTTCATTTTCCAGGACCCGTTCGCGTCGCTGGACCCGCGGATGACGGTGGGCTATTCCATCATGGAGCCGCTGCTGATCCATAACGTGGCGCGCGGCAAGGCGGCGCAGGATCGCGTGCGTTGGCTGATGGACAAGTGCGGGCTGCTGCCGGAAATGATCGACCGCTATCCGCATGAGTTTTCGGGTGGTCAACGTCAGCGCATCTGCATCGCGCGGGCGTTGGCGTTGAACCCGAAAGTGGTGATTGCGGACGAGTCGGTGTCGGCGCTGGACGTGTCGATTCAAGCGCAGATCGTGAATCTGCTGCTGGATTTGCAGCGGGAATTGGGCGTGTCGTTCCTGTTCATTTCGCATGACATGGCGGTGGTGGAACGCGTGAGCCACCGGGTGGCGGTGATGTACCTGGGGCAGATCGTGGAAATCGGCCCGCGCCGGGCGATCTTCGAAAACCCGCAGCATCCCTATACGAAAAAGCTGATGGCGGCGGTGCCGATCGCTGATCCCCAGCGGCGGCATCGGGAGCGGTCATTGCTGGTGGATGAGATTCCGAGTCCGATGCGCAAGCTCGGGGATGATCCGCTGGTGGAGCCGTTGGTGGCCGTGGGTGAAGGGCATTTTGTTGCTCGACATTCGATTGGGGTTTATTGAGGCTGGTTTTTTTGTCGTCGCAGTTTGGGGACGTTGTGGGTTCTTAAGACGCGTGTGGCGTCGGGGCGGGGGTGAGCGGGGCTCAACGATTGCGGTCCGGAGCCTTCGCTCCGGACTTGCCCCTGCGTCATCCTCGTCCGCCTTCGGCTCCCTTCGGATTCCCTCGGGCGCATCGACTCGCCCCGCTCACCCCCGCCCCGACGCCACACGCTGCCATAGCGGCCGGTGACGGGCGCTGGGAAGGGTGGTGTGCTTGGCGTTTTTGCCTCGGGTTGTTTGGGGTGAAAGGTCTTGCGGGGCCGCCAAAGCCGGCCGCGCGGGCGGCCTTTTTTGGCGTTTGGGCGGTGGGACGTCGTGGCGGCGCGCGCGAAAAAATCACCACAAGAATTCAGCCGCCACCGCGCGCCGCCCATCTCTACCACCCCCCCACGAAGGCGGCCGCCTAAACAAACGTCTGCCCGCACGCGCGCAAGCCAAACGTCTGCCCGCATGCGCGCAAGCGTCCACCGCCGACGTCCCACAACCGCGTAAGCCGATTTGCCGCCGCCCGGGCGGCAGCAATTCGGCGGGCCCCGCACGCCTCGTCCCTGACCACGGCTCTAACAGCGCATCAAGCCAAGACATCGGCAGCCCGTTGTCGTGGCCGTCATGGCTGCGAGCAACCTCGATGCGCCCGAGGGAATCTGAAGGAAGTTGCCGCAGGCAACAACGAAGATGACGAGGGGGACGTCCGGAGCGAAGGCTCCGGACCGCAATCGTGGGCGCGAGCAGCCATGACGGCCACGGCAACGGGCGACCTACGAAGCCCGCCTCGACGCTAGCCCCTACGAAGCCCTGTTCGACGCCAGCCCGTTCCGCCGCTAGCCCCTACGAATCCCGCCCCGACGCCACGCCCACAAAGTACGCCTTCAACAACACCCCTCGCCAGCAAGCGTTATCATTGCGCCCTTCAAGCAATTAGCAAGACTTCACGGATCATCGCCATGGCCCTGCGCGCCACCATCTACAAGGCCGAACTCAACGTCGCCGATACCGACCGTCATTACTACGGCAGCCACTCGCTGACCGTCGCCCGTCATCCGTCGGAAACCGACGAACGCATGATGGTGCGCCTGGTCGCTTTCGCTTTGCATGCGCAGGAAGAATTGGCGTTTACTAAAGGCTTGAGCGACACCGATGAGCCGGACTTGTGGGTCAAGGACCTGACCGGCGCCGTCAAGCTGTGGATCGAAGTGGGCCAGCCTGAAGAGCGCCGCATCTTGCGCGCCTGTGGCCGCGCGGATGAAGTCATTGTGTATTGCTATGGCGGCTCGGCCAGCAAGATCTGGTGGGATGGCGTGCGTAACAAGCTCGAGCGCACCCGCAACCTGAAGGTCATCAACCTGCCGTCGGACCAGAGTAAGGCGTTGGCCAAGCTGGCTGAACGCACCATGCAGTTGAACGCCAATATCTCGGACGGCATCGTCTACTTCTCGGCCGAGAAGGGCGAAGTCAGCGTCGAGCCGGAAGTCTGGCGCTAAGCCATCCAAAACCCAGCCGCCGCCCGTACCCGGGGGCGGCGCACGTTACAAATCCGCCTTAAAAATCGCTTGCGCGCCGGATTTTTGCGGGATTAATATGACGATCATCATATTTCGACATCCCGAGATCCCCATCATGGCTGGCCCGTCCTCTCGCAAAGAGCGCTCTCACGAACGTATCGTCGACGCCGCCGCGCGCGCGATTCGGCGTGAAGGGTATGCGGGCGTTGGGGTGGCGGACGTCATGAAGGAAGCCGGTCTGACGCACGGCGGCTTCTATGCGCACTTTCCGTCTCGCGAAGCCTTGTTGGCCGCCGCCATGGAGCGCGCCGGCCGTGATGGCGCGGCGCGCATGATGGCGAGAATGGCCGAACGCCAGGCCGAAGGCGCGAGCCCGTTGCGGGCCTGGGTGGAAACGTATCTGAGCGATGCGCATCTGACTGGTTGCGAGAGCGGTTGCCCGGTGTCGGCGCTGGCCTCCGAGATTCCGCGTCAATCGGCCGAAGTCCGCGAAGTGTCGGCGCTGCGCGTGCGGCGCTTGCTGGATGCGCTGCGGCAGGTGCTGCCGCCCACTGCCGGCGAGCATGCCGCGGTGGCCGTCACCAGTACGTTGGTGGGCGCGTTGCAGTTGGCCCGGGCGCTGGGGGACAACGACGAGGGGCGCGCCGTGTTGGCCTCTGCCCGCCAAGCCATCCTGGAACAGTACGACCAGAAGGACGCCGCTCTGTCCGCCTGAGTATTTACCGGTTTTTCCAAGGCCGCAATGCGCGGCCTTTTTACCCAACCTGAATATGATGATCATCATATTTTGATCTTGCAGGCTCCCTTGTTCTAAGGAACGCATCATGGATTTGAAGAATGCAGTCGTTTTGATTACCGGCGCCAATCGCGGATTGGGGCTGGCATTTGCCCGCGAGGCGTTGGCCCGTGGCGCCCGCAAGGTGTATGCCGGTGCGCGTGATCCGTCCACCGTCACCTTGCCTGGCGTGCAAGCCATCAAGCTGGACGTGACGAATGCCGCTGATGTGGCGGCCGCCGCCCAGCTCGCGTCGGATGTGACGCTCGTCATCAACAACGCCGGTATCGCGGCAACAGGCGGCTTTTTGGCGCAAGACAGCATCGAGTCGGCGCAGCGTCATCTGGACACCAACGTGATCGGCTCCTTGCGCGTGGCGCAGGCGTTTGCGCCGGTACTGGCTGCAAACGGCGGCGGCGCGCTGTTGAATGTGCTGTCGATCGCCAGCTGGATCAATGGGCCGCTGCTGGGCGTGTACGCGATGAGCAAATCCGCGGCGTGGGGCATGACGAACGGCCTGCGCAACGAGCTGCGTGCGCAGAAGACGCAGGTGCTGGGGCTGCATATGGGCTTTGTGGATACGGATCTGACCAAGGGCCTGGACGCCCCGAAGTCCACGCCCGAAGCCATCGTTGCCCAAGCGTTTGACGGTTTGGAAGCAGGCGCCGAGGAAGTGCTGGCCGACGAGCTGACGCGCCAGGTGAAGCAGGGCTTGACCGCCGAGCCGGCAGTGTATCTGAAGGCAGCGGGATAAGACGGCCATGCACGCAACCGCTCGTTCCTCTGCGTCGTCCACGGCGGCAGCCACCGCGGGGTCGCCCGCCGCAGCATCGGCTGCCGCCACCTCTCCCTGGCCGATCTTCTGGGTCGCCAGCATCGCCGTGTTCCTGGTGTCGCTCGACAGCACCATGCTGTACGCCGCGTTCGGCGCGTTGCGGGCTGGGTTTCCCGAGGCGTCGGCGGCGGATATGTCGTGGGTGCTTAACGCCTATACGGTGGTCTATGCCGCCATGCTGATCCCGTCGGGCGGTCTGGCCGACACGCACGGCCGCAAGCGCATGTTCATGGTGGGCGTGGTGCTGTTCCTGGCGGCGTCGGCCGCGTGCGGGCTGGCGGGCAGCGTGGGGTGGCTGATCGCCGCGCGCGTGGCGCAGGCCGTGGGCGCGGCCTTGCTGACGCCGGCGTCGTTGTCGATTGTGCTGGCCGCGTTTCCGACGTCGCAACGGGCGGTGGCGGTCAGCTTGTGGGGTGCCGTGGGCGGTTTGGCGGCGGCGGTGGGTCCCAGCCTGGGCGCGTTCGTCGTGGATTGGGCCGGTTGGCCGTGGGCGTTTTACATCAACCTGCCGTTGGGCGCGTTGTCGCTGTGGTTCGGCGCGGGGCTGCTCAAGGAATCGGTGAAGCCGGAATCGCGGCGGCGTGTGGATGGCGTGGGCATGGCCTTGCTGATGGTGGCGGTGGGCGCGCTGGCGCTGGCGATTGTGCAGTCGGAGTCGCCCACGTGGTCGCGGCTGGAGCTGGGCGTGGTGGCGGCGGTGGGCGTAGTGTCGCTGGGCGCGTTTGTGGCCTGGGCGCGCGCCACGCCGCATCCGCTGGTGGACCTGGCGCTATTCAAGCACCGCACCTATCGCTATGTGAACCTGGCCACGCTGAGTTTTGGCATCGCGTTTGCGATGATGTTCTTCGCGTTCTTTTTCTACATGACGGGCGTGTGGCACTACAGCCTGCCGCGTGCCGGGCTGGCGGTCACGCCAGGACCTTTGCTGGTCGTTCCCACGGCCATCCTGACCGGCCGGCTGGCCGCGCGTCTGGGCCATCGGCCATTCCTGGTGACGGGGTCGTTGATCTACGCGGCCAGCGGCCTGTGGTTCTTGCTCATGCCCGGCGAGCAGCCGGCGTATCTGACGCAATGGCTGCCGGGCCTGTTGCTTAGCGGCATCGGCGTGGGGATGGTGCTGCCGTCCTTGTCGGCGGCGGCGGTGAGCCGCTTGCCCGCGCAGCACTACGCGGTGGGCAGCGCCGTCAATCAGGCCACGCGCCAGATCGGCGGGGTGATGGGGGTGGCGATCACGGTGCTGTTGCTGGGACACGGCGCGGTCAGCCACGCGGCATTCTCACCGCTGTACATCGGGCATGTCGCGCTGGCGCTGGTGACGGCGCTGCTGTGCCTGGCGGTGGACACGCGGCCGGGGAAAGGGTGATGGCCGCGGTGCCGTGACCCTTTGCTGCCCTTAGCCTGCGGTTTGAAACTTCAGAAAGCGTTGGCCTTCGTAGGCAAACTCACCCACCAAGCGAAAGCCCAGCCGGGCAAGACCTCTAAGCCGAGTCCGGCTGGGCGGCAGCAGGATGCTGACTGGCCCGATGCCCAGCGCATGGCGTCGGGCCATGACGTGGCGAAAGATCATTGCACCGTGCCCCCAGTACGCCGGCAGCAGAACCAGCGCAAGGTCGGCCTCGTCGCCTTCCTTCTGAAAACCGCCCCAGCCTGCAAAGCTGCCATCAATTCGTAGCGCCCAGGGGCCATACCCGTTCGTGAGCCACTGTGCGTCCTTGCCCTTGGCCCAGTCCGCGACGGCGTCTTCGGTCCACTCGCCGGTGGCAAGCGGCATGTGGCGGATCACGTCGGGGTGGTTCAGCAGGCCGAGCCAGTCTTTGGTTGGAATTTCGGCAAAGGCGTGCAGCGAGAGCGTCATACGTCGTCCCTTTGATGGTTCTGATTCGACGCATGATGCCGCTTAAATGGCGCCCGCGCCGAATAGCGGTCAGCCCGCGCAGGCGTTCGCGGCCGTATTGGCGGGGTCGCTGCATGCCTGCCATTTTTCCGCAGGCATGGCGGGCAGCAGCATAACGCGGCTCATCGGGTCCGCGTAGAAGTACACGCGCCCGGGGTGTTCGCCCATCGCTTGCCACACCGCTTGCTGTTGCGCCGGGGTCAAGACCGCGCCGGCGGGCGTGCTTTGCGCGCCTTCGGCCAGCACGATCTGCGTGTCCGGGTCCCAAGACATCATGTCATCGTCCAGCGGCACGTCGTCCTTGATGCGGACGACGCGCCACGGGTTTTCAGCCACCTCGACGGGCAGCGCGGCCAGCGTTTGCCGCTCCACGGGATACAGGCGTTCACGTTGTTTGGCGGGCGGGTCCGCGTACGCCAAGGGGGTGGTGCCCGCGCCCGGCACAAAGTAGTTGTTGGCCCGGCGCACGTAGCGCGGCCCCGGTTTGCCTTGCGCATCCAACAGCTGAACCGACACCGGCTGCCCCGGCGACACCAGATCGATGACCCGTATCAAGCGCCCCGCGTTGTCGCGCACAAAGTGGCGGCGGGCGCCGGCGCTGTTTGGGTCGCCGCAACCATCATCAATGAACGTTGTCAGCTGGCCTTGCGCGTCGCGTTGCAGGCAGGCGCTGCGCGTGGCGAAGTAGGGCTTCGGGTTGGACGCGCTGGACAGGGAATATTCGGTATATGCGGCTAGCGCGCCCGAGGCGTCGTACGACAGCGTATAGCCCCGCTCAAGCACGGCCTCGCCGCGCATCGAGCGGTAGCGTTCTATCCGGCAGAGCTGGCCTTCCGGGTCGAAATACAGTTTGGTGGGGGCGGGGCGCGCAGGCTTGTTGCCGGCCCGATACGCAGACCAGTCGACCTTGTCCACCCATGTGCGCGGCATCAGCTCACCATCGTCGAGCACGGCCAGCCGGGCGTCCGTTGGGACGCGTTCGCCGCGTTTGCCCAGCAGCACGCGTTCGCCGTCGAGATCAATGGATATCGATACGGCCGGCAATGCCGACGCCACCGAAAAATCGGTATCCGCCGGGCCGCAAGCGGCATGCGCCGCGGAGGCGAACAGCAGGGGCGCAGCGGCCAAGGCAACGCGTAAGACCCGCGGCGGCTTATGCATATTGCAGCGAGTCCATGAACTTCACCAGGTCCCAGAATTCCTTGGACACGCCGCCCAGGCGCAGCTTGCCCTGGGTGTCTTCAAACAGCAGAAAGGGGTAGGCGTTGCGCGCGTAGACGCCGTTGTCCGGCAGCCGGTAGGGCGTGAAGACTTCCGGGTTGTTGAAGTAGCGTTCCAGCCGTCCACCGCCATCCACATGCATGTAGCGCACGCGCAGCGTCTGGGATTTATACGTGGCGTGCGTGTCGGGAAAGACGCCGCCGTCGCCCGCGACCACCGAGTCCGACAAGGCCGCCATGAACACGCGCGCGATGCCTACGAAGTGAATCTCGCCACTGGTGCTGCCGCCCTTCGCCTTCGCCAGTTCCTTCACCAGTTGCGTGGCGCGCGAACCCGGCACCAGCGTGTTGGCGAACATTGCATCCACATCCGCGTTGGCCGGGTCGGGCGACTGGCGCAGCGCTTGGAAGTCTTGCCGGAAGGCTTCCAGCCATTGCTGATAGCGCTGGTTTTCCTGCTGGCGATCAAAGCTTTGGGCGTGGCTTGTGCTGGCGTGCAGCGCAATCAGCACAGTAAAGAGCACGGTGATAGCCAGCAGCCAGACGCGCCGGAACCCCGCGGCGGACAACGGCATTTTTATGTCGGAGTGTGTGTGCATAGGGCGCGATGATATCGCCCAAGATGATGCTGATTTGCGCGCGAACGTGACAGATTGTGATTGGCAAAAAGGTCTTAGTGTTTTCCCGATAGAACAGCCCGCCAGGGTATTTGTTCCATTGACGGTACATTAGGACACCCCTAGAGTTCCCGGCATGGGAACCTCACTACCTCTGCCGAAGTACCACCAGATCTACCTTGTGCTGCGCGAGCAGTTGCAGGAAGGGCGATTCGATCAGGATGGGCTGCCGGGCGAGCACGCGCTGGCCGATCAGTTCGACGTAGCCCGCATCACCATCCGCAAGGCGATGGAGATGCTGGTGGCCGACGGCCTGGTGTCGCGCCGCCCCGGGCTGGGGACGTGGCCGTTGCGCGGGGCGTCCGCCGCCCATACCGCGCCCGCCGCCAATGCGCCACAGAAAGCGCACCTGACCGGGCTGCTTGAGAACATCGTCAACATGGGCCTGCGCACCTCGGTGCAGGTGCTGGACAGCACGCTGGTGTCCGCGCCGCCAACCGTCGCCGAGTCGCTGCGCATCCCGCCCGGCACGCCCGTACACAAGAGCCTGCGCGTGCGCAGCACCGAGGCCGGGCCGCTTTCCTACATCACCACGTACGTGCCGCAAGCCGTGGCCGATTTCACGCGCGAAGACCTGGAGCGCGAACCCTTGCTGATGCTGCTTGAGGCGGCCGGCGTGGAGTTCGGCGGCGCCACGCAGACGATCTCTGCGCGGCTGGCCGACGCGCAGGTGGCGCGCCATCTGGATGTGTCGGTGGGCTCGGCGCTGTTGGCCGTTACCCGCGTCGTGCGTGACGTGAACGACCGCCCCGTTCAGCTATTGCAGGGCCTGTACCGGCCCGACCGTTATCAATACCAATTGCAGCTGTCGCGCGTCGGCAGCATTGACGCCAAGGTCTGGGTCAGCGAAGAGCTGTCGGCCCAATTTCATTGAACCCCTTCGGAGATCTCCCATGAATTCGCGCCGCACCTTCCTCTATCGCTCCGCCGCCGCCGCGGCGCTTGTGTCCACGCCCTGGGTGGCGCGCGCCCAAGGCGCAACGCCCGTGAAGGTGGGCGTGCTGCACCCGGTGACGGGGGCGCTGGCGTACTCGGGCCAGCAATGCCGGCTGGGCGCGCTGCTGGCCATTGAAGACATCAACAAGGCGGGCGGTATCAAGTCCTTGGGCGGCGCGCCGCTGTCGGCGGTGTTGGGTGACGCGCAGTCGCGCCCTGAAGCGGGTTCCGCCGAAGTCGAGAAGATGAACGAGGCGGGCGTGTCGGCCATCGTGGGCGCGTACGCGTCGGCGATCTGCCTGGCCACGACGCAGACGGCCGCCAAGTACAACCTGCCGCACGTGGTGGACGTGGGCGTGGCCGACCAGATTGTGGAGCGCGGTCTGAAGAACACCTTCCGCTTCGGGCCCGGCTACCGCGCCTGTAGCGAACGCGCCATCACCGACCTGGCCGCCTTGAACGACGCGGCCGGCAAGCCGGCCAAGACGGTCATGATCGTGCACGAGGACTCCTTGTTCGGCACGGGCACGGCGGCGCTCTTGTCGAAGTCGCTGCCGGAGCACGGCTTCGAGGTCAAAGAAGTGGTGAAGCACCCGAACCCCACGCGCGACTTCAACAACATCGTGCTGCGCATGAAGTCGGTGAACCCGGACATCGTCATCCCGGCCAACTACTACAACGAATACGCGCTGCTGCTGCGCGCCATGAAGCAGCAGAAAGTGCAGCCTAAGGCCATCTATTCGGTGCTGGGGGGCGCGGCGTCCAGCTACAAGTTCCTGAAGGAATTTCCGGACATCGCCAACGGCATCATTGACTGCAACCACTGGTTCAACCCCAAGGACCCGCGTGTTGCGCCGCTGAAGGCGCGTGTTGAAGAGAAGGGCGCGTACTTCAGCTATGAAGTGTTCATGACCTACGTGGCGGTGCAACTGTTGGCCGACGCCATCGAACGCGCCAAGTCCGCCGACCGCGCCGCCATTACCGACGCGCTGGCCTCCAGCACCTTCCACGACAACCTGATGCCCTACGGCCCCACCAAGTTCGTCAACGGCCAGAACACGGGCGCCCAGCCGCTGTTGACGCAAGTGATCGGCGGCGACATCAAGGTGATCATCCCGGCGGAATACCGCCAGGCCGACGCCATCTTTCCGTTGAAGGCCTGAGGGCAAGCATGCTGGACCCTGCCATCCTCTTTTCGTCGGTGCTCAACGGCCTGACGACCGGCGCGGTGTATGCGCTGATCGCCCTGGGGCTGACCCTGATCTACGGGGTGCTGCACATCATCAACTTCGCCCACGGCGCCGCCCTGATGGTGGCGCTGTACGCGGTCTACCTGCTCAAAGACCGGCTGGGCATCGACCCCTACGCGGCGCTGCCGCTGGTGGTGGCCGGCATGTTTGGGCTGGGCTATGCGTTGCAGCGCTTTGTGATCAACCGCGCCAGCCACGGCAAGGACGAAAACATTCTGCTGGTGACACTGGGGCTGGCCATCGTGCTGGAGAACCTGGCGCTGGTGTGGTTCAAGTCCGACACGCGCAGCATCGACACGGCCTACACCTTGTCCACCGTCGAGATCGGCCCCGCCATGATCGCGCTGCCCAAGGTCATTGCGTTTTGCGGCGCGCTGGCGGTGGCGGCGGTGTTGTTCTGGATCATTCGCAGCACCGATCTGGGCCGGGCGATTCGCGCGGTGGCGCGGGAAAAGCAGGGCGCCAAGCTGATGGGCATCGACGTCGAAAAAGTCTACGCGTTGTCGTTTGGCATCGGCATGGCCTGCCTGGGCGCGGCCGCTTGTTTCTTGCTGCCCGCGTACTACGTCAACCCGCAAGTGGGCAGCGGCTTTGTGTTGGTGGCGTTCACGATTGTGGTGCTGGGCGGCATGGGCAGCTTTGTGGGCGCGCTGGTGGGCGGCTTGTTGATTGGCGTGGTGGAGTCCATTGGGGGCCTGTTCCTGGGCGACTCGCTGGGTCAGATGGGCATTTTTGCGATCTTCATCGCAGTGCTGCTGTTTCGCCCGCAGGGGCTGTTCGGGGCGAGGGGCTGAGCATGAACCGGGATCTTTCCGCAATCGCGTTGTTCGGGGTGGCGGTGGCCGCGTGCGCGACGTTCGCGCAGTCAGGCGTGCTGCTGACCTTCGTGATGATGTCGCTGTACGCGGCGCTGTTGTCGCAGGCCTGGAATATTCTGGGCGGCTATGGCGGCCAGCTGTCTTTCGGCCATGCGCTGTTCTTTGGCGTGGGCGCGTATGCGCAGGCGCTGGGCCAGCTGAACCTGGGCATCAACCCCTGGCTGGCGTTGCCGATAGCCATTGCGCTGGGCGCGCTGGTGGGCTTGGCCGTGGGCGGGCTGACGTTTCGCTACGGCTTGAAGGGCTCGTACTTTGCGCTGGTGACGCTGGCCTTTGCCGAGGTGTTTCGCATCCTGGCGTTGTCGGCGTCCTTCACGGGCGGCGGGGTGGGGCTGATGGTGCCGCTGCAAGAGGGCGCGGCGAACATGCAGTTCGCGTCCCGCCGTGGCTACATCTATCTGCTGCTGGCCTTCGTGGTGCTGGCGTTGGGGGCCACTGCCTGGCTGCGTCATTCGCGCTTTGGCGCTTACCTGCAAGCGGTGCGTGACAACGAAGACGCGGCGCGCGCCATTGGCGTGAATCCGCTGCGCGTGAAGCTGGGCGGCATTGCGCTGTCGGCGGCGTTCATGAGCGCGGCGGGCGCGTTCTATGTGCAGGTGTTCCAGTACATCGACCCGGGTATTGCGTTTGGCTCGGCGGTGTCGGTCGAAGCGCTGGTGGGCGCGATTGTGGGCGGCATGGGCACGCTGTGGGGGCCGGTGCTGGGCGCGGTGGGGCTGCATGGGCTGGCCGACCTGACGCGCAACCTGTTTGGCGAGCTGCCGGGCATCAGCATGGTGATCTACGGCGTGGTGCTGATTCTGATCGTGATGTTCCTGCCGCGCGGCATCAGCGGCGGCGGCCAATCGCTGGGCCGCCTGTTTGGCAAGGAGCGCGCCCGTGCCTGAAATTCTGCTGCAAGCTCGCAATCTGTCGATTTCGTTTGGTGGCCTGAAGGCCGTTCAGGACGTGAACCTGGCTGTGCCGCAAGGGTCGTTGACCGCCTTGGTTGGCCCCAACGGCGCGGGCAAGACCACGCTGTTTGCGCTGTTGTCGGGTTTCTTGAAGCCCGGCGCCGGCTCGGTGCATTTTGCCGGGGAAGACATCACCGGCCGCGCGCCGCACGAATCCGCGCAGTTGGGCCTGACCCGCACGTTCCAGATCGTGCAGCCATTTGGCGCGCAGACGGTGCGCCAGAACATCGCCGTGGGCGCGCATCTGCGCCTGCGTGATCGGCGGGCGGCGCTGGCTGCGGCCGAAGAGGTTGCCGCGCGCGTCAACCTGCAAGGGGCGCTGGACAAGCCCGCGGCGGACTTGACCGTGGCGGGCCGCAAGCGTCTGGAGCTGGCCCGCGCCCTTGCCACGCGACCGCGTCTGCTGCTGCTGGACGAAGTGCTGGCCGGCCTGAACCCGAGTGAGATCGACGAGATGATTCCGGTCGTGAAAAAACTGGTGGACGATGGCGTCACCGTATTGATGATCGAACACGTGATGCGCGCGGTGATGAGCCTGGCTGAACACGTGTGGGTGCTGGCTCAGGGCCGCTTGATTGCCTCAGGCACCCCCGGCGAAGTCACCCGCGACCCGACGGTGGTGGAAGCCTATCTGGGGCATGGCGCGGCGGCGCGCCTGGCCGCGCAAGGGGCGCCGGCATGAGCGCGCTGCTGGAAGTGAGCGGCCTGCGGGCGGGCTACGGGCGCATGGAAGTGCTGCGCGGCGTGGACCTGACGGTGGGCGAGGGCGAAATTGTCGTGCTGTTGGGCAGCAACGGCGCGGGCAAATCCACGCTGAACAACACCGTGTGCGGGCTGTGCAAACCCTGGGGCGGCTCTGTCCGCTTCGACGGCCACGACCTGACCGGCCGCCACTATCGCGACGTGGTCAAGGCGGGTTTGATCCAGGTGCCGGAAGGCCGCCGCATCTTCCCGAACTTAAGCGTTCTGGAAAACCTGGAGCTCGGGTCCTTCACCCGGGCGCGTGAGCATCGCGCCGCCAACGTGGACAAGGTGCTGGATATTTTCCCGCGCCTGCGCGAGCGCCTGACACAGCTGGCCGGCACGATGTCGGGCGGCGAACAGCAGATGCTGGCGATTGGCCGGGGCTTGATGGCCGAACCCCGGCTGCTGATTCTGGATGAGCCGTCGCTGGGCTTGTCGCCCTTGATGGTCGAGGAATTGTTTGGACTGATCCAGCGCCTGCACGCCGATGGGCTGGCGATTTTGCTGGTGGAGCAGAACGTGGGCCAGTCGCTGGAAACGGGGCAGCGCGCCTATGTGCTGGAAAACGGGGCGGTGCGCTATAGCGGATCGTGCCCGGAACTGATGGCCAGCGACGACGTGCGCCGCGCCTATTTGGGGATGTAGCGATGTCTGCTTCTAATGCCCATCGGCCTCAAACCCATCGGCCTCAAACCCATCGGCCTCAAACCCTGGCGCAAAAGCTGATCGCCGCCGCCTGCGGCCGGCCCGCCGTCGACGAAGGCGAAATCGTCACCTGTGCCGTGGACCTGGCGATGTTCCATGATTCCAGCGGCCCCCGGCGCTTGCAGCCCATGCTGGAAGAATTGGGCGCGTCGCTGTGGGACCCGGCCAAGATCGTGCTGGTCATCGACCACTATGTGCCGGAATCCGACGACGAATCCCGCCGCATCGTGCGTATTGCGCGCGACTGGGCGGCCGGGCAGCAATTGCCGAATGTGTATGACTCCGTTGGCATCTGCCACGTGGTGGTGCCGCAGCACGGCCATATACGGCCCGGCATGTTCTGTGTCGGCGGCGACTCGCATTCGCCCACGGGCGGCGCGTTCGGCGCGTATATGTTTGGCATCGGCAGCACCGAAATGCTGGGCGTGGCCGTTACCGGCCAGATCTGGGTCAAGGTGCCCAAGACGCTGATGATGCGGTGGAGCGGGCGGCTGGCCGCAGGCGTCACCGCCAAGGACATGATGCTGCACATGATCGGCCGCTACGGCATGAATGGCGGGCGCTATCAGGCCGTGGAATTCTGCGGCGAGGCCGTGCGCGCGCTGTCCATGCAGGAACGCATGACCTTGTCGAACATGAGCGCCGAGCTGGGCTCGCAAGTGGGGTTGATAGCGCCTGACGACACCACGGCCGCCTATCTGCGCCAGGCCGGCGTAACGGCGGAACTGGACCTTGCCCGCTGGCAGAGCGATGCGGGCGCAGACGCCGAATGGCACGATTTCGATGCCGCGTCGCTGGCGCCGCAAGTGGCGGCCCCGCACAGTCCGGCCAACGCGCGTGACGTGAATGACTACGCCGATGTGCCGCTGCAAGTGGCGTACATCGGCGCTTGCACGGGCGCCAAGCTCGACGACTTGCGCGCCGCCGCCGCCGTGTTGCGCGGCCGCAAGCTGGCGGCTGGCATGCGCCTGATGGTGGCGCCCGCCAGCCTCCAGGACCAACGACTGGCGGACGAGGAAGGCGTGATGCAGGTGCTGCGCGACGCGGGCGCGGAGGTGCTCGCCACGTCTTGCGGGGCTTGTGCGGGCTATGGCGGGTCCATCCCAGACGGCGCTACGGTGATCTCAACCACCGCGCGCAATTTCAAAGGCCGCATGGGCTCGGAGACGGCGCAGGTCTATCTGGCGTCGCCCTACACCGTGGCGGCGTCGGCAGTGGCCGGGCGCATCGCCGACCCCCGGGAGTTCATGGCATGACGGACCACACAAGCACGCACCGCGTCTGGCGCGTGGGCGCGGACATCGACACCGATGCGCTTGCCCCGGGCGCCTATATGAAGTTCGGCATCGACGAGATCGCGCGCCACTGCCTGCAACGCGTGCGGCCGGAATTTGCGGCGCAGGTGCAGCCGGGCGACGTGCTGGTGGCCGGCCCCAACTTCGGCATCGGCTCATCCCGCGAACAGGCCGCCGCCGCCCTGGTGCGCCTGGGCGTGGCCGCCGTCATCGCGCCGTCGTTCAACGGCTTGTACTTTCGCAACGCCTTCAACGTGGGCTTGCTGTTGCTGACGTGTCCGCAAGCGGAATCGCTGGCCGACGGCGAACGCATCACGTTCGACGCCACCGCCGGGCGCGTAGTCCGCGAGCAGGGCGGCGCACATTCTGAATTGCACTGCGAGACCGTTCCCGCCTTCCTGATGGACATGGTGCGGGCCGGCGGACTGCTGAATCTGCTGAAACAGCGTCAAACCTCTTAGGAAGAACACCATGCTTGATCCCGTCACCCTGGCGGTCCTGAAGGGCCGTCTGGAACAGATTGCCGATGAGATGGACGCGACGCTGTACCGCAGCGCGTTCAACCCCATCATTGCCGAGGCCCACGACGCCTGCCACGGCATGTACGACGCGGCCACGGGCGCGACATTGATCCAAGGCAAGTCCGGCCTGCCCGTCTTCGTGGGCGCGATGGCCTTCGCCGTGAAAGCCGCCGCCAAGGTGGCGGCTGAGCGCGGCGGCATGGTGGAGGGCGACGTCTGGCTGTTCAACGACCCCTACGAAGGCGGCACGCACGCCAATGATTTCAAGCTGGTGCGCCCGGTGTTCCGGGGCGGCCAGCTGTTCTGCTTTCTGGCGTCCGCCGCGCATTGGCACGATGTGGGCGGCGCGGTGCCGGGCAACTACAACCCGGCGGCCACCGAATGCTGGCAGGAAGCCGTGCAGATTCCGCCCGTGCGTATCGTGCGAGCGGGCGTTCTGGACCTGGACGTGCTGGCCATCCTGAAGGCCAATACCCGCTTGCCCGACAGCCTGTGGGGCGACTTGAATGGCCAGCTGGCCGCGCTGGAATTGGGCGCCGGACGCTTGGATGGCCTGCTGGATGAGTACGGCGACGCCACCGTGCTGGAGTCCCTGGACACCTTGCGCGAGCGCGCGCGCCGCTTGATGCGTGACCACATCGCGCAACTGCCCGATGGCGAATACGCGTTCGAAGACATGCTGGACAACGACGGCGTGCGCGACGTGGCGCTGCGCATCGCGCTCACGCTGAAGATCTCGGGCGACCGGCTGACGCTGGATTTCACCGGCACATCACCCGCCTGCGCCGGCCCCGTGAATATTTCGCGCGCCACCGCCATTGCCGCCTGCTACGTGGCGCTGAAGCACCTGTTCCCGGATGTGCCGGCCAATGCCGGCGTGCTGGACGCGGTGGACGTGGTGTTGCCCGACGGCCTGGTCATCTCGGCCGACCGCCCGCGTCCGGTGGGCGGCTATACCGAAACCATTCTGCGCATGATCGACGTGATCTTCTGCGCCATGGCGCAGGCCGCGCCCGAACGCGCCATGGCGCAGGCTTACGGCACGATCAACGCGCTGTCCATTGCCGGCTATCGCAGCGACGCGGCGCGCAAGGGCCAGCGCTGGGTGATGTTCAGCTTCTTTGGCGGCGGCCACGGCGGCCATTCCGATGGCGATGGCCTGAGCCACGGCAATGCGCCGATCTCCACCGCCACCATTCCGCCGCTGGAAATTCTTGAGGCCGCCTATCCCGTGCGCTTCACGCAATGGGCGCTGCGGCCGGATTCGGCGGGTGACGGCGCGCATCGCGGCGGCTTGGGCGCCATCTACGAAATCGAATTGTTGGAAGACAGCGCTGAAGCGTTCATCTTCGGTGAGCGCGGGCGCAGCGCGCCCAAGGGCATCGCGGGCGGCGGCGAGGCCGCGCTGAACGTCTTCCGCTATCAGCAGGACGGGCAATGGCGCACGCCGCCCATGCGTTCAAAAATGCTGGGCATTCAGTTGCAGCGCGGTGACCGCGTGCGGCTGGAGACGCCGGGCGGGGGCGGGTATGGCGACCCCGCTGGCCGCAGCACGGCGGCGCGTGAGCAGGATCGCAAGATGGGCTATGTAGGCGATAACGCCCACAACAAGAAGGAGCAGTTGGCATGAGCGCGGCAGATCAAACACCCACGCAAGGATTGGTTGTTGGCGTGGACGTGGGCGGCACGTTTACGGACCTGTTCGTGCTGGACGAGGCGGGCGGCACAGCGCGCGTCGTCAAGGTGCCGTCCACGCGCGGCGAAGAAGCGCGTGGCTTCATGAACGGCATTGCGCGCGTGGCGGATGGCGCGGGCGCCATCGCCACCATCGTGCATGGCACCACGGTAGGCACCAACGCGCTGCTCGAGCGCAAGGTGGCGCGCACCGGCATCATTACTACGGCGGGCTTTCGCGACGTGCTGGAAATGCGCCGCCGCGATCGTCCGCAAACCTGGGGCCTGCGCGGCAACTACGAGCCGGTCGTGTCACGTGACCTGCGCCTGGAAGTCAGTGAGCGCGTGCTGGCCGACGGCACGGTGCATACCCCGGTAGACCTGAATCAGGTCGAGGCCGCGGCGCGTGCGTTGCTGGCGCAGGGTTGCGAAGCGGTGTGCGTGTTCTTCGTGAATGCGTATGCGAACCCGGTCAACGAAGCGCAGGCCGTGGCCCGCGTGCGCGCGATCTGGCCAAACAGCCACGTCACGGCGGCAACCGAAGTGCTGCCCGAAATCCGCGAATTTGAACGTTGCTCCACCGCCGTGCTGAACGCTGCGTTGCAGCCGGTGGTGGGCAGCTATCTGACCCGCCTGGAATCCGACCTGCGCGAACACGGCTTTGAAGGCGAACTGCTGGTGGTGCAAAGCAACGGCGGCGTGATGTCACGGCAGACGGCGTGCGACGTGCCGGTGCGCACCGCGCTGTCAGGCCCGGCGGCCGGCGTGATCGCCTGCGCGGCGATTGCGCGCGCGTCTGGCTTTCCTAATGTGGTCACCGGCGACATGGGCGGCACCTCGTTCGATGTGTCGCTGGTGGCGGGCGGCGAAGCCTCGCTGTCGGCGCAAACCGTGATCGACTTCGGCATGGTCGTGCGCGCCCCGATGATCCAGATCGAAACCATCGGCGCGGGCGGCGGTTCAATCGCCAGCGTGGATGCGGGCGGCCTGTTGCAGGTTGGCCCCGAATCCGCGGGCAGCAACCCCGGCCCGGTTTGCTATGGCCGGGGCAACACCCGCCCCACCGTCACCGACGCCAACGTGCTGCTGGGCCGCATTTCGGCAGACCGCCCGCTGGGCGGCGGTTTGCTGGCCACGATGAACGTGGAGCTGGCGCGCGCCGCTATCGACGAGCACGTCGCCAAGCCGCTGGGCCTGGACGTGCACGCCGCGGCCGAAGCCATTCTGACGGTGGCCAACGCCAAGATGGCGGGCGCGATTCGCGTGGTGTCGATTGAACGCGGGCACGATCCGCGCAAGTTCGCCTACATGCCGTTCGGCGGCGGCGGCGCGTTGCACGTATGCGCCATGATGAATGAAGTCGACGCGGCGCACGGCATCGTGCCGCGTTACCCGGGCGTGACGTCTGCGCTGGGTTGCGTCATGGCCGACATGCGGCACGACGGCGTGCAGACGCTGAACACGGCGCTGGATGCGTTGGATACCGCTGACCTCGTTGCGCGCATCGACGGCTTGGCGGCGGCTTGCCAGGAACGCCTGGACTCCGCAGGCGTGGCCTTTGAAGGCATCCGCGAAAGCATCGAGCTTGACATGCTGTACGTGGGCCAAAGCCACACCGTGCGCGTGGAAGTTACGCGCGATGCATTGACACGCCCGGGCATTGCGGCCGCCTTCGAACGCGCCTACCGCGCGGCGTTTGGCCGCAGCTTGAGCGGCATTGCCGTGCGCATTCTGAACCTGCGCTATGCACGCATCGGCCAGCGTCCCAAATTTGATCTGTCACTGTTGGCGCCGACCTGCCAGGACATGCCCGCGGCGTTGGGCACGCAGCCTGTTTTCCACGCCGGCCAATGGCGCGACGCCGTGCGCTATGCGCGGCTGGACCTGCCGGTCGCCGCCGAGGTGGCGGGCCCCGCCATTCTTGAACAACCGGACACGACCATCTGGATCGAACCCGGCTTTGCCGGCCGCGTCGATGCGCTGGGCAATCTGCTGATCAGGCGTCAAGACGCCTAGGAGACCTTCATGCATCCCTTGGACCCTCGCACGACGGCGTTGCTCATCGTCGATCTGCAAAACGATTTTCTGACGCCGGGTGGCGCGTATGACCGGGGCGGCGCCGTCAGCCGCGAGGCGCGCGCCTTGCCGGCCCGCGTGGCGCCGGTGGCCCGCGCAGTCAAGGCGCATGGCGGCTTTGTGGCGGCCAGCCTGTTCACCTTGTGGCCCGACGCGCACGGCGAACCCATGATCTCGCCGCATCTGAAGCAGTTGCGCCCGTTCCTGGCGAAAGGCGATTTCGCCGCCGGGTCGCGCGGTCAGGCCAACGTGGCCGAGCTGGACGGGCTGGTGGACGTGTCGGTGTGGAAGGTGGCGTACTCGGCGTTTTTCAACACGCAGCTGGACTGGGTGCTGCGACGCGCGGGCGTGTCCAGTGTGGTCATCGCCGGCATCGTCACCAACGGCGGCGTGGCCAGCACGGCGCGCGATGCGCACATGCGCGACTATCACGTGACGGTGCTGGCCGACGGCTGCGCCGCGCCCACGCCAGCCATGCACGATGCCGCGCTGGCTGATTTGCGCACGGTGGCGGACATCACCACCTGCCAGGGCTTTCTGGACCGGCTGGCAGGATGAGCGCACCCGTCGTCAAACAGGGCGCGCCAGATGCCGCGACTCAAGCCGATGCCATGCATGTGCCCGTGCTCATCATCGGCGCAGGCGCTTGCGGGCTGACCGCCGCATTGCGGCTGGCAGAGGCCGGTATTGAAACCGTATTGATCGAGCGCGACGCCACGCCCAGCGGGTCGACGGCGCTGTCTTCGGGCTTCATTCCGGCGGCGGGTTCCGCCGTGCAGCGCGCGGCCGGCATCGACGACGACGCCGCGCGCTTTGCGGCCGATATCCAGGCCAAGGCGCACGGCACCGCCGCGCCGCATCTGGTGGCCGCCTACACCGGCGCCGCCGCCGCGGCCATGGACGCGCTGGCGCGCCACGGTCTGGCCTTCGAGGTGCTGGACGGCTTCCTCTACCCCGGCCATTCCGCACGCCGTATGCACACCTTGCCGGAACGCACCGGCCAGGCGCTGGTGGCCGCGCTGGAACGCGCCGCGACCGCGGCGGGCGCGATGTTGCTGACGCGAGCGCTCGCCCGCGACATCTGGGTGGATGCAAACGGCCGCGTCACTGCCGTCGGATGCGAACGGCCCGATGGGTCGATGGATGTGATCGGCTGCGACGTGCTGCTGCTGGCCTGCAACGGCTTTGGCGGCAACGCGGCCATGGTGGCGGAACATCTGCCCGCCATGCGCGAGGCCGTCTACGGCGGCCACGTGGGTAACGACGGCAGCGCCATCGCATGGGGCAGGCAGTTGGGCGCAAGGCTGGCGGATTTGGGCGGCTACCAGGGGCATGGCTCTTGGGCGACGCCGCAAGGGGCGCTGATATCGTGGGCCGTGATGATGGACGGCGGCGTGCAGATCAACGCGCGCGGCCAGCGCTTTCATGACGAGACGCACGGCTATTCCGAAGCCGCCGTCCACGTGCTGGCGCAGCCGGGCGGCGTGGCCTGGAATGTGTTTGACGACCGCACGCTGGCGCTGGCGCGCGGTTTTCCGGATTTCGTCGCGGCCGAAGCGGGCCATGCGGTGAAGACGTGCGCTGGCCTGGCCGAACTGGCGGCGCTGATCGGCTGCGATGCGGACACGTTGGGCCGGACGCTGCAAGGGGTCGGGCCGCAAGCCTCGGACGCCTACGGCCGCCGCTTCGAACGCAGCCTGCAAGCGCCGTATCACGCCATCAAGGTCACCGGCGCGCTGTTCCATACGCAAGGCGGGCTGGATATCGATGCGCAATGCCGCGTGCTCAATCACGATGGCCAAGCATTGCCGAACCTGCTGGCCGCCGGTGGCGCGGCGCGCGGCGTATCGGGTAACGACGTGTCCGGCTATCTGTCCGGCAACGGACTGCTCAGTGCCGTGGCGGGCGGCCATATTGCCGCCGCCACCGCGGCCGCGCTGCTCGCGCGCACGCTTGTACAGGAATCTTCATGATGCAACCCTTGAACACGCAATTGGCCACGGGCGCCGTGCTGGCGCCCGGCGTCTACGACCCCTTGTCGGCGTTGATCGCCGAGCAGGCGGGTTTTTCCGCGCTGTATTTGTCAGGCGCATCAATCGCCTACACCCGCCTGGGCCGCTCGGACATCGGGCTGACCACCTATTCGGAAGTCGAAGACACGCTGGCCCGCATCACCGAACGCGTGGCCACGCCGGTCATCGTGGACGCCGACACGGGCTTTGGCAACGCGTTGAACACGCAACGCACGGTGCGTGGTTTTGAACGCGCGGGCGCGGCGATGATCCAGCTGGAAGACCAGACGTTTCCCAAACGTTGCGGGCATCTGGATGGCAAAACGGTGATCCCCGTCTCTGAGATGTGCGGCAAGCTGCGCGCGGCGGTGGATGCGCGGGTGTCGTCGTCCACCTTGATCCTGGCGCGCACCGATGCGCTAGCGGTCGACGGATTGAACGCCGCGCTGGACCGGGCCGAATCCTATCTGGAAGCGGGCGCCGACGCGCTGTTCATCGAAGCCCTGCGCACCCCGGAACAGATGCAAGCGGCCTGCGCCCGCTTTGCCGCCCGCGTGCCGCTACTGGCCAACATGGTCGAAGGCGGCAAGACGCCAGTCCAGAGCGCCGACGCATTGACCGCGCTGGGCTTTCGCATCGTCATCTTCCCGGGCGGCACGGCACGCGCCGTGGCGCACACCTTGCAGGGCTATTACGGCAGCCTGCGCCAGCACGGCACGACCGCGCCGTGGAAAGACCACATGCTGGATTTCGATGGCTTGAACGCGGTGATCGGCACGCCCGAATTGCTGGCGCAGGGGCGGCGGTACGAAGGGTAGGGCAGCAAGGGTACGCGTGCACTCCGGCATCTTGATGAAGCCTGCCCCATTGCAGTCAACACGCGACTGCGAAAGCTCAGCTAGTCCCGCCGCGTGTTGGCGAGGGGGCATGCAGCAGGGCGTCCTGGTAGCGGTGAACGGCCCCGTCAAGCGTCTGGAACAGCCGGTCCGCGCCTAAGGTTTCGCCCAGAGGCGACCGCCTTACCGTCGCAAGCACGCCGGGGGTCAGATTGGCCAGCCACAGCGAGACGCCGTCCTGTCTCAGCCGGCTCTCCGCCTCGCTCATCCTCTTGAGCGCGGTGTATTCGATGTCGAACACACTGCCCATATCCAGAACGACCACGTCTGGCCGTGTCGCGACGATGAACTGCGTGATCTTCTGGCCGATGTTGTCCGCATTTGCAAAGAATATGCGTCCCTCGGGCCGAAGCAGCAGGATGCCTGCCAGCGCCTCATCGTCGGGGTGATCCGGCGACGCCGGACGGAACAGGTTGGTATGCGGCTTGCGCAGCAGCCTATGCAGGGGCGGGTTGGAAACCTGATGGGCCAGGGCGGCAAGTGAAACGATGATGGCCACAAGAATTCCTTGCAGCGTGCCAAGCAGCACAACACCGGCAAGTGCAACCAGCGCCCAGACGAGCTCGGTGCGCCGCACTCTGGCAATCGCTCTGAACTCGGCCGGACTGAACAGGCCAACCGAATACATGATGACGACTGCCGCCAAGCTGGTGTGCGGCATCATGCCAATCAAAGGCGCCAACAGCAGCATGACGCCGAGCGTAACGGCCGCCGTGACGCAACCGGCGGCCTGCGTGCACGCGCCAGCGCGCCGGTTCACCGCGGTTTGGCTGGTGCCGCCGCCTGCGGGCATGGCGCCGAAGAATGCGCCGCCCACGTTCGAAAACCCGGTGGCGAACAACTCCTGATTGGCATTGGGCAAGGCCTCGCCCACTGTCGCAAAGGCGCGTCCGGCGGCGATCGTCTCGGTGAAACTCATCAACGCAATGCCAAGCGCCATGGGCCAGAGTTGACCGATCAACGCAGCGTCCGGCAGGGTCAACGACGGTAAGCCCGTGGGCACAGCACCCACCGTCTGCACGCCAAGATTGCCCAGGCCGAACATGCTGGTTGCCGCGATGGCGACCGCGACCGTGACCAGCGGCGCAGGCGCGCGCGGCATGCCGCGTTCAAGCACGAGGAGCAGGCACAAGGTGATGCCGCCGACGGCAGCCGTGGCGATTGACAGGTGGGGAAGCCCTTGCAGAATGGACAGAACGTTGGGCAGAAACGAACCCTTCGGGAAGTGGATGCCAAGCAGCTTGGGGATTTGATCGACCACAATCACAATCGCAATGCCCGCCTTGAATCCGGTCAGTACGGGATCGGAAATAAAGTTGGCCAGATATCCCAGCCGAAACAGGGATGCTGCGATCAGCACGATGCCCACCAGCAGCGCCAGCGTTGCGGTCGCAATCAGGAGTTGAGCGGGCTCACCGCCAGGCACGGCGCGATCCAGCGCGGTTGCGGTCAGAATGGCCAGCGTGGTGGTGGTGCTGACGCTAAGCGGCCGGGAGGTGCCCAGGAACGCATACACGATCATGGGCACGAACGCGGTATATAGCCCCACTTGCACCGGTAAACCCGCCACGGTGGCATAGGCAAGGGACTTGGGAATGACCACGGCAGCCGCCGTCAGCCCGGCGGTGACATCCTTCACCATCCACGGCTTGTCGTAATGGCGTAGCCATTCAGGCAGGGCAAGGTGAGGCCGGCGTCCAGATTTTCCCGGCGTTTCGATTTTCATGGCGGGCCTCCGGGAGCCACCACCTGATGCTGCCGAGGCTGGCAGCCAAGTTTGATTGTGATCCCGGGCAACGCGTGGCGTCCATGATGATCCAGGCGAAAAGCCGTAAGAATCGAACGGGCGCCTTCAAGATTGCGGCCGCCTGCGCTTCGGCGTGATGACGATTCATCGCGTCCTGCGTTCTGCGTTCTCCGTTCTCCGTTTGCGGGGTCTGACGGGTTTTTGCCGAAATTAGCATGGACTTTGCGATCGATCGGCAGCAACAATGCACCGAATATCCGCGCGCGCAGCCGGAGGACGCCAAGCTTGAGTTGGCCTGCGCAGTACAACGGCAAAAAGCCAGCGTGTCTTTCGCGTGGCGCAAGGTTGACCACCTGGGGAGCGGTGATCGTTTGGTTGCTGTACGGGTGATCGTGCTCATCGGCTTGCGCCTTCATGCCTTCCATCATTCCCACACCCACCTCTGACAATGTGCCGGCCCGCGGATGGCTGCGCTGGCTGCCTGGACTTGCCGTCTTGCGGTCCTATGAAGCGGCTTGGCTGCCGCGGGACCTGGCCGCCGGTCTGGCGTTGACGGCGATGCTGGTTCCCGTCGGCATTGCCTATGCCGAGGCGTCGGGCGTGCCGGGGGTCTATGGGTTGTACGCCACGATCGTGCCGCTGGTGGCTTATGCGATTTTTGGTCCGAGCCGCATTCTGGTGCTGGGGCCGGACTCCGCGCTCGCGGCGCCGATTCTGGCGGTGGTGCTGAGCGTGTCGGGCGGCGACCCCATGCGCGCGGTGGCGGCGGCCAGCCTGATGGCGATCATCGCCGGGCTGTTCTGCATCGTGTTGGGTCTGCTGCGGCTTGGGTTCATCACCGAGCTGCTGTCCAAGCCCATTCGCTATGGCTATATGAATGGCATTGCGCTGACGGTGCTGGTCAGCCAGTTGCCGAAGTTGTTCGCGATTCCGATTGAGGATGCCGGCCCCTTGCAAGAACTGTGGCGGCTGGCGCGGGCGGTGGCCGATGGGCAGGCCAACGGGTATGCCTTTGCGGTGGGTGCGGCCAGCTTGGCCGTGATCTTGCTGCTCAAGCGCTTTGACCGCGTGCCAGGCATCCTGATTGCCGTGATCCTGGCGACAGTGGCCGTGAGCCTGCTGCGGCTGGACGTCCAGGGGGTAAAGGTGTTGGGCGAGATTCCGCAGGGGCTGCCGTCGTTCACGTGGCCATGGCTTAGCAATGCGGACTGGGCCACGATTGTGCTGGGCGGCGGCGCTGTGGCGATGATTTCGTTTGCGGATACCAGCGTGTTGTCGCGCACGTACGCCGCGCGCACGCACACGCGCGTCGACCCGAACCAGGAAATGGTGGGGCTGGGCATGGCCAACCTTGCGGCGGGTTTCTTCCAGGGTTTCCCCATCAGCAGCAGCGCATCGCGCACGCCCGTGGCCGAGGCAGCGGGCGCGCGGACCCAGCTGACGGGCGTTATCGGCGCGGCGGCCGTGGCGCTCTTGCTGGTGTTTGCCCCTAATCTGCTGCGCTATTTGCCCAGCAGCGCGCTGGCCGCCGTGGTGATCGCCGCCGCCCTCGGCCTGTTCGAGTTCAAGGACTTGCGGCGCATCTACCGCATCCAGCAATGGGAGTTCTGGCTGTCGATGTTGTGTTTTGCCGCGGTGGCGGTGTTCGGCGCCATACCCGGCATAGGCTTGGCGGTGGTCATCGCCGTCATCGAGTTCCTGTGGGACGGTTGGCGGCCGCATTTTGCGGTGCTTGGGCGTGTGCCGAACTTGCGCGGCTACCACGACTTGAAGCGGTATCCCCAGGCCGCCCTGATCGATGGACTGGTGCTGTTCCGCTGGGACGCGCCGCTGTTCTTTGCCAATGCCGAGCTGTTTCAGCAACGGCTGCTGGAAGCCGTGCAGGCGTCACCCACGCCAGTCCGGCGCGTCGTGGTCGCGGCCGAGCCCGTCACCAGCGTCGACGTCACGTCGGCGGACATGTTGCGCGAGTTGAGCCTACATCTGGCAAAGGAAGGCGCCGCCCTGCATTTTGCCGAGATGAAAGACCCGGTCCGCGACAAGCTCAAGCGTTTCGAGCTGACGGAGATTCTGGGCGACGACCACTTTCATCCCACGGTGGAAAGCGCCGTGGAAAATTATCTGGGTCTATGACCATAGTCTGAGGGCCTCAGACTGAGACTCTCAGCGTGAGCCGCTCAGCTGAGCCCTTCAGACTTAGACCCTTAACGCGCCGTACGCTGATGCGGCACGAGCGGCGGCGCGGGCTGATCGGCGACCACGTTCCAGAAGCCGGGCAGGAAGCACTCCGCCACCAGCAACGGCTGGCCCTGGCGCCAGAAGACCGACCGCCGCGCCCAGATGCGGGCCGCGTCTTGTTCCCGGCGCTCTGCCGGCAGCACGTCGCGCGCCGTGGCGTAAAACGGCACGGGGGAGGCCAGCCGGCGGCACGCGAACGGTGAGCGGATGACGGTGCTGTCGTGATACAGCATGTCGGCCAGCGGACGGGTCAGCAGGCGGCGCATGCCTTGCCAGGCGCCGTGGGAGGCGCGCAGCGGCGTCAGGCTGCGGGCAGGCACGCTGTCCACGCCGTTCACTGACATCAGCACTTCGCGTATCCACACCGGCGAGCCGGGGGCGATGCCCATGGCCAGCGCTTCATCGCGGGGCGCGCCGTCGGCGTACTCGGCCAACACGCGCAGGCGGACCTGGCCAACCTGGCGCAGGCCAGCGGTGAGCGCGCCGGGGCGGAACAGCCAGTGGCGCAGGGCAGGGGGCAGGACGGGCGGCGCGGCGGCCAGCCAGCCTGCGGCAAGAGGGGGGTGATGGGCTGCGGGTTTCATCATGGCTGCGTATTATGCCAAGCCCAGCGGGCCACCCGCGTCCGCATACAATACCGCCCATGGAAAAAGTACGAATCTCCAAGCTCATGTCCGAGCGCGGACTCTGCTCGCGCCGCGAGGCCGACAGCTATATCGAACGCGGCTGGGTCCGCGTGGACGGCGTGGTGGTGTCTGAATTGGGCGCCAAGGCGTATCCCGATCAGGTCATCACGCTGGAACGCGCCGCGCAGGCGCGCCAGACCTCGCGCGTCACCATCCTGATCAACAAGCCGGTGGGCTATGTGTCGGGCCAGGCGGAAAAAGGCTATACGCCCGCGGTGGCGCTTATCGATTCGCGCTCGCGCTTTGCCGGATGCCGGCATCCGCAACGCTTCGAACGCGCGCATCTGGAAGGGCTGGCCGTAGCCGGCCGGCTGGACATTGATTCCCAGGGCCTGCTGGTGCTGACGCAAGACGGCCGCATCGCCAAGCATCTGATCGGTGAAGACTCCAGCGTCGACAAGGAATACCTGGTGCGCGTGCAGGGCGAACTGTCTGACCGCGGGCTTGCGCTGCTGAACCACGGCCTGTCGCTGGACGGCAAGGCGCTGAAACCCGCCCAAGTGCGTTGGCAGAACCACGACCAGCTGCGCTTTGTGCTGCGCGAAGGAAAAAAGCGCCAGATCCGCCGCATGTGCGAACTGGTTGGCCTGAAGGTAATAGGCTTGAAACGCGTGCGCATCGGCCGCGTGTCGCTGGGCGATCTTCCCCTGGGGCAGTGGCGCTATCTGCGCGACGACGAGGGATTTTGAATTGATCGGCTCCGCCGACAAGTGATGTCGGCGGTCAGCAAATTTTTCAGTGTGTTTCCGTGACCCCGCTATTTCATGAAAGCGGGGGTATCCTTCGTCTGCCCGTCGCTGCCCAGGCGCTCCATCAGGAATTCGATGAAGATCCGGGTCTTGGCGGGTAGAAGCCGGGTTTCGGTAACCGCGTAAACGGGAAACGGCCCCAGCTGCCAATCTGGCAGCACGCGCCGCAACTGCCCGGACTGCTGTTCGGCCGTCTGGCCGCCCACCAGCACCGCGATGCCCGCGCCCAGCATGGCCAGGCGCCGCGCCATGGCCACGCCATTGACGGAAAACCGGTTGCCCGGCGTGAACTCGATGTGCTGGTCACCGCAGTTCAGCGGCCAGCGCGTGACGCGGCCGGCGCCTTCTGCGCGGAACTCGATGCACTCATGGCGGGTCAAGTCACTGGGATGTTTGGGTTCCCCGTGCTTCTCCAGGTATTCGTGCGAGGCATACAGATGGGCGGGCAGCATGCCCAGCAGCCTTGCAATCTGCGTTGAGTCGGGCAGGTCGCCGATTTCGATCGAGATATCGCAAGTCTGGAACACGCGCGAGGCGTGGTCCGGATTGGCCAGATCTAGGAAAAACGTGACGTCGGGATAGCGGCGGGAGAACTCCATGAACGATTCAGCCAGGAAGTCCGTGCCGAAATCCGCGGGCATGTTCACCCGCAGCGGCCCGGCTGGCGTATCGACCAGCTTCTGCAATTCTTCATGGGCGATCTGCGCTTCGGCGACGATGCGCTGGCAGCGTTCGAAATACAAGCGCCCGGCGTCGGTCAGTTCCACCTTGCGGGTGGTGCGGCTAAGCAAGCGCAAGCCCACCGAGCGTTCCAATTCGGCCACCTGGCGAGACAAGGTGGATTTCGGGACGCCCAATGTCGCCGCCGCACGGCTAAAACTATGCGTTTTGGCGACTTCGACGAAGAGTTCCATGCCTTGTAATCGTTTCATGGCGAGATTCTGTCATAGACCGGGTGCGCAGAATTGTCCCATAAATGGAATGATGTTTTCTTATCATGCCCCTTTGTTTCTTGGGCGGGATAACTCAAAATGCGGGTTCCGCAATGCAGCAATGCGATAAAGCCCAGCCTGCGTGTTCAACGCGAATCCACCCAGTTGATGCACATGGTCCCGCACATCCGCGAGAGCGGACGCTGCGTGGGGGCCGTTTATTTTTTTCGGGAATGCAATCTATGAATAAGAAAAGCGCTATGTGGCGCAGCGCGGCAGTTGTCACGCTGACGGCATCGGCTCTCACGCTGGCCGCTTGCGGCAAGAAGCAGGACGCGCCGCAGGCGGGCAAGCCGCAAGTCACGGTGGTGACGCTGACGACGCAACCCGTTTCGCTCACCACTGAATTGCCGGGCCGCACGTCCGCATTCCGCGTGGCTGAAGTCCGGCCCCAAGTGAACGGCATCGTCCAGAAGCGCCTGTTCACCGAAGGCGGTGAGGTCAAGGCCGGCGAACAGCTCTATCAGATCGATCCCGCGTTGTACCAAGCCAGCGTCGATAGCCAGAAGGCCGCATTGGCCCGCGCGCAGGCGCAGCAGAAGACGGCCGCCTTGCTGGCCGAACGCTACAAGCCGCTGGTGGCCACGCGCGCCGTCAGCCAACAGACCTATGACAACGCCGTGGCCTCGCGCGATCAGGCCGCCGCCGACGTGCTGTCGGCCAAGGCCGCGTTGGACACCGCGCGCATCAACCTCGTCTACACCAAGGTGCTGTCGCCGATTGACGGCATCATCGGCCGGTCTTCCGTGACCGAAGGCGCGCTGGTTACCGCCAACCAGACGGGCGCGTTGGCTGCGGTGCAGCAAATCGACCCGATCTACGTTGACGTGACCCAGTCCAGCGTGCAGCTCTTGCGTTTGCAGGACGCCTTGGCCAGCGGCCAGTTGAAGCGGGCCGACGGCGAGCAAGCCGCGCTGGTCACGCTGACCTTGGAAGACGGCTCGCAATACAAGCAGACCGGCAAGCTCCAGTTCTCGGAAGTCACGGTCGACCAGGGCACGGGCTCCATCACGCTGCGCGCGGTGTTCCCCAACCCGGATCGCCGTCTCTTGCCCGGCATGTTCGTGCGCGCCCGTCTGGCCGATGGCGTGGCCGCCGACGGCCTGCTGGTGCCGCAACGCGGCGTGACGCGCAACCAGCGCGGCCTGCCGACGGCGCTGGTCGTCAATGCCAAGAACCAGGTGGAACTGCGTGAATTGAAGACCGACCGCGCCATTGGCGACAAGTGGCTGGTGACCGACGGCCTGGCCGCGGGTGACAAGGTCATCGTGGAAGGTCTGCAAATGGTGCGTCCGGGCGTGGAAGTCGTTGCGACGGAAGCCAGCGCCAATGCGCAGCTGCCGCAAGCGGTGAATACGGCGAATGCGGCTAACGCGGCGAATGCCGCGCCGGCCAAGCAGTAATCAGGGAGCCATGCATGGCAAAGTTTTTTATCGATAGGCCGGTTTTCGCCTGGGTGATCGCGATCGTGCTGATGATGGCCGGCGCGCTGTCCATCCTGCAATTGCCGGTCTCCCAGTACCCCAACATCGCGCCGCCGGCCATCGGCATCGCGGTGACCTACCCGGGCGCGTCCGCGCAGACCGTGCAGGACACCGTGGTGCAGGTGATCGAGCAGCAGATGAACGGGCTGGACGGCTTGCAGTACATCTCGTCGGAAAGCAACTCCGACGGCAGCATGTCCATCACGCTGACGTTCAAGCAAGGCACCAACCCGGACACGGCGCAGGTGCAGGTGCAGAACAAGCTGGCGCTGGCGCAGCCGCTCTTGCCGCAGGAAGTGCAGCAGCAGGGCATCCGCGTCACCAAGGCCACGAAGAACTTCCTGATCGTGGCGGGCTTTGTGTCCACCGACGGCACGATGACGAAGGACGACTTGGCCGACTACGTCGCCTCGTACGTCCAGGACCCCATCAGCCGCACGCAGGGCGTGGGCGACTTCCAGCTGTTCGGCTCGCAGTATGCAATGCGCATCTGGCTGGACCCCGCCAAGCTCGTGAACTACGGGCTGACCACGGTAGACGTGGTGGCGGCCATCAAGGAACAGAACGTGCAGGTGTCGTCCGGCCAGCTGGGCGGCCTGCCGTCCGTGCGCGGGCAGCAGCTGAACGCCACCATCATCGGGCCGTCGCGCCTGGAGAAGCCGGAAGACTTCGGCCGCATCCTGCTCAAGGTCAACACCGACGGTTCGCAAGTGCGCCTGGGCGATGTCTCGCGCATTGAACTTGGCGGCCAGACCTACGCCATCGACAGCTTCTACAACGGCAAGCCCGCCTCGGGCCTGGCCATCAAGCTGGCGCCGGGCGCCAACGCGCTGGACACGGCGCAGGCCGTGCGCGACACCATCAACAACTTGAAGCCGTACTTCCCGCCGGGCATGGACGTCGTGTATCCGTATGACACGACGCCGTTTGTCAGCCTGTCGATTCACGAAGTGTTCAAGACGCTGGTCGAGGCCATCATCCTGGTGTTCCTGGTGATGTACCTGTTCCTGCAGAACTTCCGCGCCACCATCATCCCCACGCTGGCCGTGCCGGTGGTGCTGCTGGGCACGTTCGGCGTGCTGGCCGCCTTTGGTTATTCCATCAACACCTTGACCATGTTCGGTATGGTGCTGGCCATTGGCCTGTTGGTGGACGACGCCATCGTGGTGGTGGAAAACGTTGAGCGGGTGATGGCCGAAGAAGGGCTGACCCCCAAGCAGGCGACCCGAAAGTCCATGAGCCAGATCACCGGCGCGCTGATCGGTATCGCCATGGTGCTGGCCGCCGTGTTCATCCCGATGGCGTTCTTTGGCGGCTCCACGGGCGTGATCTATCGCCAGTTCTCGATCACGATCGTGTCGTCGATGGTGCTGTCGGTGCTGGTGGCCATCGTCTTCACGCCGGCCTTGTGCGCGACCTTGCTCAAACCCATTCCGAAGGGCCATCACGGCACGAAGAAGGGTTTCTTCGGCTGGTTCAACCGCACGTTCGAACGCAGCAGCAACGGCTACGCCAACAGCGTGGCGCGCGGGCTGAACCGCACCAAGCGTTTGATGGTGGTGTACTTGGCGCTGGTCATTGCCATGGGCTGGCTCTTCACGCGCATTCCCACGGCGTTCCTGCCGGCGGAAGACCAGGGCATTTTGTTCGCCCAGATCCAGACGCCTGCGGGCGCGACGGCCGAAGCGACCAAGGCCGTTATCGATGACGCCACCCAGTACCTGCTGACCGAAGAGAAGGACGCCGTGACCTCGGTGTTCGCCGTGAACGGTTTCAACTTCGGCGGCCGCGGCCAGAACGCGTCCATCCTGTTCATCAAGCTGCGCGACTGGGAAGAACGCGGCGACGCCAAGCTGAAGGCCGGCGCCGTGGCGGCGCGCGCCAACGCGCACTTCGCCAAGACCGAACGCCGCGCGCAGATGTTCGTGGTGCCGCCGCCCTCCGTGATGGAACTGGGCAACGTCACCGGCTTTGACTTCCAGCTGATGGACCGCGCAGGCGTGGGCCATGAAAAGCTGCTTGCCGCGCGCAATCAGCTGCTTGGTGAAGCGGCGAAGAGCCCGGTGCTGGTGGGCGTGCGCCCCAACGGCATTGAAGATGCGCCCCAGTACCAGCTGGATATCGACCGCGAAAAAGCGCGTGCGCTTGGCGTAGCCGTGTCGGACATCAACAGCACGCTGGCCACCGCGTGGGGCTCGTCGTACGTCAACGACTTCATCGACCGTGGCCGTGTGAAGAAGGTGTTTGCGCAGGGCGAAGCCTCGTCGCGCATGCTGCCGGAAGACCTGAACAAATGGTATGTGCGCAACAGCGCGGGCGACATGGTGCCGTTCTCGGCGTTCTCGAAAGCCACGTGGAGCTTCGGCCCGCAGAAGCTGAACCGCTATAACGGCGTGCCGTCCTACAACATCCAGGGCCAGGCGGCCCCGGGCTATAGCTCGGGCGCGGCGATGGAAGAAATGGAAAAGCTGGCGGCCAAGCTGCCGGTGGGCGTGGGCTTTGAATGGACGGGCTTGTCGTTCGAAGAACGCCTCTCGGGTTCGCAAGCGCCCGCGCTCTACGCCATTTCGCTGATCGTGGTGTTCCTGTGCCTGGCCGCCTTGTATGAAAGCTGGTCGATTCCGACGGCGGTGATGCTGGTGGTGCCGTTGGGCATTATCGGCGTGCTGCTGGCGACCTTGGCGCGCGGCTTGTCCAACGACGTGTACTTCCAGGTGGGCTTGCTGACGACAGTGGGGCTGGCGGCCAAAAACGCCATCCTGATTGTGGAGTTCGCCAAAGAGCACTTTGAGTCCGGCGCGAGCCTGACGGAGTCGGCCATTCACGCCGCCCGCCAGCGCCTGCGTCCGATTCTGATGACGTCGCTGGCGTTCATCCTGGGCGTGACGCCGCTGGCGATCTCGTCGGGTGCGGGGTCGGGCAGCCAGAACGCCATCGGCACCGGCGTGATCGGCGGTATGTTGACCGGCACCTTCCTGGCTATTTTCTTTGTCCCCGCGTTCTTTGTGATCATGCTGCGCATGTTCAAGGTCAAGCGCATGAGCGAGAACCTCGACAAGCACGACACCAGCGCCAATGGCTCGCAGGACGTGTCCGCGGAAGGACGACCGTAATGAAATTTCCGATGAGAACCTTGTTGTCTGTTTCTCTGGCGGCGGCCCTGGCGGGCTGCTCGCTGGCCCCGACCTACGAACGGCCCGACGCGCCGGTCGACGCCGCGTATCCCACCGGCCCGGCCTACAAGGCGGACGGCTCGCAGGCCGCGTTGGGGATGTCCACCGCCGATATCGGCTGGCGCGACTTCTTCAGCGACCCGCTCTTGCAGCAGCTGATTGAACTGTCGCTGGCGAACAACCGCGACCTGCGCGTGGCGGCCCTGAACGTGGAAGCGGCGCGTGCGCAGTACCGCATTCAGCGCGCCGACCTGATGCCCAGCGTGGGCGTCGCCGGCCAGGAATCGGCCCAGCGCACGCCGGCGGATTTGTCCCCCAGCGGCCGCGCCACGACCAGCCACAGCTACCAGGTGGGCGCCGCCATGTCCGCCTGGGAATTGGACCTGTTCGGCCGTATCCGCAGCCTGAGCGACAAGGCGCTGGAATCCTATCTGGCGCTGGACGAAACCCGCACGGCCACGCAGCTGACGCTGATTGCCGAGGTGGCCAACGCTTATCTGACGTTGCGCGCCGACCAGGAGTTGCTGAGCCTGACGCGCGACACCTTGAAAAGCCAGGAAGATTCTTTCCAGCTGACCAAGCAAAGCTACGACCAGGGCCTGGCCACCGCGCTGGACTTGAGCCAGGCGGAAGTGTCGCTGCGCACGGCGCAGCGCAACCTGTCGCAATACACGCGCCAGGCTGCGCAAGACCGCAATGCGTTGACGCTGCTGGTGGGCCAGCCCATGTCGCCCGAAATCAGCGCCGCGCTGGATCAGGCCGTGAAGCTGGACGACGGCATGCTGCCGACGACCTTGCCCGCCGGCCTGCCGTCTGACCTGCTGGCGCGCCGTCCGGATATCCGTGCGGCCGAGCATCAGTTGAAGGGCGCTAACGCCAACATTGGCGCGGCGCGCGCGGCGTTCTTCCCGACCATCAGCCTGACCGGCCAGGCGGGCACCGCCAGCGCCAGTCTGGGCGGCCTGTTCGAAGGCGGCTCCGGCGCCTGGAGCTTCGTGCCTCAGATCACCGTGCCGATCTTCGCCGGCGGTTCGCTGCTGGCCGGTCTGGACTTGGCCAAGGTGCAGAAGAACATCCAGGTCGCGCAGTACGAGAAGTCCATCCAGACGGGGTTCCGCGAAGTGGCGGACGCGCTGGCCGGACGCGGCACGCTGGACGATCAGATTCAGGCGCAGCGCCTGCTGGTCAACGCCAACCAGCGCGCCTATGACGTGTCGGACCAGCGCTTCCGTCAGGGTATCGATGACTACCTGAGCGTGCTGGATTCCCAGCGTTCGCTGTACAGCGCGCAGCAGGCGCTGGTGGATACGCGCCTGGCCCGCCTGTCGAATCTGGTGACCTTGTACAAGGTGCTGGGCGGCGGCTGGACCGAGCGCACGGTGATGGCGCAGCAGTCAGCGGCGCAGCCCGCCGCGCAACCGGCCGCAGCGCAACCGGCCGCAGCGCAACCGGCGGCCAGTCAGCCTGCCGCAGCGCAACCTGCAATGCAGACTGCGCCGGCGGCGGCAACGGGTTCTGGCACCTAAGGCATAGGCCGCCTAAGCCCGGCGCTGATGCGCCGGCATGCAAAACGGGCCGATCTTTCGATCGGCCCGTTTTTTTTATTGCTTACCCGGCAGGAATCGTCAGGTGCGTTTCTTGGCGATCAGGCCCACCACGAACAGGACGATGATGGCGCCCACCACCGACGCGATCCAGCCGGCCGGTTCGCCCTGGGCATACCAGCCCAGCGACTGCCCCAGGAAGCCAGCGACCACCGCGCCGACGATACCCAGAATGGTGGTCATGATGATCCCCATGTTCTGGTCTCCGGGCATGATGGCGCGGGCGATCAGGCCCACGATGAATCCGACGATGATCATGATGACAATGCTCATGCGCTTACTCCTTACCAGGGAAAAAGGGACGATGTGCAGTGATGATACTCATGCTCGGAATCGTTCGGCTGTAACAACTGGTGTGCGGGGGGCGTTCTGAACGGCCCGGGTCAGGAGGTGATATCGATCAATTGACGTACGTCTTTGGTCAGCGCTTCGATGCTGTCGGTGTCGGACGCCAAGAGGCGTGCGCGGCCGTCCTTGTCGAAAATATACACACCGCGGCTGTGCGTCACTTCGTACATGTCGGCGTCATCCCCGGGACGGGGTTTTTCAATTTGATAGGCCACGCGGTAGCGGCGCGCCAGGTCAGCGATCTGTTTTTCGTCGCCCGTGACCCCGATGGCGTTGTTGTTGAACGCATTGACGTAGGCTTGCAGGATGTCGGGCGTGTCGCGGTGCGGGTCCACGCTGACGAACAGGATGCGCACGTTCTTGGCCTTGTCGCCCAGGTTTTGCAGCACGGCCGTCAACTGCGCCATGGTGGTCGGGCAGATGTCCGGGCAACTGGCGTAGCCGAAGAACAGCAGCACCGTCTTGCCCTTCAAGTCGTCACTGCTGACCGTCTTGCCGCCTGCGCCGGGCAGCGAGAATTTCAGGTCGGGCAGGTGGCCCTTGACGTTGTAAAGCGTCCAGTCGACGTTTCGATCGCCGCAAGCCGCAAGCAGCACGCACAAGGCCAACAGCAGGCCGCGCCAGGCGCGGCCGGTAAGAAGGTGTCGCATGAGTCCAGGAGAGGCCGAAAGAGTGGTAGGAGCGATACGCCCAGGAACAAGCCCGGTCAAACCCGTTGATTCTACCTGCATGGGCTCCCACGGCTGGCGTCGTCCAAGGGCCTGGGGGCGTGGCGCGAGCCGGGTTCTTGTCCTGGCGCAAACATTCGCCGCGGCAGCGCGAAGGTTCGACGGGGCGGCAGCGGCAGGCGGTCGCATTTGTGAAGCTTTGTGCAGATAGTGTTAGAGAAGCCTGCAAAGTCATGTCATCAGGGGGGTGTGCAGTCTATATTCAGAGACTTGTCAGTAACGCAGCGATAGGAAGGTCTTGAACGTGGATATGGCATCCAGCACGGCAATTCGTTATCCGTTGTTCCCGTATTACCCGGTAGTCGTCGATGTTCTGCGCAGCCGCAACGCCGATCGGGTGTTGGACGCGCCCTGCGGCACCGGTTGGCTGGGCGACATGTTGTCGGTTACCGGCACGCGCAAAACCGCCGTAGATGGCGTGGGCCTGTGGGAATTTCCGCCCGCTTCGGCCGGCTATCAGTCGGTGACTGAACACGATCTGGACACCCCGTTGGCCGTCAGCACGGCCTATGATGCGGCCGTGTGTTGCGAGGCCATCCACCTGATGACGAACCCGGGCGTGCTGGTGCAAAGCCTGTACCACGCGTTGCGGCCGGGCGGCACCTTGATCATCACCACGCCCAATACGTGGTATTTGCGGTCTCGGTGGCAGTTCATGATGCGGGGGTTTCATTCCGGCTTTCGCCCCATGATCGGCCGGCAGCGCGGCGAAGACTACATCACCTATTTCCCCTTCAGCTTTCCGCAACTGCACCTGCTGCTATCGCACTACGGCTTCACGGACATTACCCTGCACGAGGTCGATGAGCCCAAGCCCAAGCGGATGATCGAACGTTTTTTGGCCGTGCCTTCGCGCCTGTACAACCGGCGCCGGGTCAAGCGCGCCGAGAACGACGACGTGCGCCATTTCTGGAAGCAGGCCGGGTCGGACCAGTCGGTGCATGGCCGCTGGCTGGTTGTGTCGGCGCGCCGGCCGGACGAACCGGCTTCAGCGCAGGCGTAAAAAAGGCCCACAGCAAACTGCTGTGGGCCTTGCGTGAAGAGCCGGCGTGATCAGTTGCCGCTCATGCCGCTGTGGCGCAGCAGCGCGTCGATGCGCGGGGCGCGGCCACGGAAGGCGGCAAACGATTCTGCCGCCGGGCGCGAGCCGCCCACCGCCAGCACTTCGCGGCGAAAGCGCGCGCCGGTTTCCGGATCAAGCGTGCCCAAGGGGTTGCCGGGCTGCTTGGCGGCGGCTTCCTCGAAGGCTTCGTACGCGTCAGCGGACAGCACTTCGGCCCACTTGTAGCTGTAGTAGCCCGCGCCGTAGCCGCCTGCGAACAGATGCGAAAACGCGTGCGGCAGGCGATGCCAGGCGGGCGGGAACAGCACGGCCACTTCCTGGCGCACTTCTTGCAGCAGGGCCAGCACTTCGGTAATGGTGGCGCCCTTGGCGCGGTCATGCATCAGCATGTCGAACAAGGCGAATTCGATCTGGCGCACGGCCTGCATGCCGCTTTGGTAGTTGCGCGCGGCGACCAGGCGGTCGTAGAGCGCACGCGGCAGCGGTTCGCCGGTGTCGACATGGGCCGACAGCTTTTGCACCACCGCCCATTCCCAGCAGAAGTTCTCCATGAATTGCGAGGGCAGTTCAATGGCGTCCCATTCCACGCTGGCGAACGCGGCGGCGCCGGGCTCGTCGACTTCCGACAGCAGGGCGTGCAGCGCGTGGCCGGTTTCGTGGAACAGCGTGATGACGTCGTCATGCGTGAGCACGGCGGCGCGGTCGCCGTTGGGGCGCGAGAAATTGCAGGTCAGGTAAACAACGGGCGTCTGCACCTGGCCGGCGATGACGCGGCGGGCGCGTTCGCTATCCACCCACGCGCCGCTTTGCTTGCCGGAGCGGGCGTACAAGTCCAGGTACAGATAGCCGATCAGGCCGCCATCGGCGCGCTCCACGCGCACACCGCGCGCGTCGCTGTGCCAGGTGGAGACGGGCGTTTCCGTCAAGCGGACGTCGAACAGCTTTTCAATGACTTCGAACAGGCCCGCCAGCACGCGCGGCTCGGTGAAGTACTGCTTCACTTCGTCTTCGGAATAGGCGTAGCGCGATTCGCGCAGGCGTTCCGAGGCAAAGGCCACATCCCACGGCTGAAGCTCGTCCAGGCCGAGCTCGCCGGTGGCGTAGGCTTTCAGTTCCGCCAAGTCGCGCTGGGCGTAAGGCTTGGCGCGGGCAGCCAGATCACGCAGGAAGACGGTGACTTCGCTGGCGTCGCGGGCCATGCGGGTTTGCAGGCGCAGCGAGGCGTAGGTGCCCAGGCCCAGCAGGCCGGATTCTTCGGCGCGCAGCGACAGCAGTTCTTCGATAAGGGGGGAATTGTCGAACTTGGCGTCGCCTTGTTCGGATGCCACCGTGCCGTAGCCGCGGTACAGCGCTTCGCGCAGCGACCGGTCTTGCGCGTATTGCATGACGGGCAGGTAGCAAGGCATTTTCAGCGTCAGCTTCCAGCCGGGCTTGCCGTCTTCTTCGGCGGCGGCGCGGGCGGCGGACAGCACATCAGCCGGAATGCCGGCCAGACGGGCGTCGTCTTCGACCAGCAGCGACCAGGCGTCGATGGCGTCCAGCACGTTTTCCGAGAACTTTTGCGAGGCCTGGGCTTCGCGGTCGGAGATGGCGGCGTAGCGTTCGCGGTCGGCGCCTTGCAGCTCAACGCCGCTCAAGCGGAAATCGCGCAGCGCCATTTCCACGATGCGGCGGCGCACGGGCGACCAGGTGGCGAAATCGGGGGCGGCAGCCAGCCGCTGGTACTGCTTGTACAGCCCTTCGTGCAGGCCGACCCAGGTGGAAAATTCGGTGATCAGCGGCAGCGCGGCGTTATAGGCCTCGCGCAGTTCCGGCGTGTTGACCACGGCATTCAGGTGGCCGGCCACCGACCATGCGCGCCACAGGCGCTCGGAAGCGGTATCCAGCGGTTCCACGACCGCTTCCCAGGTGGGCGCCAGCGCAGCATCGGCGGCGTGGTCGACGGCCTTGCGGGCGATGCCCAGCAGTTCCTCGACGGCGGGCACAATGTGCCCGGGCTTGACGGCCGCATAGTCGACCAGGTCGGAGACGGGAGCGAGCAGGGGGTTCTGGGTCATGGTGTTACCGGCGTAAGACGTAGCAGGCGGCGCGCGGGACAAGCAGCCCGGCGCCGGCGAAAGACATACGAATCAGATAGGGGCGATACGCCCGAATGCAAGGGGCCTTGGCGCCTGCAAACGATAGGGCGATGCGCATCCGTGACGGTGTGCGCATCGCCTTGCAACGATCAGCCTGCGGCGCGTTCCGCGGCTTCAACCGTATTGACCAGCAGCATGGCGATGGTCATGGGGCCCACGCCGCCGGGGACGGGGGTGATGGCGCCGGCCACTTCCTTGGCGGAAGCGAAATCCACGTCGCCGCACAGCTTGCCGTCTTCGCCGCGGTTGATGCCCACGTCGATGACGACGGCGCCCGGCTTGATCATCGAACCGTCGATCATGCCCGGCTTGCCGGTGGCGACCACCAGGACGTCAGCGCGGCGGGTCTGGGCCGCCAGGTCGCGCGTCTTGGAATTGCAGATGGTGATGGTGGCGCCGGCCTGGAGCAGCAGCATGGCCATCGGCTTGCCGACGATGTTGCTGGCGCCGACGATCACGGCTTCAGCGCCGCGCAGCGTCACGCCTTCCGATTCCAGCATCTTCATCACGCCGTAGGGCGTGCAGGGGCGGAACAGCGGCTGGCCGGTCATGAGCAGGCCGGCGTTGCTGATGTGGAACCCGTCCACGTCCTTCTCGGCCGCGATGGCTTCGATGACCTTGTGGGAATCCATATGCTTGGGCAGCGGCAGCTGCACCAGGATGCCGTGAATGGTCGGGTCCTGGTTCAGGACGGCGATGCGGGCCAGCAGTTCGGCCTCGGTCATCTCGGCCGGGTACTGTTCCTTGACGGAATGCAGGCCGGCTTTTTCGCAGGCGGCAACCTTGTTGCGCACGTAAACCTGGGACGCGGGGTCCGCGCCCACCAGCACCACGGCCAGGCCGGGGCGGGTGCCCTTGGCAGCCAGGGCGGCGACGCGCTGGGCGACTTCTTCGCGAATGCGCAGCGACAGTGCTGCGCCATCGATAACTCTTGCGGTCATGCGTGCGCCTCGGGTTTGGCCAAGGCCACTTTCATCAAATCAGCAACGGTAGTCACTTCCAGTTTTTCCATAATGTTGGCGCGGTGCGCCTCGACGGTCTTGATGCTGATGCCCAGGTCGTCGGCGATCTGCTTGTTCAAGCGGCCGGCGACGATGCGCTCCAGCACCTGCTGCTCGCGCGCGGTCAGGCGTGCCAGCATGGCTTCGTGGTCCTTCTGAGCCTGGTGCTTGCTGACGCGCTGCGTGGCTTGCTCGAGCATGCGCGCAACGATTTCGCGCAGGTCCGACTCGTTGAAGGGCTTTTCCAGAAAATCGACCGCGCCTTTCTTCATCGTGGACACGGCCATCGGCACGTCGCCGTGGCCGGTGATGAACACGATGGGCAGCGGCGCGTTGCGGGCGATCAGTTGTTCCTGAAGCTCCAGGCCGCTCATGCCGGGCATGCGCACGTCGGCGATCAGCACGCCGATCTGGCTGGCGTCGTAGTCTTCCAGGAAGGATTCGCCGCTGGCATAGGCGCGAACGCGGTAACCGTTGGCTTCCAACAGCCAGCGCAGCGAATCGCGGACCGCTTCGTCGTCGTCAACAATGAATACCGTGCTCGACAGGTGGGGCGTGTTCATGCGTGCAACTCCTCGGACTGATCATTCTGGGCCTGCGTCTGGGACGCAGCGCAGGGCAGGGTAAAGCGGAAAATAGTACCGCCGGCGGGGTTCGGGTCCGCCCAAAGACGGCCGTGGTGCGATTCAATAATGGTACGGCAGATATTCAGCCCCATGCCCAGGCCTTGGGTCTTGGTGCTGAAGAAGGGTTCGAACAGGCGCTCGGGTTCAGCCAGGCCATGGCCGCGGTCAACCACGGCCACTTCGATGTGCTGCTCGTGCAGAATGACCGCCACCTTGAGCTCGTCGGATTCGCTCTTTTCCATGGCTTCCAGCCCGTTCTTCAGCAGGTTCAACAGCACCTGTTCGATCAGGATGGGGTCAGCCAGGACGTCCGGCGCGTTCGACGGCACGAAGCTGTCGATACGGATGCGGCGCTTGCGGGCGTCAATTTCAGCAAAGCCGATGGCGTTGTCGACAATGCGGCCAATGGCCACGCGCTGGCGGCGCGGCTCGCTGCGCTTCACGAATTCGCGGATGCGGCTGATGATCTTGCCGGCGCGCTCGGCCTGCGACGCGGCCTTTTCCAGCGCCGGCAGCAGCATGTTGGGGCTGGTGTGGCCGGCCTTGACCAAGGCGACGGCGCCCATGCTGTAGTTGGCGATGGCGGTCAGCGGCTGGTTCAGTTCGTGCGCCAGCGACGAGGCCATTTCGCCCATCGTCGTCAGGCGGCTGGTGAGCTGGATCTTTTCCTGCTGCACGCGCGACGCTTCTTCATGGCCGCGGCGTTCGGTGATGTCGCGCGCGACTTGCATGCGCACGCGGCGCCCGTCGGTCCAGGCCAGCATGCGGTGATGCACTTCAAACCAGCGTTGCACCGACGGCGCGAACACTTCCACCGATTCGTCGGTGAAGCGGCCGCGGCGGCCGGCCAGCAATTCGTCGTGGCCGCCCGTCTGCGCGCCGAACACGCGGCGGTAAGTGCGGTTGGCGAACAGCAGCTCCAGGCCGTCGTGCGTATCGGCCGTGACCGAGATGGCGTCGTCCAGGCCTTCCAGCACGGTCATGAAACGCTCGTGCGCGGCGGTCAGGGCTTCGCGGATGCGCTTGGGCTCGGTGATGTCGGTCATCGACGTCATCCAGCCGATCTGGTTGCCGTTGGGGTCCAGCAGCGGCGACACATACATGCGCGCAGTGAAGCGCGAGCCGTCACGCCGCTGCGCTTCCACTTCCAGGCCGCTGCTGGGCGTCTTGCCCGACATCAGGACATCAAGCGTGTGCTGATGCTGTTCGTGGCGGCCGGGCACCCAATACGGAAAGGGCGGGCTGCGGCCGATGAGGTCGGCTTCGTTCCAGCCGATCATGCGGCAGAACGCGGGGTTCACGTAGGCGATGCGGCCTTCCATATCCAGCACGCGCATGCCGGTGGACATGGAATTTTCCATGGCGCGGCGAAATCCGGTTTCAGCGATAAGCGCGGCTTCGGCGGAAGAGCGAAAGCGGGTATAGCGCCACAGCATCAGCAAGCTGATGACGATCACGCATGACAACGCCAGCACCACCCAGATCAGGCGTTGCTGACGCATTTCCTGGTCGATCGTCACAAACATGACGCTATCGTCATGAATGCGTTGCAGCCAGAAGAACACCCCCATCACACAGATGTACAGAATCAGCACCATGGCAGGCGTGACCCAGTACACGCCGCGGCGGCGGGTGCGGGCGTGATCGTGAAACGGCGTAGGAATATTGGACTTGGGCGCGCTGGACATGGAATTCGGGCCAGATAGACCGCGCATTTTAGTGCGTGTTCGGGGTGAAGTCCCGGGAAACACACCCCGCTTTTGGCGTACAGCGTAAAAAGACCGGTCAGGAGGTGTTCAGCTTGCGTTCATAATTTCGCATTGTGAAATGCCGTACCGCAACATGAAATTTTCCTTGCGACCGGTTAATCTTCTTTCTTAGAATGCCGGCTGATAGGGAACCGACCCAAAGCAGGTCTCTAGAAAAACACCCCGACCCATGCCTGACATGGTAGCCCGGATGATCCCGGCTACCATGCAGAGTCCGCGAGTAGAACGAAGCGGGTGTGGTCACGAACGAACCCCAACAGGAGACACACGATGTCCTCTTTCGCCCAGGCTGGCGCCCCGCAGGCTGCCAACGACGAAGACACCCTTGAAACCCAGGAGTGGCTCGAAGCCCTGGCGGCAGTCCTTGATCGCGAAGGGCCGCAGCGCGCGCACTACCTGCTGGAACGCCTGATCGACGAAGCCCGTCGTTCCGGCGCCCACATCCCGTTCTCGCCGAATACCGCTTACGTCAACACGATTCCCCCCGGCCTGGAGCCGGCGCATCCGGGCAACCTGGAGCTGGAATCGCGCATCCGTTCGTACGTGCGCTGGAACGCCATGGCCATGGTGGTCAAGGCCAACAAGCACAATCCGCCGGACGGCGGCGACCTGGGCGGCCACATCGCGTCGTTCGCCTCGCTGGCCACCATGATCGGCTGCGGCCAGAACCACTTCTGGCACGCGGAAGACGAAGGCCACGGCGGCGACCTGGTCTACTTCCAGGGCCACACGTCCCCCGGCATGTACGGCCGCGCCTACCTTGAAGGCCGCCTCACCGAAGACCAGCTGAACCACTTCCGCCAGGAAGTGGACGGCAAGGGCCTGTCGTCGTACCCGCACCCGAAGCTGATGCCGGATTTCTGGCAATTCCCGACGGTGTCGATGGGCCTGGGCCCGCTGATGGCTATCTACCAGGCCCGCTTCCTGAAGTACCTGCACGCCCGCGGCATTGCCGACACCAGCAACCGCAAGGTCTGGGTGTTCTGCGGCGACGGCGAAATGGACGAACCCGAATCGCTGGGCGCCATCGCATTGGCCGCCCGTGAAAAGCTCGATAACCTGATCTTCGTGGTGAACTGCAACCTGCAGCGCCTGGACGGTCCGGTGCGCGGCAACGGCAAGATCATCCAGGAACTGGAAGGCGACTTCCGTGGTTCGGGCTGGAACGTGATCAAGCTGATCTGGGGCGGCTACTGGGACCCGCTGCTGGCGCACGACAAGGAAGGCATCCTGCGCCAGATCATGGAAGACACCGTTGACGGCGAGTACCAGGCGTACAAGGCCAACGACGGCAAGTTCGTTCGCGAACACTTCTTTGGCAAGCACCCGAAGCTGCTGGAAGCCGTCTCGCGCATGAGCGACGAAGACATCTGGCGCCTGAACCGTGGCGGCCACGACCCGCACAAGGTGTACGCCGCGTTTGACGCCGCCACCAGCCACACCGGTCAACCCACCGTCATCCTGGCCAAGACCATCAAGGGCTACGGCATGGGCCACGTGGGTCAGGCGAAGAACCCGACCCACCAGCAAAAGAAGCTGGAGCTGGACTCGATCCGCGAATTCCGCGACCGTTTCGGCATCCCGATTCCTGACGACCAACTGGCCGATCTGCCGTACTTCAAGCCGGCCGAAGACTCGCCGGAAATGAAGTACCTGCACGAGCGCCGCGCCGCGCTGGGCGGCTACCTGCCGCGCCGCCGCGCCAAGGCCGACGAGCAACTGAAGGCCCCCGCGCTGGACGCCTTCAAGGCCGTGCTGGAACCCACCGCCGAAGGCCGTGAAATCTCCACCACCCAAGCCTTTGTGCGCATCCTGAACCAGGTGCTGCGCGACAAGGAACTGGGTCCGCGCGTAGTGCCGATTCTGGCCGACGAATCGCGTACCTTCGGTATGGAAGGCCTGTTCCGCCAGATCGGTATTTACGCGCCGGAAGGCCAGAAGTACACCCCGGTCGATAAGGACCAGGTCATGTACTACAAGGAAGCGGCCGACGGCCAGCTTCTGCAGGAAGGCATCAACGAAGCGGGCGCAATGAGCTCGTGGATTGCGGCGGCCACGTCGTACTCCTCGAACAACCGCATCATGATCCCGTTCTTCATCTACTACTCGATGTTCGGGTTCCAGCGCATTGGCGATCTGGCCTGGGCGGCGGGCGACATGCAAGCGCGTGGCTTCCTCTTGGGCGGCACCGCCGGCCGCACGACGCTTAACGGCGAAGGCTTGCAGCACGAAGACGGCCACAGCCACATCCTGGCGTCCACCATTCCGAACTGCGTGTCCTACGACCCGACGTTCGGCCATGAGCTGGCCGTGATCATCCAGCATGGCTTGAAGCGCATGGTGGAAGACCAGGAAAACGTCTATTACTACCTGACGGTGATGAACGAAAACTACCCGCAGCCCGGTCTGACCCAGGGCGACGAGGAAGGCATCATCAAGGGCATGTACAAGCTGAAGTCGCACGGCAAGGGCAAGAACCGCGTGCAGCTGATGGGTTCGGGCACGATCCTGCGCGAAGTCATGGCCGCGCAAGAACTGCTGGAAGCCGACTGGGGCGTGGCGTCCGATCTGTGGAGCGTCACCAGCTTCACCGAACTGCGCCGCAACGGCCTGGACGTCGACCGCCACAACATGCTGCACCCCGACGAAAAGAAGCCGCAAGTGGCTTACGTCACGGAACAGCTGGCCAAGACGGAAGGCCCGATCATCGCATCGACCGACTACATGAAGCTCTTTGCTGACCAGATCCGTCCGTTCGTGCCCAAGGGCCGCGAATACAAGGTGCTGGGCACCGACGGTTTCGGCCGCTCGGATTTCCGCGCCAAGCTGCGTGAGCACTTCGAAGTGGACCGCCACTTCGTCGTCGTCGCCGCGCTGCGCGCATTGGCTGACGAAGGCAAGGTGCCGGTTGCCAAGGTGGCGGAAGCCATCAAGAAGTACGGCATCAATCCGAACAAAGCCAACCCGCAATACGCCTGAGGGTAAAGAGACATGAGCAACATCGTGCAAATCAAGGTTCCCGACATCGGCGACTTCAAGGAAGTGGAAGTCATCGAAGTGCTGGTCGCCGTGGGCGACACGATCAAGGCCGAACAGAGCCTGATCACGGTAGAGTCCGACAAAGCCTCGATGGAAATCCCCGCGTCGCAAGGCGGCGTGGTGAAGTCCATCACCGTGAAGGTGGGCGACAAGGTCGCGGAAGGCGCGGTCGTGCTGGAAGTGGAAGCAGAAGCCTCGGACGCCGCACCGGCCGCCAAGGAAGAAGCGCCCAAGGCTGCGCCCAAGCAAGCGGCTGCGGCGGCTCCGGCCGCCAAGGCTGAAGCGGCGGCGCCTGCCGCCGCCAGCGGCCCGGTCGACATCGAAGTGCCGGACATCGGCGACTTCAAGGAAGTGGAAGTCATCGAAGTCATGGTCGCCGTGGGCGACACCATCAAGGCCGAGCAAAGCCTGATCACCGTGGAGTCCGACAAGGCCTCGATGGAGATCCCGGCTTCGCAAGGCGGTGTGGTCAAGGAAGTGAAGGTCAAGGTGGGCGACAAGGTCGCCAAGGGTTCGGTCGTCGTGGTGGTGGAGGGGGGCGCTGCCTCGGCTCCGGCTGCGAAGACGGAAGCCGCCGCCGCGCCTGCCGCGAAGGCAGAAGCCAAGGCAGAAGCTAAGACCGAAGCCAAGGCTGAAGCGCCCGCTGCGGCGCCGGCTTCGCGTCCGGCTCCGGCCGCCGCGCTGGAAGACGCCAACCTGAAGCCCGGCCAACTGCCGCATGCGTCGCCGTCGGTGCGCAAGTTCGCCCGCGAACTGGGCGTGAACCTGAGCAAGGTCAAGGGTTCGGGTCCGAAAGACCGCATCACGGCGGAAGACGTGCGCGGCTTCGTCAAGCAAGCGCTGGCCGCCGGCCCCGCAACCGCCGCTGCCGGTGGTTCGGCCGATGGCGCCGCGCTGGGCCTGCTGCCGTGGCCGAAGGTCGACTTCACCAAGTTCGGCCCGATCGAAGCCAAGCCGCTGTCGCGCATCAAGAAGATTTCCGGCGCGAACCTGCACCGCAACTGGGTCATGATCCCGCACGTCACCAACAACGACGAAGCGGACATCACCGACCTGGAAGCGCTGCGCGTCACGCTGAACAAGGAAAACGAGAAGTCGGGCGTCAAGGTCACGATGCTGGCCTTCCTGATCAAGGCCGTGGTTGCGGCCCTGAAGAAGTTCCCCGAGTTCAACGCTTCGCTGGACGGCGACAACCTGGTGCTCAAGCAGTACTACCACATCGGTTTCGCCGCCGACACGCCCAACGGGCTGGTGGTGCCGGTGATTCGCGACGCCGACAAGAAGGGCATCCTGCAAATCGCGCAGGAAATGACCGACCTGTCCAAGAAGGCGCGCGACGGCAAGATCTCGCCTGCGGAAATGCAGGGCGGCTGCTTCTCGATCTCGTCCTTGGGCGGCATCGGCGGCACCTCGTTCACGCCGATCATCAACGCGCCGGAAGTGGCCATCCTGGGTGTGTCGCGCTCGGCGCACAAGCCCGTCTGGGACGGCAAGCAGTTCGTGCCGCGCCTGATCGTGCCGCTGTCGCTGTCGTACGACCACCGCGTCATCGACGGCGCGTCCGCTGCCCGCTTCAACGCCTATCTGGGCGCGCTGCTGGCCGACTTCCGCCGCATTGCGCTGTAAACGGGGAGCCCTATGAGCAATACCGTTCAAATCAAAGTGCCGGACATCGGTGACTTCAAGGAAGTGGAAGTCATCGAAGTGCTGGTCGCCGTGGGCGACACGATCAAGGCCGAGCAAAGCCTGATCACCGTGGAATCCGACAAGGCCTCGATGGAAATCCCCGCGTCGCAAGGCGGCGTGGTGAAGTCCATTGCGGTCAAGGTGGGCGACAAGGTTGCCGAAGGCGCGGTCGTGTTGGAAGTGGAAGCTTCGGAAGCTGCCGCCAAGGACGCCCCGGCCAAGGAAGCCGCCAAGACTGCTGAAGCCCCCAAGAAGGCCGAAGCTGCTGCGGCGCCGGCCGCCAAGGCCGCCGCGCCCGCCGCGTCGACCTTCAAGGGTTCGGCCGACGGTGAATACGACATGCTGGTGCTGGGCGCGGGCCCTGGCGGCTACTCCGCCGCCTTCCGCGCGGCCGACCTCGGCCTGTCCGTGGTGCTGGTCGAGCGCTACGAAACGCTGGGCGGCGTGTGCCTGAATGTGGGCTGCATTCCGTCCAAGGCGCTGTTGCACAACGCCGCCGTCATCGACGAAGCGCGCGAGCTGGCGGCCCACGGCATCAGCTTTGGCGAACCGAAGATCGACCTGGACAAGCTGCGCGGCTACAAGGACAGCGTGGTCGCCAAGCTGACCGGCGGCCTGGCCGGCATGGCCAAGGCGCGCAAAGTCACCGTGGTGACGGGCGTGGGCGAATTTGCCGACGCCAACCACCTGACCGTCACGTCCGCCGACGGCAAGGCCCAGACGCTGCGCTTCAAGCAAGCCATCATCGCCGCCGGCAGCCAGTCGGTGAAGCTGCCGTTCATGCCCAAGGACGACCGTGTCGTCGACTCCACCGGCGCATTGCTGCTGCGTGAAGTGCCGAAGAAGATGCTGATTGTGGGCGGTGGCATCATCGGACTGGAAATGGGCACGGTGTACTCGACGCTGGGCGCCCGCCTGGACGTCGTGGAAATGCTCGACGGCCTGATGCAAGGCGCTGACCGCGATCTGGTCAAGGTCTGGCAGAAGAAGAACGCCTACCGCTTCGACAACATCATGTTGAAGACCAAGACCGTGGGCGCCGAAGCCAAGAAAGACGGCATCTACGTCACGTTCGAAGGCGAGGGCGCGCCCAAGGAACCGCAACGCTACGACCTCGTTCTGCAAGCCGTGGGCCGCAGCCCGAACGGCAAGAAGATCGGCGCCGAGCGCGCTGGCATCGCCGTGACCGACCGCGGTTTCATCGAGGTCGACCGCCAGATGCGCACCAACGTGCCGCACATCTACGCCATTGGCGACATCGTCGGCCAGCCGATGCTGGCGCACAAGGCCGTGCATGAAGGCCACGTGGCGGCGGAAGCCGCAGCCGGCCAGAAGTCGTTCTTTGACGCGCGCGTCATTCCGTCGGTGGCCTACACCGATCCGGAAGTGGCATGGGTGGGCCTGACCGAAGACGAAGCCAAGAAGCAAGGCATCAAGATCGAGAAGGGCGTGTTCCCGTGGGCGGCTTCTGGCCGAGCCATCGCCAACGGCCGCGACGAAGGCTTCACCAAGCTGATTTTCGACGCGGAAACGCATCGCATTCTGGGCGGCAGCATCGTGGGCACCCACGCTGGCGACCTGATCAGCGAACTGGCCCTGGCCGTGGAAATGGGCGCCGACGTCGTCGACATCGCCAAAACCATCCACCCGCACCCGACGCTGGGTGAATCGGTGGGCATGGCGGCCGAAGTGGCCGAAGGCGTCTGCACCGACTTGCCGCCGATGAAGAAGAAGTAATGCCCGGTGGGGCGGCTTGCCGCCTCATGTTTGCCGCCGCATGTTCGCTGCCGCATGTTCGCCGCCTCACGTTTGCCGGCTCGTGCTTGCCAACTCATGCGACCCCTGCCACGGCAAACAAAAAGCGCCGGCTCTGTTCAGGGTCCGGCGCTTTTTTTATCGGCTGGCCGCGCGTGACGGCGGCGGCGCTGGCATTACCGCATCGCGCGTCAGGCGTGGGTATTGATGCGCGAACCGAGTTGGCTGTCGATCGCCATCGGGGCCACGGACTGCATCAGTGTGGCAACCGTATCGGCTTGCGCATTCAGCGCCTTCTTCAGCACGGTGGCCTGCACTTCCTGAACCACATTCGCGTCCTTCAAAGCCAGCGCGGTGTTGACGGTGTTGTTGATGGAATCCATGGTCACAGTGTCCTTAAAAGGAAGGCTGGGCGCGAGCCCGAAGTGTTCGCATTATTGCGTATATTTTCAGTTTGATGCAAAGGATTGTCGTGCCATCACATGGCGGGCGTGTGACATGCCGCCCATCCCTTGCAAGCCGGTGGTCTAAGGACGCGCCGGACATTCCTTCACCACGCCCCAGCCATGGTTCGCCCCGCAATACTGATCGCGGGCCGCCCAGGCGCAGTCGGGACGATCAAAGAATCCCAACGTGGCGCATTGCGCCAATTCGGTTTGCAGCGCCGTGACCCACGCCATCGGGTCCTGCGCCGGAATTTCCGTGATCCGCAACGTCGATTGCGGGCCGCTTGAGGCAGGCGTCGTCGTCGTGGCGGCGGCGTTGGTATGCGGCTGGGGGGCAGGGGCTTCCGGAGCCCTCGCGGGAGGTTCAACAGCCGATGCGGCCGGTTCACTTGTGGCGGACGGTGCGGTCGCGGGCGGCGCCAACGCATCCGCCTCCCAATCGCTCGGCGGCTCCTGGACCGGCACCGCGGTTGGGGGCATCAGCGGCACGCGAACCGGGCTGGCCGCGGTAGCGCCGGTAATCCCATTGTTCGGGGCGTTCCACGACACGACCAGCAATACCAACGCGCCGTAAATGGCCAGCGTGTACAGCACCGTCAACGTGGCGGACCCGACGCGCCGCCCCGTGATCGGCGACGCGTCCTCGCGGCCCAGCAAGCGGCGCCAGCCCACCAGCGCCGCACCTGGCGCCGAAATCAGCCACCAACAGACACGCCGCAACCCACCGGGTTCAGGAGCCGGCGGTGGCAAGGCGGCGTGTACCTGAGCCGCCAGCAATTCGCGCAATGCGCGGTTCTCTTCACGCAGACGCAAGGTCTGCGCATCGACCGGCGCCTGATCATCGAGATCCGTATTGCTGTCGTGCTGCGTAGCGAGTGGATCGGTGGGCGTGGCGGTCATGGTCTGAAAAATATAGATACAAAAGCGTGCGGCGGCAATTATGACGTAAGCAGTGGGCGCCTCAAAAGGGGAATAGAACGGGAAAAGGGTGGCTTGGCTGGGATTCGCCGGCTGGGGGCCGGCGCGGTCTACTCAAGAATGGCGTAGCTGACGTGGGGTTCGTACGTAAACCGTTGAATCCGCAGCTTGTTCAGGCCCAGCTTTTCCATGACGGCCAGCGTTTCGCCCGGCCAGGTGCGGTTGTTCAATTCGTCAAAGACGATGACCGCGCCCTTCGGCATGCGGGGCACGAAGTGTTCCAGGCAGACCTTGGTCGGCTCATACAGGTCCAGGTCCAGATGCAACAGCGACACGACCGTCTGCGGTTCGCGCGCCAGATAGCGCGGCACGCTTTCCGCCACGTCTCCCTTCACCAATTCAACTTTCTGGATGTGACCAATGAACCGGTTCGCGTCGAACAGCTCAATGGCGCGTTGCAGGTCGTTGAAGCTGTCCGCCTCATACCCGTTGACGCGGCGCTCGCTCGTCTGGATGACCGCGTGCTGGTCTTGCTCGGAAATGCCCGAAAAGCCCGAGAACGTATCGAAGCCGACGATGCGCCGTTGCAGGTTGACGGGCTCAAGCGTGGCGCTCAGCTGCGCGAACGTCATCAGGCCGCCGCCCCAGTTCACGCCGCATTCCATGATGTCGCCCTGCACATGCAGCGCCATCTTGAAAAGTTCGGACAGGCACAGGAAGCGCGCGATGCTTTGGCGCGGAACGAAACAGGGAAAATTCTCAAGCTTCTCGACGGCGCTGCCGCGCGCGTCGGCAAACAGATCGCCCAGCTCGGCGCGGTAATTGACTTCGCGGCTTGTGCTGCGGCCGTCCTGGCGAAAGCGGGAAGGGTCAGTGGTGTCGTTCATGCGGCTGCGTTCTCGGATTCTTGCTCGCGGCGTTGCTGGGCGTTGTGGCCCAGGTAGTCCACATAGAAGATGTTGGTGCGGTCGCCAGTGGGAAAACGCTGGCGGCGGTACTCCGCATCGGCCAGGTCGGTGATGCGCAGTTGGGTGGTCCAGCGAATCTGCTGACCCAGGTTGGGCGTGCTGCGATGCAGAAGCATCTGCTTGAAGATGACGATGTCGCCGCGCGCCGCGGTAATCGTCTCTGGCGTGTCGGTGACCTCGACGTCCAGACTCAGATCGCGTTGCAGGAACGGCACGTACGGCGCAATCACTTTGTCGCTGATGCGCTTGAAGGGATAGAGGCCGCGCTTGTGGCTGCCAGGAATGACCTGGATCGTGCCAGAGCGCAGATTGACGTCCTGGAACGGAATCCACAACGTGACAGCGTTTTCCGAGCCCAGCAGGTAGAGCGAATCCTGATGCCAGGCGAACAGGTGGCGCGAGTCCGCCGGCTTGTCCAGGCGCATGTTGCAGCACCCCATCAACGAGGGATGCGCCAAGCCCAGCTCGCGGCACAGGTCATGCACGGCCGGGCTGCCCGACATCCGCGACAGCGCGGGCAGGTACTTCAGGCGGTCATACAACAGTGATTGCGTGGCCGGCTCCAGCTCGTATTGGCCGAAGTCGTGCGGGTTGAATTGCGGTCCCACGATGCGCTGGCCCAACTCGGTCAGCTGGGCTTCCAGCTCGATGAGTTCGCCGTGCTTCCAGAAGTCCTTCAGGACGAGGTAGCCGTCTTCTTCAAAGCGTTCCCGCTGTGTGGTGCTCATGATGTTCCTACTTTGGTCTCGTTGCGTCAGGCGTCTTCAGGCGCCCGTTTCTTCTCGCCAGCCCAGCACCTTCATCGGGTTGCCGCCTTGAACTGAAAACGCCGCCACCTCGCCGCGCACGATGGTGCCCGCGGCAATCACGCAGCCTTCGCGCAGAATCGCGCCATCCAGCAGCACGCAGTTGGCGCCGATCCAGACGTCATCCTCAATGACGATGCCGCCCTTGCTGGGCCGGAATCCTTGTTCACGAATCGGCACATCGCGGCGGCGGAACTCGTGATTGGCGGGGGCGAAGGTGCAGTTCGCGGCAACCGCCACGCGCGCGCCCATGCGAATGCCGTGGCCCGTATACAGCACGCAGCCCGAATTGATCACGCATTCCGGGCCGATCTCGACATCGCCTGAGCCGCCGGCGGGCTTGATCTTCACGAAGGCGTCCACGACCGCCTTGGGGCCGATCACAATGCGCGTGCCGCGCGTGGAGTCTTCGATGTCGGCCAGGGGCGACACGCGTGCGGTGGGGTCTATCTGGATCATGGTGGCGGCTGGGTCCAGAAATCAGGCCTTGCGGCGCAGGAAGCCGTCCGGCGCGGACGTTACCAGCAGGCGGTCTTCCACCGAGCGGTCGATTTCAAATTCGGGATGTTGCTTGATCCATTCCCAGACGGCGGTCTTGGGGTTGTTGCCCTTGCCCCAATGGCGGCCCGGCCAGGGGGTGTCGGCGGGCATGTCTTCAACAAAGGTGTCGAAGACCACGCAGTAGCTGCCCACGCTGACCAGGTCGGCATAGGCGTTCAGTTCCGCCAGCACGTGGTCGTGCGTGTGGTTGGAATCCAGGCAGACGAGGATGTTCTTCTTGCCTTCGGCGTGCGCGCGCACCTGCGCAATCGTGGCCGGGTCAATGCTGGAGCCTTCAATCAGGTGAATGCGCTTTGCCAGCGGATGCGTCTCGATGGCCTTGCGGTTGTGTTCGCGGATTTCGATATCGACGCCAACCACTTCGCCTGCACCCAGCAGTTGCAGCATCGAAGCGGACAGCATCAGCGAGCCGCCGTGCGCAATGCCGGTTTCGATGATCAGGTCAGGCTTCACGGCCCAGATCAGCTCCTGCATGGCCATGGCGTCCATGGGCAGCTGGATCAGCGGCCGGCCTGCCCACGAGAAGTTGTTCATGTACTTGCGTTGCAGCGCCATCTGGCGCCACGCGTTGGACAGCTCGCGGAACTCCTGGTCGCTGGCGAAGCCGGCGATGCGGGCTTCTTTTTCCTGGCGGTACTCGGGGTGCGCGTCGGGCGTGGTTTCAAGGTAGGACATTCAGATTCCTTTGTGCAGACGGTACTGCTCTAGAAAATTCGGGAAGTAATCGGAAAAGGCTCGGGGGCGCTGGCCGCACAGGGCCTGCGTGCGGCTTACATCCACGTCGGCAAATGCCCATTCAGGCGCATCGGCGGCAACCGTCGTGCGGTAGCCCAGCTTGGTTTGAATCCAGCGGGCGATATCGCCGTTGGTCACCCCGGCGCCATGGGCGACGTTAAAGATGCCTGGAGCGCCGGCGCGCGCAATGGCCAGAATCTGCGACACCGCGTCGTCGATATACAAATAATCCTTGCGCGACGACAGCGCCGTGCGCAGCGTGATGACGCCGTCGCGCGCGCCTTCTTCCAGCAGCTGGTCGATGAAGCTGTCAGGCGTGTCGCGCAGGCCCACGATGTTTGACAGCCGTGCGACGTTGGTTCCAGCCCGGCCGCCGTGCAGGCATAGCGATTCGCCCATCAGCTTGGACAGGTTGTAGAGGTCGCTCGGATCGTTCGGGTTGACGGCCAGCGTTGCGCCTTCGCGCGTGTCGCAGGCGCCCGCGTACACACGCGTGCTGGACAGATACGTCAGGCTGTCAAAATCCGCGTCAGCCAGTAGCGTGCGCAACACACAGACGTGCGCCTCTACGGTTTCCAGGGGACGGCTGCGGAAATCCGACGTCAGGCCGATTGCGTAAATGACATGGCCCAATGGGCGTTGCAGCAGGCCGGGGTCGTGGCGTGGCGGGGCGTCGCAAGGCACGCCTTCCGCGCGCAAGCGCGCGACCAGATGGCGGCCGATGAAGCCCGTTGCGCCCAAGACGGTGACCGGCCGGGTGTTCATGTTTGCGGGCTGCTTTCAATGGACAGCGACGGAATCGCGGTGACGAGCTTGGCGTGCCACTCGCGGCGCGCGTAGTCCAGTTGTTCTGACACCTCGGCCTTCAGGTTCCAGGGCAGAATCAAGATGTATTCGGGCTGGTCTTCGCGCAACCGGGCTTCCGCCACGATGGGGATGTGGCTGCCAGGCAAATACTTGTCCTGCTTGGCGGGATTCAGGTCCACCACATAGGGCAGCAGGTCGGGGCGGACGCCGGCAAAGTTCAGCAGGGTGTTGCCCTTGGCCGCCGCGCCATAGGCGGCAATGCGCTTGCCGCCGCGGCGCAGCTCCACCAGAAAGGCCATCAGGTCGTTCTTGACCCGTTCGGCCTGCTGCTGGAAGCGCGAGTAGAAGTCGGGGCCATCCATGCCGGCCTGCTGCTCCAGCGCCAGCGTGCGGGACACTTCGGCGGTCAGCGCATGATTGCCGGTGTCGGCGCGCTGCGCAAAGACCCGCAGGCTGCCGCCATGCGTGCTCAGGTGCTCCACATCAAACACCGACAAGCCGTTGGACTTGAAGACGCGCAAGACGGCGGTCAGCGACAAATACGAATAATGCTCGTGATAGGCCGTATCGAACTGGCTTTCCTGCACCATGCGCAGCAAGTGCGGGAATTCAAACGTCGCCACGCCCTGCGGCTTGAGCAGTGCCGTGAAGCCGGACACGAAGTCGTTAATGTCCGGCACGTGGGCCAGCACATTATTGGCGGCGATAAGATCCGCCGCGCGGCCCTGTTCGGCCAGCTCGTCGCCCAACGCCACGCCAAAGAACCGCTGCACGATCTCAATACCGCGATCGCGCGCGGCTTGCGCCGTGCTGGCGGTGGGTTCAACGCCATAACACGGCACGCCTGCGGCCTGCACATACTGAAGCAGGTAGCCGTCGTTGGCGGCAATCTCGGTCACCATGCTGCCGGCGCCCAGCCCGAAGCGGCTGATCATTGCATCGACGTAGCGGCGCGAATGCGCCAGCCACGACGACGAGAACGAGCTGAAGTAAGCGTAGTCGTCGGTGAAAAGCGCTTCACGCCCGGCGTGGTCCTCGGTCTGGACCAGCCAGCACGATTCACACACCAGGATGCGCAGCGGGAACCAGGTTTCGGGTCCGCGCAGGTCGGCCTCGGTCAGGTAGGCGTTGGACGGGGGCGCGTGGCCGAGGTCCAGGAAGGGAAGGCGCAGTTCGGCCTGGCAATGGCGGCACTTCACAGTGCGACTCCAGAAAAAGCGGTGTCCAGGCTGGGGTGCTGCTGATCGCGTTCGGACACCAGGGTAAGGGGCAACGGCCAGGTGACGCCCACGCGGGCATCCTGGAAATGCAGGCCGGCTTCGGCTTGCGGGGAATACGGGGCGGAATGGCAATACAGCATTTCGGCGTCGTCGGTCAGCGTCTGAAAGCCGTGGGCGTAGCCTTCGGGAATCAGCAGCGCGCGGCCGTTGTCGGCGCTTAACCGCTCGGCATGCCATTGCAAGAACGTGGGCGAGCCCGCGCGCAAGTCCACCGCCACATCCCACACCGCGCCGCGTATGCAGCTGACAAGCTTCATCTCGGCGTGCGGCGGCAACTGATAGTGCATGCCGCGTATCGTGCCGGCCTGCGCGGTATAGGTGTGGTTGACCTGCTCAATGGCGCGTTCCCAGCCGCAGGCGCGCAAGTCTGCGGCGTCGAACAGCCGCGCCAGAAAGCCACGCGCATCGCCGCGTGGATGGCGCTGCACGACTTTCAAACCGGGAAGCGGCGTGTCGATGACATCCAGGCTCATGACTGCGCCTCGTACTGATTGATGTCGGCGTGGCACAGCGCCAACGCGTCTTCGCCCGCATCGAAGCGGCGATACCAGTCCATGCTGCGCGTGACGGCCTGGGCCAGCGGCCAGCGCGGCGCCACGTTCAACGCCGCGCGCGCTTTCGATGTGTCCAGCGACAACAAGCCCGCTTCATGCGGGCCTTCGATCTGGCCGGCGTAGACGGTGCGGCCGCGTCCGTAGGCGCGCTGCGCCACGTCTACCACGGTGCGCACCGAGGCCGCTTCCGCGGCGTCCGGGCCAAAGTTGTACGGCCCGGCAAGCGCGGGCTGTTCCCACAGCGCCTGCGCCAGCGTCAAATAGCCCGCCAACGGTTCCAACACATGCTGCCAAGGGCGTACCGAGTCCGGACGGCGTATGTGCAGATCGCCGTTGTCGCGCCAGGCGCGTACGGCGTCCGGCAGCAACCGGTCTACCGACCAGTCGCCGCCGCCAATGACGTTGCCGGCGCGCGCCGTGGCAACCGCGACGCCTTGCGCTTGCAGGAAGGCATCGCGGTACGACGCGATGACCAGTTCGCTGGCCGCCTTGCTGGCGCTGTAGGGGTCGTGGCCGCCGAGCGTGTCATTTTCGCGATACGGGTGCGGCCATTCGTTGTTGCGGTAGACCTTGTCGGTCGTGACCATGACGGCCACCTTCGCCGACGGCGTCACGCGCAGCGCGTCCAGCAGGTGCGCCGTGCCCATGATGTTGGTCGCGAAAGTCTCAACCGGCTCGGCATAGCTGGGCCGCACCAGCGCTTGCGCCGCCAGATGCAGCACGATGTCGGGCCGGGCGGACAGCACGATGTCGCGCAGCGCATCCGCATTGCGGATGTCTGCATAACGGCTGTCGATCAGGCTGCCCACGCGGGCGGCCTGGTACAGGCTGGGCGTGGTGGCGGGGGGCAGCGCCACGCCCGTCACCTGCGCGCCCAGGCGATGCAGCCACAGCGCCAGCCAGCTTCCCTTGAAGCCGGTGTGGCCGGTCAGCAATACACGCTTGCCGCGCCAGAAGCCGGGGGTGGGGCTTACCAGACTTTCCATGGCGCCTTGCCCGTGCTCCACAGCGACTCCAGCAGGTTCTTTTCGCGCAGCGTATCCATGGGCTGCCAGAAGCCCAGATGTTCGAACGCATGCAGCTCGCCGTCGCGGCTTAGCGTTTCCAGCGGGCCGGCTTCCCAAGTGGTGTCGTCATCGTCGATCAGCGACAGCACGCTGGGCGACAGCACGAAGAAGCCGCCGTTGATCAGGCCGCCGTCGCCGCGCGGTTTTTCGGTAAAGCCCGTTACGCGGTCACCGTCGCGGCGCAGCGCGCCATAGCGTCCGGGCGGCTGCACGGCGGTGACGGTAGCGGCCTTGCCATGCTTGCGGTGAAAGGCAATCAACGCGCTGACGTCGATGTCAGCCACGCCGTCGCCATAGGTGAAGCAGAACGCGTCGTCTTCTTTTACGTAGTCCGCCACGCGCTTTAAACGGCCGCCGGTCATGGTGGTTTCACCGGTGTCCACCAGCGTCACGCGCCACGGCTCGGCCTTGCGCTGGTGCACTTCCATGCGGTTGTCGGCCATGTCGAACGTCACGTCGGACATGTGCAGGAAGTAGTTGGCGAAGTACTCCTTGATCATGTAGCCCTTGTAGCCGCAGCAGATCACGAAGTCGTTCACGCCATGGGCGGAATACGTTTTCATGATGTGCCACAGGATGGGCCGCCCGCCGATTTCGATCATCGGCTTGGGGCGCGTGTGGGTTTCTTCAGAGATCCGGGTGCCCAGACCCCCGGCAAGGATGATGGCTTTCATGCTTGGGATTCGCACCAGGTGTTGAACATGCCGCGCAGCGCGGCTTCGAATTTGCGGGCGAATGCGGGTTCGTCCATCAAGGGGCTTGCCTGCATGTCGCTGCGCAGGTTGGCGCGGATGCGCGCCAGGGCGGGCAGGTCGCGGGCAAGGGCGACGACTTTTTGCACGTATTCTTCTTCGGTCTGGGCGATCCATTCCGGATGGCCGATGCCATGCAAGACCGAGCTGCCGATGCGGCCCACGCTGGGGCGGTCGGCAAGCGTGACGTAGGGCACGCCCATGTACAACGTTTCCACCAGCGTTACGCCCGAGTTGTGCGGGAAGCAATCCAGGCCGATGTCCATGCTGCGCAGCACGTCCCAGGGGGGGCTGTGGCAGCCGATCATGAGCCGGCTGCGGTCAATGCCCTGCGCTTGAAAGCGGGCGATCAGCTGTTCCCGCATGGGGCCGTCGCGGTAGCTGTTGCTGTCTACCATCAGGCGGCCTTCGGGCAGGCGGCGCAAGATTTCGGACCAGACGCTGACGGTGCGGTCGTTCATCCGGATGGCGCGGGTCAGCGTGCCCAGCGTGACGTAGCCGTTGGTGAGCGCGGGCAGCGTGCCGTAATCGCCCATCGCCGGGTTCGGGCGGTAAATGAAATTGCTGTCTTCCAGGCGCCAGGGCTTTTCTGAAAACAGGTGCTCGCTGCCTGAAGGCACCATGACGTCATCGGACATGATGTAGTCGATCGCCGATAAGCCGGTGCTGTAGCCAAAGCCCAGCCACGTCAGCGAGACGGGGGCAGGCTTGCGAGCGAAAGCGCCCAGGCGGTTGCCCGCGGTGTGGCCGGCAACGTCAATCAGAATGTCGATGCCGTCGGCGCGTATGCGTTCGGCCAATTGGGCATCTGTCAGCGTGGTAGTGGGAACCCAGTGGTCGAAATAGGTCTTGAGACGCTGCGTGGTCTGGTCTTCGGTCGTCAGTTCGGCATAGGCCGTCAGCTCGAAATTGGACCGGTCATGGTGTTGGAACAGCGGCTCGATGAAATAGTTGCCCGAGTGTTGACGGAAGTCGGGCGATACGTAGCCCACCTTCAGCTTTCTGGGCTGTTGGCGCGAATTCTTGTGCGGCCTCCAGCTGGCGCGATGCGTGGCGTACAAGTCGGTATCGCAGTCGCGGTATGCCTGGAAGACTTCTTCTGCGCTGCGCTCGTCCGAATAGTTCAGCGCAAACAACAGGTTGTTGCGCGGGGTGGGCTCGGTGGGGAACGCGGCAACCGCTTCGCGCGCAGCAAGCTCCGCCTTCGTGACATCCCCCGCATCGATATAGGTCTTGCACAGGTTGATGCGAGACTTGCGATGCGCAGGGTCCAGCGCGATGGCGAGCAGGTTGCTGGCCTCGGCCTCCTTGTAGCGCCGTTCGGTCGTCAGGGCGTCGGCCAGTGCGGAATGGGTTTCGGCGCTAAGCGGCGCCAGTTCGACCGCACGGCGGCTGGCGCCGATCGCCTCGGACGTGCGCCCCAGCTGCGTCATGATCGCAGCCAGCAGTACGTAGCTTTGCGGGTCGGCCGGCCCCAGTTCCAGGGTCGTCAGTGCAGGCAGCAGGGCCTCTTGCACGCGTGCGGTGCTGAAAAGGGCAATGGTCAGCGCTTCCCACGCATCCCAGAACTTGGGGGCGCTCTTTGTCAGGCGACGCGCGATTTGTTCTGCTTCCAGGAACGCCTTCTTTGTCATCAGCTCGTGCAGGTGAATGGCCTGCGCGGCGATGGCCTGACCCGGATTGGGCTGGTGTCCGCTCGCGGCAAGAATGCGCGCGTTCAGGCTCAGGCACGCGAGCGCGCTGATGTACAGGCCTAGCAGCGGCATATTGCCGTGCGCGGCGGTCATCGCGTCGCGCAGCATCGTCGCCCAGGCGCGCGTGCTGCCTTGGACGAGGGCATAACGCTTGAGCAGCGACAGCGTTTCCGCCACATCCGAAGGGTCTGCGTGCGCGTCACCCGCGTCCCCCACATTGGGTAAACGGCCAGCGGCGAGGTTGCGGATGATGGCAGACTGCGCATCCGACGGTATCAGTTTGACCGGCTCATGCCAGAGGTTAAAGCGCGGCAGGGCTGGCGCCGTATCATCGGCAATCAGAAAGGGCAGCGGCCGCAACGTGACGTCGCCTTCGCGTTCGTAAGGGCCGGCGTCCAGGCTGTAGTGCAGCAGATCGTTTTCCATCAGCGTCTGCAATACGCGGTCCAACACCTTGCGCCCTGCGGCGTCGTCGATCTGGTTCTTGTTCAGCAGGACGGCGAGCAGCGTCGGGTAGGGCAGCGTCGCCGGCCACGCGTGGTTGAGCATGTCCGTGACTGTCACCACGTCGGCGTCCTGGGTGACAAGGGCTCGGCCAAGGTGGTTCACATACGTAGCGCCGCTCTCCTGTCCATTGGCGGCCAGGCGGATCAGGCCGCAGGCAAAGCGCAGGTCGCGCATGCGGCTCAGGTCAGGCTTGCCAGCAACACTGGTTGCGCGCGCTTGCGCGACCCACAGGCTCTGACGGAAGGCGCGGCCCGTGGCGAAGTCCAGGTACTGCTGGCGCACGGTAGCTGGCTGGCCCATGGCCAGCAGGCTGTGATTCAGCGATACGCCTTGTCCAAAATTCAATGCGATTTCGCTAAGCGGCTGGGTGTCGCCCACGTAGGCCAGTCCGACCTCGGTGGCGCGTCCGGCCAGTTCGACAAAGTAACTGGGGTTGCAGCCCAGCAACTGGAGCCCGCCCTCGTCATCGCCTTGTGCGGCATGCAGGTCGCGTTCGAATTGCGCCACGATGCCCGGCAACGCCGCCTGTTGAGGGTTCGCCGCCGCCAAGCCTTCCTTGAACAGGGTCAGGGCGGCCAATGCGCTTTGGCGCAATTCGGCGTTGGTCTGCGCGGCATGGCCATGCAGCATGATGGCGTCGCGCACCACGTCCAGCGCCTTGGCGCCCGGGTAGACGTGGCTATCCAGATAAAGAATGCCCTGGGGCGCCAGCAGGGCGGCGCAGGCTTGCAGCAAGGCCTGAGCGGCGTCGGCGGGCAGGTAGCTGTAGACGCCTGTGACGATGATGTAGTCAAACAGCCCCAACTGTGAGCCCACGTCCGGCGCTTGACCGACATAGAGCGTCAGGTTGGACGCGCCCAAGCGGCGAGCCGCCTCGGTGCCTTGGCTGATCAAGGTTTCCGAAGAATCCAGCCCGATCGCCTGCGCATCTGGGTAGGCCAGCGCGAACGGCAGCAGGGCCTCGCCCGTACCGCAGCCCACGGCCAGCACCCGAGCGCGTTCCAGCGGCGGGGTTTCGACCCCGTATAAGTGCGCGGTGGCGCGCAATCTGGCAGGGGAATGGCTGGGCGACAGCCGGCCCGGATCTGCAATGGCTTGGCGTTGGGTGAAGGCCGGATAGGACATGTGGCGTAAGCGCTGGTCGAAGCTAGGGAATCTGATCCAGGAATTCTACGAATGGCGGCCAGGACTCATTCGTCGAATCAGCGTCGGAATATCCCGCCACTTTGGACAAAGCTCGCTGGCCGCGGACGCCGGGTCTGGACGAAAAAAAACCCGCCGTGAGGCGGGTTTTCGAGGTGGCCAGGGCGGGTGCGAAGGCCCCGTCCTGGCTGCCAGCCAGAGGAAACCGAAGTTTCCTCTGCCGACCGTTGCCGTTGCTGAGAATTAACGCAGCAGGGACAGAACGGTTTGCGGCACTTGGTTGGCTTGCGCCAGAACCGAGGTACCAGCTTGTTGCAGGATCTGAGCCTTGGACATGTTCGACACTTCCGTGGCGTAGTCAGCGTCTTGAATACGCGAACGAGCGTTGGACAGGTTGTTGACCACGTTGTTCAGGTTGGCGATCGTCGATTCCAGACGGTTCTGCACAGCACCCAGTTCGCCGGTCAGCTTGTCCAGCTTCGTGAAGGCGGCGTCCAGCGTCTTCAGCGGATCGGTGGTCAGCGAACCCTTGCTGGTGTCTTCCGTGGTCAGCTTGCCCGAGCTGTTGACCTTGGCTTCAGCGCCGATCTTGGCGGTGTAGTCACCCGTGCCCGTGCCGCTCTTGACCGTAGCCTTGCCCGTGTTCGGGTCAACGGTGTAGGTCGTGTCGTACGTCTTGGTCGTGGTGAACGTGCCCTTGTCATCAACGTACGTGTCGGTCGACGCGCCGCTGGTGAAGGTGACGTTGGCGCTGGTGATGCCTTGACCCAGCTTGACGACCACGCCGCCGGCGGTAGCGTTGGCCTTGACGTTAGCCAGCAGCGCATCGGTAGCGATGGTGTTGGTGAACGACAGAGCGTTGGCGGTGCCGGTGCTGGAGTACGTCTTGCCACCGATCGAAACCGACGACGAACCAGCGGCGCCGGTGTTGGCGGCGGCGGTCAGCACGGTGTTCAGCGTAGCGGCGGTAGCCGATGCGTTGTTGGTGGTCAGGTTGCCAGCGGCATCCAGGAAGGCGTCTTGGCCGCCGATGGTGACCTTGCCCGTAGCGTCGACTTGGAATTCAGTCTGGCCGCCGTTGTTGTGGGTGTAGGTCGCGGTCGTCGTGCCGGTGGCCGGACGCAGCGAGTTGGCCAGCGTGGTGATCGCGCCAGCGTTCGAAGCCGACTTGTCGGTGAACGTGAAGTTCTTGTTGGCCGAGTCGTACGTGTAGGTCGTAGCAGCGGTGCCCGTGCCAACGGTAACGGTGTTGCCGTTTTCCAGCTTGGCGAAGGTTTGGTCAGCGGTAGCTGCAGCGTGCGTCGTGGTCACGGTCCAGTCGTTGCCGACGGCGGTGCCGCCAGCGGCTTGCAGGTCGGACACGGTGGCCGAACGGTTCTGGGTCACGCCCGAGCCGTTGACGTTGAAGCCGTCCAGACCCAGCGTCTTGACGCTGATTTCCGACAGGTTCAGGGTGATCGTTTCGCCGTCGTTGGCGCCAACTTGCAGCGTCAGGGGCTTGGCGTTGGAGGACAGAACCTTCACGCCGTTGAAGTCGGTTTGTTGCGAGATGCGGTCGATGTCCGACAGACGTTGGTTGATTTCGTCTTGCATCGAGTTCAGCTGCTCTTGCGAGTAGCTGCCGTTGCCGGCTTGCACCGACAGTTCGCGAACGCGCTGCAGGTGGGTGTTGATTTCGGAGGCAGCGCCTTCCGTCGTTTGAGCCAGCGAGATGCCGTCGTTGGCGTTACGAGCGGCTTGGGTCAGGCCCTTGACGTTCGCGGTGAAACGGTTGGCAATGGCCATACCGGCGGCGTCGTCCTTGGCGCTGTTGATGCGCAGGCCCGACGACAGGCGTTCGATGGCGGTACCCAGGGACGATTGCGACTTGTTCAGGTTGTTCTGAGCAACGAGCGACAAGTAGTTGGTGTTAATGACTGCAGCCATGTTTAGGCTCCCAAGAGAGAAAGGCTTCTTCAAACCGGGCAGCGGGGCCGCCCATCGTGTTAACGGGAGAATTCGTTTTCTTGCGTCTTCGAATTTCTCCGTTGCCAGGATTACGGCAGTCGCAAATCAATCTTTAGGCTTTTTTTTCGGCAATCGTAAATATGTTGAGGTTTTTGGTGCTTTCCGGGGCTGGCCAGGCGAAGCGCCCGCCCCGGCGGCAATATGTATCAGTTCAGCAGCAGTCCGGCGCGGCGTAAATCAGCCAGCAGGGCGTTCAAGAATTCCTGCGCGACTGGCTCCAGATTGCGGGCGCCTTTATAAGTTTGCCCGTTGGGATGGGCGAGACGGCCCGAGGTCAGCGCGTCACGCACTTGCGTGCGCAGGTCGGTCACGGAATGCGTGCCATCCATTTGAAGGGCGATGAATTGGCTTAAGGCATCGGCCGGCGGGTTCACGGGCTGATGCCAAAGGTTGTACATGCCCACCTGGCTCGGCTGGCGGGTGACTTCACGAAGCAAGGGAAGGGCGCCCGGGATCAAGGCGGGTTTGGTGTCAGCCGCCACATAGGCCGACGGCTCCATGCGGAAGTGAACCGCACTGGATTGCACCAGCGTGATCAGGTTCATATAGACGGCGTTGCACACATCCTCTTGCGTCGCGCCCGGGTTGTGGCGCTGCGCGATGTCAACAATGGCCTCAAAGGGCAGCGCGCGCGGCCAGGCTTGGTTCAGCGCGTCAATCATCCCGACCATGGCCGGGTCCTTGCTGCTGAGCGTTGCGCCATTGGGCGTCATGTAGTGGCGATGCTCTGCCGATGCGCCTGCGGTCGGCGCAGCCGCGTCGAGCTTGGCCGCGAAATGCATGGCTTTGAAGGCGCTGCCTTCTGGCTGGGCCAGCATCTGGCCCGCGCGATCCGCGTGCACCAGCAGGCTCTTGCGAAACGAGCGTCCCACCGCGAAATCCAGATATTGCTCGCGCATTTCGCGGTTGCTATTGGCAGACAGGCCATTCAGGCCAAGCGCGACCTTGGCGCCGTAGGTCGATGCAAAGGTCAAATGCGGTTCGGCGTCCGTAACATAGGCCAGGCCGGCCTGTTGCGCGGCGGCTGCAAATTCCAGGAAGTAGCAAGGCGTGTTGATCGCTTCCAGGTATTCGTGCAGAAGGTAATGGTCGGACTGACCGCGCAGCTTGCCCGCAACATTTTGCAGCGCAGCGTGCAGCGGGTTGTTGTGCCAAAGGCCGTTTTCGATGAGATCCAGCATTTCCTTGGCGCTGGCCAGTTTGTCCTGCGCCGTCTGTGCACCGAAGCTGTTCAGGATCATCGCGTCGCGAACCACGTCGGCGGCTTTCCAACCCGGGTAGGTGTTGTAACTAATATAGGCAATCCCTTCCGGGGCCAGGTTTTCCCGGCAGATGCGCAAGATCGCGTCGCGCACTTCGGGGGGCACCCAGCTGAACACGCCGTGGCAAATGATGTAGTCGAATTGCCCGAATTCGGGAGTGATGTCGGTCAGGCTCATCGCGCGCAGATCGAGATTGCGCGCGCCGACTTTCTCGGCGATCTGCTGGCCGGCCTCGATCTGTTGAGGCGCCAGGTCAATGCCCACTACCTGCGCGCCGGGGTAGGCCATCGCAAAGGGCAGCAGGTTCCCGCCGGCGGCGCCACCCAGTTCCAGCACGCGCGCGTTGTCCAGCGCGGGCGTGGCCAATCCATAAAGACTCGCTACCGCACGTAAGTTGCCTGGCGATGTATAGGCGAACGCATTCGAAATGTACGGGGTTTCGTCGTAGGCGTCAGAAATTGCCTGCGTCAAATTATCGGCTGCGGTCATGACTGAATTCCAGGGATAGGGCGGGGGATGTGCGGCATGCGTGCGCGAACGCGCACGCGGTGTGAACTCAAATAATCTGCGCGATCTGCCCCTCCTGGGGCAGCTCTTGCCAAGCCTGTTCCTTCAGCTTGGCGCGAATGCGAGCCGTTGCTTGCGATCTCAACTGGCACACGCGTGCTTCGGTCACGTTCATGATCGCGCCAATCTCTTTCAGATTCAGGCCTTGCTCGTAACACAGCGACAGCAACAGTTTTTCCCGGTCGGGCAGGGCGTCGATTGCGTGCACCAGCGCCTGGCGGAAATCGCCTGCCAATAGAGAATCCAGCGGATTGCCGCCTGCCGAACCATGGTTCAGTGTTGCAGCCCAATCCGATTGACCGGACGCGGAGTCCGTTTCGGTCGTGAAATCTTCGTAGTGAACGATCTGCACGCCTTGCGCGTCGTGCAGCAACGATTGGTATTCGTCGATCGGAATTTCAAGCTGCTGGGCGATTTCGGCTTCGGAGGGGGCGCGCATCAAGCGCTGCTCCAGCTGGGAAATGGCCTGTTCGATTTTGCGCGCCTTGGCGCGGACGCTGCGTGGCAGCCAGTCCTGGCTGCGAAGCTCGTCCAGCATCGCGCCACGGATACGGGTCGTGGCGTAGGTCTCGAATTGGGCGTCTGCCGTTTCCTGATAGCGCCTTACGGCGTCAAGCAGGCCGATCATGCCGGCCTGTATCAGGTCGTCAAGCTCAACGCTGGCGGGTAGCCGGGCGAGCAATTGCAGGGCCAGCTTCCGCACTAGCGGGGCATATTCGACCAAGCTGTCTTCTGCGTGGGGCATTGCGGGAATGTCAGGCGGTGTCCATCGTGACGCATTGTCGGTCGTTGTCAATTTGCGACATTGTCGACAAACGCGCGGCTGCACTAAAGCTAGCAATCAGGTGATCGTCAAGGTGCCATTGTCGGCACTGCACAACATTTCATTCCCCGAAGTACGCAATGTTTTGAATGCTTATTTGCCAAATTGACGTAAATTCGTCACCGATTTCTATGTCAAGGTGTGTCTATTTTCACAAGTTGCGCAATATCAACAAAGATTTGTCATATAAGTCATAGAAAATGACATCACCTGTGGTAAATTTTACTTAAATTGCGAACAAATGATACATTTCGCATTAAAACAGGATGCAGCAGCAGTCAGGTAACCGTAGGTTGCCGACGCTTTTGGATATCAAGCCCCGTGGGTGGGATCAGGGATAGGGAGTAGGGCGTGCAACAAGTCGAAAATTCTTTGCTGGCAGACATTCGTGAAGTGAATCTGTCATATCTGTTACTTGCGCAACGAATGTTGCGTGATGACTATGCTGCGTCGATGTTCCGTCTGGGGTTCAGCAATGAAGTTGCTGACATCCTGATGCGACTGTCGCCGGCACAACTGGTGAAACTGGCCAGCTCCAGTTCGCTGCTGTGCCGCTTCCGTTTTGATGATTACAGCCTGTTGTCGGCGCTGACCCATGACGTTCTGGGTGGTGCGCTGCAACAAGCCCATGCAACGATCCTGCTGGCCAAGCAACCTGTAGAAGAACTGGCCTGACCGCCACTCGACTCCCCAAACGGAACGTGTAATGGCCTCCAAAAGCGTATCTCAGGAAGCGGACGATATCCTGCTTGCCAGCTCCATGATTACCCTAGGAGCTCGTTTGCAAGTGCTCGAGGCGGAAACCGCCCTCAGCCATGACCGCCTTGCACGCTTGTACCGGGAAATCCGCGGTTGCTCGCCACCCAAGGGCATGCTGCCTTTCTCGGTTGACTGGTTCATGACCTGGCTGCCGAATATTCATTCGTCGCTGTTCTACAACGTGTATTCGTTTTTGAATGCGCGCACCAGCAGCAAAGGCATCCGCGCCATCATCGATGCGTATCGCCTTTATCTGGAGAACGCCGGCCTGGACACGGCGGAAAACGCCGAGCCCGTCCTGAGCTTTACCCGCGCCTGGATGCTGGTGCGTTTCTTTGACAGCGGCATGCTCCAGCTGTCCGCCTGCCGCCAGTGCGGCGGCCATTTCATCGCCCACGCTCACGATCCGCAATCGGATTTTGTGTGCGCCATTTGCCGGCCGCCACCTCGCGCCGGCAAGACGCGCGCCGCGGCAAAAGCACGTGCGGGCAACCGCCCGGCGCCCGCCGTCGACGCCGCGCGTCCTTGACCTCCCGCGTCCAAATACATCAAAAGCCCTGGAAAACTCCCCGTAACCCGCCTTTTTGGGTCGGGGGGAACAGGGGATCATTGACGCCAGTTTTAGACTTCGTTGGCAGGGGCCTGATGTGTTGATTGTTATCGGTTTTCTCGTGGTGATCGTGTCGGTCGTCGGCAGCTTCATAGCGCTGGGCGGCCACTTGGGCGCGCTTTACCAGCCCTTTGAGCTAACGCTGATCTTCGGGGCGGCGTTCGGCGCCTTCCTGGCCGGCAACAGCAAGAAGTCGCTGATGCTGGTGAAGAAAGCGTTGCCCGACGCGCTAAAGAGCTCGCGCTACAGCAAAGACGTGTACATGGAGCTGATGGCTCTGCTGTATGTGTTGCTGAACAAAGCGCGCCGTGAAGGCCTGATGGCCATCGAATCGCATATTGAAGACCCGGCCTCCAGCCCGATCTTCAGCGAATATCCCCGCATCGCCAAAGACGCGAAGCTCATGGAGTTCATTACGGACTACCTGCGCATCATGATCAGCGGCAACATGAGCTCGTTTGAAATCGAAACGCTCATGGACGAGGAAATCGAAACCTACCGCCACGAGCGCGAAGTGCCTGCGCACGCGTTGCAGCAGATGGCCGACGGCCTGCCGGCATTCGGTATCGTGGCCGCGGTGCTGGGCGTGATCAAGGCGCTGGCCGCCGTGGACCAGCCGCCCGCGATTCTGGGCGACCTGATCTCCAAGGCCATGGTCGGCACCTTCCTGGGTATTTTGCTGGCCTATGGTTTTGTGGGGCCGCTGGCCTCGCGCGTTGAGCGCCGCACCGACGAAGCCATGAAAGTGCTGGAATGCATCAAGACCACGCTCTTGGCAAGCATGAACGGCTACCCGCCGCAACTGGCGGTGGAATTTGGCCGCAAGGTGCTGTTCTCGTCCGTGCGTCCGACGTTCGGTGAGCTGGAAGAGCACGTCCGGCAAACCAAGTCGACCGGCAAGGCCTGACGGAGCGGGCCATGAGCACGGTAAACAACCACCGTGTGGTGATTCGCCGCAAGAAGGTCAAGGGCGGCGGACACCACGGGGGCAGCTGGAAGATCGCTTACGCCGACTTCATCACGGCGATGATGGCGTTCTTTCTGGTGATGTGGCTGATCAGCATCGTGCCGCGCGAAGAACTCAAGGGCATCGCGGAATATTTCCGCATGCCGTTGCGCGTGGCCATTACGGGCGGACCCAGCAGCTCCGCCGAAACCAGCGCGGTGCCAGGCGGCGGCCGCGACCCCTTGCGCAGCGAGGGCGATGTGCGCCGCGGCCAGGGCAACCGGGTCGAGTCGCAGCCGATGGGCGACGCCGAGCGCCGCGAACAGCACCGCCTGGAAAACCTGAAAAAGCGCCTTGAAAACGTCATTGAGACCAGCCCTGTCCTGAAGAGTTTCAGGCCGCAGATGCTGATTGACCTGACGACCGAAGGCCTGCGCATTCAGATCATCGACAACCAGAACCGTCCGATGTTCGCCACCGGCCGCGCGGAAGTGCAGCCGTACATGCGCGACATCCTGCGTGAACTGGGACCGGTGCTGAACGAGCTGCCCAACAAGGTCAGTATCTCGGGCCACACCGACGCGTCGCAGTACGCGCGCGGCGAACGCGCCTACAGCAATTGGGAGCTGTCCGCCGACCGCGCCAACGCGTCGCGCCAGGAATTGGTGGCGGGCGGCATGAACGAAAGCAAGGTCATGCGCATCCAGGGTCTGTCTTCCAGCATGAGTCTGGTTAAAGATGATCCGTACGCAGCCGTTAATAGACGTATCAGCCTCGTGGTGCTCAATATGAACACCCAGAAGCGCATCGAAAACGAGAACGCCGCGGCAGCGGACGTCAGCGCGAAAGATGCCCGCGAGGTGGGGACGGCCGTAGAGGCGGTGCAAGCCGCCGCCCAGGCCGCGACGGCAACCAAACCAGGCGACGCGGCCTCTGCGCCGCAAGCTGAAGGGGTTCGATAGCAATGGCGGCAACGATTCTGGTGGCGGACGATTCGGCGACGATGCGAATGATCGTGCAGGCGACGCTGACGGGCGCGGGATGGAAAGTATTGACGGCCGGCAATGGCCAGGAAGCGCTGGACGTGGCCAAGAGCCACCCGGTGGACCTGGTCGTCAGTGACTGGAACATGCCGGTCAAAGGCGGCCTGGAGCTGATTCAGGGCTTGCGTGAAATGGACCAGTACCTGGACGTGCCGGTGCTGGTGCTGACCACCGAAGACGACGTGGATAGCAAGATGGCCGCTCGGGATCTGGGCGTTTGTGGCTGGCTGTCCAAGCCGGTCGACCCTGATGTGCTGGTGGAATTGGCGACCGAACTGCTCGATGAGCAGGCCGGCGCGTAAAGCAGGTTCATTTATGAAGGCGTACGGGTCATGAGTTCTGGTTTGGACCTCAGTCAGTTTTACGAGACCTTTTTCGATGAGGCGGATGAGCTGCTCGCGCAGATGGAGCAGTTGCTGCTTGAGCTCGATGTGGGCGCGCCCGACATCGAACAGCTCAACGCCATCTTCCGCGCGGCCCACTCGATCAAGGGTGGGGCGGCGACATTCGGCTGTTTCACGCAGTTGGCGGGTACTACCCACCTGCTTGAAAACCTTCTGGACGCAATCCGTCGCGGCGAAATGGCGCTGCGCACGGACATGATTGATATTTTCTTGGAAACGAAAGACGTGCTCAAAAGCCAACTGGATGCCTATCGGGCCTCCGAAGAGCCCGATGAAGCCGTGTTTGAGCGTATCTGCGCCGTGTTGCGGCAGCTGGCGCTAGAGCATAAGGACCCCGCCGCCGCGGCGCCTGCGGCAGCGCCCGCACCCGTGGCAGCGGCGCCGGCTCCCGCACCGGCACCGGCTCCCATCGCTGCGCCCGAACCTGTGCAGCAGGCTGCGCCCGTGGCGGATGCCGCGGCTGGCAACCTGCCGCTGAAGGTCAAGATCACCAAGGTGTCGGACAAGGACGCCGCGTCCCTGCTCGAAGAAATGGGCAACCTGGGCAACGTCCGCGCAAGCGAACGCGCCGATGGCGTGCTGACCGTGTGGGTGGACAGCACCTGCACGCCGGACGACATCGAAGCGGTTTGCTGCTTCATCGTTGACGGCGACCAGTTGAGCATCACGCGCGAAGCCGCGCCGGCCAGCCCGGCCGCAGCGGCTGCCGCCGAGGCGGCGCCCGCACCCGCTCCCGCAGCACCCGTTGCCGCAGCCGAGCCGGCCCCCGTAGCGGCGCCCGCAGCGGCGCCGGTGGTGGCCGAGTCCGCCGCCGCAGCCGAAGCCATCACCCAGGCCGCGGCCCGCGCACGTCCCGCTGCGCCTGCCCATGCCGACAAGGAATCCACGTCGATTCGTGTGGGCGTGGAAAAGGTGGACCAGGTGATCAACCTGGTGGGCGAACTGGTCATCACGCAAGCCATGCTGGCGCAAACGGCGTCCACGCTGGACCCGGTGCTGCACGACCGCCTGTTGAACGGCATGGAACAGCTGGAACGCAACGCCCGCGACCTCCAGGAAGCGGTGATGTCGATCCGCATGATGCCGATGGACTACGTGTTCAGCCGCTTCCCCCGCCTGGTGCGCGACATTGCCGGCAAGATGGGCAAGCAGATCGAACTGCAAACCTATGGCCGCGCGACCGAGCTGGACAAGAGCCTGATCGAACGCATCATCGACCCGCTGACGCACTTGGTGCGCAACAGCCTGGACCACGGCATCGAAACGCCTGAAAAGCGCATCGCGGCAGGCAAGGACCCCGTGGGCCAGCTGGTGCTGTCCGCACAGCACAATGGCGGCAACATCGTCATTGAAGTCAGCGACGATGGCGGCGGCTTGAGCCGCGAAAAAATTCTGAAGAAGGCGATGGCGCAAGGCCTGGCCGTCAACGAGAATTCGCCTGATGACGAAATCTGGCAGCTGATTTTTGCGCCGGGTTTTTCCACGGCGGAAAAGGTCACGGACATTTCCGGCCGTGGCGTCGGTATGGACGTCGTGCGCCGGAACATTCAAGACATGGGCGGCCACGTGCAGCTGTCGTGCGAGCCGGGCAACGGCACCACGACGCGCATCGTGCTGCCGCTGACGCTGGCCATTCTGGATGGCATGTCGGTGCGCGTGGGTGAAGAAACCTTCATCCTGCCGCTGAACCATGTGACGGAATCGCTTCAGCCCACCAACGACCAGATCTACTCGGTGGCCGGCAACGAACGCGTGATGCATGTGCGCGGCGAATACCTGCCGCTGGTCGAGATGCACCGCGTGTTCTCGGTGCACGAAGCGCAGACGGACCCGACGCAGGCCATCGCGGTCATCATGCAGGCCGAAGACCGCCGCTTTGCGCTATTGGTGGATCACCTGATTGGGCAGCACCAGGTGGTCGTGAAGAATCTCGAGTCGAATTACCGCAAGGTTCCCGGCATCTCGGCCGCCACCATCCTGGGCGATGGCAGCGTGGCGCTGATTGTCGACGTATTTGCGCTTGCGCGCGCCAACCGTGAACGTTGGTCGCAGCCCGAAGCCATTTTGAATTGATGGAGCACTAAAAAATCATGGCAGCCAAACCGCAAGCGCAATCCGCGCGCAACGAAGATGTCGGCAGCGAATTCCTGGTCTTCACGCTGGGCGATGAAGAGTACGGCATCGACATCCTGAAAGTGCAGGAAATCCGCGGCTACGACGCCGACACGGTGACCCGCATCGCCAATGTTCCGCCCTTTATCAAGGGCGTGACGAACCTGCGCGGCATCATCGTTCCGATCGTGGACCTGCGCATCAAGTTCAACCTGGGCCGCGTTGACTACAACGAGCAAACCGTTGTCATCATCCTCAACCTGGATCGCCGCGTGGTCGGCATCGTGGTTGACGGCGTGTCGGACGTGCTGATGCTGAACGCCGGCCAGATTCGTCCGGCGCCGGAATTCGGCGCCACGCTGTCCACCGAATACCTGACGGGTCTGGGTACGGTGGATGAGCGCATGCTGATCCTGGTGGACATCGAAAAGATGATGACCAGCGATGAAATGGCGCTGGTGGAGAAGGTCGCTTCCTGATCGGAATCCGGCCGGATAGCAGGGTAGAGGCGCCATATTGAATCCGATGTGGCGCTTTCCTTTAACGATTGCAGTCAAGGGATGGTTCTGTGATGCGCAAGTTTTTCGCGAACATGACGATACGCAGCAGCCTGTTGTGGGTGCTGGCGTTCTTCTCATTCATGTTGGTGATCGGGGCGGCGCTTGGCGTGTTGTCTTTGCGCATCAGCAACGGGACCCTCGCCGAAATCAAGCAATCGCAGGAACTGGACGACGCCGTCGGCCGCGTGGTGAACAGCTACAAGGACACCATGAATGGCCTGAGCCGGACCGCCAGCGCCAACTATGCGGACATCGTCGGCAACGTGGGTCAAGCCACCTTGCTGACCCAGGGGCTGTCCTCGGAAGCCACAGGTCTGCTTGAACGCGCCAAAGCGTCCATGAATAAAGGCCAGGCGGAGTTCGAGTACTACAAGACCCTGCCGCAGCCGCCTGAGGCGGCCGAGTCGCTGAAGGAAATCGAAGCGTCCTACGCAGCGCTTCAACAGCAAGGCTTGACGCCGCTTGTCGCCGCGCTGGAAAAGGCCGACATGCCGGCCTACCAGAAGCAGGTGCAAACGGTGCAGGACGCGCTGGAAGGGCGCTTTGCCCGCGCCGTCGAAAGCTTTGATTTCTGGCGCGCCAGCAGAATGCTGGATGCGCACGAAGTGGCGCAGGTGCGCTACCAATTTGTGTTGATCGCCGTGGGCGCGGGCGGTGTGATCGCCGCGCTGCTGGTGTTCGCCACCTATGTCTTCCTGCGCCGCCGCGTGTTGCTGCCGTTGAAGGAAGCCGGCCATCACTTTGACCGCATCGCGGGCGGCGACCTGACGGCGCGCGTTGACGTGCGCAACACGAACGAGATCGGCCAGCTGTTCGCCGCGCTCAAGCGCATGCAGGAAAGCCTGACGCGCACCGTGGCGACCGTGCGCCGCGGCGTGGACGAGATCAACGTGGGCTCGCACGAAATTGCGGCAGGCAACACGGACTTGTCCAGCCGTACCGAACAGCAGGCGGCGTCGCTTGAGGAAACCGCGGCGTCGATGGAAGAACTGGCGTCCACCGTGAAGCAGAACGCCGACAACGCGCGCCAGGCCAATCAGTTGGCGGCGAGTGCGTCGGACGTGGCCGAGCGGGGCGGTTCCGCGGTGTCGGAAGTGGTCAACACCATGCACGACATTTCGGCCAGCTCGCGCAAGATCTCGGAGATCGTTTCCGTCATCGACGGCATCGCGTTCCAGACCAACATCCTGGCGCTGAACGCGGCGGTGGAAGCCGCGCGTGCGGGCGAGCAGGGCAAGGGTTTTGCGGTGGTGGCGGGCGAGGTGCGCTCGCTGGCGCAGCGCAGCGCGCAGGCCGCCAAGGAAATCAAGGGTTTGATCGAAGACTCGGTGACCAAGGTGGGCGCGGGTTCGCAGCAGGTGGAACGTGCGGGCGCGACGATGCAAGAGATCGTGGCATCCGTCAAACGCGTGACCGACATCATGGGCGAAATCTCGGCGGCGTCCGAAGAGCAGTCCAGCGGTATCGACCAAGTGAACCGCGCGGTGTCGCAGATGGACGAAGTCACGCAGCAGAACGCCGCTCTGGTGGAAGAAGCGGCGGCCGCAGCGGGTTCGTTGCAAGAACAAGCCCAACGCCTGGCGGAAGCCGTGGCGGTGTTCAAGATCAATGCGGGCGAAGTCATCGAAGTGCCGGCGCATCGCCTGTCTTCGGTGCGTTCGCCCGATGAAGACTCACGTTTGCAAGCGCCTGACGCGTTTGCGCTTGGGCACTGAGGAACCGAGTGGCCACTGCAGCAACTTCGGCGCCGTCCATTTCGGTGGACCGCCAATTCGATTTTCGTGACGCGGACTTTTCCCGCGTCCGCAAGATGATTCACGCGCGCGCCGGCATTTCGCTGGGCACGCACAAGCGCGAAATGGTCTACAGCCGTCTCGCGCGGCGTCTGCGCGCCCTTGGCCGGCAGGACTTCGGCAGCTATCTGGATCAGCTGGAAAACGAGCCTGACGCGCCGGAGTGGGAAGACTTCGTCAACGCACTCACGACCAACCTGACGGCGTTTTTCCGGGAGTCGCACCACTTCCCGATCTTGGCGGACTTTGCGCAAAAGCGCGGCGGCCCGGTGTCGGTCTGGTGCTGCGCGGCGTCCACGGGCGAAGAGCCGTATTCGATTGCGATGACGCTTGTTGAAGCGCTGGGGCCGCGCGCGGCGTCGTCCACGGTGCTGGCCACCGACATCGACACCAACGTGCTGAACCGCGCGCGCGCCGCCGTGTATCCGGCCGAGCGCGTGGCGAAGATGGAAGACGAGCGCCTGCGCCGCTTCTTCCTGAAAGGCCGCGGCGCGAACGCGGGGCAGGTGCGGGTGCGCCCCGAGATCGCCGACATGGTGCGGTATGAAACTTTGAACCTGTTGGCGCCGTCATGGGCGATCAACGAAAAGTTCGACGTGATTTTCTGCCGCAACGTCATGATCTATTTCGACAAGCCGACGCAGGCCAAGATTCTTGAGCGCTTCGTGCCGCTGCTTAAACCGGGCGGCCTGCTGTTTGCGGGGCACTCCGAGAACTTCACCTACATCAGCCGGGATTTTCGTCTGCGCGGGCAGACAGTCTACGAATGTGCGAGTAAGGCCTGACGGCCCAAGGCATCACCATGAAAAAAATAAGCGTTTTGTGTGTAGACGACTCCGCGCTGGTGCGCGGACTGATGACCGAAATCATCAACAGCCAGCCGGACATGGAAGTGGTGGCGACCGCGCCCGATCCCCTGGTTGCGCGCGAACTCATCAAGCGCCATAACCCCGACGTGCTGACGCTGGACGTGGAAATGCCCCGCATGGACGGGCTGGATTTCCTGGAAAAGCTGATGCGCCTGCGGCCGATGCCGGTGGTGATGGTGTCGTCCCTGACCGAACGCGGCGGTGAAATCACGCTGCGCGCGCTGGAACTGGGCGCGATCGACTTCGTGACCAAGCCCAAGCTGGGCATCCGCGACGGCCTGCTGGAATACACCGAACTCATCGCCGACAAGATCCGCGCCGCGTCTCGCGCCAAGCTGCGCGCGCCTACGCCGCACGCGGCGCAAGCTGCACCCGCGCCGATGCTGCGCCGGCCGCTGGCCAGCTCGGAAAAGCTGGTGATCGTGGGCGCCTCCACCGGCGGCACCGAAGCCATCCGCGAAGTGTTGCAGCCGTTGCCGCCGGACAGCCCGGCCATTCTGATTACGCAGCACATGCCTGCCGGTTTCACCCGTTCGTTCGCGCAACGCCTGGATGCGCTGTGCGCCGTGACGGTGCGCGAAGCCGTCCACGGCGACCGCGTGCTGCCGGGCCACGTGTATCTGGCGCCGGGCGGCGACACGCACATGCGCCTGGGCCGCAGCGGCGCCAACTACGTGATCGAGCTTGAAGCCAGCGAACCCGTCAACCGCCACCGCCCGTCGGTGGATGTGTTGTTCAATTCCGCCGCCGTGGCCGCAGGCAAGAACGCCATCGGCGTCATCTTGACCGGCATGGGCAAGGACGGCGCCGCCGGCATGCTGGCCATGCACCGCGCGGGCGCGCACACCATTGCGCAGGACGAAGCCAGCTGCGTGGTTTTCGGCATGCCCCGGGAGGCCATCGCCATTGGCGCCGCGGATGAAGTGGTTGCGCTGTCGGCGATTAGCGAACGCATTCTGACTCGCCTGGGCGACCGTGGGCACCGCGTTTGACGCGGACGCTGCACGATCGTTCTCAAGCAAATTTTTTCTGGAGTGAAAGATGGTAGACAAGGGCATAAAGATTCTGGTGGTGGATGACTTCCCCACCATGCGACGAATCATCCGCAACCTGCTCAAAGAGCTGGGTTTCGAGAACGTGGATGAGGCCGAAGACGGCGCGATCGGGCTGGAGAAGCTGCGCAACGGCGGCTTCCAGTTCGTCGTGTCCGACTGGAACATGCCCAACCTGGATGGCCTGGAAATGCTCAAGCAGATCCGTGCCGACGCGGCGCTGGCCTCCTTGCCCGTGCTGATGGTGACGGCTGAAGCCAAGAAGGAAAACATCGTTGCCGCGGCCCAGGCCGGCGCCAACGGTTATGTGGTCAAGCCTTTCACCGCGGCGACGCTGGAAGAAAAGCTCACCAAGATCTTCGAGAAAATTGCCGGCTGAGGTGTGCAATGAGCACAACGGAACACGTTGAACCCGCAGCGGAAAACCCTGACCTGATCCACCGCATTGCGTCGCTGACGCGCATGTTGCGCGACAGCATGCGCGAGCTGGGTCTGGATCAGGCCATCAAGGATGCCGCCAACGCCATCCCGGATGCCCGCGACCGCCTGCGCTATGTCGCCCAGATGACCGAACAGGCCGCCAACCGCGTGCTGAACGCGACCGAGCAGGCTGGCCCGATCCAGGACGGCATGTCGCGCTCGGCGCAGGCGCTGGATACGCGCTGGCAGCAATGGTATGACCAGCCGCTGGAATTGCCCGAAGCCCGCGAACTGGTCAAGGACACCCGCGCCTTCCTGGCGGACGTGCCCAAGCAGACGCAGCAGACGCAGTCCAAGCTGATGGAAATCATCATGGCGCAGGATTTCCAGGACCTGACGGGCCAGGTCATCATGCGCATGATGGATGTGGTGGGCGCGATTGAACGCGAACTGCTGCAAGTGCTGCTGGACAACGTGCCGCAAGAGCGCCGCGATGAAGCCAACAGCCTGCTCAACGGACCGCAGATCAGTCCGCAGGGCAAGACGGATGTGGTGACGAGTCAGGATCAGGTTGACGATTTGCTGGCCAGCCTGGGCTTTTAAAGACGTTGCAGTGCCGCAGTGATGCAAGACCGCGCCGCCAGGCATGTCCTCTGGCGGCGCGTTTATAAGAATAAAAAGGGGCAACGCAGGAGACACGGCGCGCGCAATGCGCGCCTGGCCACGGACGCCCAACGCAGGCGAACCGGGCCGCAAAAGGAGGTCTACCATGGCCAGATCCGGATTCCGCCTAGGCGGTATGTGGGGCTTGTTGCGCCGTTTGAACCGGGGCGACGCCATGCTCTCGGAACGCACGCTCTCCATCAGCCCTGCAGTATTTCCATTGCATCGGTTTCTGGCGCAGATTCGCCGGCGCATCATGACCGTGCGCGGCTCCAGCATTGAAATTGCGCTGAACGCGGCGCGCACACAGTTCCAGGCCGGGCGCTGCTCGCAGTTGGCGCAGGAGCAGGCGCGTGCGGCGGGCGCCTTGGCCGATAGCGGGGCGCAGATCGCCACCTTGTCCGCGTCCACCTCGACGCACGCGCGCGAGATCTCGGCCATGTCGGGCCAGAACCTGCAAGCGGCCGAGCAGGCGCTGGCCGAGCTGTCTGACGTGAAGATGCGCGTGGACCGCATGACGCGCGAGATGGCCGCCTTCACCGATGTGGTGGGCAAGCTAACCGTCGGCGCGCGCTCGGTGGCCGATATCAGCAAGCTGATCAAGGACATCGCGTTACAGACGCAGTTGCTGGCGCTGAACGCGGGCGTGGAAGCTGCGCGCGCCGGCGATGCGGGGCGCGGCTTTGCGGTGGTGGCAAGCGAAGTGGGCCGGCTGGCCGAACGGGTCAACGCGGCCACCACCGACATCGGCCGCCATACGTGCGACATGCTGGAGCTCGTGGAAATCACGCAGCGCCAGACCGGCACGCTGCGCAGCGACGTGGATGCGTCGGGTGACGTGCTGGACCGCACGTGCTCGGATTTCGAGCGCTTTGTGCGCGATTTCGACAGCATGAACCGGCAGGTGGGCGACGTGGTGCAGGCCATAGGCGAGGTCGACGCCACCAACCACGGCATGAGCCAGGAAGTGGGGCGCATTGCGGCGCTAAGCGCCGATGTGCTGGAACGCGTGGGCCAGATGTCAGGCGAGATCGACCGCATTCGCCGCCAGACCGAAAGCGTGCAGGAAGTGCTGGCCGACATGCGCACGGGCGACACGGCGTTCGATCAGCTGTCGGGCTTGCTGGTCGACTTTCGCGACGCTGCCGGCGGGTTGCTGCAAGATGCGCGCAAAAGAGGGGTGGATGTGTTTGACCGCCACTACCAGCGCATTCCGGGCAGCGAGCCGCCGCGCTTTCATACCTGCTATGACCGGGTGATCGATGGCGCGCTGACCCGGTTGCTGGACAGCGTGCTGGCTGCCGTGCCGGGCGGAAGTTACACCTTGCTGGTCGACAGCCGCGGCTACGCGCCCGCGCACAACAGCCAGTATTCGCATCCGCCCACGGGCGACCCGAAGCAGGACATCGCCCGGTCGCGCCACAAGCGGATGTTCAATGACCCGGTGGGCGCGCGGCTGGCGGCCAACACCGGCGCGATGCTGTTCCAGACCTATTCGCGCGACACCGGCGAGATCATCAACGATATTTCCGTGCCCCTGTACGTGGGGGCAGAGCATTGGGGCGCGGTGCGTATCGGCCTGGATTACGTGCGGTTCCAGGCGGCGCTGGACGCAGCCGGGCCGCAGGGGGAGCCCGCTTTTGCCCGCATCCGGGAATAGCACCGCTTTCCCCCCTTTTCTTGGCTTATCGCCAAACGCCCAGGCCTCCTAGAATCTCGGCGGGTGGTTCGTGATCCCAAAATCCGCGAACCGCAATTACACCGCAGAGCATGGCCGAAGAAAGCGACCTCGAAAAATCCGAAGCCGCCTCTCCCAGGCGCCTGGAAAAGGCGCGCGAGGAGGGGCAGATTGCGCGTTCCCGGGAATTGGGAACGTTCATGATGCTGGCCGCCGGTGTGGGCGTGATCTGGATGGGCGGCGGCTCGCTCTACCAGGGCTTGAGCGGCGTGCTGCGTAACGGCCTGGCGTTCGACCAGCGCATTGTGACGGACCCGGGCGTGATGGTGGAGCTGGCGGTGGATGGCTTTGGCCACGCTTTGCTGGCGACGATGCCCGTGTTCGGCGTGCTGGTCGTCATCGCCATTCTGTCCAGCGTGCTGCTGGGCGGCATCGTGATTTCGGGCAAGCCGCTACAGCCCAATTTTTCCAAGCTCAGCCTGTTTTCCGGTCTGAAGCGGATGTTCTCGTCGCAGACGGTGGTGGAGCTGGTCAAGGCGCTGGCCAAGGCCATGCTGGTGGGCGGCGTGGCCGTTTGGGTGATCTGGCGTTACCACGACGACATGCTGGGCCTGATGCACGTGGCGCCGTCGGCCGCGCTGATCAAGGCGCTGTCGCTGGTGGCGATGTGTTGCGCGTTCATCGTGGCGTCGCTGCTGGTCATCGTGATGCTGGATGTGCCATGGCAGATCTGGAGCCACCTGAAAAAGCTGCGCATGTCCAAGGAAGATGTGCGCCAGGAACACAAGGAAAGCGAAGGCGACCCGCACGTGAAGGCCCGCATCCGCCAGCAGCAGCGCCAGGCGGCGCGGCGCCGGATGATGTCCGAAGTGCCCAAGGCCGACGTGGTGGTGACCAACCCCACGCACTATGCGGTGGCGCTGAAGTATGACGAAGACAAAAACGGCGCCCCGCGCGTGATCGCCAAGGGCACCGGCCTGATCGCGGCGAAAATCCGCGAGCTGGCCGCCGAGAACCGTATTCCCACATTGGAAGCGCCGCCGTTGGCGCGCGCATTGCATCAACACGTCGAGCTGGGGCAAGAAATCCCGGCCGAGCTATATACCGCGGTGGCGGAAGTGCTGGCGTGGGTTTTCCAGCTGCGTTCGTGGCGCTCGGGATGGGGGGCTGAACCGACAGCTCCGACCAAACTGGCCGTGCCCGCCGCACTGGACCCGCAGGCAACAACCGCAGCACAAGGAGTCTAAGGAATGAGCGCTTTGCTCACCATGTTGAAGAGTAGCGGAGCCGGCCACGCGCGGCTTCTGGCGGGTCCGATCTTGATCGTGATGGTGCTGGGCATGATGGTGCTGCCCCTGCCCACCTTCCTGCTGGACTTGCTGTTCACCTTCAACATCGCGTTGTCCGTGATGATCCTGCTGGTGGCCATGTTCACGCGCAAGCCGCTGGACTTTGCCGCGTTCCCGGCTGTGCTGCTGTTCGCCACCTTGCTGCGCCTGTCGCTGAACGTGGCGTCCACCCGTGTCGTGCTGCTCAACGGCCACACGGGTCCGGATGCGGCCGGTAAGGTGATTGAGGCCTTCGGGCACTTCCTGGTGGGCGGCAACTTTGCCGTCGGGATTATCGTGTTCGTGATCCTGACCATCATCAACTTCATCGTCATCACCAAGGGTGCGGGCCGTATCGCTGAAGTGGGCGCGCGGTTCACCCTTGACGCCATGCCCGGCAAGCAGATGGCCATTGACGCGGACTTGAACGCCGGCCTGATTGGCGAAGACGAAGCGCGCCGCCGCCGTTCGGAAGTCTCGCAGGAATCGGACTTCTTCGGCTCGATGGACGGCGCCAGCAAGTTCGTGCGCGGCGACGCCATCGCCGGCCTGCTGATCATGGCGATCAACATCATCGGCGGCCTGATCGTCGGTGTGGCGCAGCACGATATGTCGATGGCCGATTCGGCCCGCGTGTATACGCTGCTGACCATCGGTGACGGCCTGGTCGCGCAGATCCCGGCGCTGGTGATCTCCACCGCCGCGGGTGTGGTGGTGTCGCGCGTGTCGACCGACCAGGACATCGGCCAGCAGATCATCAGCCAGCTGTTCTCGAACCCGGCCGTGCTGTTCCTGACGGCCGCCATCATCGGCATCATGGGCCTGATTCCCAACATGCCGCACATTGCCTTCCTGACCCTGGCTGGCGCGCTGGCCTGGGGCGGATGGATGCTGAACAAGCGGCGCCAGAAAGCGGCGCAAGCGGCCGAAGAGGTGCCGCCGCAGGCGATCACCCAAGCGCAGGCGGCCGCGGCCGAAGCCAGTTGGGATGACGTGTCCATGGTGGATCAGCTGGGCCTGGAAGTGGGCTACCGGCTGATCCCGCTGGTGGACCATGCGCAGAACGGCGAGCTGCTGCATCGCATTCGCAGCCTGCGCAAGAAGTTCGCGCAGGACGTGGGCTTCTTGCCGCCGGTGGTGCACATTCGCGACAACCTGGAGCTCAAGCCCAACGACTACCGCATCCTGCTGTCGGGCGTGGAAGTGGGCCATGGCGTGGCGATGCCGGGCCAGTGGCTGGCCATCGACCCGGGCGGCGTCACCATGCAGATCAAAGGCACGCCCACCACCGACCCGGCGTTCGGCCTGCCGGCGTTGTGGATCGACGGGGGCTTGCGCGATCAGGCGCAAGTGGCGGGTTACACCGTGGTGGATGCTGGCACTGTTGTCGCCACCCACCTGAATCATCTGATGCACCGCCACGGCTCGAACCTGTTGGGCCGCCAGGAAGTGCAGCAACTGCTGGACCGTATCGGCCGCGATGCGCCCAAGCTGGTCGAGGACCTGGTGCCCAAGACCCTGTCTCTGACCGCCCTGCAAAAGGTGCTGCAAGGCTTGCTGTCGGAAGAAGTGCCGATCCGCGACATGCGCACCATCATCGATACGCTGTCCGAACACGGCCCGCGCCTGGCGGCGCAGGCCGCCGGTTCGGGCGGGCAGCCCGATATCAACGAGCTGATCATGCTGGTCCGCCGTTCGCTGGGCCGCGCGATCACGCAGCAATGGTTCCCGGGCGAGGGCGAGCTGCGGGTGATTGGGCTGGATGTGAAGCTGGAGCGTGTGCTGTCGCAAGCCATGACGACCAGCGGCGGCCTGGAGCCGGGCCTGGCCGATACGTTGCTGCGCGAAACGCAAGCGGCGGTCGAGCGCCAGGAATCGCAGGGCAACGCGCCGGTGCTGCTGGTGTCGCCGGTCTTGCGCGCGCCGCTGTCGCGCTTCTTGCGCCACCACTTGCCGCAGTTGGGTGTGTTGTCGAATACGGAAATTCCCGATGAGCGCATGGTCCGCGTGACCGCGCTGATTGGCGGGAGCAATGGGCAATGAAGATAAGCCGCTTTTTTGGCGTCAACAGCCGTGAAGTGATGCGCCAGGTGCGCCAGGTGCTGGGGCCGGACGCGCTGATCGTGTCGAACCGCAGTGTGGATGGCGGCGTGGAAGTGCTGGCGACGGTTGAAGGGGCGTTCGACGACGCCGCCTCGGAAACGCCGCAACGCGAGGCGGCGCCAGCTCCTGCCATGGCTCCGGCTGCGCCTGGCTTGGCTCCGGCTGCGCCTGGCATGGCTCCGGCCATGGTGCCTGCGATGGCGCCCCAGACCTCCGTGCGGGCGCCTTCTTATGCGACCCCCGCTGCGGCGGAGCGCGCCTATGCCGCGCCTGCCGCGCCCGCCGCGATGCCGCAGACCAGCTATTCGACGCCGTCCAGGTCGATCGCCGCTTACCAATCTGCCTACGCCTCGTCGGCGTCGCCGGAAGAGGAGGGCGCTGACGAGCAGGACGCTGCGCTGCAATCCGCCCCGCAGTCCACCCGATATCCCGCGCCGCTCCAGCCGGCTAAGCCGCCCGTGGCGTTTCAGTCGGCTGCTGTTCAGCCCGCTATCGTTCAGCCCGCTACGGCTCAGCCCGCCACTGCTCAGCCCGCCGCCCCGTCGCCCGCTGCCTTCCATAACGCTGCACCCGCCGCACTTTCCCCGCTTGCCGCCGCGGCAACCCGGGTTGAACTGCCGGCCTTGCCGCCCGCTCGGCCTTCCGTGAGCGCGCCGCCGCCCGCGGCCATGCCTGCGCCGGGCCGGATGGCGCCCGCCGCGCCGGCTGCCTATACCGCTCCGTCGGCTCCCGCGCCCGCATCCGCCTCCGCGCCCGCGCCTTCCATGGCTCGCACGCCGGATGCGCCGTTGCGGCAGTCGCCGCCTGCGCCGTCCGCCGCGCTGCCGACCGATACCGCCGCCGGCTTGCAAGACGCCATCAGCGCCTTGCGCGGCGCGCTGGAAACTCGCATGGACGGCCTGCTCTGGGGCGGCCGCCAAGGCACTGCTCGCGAACCGGCCGCCGCCGCCTTGTTCCGTAGCTTGCTGGACGCGGGCTTCAGCACGAAGCTCGTGCGCGCACTGGTGGATCGATTGCCGCAGGGTATGTCCGCCGACGCCGCGCAAGCCTGGGCGCGCAATGAACTCGTGACGCACTTGCCCGTCGTCGCCTCCGAAGACGAATTCCTGGCAGGCGGCGTGTATGCGCTGGTTGGCCCCACGGGTGTGGGCAAGACCACCACACTGGCCAAGCTGGCCGCCCGCTGCGTGGCCCGTGATGGCCGTGATCAGGTTGCGATGCTGACGACCGACCTGTTCCGGATCGGCGCGTTGGAACAGTTGCAGATCTATGGCCGCCTGATGGGCGTGCCCGCGCATTCGGTGCGCGATGCCGGCGAGCTGCGCCGCATCCTGACCGAACTGGGCAACCGCAAGATTGTGCTGATCGACACCACCGGCATCAGCCAGCGAGACCGCCTGGTGGCCGAGCAAGCCGCAATGCTGTGCAACGCCGGCAAGCCCGTGCGCCGCCTGCTGGTGCTGAACGCCGCCAGCCAGGGCGACACGCTGGACGAAGTGGCGCACGCCTACCGCAACGGCGTGGGCGAGGACGTGGCCGGTTGCATCATTACCAAGCTGGACGAAGCGACCCGGCTGGGCGCGGCGCTGGACACGGCGATCCGCCACCGGCTGCCCATCCACTACATGTCGGTTGGGCAGAAGGTGCCGGAGCACATGGAACTGGCGCGCGCGGACGTGCTGATCGACCGCGCTTTCAGCATGGTGGAACGCGCGCGTGCGCTGTACACGCCCAGCGAGGCCGATCTGGCGTCGCTGATGCCATCGGCCCGGGATGCCGATGCCGTCGACCCGGCGCGCCGCCGCCAGCTGCTGGCCTCGGCGATTCTGCGTCCGCAAGGCGGTTCGGCCTCGATTACCGCCGCCCAGAATCTGGATCACACGATCGCCATGCTGGACAGCGACCCCGCCTGCGTGCAGGCGCGCGCGTCCTGGCGCGAGTATGTCGGCGATGGCGCGGGCGCCAGCCTGGCCGCGCTGGGCGACGAGCCGCTGGCGATGGTGCGCCGTGAATTCTCGGCTCAAAGCAACCGCCATCTGCTGGTGATGCATGGCAAGACCAGCATGAAGGGCGATGGCCTGCCGGGGGGGTCGCTGATGGGCTCGCTGCTGATGAGCGATCGCGGCGTGGCGCTGGCGGCGCCGGCGCAGCAGCTGGCGCTGGCCCACGGCATGCTGACCTCCTTTGCGCCTGCTGCGCCCGGCTTGCCGGATGCCGGCCCGGCGCTGGAGGCGCGGGTGCGCTGGCTGGGCGAGCAGTTGCCGCGCTTGCCGCTGGTGCACATGCTGGAGGCGGGCACCTCTGCCTTGTGGCAATCGCTAAGCGGGCAGGGTGTGTCGTGGGTGGCGCGCAGCCCCGGCGGCATGCGCGTGATTCAGGATGAATGTCCGACGAATTTGAATGCGGTGGGCAAGAGCGTCGGCTATCTGCCGGTGGGCCAGCCGGGCGACATGCCGGGCTTGATCAGCGAGACGGCGGGCAAGCGCGTGGCGCTGGCGCTTTGGGCGTCAGGCACGGAAATCACCTTGCCTGGCCGCGGCGAGAGCGCAACGATGCGTCTGGTTTGCGCGCGCCTGATCGACACGGCCAGCGGCGAGATCGCCGGCCAGTTGTTCGGCCTGACCAATTTGCCGGCCTCCCAGGCGGACGCCGCGACGGTGGCGCGCTGGCTCGTGCTGCAAGACGAAGCCAAGGCAAGCTTCCGGTATCTGGCCAGCGCCTGGCAGGCGTTGCCCGCGGTGGATGGCGCGCACACCTTGGCGCGCCAGTCGCTGATGGCAGGCCAGCTGGCCGCGGCCTGCTGGCAGATGGCGCATTCGCCGGCGGCCGACGTGGTGCGCGGCCCCTTGTCGGGCATCATGGGCTCCGAGCGCAAGCTATCAGGCCGCCTGTTGCCGGTGGCCATTCTGAAAATGTTCGCGATGCTGGAAATGACGGGCAGCGTTTGATGGCCCGCGCATAGAGAAAAGGCGACGCATTGCGTCGCCTTTTTTATTCCCGGGTAAGGGCGGTGCGTCCGCGGAATCAGCCCGCCACGATCGGCTTGCGTCCCGGTGCGCCGCGCGCGCCGCGGCCGCTTGCGTCATACGTGGCGTTCACGCCCACGCCGCTGATGTTGCGCAGCGCGTCCAGCGACTGCTGGGTATAGCGCAGATGCACATCAATCAGCGCGCCATTGCGCATATTGATTTCGTTGGCCGAGGCCGACTTGGCCAGCAGCGCCTGCCAGGTGTCCGACAACTGGGGGTGCAGCACCGCCGCCTGTTCCGTGCCGGCGTGCCCAATCGGCAGTCCGATTTCAGACAGCAGGCCGTCGCGCGTGTCGCTCAAGTCCACCAATTGCTGGGCCACACGGCCCTTGCGCTCGGTGATGGCCTGCAACGCGCCGACATTGCCCGGGCCGACCAAAACTTCGGTCTCTTCTTCCAAGATGGCCGAAAACTCGGTGATCAGGGCATCTTCCTGCCGCATGCAGGCCTGGAGGGAGTCGACGGGATTCATGGTCATGCTTTGAAGGCGTAGGGCGGTAGGGCGGTGAACGGGATGGACTGAGCCGAATTACTTCAGCAGATCGCGCGCGCTGGCGATCAGGCTGTCAGCAATCTTGCCGGTGTCGATCTTCAGCTGGCCGGAGGCAATCGCGGCCCGAATGGCGGCCACGCGCTCGACGTTGATGTCGTTCGATCCGTCTTGCAAGGCCAGCATCTTGCGCGACGCCGAGCTCAGCGCGACTTGCGAGCTGCTGGAGCCCGTCGCGTTGCTGGCGCCATACGCCTGTGCAACGGCGGATTCCGGGCGTTGGCCAACGGCGTCGGCCGAGAGGGGCCGGTTGGAGGTCGAATTGATTTTCAAGGTTTTCTCCGCAGGGCGTCCTGGGTCGGTTTGCGACGGATACGCCTACTTATGTCTCTGTAACGTCAGGTCTGGCGGGAACTTTAGGGCAGTCCGCCCATTGGCGCTGCGCGATTTGTAACACTACCTACAGTTGTATTTCAACCAGCCCGGCGTTGCGGACCACGCCGCTCACCACTTGGCCGTTGGCGGTGCGCACCTGCACGATCGCGCCTGGCGCGCCATTGTCCATCGCCTGGCCTTCGCTGCTGACGACAAAACCGTTGCCGCGCGCGTTGATGCGCACGTTCGACCCGCGCACGACCGACTGCGCATTGCGCAGCGACGAGCCCCGCACCGGCTGCCCCGCATTGATGCGGTAGGCGGCCGTCATGCCCACGACGGTTTGCGGGTCGGTGATGGCGCCGGGCGGCAGCGACACCAGATCGCCGTCGCGGGGGGAAAGGTCATCCGGCGTCAGCGCCTGGCCCGCCGAGATCATCCGCGAGGCGACGTAATAGTAGCCGGGCACGCTGACGGTGGCCTGGACGTACGTGGTCCAGGGCTTGGGCGCGTTGCAGCGCACGCCCACCGTCATCCGCGACCGCAGTTTCATGCCGGACGGCATAAATGGGGACATCGCATCGCACGGCGCCAGCCGCTCGGTGCGCGGCGGGTCGATCGCCACCGACGGCTGGCCGGCCAGACCGGCCAGCTGATCCATCAGATAGCCTTGCGCCGCCATGACGATCGCCTCGGGCGGCTGGCTGGCGGCGTCCTGCGCCAGCGCTGCGCCGGCGTAGGCCATGAGCGCCACGGCGGTGAGGCTTGCGCGCGCGCGGAGGAGTCGTGCGGAGATTTTCATGATGACTGAATTGTAGAAGTCCGCGGCGCTTGGCAATACGTGAATTGGATGAGAAATGGCGGGTTATTTGGCTGATTGTGTTTCACCGCCGGCCCCTATGATTCCGTCATCCAATGGGATAACGGTGTGTCCGGAATCCCGTGCTCGATCCGAATTGCAACGCAAGAAGGCGCCACGATGCTAGACAGGCTTAACGAAGATTTCCGGTTCTACCAGCAGGCTCTCTCGCTGCGCGCGCAGCGCCAGGAAGTGCTGTCGTCGAACATCGCGAACGCCGATACGCCGAACTACAAGGCCCGCGACTTTGATTTCAAGACCGCGATGGAAAATGCCATGGAAGGCTCGAAGCGCCTGGCCGACACCTCGCTCACCTTGACCTCCGCCCGCCACATCCCCGCCAAGGCCGTGTCGCAAGGCCCGACCGACCTGCTGTACCGCCTGCCGTACCAGCCCAGCATGGACGGCAACACGGTGGACATGGATATCGAGCGCGTGCAGTTCGCCGATAACACGCTGCATTACCAAAGCACCATGCAGCTGATCTCCGGGCGCATCCGGACGATGATGTCCGCCATTCAAGAATGATCCATAACGGGAGCCACAGGCAATGTCCTTGATGAGCATTTTCGATATCGCCGGCTCGGCGCTCAGCGCGCAGTCGCAACGCATGAACGTGTCGGCCAGCAATATGGCCAACGCCGACAGCGTGGTCGGCCCGGACGGTCAACCCTACCGCGCCCGCCAGGTCGTGTTCCAGGTCAACCCGGCCGCAGGCCAGGCGATGGGGCAGGAGATCGGCGGCGTGCGGGTGGCCGGCGTCATCCAGGACCCGTCGCCCTTGAAGCAGGTCTACGACCCCAAGCATCCGCTGGCGGATGCGCAGGGTTACATCAGCATGCCCAACGTCGATCCGGTGGCCGAAACGGTCAACATGATCGCTGCGTCGCGCTCTTATCAGGCCAACGTCGAGGTGTTGAACACCGCGAAGTCCCTGATGCAGAAGACGCTGACCATTGGTCAATCCTAATTTTCTGACTGAGTGAATTCATGACCACCGTCGACCAAAACACCAGCACGACCGGCCTGGGCCTGGCGCAAGCCGGCCAAGGCGGCACCATCACGGCGCAGGGCTTGCAGGACCAATTCCTGAAGCTGCTCGTGACGCAGCTGCAGAATCAGGACCCCCTCAACCCGATGCAGAACGCCGAGCTCACCTCGCAGATGGCGCAGATTGCGACGGTGGAAGGCGTGAACAACCTGAAGAACACGATGCTGGCCATCAGCGGCCAGATCGACGTGTCGCAATCGATGAACGCCGTGTCGATGATCGGCAAGGGCGTGCTGATTCCCGGCACGAAGATCAAGGTTGGCGTCGACGGCGACAACGCCGCCGAGCGCGTAGTGACGCCGTACGGCCTGGATCTGCAAGCCGATGCGCAAAAGGTGCAGGTGCGTATTTCGGACGCGAACGGCGCGGTGGTGCGCACGATCGAAATGGGCGAACAGAAGGCCGGCGTGTACACGCTGGATTGGGACGGCAAGAACGACAACGGCGTGGCGATGGAACCGGGCGCTTACACGGTGTCCGTGTTGGCGACGGATGGCGACAGCAAGAAGGTCAATGCCGAAGTGCTGAGCTACGGCATGGTCAAGAGCGTGGCGTATTCCACCAACGGCCTGCGTCTGGATCTTGGCCTGGACGGCCAGACCAGCATGCTGGACGTGCGCAAGGTGATCGGCGCCTGATCGGGCCGCACATGAATCGGTGCCGGCGCATCAGCGGCGGCTTCACTACCTAAAGATTAGCGAGAGAAAACATGGGCTTCGGACAAGGATTGAGCGGCTTGAACGCCGCATCGCAGAACCTGGACGTCATCGGCAATAACATCGCCAACTCCGGCACGGTCGGCTTCAAGTCGGCGACCGCGTCGTTCGCCGACGTGTACGCCAGCTCCCGCGTGGGCCTGGGCGTCAAAGTGGCGGCCATCAACCAGCGCTTCACGGTGGGTACCGTGCAAGGCGGCGGCGGCGAATACGACATCGCGATTGACGGCGCCAAGGGCATGTTCCGCGTCACCGACCAAAGCGGCGCGGTGATGTATTCGCGTAACGGCGAATTCCTGGTCGACAAGAACAACTTCATCGTCAACGCCCAAGGCTACCGCCTGACGGGCTACCCGGCTGGCGCCATTGGCGCAAACCCGGTCGAACTGCAATTGCCGACCGCCAACGTGGCGCCGCAAGCGACCAGCACGGGCACGACGGTGGCCAACCTGGACGCCAACGCCAAGGTCGTCTACCTGACCGACACGATCACGACGCCGGCCGTCAACGGCAGCGTCTCGCTGGGCGGTACGGCCTACTCCTTTACCCGTGACGCCACCGGCGGCCTGGTTTGGGATACCGTCGCTCCGGCGCCTGGCGTGCCGCCTGCCGGCACCTATGGCGCCGCCCCGAACGCCATCGTCATCGATGGCACGGGTGCCATCACCGCTGGCGACATCACCCAAGTTCCGGGCTACGTCAACTACACCGCCGCCGTGACTGAAATCGGCCGTCCGTTCGACCCGACGGTCTCCAACAGCTACACGAACGCGTCGCCCATGACCGTGTTCGACTCCCTGGGCAACTCGCACCAGGTGATGCAGTACTTCGTCAAACGCCCGGCGGACGCCGCCGGCAACAGCGTCTATGACGTGTACTACACGATGGACGGCCAAGCCATGGCGCCGACGACCCAGGCCGCGGGCGCATGGGGCAACCCCCAGCAGTTCACGTTCAACAAGGCCGGCGCGATGACCAGCGCCCCGGTGGTGACGCTGAGCTTCGCGACCCCCGGCGGCACCACGACGCCGGCTGACCCGATCAGCATCGCCATGAACTACACCGGCACCACGCAGTACGGCAGCGACTACAAGCTGGTCGCCAAGCCCAACGGCTACACGTCCGGCGAATTCAGCGGCATCAACATCGGCGGCGACGGCAGCCTGGTGGCCAGCTACACCAACGGCCAAACGCAAGTTGTCGGCACCATCGTGCTGGCTGACTTCTCGAACCTGCAAGGCCTGCAGCCGGTGGGCAATAACGCCTGGACCGAAACGGCGGCCTCCGGCCAGCCGATCCTGGGCCAGCCCGGCACCAACGGCATGTCCAAGGTGGTGGGTCAGGCGACGGAAGCGTCCAACGTGGACATGAGCAAGGAGCTGGTGAACATGATCATCGCCCAGCGCACCTACCAGGCCAACTCGCAAACCATCAAGACCCAGGACGAAATCATGCAAGTCCTGATGAACCTGAAGTAAAGCCGGCATCAGTAAAGCCGGACAGGCAAGCGACGACACCGACGGAATAGGCAATGGACAGAATCATCTACACCGCCATGAATGGCGCAGCGCGTATCACTGAGCATCAGGCCGCGCTCTCCAACAACATGGCCAACGTGAACACGACGGGCTTTCGCGAGCAGATCGCGTTGTACCGCTCGGTTCCGGTGACGGACGGGGTGAGTCTGCCGACGCGCGTTTCGACGGTGGCGTCCACGCCTGGCAACAGCTTTGAAATGGGCAATATGCAAACCACGGGCCGCGATCTGGACGTGGCGTTGTCCAGCGAAAACGGCTGGATCGCCGTGCAGACCCCGCAAGGCGAGGCCTACACGCGCGGCGGCAGCCTGCAAGTGGGCATCAACGGCCTGCTGCAAACGTCGCTGGGCCAGCCGGTGCTGTCCGACCAGGGCGGCCCCATCGACGTGCCCGACCAGGCCGCGCTGACGATCACCTCTGACGGCACGATCACCGCCATCGGCGCCGGCGACGGCCCGAACAATATTCTGAACCTGGGCCGCATCAAGCTGGCCAACCCGAACAACGCGCAGCTGGTGCATGGTGACGACGGCGTGTTCCGCCTGGCGCCGGTCAACGGCCAGCCCGCGCCGCCCGCGCCCGCTGATCCGGGCTTGCGCATCTTGTCCGGCGTGCTGGAAGGCAGCAACACCAACCCGATGAAGGCGATGGTGGGCATGATCGAAAACGCTCGCCGTTTCGAGCAACAGATGCAGGTCATCCAGCAGTCGGACCGCAACGCCGAACGCGCCAACGGGCTCTTGTCCGTTAGCTGATTCAGCCGCTGATTCAAACATTTTTCGCGCGCGGCCCAGCCGCGGCACCAGGAGTTTTTCATCATGATGCGTTCGTTGTGGATTGCCAAAACCGGCCTGGAAGGTCAACAGACTTCCATGGACGTGATCTCCAATAACTTGGCCAACGTCTCCACCAACGGGTTCAAGCGCGGCCGCGCCGTGTTCCAGGACCTGATGTACCAGACGCTGCGCCAGCCCGGCGCCCAAGTCGGCGACGCGACGCAGCTGCCGTCCGGCCTGCAACTGGGTACGGGTGCGCGCGTGGCCGCCACCGAGCGCATCCACACCGAAGGCAACCTGAACAACACGGGCGGCGAAATGGACATCGCCATCAACGGCCGCGGCTTTCTGCAGGTCGAGCTGCCCGATGGCACCCAGGGCTACACCCGTGACGGCGCGCTGCAACGCGACCAGAACGGCCAGCTGACCACCGTCAGCGGCTACGTGATCCAGCCGCCGATGAACGTGCCGGACAACGCCTTGTCGATCTCCATCGGCAAGGACGGCATCGTGTCGGTGACGCAACCGGGCGCCGCCGGCGTGAACGTGCAGATCGGCCAATTGCAGATCGCCACCTTCATCAACCCCACCGGCCTGCAAAGCATCGGCGAAAACCTGTATCTGGAAACCGACGCGTCGGGTCCGGCCAACCTGCTGCAACCGGGCGTGGACGGCGCGGGTTCGATCATGCAGAACTACGTGGAAACCTCGAACGTGAACGTCGCTGAAGAACTGGTCAACATGATCACGACCCAGCGCGCTTATGAAATGAACAGCAAGGCCGTCAAGACGTCCGACGAGATGCTGGCCCGCCTGTCCCAACTGTGATGCCCATGTCTGTCCTGCGTCTGGTTTTGTCTGCGGCGCTGGCTTTGCTGGCGGCCGGTTGCGCCATGATCCCGCCCGAGCCCATCGTGACCGGGCCGACGACGGCCGCACCGCCGCCGCCGCCGATGCCCATGGCGCAGCCCACGGGCTCGATCTATCAGCCCACGACCTACGGCAACTATCCGTTGTTCGAGGACCGCCGGCCGCGCAATGTGGGCGACATCGTCACCATCGTGCTGAACGAGCGCACCAACGCGTCCAAGAACGTGGCGACGAACACGAATCGCACGGGCTCGGCGTCCTTGGGGATCGCTGCCGCGCCGTCGTTCATGAGCAGCTGGGCGAACGCGAATCTGGATACCGACGCCAAGGGCGGCAACGTGTCGCAGGGCAAGGGCGACAGCACCGCCAACAACGCCTTCACCGGCACCATCACCACCACGGTGGTGGGCGTGATGTCCAACGGCAACCTGCAAGTGGCGGGTGAAAAGCAGATCGCCATCAACCGCGGCAGCGAGTACGTTCGCTTTGCCGGGGTGGTTGATCCGCGTTCCATTACCGGCACCAATACCGTGTCTTCCACGCAAGTGGCCGACGCCCGCATCGAGTACCGCAGCAAAGGCGTCATGGACGAAGTCCAGACCATGGGCTGGCTGCAACGCTTCTTCCTGATCGCATCGCCGTTCTGACCATGACACAACCGACTCCGATATCCGCCTTGCTGTCCTTGTTCGCCCGCGTCTGCGTGGCGGTGGGGCTGGTGGCCGGCACCGGCGCCGCGCAGGCCGAGCGGCTCAAGGACCTGGCGTCGATCCAGGGCGTGCGGGGCAACCAGCTGATCGGCTACGGCCTGGTGGTGGGCCTGGATGGCAGCGGCGACCAGGTTCGCCAGACGCCATTCACGCAGCAAAGCCTGACCAACATGCTGTCGCAGCTGGGCATCACGGTGCCTGCCGGCAGCAACATGCAGTTAAAGAACGTGGCGGCCGTCATGGTCACCACCACCTTGCCGGCGTTTGCCCGGCCCGGCCAGACGCTGGACGTGGTGGTGTCGTCGATGGGTAACGCCAAGAGCTTGCGCGGGGGCACCTTGCTGATGACGCCGCTCAAGGGCGCCGACAGCCAGGTCTACGCCATCGCCCAGGGCAACATCCTGGTGGGCGGCGCAGGCGCTTCCGCCGGTGGTTCCAGCGTGCAGATCAACCAATTGAACGGCGGCCGCATCAGCGCGGGCGCCATCGTCGAGCGCGGCGTGCCCACCACGTTCTCGCGCGACGGCTACATCCATGTCGAACTGAACAATACCGACTTTGGCACGGCCCAGAACGTGGCGATGGCGCTGAACAAGAAGTTCGGCCAAGGCACGGCCACGGCGCTGGACGGCCGCGTCGTGCAAGTGCGCACGCCGATGGAGCAGGCGTCGCAGGCGCGCTTTTTGTCGCAAGTGGAAGACTTGCAAGTGGCGCGCGCGCCCACGGTGGCCAAGGTCATCATCAATGCGCGTACCGGCTCGGTCGTCATGAACCGCACGGTCATGATCGAAGAGGCCGCGGTGGCGCACGGCAACCTGTCGGTCATCATCAACCGCCAGAACCAGGTGTCGCAGCCGGACACGCCTTTCACGGAAGGCCAGACGGTGGTGGTGCCCAATACCCAGATCGAAGTGCGCCAGGACAACGGCTCTCTGCAACGCGTGAGCACCAGCGCCAACCTGGCTGACGTGGTCAAGGGCCTGAACGCCCTGGGCGCCACGCCGCAAGACCTGCTGGCTATCTTGCAGGCCATGAAAACCGCCGGCGCCTTGCGCGCCGAACTGGAAATCATCTGACGGCCATGGCAATTACCCAAGACGCGGCGCGCGGCGCTGCCCGCCAGGATTCGGTGTTCGACATGGGCCGCTTGTCGGACCTGAAGCGCGACGTCAAGAAAGACCCGGCAGGCACCGACCAGCAAAAGCAGGTGGCCAAGCAGTTCGAGGCCCTGTTCCTGCAAATGATGGTCAAGCGCATGCGCGAGGCGACGCCCAAGGAAGGGCTGTTCGACTCGCAGCAGACCCAGATGCTGCAATCCATGGCGGATGAGCAGCTGGCGCTGCACCTGGCCACGCCGGGGATCGGGCTGTCGCAGTCCATCCTGGCGCAGATGCAGCAAGGCAAGCCCGCCGATGTCTCGGACGACGCCGTGCGCGCGATCGGGCAGGGCGCTGACCTGGATTTCCGCACGGGCGGTTCGCGCGAAGTGTCGGCGCTGCTGAACGTGATGCGCAACAACCGCGCCAGCGACCGCGCCTTGGCCGCGGCCGAAGGCGCGCCTGAGCACGTTGTGGATTTTGTGTCGAAGATGTCGCGCGCCGCCAATCTGGCGTCGCAGCAAAGCGGCGTGCCGGCGCGTCTGATCATGGGTCAGGCGGCGCTCGAATCGGGCTGGGGCCAGCGCGAAATCAAGCATGCCGACGGCAGCACCAGCTACAACCTGTTCGGCATCAAGGCGGGCGGCAGCTGGAAGGGCAAGGTCGTCAATGTGATGACCACCGAATACGAAGACGGTGTGGCGAAAAAGGTGACGCAACCTTTCCGCGCCTACGCCTCTTACGAGGAATCGTTCGCGGACTACGCCCGTTTGATCGGCAACAGCCCGCGCTACGAAGCCGTGACGCAGGCCCGCAACGAAATCGATGCGGCACGCAAGATCCAGGACGCGGGCTACGCGACCGACCCCCGCTATGCGCAAAAACTGATCGGCATCATGGGCCAGTTGCGTGGTGCGGCGACCAGCGTAGAAAAATCTCGCCAGATCTTGGAAGGACTCTAAATTTCGAGGATCTCCTGCCGTAAACGGAGTATCCAGGAATAACAGCTGTGGCTACATACAGGGCAATGTCAGCATGAATTTGTATAAAACGGCGCTAGGTGGGTTGAATGCTGCCCAGGCAGGCTTGGCAACGACCAGCCACAACATCAACAATGCCACCACGGTCGGCTACAACCGCCAACGCGTGATGACGTCCACCGCGGGCGCCCAGGCAACCAGCAACGGCTACATCGGCCGCGGCGTTCAGGTTGACACGGTCACGCGCAGCTACGACAGCTTCTTGTACAAGCAGCTGGTCGGTGCGCAGGGCAGCGGCGCTCAGCTTCAAGCCCAGTTCGACCAGGTCTCGCAGGTGAACAACCTGTTTGCAGACCGCACGGTCGGCATCGCCCCGGGCCTGACGAATTTCTTCACCAGCATGAACACCGTGGCCAGCAAGCCCGCTGATCCGGCGGCGCGCCAGGATTTGCTGGGCAAGGCCAACAGCCTGACCACGCAGATCCGCTCGGCTTACACCGAAATGCAGAATCTGCGCGAAGGCCTGAACACGCAGATCACCACGACGGTTGAGCAGGTCAACAGCTACCTGGGCCGCATCAACGATCTGAACGATCAGATTTCGCTGGCGACGGGCAAGGGCGGCGGCAGCGTGCCGAACGACCTGATGGACCAGCGCGACCAGGCCGTGATGGAGCTGAATCAGCTCATCGGCATCACGACCTACGAGCAAGGCGACCGCATCAATATTTCGCTGGCCAAGGGTGGCCAGGCGCTGCTGTCGGGCACGACCACGTATCCGCTGCAGGCCGTGCCGTCTTCGAAGGACACGGGCCGCACGGTGCTGGCCTACACGTTGCCGGCCGGCGCCGGCAAGACGGTCGCCGTCGAAATGGATGACAGCGAAGTCACGGGCGGCAAGCTCGGCGGCCTGCTGCAATTCCGTTCGTCGTCGCTGGACGTCATGCAAAACCAGCTGGGCCAGATGGCCGTCGGTCTGGCGCTGTCGTTCAATGAACAGCACAAGCAGGGTCTGGACCAGAGCGGTAACCCTGGCACCGATTTCTTCAGCATTGGCTCGCCCGAAGGCGTGCCTAATGCGCAGAACAAGAGCAACGCGCAGATCTCGGGCACGTTCACGAACCTGTCCAACATCAACGCCAAGGATTACGAGATCTCGTTTGACGGCACCAACTACCAGGTGCTGCGCATGCCCGAGGGCTCGCAGGTGTACAACGGCCCCGCGACCGGCACGCCGCCGAACGCCACGCTGAATCTGGACGCCGAAATGGGTGTCACGCTGACGATCAATGCGCCGCCTCAAGCGGGTGACAAGTGGTCGCTGTCGCCCACCCGCAATGCCGCGCGCGACATCAACGTGCTGATCACGGACCCGGACAAGATCGCTGCCGCAGACGCTGAAGGCGGCGACGCCAACGGCAAGAACGCGCTGAAGCTGGCGCAGCTGCAAACGGCCAAGGTGCTGGGCCACGGCACGATGAGCACTACCGACATGTTCGCGCAGGTGGTGAACACGGTGGGCGTGCAGACGGCGCAGGTCAAGTCGGCCGCCACCGCGCAGGCCAACCTGATCAAGCAGACGACGGCCGCGCAGCAAGCGGTGTCGGGCGTCAACCTGAACGAAGAGTATGTGAGCTTGTCGCTGTACCAGGAACAGTACCAAGCCAGCGCCCGCATCATTGATGTGGCCAGCACCATTTTTGACACGCTGCTGGGCCTGCGCGGCTGATCAGATCGTTGAACTGTGATTACTAAAAAGAATTCCGGAGTTGCACAATGCGCCTGAGCACCACGATGATGTACTCGAACGGCCTGAGCGGCGTTCTCGCTCAGGAATCGGACATGAACCGCCTGGTCGAGCAGGTGGGCAGCGGACGCAAGTTCCTGAGCCCGGCTGACGATCCTCTGGCGGCGTCTTTGTCGATCGGCGTCGCGCAGACGCAAAGCATGAACACCACGTACGGCGCCAACCGGAACACGGCCAAGACCAATCTGGGCCAGGAAAGCAACGTGCTGGATTCGATCACCACTGCACTGCAAGATGTGCGCACGCGCGTCATTCAAGCCGGTAACGGCACGTTCGCCGATAGCGACCGCCAAGCGCTGTCCACCGCGTTAAAGAGCGCGCGTGACGCCTTGCTGGGTCTGGCCAACAGCACCGACGGCAGCGGCCAATACCTGTTCTCGGGCTATCAAGGCGGTGTGGTGCCGTACTCGCAAGACACCACGGGCAAGATCGTTTATAGCGGCGCCACCGGCGAACGCACGGTGCAGGTCGACCAGTCCCGCCAGTTGTCCACGAGCGATGTAGGCAGCGACATTTTCAGCCGCGCCAACCCCGGTTCGCAGGCTTACGTCAGCACCGCCGCCGCCGGCAACACGGGCACCGCGCAGTTCGGCACCGTGTCGGTTACGCCGGGCAGCCCCAACATCGGCAAGAATTTCTCGTTGCAGTTCGAGTCGGACACGACGACGGGTTCGATGGGCTATCGCGTCATTACGACGGACCCCAACGCAAACCCGCCGGTGCCGCCTGTGACGACCCCGGCTCCGCCGGCGTCTCCCACGCCGTACACGCCGGATTCCGCCATTGATTTCGGTGGCGTGTCGGTGGTGGTCAAGGGCACGCCGCAGAACGGCGATGTGATCGATGTGCAAAACGTGCAGTCGGCCGATGTCGACATGTTCAACACGCTCGACAGCCTGATCAAAGTGCTGGACTCCCCGATCGCTGGCGACGAAGTCGCCCTGGCGAAGCTGAACAACGAACTGGCCACCGCCAACAAGAAGCTGGCCAGCAACTACGACAACGTCTTGACGGTTGCCGCGTCGGTCGGCGCCCGCATGAACGAACTGGACGCGCTGGACGCCACCGGTTCGCAAAAGGGCCTGACGTATTCGAAGTCGCTGTCCGATCTGGAAGACCTGGACTACTACTCGGGCGCCAGCCAGCTGGCGTTGCGCCAAGTGGCGCTGGCCGCGGCATCGGCGGCTTTCATGACCATTCAGGGATCAAGTTTGTTCAGCCGCAAGTAATGCGGCGGTAGCCCTGAAGGCGCCCTTGGGGCGCGGCGATTTGCGGACGCTGCTGGCTGTAAGCCGGGGCGTCCGTGGTTGCGTGCAGGGTTGGAAATAGTCGTTTCTGGTTGCCTAACGCTCGGATATTTCATGCTTGTCAATTTGAAAGTTCGCACCTGTATCGTTCTGGTGCTGTTGCTCTTCACGAGCGCCATGTTCATTTCGAACGGCGTGGCGTGGATGGGGTTGAATTCCAGCAATGAAAAGCTGGAACAGGTCAACGACGCCTACTCGAACCAAGGCACCCAGCTGAACCGCGCGTACGCCGCCTATCTGCGTGGCCGCTTGTTGCTGGCGACGTCGTTGATGGATATGCAGCAGGGCAAGACCGAGCAGGCGAACGCCCAGGCCAAGCGCGCCGACGCGCTGATGCAGGAAGGCAGCCAGTCACTGGACGCCTTCCGCAAGGCGCCGCGCATGCCGGGTTCCGAAGCCTTGGTTGCCAAGCTGGAAACGGCCTACAAGCAATTCGACGACGTCTACAAGCGCCAGGCCGCTGCGTTGTCCAACATGGCGATCCAGGAATACCTGGACCTGAATGATTCGGGCAGCAAGGCCAACACGGAGTTCCGCGAAGCCGTCAACGGCGTGCTGGAATTCCTGGATACGCGCACCGACGAACTCGTCGTGCAAGCTGAAACCGACCACCGCATTTCGCGCACGGTCACCATCGCCTTGCTGGCCATTGCGCTGGTGCTGGCGTTGGGCTGCTGGCTGTTCATCAACCGCACCGTGCTGCGTCCGCTGCACCAGGCGGGCGATCACTTCGACAAGATTTCGGGCGGCGACTTCACCGGCCGTATCGAGGTGCGCAGCACCAATGAAATCGGTCAGCTGTTTGCCGCCATCAAGCGCATGCAGGAAAGCCTGACGCGTACCGTCGCAACGGTGCGTCGTGGCGTGGACGAAATCAATGTGGGCTCGCGCGAAATCTCCGCGGGCAATACCGACCTGTCCAGCCGTACCGAACAACAGGCGGCGTCCCTAGAGGAAACCGCAGCGTCGATGGAGCAGCTGGCCTCCACCGTGAAGCAAAACGCCGACAACGCGCGCCAAGCCAATCAGCTGGCGGCGAGTGCGTCGGATGTGGCCGAGCGCGGTGGCGCAGCGGTGTCGGAAGTGGTCAGCACGATGCAGGGCATTTCGGCCAGCTCGCGCAAGATCTCGGAAATCGTTTCCGTCATTGACGGCATCGCGTTCCAGACCAACATCCTGGCGCTGAACGCCGCCGTGGAAGCGGCGCGCGCGGGCGAGCAGGGCAAGGGCTTTGCCGTGGTGGCGGGCGAAGTGCGCTCGCTGGCGCAACGTAGCGCGCAGGCCGCCAAGGAAATCAAGGGCTTGATTGAAGACTCGGTGTCGAAGGTGGGCGCGGGTTCGCAGCAAGTGGAACGTGCGGGCGCGACGATGCAGGAGATCGTGAGCTCGGTGAAACGCGTGACGGACATCATGGGCGAGATTTCGGCGGCGTCCGAAGAGCAGTCCAGTGGTATTGACCAAGTCAACCGCGCCGTGTCGCAGATGGACGAAGTGACGCAGCAGAACGCGGCGCTGGTGGAAGAAGCGGCCGCCGCCGCGGGTTCCTTGCAAGAGCAGGCGCAACGTCTGGCGGAAGCCGTGTCGGTCTTCAAGATCAACGCCGGCGAAGTGATTGAAGTGCCGGCCCAACAGTTGGCGCAGCAACGCAGTGCGCCGCGCGTGCAGGCCTCGCAGGCCGCCGCCCCGCGAGCGCCGGTGGCGCAGCTGAGCAAGCCGGCGCATCGGGCAGCGAATACCCCCGCGAATACCCCCGCGCATTCCGCCGTGAACAAACCCGCCGCGCCTGCGCAAGCATCGCAGCGGGAGCAGGAGCACGAGCAAGAAGCGGAGCTGGCGGCTGATGCGGGCGACGCGCCTGCCGCAGCGAAGCCGGCGCCTGCCGCCGCGCCGCGCAAGACGCAGGTGGCGCGTCCCAAACCCGCCGCCACGGCGGCTACCGTGGTGCGCCCGTTGCGCCGTCCCGCGACCCGGGCGGATGCCGCGGATGCGCCGCCGCCAGCCTCCAGCCGGCGTCCGCCGCCCGCGGACGATGATTGGGAGTCTTTCTGACGCGATCCCCCCGTCAGTGCATTGAATAGGCAGTAACTCACAGACAGTACCCCCTTTTACGGACCGGCGGCGACAGCGCAGCCGGGACGACTACCGGAACAATCGGAACATGTTCAGCAATCTGAAGGTGCGCACGGGCTTGATGCTCGCTCAGTTGGCCGTTGCCCTTGCCGCACTGGTTGCCATTGGTTTGGGCTGGAACAGCATGCGTGCCAGCGCGGACACCATCAACGCCCTGGATTCCCTTAGCGTCCGACAGAGCACGCTGATCAAGGACGCCTACACGCAGATGCTGCGCGCGACGATTCGTGCCGACATCGCGGCTGCTCAACGCGCCGCGGGCGACGCGAACGGTGCGGCCGACAATTCACGCACCGTGCAGCAGTTGATCGCGGATGCGAACAAGAAGATGGAAGCCTTCAAGGGCGTTCCGAAGGTGACGGCGCTGGGCAAGGCCGCCGAGGGTGAGCTGCTGTCTTCGTTCAGCAGCTTCTCGGGTGCGCTGCAAGCCATGATGGGCGCGCTCGACAAGGGCGACGCCGCGACGTACCTGACCCTGAAGAACACCCAGGCTGGCGCCGCCAGCGCCGCGTTCTTCAAGCAATTGAATGAGTTTGCCGGCAACATCAACGCGTTCAGCGAAGATCAGGTGCAGGCGTCTCGTGCACAGGCTTCGACGATGGCCTACGTGTACCTGGCGTTGGCTGTACTGATTGTGGCCGTGTCGCTGGGTGCGTTCCTGTTCATGAACCGCGTTATTCTGCGCCCCTTGCGCGCGGTGAGCGACAGCTTTGACAAGATCGCTGGCGGCGACCTGACGGTGCGGGTGGAGGCAGGCTCTTCCAACGAAATCGGCCAATTGATGGCGGCCGTCAAGCGCATGCAGGAAAGCCTGACGCGCACGGTGACCGCTGTGCGCCGCGGTGTAGACGAAATCAACGTGGGCTCGCGCGAAATCTCCGCGGGCAACACCGACCTGTCCAGCCGTACCGAACAGCAAGCGGCCTCTCTTGAGGAAACCGCAGCGTCGATGGAGCAGCTGGCATCTACCGTGAAGCAGAACGCCGACAACGCCCGTCAAGCCAATCAGCTGGCGGCGAGCGCGTCGGACGTGGCCGAGCGCGGCGGTTCGGCGGTGTCGGAAGTGGTCAACACGATGCAGGGCATTTCGGCCAGCTCGCGCAAGATCTCGGAGATCGTTTCCGTCATCGACGGCATCGCGTTCCAAACGAACATCCTGGCGCTGAACGCCGCGGTGGAAGCGGCCCGTGCCGGCGAGCAGGGCAAGGGCTTTGCGGTGGTGGCGGGCGAAGTGCGCTCGCTGGCGCAACGCAGCGCGCAAGCCGCCAAGGAAATCAAGGGCTTGATCGAAGACTCGGTGTCGAAGGTGGGCGCGGGTTCGCAACAAGTTGAGCGTGCGGGCGCGACGATGCAAGAGATCGTGGCGTCCGTCAAACGCGTGACGGACATCATGGGCGAGATTTCGGCCGCGTCCGACGAGCAGTCCAGCGGTATCGATCAAGTCAACCGCGCCGTGTCGCAGATGGATGAAGTGACGCAGCAGAACGCGGCGTTGGTGGAACAAGCGGCGGCCGCCGCGGGTTCTTTGCAGGAACAGGCCGAACGCCTGGTCCAAGCGGTCGCTGTCTTCAAGATCAACGCCGGCGAAGTGATTGAAGTGCCGGCACGCCAGTTGGCGCAGCAGCCGCAACGCCGCGCCCCGCGCGTGGCCGCACCGGTTGCCGAAGCGCCCGCGGCTCCCGCCGAACAGGCCGCGCCGTCCAAACCCGCGGTGCGTTTGACGCACGCGGCCCGCGCCAAGCCGGCCGCCGCCGCGGAAGGCGCCACGGCGGCGCGTCCGCTGCGCCGTCCGGCGCCGCGTGCGGCAGCGGCGGCGGCCGACGTGAAGCCGGCGCCGGCGGCAAGCCGTCGTCAGGCGCCGTCCGACGACGATTGGGAATCTTTTTGATGCCGGCCATGCCGGCGAATAGGTAGGGTATGCGAGGCTATATACATCTTCTGGCGGCTGCCGCCATCGCGTTGTTGCTTGGCGGCTGCGCGGCAACGGGTCACAACTTCGACCCGGGCAAGTTGTCGACCCTGACGCCAGGGCAGACGACGCTGGAAGAGGCCTCGCGCGCGCTGACCGCGCCGCCCACCAAGCTTTACAGACAGACCGACGGGACGCTCCTCGCCCTGTGGGACTTCAAGATCACGTTTGTCGCCGACGGCCTGTACAGCCGTAAGGAAGCGCTGCTGCAATTCGGCCCGGATGGCCGTCTGATGCGGCTCGTCGACAGCACCAATATTCTGCTGGAACCTTGGGAACGCCAAAAACTGCTGGGGCCTGCGCCCGCGCCTGATTTGAATCAGGCCTGGACGCCGATGCCGTCGGCGGAACCCGAGGTGCAAACGATCTACATTCCTGGCCCGGGTGAACCGGCCGGGTTGGCGCCTGTGGGCAAATAGTCGTGTGAGTCCGGCAGAGCATTGCGGCGCAAGCCGCAATGAACGTCGCCCTGAATGTACACCCCATGTAACAGGGCGTGTCCACAGGGTGGTTTTTCATTTGGTCAGAGCTGTTCCTGAGGGATGGGGAAAAATATGGAAGCAAGTCTCGAATCCGGCGCAAAGGCCGGCAAAGGCGGGAAGAAGAAGGCCGCGCGAGCGCCCAAGGTGAAACGCAAACTGCGCTTGCGCGACGCCCGCGTCGGCACGATGCTGCTGTGGGTCATGGCGTTCTTCGCGATCCTGATCGCGGCCGTCGGTGGCCTGGCGTCATTTTTCTTGCAGCACAATTACGAGTCCATCCGCGAAGTCAACGCGCTGACCGAGCGCGCCAAGCAAGTTGAGATGATCAACAGCGACATGCTGCGCGCCCGCGTGAGCCTGATGGTGGCCGCACGCCACTTGCAGGAATCCGGCTGGGGTAGCGGCGAGAACTCGGCCCGCGACGCGGCTGCCGCGCTCAAGGGCGCGACGGATCTGCTGACCGGCGTGCGCAGCCGTTTTGCCGACTTCCAAAAGAACATGCTGCAAGACGACACGGGCCGTCAGCTGTCCATGAACCTGGTGCGCCGCTATCGCTCGTATATCGACGATGGCGTGGACACCATGGTGGAAGCGCTGCGCAGCGAAGACTATTCGACGTTCTACATGGTGAACAACGAATACGGCACCCCGCGTAGCGCCGCCTTCATCGAGGCGATCAGCGATTTCAGCAAGTACATCGGTGACCAGCAACAAGCCACGATCGATCAGGCCGAAGCCAACTTCAACCGCGCCATGGTGGCGGTGGGCGTGGCCGTGGGCCTGGCGCTGCTGCTGATGGTGTTCTGCCGCATCCTGTTCGGCCGCCTGGTCGTGCGTCCGTTGGTGGAAGCGGGCCAGCACTTCGACAAGATCGCCGCAGGCGACCTGACGAGCCGCGTGGAAGTGAAGTCGCATAACGAAATCGGCCAGCTGATGGCGGCTGTGAAGCGCATGCAGGAAAGCCTGACGCGTACCGTGGCAACCGTGCGCCGTGGCGTGGACGAGATCACCGTGGGCTCGCGTGAAATCGCAGCCGGCAACACGGACCTGTCCAGCCGCACGGAAGAGCAGGCGGCGTCCCTGGAAGAAACCGCAGCGTCGATGGAAGAACTGGCCTCCACCGTGAAGCAGAACGCCGACAACGCACGCCAGGCCAATCAGTTGGCGGCCAGCGCGTCGGACGTGGCCGAGCGCGGCGGTTCGGCGGTGTCGGAAGTGGTCAGCACGATGCAGGGCATTTCGGCCAGCTCGCGCAAGATTTCCGAAATCGTGTCCGTCATTGACGGCATCGCGTTCCAGACGAACATCCTGGCGCTGAACGCGGCGGTGGAAGCGGCGCGTGCCGGCGAGCAAGGCAAGGGCTTTGCGGTGGTGGCGGGCGAAGTGCGCTCGCTGGCGCAACGCAGCGCGCAGGCCGCCAAGGAAATCAAGGGCTTGATCGAAGACTCGGTGACCAAGGTGGGCGCGGGTTCGCAGCAGGTGGAACGCGCGGGCGCAACGATGCAGGAAATCGTGGCCTCGGTGAAGCGTGTGACGGACATCATGGGCGAAATCTCGGCTGCGTCCGAAGAGCAGTCCAGCGGTATCGACCAAGTCAACCGCGCCGTGTCGCAGATGGACGAAGTGACGCAGCAGAACGCGGCGCTGGTGGAAGAAGCGGCTGCCGCCGCCGGTTCCTTGCAAGATCAGGCGCACCGTTTGGCCGAAGCCGTGGCGGTGTTCAAGATCAACGCAGGCGAAGTGATCGAAGTGCCGGCGCATCAACTCAGCGGCTATGCCGCGCCGACGTTGACGCAGGGCTAAGGCGCTTTCGCGCGGTTTGGCAGGACGATCGCGGCCGCGCTGATGCGCGGCCGTGTTCCTTATACGTGGCGGTCATAAGAACGCTTGCGCCTTTACTACGCACGTTAAGTTCTTACGAATAAGACCGTTAATAACAATAACGCCTGAAAAGGGCGGTGAACAGTGTTTGAAAGTCGGCGCAACCGCGCCGGCATGACAAACCAGGCGGGAACAGGTCGATGCGGGGCGTCTAGTCCGGTTTACTCGCTGCTATTCATTCGCTGCTCTATTGTTGTCACTGGAGACTAGCTGTGCGCGTGAACCTACCCGTCAATGACGTGGAAACCAAGCTGCGTGAAGATCAATACCTGATCTCGCGTACCGACACCAAGGGCCGCATCGTCTACGCGAACCCCGCGTTCGTCGAAGTCAGCGGATTCACCCGCGAAGAACTGATCGGCAAGCCGCACAACATCGTGCGCCATCCCGACATGCCGCCCGAAGCCTACGAAGATCTGTGGGAAACGCTGGAAGCCGGCGAGTCGTGGCTGGGGCTGGTCAAGAATCGCCGCAAGGACGGCGGCTACTACTGGGTGCTGGCCAACGCCACGCCCATCGTCGAGAACGGCGAAGTCGTTGCTTATTCCTCGGTGCGCGTGCGCCCGTCGGACGAGCAGATCGACATGGCCGAGGAGCTCTACGCGCGCATTCGCGAAGGCTCGGCGCGCGGCGTGCGTATCTTACGCGGGCGGCCGGTGCGCGCCGGCTGGCGCCGCAGCCTGGATGTGCTGGCGTTTCCCTTCAAGAACAGCGTGCGCAGCCGCATGTTCCGCCATTCGTTTTTGTCCTCCGCCATCATGGCGGCCGCGGGCGCCTATGGGCTGCACGCCAATTGGGACAGCTTGAGCACGATGACGGCAAGCCTGGGCTGCGGCGCGATTGCGCTGGCCGCCATCGCCATTTTTGGCATGGGCTGGAGCCTGTCGCGCTCGTTGCTGGACCCGATGGTGGACGCGGCCAACATGGCGCGCCAAGTCGCAGCGGGCAACCTCACCACGCAGATCATCGCGGACTCCGATGACGAGATCGGCAGCCTGAAGTTTTCGCTGGAAGTGATGCGCAAGAGCCTGATCGGCATTGCGCAGGACGTCTACCGCGGCATCGAAGGCACGACGCACGCCGCCGTGCACATTGCGCGCGGCAACCAGGAACTGGCCGGCCGTACGGAAGGCCAGGCGGCATCGCTGCAACAGACGGCCGCCAGCATGGAGCAACTGACCTCCACCGTGCGCCAGAACGCCGACAACGCGCGGCAGGCCAACCAACTGGCCGCCAGCAGCATGGACGTGGCGCGCCGTGGCGGCGTGGCGGTGGGGCAGGTGGTGAACACCATGCACGGCATCTCCAGCAGCTCGCGCAAGATTGCCGACATCGTCAGCATCATTGAAGGCATTGCATTCCAGACCAACATCCTGGCATTGAACGCTGCGGTGGAAGCGGCGCGCGCCGGCGAATCCGGCAAGGGCTTTGCGGTGGTGGCGGGCGAAGTGCGCAGCCTTGCGCAAAAGAGCGCGCAAGCCGCCAAAGAGATCAAGGGGCTCATCGAGGATTCCGTTGACCGCGTCACCGAAGGCTCGGCGCAGGCCGAACAGGCCGGCGCGACGATGGAAGAGATCGTGGCCGCCGTGCATCGCGTTACCGACATCATCGGCGAGATCTCGCAGGCGTCGCAGGAACAGTCCAGCGGTATCGAGCAGGTGGATACGGCCGTGTCGCAAATGGATGTGATGACGGTGCAGAACACGGCGCTGGTGCAGGAACTGGGCGGCGCGGTGATGCAACTGGGCACGCAGTCGGGCGCGCTGCGCGAGACGATCCGCGTGTTCCGTTTGACGGGTCAGCCGTAGCCGCACAGGCGTGACGGGCAAAAGAGAACGGCCGCTGAAAAGCGGCCGTTTTTTCGTGGGTGGCAAGCGTCGCTACCGCCCCGCCAACGCATCCACCACGCGGCTCATGGCGCCCAGGCCGGATTCAAACAGCGTCTCCAGAAACGGCCCCGCGTGCGGCAACACCACGGTCAGCACCGTCACGCCAATAATGAGCGTGACTGGAAAGCCTACCGAGAACACGGACAGCTGCTGCGCCGCGCGGTTCAGGATGCCCATGGCCAGGTTGATGGTGAGCAGCGCGCAGATCAGCGGCAGGGCCAGCAGCAGGCCCGACACGAACACCGTCTTGCCCCATTCCACGACCACGCCCCAGCCGTTCTGATGCAGCTGGATCATGGCGACGGGTAAGGTGTCGAACGAGCGCACCAGCGCGGCCAGCACCAGCAGGTGGCCGTCCAGCGCCAGGAAGGTCAGCATCGCGATCATGTTGAACAAGCGCGACAGCACAGCGGTATTGGCGCCGGAGCTGGGGTCGAAGAACGAGGCGAACGACAAGCCCATTTGCAGGCCGACGAATTCGCCCGCGGTCTGGACCGCGGCGAACACGATGCGCATCGTGAAGCCCATGGCGATGCCGATCAGCACCTGCTGCATGACCATCCACAAGCCGGCGAACGAGCCCGGCGAGATGGGCGGCATGGGGTCCAGCGCGGGGCTGATGGCGACCGCCAGCACAAAGGCCAGGCCCACTTTGACCTTGACCGGAATGATGGACTCAGAGAACAGCGGCGCGGTGCCGACCAGCGCAAGAATACGCACGAACGGCCAGAGGAACTGGCCGATCCAGCCGTTGAGCTGTTCGAGCGTGAAGGCGATCATGGCGGCGGGGACCGGGCGGCGGGCAGGCGGAAAACCCGGCCGCTCAGGACACCAGCATCGGGATCTGGCCGATCAGTTGGCGGATGTAGTCGACCATGACGCCGATCAGCCACGGGCCCAGCAGCACCAGCACGCCGCACATGGCCAGCAGCTTCGGAATGAACGACAGCGTCATTTCGTTGATCTGCGTGGCGGCCTGGAAGATGCTGATGATGAGACCCACCACCAGCACCACCAGCAGCAGCGGACCCGCCATCGCCAGGACGATCTTCATCGCCTGGTAGGCCATGGTCATGACGGTTTCGGCGGTCATGGCGAGTCTCCGGGCGTTATTGGTAGAAGCTCTGGGCAAGCGAGCCCATCAGCAGGTTCCAGCCGTCGGCCAGCACGAACAGCATCAGCTTGAACGGCAGCGCCACGGTCACGGGCGGCACCATCATCATGCCCAGCGCCATCAGCACGCTGGCGACAACCAGGTCGATGATCAGGAAGGGGATGAAGATGGTGAAGCCGATCTGGAACGCCGTCTTCAGTTCGCTGGTGATGAACGCCGGCACGAGGATGCGCAGCGGCACTTGCGACGGATCTTCCAGCGCCGGCAGCTTGGCCAGGTTGGCGAACAACGATAGATCGTTCTCGCGGGTCTGGTGCAGCATGAAGGTGCGCAAGGGGCCGGCGGCCCGTTCAACGGCGGTCTCGAATTGGATGGAGCCTTCGGACAGCGGCTTGTAGGCGTCGGCGTAGATCTTGTCGAACACCGGCGACATCGTATAGAAGGTCAGGAACAGCGCCAGCCCGATCAGCACGTGGTTGGGCGGCGACATCGCCGTGCCCATCGCGCTGCGCAGCAGGCCCAGCACGATGATGATGCGCGTGAAGCCCGTCATCATCAGCAAGGCGGCGGGCAGGAACGACAGCGACGTCATCAGCAGCAGCGTCTGCATGCTGAGCGAATACGTTTCGGAGCCGTTCGCGCCCGGCGTGGTGGTCAGCGCGGGCAGGGTGGCCTGGGCGACGACACCGGCCGGAAAGAAGGCCAGGCCCAGCACGGCGGCGGCGGCCAGCATGGGCAGCGCGCGCGAGCGGAGAGTGGGGGATGTCGTGCTGTTGAGCAAACTCATGGGTATCGCTTGGATCGCGCGGATGGCGCTAGCGGCGCTTGAGCGCCTGGCCCAGCTTGGCCGCGAACGCTGCGGCGGGCAAGGGCGAACCCTCCGGCAATTGGCCGGCGGGCAGGGTATGCAGGGTGTTGAGCTGGTTCGGGCCAACGCCCACCACCAGCCAGGTGTTTTCAATTTCGACGACAACAATGCTTTGGCGCGGGCCGACCGGCATGCTGGCGACCTGCTTCAACACGTTGCCGCCGCCACGCTGAGTCAGGCCGGCGCGCCGCGCCAGCCAGGCCGAAACCAGGATGGCGGCCACCACCAGCACCAGGCCGATGATGACGCGCAGCAGGGCGGACTCAGTCATGGCGCCAGACGTCAACGACGGTTGTTCAAGCGGTTGATCCGCTCGGACGGGGTGATGATGTCGGTCAGGCGGATGCCGTACTTGTCTTCAACGACGACGACTTCGCCTTGGGCGATCAGGTAGCCGTTGACGAAGATGTCCATCGGTTCACCGGCCAGGCCGTCCAGTTCCACCACCGAGCCCTGGCCCAGCTGGAGCAGGTTCTTGATGGTGAGGCGGGTGCGGCCCAATTCAACCGTCAGCTGGACGGGCACGTCCATGATCAGGTCGATGTCGGTGCCGGCGCCTGCGGTCGCGCCAGCCAGCGGCTTGAACACCGATTGCGACGCCGATTGCGCGGCGGGCTTGGCGGGTGCGGGCGCAGCCGGAGCGGCCGGCGCGGCGGCTGCCGGGGCGGGCGTTTCAGCGGGCGGCGTGGCGGCGGTCTGTTCAGCCATCGCGGCAGCCCAGTCGTCCTGCGGCTTCAGGCCATCGGCCTGGGTGGGCGGATTGGCGCGGGATTGTTCGGCGAGCGCGTCGGCCCAGTCGTCGGCCGGGGACGAGCCGGTGCCAGGCTCGTTCTTGTCAGTCATGGTCGGGGGCCTCGTGTGAATCGGTATCGTAGGTAAACATGTTCTGCACGCGCAGGGCGTACTGGCCGTTGAAGACGCCGTAGCCGCATTCCATCAGCGGCACGCCATCGACGTTGGCAATGATTGTGTCGGGCACGTCCACGGGAAGGACGTCGCCCACCTTCAGGCTCATGAGCTCGCGGATCGACGACGGGATGCGCGCAAATTCCGCGACCACGTCGATGTCGGCGCTGCGCACCTGGCGCGACAACTGCTGCGACCAGCGCTGGTCCACTTCTTCCAGCGTGGTTTCCTGCAACGGCCGCGTCAGCAGATCGCGCACCGGCTCGATCATGGAGTAGGGCAGGCAGATGTTCAGGTCGCCGCCCGTCGCGCCGAATTCGATGTGGAACGAGGTGACGACCACCACTTCATTGTTGCCGGTGATGCTGGCGAACTTGGTGTGCATCTCCGAGCGCACATACTCGAATTCGATCGGATAGACGGGGTCCCAGGACTTGCCGTAGCTTTCCAGGGTCAGGTTGAGCAGGCGCCGGATGATGCGCTGTTCGGTCGTGGTGAAGTCCCGGCCTTCGACGCGCGTGTGGTAGCGGCCATCGCCGCCGAACAGGCTGTCGATGACCAGGAACACCAGGTTCGGGTCATACGTGAACAGCGCCGTGCCGCGCAGGGGCTTCATCTGAATCATGTTCAGATTGCTCGGCACCGGCAGGTTGCGTTCGAAGTCCGCGTACTTCTGGATCTTGATCGAGCCAACCGTGATGTCCGCGCTGCGGCGCATGAAGTTCAACAGCACGTTGCGCATGTGGCGCGCAAACCGCTCGTTGATCAGTTCCAGCGTCTGCATGCGGCGGCGCACGACGCGCTCGGGCGAGCTCAGGTCATAGGCGCGCGCGCCATCCGTGGAGCTTGCCGCCTCTGACTTGCTATCGCTCTCGCCGGTGACGCCAGCGAGCAGCGCATCGACTTCGTCCTGCGAAAGAAATGCCTCGTAGGCCATCTTTATTGCACCACGAACGCCGTGAACAGTACGTCGGTGACATACTGGCCGTCCGGCAGGGGCGAGAATGGGCGGTTGACTGCCTGCTTGATCGCGTTGGCCATGTCGGTCTTGCCTTGCTGGGTCTGCACGCCGGTGGGCGATTGCGACGACAGCACCATCAGGATGCGGCTGCGCACTTCAGGCATGTACTTTTCCAGACGCGTGCGCGTTTGCTCGTCGCTGACACGCAGCGTCAGGCCAACGTGCATGATGCGTTCGGTGTCAGCGTTTTGCAGCGTGACGGTGAAGGCTTCGATCGGCACGAAAATCGGTGCGGGCACGGCGATGGGGCCGGCAGGCGGAGCGACGAACGTCGTCGGCGTGGCTTGCGGGCCTGCGCCGGCTTGGCCGGCCGGACCCGCTTGGCCGGGCTGGCCAGGCTGGCCGCCAGGCGCCTGGCCCACGCCCAATTGCACCGCGGCGCCGGCGGGCGGCTGCTGCATGCGTTGGGTGATGAACCACGTCGCACCCGCGCTGGCGGCGGCGACGATGAGCAGGACCAGAAGGGCCAGCAGCAGGCGAACAATGCCGATGCCACCGGATTTCTTAGCGCCTGTCGGCGCGGTTATGGGTTTGGAAGTCGCCATCTCGGTTTCGATGCGTATTGGGCCGCTGGTGAAAACGGATTCTTAGTGGATGAAAGCATTCTGCCCGAAAAGACGCCTCGGCTTGGAGGCGAAAAACAGGGCGAAAGCCGCGTATCTCAAGCTATTGCTGCACCGCCCGCGTCCATTGCTGGGCGCGGGCCGCTCGTTTATTACGCGAAGGTGTCTACCAGGGCGTTGGCATTGCGCGACGCGGTCACGACAGGCGCTGCGTTGTCGGCTGCGCCATCGGCAACCACCGATGCGCCGCCCGGCTGGCGCTGCGAGCCGCCGTTGCCGTTCTGTTGCGCGAATTCCTGCTGCGCGGTTTGTTCACCGACGCTGGTCTGGCCCAGCGAGATGCCGGCTTGCGCCAACGCCTGTTGCAACTGCGGAATGGCGGTTTCAATGGCTTGACGCACCGACGCGTGCGCCGACACGAACGAGGCGCTGGCCACGCCGTCGGCCAGGTTCAGGCTGACGCGCAGCGGACCCAGATCCGGCGGGTCAAGGCGCAGCTCGGCGGTCTGCATGCCTTGGCGTGCGTTGGTGCTCATCATCACCACTTGCTGGCCGAGTTCCGTGCCCCAATGCGTGCCGCCCACCGGGGTGGCGATCTGCATCACGACGGGCACCGCAGGCGGGGCGATGGCGGCCTGGTTTGCAACCGGGGCGGCCTGACGCTGGGTGGCGGCGGCAAGCGCTTGCGCCAGATGATCTTGCGCCGACGCGCCATGCTGCGGCGCCTGGAATTGCTGAGCCGTGCTGTTCAGCGCGGCGGTCAGTTCTTCTTCGGTATGCGCGGGCAAGGTGGCGGTGTGCTTGGCGTCGGCGTCGGCAGGGGTTGCGCGCGGGGTGCGCGGCAGTGCGATTTCGGGTGCGAGGCGCGGCGTGTCGGCCTTGGCGGCCGGCTTCGCCACGGCAGGCGCGACGTCGGCAACAGCAGTCGCCGTGGCGGCCGTGGCGGCCACGGCGCTGCCCGGCTTGACGGCTTCGGTCAGCACGGGCTGAGCGGCTTGCGCGTTACGCGCGGCAATCGCGGCGGCGGCTTCGGCTTGCTGCGCCGTCGCCACAACCGGCGTTTGCGGCGTGGCGGGGCTATCGGCGGCGGTAAGCGCAGCGGTCAGCACGGCAGCGCCGGTATTCATGGCGGTGGCGGCGGCCTGCGCGTTGCCACGGGCAAGCTGCACCTGTTCGGCGGCTTGCGCGGCGATGTCCAGCGCTTGTTGCGGCAGCACGGGCGCGGCCGGTTGTTGCGCGGCAACGGCCAGCGCGCCCGCTTCGGCAGCGGTCGCCGTCGCGACGGCGTCGTTGATCGCACCGGCGGCAGCGCCTTCCGCGTTGCTGGCGGCGTCGCTGGCGGTGTTCGTGCTTTTGCCGGGCGTCTTGGCGCCGTTGTTCGCCGGGCGCGAATCGGCCGACGGCTTCGGACGTTGCTGAGCGAGCACGTCCGAGAAGCTGGGGCCTTTTTTGTTCGCGGGCGTCTTGTTGGCGCCCAACGCATCAGCGATGGACGTCGGCGCGACCGGAGCGATCGTCGGCAAGGGCAGGGGAGCGGTCATCTTGGGCTTCCTGTTAGGTATTGCTTAATGCATGCCGGCCTGGCGCTGGACCAGGCGGGCGGAGTATTCGTCGTTGGCGCGTTGTTCGCGGCGGGATTCCACCACGGCCTGGGCGCGCATTTCGCGCTGCGCCAAGGCGTCGTAGGAACTGAGCTTGCGCTTTTCCTGCTGCCAGTATTGGCGGCCCTTGGCCAGGTTTTCATCCGCCTGGCGCAGCACGGTTTGCTGCTGGCCGATCGCGTCGTCCAGGGTGCCGATGAAGCGCTGGTAGTTATGGCAGTCGCTGGCCGACATACCCGTCGTCATCGCATGCTGCAAGCGCTCCAGGTAATCCTGGCGGTAATCGTTCAGCATGCCGAGCTGGCGTTCGGCATTGGTGCGTTCTGCGCTGAGCCGGCCCAAGAGGCGCGCGGCTTCATCCGTGCTCTCCTTGGCCAGGTTGATCAGCATGTCCAATGGCAATTGGCTAGGCATAGGTGTCCCTTAACTCGAAACTGGCGCGCAACTGGTTGACGGCGTCTTCGTAGCCGATGTTCTCGCCAATGTCCTGCTGCAAGAAGGCTTCCAGACGGGGATAACGGGCGATGGCTTCGTCCAGCTGCGGATCGTTGCCGGCGGCGTAGGCGCCTACGGCGATCAGGTCGCGGTTGCGCTGGTAGCGCGACAGGTTTTGCTTGAAGCGGCGCACCACGGCGAACTGCTGCGGCGTGATCAACGAGGTCATGGCGCGCGAGATCGACGCTTCGATATCGATGGCGGGGTAGTGCCCCGCTTCGGCCAGATGGCGCGACAGCACCACGTGGCCGTCCAGAATCGCGCGCGCCGAATCGGCGATAGGATCTTGCTGGTCATCGCCTTCGGCCAGCACGGTATAGAACGCCGTGATGGAGCCGGCCTTGCCCGACGGGCCAGGCGCGCCCATCCCGGCGCGTTCGACCAGCATCGGCAGCTTGGCGAACACGGACGGCGGATAGCCCTTGGTGGCCGGTGGTTCGCCGATGGCCAGCGCAATTTCCCGTTGCGCCATGGCGTAGCGGGTCAGCGAATCCATAATCAGCAGCACGTCCAGGCCCTGGTCGCGGAAGTGTTCGGCCAGGCGCGTAGCGTAGGCGGCGCCTTGCAGGCGCAACAGCGCTGACACGTCGGCGGGCGCGGCCACCACGACCGAGCGCGCCAGGCCTTCGGGGCCCAGGTTGTGCTCGATGAATTCTTTCACTTCGCGGCCGCGTTCACCGATCAGGCCCACGACGATCACGTCGGCCTTGGTGTAGCGGGCCATCATGCCCAGCAGCACGGATTTACCCACGCCGGAGCCGGCGAACAAGCCCATGCGCTGGCCGCGGCCCACGGTCAGCAGGCCGTTGATGGCGCGCACGCCCGTGTCCAGCACAGTGTCAATCGGGGCGCGCGACAAGGGGTTGATCGGCTGAGCGGACAGCGGCGCCAGCTCAGCGCCGGTCAAGGGACCCAAGCCGTCCAGCGGGCGGCCGGCGCCATCGAGCACGCGGCCCAACAGCGCATTGCCCACGGGCAAATGGCGGCCCAGCTGCGGTTTGGCGTTGCCGTTCAATTCGGCCTTGCGCGGCAGCGGAATCGCGCGTTGCACAGGCGGTTCGCCCGGCACGACGCGCGCGCCGGGGGGCAGGCCGGAAATATCGGCCTGCGGCATCAGATACAGGGTGTGGCCGTCAAAGCCCACGACTTCGGCGTCGGCCCAGTGATCATGGCCGCGCGCAATTTCGATGCGGGCGGCGGCGCCCACGGGCAGGCGCAGGCCGGTGGCGTGCAGCACGAGGCCGGTTGCGCGCGTGATCTTGCCGCTGACGAGCCAGGGGTCGGTAGAGGCGGCGCGGATCGAGCCGATCTCCAACTGGGTTTTCCAGCGGTCCAGCACGGGAACGGCGGCGGTGGCCGGCGCCAGCGCGGCGGGCGCCGGTGCGGACGCCAGAGGCGCGGCCGTCTGGCCGGGCTGAGCCGGAGCCGGATTGCCGTTCACGCCGGGTCCTCCCACGACACGTTGCGTCCCAGGGACGCCGCGACACGGCGCCAGCGGGTTTGCAGCGTGGCGTCGATATCGCCGTAAGGCGTCTCGGCGCGGCAACCGCCGCGTGCGATGGATTCATCGGCCAGCACGCGCCAATGGCCTTCTTTCAATTCGTCGGCCAGGTGCAGGCGGATCAGCTCGATGTCTTCGGGGTTGGCCCACAAGCGCATCTGGCCGCCCGCGGACGGGTTGATGTGCAGCACGTCGCGCACGGCGGCGGCCACCGTCTCGGGTTGTTCCGACAGGGTGGTGCGCACGACCTGCTGCGCAATGTCCAGCGCCAGCGTCAGCAGGCTCTGGCCCATCTTTTCTTCCAGCTGGCCCAGCGACACGGCGCAGGCTTGCACCAGCGCATGCATACGCTGCGCTTCCGCCGCGCCTTGTTCGCGCGCCTGGGCCAGGCCCTCGGCGTAACCCGCTTCGCGGCCCGCGGCAAAACCCGCGTCGTGGCCGGTTTGCTGGCCCGCTTCGACACCGGCCGCATGGCCTTGCGCGTAGCCTTCTTCGCGTCCTTCGGCCATGGCCTGGGCGCGCAGTTGCGCCATCACCACCGCGGGGTCCGGGCCCGGATCGGGTTCCGGTTCGGGCTCGACTTCGACGGTCGCCGGCTCGTCGAACGACAGCATCTGCCAGCGCCGCCAGGCGGCGCTGCGCGAGATGAGCGTCGTCGCGCCGTTGTCCGCTTCAGACATACGCGTCGTCTCCGGAATTGCCCAGCACGATCTGGCCGCTTTCGGCCAGACGGCGGGCGATCTGCAGAATCTTCTTCTGTTCGGCTTCGACCTTCGACATGCGGATCGGGCCTTGCGCTTCCAGGTCCTCGCGCAGCATTTCGGCGGCGCGGCTGGACATGTTGCGCAGGAACTTCGCGCGCAGCTCTTCCTGGGCGCCCTTGAGCGCAACCATGAGCGTGTCGTTGTCGATTTCCTTGAGGATGAGCTGGATGGCGCGGTCTTCGACGTCGAGCAGGTTGTCGAACACGAACATCTCGTCGATGATCTTCTGCGCCAGGTCGTTGTCGCGTTCGCGCAGGCTGGCCACAACGGTTTCCTCGTCCGAGGAATTCATCATGTTCAGGATCTCGGCCGCGGTACGCACGCCGCCCATCTTGCTGCGCTTGGCGCCCTGGCCGGCCAGCACGGAATTCAGCACTTCGGTCAGTTCGGACAAGGCCGCCGGCTGCACGCCGCCGAAGGTGGCGATACGCAGCATGACGTCGTTGCGCAGGCGGTCGGTCAGCAGCGCCAGCACGCCGGCCGCGCGGTCGCGCTCCAGGTGCACCAGGATCGTTGCGATGATCTGCGGGTGTTCGTCGCCGATGAGCTCGGCCACGGTGTTGGGGTCCAGCCAGTTCAGCGCATCAATGCCGCTGCCGCTGTCGCCGGCTTCCAGAATGTCTTCGATCAGGCCGGCTGCGCGGTCGCTGCCCAGCGCCTTGGTCAGCACGCTGCGGATGTAGTCGTCCGAGCCCAACGTCACGGCCATGAACTGGTCGGCTTCCTGGCGGAATTCTTCCAGCACCACGGCCACGTCGTTGCGGGTGACCTGCTTCAGGCTGGCCATGGCCGCGCCGACCTGCTGGACTTCACGGGCGCTGAGGTACTTGAAGACCTCGGCCGCCGCGTCTTCGCCCAGCGACATCATCAGGACGGCGCTGCGCGTCATGCCGTCCATCGGAGTGGAATCATTTGTCATCTTTGCTCATCCAGGTGCGCAGAACCATCGCGACGGCGCGCGGATCTTTATTAGCCATCGTGCGGGCACGTTCCAGGTTGTCTTCGTAGCGGTTGACTTCCTTGGCGCGGGCGGCGTCTTGCGCTTCGCGGGCGGCTTCAACGCGCTCGGCTTCAGCCACTTCCGGATCAACCACCGGGTACAGGTACTCGGTAACCGAACGGCGGACCTTGCGGTACAGCCACAGTGCAATCACCAGACCCACCAGCCAAGCCAGAATCGTCTTGAACAGGGCGATCATTTCCGGATCACGCCACATCGGCAGCGGCGGCGGGCCATCGTTGAACTGGCTGTTGACCAGGTTCAGCGAGTCGCCACGCGTTTCCGAATAGCCCATGGCTTCGCGCACCAGATTGGTCAGCTTGCTCAGCTCTTCGGGCGGCAGGGCTTGCGGCTCGCCGTCCTTGTCGCGGATGTAGTTCACCACCACGGCCACCGACAGGCGCTTCAGGTTGCCCACGGGCTGCTTGATGTGGCTGATGGTGCGGTCCACTTCGTAGTTCGTCGTGGCGTCGCGGCGTTCGTTCAGGCTGCCACCGGCGTTCTGCGTGCCGGTCTGCTGCTGTTGTTGCTGCTGTTGCTGCTGGGCATTGGCCGGCTGCTGCGGCTGGCCCGGGCGGGGCGGCTGCTGCGCGGGCGGGTTGGCCAGCGGCGCTTGCGCATTGGGAGGCGCCTGGTTCGACAGCGCGCCCGGCACGCCCTGGGCGGGGTTGATGCCGCGCTGGGTGGAGTCGCTGGTTTGCTGGCTGCGCACGGCAGCCTGACCCGGCTCCTGGTTCGGGCGATAGACTTCGGACGTTTCTTCGCGGCGGGCGAAGTCCACGTCGGCGCTGGCTTGGGCGTGGACGTTGCCCGGGCCAACCAGCGGATTCAAGATCGTCAGGATGCGTTCAACGGTGCGCTGTTCCATCTCGCGCACAAAGCGCATCTGGTCAGCGTCCATGCCGCGGCCTTCGCCCAGCGGCGCGGACAACAGGCGGCCGTTCTGGTCAACGATGGACACGCTTTCGGCGGTCAGTTCGGGCACGCTGGAGGCCACCAGCCACGAAATGGCGGACACTTGGGCGTCGCTCAGGCTGCGGCCGGGGTACACGTTCAGCAGCACCGACGCGGTAGGCGCCTGGCGTTCACGCACGAACAGCGACTGGCGCGGCATGGCCAGGTGGACGCGGGCGTGCTGCACCGTGTGCATGGCTTCGATCGAACGGGCCAGCTCGCCTTCCAGGCCACGCTGGTAGTTGATCTGTTCCGCGAACTGGCTGGCGCCAAAGCGGGCGTTGTCCATCAGCTCGAAGCCGACAGAACCGCCACGCGGCAACCCTTGCGAAGCCAGTTGCAGCCGGGCGTCGTAGACGCGGTCGGCCGGAACGAGCAGGGCGGTGCCGGTTTCGTTGTAGCGGTAGGGAACGTTCATCGTACCCAGGGCCGTCACGATGGCGCCGCCATCGCGGTCGTCCAGGTTCGAGAACAGCACCTTGTACTTGGGTTCGCTGCTCCACATCACGGCGGCGGCAATCAGCGCGATGACGGCGGCGGCCGCGCCCAGCAAGATGGGCTTGGGCAGCGCGCGAACCTTTTCCAGCACGGGGAACTTCGCGAGCAGCGACGAGCTCAGAGTGGCTTGCTGATTCATCGACGGCTCCCGCTGGCTACGCGGAGCAGGGAAAATGACTTCATGTCTGGGTGGGGCAGATTACACATGCAACGTGCTTCTGGTCTGGGGAGAGCCTGGATTATTGCCCTTGGTACGACAATCCCAATCGATGAAAACAGCCGGTTTTTGGCGTTACTTATCTTCTATGTCGACGCCAAAGCGGGCTTGGCCGCCATGGTGTTCGCCAGGGGCGGCGGCATTCGTGGAAATGTCGGGGTTTTTGGCGGTTTTTATCGGCTATGGACGCGCGCGAACGGCGTTACGCTTGGCGCAACATTGGCGTCATGCCCCACCAGCAAGGAATCAGTAATGGCTGTATCAGGCTTGTCCGGCATCGAAAGCATGCTCCAGCAGATGCGCACCGTCGTGAGCAAGGCGGAAACCGGCAATCTCGCCGCGGGAGAAATGGTCGGTCAGCCCGACGGTTTCGCCGCCGAGTTGCAGCGCTCGATCCGCCGCGTGACCGCGGCGCAGAACGCGTCGTCGGCGCAGGCGCGCGCCTTTGAAATGGGCGCACCCGATATTTCGTTGAACGACGTCATCATCGACATGCAGAAAGCCAGCCTGGGCTTTCAGACGGCGGTGCAGGTGCGCAACAAGCTGGTTGCGGCCTACAAGGAAATCTCGTCGATGGCCGTTTAAGGCATCGATCCTGGTCCGCTACGCGGGCCATTGAAACATCGATTCTGGTCCGCCACGCGGGCCATGGAAAAAGGGCCTTTCCCGTGGAAAGGCCCTTTGCACATCAATCGCGCTGCGCGCCTTTTTCCAGGCGCCACACCACTTTCTGCAGCCAGTTTTCCTGGCGCGCATCCAGGTTCAAAAAGACAGCGCCCACGTGGCTCATCGGCGGTTCGCCCGTCAGCGATACGTGCCTGGGCGCGGGTTCGTCCGGGCTGTCAGGCTGGATCATCGGCTGGCCCGAAATTGGATAGACGTTGCGCACTTCAAGGTTGGCGCTGAATTTGCCCAAGTCGCCGAAATCCAGCTGCACATCTTCCATCACCGTGCCGCGTTCGGGCAGGATAGGCACCGCAAGTTCCACGCGCAGGCCCACGCCATCCACAGAGATGTCGCGCACGGTGAAGCGATAGGGTTTTTGCTTTGCGTCCGGCTGCCACGTTGCCTGGCACAGGCCGGGGCCGGTCGCAAGCGAGGCGCGGAACATCTTGCGGCGCTGGATGCGGGCCAAGCGGTCAGGGAAGGGCGACATCAGCGCCGCGCTGCCGTCATCGAAATGAATGACTTCCGGGCGCTGCACGCGAAAGCGGATCTGCACGCCGCCGTAGGCGGTGGCATGAAAGTGGAACGTGGTGCCGCTTAGCAGCCCCATGTTGTCCGACTGTTCGAAGTCGGCGCCGGCATAGTCGCGCGGGCGCCAGAAGAATTGGCGGGTCTGCTTGTCCGCACCCAGCACCAGCACGGCCATTTCGCGGTCGGCGGCGTCGCGTACGAGGATGTGACTGTCGGGGTGCGTCAGTTCAAACAGGGCTGAGCGCATGTCTTCCGGCCGGGTCAGCAGGAATTCCGGGTCGCTGGCATCCAACACGATGGTGGTCCTTAGAGAGTGAGATCAGGCAGGTGGCGGCGCTTCAGGAAGCTCGCGAGATTCCAGGCGATACAGCCAGGCCAGCAATTCTGCCACTGCTACGTACAGTTGGGGGGGAATATGTGCATCCAGGTCGACTTGCATGAGCAAGCCGACCAATTCGCGGGATTCGTGCACATACAGGCCGTTTTCTTCGGCGGCGCGGACGATGGTGTCGGCCAGCTGGCCGTAGCCCTTGGCGACAACGCGCGGGGCGCCGTCCTTGTCGTCATAGGAAATGGCGACGGCGGCGTTGCGGTTGGCGTTGGGATTCGCGGGGTTCGCGTCCAGGCCGTCGTCCGGGGAGGGGCTGCGGGGGTTCATCAGATGTCGGTCGGGATGACGGGGCGCGGGTCAGTCACGCTGACGGCCAGATTGCTCAGGGTCAGGCCGGCCGCCAAGAGGCGCGAGCGCAACTGGTCCGACGAATCATTGATTTCGGTAGCGCTAAGCGGCGCAACCAGTTGCAGCACGATCTGATCGCCCGCCAGGTTCAGCCGGGCGTCGACCAGGCCCAGGCGGGGCAGGTCCAGCTTCAGGCGCGTGGCCCAGGTGGGCGTGGCGGAATCGGGGTCGCCGCCGTAAGGGTCGCGTTCCACTTCCCATTCCATCGGCGTGCCGGGCCAGGCTTCGCCTTGCCAGGTCAGGGACTGGTTGGCCAGCACGTCGAGTTGCTGGCGCACCATCACCGTCAGGTCTTGATGGATGCCGGCCACCGGCGTGCCGGGCGCGGGCGTGGCCGATGAACCCGTGCCGGACGGCGCATCGGCGCCGCCACCCGCACGGCTGGCGGCGGGGGCTTCGGCGCGGCTGCGCGAGGCCGCGGCATTTTGAGCGGCGGAGTCTTTGGTCAGGTTCGCCTGCGGTTCATTTCGCAAGGTCGACGGGTTCATCCGGCCGAACACCATGTCGGTCAGATGCGATTCGTAAAAGAGGCCGCTGGTTTGCAGGGCCTGGCGCAGGGCTTGGCCGAGCGCGCGGGCGGACGGGCCGGCGCTCGCCAGTGAGGCGTGCGTGGCGGCATCCGCGGCGCGGGCTGCGTGGGCAGCGGCCTGGCTTGCCGATTGCGCCGGCTTGGCGGCCGTTGCGGGGTCACCCGCGGCAAGGCTTGCCGCAGTGGCGGGGTTGGCGGGGTTAGCGGCGGGGTTGGTGGCGGGGTTAGCGGCAGTCTGCCCGGCACCGGTTTGCGCGGCAGCGCCCGGCTGTCCGGCGGCCGGGTTTCCGGCGCCTGCCTGGCCCGCGCCCGCGGCCGGCTGGCCCGCGGGTTGCCCCGCAGCCTGGCCGTCCGCGCCATTGCCGCTCCAAAGCGGCGCGCGGCCTTGCACGGCGGGCGCCGCTTCGGGGAACTGCGCGAGCAAGGCAAGAATCGTGCGGGCGGTGGTGCCCAGCGTCGTGGGCGCGGATGCGGTCGTGTCGCTGCTGGTGACCAGCCCGCGGGCGGCCAGCGCCAGCGCGGCGGCCGTCTTCGCGTCCACCACAGTATTCTGGCGGTCGCCACGGGCGCCGCCAGTTTGTATGCCTTGTCCGGGGTTGCGGGCGGAGCCGTCCGATGACCCGGGCTTTTCCAGGCCCCCGGGCTGGCTGACGGCGTCTGGCCGTGCGCCCGACACCTGATTGGCGTTCGCGGCGGACATTGTCGTGCCAAGCACGGCGTCCAACCGCTGCACCAGGACATTACCGAGTGCGGCGGGACCTACGCTCATTCTTCAGGCGCCTGGTTGCCGTAAGCGGACAGCAGGGTCTGCTGGCGCTTCATGCGGCCCAGCAGTTCACCCAGCCGGGCGAGTTGGGGCAGGGCCAGTTCGCGTGTCAGCGCATCATTTTCCAGGATGCGCACGAGCAGGTCGTACTTCATGGCGCGGCCCGCATCGTCCAGCGGGACGGTGCGTTCCGTGTGACGCAGCTTTTCCACGAGCTCGCAATACAGCTGGCCGTGGACCAGCGCGGTGTCCCAATCACCGGCCTGGGCGGCCGTCAACATCTCCCCGGTCGCAACGGCGATCTCCTGATACTGTTCCAGGATAGGGGGGTGTTCGGTAAGGGACGTCATAGAAATCTCGGGCAATCGATGGCTGGCTGAATTCATCATATGGGCCATCAAAGCTGCGTACCCGTGGCCGGCCGATCGATGGAAGTCTGCCAAGCGTCCGCCAGATCCGCCAGCAGGCGATCCGCGATGTCGAGCTGCTCGGCGTCCGCCTTCAGATTCGCCATCAACAGCGTCTGGACGATGTAATCGTAAAGGCGGCTGAGGTTGGCGGCGATATCGCCGCCCGCCTCCATGTTCAAGCCCATCTTCAGGCCTTCGTCGACGATCTTGATCGCCTTCGTAATCGCGGCGCCTCGTTCGGCGATGCGATTTTCTTGCAGATGAATACGGGCTTGCCCGATCGCCGCCCGCGCACCGAGGTATAGCAGGGTGATCAGCCTTTCCGGGGTGGCGCTCATGACTTGCGTTTCCAGGCCGATATCGGCGTAGGAGCGGGCAGAGTATGAGCCTGTGGGACGGCGGGCGGCGTACGTCATTAATGCATCTTCTTAAGGTTAAGAGTTCGACTTGTTGATGGCCGCGAATTGCTGCGTCAGATAGTTGGCGGTAACGGCTTGCTGCGAGACGAACTTGTCCAGCTGTACGAATTGGGTGCGCATCATTTCGATGGAAGCGTCGCTGGCGGCCTTGGCGCGCGTGTACTGGTCTTTCACGTTGGTGATCGACTTGGCCAGACCGTCCTGCTTGATCTTGATCGAACCGTTGGTGCCCAGAATGTCGTTGGTGGCCTTCTCGAACTTGGCGGCCAGGCCATCGGTGCCGGCCAGCATGCGCGAGACGTCCGCGCCGTTCGAGGCCAGGGCCTTGTCCAGCTTGGTCTGGTCCAGCGTCAGTTGGCGCGTGGTCGGGTTGGTCGTGATGCCCAGGTCGGCCAACGAGCGCAGCGTGCCTTCACCCGTCACGAATTGCAGCGCGCTGGTCAACGACGACTGGATGCTGCGCGTCGTGCCGTCGCCCGTCAGCGGCTGGTTGGTGCCCGCGTCGGCGTCAAACGCCGTCAGGTTCTTGATCGTGGTTTGCAGGGTGTTGTAGGCGGTCACAAAGCTCTGGACGGCCTTGCTGGCCACCGACGGGTCGCTTTCCAGCTTCAGGGTGATCGGCTTGCCGGCTTCGGTCTTGGCCGTCAGGTTCAGCGTCACGCCGTCGATGGCGGTCGAAATGTTGTTCGTGCCGCTCTTGACGGTGATGCCGTTGATGTCGATTTCGGCATCGGTGGCGGCAGTGGCCGTCATCTTGGCGCTGGTGTCGGCGGCGTCGGTGTTGTAGTTCAGCACGTCCTTGAGCGACTGGTCGCCCGTGACGGTGATCGACTTCACCGAAGCCTGCACGCCGGTGTTCTTGGCGGTCAGCATCAGATAGCTCTTGCCATCGCCGTCAGTGATGACGGTAGCGCGCACGCCCAGCGTGTCGTCGGCGTTCACCGCCTTGACGATGCCGTTGAGCGAGGTGTCGCCTTTCAGGTCGACGGTCTTTTTCGTGCCGTTCGTCAATTCGAGTTCGAAGGAACCGGTGGCGCCATTGGCGGCCTTGCGGTCAGCCACGCTACCCGATTGCAGGGTCTGTGCGGTGGCGACGTTGGTCACGTTGATGGTGTACTGGCCGGCCACGGCGCCTTCGGCGGCCACGGTCGCGGTCAGGGCGTCACCGCCGGTCACGCTGCCTTTCACGGCGCCCATCGTCTCGGGCTTGCCCAGTACGGCGGCAGCCTTCTGCACGGCTTCCACGGCGCTTTGGATTTGGCCGTACGCCGTAACGCGCGTCTCGAAGCTGGTCTGACGCGTGGTGTACAGCTTGAGTTTCGTGTCCTCGGCTGCTTGCAGCTTCGTGAGGATGTCTTCCAGGGGCAAGCCGGAATTCGAACCGAGGTTAGTGATGGTGGCCATGTGAAATTCCTTCCTAGCGATGCGATTCTGTCAAAAATACGGTGCCGGCGATTGGCCGGGTAAGGGCATAAGGCGGGCCTAATTCGACGCTTCCCTCACGGATTGGCGCCAAAGCAGGCGATAAACGCCGTTTTAAGGGTCGTATCAGGCTGTTGTTTTGATGCCGTTGCCTTGCATGTTCACGATCATTTTGGCGATTTTCAGCACCGTTTCGCTGGGGATGGTGCGAATAACGTCACCTGATTCAGCGTCTACGACCGAAACCACGACTTGGTGCACATTGGGGTCAATCTCGAACTGGAGTTGCGTCGACCAGGCTTTCATCTGGTCGTTGATTTCATCCAGCGCCTTATCCAAAGGCAGCTTCTGCGAGTCTGATTGTTCCGACGTGGCGCTGTCGGAGGCGCCGCTATTGGTCGCGGCGGCGGTCGGCGTCACGCTCACCGCCGGATCGGCTGCGATGGGCGCCGGCGCGATCGCGGCAGGTGCGAACGTAGCGGGGGCTAAAGGGGTTACGGCCATGATCACTCCAGCGGCGATGTGGGCGTCTCGGAGGAACGCGCTGTTTTCAGGGAATTCTCAGCTACCATAACGGCATATCCGCAGGGAACTTTAGCCCCCGGCGAGCCATATGTTTCACGTGCTAAATAGTTCGGATCGGGCAATGAGTGTCAAGACGGCGCTGCGAGTCATCGAAATCATCGAAACCTTTGCCCGCGAAAAACGCGCGCTGCCCCTGTCGGAATTAGCCCGTCTTCTGGATGTCCCCGTCTCCAGCTGCCTGGCGCTGATCCGCACCCTGACCAGCCTGGGTTATCTCTATGAAACCGGCCGGCGCCAGGGCTACTACCCCACCGGCCGCCTCCTGGCCATGGCCCAGCGCATTGCGCGGGCCGATCCCGTTCTGGATCGTGTTTATCCCAGCCTGCTTGAATTAAGGGACGCCACGCGCGAAACGATTGTTTTCGCCAAGCTGACCCAGGATGGCCGCGTGGTCTATCTGGATGTGCTGGATTCTCCCCATACCATCCGCTACGCGCCCGTTGCCGGCGAGTTCAAAGACGTACACGCCAATTCGCTGGGCAAAGCGCTGATGTCGCTGATGGACGACGCGGCCCGCAGCGCGATGATGGCGGGCATGACGATGACGCGCTACAACGAGCGCACGCTCGTCACGCCGCAGGCCTTGCAGGATGATCTTGTGCGGTCGCGTCAGCGGGGGTGGTTCATGAACAGCGGGGAATCCATCGCCGACGTGGGCGCCATCGCCTGGCCCGTCACCTTGTCGGGTGAACACTACGCCATTTCAGTGGGCGGCCCGATCTACCGGATCGAGCCGCAGCAGGAAGCCTATGCGCGCATCCTGCGGGCGGCGTGCACTGCCCTGGAACAGCAGGCCTGAACGGCAGGCCTGAACAGCGGGCCTGATCGGCTAGTACGACTTCGGCAGCCCCAGCACCTTTTCCGCGATAAAGCACATGATCAGCTGCGGGCTGACAGGGGCGATGCGGGGAATGAAGCTTTCCCGCAGCAGCCGTTCCACGTGGTATTCCTTGGCGTAGCCCATGCCGCCCAGCGTCATCACCGCCGTCTGGCAGGCGTTGTAACCCGCTTCGGCCGCCAGGTATTTCGCCGTGTTGGCGTAGGGGCCGCAGGGCTGGCCGGCGTCGTACATGCTGGCCGCCTTGAACACCATCAGGTCCGCCGCTTCCAGCTGCATCCAGGCTTGCGCCAGCGGGTGCTGGATGCCCTGGTTCTGGCCGATGGGGCGGCCGAACACGGTGCGTTCGCCGGCGTACTTCACCGCCCGGTCCAGCGCGGCGCGGCCGATGCCCACGGCTTCCGCCGCGATCAGGATGCGTTCGGGGTTCAGGCCATGCAGGATGTATTCAAACCCGCGGCCTTCTTCGCCGATGCGATCGGCCACCGGAATGCGCAGCCCGTCAATGAACAGCATGTTCGAGTCCACGGCCTTGCGGCCCATTTTCTCGATTTCCCGCACCTCGATCTTCTCGCGGTCCAGGTCTGTATAGAACAGCGACAGGCCTTGCGTGGGCTTATCCACCGCGGACAGCGGGGTGGTGCGCGCCAGCAGCAGCATCTTGTTGGCGACCTGCGCCGTCGAAATCCAGATCTTTCTGCCATGCACCACGTACTCATCGCCCTGGCGCACCGCGCGTGTTGACAGCTTGGTGGTGTCCAGGCCCGCATCGGGTTCGGTGACGGCGAAGCAGGCTTTTTCGCGGCCGGCGATCAGCGGTTCGAGCCAGCGCGCGCGCTGCTCGTCGCTGCCGAACACCACCACGGGGTTCAGTCCGAAGATGTTCATGTGCACGGCGGATGCGCCGGTAAAGCCCGCGCCGGAGGCCGCAATGGTCTGCATCATCAGCGCCGCTTCGGTCATGCCGAGCCCGGCGCCGCCGTATTCCTGCGGCATGGCGATGCCCAGCCAGCCGTCGCGCGCCAGATCCGCGTGCAGCGGCTCGGGAAAGCCGCCTTCGCGGTCGCGTTCCAGCCAGTATTCATCGGGGTAACGGTCACAGATGCGCGAAACGGCGTCGCGCAGCGCCAGTTGGTCAGGGGTAAAGGCGAAGTCCATCAGTCGTTTCCATCTTGGGTAATGCCACGGGCGAACAGGCTGTCGATCCGGGCGTCGTCGTAACCGGCTTGGGCCAATAGTTCGCGGCTGTGCTGGCCCAGCGTGGGGGCGGGCCGGCGTATCGAGGTCGGCGTGCCTTGGAACTGGCCCAACGGCGCGGTGGTGCGTATCCGGCCTTCGGTGGGGTGATCCATGTCCCGGATGAAGCCGGTGGCGGTCAGGTGCTCGTCTTCCAGCAGGTCGTCCACCGTGTAGAGCTGCGAGGCGGGGATGTCGGCTTGCGTCAGCGCGTCCAGCCATTCCTGGCTGGGGCGCGTGCGGATCACGTCCGCTACAAACGCATAGACCTCGCTGATGTGCACGGCGCGGGCGCCGTGTGTGCAAAAGCGCGGGTCCTGCGCCAGTTCGGGCTGGCCGATCAGGTTGAAGAAGTTGCGCCAGTGCTTGTCGTTGTAGATCAGCAGGCAGATATAGCCGTCGGCGGTGGCATACGGGCGGCGGTGCGGCGCCAGCAGGCGTGCGTAACCGGTCGGCCCCATCGGCGGGTCGAACGTGGCCCCGCCCAGATGGTCGCCCAGCACCAGATGGGCCATGCCTTCGAACATGGGAATTTCCACCTGCTGGCCGTGGCCCGTGGTCTTGGCGTGCAGCACCGCCGACACCAGCGCAATGCCCACATGCAGGCCCACCGCGCGGTCCGCCAGCGTCAACGGCGCGTAGCGCGGCACATCGCCGCTTTGCTGCGCGGACAGCGCGGCGATGCCCGTCTGGCCCTGGATCAGGTCATCGTAGGCGGGCCGGCCGGCGTAGGGGCCGGCCTCGCCAAAGCCATAGGCGCCTAAATAGACAATGCGCGGATTGCGCGCAGCCACCGCTTCGTACGACAGCCCCAGCCGGGCCATCGCTTGCGGCCGGATGTTGTAGAGCAGGGCGTCGCAGCTTTCAGCCAGTTGCAGGCAGGCTTCGCGGCCTTCAGGCGTTTTCAGGTCCAGCACAATCGACCGCTTGTTGCGGTTCAAGTGCAGATACAAGTGGCCCATGCCCGGGTTGCGCATGGGGCCTACGGCCCGCATGTTGTCGCCCGCAGGCGGCTCGACCTTGATCACGTCGGCGCCCAGGTCCGCGAGAATCTGCGTGGCGTATGGCCCCATCACCACCGAACTCAGGTCCAGGATGCGCACGCCCGACAGCGGGCCGGCGGCAGGGGGCGTATTGGGGCTGGCCTGATCAGGCGTGGCTGCTGTCATTGCTGTTCGATTCCTGCATCTTTGATCAGCTTGCCCCACAGGTCGCGCTGTTCGCTGACGAACTGCGCAAACGCTTCAGGCGTGCTGGAAAAGGCGTCGAAGCCCAGGCCGGCCAGGCGCTTCTTCACCTCGGGTTTGGCCACCACTTGGTTGATGGCGGCATTCAGTTTCGCCACCACTTCCGGCGGCAGTCCGGCCGGGCCGAAGTAGCCGTTCCAGGAGTTCAGGTCAAAGTCCTTCACGCCCGCTTCGGCCATGGACGGCAGGTCGGGCACGATGGCGCTGCGTTCGGCGGTGGACACGGCCAGCGCGCGCAACTGGCCCGATTGCACGAATGGCAGCCCCGAGGCCAGGTCCGTGAACATGAAGTCGACTTGCCCGCCGACCACATCCGTCAGCCCTTGCGGCGTGCCCTTGTACGGCACGTGCAGGATGTCGATCTTGGCGCGGTCGGCCAGCGTGGCGCCCGCGACGATGCCGGTGCTGTTGCCGCTGGCGTAGGTGATGCGGCCGGGGTTCTTCTTCGCGTCGGCCACCAGTTCGCCCACGTTCTTCCAGGGGCGCTTCGGATTCACCACCAGAATGAAGGGCAGGTTGCCGCCGCGGGCGATCGGGGTGAAGTCCTTGACCGGGTCGTAAGGCACGTTCTTCATCAGCCAGGGCGCGGCCGAATGCGACGTGTTGGTGGTGACGAACAAGGTGTAGCCGTCGGGCTTGGCGCGGGCGACATAGGCGGCGGCGATGGTGGCGTTGGCGCCGGGCTTGTTCTCGACGACGATTGTTTGGCCCAGGATGGCCGACAGTTCCTGTCCGAAGATGCGGCCAACGGCATCGGTGCCGGAGCCGGCCGGGAAGGGCACCACCAGCGTGATCGGTTTGTTGGGATAGTCGGCGGCGTGGGTGGCGGGGGCGGCCATCAAGGCCGCGCCGCTGACAAGCGCCGCGGCAAGCAGGCGATACGTGTGCATGGGTTGTCTCCAGTTTTTATATAGGGGGTCAGGCGCGGCTCTGCGGCCGCTGCCTATTGCTGCGCCAGCTCAGGCGGCAGCGGGTGGCGCCGGAAAGTCCCGGATCACGCGGTCGGGGGATTCTTCGTACGGAGGGGTGTAGATCACCAGCAGGCGGGCGGGCTCGTCGCTGGTCACGGTGAACACGTGGGGAATGTCGGGCGGGAAGTAGCAGCAATCGCCGGGGCCCATGTCGGCCCATTCGTCCTGCACTTGCGCGCGGGCGGTGCCAGACAGCAGATAACAGACCTGTTCGATGCCGGGGTGAGCGTGGGGCAGCGCGCCTTTGCCCTTGTCGATCACGCCCAGCAGCACTTCCACGCCGCGCGACCCGACGGTGTCGGGGCCGATCAGCCGGCGGTTCAGCGTGCCGGTGTGGTTGGCGGGGTGGTAGCCCGGAACGTCGGCCTCGCGGACCAGCCAGCTGGGAGTTTTTTGCTGCGTCATGTTCTTCCGTTTAAATTTTCATACGTAAATTTATTTTCACGTATGAGAAAAACATCGGCAAGCGCTTTTTCGGTGCAGATACTGTGTCGCGCCCTAGGGGATTAGGGAAAACACCGGGCGCAGACTGCTAAAATCCACGGCTGATTCAACACGTTCTTCGCCTCAACCTCCGCCCAACCCCCCGCCATGTCCCCTGTTTCCCAGCCTGACGCATCCGCCACCCTGTCTGATTGGCTCCAGTATCTGGAATCCATCCACGCCACCGCGATCGACATGGGCCTGGATCGCGTGCGCGACGTGGCCACGCGCATGGGGCTTGAGCTGTCAGGCGTGAAGTTCGTTGTTGGCGGCACCAACGGTAAAGGGTCCACCTGCGCCATGCTGGAAGCCATTCTGCTGGCGGCGGGGTACAAGGTGGGGCTGTACACGTCCCCGCACCTGATCGACTTCAATGAACGCGCCCGCGTCAACGGCCAGATCGCCTCGGATGAGGCGCTGATCGCCCAGTTTCAGGCGGTGGAAGCGGCGCGCGGCGAGGTCTCGCTGACGTACTTCGAATTCACCACGCTGGCCATCCTGCGCCTGTTCTCGCAATCGCGCCTGGATGCGGTGGTGCTGGAAGTGGGCCTGGGCGGCCGGCTGGACGCTGTCAACATCATCGACGCCGACTGCTCAATCGTTACCAGCGTCGACCTTGACCACACCGATTGGCTGGGCGACACCCGCGAAAAAATCGGTTTCGAAAAAGCCCACATCTACCGCGCCGGCCGTCCCGCCATTTGCAGCGACCCGGTGCCGCCGCAATCGCTGCTGGATCACGTCGAAAAGATCGGCGCCGACCTCTGGCTGTTCGGGCGCGACTACAACTATTCCGGCGACCGCCAGCAATGGGCGTACGGCGGCCGCGAACAACGCCGCAGCGCGCTGGCCTATCCGGCGCTGCGCGGCGCGAATCAATTGTTGAACGCGTCGGCCGCGCTGGCCGCGCTGGAATCCGTGCGCGACCGTCTGCCGGTGCCGGCGCAGGCCGTGCGCCTGGGGCTATTGCAGGCATCGCTGCCGGGCCGCTTCCAGATCCTGCCTGGCCAGCCGTCCGTGATTCTGGACGTGGCGCACAACCCGCACGCCGCCGCCGTGCTGGCGCAGAATCTGGACAACATGGGCTTTCATCCCTATACCCACGCGGTATTCGGCATGTTGAACGACAAGGATCTGGCCGGCGTCGTCGCCAAGCTGGGCACCCGCATTGATCACTGGTACTGCGCAGGCCTGCCAGGCCCGCGCGGAACGTCGGGGCAGGCGCTGGCGGAGCAGGTTGCCGCGGCCTTGCCGCCGTCGCCCGCGGGGGCGGAAAGCCCCAGCATCGCCGCCTTCGACGATCCCGCTCAGGCCTACGCCGCAGCGCGCGAACGGGCGGTCGAGAATGATAGAATCGTCGTGTTTGGGTCGTTTCTCACCGTGGCCTCGGTTTTGCAGGCTCTGGGTCGCAAGGCATAGGCAAATCGGCTCGTGGCGGCCCACCGCCATATTGCCGAAAGGCGCCGCAAGGAATTCTCTTCCATGGGTTTTTTCAAACGCAAAGATCCTGCCGACCAGGCGCAGTCCTCTAAACGGGCGGCAGTGCCTAGCGAGGTTCAGGCTGCGGAGCTGCGCGGGCGCGCGCGGCGCAGGTTGGCAGGCGCCGTGGCGCTGGTGCTGGCGGCTGTCATCATTCTTCCCATGGTGCTTGATTCGCAGCCGGTGCCGGTTGCCGACAACATTCCCATCCGGGTGCCGGACCGCAACACGCCGTTCCAGCCGCAGGTAAGCGAGCCGCAAGCGGCAGCCCCCACCACGCCGGATGCCGCACCCACCGAAGGTTCCGCCGTTCCCACGCCGCCGCCGGTTACGTCCGTGCCGCCCGTGGCAACGGCCCCGACGCCGCAGACGACCGTGCAAGTCACGCCGCCGCTTGTGCCGCCCAAGCCGGAAGCCAAACCCAAGCCCGAGCCCAAGCCGGAATCCAAGCCTGAGCCGAAACCGGCGCCCAAGCCCGAGACGCGTTCCGATGACGGCGCACGCGCGCTGGCCTTGCTGGAAGGCCGTCCGGCGCCAGCCGCGGCCGCACCGGCCGCCAAGCCCGCCGCCGCCAAGGGTAATTTCGTGCTGCAGATCGCGGCTTACACGACGTCGGAAGACGCCCAATCGCGCCGCGCCAAGCTGCATCAGGCCGGCGTCACCAATGCATTTGTGGAACAAGCCTCCATTGGAGGCAAACAGCAGTACCGTCTGCGCGTGGGGCCGTTCCCTTCGCGAGAGGCGGCACAGGCGGCCCAGGCGCGTTTGCGCACCTTGGGCTATGACAATGGTTTCATTGCTGCCCAATAGTGACCGGTTTCGACTTCGTCGTACTGGCCATCCTGGTGGTCTCGGGTGTGCTGGGCCTGGTGCGCGGCCTGCTCAAAGAGGTGCTGTCGCTGGTCGCCTATCTGCTGGCCTTTGTGGCCGCGATATGGTGGGGCCCCACGGTGTATACGTGGCTGGAGCCCTATATTGAAACGACGCTGCTGCGCATGGGAGTCTCATACGCCGTGGTGTTCATCCTAGTGCTGCTCGGTGTGGGTTTGGTCAACATGACGCTAGCCGCCTTGATCCGCAGTACCGGACTCAGCCCCGCCGATCACGGCCTGGGCGGAATGTTCGGGCTGGCCCGTGGTCTGCTGATCGTGCTGGCGTTGGTGGCCGCTGCCGGCTATACGCCGCTGCCCCAAGAGCCGTGGTGGAAGGACGCCATGTTTTCGCATTCGGCCATCGAGGCCATCAAACATATCAAAACGTGGCTGCCGCCGTCTTTGGCGACTTGGCTGCCGTATTGATTAGCTTCAAATCAACCAGGAAATCTCACCATGTGTGGAATCGTAGGGGTCATCGGGCGCGGGCCGGTCAACCAGCTGCTCTATGACAGCTTGCTGCTGTTGCAGCATCGCGGGCAGGACGCCGCGGGCATCGCGACGTCGCAAGGCAACCAATTCAATATGTACAAGGCCCACGGCCTGGTGCGCGACGTGTTCCGTACGCGCAACATGCGTTCGTTGCCGGGTACGTCTGGCGTCGGCCAGGTCCGCTATCCCACCGCGGGCTCCAGCGCCAGCGAGGAAGAGGCCCAGCCGTTCTACGTCAACGCCCCGTTCGGCATCATGTTCGCCCACAACGGCAACCTGACGAACTGGCGTGAACTGCGCGAATCGCTCTACCGGGTCGATCGCCGCCACATCAACACGAACTCCGATTCCGAAGTGCTGCTGAACGTGCTGGCGCACGAACTGCAATCGTCGGCGAACGGTGTGTCGCTGGATGATGACGCGATCTTCCGCGCCGTCTCGGCCGTGCACAAGCGCGTGCGCGGCGCCTACGCCGTCGTGGCGCAGATTTCCGGCTACGGCCTGCTCGCTTTCCGCGACCCCAACGGCATCCGCCCGTTGTGTATTGGCCGCATGGAAACCGATGAAGGCGTGGAATGGATGGTGGCCTCGGAATCGGTGGCGCTGGAGGGCAGCGGGTTTGTCTTCGTGCGCGACGTCGAGCCGGGCGAAGCCGTGTTTGTCGACCTGGACGGCCGCTTCGTCAGCCGCCAATGCGCCGACAACCCGCAACTGGTGCCGTGCATTTTCGAATATGTGTACTTCGCGCGTCCGGACTCGCTGATCGACGGCGTGTCGGTCTACGACGCCCGCTTGCGCATGGGTGAATACCTGGCCGACAAGGTGGCGCGCAACATGCGTCTGGGCGACATCGACGTCGTCATGCCCATTCCGGATTCCTCGCGTCCGGCCGCCATGCAGCTGGCCGCCCGCCTGAACCTGGACTACCGCGAAGGGCTCATCAAGAACCGCTACGTGGGCCGCACGTTCATCATGCCGGGCCAGGCGGTGCGCCGTAAGTCCGTGCGCCAGAAGCTCAATGCCATCGGCATGGAATTCAAGGGCAAGAACGTGCTGCTGGTTGATGACTCCATCGTGCGTGGCACCACCAGCCGTGAAATCGTCGACATGGCGCGCGCGGCTGGCGCCAACAAGGTGTACTTCGCGTCTGCCGCGCCTCCGGTCCGTTTCCCGAACGTGTACGGCATCGACATGCCCACACAATCGGAACTGATCGCCACCGGCCGCAGCGACGAAGAAATCGCCCGCGCCATCGGCGCTGACTCGCTGATCTACCAGGATCTGGCCGACATGCAGCAATCGGTGCGTGACCTGAACCCCAAGATGCAGCGCTTCGAGGCGTCGTGCTTCGACGGCGAATACGTCACGGGCGACATCACCGCCGAATACCTGGCCCGCCTGGGCCAGTCGCGCGCGGAGCCGGGCCAGGACGAAGGCGCAAGCGGCCTGCAATTCAACATGGGCTACGCCGCCAACGACGCTTGATCCGTCGCGCGGTGACCGCTCAATAAAAATGCCGTCCCTGGGGACGGCATTTTTTTCGTCGCGCTATTTTCATCGCGTTATTTTGATCGCGCTATTTTCGCCAAGCCCAGCATATGCGGGCGCGGTCAGCCCTTGGTATCCCACAGCGTTTCGCGCGTGGCTTCCAGGTGCGTCAGATACAGCCGCAAGTCGAACTCGTACTGGTGATAGTGCGGCTCCATGCGCAGGCACAGGTTGTAGAAGGCCTTGTTGTGGTCCTTCTCTTTCAGGTGCGCCAGTTCATGCACCGTGATCATCTTCAGGAACTCGGCCGGCACCGTCTTGAACAGCGTCGCCACGCGGATCTCGTGCTTGGCACGCAGCTTGCCGCCTTGCACGCGCGAGATGTAGGTGTGCTGCCCCAGTGCATGCTGAATGACGTGAATCTTGCTGTCATAGGCCACCTTGTTGATCAGGTCGCCATTGCGCATATAAGTGTTCTTCAAGTCCGTCACGTACTCGTACAGCGCACGGTCGGTGCGGACATCGTGCGGGCCGTCGGGGTAGCGGGACTTGAGCGCCGGACCCAGCTTGCCTTGCTCAAGCAGCGTCTGGGCCTGGCGCAGCAGATTTTCCGGATAGCCGTTCAGGTATTTCAGCGGGGTCACTAGCGGTCAGTCAAAAGCGGGGAAGCCAAAAACTCGATATCACTGCGTCCGGCCGCGTCCGAACACGACCGGCAGCGCCATGAAGAACAGGATCACGAACAGCGCCAGGCTCCACAACGCATACTCGATGCCCAGCACCGGCACCTTGGCGTCCATGCAGGTGGCGAAGATGCCGAACACCCAGGGCACGTTGCCTTCCAGGCCGATGCCGGTCATGAAGCGGTCGGCGAAGGTCTGGTCGCAAGACAGCATGTTGGCGGCAACCGTGTATTGATACCAGGCGGCAACCACGCCAGACAGCGACAGCAGGGCGGCCAGTGCGCCCGCGATGCGGGTCAGCGCGCGTCCGCCGCCAAAGCCCCCGATCAAAGCCACCACGCCAATCACCAGATAGATCAGGCGTTGCAGCACGCACCAGGCGCAGGGCGGCATATCGAAAACGTGTTGGGATATCAGGGCCACACCCACGGCGCCAAAACAGAATAGGGCGATCAGGCGAAGCAGGCGTTCAGAGCGGGTAGTCATTGTTGTTCTACGTCAGGGATGAGTCGGAGCGGGCAGGGCGCCCGGCTAGGCTTAGGCCTTGGGAATTGGAATTGGTTGCATCACTTGCGTCAGCAGGCCCAACATCAGGTCGCGCGCGCCTTCCCAGAAGATCTGCACCCCCAGGCACAGCATGATGAAGGCCGATAGCCGCATGAATACCGCGGTGCCGTTGTCACCCAGCCGGTGCAGCATTTGGGCGGCGAAGCGCAAGCAGATGTACAGCGTCAACGACACGACGATGATGCCGGGGATGGAGCCGCCCAGCCGCACCAGGCTCAGCACGTGGTTCTGGTCGCGCAGCGACACGCCCACGGTGATGGCGGCGGCGATGGAGCCCGGGCCGCAGCTGATCGGGAACGTCAGCGGGTAGAACGCGCGGGCTTTCGCCATTTCGGGGGTGAAGGATTCGGCCATGCGCGCCACGCGTTCCGTGTCGGCATCCGGCGAATTCACAAGCCGCCATGCGCTGGCAATCACCAGCATGCCGCCGCCCACGCGCACGATCGACAGCGAAATGCCGAAGAAGCTCAGCAGCACGTTGCCGGCCACCATGGCCACGATCAGCATCAGGCAGACGTTGATGGCGACGCGCTTGGCCAGCACCATCCGGGTGGACGCCGAAGCGCCTTCGGTCAGCGACAGGAAAATCGGCGCGATGGCGGGCGGGTTCAGGAAGGGCAGGAGCGTGGCCAGCGCGAAGAAAAAGCTGCCACCAAAAAAGCGCAAATAGTCGTTGAGCTGCATGGAGCGGACATCGCCTGGCCGAAAACCCGGATTGTATGCGTTCCGGGTGCTGTCTGGCGATGTCCGTCGCGGGGGCGGATCAATGGGGCGGATCGAAGGGTTGGATCAACGGGGTGGATCAAGCAACCCGCTGTTGCGCCTCTTCACCCGCCAGGGCGTCCAGCACGTCGCGTTCGAACTGCATCTGGCTGCGCGGGCGGGCCAGGGCCGAACCGTCAACGATGAACACGTCTTCCACGCGGTCGCCCAGCGTCATGATCTTGGCCATCAGCAGGTTGACTTCATGTTGCGCGAACACGCGGGCCAGCGCGTGCAACAGGCCGGGGCGGTCGGTGGCGGTCACCGACAAGCGCCACGATGTGCTGCGCTCATCCGGCTGCAATTCGGCTTGCGGCATCACCGGGAACACGCGCGACACGCGCGATTGCCGTCCGCGGCCGTAGTAGCCGCCACGGCTGGGCTGCGCTTGCGCGGCGGCCTGCGGGTCTTTCAGGCGTTCGGCCAGTTCATGTTCAACAAGCGTGGCCTGCGCGCGCAGGTCGCTGGCGCCTTCGGGCAGCAGCACGATAAAGCTGTCCAGCGCCCAGCCGTGGCGTGTTGTGTGGATGCGAGCGTCTTGAATCGACAGGCACTTGGCGTCGAAGTAGCCGCAAATGGCCACGAACAGGTCAGGCGCGTCGCGCGTGTAGACCATGATTTGCAGGCCTTCGCCCTGCTCGGTGGGCCGCGCTTTGACGACGGCCTGAGCGGGCGCCACCTGGTGATAGAGATGGCGCGTGTGCCAGGCGATGTCGGACGCATCGTGGCGCAGGAAGTAGGCCACGTCGAGCTGGTTCCAGAAGGCTTCGCGGGCGTCGTCGCGCAGGCCGGCCAGCCGCGTCAGGCGGGCCGCTTCTTCCTTGCGTTCGGTCAGCACGGTGTGGGCGTCGGCGTGCGCGCCGCCCAACGCCGCCAGCGTCAGCTTGTACAAGTCTTCCAGCAGCTTGCCCTTCCAGGCGTTCCAGACCTTGGGGCTGGTGCCGCGAATATCGGCCACGGTCAGCAGGTAGAGCGCGGTCAGATGGCGCTCGTCTTTCACGGTGGCGGCGAATTCCTGCACCACGGCCGGGTCGGAGAGATCGCGTTTTTGCGCCACGGCCGACATCAGCAAGTGCTGGCGCACCAGGAACTCGACGAGTTTCGTGTCCTCGGGCTCCATGCCGTGGTCTTGCGCGAACTTGCGCACTTCGCGCGCGCCCAGTTCGGAGTGATCGCCGCCACGTCCCTTGGCGATGTCATGGAAAAGCGCGGCGACATACAGCAGCCAGTGCCGGTCCAGCCCGGCGATCAACTGGCTGGCCAGCGGATATTCTTGCGCGTGCTCCGGCATGGTGAAGCGGCGCAGATTGCGCACCACCGCCAGCGTGTGCTGGTCCACCGTATAGGCATGGAAAAGGTCGTGCTGCATCTGGCCCACGATGCGGCGGAACACCGGCAGGTAGCGCGGCAGAATGTTCAGCATCGTCATGCGGCGCAATTCATGCACGATGCCGCGCGGCTGTTGCAGAATTTGCAGGAACAGCTTGCGGTTGACCGGGTTGCAGCGGAACTGCGCGTCGATGCGATGGCGGGAATGCCAGATGGCGCGCAACGTGCGGGCCGACATGCCGGTAAGTTCGGGGTGTTGCTGCATCACCAGGAAGGCGCGCAGCAGCAGGGTGGGATTACGTTCGAAGCCGTCGTCGCGAATGATGTCGAGGCGGTCGCGCAGGTTGCGGAAATCGTCGTCGATGTCGCACGCATCGCTGTCAGGGCGCGGAAACAGGCGCTCTTCGATGTTCTGCACCAGGATGCCATTTAACTGCGTGACCAGCCGCGCCGCCCAGTAATAGCGTTGCATCAGCAGTTCGCTGCTGCGCCGCGTGGCGGTCGCATGAATGCGGTAAACCTCGGCCAACGCCGGTTGCAGATCAAACAGCACGCGGTCTTCGCGGCGGTTCGACAGCAGGTGCAGTTCGATGCGCAGGCGCTTGAAGGCTTGTTCCGCCTTGCGCAGGTCGCGCGCTTCGGATGACGTCAACAGCCCTGCTTGCGCAACCGAACGCCAGCTATTGCCAAAGCCCGCGGCGCGCGCCATCCACAGGATGACTTGCAGATCGCGCAAACCGCCGGGCGACTCTTTGCAGTTCGGCTCCAGCGCGTAAGGCGTGTCGTGGTAGCGCGCGTGGCGCTGCTGCATTTCAACGCGCTTGGCGCGGAAAAAGGCGCGCGGGTCCAGACGCGATTTGGTCGCTGCGTCGAACTTTCTCATCAGCACGCGGCTGCCCGCCAGCCAGCGCGATTCCAGCAGCGCGGTTTCAACGGTGATGTCCGCGTCGGCCTCGCGTTCGCAGTCTTCGATGGTGCGCACGCTGTGGCCGGGCTCAAGCCCCAAATCCCACAGCGCCGCCACCAATTGTTCAATGGCCGATTCGTCTTCGCGCGTGGGCACGTGCGGCAACAGAATCAGCAGGTCGACGTCGGAATGCGGATAGAGCTCGCCACGGCCATAGCCGCCCACGGCCGCCAGCGTGGCGCCGATCGGCAGCGGGTAGTGCTTGACCAGGTCGCGCAGGGCGGCGTCCACGATGCGGCGCAGCTCGGACAACAGCGTGTCCGGGCGTTCGTGCTCGCGGAATTGGGCCACCGCGGCCCGCCGGGATTGCTGGATGCGTTCGCGCAGGGAGCTAAGAAATTCGGCGGTCATGGTGGCGGACGGCGGGGCCTCAGACGGCGGGGATGACGATGGGCTCGGTGATGAAGGCGGGCGGCTGCGGCATGCCGGGGGACAAGGTCAGCACTTCATAGCCCGTATCGGTAACGCATACAGCATGCTCCCACTGGGCGGACAGGCTGTGGTCGCGGGTCACAACCGTCCAACCATCGGACAATTGGCGGATCTCGCGGCGGCCGGCGTTGATCATGGGCTCGATCGTGAAGAGCATACCCGTCACCAATTTCACGCCCGAGCCAGGCTTGCCGTAGTGCAACACCTGCGGGTCTTCGTGAAAGCGCTGGCCAATGCCGTGGCCGCAGAATTCGCGCACGACCGAAAAGCCGTTGGATTCCGCGTGCTTCTGAATGGCGTTGCCGATGTCGCCCAGCGTGGCGCCGTTCTTAACCTGCTGGATGCCCTTCCACATGCACTCGAAGGTGATGTCGGTCAGGCGGCGCGACAGGATGGATTGTTCGCCCACGGCGTACATGCGGCTGGTGTCGCCAAACCAGCCGTCTTTGATGATGGTGACGTCAATGTTCAGCGAATCGCCGTTCTTCAGCACCTTGTCGCCCGGAATGCCGTGGCAGACCTGGTGGTTCACCGACGTACAGATGGCGCCAGGAAAGGGCGGGTAGCCGGGCGGGGCGTAGCCCACGGTGGCGGACTTCACCTTGAGTTCGTCAGTCAGGTATTCCAGGCAGAGGCGGTCCAGCTCTCCGGTTGTTACACCCGGCTTCACGTAGGGAGTGATGAAATCGAGGACTTTGGCGGCATCCTGGCAGGCGGCGCGCATCTTGGCCAGGTCGGCCGGATTGGTAATTGTGCCCATGGAGTAACTTGACGATCTCTCGCTTGAATGTCTGCTTGAAAGAATAGTAGAATTATAGGCTTCCCTAAAATTTTGGGGAGCAATCGGGTTACGGCAAGAGCCGATCCTGGCGAAAGTGGTCGAAAAATGCGCCACATGAGTTCTGCCAGTCTCTTAGCCCCGAGCGATCTTTTCATGAGATCGGCAGCAAGCCCTGAAGTTTCACCGCAAGCGAAGGTTGTGGAGCGAAATCGGGCAGGTTGTCAGGTTCTGAAAAGGCGCGCTTAAGGGCAAGCGAGGCTAAGCAGGATTTATTGGGGCGCATTTGAAATCAGTGGAGCCAGGGCGCGGCGTGCTTGTAAGCCCGGCCATGTTTTTGAGCGGCGATGCAGGTTCGGTATGGACGCCAGTTTAAGTTCTTGAAAACCTTCGGGTTTTTTGAAGAAATGCCCTGGTGGTCTGATGCGCGGGAGGGCGGCTAGCCTAATTTCGCGAAGAGCTGGATTTCGCTGCCAACAAAACAAGTCCGGGTGCGCTGAACCCCGGAAACTTCCAGGAATCTCCTGGAGTGTCTGGCTCAGCGCCATCTCTGTCCAGTACAGGCATGTTCAAGCGTGCAGTGCAAGGCTCTCGTCGTGGCGGCCGTCTGGGTTTATCGCGGAAGCAGTATTTTTATTGCGACAGTGATCGGCCGGCCCGGTTAAAATTTTTGTCCATCCCGCATGTTGCGGGAAATCGCGCGCAACACCACCCAGGGTGTCAGCAATGGCTGATGCAGGTGCGGCGCAAGAAATCAACCCTTGGAGAATTACATGTCTTTGATGCGCGAAATGCTGGAAGCGGGTGTCCACTTCGGTCACCAAACCCGTTACTGGAACCCCAAGATGGCTCCGTACATCTTCGGTCACCGCAACAAGATTCACATCATCAACCTGGAAAAGACGGTTGATAAGTACCAGGAAGCCACCAAGTTCGTGAAGCAGATCGCTGCTCGCGGCGGCAACATCCTGTTTGTCGGCACCAAGCGCGCTGCGCGTGAACTGGTCGCCTCCGAAGCCGCTCGTTGCGGCATGCCCTTCGTCGACGCCCGCTGGCTCGGCGGCATGCTGACCAACTTCAAGACGGTCAAGACCTCGGTCAAGCGCCTGAAGGACATGGAAGCCGTTGTCGCCGAAGGCGGCGCCGAGCGCATGATCAAGAAGGAAGGCCTGCTGTTCCAACGCGAACTGGACAAGCTGAACAAGTCGATCGGCGGCATCAAGGACATGAACGGTCTGCCTGACGCCATGTTCGTCATCGACGTCGGCTACCACAAGATCGCCATCGCCGAAGCCAAGACGCTGGGTATCCCGGTCGTCGCCGTGGTTGACACCAACCACTCGCCCGACGGTATCGACTACGTCATTCCGGGTAACGATGACTCGGCCAAGGCCATCGCGCTGTACGCCAAGGGCATCGCCGACGCCGTGCTGGAAGGCCGCGAACAGAACATCAACGGTCTGGTCGAAGAGCTGGGTGAAGGTCAGGAAGAGTTCGTCGAAGTGCAGGACAACCAGGCCTAAGCCTATTGTCATGTCCGGCGGTTAGCGTTCGGGAGCGGTTTTTGAAAAAGATCCGCTCCCGCCTCGCCGGCACTGCGAAGGTGGGCTCCCATCTTCCGAACCCGCGACTTGCGGGCGTCCCATCGAATCAAATCACTGCCCCGGCGAGCCGGGGCGTGTCTTAGCAAAAATTGGAGCAAACATGGCTGAAATTACCGCTGCCCTGGTCAAGGAACTGCGCGAGAAGACCGACGCGCCCATGATGGAGTGCAAGAAGGCCCTGACGGAAGCCGAAGGCGACCTGGTTCGCGCCGAGGAAATCCTGCGCGTCAAGCTGGGCAACAAGGCCAGCAAGGCTGCTGCCCGTGTCACCGCCGAAGGCCTGATCGGTCTGTTCATCTCCGCCGACGCCAAGCAAGGCGCCGTCATCGAAATCAACTGCGAAACCGACTTCGTCGCCAAGAACGACGACTTCGTGGGCTTCGTGAACAAGCTGGCCGAACTGGTCGCCACGCAGAACCCGGCCGACGTGGCCGCTCTGTCGGCCCTGCCGTTCGGTGAAGGCACCGTTGAAACGACCCGCACCGCCCTGATCGGCAAGATCGGCGAAAACATCTCGATCCGCCGCTTCGAGCGCATCGAGACCCCGAACGCGCTGGCCAGCTACGTGCACGGCGGCAAGATCGGCGTGCTGGTGGAATACTCGGGCGCCGAGGAAGTGGGCAAGGACCTGGCGATGCACATCGCCGCCACCAAGCCCAAGGCCCTGAACGCCGACGGCGTGAACCCGGCCGACATCGCCGCCGAGCGCTCGGTTGCCGAGCAAAAGGCTGCTGAATCGGGCAAGCCGGCTGACATCGTCGCCAAGATGGTTGAAGGTTCGGTCGCCAAGTACCTGAAGGAAGTGACCCTGCTGTCGCAGCCGTTCGTCAAGAACGACAAGCACACGGTGGAACAACACCTGAAGGCAAACGGCGCTTCGATCAGCAAGTTCGTGCTGTTCGTTGTCGGCGAAGGTATCGAGAAGAAGACCAGCGACTTCGCCGCTGAGGTTGCAGCCGCCGCCGCCGGCGCCGCCTGATCTCACGGTAGTGCTTAAAGGCCGGCTCTAGATTAAATTCTAGTCCGGCCTTTTTCGCCGCAGGGCCCCCGAAGTTTCAGGTTGGGGATGCCTGTGTACCCGCGTGGCGGGTGCGGCGTTGGGGGCTTGCCCCATTCTTGTCTTACACTTTCGTCGGATTGTTCTTCGGGATATCACCTATGAGCAGCAGAGCATACAAACGGGTTCTTCTCAAACTTTCCGGCGAGGCGCTGATGGGCGACGATGCATTTGGCATCAATCGTTCCACCATCGTCCGCATGACCGATGAGATCGCTGAAGTCGCCGCCACCGGCGTCGAACTGGCTATCGTCATCGGCGGAGGTAATATTTTCCGTGGCGTCGCCCCGGGTGCGCAGGGCATGGACCGCGCCACCGCCGACTACATGGGCATGATGGCCACCATCATGAACGCACTTGCCCTGCAAGACGCGCTCAAGCACAAGGGTATCGACACCCGCGTACAATCCGCCCTGAACATCGATCAGGTCGTTGAGCCCTACATCCGCCCGAAAGCCTTGCGTTACCTCGAAGAGGGCAAGGTGGTTATTTTCGCCGCGGGCACCGGCAACCCCTTCTTCACTACCGACACCGCCGCCGCCTTGCGTGGCGCCGAAATCGGAGCCGAGATCGTGTTGAAGGCCACCAAAGTGGACGGCATCTACAGTGCGGACCCCAACAAGGACCCCACTGCAACGCGTTATGCGCGTATCAGCTTCGATGAAGCGATTGTCCGCCGTCTGGAAGTCATGGACGCCACCGCGTTCGCGCTGTGCCGTGACCAGAAACTGCCGATCAAAGTGTTTTCGATCAATAAGTCCGGCGCGCTCAAGCGAGTCGTCAGCGGCGAAGACGAAGGCACCTTGGTACACGTTTAAAAAAAGGAAATTCCATGAGCGCAGCAGAAATCCGCAAATCCGCCGAAGCCAGGATGGCCAAGTCGCTTGATACGCTCAAGATCAACCTGGGCAAGATCCGCACGGGCCGCGCCCACACCGGCATCCTGGACCACGTGCAGGTCGAGTACTACGGCTCGCCCGTTCCGGTCGGCCAGGTCGCCAACGTGAACCTCGTGGACGCCCGCACCATCAGCGTGCAGCCCTACGAAAAGCACATGGCCGGCCCGATCGAAAAGGCTATCCGTGAATCGGACCTGGGTCTGAACCCCATCTCGATGGGCGACACCATCCGCGTGCCGATGCCCGCCCTGACCGAAGAGCGCCGCCGCGATCTGACCAAGGTCGTGCGCAGCGAAGGCGAAGACGCCAAGATCGCCGTGCGCAACCTGCGCCGTGAAGCGAACGAAGCGCTGAAGAAGCTGGTCAAGGACAAGGAAATCTCCGAAGACGACGAGCGTCGTTCGCAGGATGACGTCCAAAAGTTGACCGATCGCGCCGTGGCCGACATCGACAAGATGGTCGTCCAGAAAGAAGCGGAAATCATGACCGTATAATCCGTGATTGCTTCGGGGCGGGGCGGCTTTGCCGTTTCGTTCCGGCGTCAGGATTTTCTTGCCTATGCGCCGTCCTTACCATTGCCTTGCAAGTCCCTGTTGCAGCGATGGAATGACGGCGCAGGTTTTTCTCCCGTATTACTGATTTTCGCCGGCCCTCCGCGCGCAGCCCCAGACCCATGGCAACCAGTTCCACCCAGGCGGTTCCCGACACTCGCGACATCCCCGAGCACGTCGCCATCATCATGGATGGCAATGGCCGGTGGGCGACGCGGCGGCTGCTGCCCCGCACGGCCGGACACGCCAAGGGCGTGCAGGCAGTGCGCCGCGTGGTGGAAGCCTGCGGCCGCGCAGGCGTGCGCTATCTGACCCTGTTCGCGTTCAGTTCCGAGAACTGGCGCCGGCCCGCCGAAGAAGTGTCGTTGCTGATGCGCCTGTTCGTGCAGGCGCTGGAACGCGAAATCGGCAAGCTGGACGAGCAGGGCGTGCGCTTGCACGTCATCGGCGACCTGAGCGCGTTCGAACCCCGTCTGCAAGAGCTGATCGTCGCCGCCCAAGAGCGCACCGCGCATAACGACCGTCTGCACCTGACGGTCGCCGCCAACTACGGCGGACGCTGGGACATTCTTCAAGCCACCCGCGCCATGCTGGCCGCCGAGCCCACGCTTGCCGCCACGCCCGAGCTGGTGGACGAAGAGCGTCTGGCTCGTCATCTTTCGATGTCGTGGGCGCCTGAGCCCGACCTGTTCATCCGCACTGGCGGCGAGCAGCGCATTTCCAATTTCCTGATCTGGCAGATGGCCTACGCGGAGTTCTACTTCACGGACCGCTACTGGCCGGATTTCGGCGCCGCCGAGCTGCAAGCGGCTTTTGACTGGTACCGCACCCGCGAGCGGCGCTTCGGCCGCACCAGCGCGCAAGTCAGCGAAAGCGGCGCGCAGTAAACAGACGGCGACAAGCGCGTCTTTCCAAAGCAGCACACGAGGAGACCGTCATATGTTGGGCCAGCGTATCGTTACCGCCGTCATTCTGTTGGCCATTCTGGCCGCCGCAATGATCAGCGCGAACCCCTGGTGGTTTGTTGCCTTGCTTGCCCTGGCCGCCGCGTGCGCCAACTGGGAATGGCTGCGCCTGACGCTGCCGCAACCCCCGTCCCCCCTGATTTCCATTGGTGTCGCCGTGCTGCTGTTTGCCGGCATGCTGGCGCTGGCGTCCGCTTGGCTGGCGGGCGACCGCAGCGGCTGGAGCGACCCTGCCTGGGTGCTGCGTTACGTGGTGCCGGCGGTGTCGACGGTGTGGTTGTTTGGCGGGCTTACGGCGGTGGTGCGTGGCCGTTCCGACGCGCCGCCCGCCAGCCTGGGCTGGTCTGTGTTTTCCGTGCCTGCCGCATTTGCGGCCTGGGCCGTGCTGGCGCAGATGTTCGTCGCGCGCGGGGCAGGGTTCGTCGTGTCGTTGCTGGCGCTCGTCTGGGTGGCTGATATTGCGGCCTATTTTGCCGGCCGCGCGTTCGGCAAGCGTAAACTGGCCCCGCGAGTCAGCCCGGGCAAGACGATAGAAGGCGCCATTGCCGGTGTGCTGGGCGCGGTGGTCTGGATTGGCCTGTCCAGTTTGTGGGCGGGATCTTTCGGCCACGCTTTGGTTGAACGCTGGAGCTTCTGGTTGGCGCTGCCGATCGCCGCATTGCTGGGTGTCGTGTCCATTGTGGGTGACCTGTTCGAATCGCTGCTCAAGCGCCGCGCGGGCCGCAAAGACTCCAGCACGCTGTTGCCCGGTCATGGCGGGGTCTATGACCGCATCGACGCGATTCTTCCGGTTGCGCCGTTCGCGCTACTTTTGTCTGGAGTGTTGTTTTGAGGGCTTTTCAACGCGTCGTCGTGCTGGGATCGACGGGGTCGATCGGTGAAAGCACGCTGGATGTGATTGCCCGCCACCCTGATCGGCTGGCGGTTTATGCGCTGTCCGCTTACAGCCGGATGGAACGTTTGGCCGAGCAGGCGCAGGCCTGCCGAGCCGCTGTGGTGGTGGTCCCCGATGAGGCCGCCCGCAAGAAATTTACCGCCGCCTGGGCTGGCGGGCAGCCTATGCCCGAGATTCGCGTGGGCGCCCAGGCCTTGGCCGACACGGCCGCCGATACGCAATGTGATTCCGTGATGGCGGCGATTGTGGGCGCGGCTGGCCTGCCCGCGGCGCTTGCCGCCGCACGCAGCGGCAAGCGCGTGCTGCTGGCCAATAAAGAAGCGCTGGTCGCGGCGGGTTCGCTGTTCATGCAGGCGATCCGCGATAACGGCGCCGAACTGTTGCCGATCGACAGCGAGCACAACGCCATTTTTCAGTGCCTGCCCCATGGCGGGCGCGCGCAGGCGCCTGACGCGCCCGCGCCGGGTGTGCGCCGGCTGTTGCTGACGGCCTCTGGCGGGCCGTTCCGCGGACGCGACCTGGAAGACCTGCACGACGTGACGCCAGCCCAAGCTTGCGCCCATCCCAACTGGAGCATGGGCCGCAAGATTTCGGTGGACTCGGCGACCATGCTGAACAAGGGCCTGGAAGTGATCGAGGCGCACTGGCTGTTCGCCATGCCTGCCGAGCGCATCGAGGTCGTGGTGCACCCGCAAAGCGTGGTGCATTCCATGGTCGAATACGACGACGGCTCGGTCCTGGCGCAACTGGGCCAGCCCGATATGCGCACCCCCATTGCCTACGGGCTGGGGTTCCCTGAGCGCCTGGAAAGCGGGGTCGGGCCGCTGGACCTGACGCGCCTGGGCCGCCTGGACTTCGAAAAGCCGGATCTGGCCCGATTTCCCTGCCTGGCGCTCTCGTTCGCCGCTTTGCGGGCCGGGCAGGGCGCTTGCGTCGCGCTCAACGCGGCCAACGAGATCGCCGTCGACGCGTTTTTGGGCGGCCGGCTGGCCTACACCTGGATTCCGCGCGTGATCGAGGCCTCTCTTGAGTGGCAGGCGCGGCAAGCATCTGTTACGCTCAGCAGTCTTGACGATGTGCTCGCGCTGGATGCAGAGGCGCGCATCTTCGCAGGTAACCTGGGGCTGGCCTGATGGCTGGCCGCGCTTGCTTCTGATTCCCTAGATTCCGATCCCGATGCTTTTCACCCTGTTGGCCTTTGCGGTTGCGCTTGGCTCCCTGATCATCTTTCATGAGCTGGGACATTACTGGGTGGCGCGCCTGTGCGGCGTGAAGGTGTTGCGGTTCTCTGTGGGGTTTGGCAAGGTCATCCTGCGCCGCACCGACCGCCATGGCACGGAATGGGCCGTCTCCGCGTTGCCGCTGGGCGGCTACGTCAAGATGCAGGACGAAGCGCCTGCGGGCGCCAGCCCCTCCGAGGCGGCCGGCGCGTTCAACAATAAATCCGTCGGCAAGCGCATCGCGATTGTCGCCGCCGGCCCCATCTTCAATCTGATCCTTGCCGTCTTCCTGTATGCGGGCCTGAACATGGCCGGCACCGAAGAGCCGCAAGCGATCGTCGCGCAGCCCGCGGCGGACACCCCGGCGGCGCACGCCGGTCTGCTGCTAGGTGATCGCATCCTGGCCATCGACGGCCAGGAAGTCGGGTCGTGGTCGGACGCCCGTTGGCGCCTGATGGACGTCATGGCCACGGGCGGGCGCGCCCTGATCGAAGTCAGCACGCCTTCTGGCGCCGTCCAGCAGCGTGAACTGAACCTGCCCGCAAACGCCATGGACCCGTCCACGGGCGATCCGCTGGCCGCAGCCGGCATCCGCCTGGCCCAACCCAAGCCTGCCGTGCGCGCCGTCATTGATGGCGGGGAAGGGCAGGCTGCCGGTTTGCGCACGGGCGACCTGATCGTCTCGGTGGATGGCAAACCCACGCCGGATACGGGCGGTCTCGTTAAACAGATTCAGGAAAGCGCGGGCAAGACGCTGGCGCTGACCTTGGTGCGCGACGGCGCTCATATTTCTCTGAACGTCACGCCCCGCGCGGAAACGGTCAACGGCCAGGAAGTGGGCCGGCTTGGCGTCCAGCTGGGTGGCGACATCCCCATGGTCACGGTGCGCTACGGCTTGTTCGAAAGCGTCTGGCGCGGCGCGGTCCGCACCTGGGACACGGCCTGGTTCTCACTGCGCATGATGGGCCGCATGGTCACGGGCGATGTTTCCTGGCGCAACGTCAGCGGGCCCGTCACCATCGCCGACTACGCCGGACAGACCGCCCGAATCGGGATTGTTGCGTACATCGCCTATATCGCGTTGATCAGTATCAGCCTGGGCGTACTAAATTTGCTACCCATACCTATGCTGGATGGCGGCCATCTGCTGTACTATCTCGTCGAAATTGTGCGGGGCAGCCCGCCGCCAGCCAAGTGGATCGACATCGGACAGCGCGCTGGCATTGGTTTATTAGCCGGCCTGATGGGCCTTGCGCTGTTTAACGATTTCACGCGCTTATTCACTTAAGCGCGATTTAGCATAAAATCCCCCGCCATTTGCACGACCGAGGATACTCAAGGATGTCTTTTCGCCGGATGTTTCATCACAAAAAGGGTGTACTGCCGGGTCTCATCGCCGCCTTATTGCTGCCGGCCATGGCCCAAGCCTTCGACCCTTTTGTCGTGCGGGATATCCGCGTAGAGGGTATTCAACGGACTGACGCCGGTACGGTGTTTGGTTATCTCCCCGTCAAGGTGGGCGAGAAATTCACCGAAGAAGAAGCCACCGAAGCGATCCGCCGCCTGTACGGCACGGGCTTTTTCACCGACGTGCAGATCCAGACGGACAACAACGTCGTGGTCGTCGTGGTGCAAGAACGCCCGACGATCGCCTCTGTCAACTTCAACGGCATGCGCGAGTTCGACTCCAAGGCCATCACCACCTCGCTGGGCCAGGTGGGATTTGCCGAAGGCCGAATCTTCGACCGTTCCATGCTTGAACGCGCGGAATACGAACTGAAGCAGCAGTACCTGTCCAAGGGCAAGTACGGCGTTGAAGTGACCTCCACCGTGACCCCGCTGCCGCGTAACCGCGTGGGCGTGAGCTTTGACGTGTTCGAAGGCTCGGTGGCGCGCATTCAGCAAATTCGCTTCGTGGGCAACAAGGCCTTCTCGGAAAGCGATCTGCTGGACGAGTTCAAGCTGACGACACCGGGCTGGCTGACCTGGTACACCGATACCGACAAGTACTCGCGCGAAAAGCTCGAGGGCGATCTGGAACGCCTGCGCTCGTTCTACCTGGACAAGGGCTACCTGGAATTCACGGTTGAGCCGCCGCAGGTCACGATCTCGCCTGACCGCAAAGACATCAACATCACGATCACCGTCCACGAAGGCGAACCGTACAAGGTCCGCAGCGTGAAGCTGGCTGGCAACCTGTTGGGTCTGGACAAGGAAATCAACGCGCTGGTGCAGGTCAAGCCGGACGAAACGTTCTCGGCCGCCAAGGCCAACGATTCGGCGAAAGCCATCACCGACTACCTGGGTGAATTGGGCTACGCGTTCGCCAACGTGAACCCGAACCCGCAGCTGGACCGCGCCAAGCACGAAGCCGACCTGACGTTCTACGTCGACCCGAGCCGCCGTGTGTACGTGCGCCGCATCCAGATTGGCGGCAATACCCGCACGCGCGACGAAGTCGTGCGCCGCGAAATGCGCCAGCAGGAAGCCGCCTGGTACGACGCCAAAGACATCAAGACCTCGCGCGACCGCGTCGATCGCCTGGGCTATTTCAGCGACGTCAACGTCAAGACCGATCCGGTTCCGGGCTCGCCCGACCAGGTCGACGTGAACGTCGACGTGAAGGAAAAGCCCACCGGCATGATCAACCTGGGCGTGGGTTACGGCTCGTCTGAAAAGGCGATTCTGTCGGCCGGTATCAGTGAAGACAACGTCTTCGGCAGCGGCACGAACCTGACGCTGCAATTGAACACCAGCAAGACGAACCGCGCGGTCGTGCTGTCGCACACCGATCCGTACTGGACAAAGGACGGCATCAGCCGCACGACGTCCGCGTACTACCGCGTGACCGAACCCTGGAACAACAACGACGGTGATTACCGCGTCAAGGCAATCGGCCTGGGCATGAACTTCGGCATTCCGATTTCGGAATTCGACCGGATCTTCATGGGCGCGAACCTTGAGCACAACCAGATCGATCTGTTCGACAACTCGCCCGCAGCCTACGACAAGTTCGTGAAGGACTACGGCGATTCGACGAACTCGGTGATCTTCAACACCGGCTGGTCCAACGACACCCGTGACAGCGCACTGGCGCCGACGAAGGGTTCGTACACCCGCCTGAAGGCCGACGTGTCCACCGTCGACCTGAAGTACACGCTGCTCACCGCGCAGCAACAGTATTTCGTGCCGTTGGGCGGCTCCTACACGCTGGCCTTGAACGGCATGGCGGACTGGGGCAAGAGCTACGGCGGCAAAGACTACCCGGTCATCAAGAACGTGTACGCCGGCGGTATCGGCACCGTTCGCGGTTACGAAGGGTCGTCGCTGGGTCCGCGGGATACCAAGACGGGCGACTACCTGGGCGGCACGCGCCGTATCATCGCCAACGCACAGCTGTACCTGCCGTTCCCGGGCGCGTCGAAAGACCGCACGCTGCGCTGGTTCATCTTCAGCGACGCGGGCCAGGTGTCGTCGGATCTGGGTTGTTCGGCCGGCAAGGCGGGCAGCGAAGTGGAAGATCCGTGCGGCTGGCGTTTCTCGGCGGGTATCGGCCTGTCGTGGCAGTCGCCGATGGGTCCGTTGCAGTTGTCGTATGCTCGCCCGCTTAATTCCAAGGCTGGCGACGACAAGCAAAGCTTCCAGTTCCAGATCGGGACCGGTTTCTAAGCGCGCCGTTACGCTTGAAAACAAGGGAGGGGCCTCCTGGCCCGGCTCCCTTGCTGTTTAGTGGCACAATACACACTTTGGCTTTGCCTTACTGGAAGGTGAGATTTTCATGATGTCTGATTTCGCACTTAAATCATCGAATACGCCGCGCGCCAAGCGCCGTGGCAAGCTGGGCGGCTCCATTGCCCTGGTGGGTGCGCTCATTCTCGGTTCGGCTGCTGCGATTCCCGCGCAGGCTCAAAACACCAAGATCGGCTTCGTCAACACCGAGCGGATTCTGCGTGAATCCGGTCCTGCCAAGACGGCGCAAAGCAAGATCGAAGCCGAATTCAAGAAGCGCGACGATGAACTTCAACGCCTGAACAACAGCCTGCGTTCGCAAGCCGAAAAGTTCGACAAGGACGCTCCCGTCCTGTCGGAATCGGATCGCGTGAAGCGCCAGCGCGAATTGTCCAATCTGGATACCGACCTGCAACGCAAGCGTCGTGAATTCCAGGAAGACTTCAACCGCCGCCGCAACGAAGAGTTCTCGGGCATCGTCACGAAGGCTAACGAAGCCATCAAGCGTATCGCCGAGCAAGAAAGCTACGACCTGATCATTCAGGACGCCGTGACGGTCAATCCGCGCATCGACATCACCGACAAGGTGATTCAGAGCCTGGGCAAGTAAGCAGTACCCGCGACGTTATGCCGGTTTTACTGGATCTTGCCCGCGCGCCCACACTCGAAGCACTGCTGAGCGCCGCCAACACCCAGGGTATGGACTGGCGTATCAGCGCTGCGCCCGGGTCGGAGCCTTTCAAGGTCTGCGGCCTCGGGACGCTGTCTTCGGCGGGGCCGCAGGAAATCACTTTCCTGGCCAACCCGCGCTACCAGAGCCAGCTCGGCTCCACGCAGGCAGGGGCGGTCATCGTCTCTGCCGACGTGGCCGAGGCCCTGGAAGCGCCCGGGGCCGCCCGGCCGCCGTTCGCGCTGGTCGTCTGCAAACATCCCTATCTGCTTTACGCCCGTGTGGCGCAATGGTTCGACGCTGCGCGCCGGCCGGTGCTGCCGGGGTCCACGCATTCTTCCGCCGTAATTGCGCCAGACGCCACCCTCGAAGAGGGCGTGCGTATTGGCCCCAATTGCGTGGTGGAAGCGGGTGCGCGCATCGGCCGCGATTCGGTCCTAGGACCGGGCTGCGTGGTCGGTGTGGGTTCGTCCATCGGGCCGGGCAGCCGTTTGCACGCACACGTCACGCTGTATGAAGGCGTGAAAGTGGGCGCGCGAGCCATCATCCACAGTGGCGCCGTGCTGGGTGCGGACGGTTTCGGCTTTGCGCCGGACCCGACGCTGGGCAAGGGCGCCTGGGGCAAGATTCCCCAGCTGGGCGGGGTGTCAGTGGGCGATGACGTTGAAATCGGCGCCAACACGACCATCGACCGCGGCGCGCTGGACGACACCGTGGTGGCTGATGGCGTAAAGCTCGACAACCAGATCATGGTGGCGCACAACGTGCGCATCGGCGCGCATACCGCGGTGGCGGCATGTGTCGGGATCGCGGGTTCGACGACCATCGGCGAACGCTGCACCATAGGCGGCGCCGCGATGCTGTCAGGCCATTTGAGCCTGGGCGACGACGTGCACATTTCGGGCGGCACGGCGGTGACGTCCAGCATTTCGAAACCTGGCCGCTATACCGGGGTGTTCCCGTATGCGGAGCACGGTGAATGGCAGCGCAACGCCGCCGTGATACAACAGTTGGCGCAACTGCGCCGCCGCGTGCGCACGCTGGAAAAAGACTAGGGCGCGCGCATGCCGCCCTGGCGTGCACGCGCCAAAATTATTTCATTTCGCAGGAAAGCATAGAAAAATGGAACTCGACATCAAGGGGATCATGGAGAGGCTGCCGCATCGTTACCCGATGCTGCTGATTGATCGCGTCGTTGAAATGGTGCCCGGTAAATCCATCGTGGCCATCAAGAACGTTTCGATCAACGAACCGTTTTTCAACGGTCACTTTCCTCACCATCCGGTGATGCCGGGCGTGCTCATCGTGGAAGCCATGGCTCAGGCCTCGGCGCTGTTCTCGTTCACGGACGAAAACGGCGGCCTGAAGTGCGAAGGGTCGAAGACGGCTTACTACCTGGTCGGTATTGATGGCGCGCGCTTTCGCCGCCCCGTCGTGCCGGGTGACCAGTTGCGCATCGAAGTCGAGGCCGAACGCTTGAGCCGCAGCATCTGTAAATACGCCGCGCGCGCAACTGTCGACGGCCAGGAAGTGGCGTCCGCCAAACTGATGTGCGCGATTCGCAGCCTGGAAGAGTAAATGGCAGGAAACATCCATCCCACCGCTGTCGTTGATCCGGCGGCAACCATCGACCCGAGCGCCGTGATCGGCCCGTTCGCGGTGGTTGGGCCTGACGTAACCATCGGCGCGGGCACCGAAATCGGCCCGTACTGCATGGTGGACGGCGTCACCACCATCGGACGCAATAACCGCTTCTACCGTTACTGCTCGATCGGCGGCATGCCGCAAGACAAGAAGTACGCCGGCGAGAAGACGCGCCTGACGATCGGTGACGGCAATACGGTGCGTGAATTTGTCACGCTGAACACCGGCACGGTGCAGGATGGCGGCGAGACGACGATAGGCAATGACAACTGGATCATGGCCTATGTGCACGTGGCGCATGACTGCCATATCGGCAGCCACACGATCCTGGCCAACTCGGTGCAACTGGGCGGCCACGTTCATGTGGGCGACTGGGCCATCATTGGCGGCCTGACCGGCGTGCACCAGTTCTCGCGCGTCGGCGCGCACTCCATGACGGGCGGCAACAGCTCGCTCATGCAGGATTCGCCGCCGTTCGTGCTGGCGGCGGGCAACCCGTGCCGTCCGGTGGGCGTCAACGTCGAAGGCTTGAAGCGCCGCGGATTTACCCCGGTGATGATCTCGGCGCTGCGCGAAGCCTACAAAATCATCTTCCGCCGTGGTTTGCCGCTGGACGCCGCGCGCGCTGAATTGCGCAAGCGCCAGCAAGAAATCCCCGAGGCCGCCGAGCACCTGCAAACGTTGCTCGATTTCCTCGACGTCGCATCGCGCGGCATCATTCGCCCATGAACACGCGGATCGGCATGGTGGCCGGCGAGCCTTCGGGCGACTTGCTGGCCGGTCGTATCATTGCCGGTTTGCAAGCGCGCGACGCCAGTGTGCGCTGCGAAGGCATCGGCGGCCCGCAGATGCAGGCGCGTGAGTTCGATACCTGGCACCCCATGCATGCGCTGACGGTGTTCGGCTATGTCGATGCCTTGAAGCGCTTGCCCAGCCTGCTTGGCACGTATCGTGACGTCAAGCGCCGCTGGCTGGCCGAGCCGCCATCGGTCTTTGTCGGCATCGATGCGCCCGACTTCAATCTGCGGCTGGAACACCAACTGCGATTGGCCGGCACGCCCACGGTGCATTTCGTCGGCCCGTCCATCTGGGCCTGGCGCTACGAACGCATTCACAAGATCCGCGAATCGGTATCGCACATGCTGGTGCTGTTCCCGTTCGAGGAAGAAATCTACCGCAAGGAAGGCATCCCGGTCACGTACGTGGGCCACCCGCTGGCGGGCGCCATCCCCATGGAGCCTGATCGCGCGGCGGCGCGCGCGCGTCTGGGTATTGATCAGAACGCGCGCGTGCTGGCCATTTTGCCGGGCAGCCGTTCGTCCGAGATCCGGCTATTGGCGCCGCGCTTCCTGCAAGCGGCGCAGTTACTGCTGAAGAAAGATCCGGCGCTGCAATGCGTGGTGCCGATGGTCAACGATCAGCGCCGGTCGGAATTTCAGGCCATCCTGGCGCAGCATCCCGTGCCGGGTCTGCGCTGCATTACCGCGGATGATCTGCACGGCGCGGGCGGCGACCGCAAGGCGCCCGTGGCGTGGTCCGTCATGGAAGCGGCTAACGCGGTGCTGGTGGCCAGCGGCACCGCCACGCTTGAGACCGCGCTGTACAAGCGCCCCATGGTGATTTCGTACGTGCTGTCGCCGTGGATGCGGCGCATCATGTCGTGGAAGTCCGGGCAGCAGCGGCCGTACCTGCCGTGGGTAGGTTTGCCCAACGTGCTGTTGCGCGATTTCGCGGTGCCTGAATTGCTGCAAGACGACGCCACCCCCGAAAAGCTTGCTGAAGCCACGTGGGCGTCGTTGACCGATGATGCGCTGATCGCGCGCGTCGAAGCGCGCTTTACCGCCATGCACCAAGAGCTGTTGCGCGATACGCCGGCTTTGGCTGCCCAGGCGATTCTGGAGGTGGCAGGTGGAGCAGCCTGATCTGTTCGCGGCCCCGATTCAACCCGCCTTGATCACGGCAGGTGTGGACGAGGCGGGCAGGGGGCCGTTGGCGGGCGCGGTTTACGCGGCGGCGGTCATTCTGCACCCCGATCGCCCCATCGACGGCCTGGCCGATTCCAAAGTGCTGAAGGCCGCCACGCGCGAAGCGTTGGCGGTGCAAATCAAGGAACACGCGCTGGCCTGGTGTATTGCCAGCGCCAGCGTGGATGAAATCGACACGCTGAACATCCTGCGCGCCACCATGCTGGCGATGCAGCGCGCCGTGCAGGGGCTGTCCACGCCCGCGCAACTGGCGCTGGTGGATGGCAACCAAGCCCCCAAACTCACGTGCACCGTGCAGACGGTCATCAAGGGCGATGCGCTTGTGCCGGCGATATCGGCGGCCTCGATTCTTGCCAAGACGGCGCGCGACGCCGATCTGGTGCGCCTGCACACGCTGTATCCCCAATACGCGTTCGATCAGCACAAGGGCTACGGCACGGCGCTGCACCTGCAACTGCTGCGCGAACACGGCCCCTGCGCGGAACACCGGCGCAGCTTTGCGCCCATCAAGGCATTCGGCCTGACCCCATGAAGCACATCAGTTCCCGCGACAATCCCGCGGTCAAGGCGCTGGCCAAGCTGGCCGGCACGGCCGGCAAGCGCGGCGCGCCCGTGCTGCTGGACGGGGTGCACCTGTGCCAAGCCTGGTTGCAGCATCATGGCGCGCCGGATCAGGCTGTCTTTGATGTTGATCGCCTGTCTCAACCCGATATCGCGGCGCTTGCTGCCGCAGTGCCGGATGCGCGCTGCCTGGCGTTGGACGCCCGGCTGATGCAATCGCTGGCTAGCGTGGAAAGCGTCCAGGGGGTGGCGTTTTTGGTCACGCCTGCCGCGATGGAACTGCCGGCAGCGGTCGACGAGAACTGCGTGTTGTTCGACCGCATTCAAGACCCAGGCAACGTCGGCACCTTGCTGCGCACGTGCGCAGCGGCCGGCGTCAAACGGGTGTTCCTGGCCACCGGCACCGCCGCCGCCTGGTCTCCCAAAGTGTTGCGCAGCGGGCAGGGCGCGCACTTTGCGCTGGCCATCCACGAGCACGTCGACCTTCAAGCGCTGTTGCCAAGCCTGCGTGTGCCGCTGGTCGCCACCGCGCTGGAGGGCGCGCAAGACTTGTACGAAGGCCGCTTGCCGCTTCGTTGCGCGTGGGTGTTCGGGCACGAAGGGCAGGGCGTGGACCCGGCCTTGCTGACCGCAGCCCGTCTCAAGGTGCGCATCCCGCACGACATGGCCGCCGTCGAATCGCTAAATGTGGGCGCGGCCGCCGCGATCTGCCTCTTCGAACAACGCCGCCAGGCGCTGACAAGCGCGCCGCGCTGAGCCGTTCGTTTTCTTACAACCCCTGCGATCGGGACTGACCCCGTTTATACTCGCGCGTTGCGCGGGCGTGACGCCGGTTTACGCCTGCTGCGAATCCAAGGGGAGATCAATGAAAACGATGTTCAGATTGGCGCTTGCAATGGCAGGAGCGGTGTTGTTGTTGGCCGGATGCGCTGGGCCGCGTTATGCGGACGTGTCGTCGCAAATTCCCGAGATTGAGCCGGGATTGGGCCGCGTCTATGTCTATCAGCTCGCCAACGCCAAGGATGTCGCGCAGCCAGCCATTATGGTCAATGGCCGCAAAGTCGGACGCTCCAAAGCCGGCAGGTTTTTCTACGTGGACCGGCCTGCTGGCGTGACCACGCTGACCTTGGCGCCGGATCGCAAGAATCCGGATGCAGGGATCAAATTGGAGTTGTCGGCCGGCCAGACGGTGTACGTGCGCGTTGACGTCGAGGCCGGCAAACAGGTGTTGCGCCCGGAAGCATCAGCCGACGTGGCCACGCAATCATTGGCGGACTTGAAGTATTGGGGCGCCGGGCACCGCGACCGGGAAAAGCTGCGCTATTGATGCCGAACAGTTTGTAAAATTCCGTCGCACTCATATACTCCACGCTTTGTATTTCCCGAGGTGGCTATGGCGTCATTGCCGTTTCACAAATTCCAGGGTGTTAAGCGTGCGTGCCGGGCGCTGCTGTTGACGTCGGCGTGCGCGCTGGCGTTAAGCGCATGCATGTCGGTCAGCACGCAAAAAGTCGGCATGGTTCCGGTGGCCGCGGCGGACCCGGTCTACACCATTCAATTGTCCCGGGTTGTCATCGCGGCATTGCCTAACGACAGCAGCGTGACGCTGCCGGCTGGCTCGCAGTGGCGCCGTGTCGGGGCGTTGCCGCAAGGCGATGTCTACCGCTCGATGAACGGGCTGTTCACGATTCAAACCCGCCGCCAGGGCGAAGCGTATCTGGTCGCGTCGTCCGGCAAGCTGCTGGGCTTTTATCTGCCCGGCGAAAGCGCATTCATGCCGCTTTCCCGCCCCGTCACGCTGCCCGTGGAGATGCGTCAATGAGTTCGTGGATCAAAGGATTGGCGGCCGCGGCCGTTGCCGTTTTGCTGGCCGGCTGTGCTGGCCCCAAGTATGACGCGTTGCATGGCCAGCTTCCGCCCATTGCCGAGGGCAAGGGCCGGATCTATTTCTATCAGCCTCAGCCGACCAATCTGGCGGCCGCGCAGCAAAAGCTGCGCGTCAACAATGAAGTCGTTGGCCGCAACAAGCCGGGCAGCTTTTTCTTTGTGGATCGGCCCGCGGGCAGTTACGTGGTCACCAACCTGTACTGGACGGGCGACGGCGTGAGCTTCATGCTCGACCCCGGCCAAACGCGTTACGTGCGAGTGAAGGCCGAAGTGTATGGCGCCACGGGGGCGGTCGGAAAGTTGTCGATGCAGTTGGTCGACCCGCCGGAAGTAGCCGAAAACGAAATGCGCGGGTTGCGCTATTGGGGCGCGGCATCCCCTGAGCGCGCGCCGGGCCTGTAATTCGGCCGCGTTTCCTACACGCGAAAACAGCCAGGGCGCATCCATGATGCGCCCTGGTTTTTTTTTAGCCCCGATCCAGGCCCACTTCCTGCAGCACCGTCGTCGCGATTTCTTCGATGGACTTCGTGGTGCTGGACAGCCAGGAAATGCCTTCGCGGCGCATCATGCGCTCGGCTTCGGCCACTTCATAGCGGCACTGCTCCAGTTGCGAGTAGCGGCTGTTGGGGCGGCGTTCATTGCGCACTTCAGCCAGGCGCTCGGGTTGGATCGACAGGCCAAACAGCTTGGCCCGGTGCGGGGCGATGGTCGAGGGCAGGGTGCCGCGCTCGAAATCGTCGGGCGTCAGCGGGAAGTTGGCCGCCTTGATGGCGTACTGCATGGCCAGGTACAGGCTGGTTGGCGTCTTGCCGCAGCGGGACACGCCCACCAGGATGACGTCGGCCTGGTCCAGCTGGTTCACGAACTGGCCGTCATCGTGCGCCAGGCTGAAGTTGATGGCGTCGATACGATTGCGGTACTTTTCTGAATTGGCCTGCATGTGCGAGCGGCCGATGGAGTGGCTGGACTTCAGGCCCAGCGCCTGTTCGATATGGCTGACAAAGGTGCCGAACAGGTCCATGAAAATGCCGTTCGCCTGGCGAACACGGGCCAGGATTTCGGGGTTGACCAGGGTGCTGAACACAATGGGCGGCACGCCGGCTTCCAGGGCGCTGCGGTCGATCCGCATGGCGACTTCGGCGGCTTTTTCGAGCGTGTCGACAAAAGGCAGGCGGATCGGCTTGAAATCAACCTCTTCGAACTGGGAAAGCACCGACTGGCTGAACGTTTCAGCGGTGATGCCGGTACTGTCGGAAACGATGTATACCGTGCGTACGATCGGGGTAGATGTCATGTGTAAAAAATTCCAACCAGTCAGATAGCCGAGGGTACTCCACCGAGTACAATCAGGCCCCTATAAGTCACCCCAAGGGCGGTCCAAGGCCAGTTTGGTCAGCGTCTGAAAAAGCAGTGTTTTGTGCTTGATTCATGCTTTGACCTAACTCGCTTTCATTCCATTGTAAAAGGTGACTTCAATGTCGTATGTTGTTTTGTTCGAGCAGCTCCGCATGACGGACGTGGACTCGGTAGGAGGCAAGAACGCATCACTAGGCGAAATGATCAGCCAGCTGTCTGGCGCGGGCGTCCGCGTTCCGGGCGGCTTTGCCACGACCGCCGACGCTTTCCGTGATTTCCTGAAAGCCTCGGGCCTGGACCAGCGCATTGCTGAACGCCTGACCACGCTGAACCCCGAAGACGTGCGCGAGCTGGCCAACGCCGGCGCGCAGATCCGTCAATGGATCGTCGAAGCGCCGTTCTCGGCTGAATTCGAAGCACAAATCCGCGAAGCCTTTGCCAAGCTCGACGCTGACGGCAAGGGCTCGTTTGCCGTGCGCTCCTCCGCCACCGCAGAAGACCTGCCCGACGCCTCGTTCGCCGGCCAGCAGGAAACCTTCCTGAACGTTGTTGGCATCGATGACGTGCTGGACAAGATCCGCCACGTGTTCGCGTCGCTGTACAACGACCGCGCCATTTCCTATCGCGTGCACAAGGGCTATGCCCACGCCGATGTCGCCCTGTCGGCCGGCATTCAGCGCATGGTGCGTTCCGACAAGGGCAGCGCCGGCGTCATGTTCACCATCGACACCGAATCGGGTTTTGAAGACGTCGTGTTCATCACGTCGTCCTACGGCCTGGGCGAAACCGTGGTGCAAGGCGCCGTCAACCCCGACGAGTTCTACGTCTTCAAGCCCACGCTGGCTCAAGGCAAGTTCCCGATCGTTGGCCGCCGCATCGGCTCCAAGCTGATCAAGATGGAATTCGACCCGGAGCGTCCGGAAGGCCGCGCCGTGCGCACCGTTGACGTGCCCGTGTCCGAGCGCAACCGCTACTCGCTGACCGACGACGAGGTCAATGAACTGGCCCGCTACGCCGTCATCATCGAACAGCACTACAAGCGCCCGATGGACATCGAGTGGGGCCGCGATGGCGTCGACGGCAAGATCTACATCCTGCAAGCGCGTCCCGAAACGGTGAAGTCGCAGCAGGGCGTGAACGACGTGCAGCAGCGCTACCGCCTGAAGGCCACCGGCCAGGTCCTGATCACCGGCCGCGCAATCGGCCAGAAGATCGGCGCCGGCCCCGTCCGCGTCGTGGGCGACATCTCGGACATGGACAAGGTTCAGCCGGGCGACGTGCTGGTCACCGACATGACGGACCCCAACTGGGAACCCGTGATGAAGCGTGCCGCGGCCATCGTGACGAACCGTGGCGGCCGTACCTGCCACGCCGCGATCATCGCGCGCGAACTGGGCATTCCGGCTGTGGTGGGTTGCGGTAACGCGACGGACCTGCTGAAGGAAGGCCAGGCCGTGACCGTGTCTTGCGCGGAAGGCGACGAAGGCCGCATCTATGACGGCCTGATCGAAACCGAAGTGGAAGAAGTGCGCCGCGGCGAAATGCCCGCCATCGATCTGAAGATCATGATGAACGTGGGCAACCCCCAACTGGCGTTCGACTTCGCGCAGATCCCCAACGGCGGCGTGGGCCTGGCGCGTCTGGAATTCATCATCAACAACAACATCGGCATCCACCCGAAGGCAGTCCTGGACTACCCGAACGTGGACGGCGAACTGAAGAAGGCCGTGGAATCGGCCGCTCGCGGGCACGCCAGCCCGCGCGCATTCTTCGTTGAGAAGATGGCGGAAGGCGTGGCGACGATCGCCGCCGCGTTCTACCCGAAGCCGGTCATCGTGCGTATGTCGGACTTCAAGTCCAACGAGTACCGCAAGCTGGTGGGCGGTTCGCGCTACGAGCCCGAGGAAGAGAACCCCATGCTGGGCTTCCGCGGCGCGTCGCGCTACATCGCTGAAGACTTCGCCGAGTGCTTCCGCATGGAATGCGAAGCGCTGAAGAAGGTCCGTGACGACATGGGCCTGACCAACGTTGAAATCATGGTGCCGTTCGTGCGCACGCTGGGTCAGGCCGAAAAGGTGGTGAACCTGCTGGCCAAGCACGGTCTGGCGCGTGGCGAAAACGGCCTGAAGCTGATCATGATGTGCGAAGTGCCGTCCAACGCCATCCTGGCCGACGAATTCCTGCAATTCTTCGACGGCTTCTCGATCGGTTCGAACGACATGACCCAGCTCACGCTGGGCCTGGACCGCGATTCGGGCATGGAGCTCTTGGCTGCCGACTTCGACGAACGCGACGAAGCCGTGAAGTTCATGCTGCGCCGCGCGATCAAGGCTTGCCTGGCCGCCAACAAGTACGTGGGTATCTGCGGCCAAGGCCCCAGCGACCACCCGGACTTCGCGCAATGGCTGAAGGACGAGGGCATCCTGTCGATGTCGCTCAACCCGGATACCGTTGTCGACACGTGGCAGCGTCTGGCCAAGTAATCGGCTGATTCGCTAGTAAAAAGCCCCGCATCTGAAAGGATGCGGGGCTTTTTTATTCGCGGTGGTGTAGGCAGTGGGCCCGCGTCTTCACGCCGCTGTGCGGACTTCCATGTACTGACCCGGCGTTTCGCCCAGCGCCCGGCGAAATGCAGATGTGAATGCGCTGGGACTGGCGTAGCCCAGATCCAGCGCAACGCGCGTCACCGGTTGCCCCTGGCTTAAGCGTTCGATGGCGGCAAGCAGGCAGACTTGTTGACGCCACTCTGCAAAGCTTGCGCCGGTTTGCGCACGGAACAATCGCGTAAAGGTACGCCGGCTCATGCCGGATTGGCTTGCCATTGCGTCCAGCCCGAACGCGATCGACGGGGTGTCAAACAATTGCTGGCATATACGAACAAGGCGCGGGTCTTGCGGCAGCGGTGCGTGCAGCGAAAGGCGAGGCATGCAGGCAATTTCGGCCACCAGCATCGTCATCAGCTTGCCGGCCCGGCCCTGGGTGTCGTAGAGCGCAGGCAGGTCGATGGCGTCTTGCAGCAAGTGTTTGAGCAGTGCCGAAACGCCATACACGCCGCAATGCTCCGGCATCCGGGCGGCTTGCGCTTCGTGTGGCGACAGAAACGCATTGAACATGGTGACCTGGCCCGACATCGTCATTTCATGCGCGACGCCGGCAGGCACCCAGCACGCCCGCTGCGGGGGCACCAGCCACCGGCCCTCTGGCGTGGCGACGCTGATGGTGCCGCGCAAGGCAAACGCGAACTGGCCCCGCCGGTGCGCGTGCACGGGAAACGTCGACCCGGCCGCATAGTCGTTCGCGGTCACGACCACCGCGCGCGGAATGTCTTCAAACGGATCGACCAGGGTATTTCGCATGGCCCGAATTCTACAGAGAATGACCCAATAACGACGGCGGGCCATGGGGGGCCGGCATACGATCCCTGCCACGTGTCGCCGGATGCCGGCGACGTTTCATCCGCATCGGAGGCGGGATGTCCGGCACTTTTCATTCCGTGGGCAATGGCCCCCACACTGTTCTTGTTCTGCATGGCTGGTTTGGCGACGCGCATGCGTTCGAGCCGATCGAGCCGTGGCTGTCGCAGGAGGCCTATCGCTACGTGTTCATGAATTACCGCGGTTACGGTGGCAGGCGCGACGAATCGGGGGCTTACACCATCGACGAAATCGCTGCCGATGCGCTCGCGCTTGCAGACACGCTGGGATTCGAGACCTTCAGCTTGATCGGGCATTCCATGGGCGGCATGGCGATCGAGCGTATCGCCACCTTGGCGCCGGATCGGGTACGCGCGCTGATAGCGATTGCGCCCGTGCCGTGCGGCGGTATCCGGTACGACGCGGCGACGCGCCAAATGTTGGAGGCGGCCGCAACGCGCGCCGAGCTACGCCAGGCCATCATTGACCGCAGCACTGGCGGCCGTCTGCCGGCGTCGTGGCTGGCATGGAAGGCGGCGTATTCGGCGGCGTGCTCAAGCCCCGAAGCCTTTGCTGCGTATTTGCACGCGTGGGCCGATACGGATTTCACGGATGCGATCGACGGACGCCATCCCGTGAAAGTCCTGGTGGGCAAGCACGACCCGACCTTCAACGCGGCGTTGATGGCGCAAACCTATCTACGCCGCTATCGCCGGGCCAGTGTTGAGGTGCTGGACAACGCCGGCCACTACCCCATGAACGAAACGCCGCTCGCGCTTGCGGCCGCGATCGAGGCGTTTCTGGGGGAGATCGCCACGGCATGACCGAGGCGGGCGGCGCGCGGCGTAAGGATCAGGCCGCCTGCGCCTCGCGCGCGATCAGTTCGCGCTTGCGGTCGATGCCCCAGCGGTAGCCCGCCATGGAGCCATCGGTGCGCACCACGCGGTGGCAGGGGATGGCGAGCGCGATGTTATTGGTGGCGCAGGCGCGCGCCACGGCGCGCACGGCGCGCGGGTTGCCGATGCGTTCGGCCACTTGCGTATACGTGGCGGTAGCGCCTACCGGAATCTCGCGCAGCGCTTCCCAGACGCGGCGCTGGAAAGCGGTGCCGCGCACATCCAGGGGCAGGTCCAACCCGCGCGACGGGTCTTCCACAAAGCCCACCACGGCGGCGACCCAGGTTTCAAATTCCGTATCCGCGCCGATCAGGCGGGCGGCCTTGAAGCGGTCTTGCAGGTTCTGCACCAGCGTTTCGGGATCGGCATCCAAAGCGATTTCGCAGATGCCGGTGTCGCTGGCCGCCACCAGCAGCGCGCCCAACGAACATTGCGCCACGGCGAAACGGATGTCGACGCCTTCGCCGTTCTTGCGAAAGGCGGTGGGCGTCATGCCCAGAATGGCGGGCGCGGCTTCATAGAAGCGGCCGCTGGAATTGAAGCCGGCGTCATACATGGCGTCGGTGACGCTGGCGCTGGCTTTCAGGTGTTGGCGCGCCCGGCCGGCGCGCAGGGCGCTGGCGTAGGCCTTGGGCGTGATGCCGGTGACGGCCTTGAAGACGCGGTGGAAATGGTAGCGGCTCATGCCGGCCTGCTCGGCCAGCGTGGACAGATCGGGCGGCTGCTCGGCCTCGAGTGCGCGGCAGGCGCGCTCGACGGCGGCGGCGTGCTGTTTGCTCAAGGGGGCGACGGCGGGGCTCATAAGGGACTCCTGACATGCGCGTGGAGAAATACGCTATGACTCATGGTCTCAAGCCCCGCCGCGCGCGGCACTCCGGATGTTGCGCGCCGGGCGTTCAGGCGGGCGCGTACGCGTCCAGGAAGCGGCGCAGCAGTTCGCCCGCCACCGGGGTCGCGCGCACGTTCGCCGTCAGGTCGGGCATATCCAGGTTTTCGGCAGCGTAACGGCGGCCGTAACGCTCCAGGTGCGCGCGGACAAATTCGGGGCCGAATTCCGGGTGGAACTGGGTCGAGAACACGTTTCTGCCGATACGGATCATCTGGTGCTCGTCCAGATCCGAGCGCGCCAGCACGGCGGCGCCCGGGGGCGGTTGCAGCACGGTTTGCGCGTGCAGCATCTGGGCGGGGAAGGTGGGCGGCAGGCCGGCCAGCAGCTTGTCGCCCGTGGCCTGCGGCAGCAGTTCCACCGTTTGGGTGCCCACTTCGCGGCCAGACGGGTTGTAGCCGACCTTGCCGCCCAGGGCATGCGCCAGCAATTGGTGGCCGTAGCACACGCCGAACATGGGCAAGCCCGCGGCGGCGGCCTCGCGCAGCCACGCGGCGGTGTCTTCGCTCCAGGGTTCCTTGTCCGTCACCATCGCGGGCGAGCCGGTGATCAGCGCGGCGCGGTATTGCGCGGGCAACTGGGGGCGCTGGCCTTCATGCACGGCCACGATCTCGATGTCGTCCGTGGCCAGGCCGGCCGCCTTCGACAGTTGTTCGGCATAGCCGCCGAACTGGCTTTTAAGCGTGTCGTCCGGGTCCCCGGTGTGCAGGATCAGAACGGGTAGGGCAGGGGAAGTTGCAGCGGTCATGGAGGCTTGATCGAAGAAAAGGCAGACGCGGAAAATCCGGGTGGGACCGCCGCGTCAGGGCACATCATAATCCAGCGCAATTGTTCTTGACCGCCGCCGGCATTCCCGTTGCGTCCCGGAAATACGTACAATCCGCTGACGACTCATCCTTTCAGGCGACTTAAACACCATGTGGATCTGGTTGGGATTGGCCGCGCTGGCCCTTATCGGGGAACTGGCGACGGGTACTTTCTATTTGCTGCTGGTGGCCTTGGGGCTGGCGGCCGGCGGCGTTGCCGCGTGGTTGAACATCGGCCAGGAATGGCAGCTGGTGGCCTGCGGCGTCGTGTTGCTGCTGGGCCTGCTGGTTCTGCGCAAGACGCGTGTCCTGAAAAAGCGTGAAGTCAATTCGGCCCGCAATGTCGATGTGAATCTGGATATCGGCCAGACGGTTAGCGTCGAGGCCTGGTCAGAACACCGCACCGCGCGCGTCTGGTATCGCGGCGCGCACTGGCAAGCGGAATTGGCCCCGGGCAAAACGCCGCATGCGGGCGAACACACCATCACCGAATTGCGCGGCTCGACGCTGGTGCTGACCCCGAGGGGGAAGCCGGATTCGGCGCAATAATCGCGGCGTAGCAATGCCGGCGTAAAAAAGGTCGGCGCAGAAATGCCGGCTCAGAAACACCGGGCCGCGCCTCGCGCAGTCCGAGGCAGGCAGCCTTGCCGGCAAACAGCAGGCTGCCTTCGCACTTACTCCAGGAGAAGTTCCACATGATCATCGATACTTCCACTATCGTCCTGCTCGTTGTCGTCGCACTGGCGATTCTGATCGTCATCAAAGCGATCGCCATCGTGCCGCAGCAGCACGCCTGGGTGGTTGAACGCCTGGGCAAATTCGACCGCGTGCTGTCACCAGGCGCAGGCTTTGTCATCCCGTTTATCGAACGTGTGTCCTACAAGCACTCGTTGAAGGAAATTCCGCTGGACGTGCCCAGCCAGGTTTGCATCACGCGTGACAACACGCAGCTGCAAGTCGACGGCGTGCTGTACTTCCAGGTGACTGATCCGATGCGTGCATCGTATGGCTCGTCGAACTACATCTCGGCCATCACGCAGCTGGCGCAGACGACCTTGCGTTCGGTCATCGGCAAGATGGAGCTGGACCGCACATTCGAAGAGCGTGATTCCATCAACAGCAATATCGTCGCGTCTTTGGACGAGGCCGCGCTGAACTGGGGCGTGAAGGTGCTGCGCTACGAGATCAAGGATTTGACGCCGCCCAACGAGATCTTGCGTTCGATGCAGGCGCAGATCACCGCCGAGCGTGAAAAGCGTGCGCTGATCGCCGCTTCCGAAGGCCGCCGCCAGGAACAGATCAACATCGCCACCGGTGAACGCGAAGCCGCCATCGCCCGCTCGGAAGGCGAAAAGCAGGCGCAGATCAACCAGGCGCAAGGTGAGGCCGCCGCGGTGCTGGCCATTGCCGAAGCCACCGCCAAGGCCATCACGCAAGTGGCCGACGCCGTGCGCCAGCCGGGCGGCATGGAAGCCGTCAACCTGAAGGTCGCGGAACGCTATGTCGAAGCGTTCGCCAATGTGGCCAAGGAAGGCAACACGCTGATCCTGCCGGCCAACATGTCCGACGTGGGCGGCATGATCGCCTCGGCCATGACCATCGTAAAGTCCACGCGCAACACCTGACCTCGCGCCTTACCGCGCGCCGCCCATGATCGCTCCCGTTAATTTGCTTTTGATAGCAGCACTGGCGGGAGTCCTGTCTCTTTGCGTGCTGGGGTCGCTGGCTCGCAGCGGCATGGCGGGCATCCGCGAAACCATACGCGCCAATTTGCTCACGCTGTTGGCGTTTTTTACGTTTGGGCTGCAGAACACGCCGGCGCCGCTGTGGTTGTCGGTGCTGGCGCCGAACGTGGCTGTCGCGCTGGCGCTGTGCTCGTATTACACGGGCGTGAGGCGGCTGCTGGGCTTGAGCGTGCCTCGGCACCTGATGATGCTGGGCTGCCTGCTGGCCCTGCCGGTGTTGCTGGTCTACACCTATATCGACTGGCAGATCGGGCCGCGCATCGTAGCGATGTCGTTCTTGCAGATGGGCTTCATGCTGGCCGTGGCGCACACCGTTCAGCACAACATGCCCGCCCACCGCTCGCGCTACAGCTATCGTTTCCTGTGGGCCGCGGCGCTGATTTCAGCGCTGGTCTGCGCGCTGCGGGCGGCGGTCTACCTGTTTGATCTGACGCTTGCCCAGACCTTGCTGGAACCCACGGTCTGGAACATTGCGTTCCTGACCTTGGGCGTGCTGACGATGCCGTGCCTGACGCTAGGCACGATCATGATCATTCACGATCGCATGCTGGCGGATCGCGAGCACGAACTGAATACCGACTTCCTGACCGGGCTGATGTCGCGCAAGGCGTGGTGGATGCAGGCCGAGCGCTACTGCGCGCAGGCGCTGCGCACGCGGCGGCCGCTGACCTTGCTGCTATTGGATGTGGACCACTTCAAGCGCATCAACGACATGCATGGGCACGCGGCGGGCGACGCGGTGCTGCGCCATTTCGGCCTGCTGGCCACCGTTACGCTGCGTACGGGAGACCACGTGGGCCGCGTGGGCGGCGAGGAATTCGGCGTGCTGTTTCCCGACCTGCGCAGCGACGCGGTGATGGAAGTGGCGGCCAGATTGCTGGACTCCACCCGGCGCACGCCTTGTGCGCATGGCGGCAGCACCATTTCATACACGTTCAGCGCGGGCGTCGCGGATTGGGTGCCAGGCGAGAACTTCGAGGCCTTTTTTGAACGGGCCGATCGCAAGCTCTACGCCGCCAAGGCGGCGGGGCGTAACCGTATCGTCGGGCCGGGTGAGCCCGCCGAAACGCTGGCGCTGCCCGTGCCGGCCGCGGCTTGAATCAATCGTCTTTGTCTTTGCGCGGCGCGCGCGTGTCGTGCTTCATGATGCGTTCTTTCTCGCGCTGCCAGTCTTTTTCGCGCGCGGTGTCGCGCTTGTCGAACAGCTTCTTGCCGCGGCCCAGCGCAAAGTCCAGCTTGATACGGCCGTTCTTATAGTGCAGGTTCAGCGGCACCAAGGTATAGCCGCGCTGCTCGACCTTGCCGATGAGCTTGCTGATTTCTTCGGCTTTGAGCAGCAGCTTGCGCGTGCGCATGGCGTCGGGGTGGATATGGGTGGACGCCGTGGGCAGCGGGCTCACGTGCATGCCCAGCAGGTACAGTTCGCCATCGCGTACGATGACGTAGCTTTCCTTGAGCTGCACGCGGCCATCGCGAATCGCTTTGACTTCCCAGCCTTGCAGGACAAGGCCGGCTTCGTAGCGGTCTTCGATGAAATAGTCGTGCGTGGCTTTGCGATTGTCGATAATGCTCATAACGCCTTTTTGCTCATATTGCTTTTTTGCCCCTTGTGTCGTTTGCCCGGGGCTTGTTTTTTGCCTGAGGTTTTTGCCTGGGGCTTCATGGCCCGGTGGATACCCACATTAGGCTTAGGTCGTGCAGTGCCGGTAAAATCTTGCCATTCTAGCCATTTGCGATAGTCGATGCACAAAGTACAACGATCCGTCCTGGTGCCTTACAGCGCCGCCCAGATGTTTGACCTGGTTGCCGACGTGGAAAAGTACCCCGAGTTCATGCCGTGGTGTGGCGGCGCCGAGGTGCAGAGCCGCGACGAGCATGGCATGCAGGCCTCTATCCTGATCAGCTTCGCGGGGATGAAGCAGCGCTTCACCACGCGCAACACCCACGTCTATCCCGACCGGATCGACCTTGAACTGGTGGACGGGCCGTTCTCCAGCCTGGTCGGCCATTGGGAATTCCAGCCCCTGGCCGAAGACGCGTGCAAGGTGTTGTTCACCATGGAGTACGCGTTTTCGAACCGCGCATTGGAAATGGTGGTGGGGCCGGTGTTCAACCGCATCGCCACCAGCTTTATTGATTCCTTCACCAAGCGGGCGCAGGCCAAGTATGGCGAATGAGCCGACCGCCGCGCCGCGGGGCGACGCAGACGCTAACGTCAGCGTCAGCGTCTGCTACGCCTTGCCGGGCCACGTGTGGATGCGCGAACTCAGCCTGCCGGCGGGCGCCACGGTGGCGGACGCCTTGGCGGCCAGCGGCTTCGCGCAGGCGTTCCCGGTGGTGCAGCCCTGGGAGCGCGGCGTGGGTATCTTTGGGCGCGCCACAGAACCCCAGGCGCGGCTGGCGGATGGCGACCGCGTTGAAATCTATCGGGGCTTGAGCTTCGACCCCAAGGAATCGCGCCGCCGCCGCGCCGAGCACCGCCGCGCAAAAACCGCCGTTAACGGCAGGGTCCGTCCGGCCGGTCTGTTGTAAGCGGGGGGCGAGCCAGCCGTCTGCCGGACCCCGATAACCGGGGCGACATTGTCATCATCGCGACAAGTGGCGCCGGGCCTTCCGGCGTAACATAGGCACCGTTTCGTACTTACGTTTACGTTAACGTCATGTCAAAATTGACGGGCTGGCGTTCACGAGACGGCAGCAACGCCAGCAGACAATACTGATGACAACAGGAGACAGGCTGTGGACTTGGAACTGACTGACGAGCAGCGCGCCTTTGCGCAAGCCGCCCGCGACTACGCCGAGGGCGAGCTCGCGCCCCATGCGGCGCGCTGGGACGCCGAAGGCATCTTCCCCCGCGAGGCCTTCGCCCGCGCCGGCGAAATGGGCTTTTGCGCCATCTACGCCAGTGAAGACATCGGCGGCCTGGGGCTGCCGCGCCTGGACGCCACGCTGGTGTTCGAGGAAATGGCGGCGGTGGACCCGTCGACCACGGCCTTCCTGACGATTCACAACATGGCGACCTGGATGGTCGGAAAATGGGGCCAGCCTGCCTTGCGCGACCAGTGGGGCCCCTTGCTGGCCAGCGGCCAGAAGCTGGCGTCTTACTGCCTGACCGAACCGGGCGCTGGTTCCGACGCGGCGTCCTTGACCACGCGGGCGCAGCGCGAAGGCGACGACTATGTCCTGAACGGCGCCAAGGCCTTTATTTCGGGCGGCGGCGACACCGATCTGCTGGTGGTCATGGCGCGCACGGGCGGCGAGGGCGCCAGCGGCATCAGCGCCTTCGCGGTGCCGGCCGATAGCGCGGGCATCAGCTACGGGCGCAAGGAAGAAAAGATGGGCTGGAACAGCCAGTCCACGCGTCCCATCACCTTTGAGAACGTGCGTGTGCCGGCCGCCAACAGGCTTGGGCAAGAGGGCGAAGGCTTCAAGATCGCCATGAAAGGCCTGGATGGCGGACGCATCAACATTGGCACCTGCTCGGTTGGCGCGGCGCAGGGCGCGCTGGACGCCGCCCGCCGCTACATGGACGAACGCCGGCAATTCAACCGCCGGTTGGCCGAATTCCAGGCACTGCAATTCAAGCTGGCGGATATGGCGACGCATTTGGTCGCCGCACGCCAGATGGTGCGCCTGGCCGCGTGCAAGCTGGATGCCGGCTCGCCCGACGCGGCCACCTACTGCGCGATGGCCAAGCGCTTCGCTACCGATATGGGTTTTCAGATTTGTCTGGATGCGCAACAGATTCATGGCGGCTATGGATACTTGCGGGACTATCCCTTGGAGCGTCTGGTGCGCGATACTCGCGTTCATCAGATTCTGGAGGGCACCAACGAGATCATGCGAGTGATCATTGCCCGCCAATTGTTGGAAAAAGGAGCCGACATAAGATGAATGCACCGGTGTTGTTCGAAGAAAGAAGCGCGGCGAACGGCATGCGGTTCGGGATTGCGACGCTGAACGCGCCGCAGACCTTGAACGGCCTGTCGCTGGAAATGGTGGACTTGCTGGCGGCGCGGCTGGACGAGTGGGCGCGCGACCCCGGGGTTGCGCTGGTCGTGCTGCAAGGCGCGGGCGAAAAGGCGTTTTGCGCAGGCGGTGATCTGCACGGCCTGTATCGCAGCATGAGCGAGAACCCGGGCAAGAGCGGCTGGAGCAACGCCTACGCGCGCCGTTTCTTCGAGCACGAGTATCGGCTGGACTACCGCATCCACACCTATCCGAAACCCGTCCTGTGCTGGGGCCATGGCATCGTCATGGGTGGTGGCATCGGCCTGATGATGGGCGCCAGCCATCGCGTGGTCAGCGAATCGTCCCGGCTGGCCATGCCCGAAGTATCGATCGGCCTGTTCCCGGATGTGGGCGGCAGCTGGCTGCTGAATCGCATGCCGGGCCGCATTGGGTTGTTCCTGGCGCTGACCGGCGCGCAGATGAATACGGCCGACGCATTTTTTGCGGGGCTGGCGGACTTCCGCCTGAACCACGCGGATTGGCCGAAGTTGCTGGCGTCGCTGGAAGAGCAGCCTTGGGCCGGGCAGGCCGGCGGCGCGTCGGACGAAGCCATTGCGCCGCGTTCGCTTAACGATGGCTTGCTGCGCCGCGCGCTGACGGCGCTGGAACCCCAGGCGCCGCTGGAACCCGGCCACCTGCGCCAGCATTCTTTCCTGATCAACAACCTGTGCAACGGCAACCGCTTGGACGAGATCTACGAAGAACTCGCCTTGCTGAAAGACCACGCCGACCCCTGGCTGGCGCGCGCCGCCAAGACGATGCTGGCCGGTTCGCCCGGTTCGGTGCGCCTGGCCTTCGCCTTGCAGCAGCGCACACGCCTGCGTTCGCTGGATGACGTGTTCCGCACCGAGTACATCGCCGCGCTGGCGTGCACCGCGCATGGCGATTTTGCCGAAGGCATTCGCGCCTTGCTGGTCGACAAGGACAAGAACCCGCGCTGGAATCCCGCCGTCATCGATATGGCGACGGACGCCTGGGTGCAGAAATTCTTTGAAGAGCCGTGGCCCGAAGGCGAGCCGCATCCGCTGGCCGACCTGGGTCAGGAAGGGCGCTAACGCGCCAGCCGGTTCGAGAGAGGCGGACCGGCCACCCCGTCATGCAGATCACGATGGTTCCACACCTACAGCAATAGCAATAGCAACAGGAGACAAGACATCATGAGCAGTATTGCGTTTATCGGTTTGGGCAACATGGGCGCGCCCATGGCGTTGAATCTGGTCAAGGCCGGACACAGCTTGACGGTGTTCGATCTGGTGCCAGCGGCTGTCAAGTTATTGACTGATGCGGGCGCGCGCGCGGCGGCCTCGGCATCTGAAGCGGTCAAGGGCGCCGACGTCGTGATTTCGATGTTGCCGGCCAGCAAGCACGTCGAAGGGCTGTATCTGGGCGAAGACTTGCTGGGCAAGATTCCCTCCAGCGCGTTGGTCATCGAATGCAGCACCATCGCGCCGGACTCCGCGCGCAAGGTGGCGCAGGCGGCCGACGTGCGCGGCATCGCCATGATTGACGCCCCGGTTTCCGGCGGTACGGGCGGGGCGGCGGCAGGCACGCTGACGTTCATCGTGGGCGGCCAGGCCGCCGCGCTGGAACGCGCGCGTCCCGTGCTGGAAAAGATGGGCAAAAACATCTTCCACGCGGGTCCGGCGGGTGCGGGCCAAGTCGCCAAGATCTGCAACAACATGCTGTTGGGCATTCTGATGGCGGGCACGTCCGAAGCGTTGGCGCTGGGCGTGGCCAATGGGCTGGACCCGAAGGTGCTGTCCGACATCATCGCCAAGAGCTCGGGCCGCAACTGGGCCACCGAACTCTACAACCCGTGGCCGGGTGTTATGGACCATGCGCCCGCGTCCAAGGGGTACGCGGGCGGTTTCGGCGTGGACCTGATGCTGAAGGACTTGGGGCTGGCGGCCGAAGCGGCGCTGTCGGCGCGTGCATCCATTCCGCTGGGCGAACTGGCGCGCAATCTGTATTCGCTGCACAGCTCGGGCGGCTCGGGCAAGCTGGATTTCTCCAGCATCGTCAATCTGGTCAAGCGCGAGCAAGACTGACATGAGCGAGCATGCGTCATCGCCTGACCCGGCCGCGCGGGTCAAGGCCAGCTTCGACCAGCAAAGCGTGATGCGCTTGCTGGGCGCAGGCCTGGATGTGGTGGAGCGGGGCAGGGTGGACATCGTGCTGCCTTACCGGGCTGACCTCTGCCAGCAGAACGGCTTCTTGCACGCGGGCATTTCCACCACCATCGCCGACAGTGCGGGCGGTTATGCGGCCTTCACGCTGTTCAACGCGGGCGAGGACGTGCTGACGTCCGAGTTCAAGATGAACTTCCTGGCGCCGGCCAAAGGCGACCGCTTCGTGGCCAGCGGCCGCGTGGTCAAGCCGGGCAAGCGCTTGTCGATCTGCCAGGTGGAAGTTCACGCTTACGAAGGCGAACAGGCCACGCTTTGCGTGATAGGCTTGCTCACCGCGGTACGCGTGACGCCGCGATGAATTCAGCGCGCGGTGCGCTCAGCCCTGGACGGGGCGGGCGCGCCGCGCGCTTGTCGCGTGTCGCTTGGGTATCGGGCAATGCCAGCAAAAGAACACCATCGAATTTTTCGCAGCAACTGGCTGCGCGCAGCCGTCTTGGGCGCCAATGACGGCATCGTGTCCACGGCCAGCCTGATCACCGGCGTGGCGGCGGCGCAGGCCACGCATGGCGCCATCCTGACATCGGGCTTGGCCGGTTTGGTTGCCGGGGCCTTGTCGATGGCGGCGGGCGAGTACGTATCGGTGCGCTCGCAGGCCGATACCGAGGCGGCGGACTTGCGGATGGAGCAGCGGTCGCTGAAAGGCAACTCGGCGGAAGAACTGGCCGAGCTGATCGATATCTATGTCGAGCGCGGGCTGACGCGCGAACTGGCGGCGCAAGTGGCGCGCCAGCTCACGCAACACGATGCGCTGGACGCCCATGCGCGCGACGAACTGGGCATATCCATTCATAACCGGGCCCGTCCCGTACAGGCGGCGGTGGCGTCCGCCGCCTCGTTTGCAGGGGGGGCGGCGCTGCCGCTGGCCGTGGCGCTGATGGCGCCCGGGCCGCAGTTGATTGGGTGGGTGATTGGGGCGTCGGTGCTGTGTTTGGCCGGACTTGGGGCATTGGCCGCGGGGGCGGGCGGCGCGCCCAAATGGCCCGCCGCGCTGCGCGTCACGATACTGGGTGCGCTGGCGATGGCGGTGACCGCGGGCGTGGGGGCGTTGTTCGGCGTGGCGGCGTGACGGCGTGACGCGCCGTGGTGGCCACCCTCTGTTCCGGTGGCCACGCACGACGCCAGCGATGGCTTACGGGGTGATGGAGTAGGGCAGCGCCGCGGTAGCGATGCGCGGGCCGTCGGCCGCGCCCAGCCGCAGATCGCCTTCAGGCAAGGCGGCAAGCGTCGTTTCGAACAAGACGGAGGCGACCCCGCCCAGGCTTGCGGCATCCACCACGCGGCCGATCGGCTCGCCCGGCTGGGTGGCGTCGAAAACATCCACGCCTGCCAGCGTCGCGCCTTGCTCGCTGGCGTCGGCAACGGTGCCATACGCCATGCGGCGCTTGACGGTGCCACGGTAGTGGCTACGCGCCACGACTTCCTGGCCGGGGTAGCAGCCTTTGGTGAAGCTCACGCCTTGCACCAGTTCCAGATTGACCGTTTGCGGGATAAAAACGTCCTGCGTGGCCGTGGCGATCCAGGGGATGCCGGCCGCCAGATCGGCCACTTGCCATTGGGCGGCGGGGGCCAGGCCCAGCACGGCGGACAACGCGGCCGACTGTTCCAGCTGTTCGTCGGACGCAATCCACCACCAGCGCAGGCGCGCATCGGGCGTGGGCGCGGCGATCCAGGTGCCGGACGCCAGGTCTACGCGCTGCCAGGCGGCGCGCGGCAAGGGGCCGGTTACGGCCTCCAGTGCAGCGGCATCTTCCTCAGCCACCTGCACCCCGGCTACATTCAACGCGGTGGCGGCAAGCTTGACCTTGGCGCGCAGCACAAACATGGACAAGCGCTTGAGCAGCGCCTGCGACAGGTCTTTGCGGATCAGGCCATAGAGCTGCGGGGCGTCTTCGCCAGCGGGGGCGGCGCGCCACATGACCAGCGTGGCCAGCAGGCGGCCCTTGGCGGTGCAGTAGCCCGCCAGGCGGGCGGCGTCGGCGGGCAGGCCGGTAACGTCTTGCGTCAGTTGGCCATGCAGAAAGGTCAGGGCGTCGGCGCCCGATGCGCTGAAGACTTGAAAATCTTCCAGCGGCGCGCATTGCGCGCAACCTTCGGCGCGGACAGGAATCGAAGAGTAGAAAGCGTGCATGTCGGCGGGGTTATCGCGTCATCAAAGTGCAGATGATAGCCGCCTTCCCGTGGGCAATGGGCCATCCCCCCGACGGGAAAAGGGCCGCCCCGTGCACTCTGGCCCCTCTTTTGCCGCGACAGGTCCGCCTGATCCATTAAACTTCCGGGACTTATGAAGAAGCGACTCCGTTTTTACGTCTTGTGGTCTTTCCTGCTCATCGTGATTGCCGCCGCGGCAGCCGTGGGCGCCGCCTGGAGCTGGATGCACCGGCCCATGCATTTACCGGCCGACAGGATCGATTTTGTAGTGGACCCGGGCAGCAGCCCGCGTACGGTCGCGCGCGCGCTGAACGCGGTGGGCGTGCCGATGTGGGAACCGGGTTTCGTCTGGATGGCCCGGCTGACCGAGCAAGACAAGCTGATGAAGGCCGGCGGCTATCAAGCCATTAACGGCGACACGCCATGGCTGCTGCTGGAACGGCTGGCGCGCGGCGACATGACGCAGCGCCAGATCACGTTCCTGGAAGGCTGGACGTTCCGCCAGATTCGCCAGGCGCTGCGCGAGAACCCGGACGTCAAACAAACCTTGGGCGACACCAGCGACGAAGCGCTGATGGAACGCCTGGGTTCCGACATCAAGCACCCGGAAGGCCTGTTCTTTCCGGACACCTATATCTTCACGCCCGGCAGCACCGATTTTGATCTGCTGCGCCGCTCGTACCAGGAAGGCCAGCGCATCTTGCAGGACACCTGGGCCAAGCGCCAATCGGACCTGCCGGTCGCTACGCCGTACGAAGCCTTGGTGCTGGCGTCGATCATCGAAAAGGAAACCGGCCATGGGCCGGATCGCCGCCGCGTGTCGGGCGTATTCACCAACCGCTTGAAGATCGGCATGCTGCTGCAAACCGATCCCACGGTGATCTACGGCATGGGTGAGGCCTATCAAGGCCGCATCCGCAAGCGCGATCTGCAAACGGATACGCCGTGGAATACCTATACGCGCCCGGGGTTGCCGCCCACGCCCATCGCAGCGGCGGGCCGCGCGGCGCTGCTGGCCGCGGTGCAGCCCGAGCAGCACAAGTACCTGTTTTTCGTTTCGCGCGGCAATGGCACGAGCGAGTTCGCCGAGAACCTGTCAGGGCATAACCGCAATGTGTCCCGCTACATCCTGGGGCAGGGCGCGCGTCCGAACGCGACGCCGGCTCCGGCCGGGGCCCCGGCTGCCGCGCCGGCCGCTTCCACGAACGCGGCGCCTTCCTCTGACGCCGGCCCGGGCCGTGGCACGGGTACAGGCACTGGCACTGGCACCGGCACCGGCACCGGCACCGGCGCCAGCGGCGACTCCGATTCCGATTCCGACTCAGCACAAGGACAAGATCAATGACCTCACGCGGACGCTTCATTACGCTGGAGGGCGTGGACGGCGCGGGCAAGAGCACGCACACCGACTGGATCGCGGATTTCTTGCGTGCGCAGGGCGTTGAGGTCGTCTCGACCCGCGAACCCGGCGGCACGCCGCTGGGTGAAAAACTGCGCGCGCTGGTGTTGACCGACACCATGGGCCTGGACACTGAAACCCTGCTGATGTTTGCGGCGCGCTGCGAACACGCGCGCCAGGTGATTGAGCCGGCCTTGGCGCGTGGCGCCTGGGTGGTGTGCGACCGCTACACCGACGCCACCTACGCCTATCAGGGCGGCGGGCGCGGCTTGGGCGCCGAGCGCGTGGCGGTGCTTGAGCAATGGATGCAGGCCGGTCAGCCCGACCGCACCTGGCTTTTCGATGTGCCGCTGGACGTGGCCCGTGCCCGCCTGGCCAATGCGCGCGAGCCCGACCGCTTCGAGCGCGAAGGGGCCGCCTTCTTCGAGCGCACCCGCACGGCGTATCACGAACGCGCCAAGGCTGATCCGAACCGTATTCACGTCATCGATTCCACCCAGTCGATTGCGCAGATCCGCACCGAGCTTGAAGCCGGGCTGCGGGCGCTGCTGGCCGCGAAGGCGTCAGCACCGGCATGAGCGCACCTCAATTCCTGCCCTGGCAGATGGAGACGGCGCGGGCCTGGCTGGGCAACCGCGACCGCTTCGCCCACGCGTGGCTGGTGCATGGCCTGGCCGGCATCGGCAAGCTGGATTTTGCAATTGCCGCCGCCGCCAGCCTGCTCTGTGAAACGCCCGACAACGGCCTGGCCTGCGGCCATTGCGCCGCCTGCGCCTGGTTCGCCAGCGGCAATCACCCCGACTTGCGCCGCATCCGGCCCGAGGCGGTGGCCGTGGAAGAGGGGGCGGATGCCGCCGCCGATGCCGCGGAAGACGCTGAACCCGCCACGGGCGCGGCCAAGCGGGCGCCGTCCAAGGAAATCCGCATCGATCAGATCCGGTCGCTGGAATCCTGGTTCAATACCGCCACGCACCGGGGCGGATGGCGCGTGGCGCTGCTGTATCCGGCGCATGCGCTGAACGTGGTGTCGTCCAACGCCTTGCTCAAGGTGCTGGAAGAACCGCCGCCGCACACGGTTTTCCTGCTGGTGGCCGATGCGCCAGACCGCTTGCTGCCAACGCTGGTGTCGCGCTGCCGGCGCTTGCCGCTGCCCGCGCCCGACCCCGATACCGCGTTGCAGTGGTTGCGCGACCAGAACGTGGAGCCTGCGCGTGAATGGCTGGCGGCGGCGGGCGGTGCGCCGTTGGCGGCGCTGCGCCTGGCGCAAGCGGGCGACGCGCCTTGCCCGCCGTGGTTGCAGCAGCTGATCGGCCCCTTGGCGCAAGGCCAGGCGCCAGACGTCGGCACGCTGGCCGAGTCGCTGGAAAAAGTGCCGGCCACCGAATGGATCGACGCGCTGCAACGCCTGTACACCGACCTGATGCTGGCCAGCGCGGGCGCGCCCGTGCGGTACTTCCCGGCCTTGGCGGAGGGCGTGGCCCAGGTCGCCACCCGCATGAATACCGCGCGCGTGGCGGAAGCCGCACGCTGGCTGACGCGGCAACGGGCGCTGGCCACCCATCCGCTGAACGCCAAGCTTTTCGCGCACGCCACCCTGCAACGCGTGGTGCTATCCTGCCAGGCGTAAGTCTCTGATCCAGCGGCGTTTTGCCCAGAAGCGGGCAGGGCGCCGCGGTCTCTTTGTGTAGTCAAAACATGTACGTCGATTCCCACTGTCATTTGAATTTTCCCGAGCTGGCGGCTGATTTGCCGGGCATTCTTGACCGAATGGCCGCCAATCAGGTCACCCACGCGCTGGTCGTCAGCGTCAACATGCCGGAATGGCCTGGCCTGATGTCGCTGGTCGAGCCGCAGCCCAATCTGTGGGCCTCGGTGGGGGTGCACCCCGACTACGAAGACACGCCCGACCCCGAACCCGAAGAGCTCGTCCGCCTGTCGGCCCACCCCAAGGTGGTGGCCATTGGTGAAACCGGGCTGGACTATTACCGCTTGTCCGAGCCCTTGGATTGGCAGCGCGAACGCTTTCGCCGCCACATCCGCGCCGCCCGCGACACCGGCCTGCCGCTGATCGTGCACACACGCGCCTCGGCCGAAGACACGGTGCGCATGCTGAAGGAAGAACGGGCGGCCGAAGTGGGCGGCGTGATGCACTGTTTCACCGAGACCTGGGAAGTCGCGCAAGCGGCGCTGGACCAGAATTTCTATATCTCGCTGTCGGGCATCGTCACGTTCAAGAATGCGCAAGTGGTGCATGAAGTGGCGTCCAAGGTGCCGCTGGACCGCCTGCTGATCGAGACAGATTCGCCGTATCTGGCCCCGGTGCCGTATCGCGGCAAACTGAATGACCCGTCCAAGGTGATCCACGTGGCCGAGAAAATCGCTGACCTGCGAGGCATCACCGTGGCCGAGGTGGCGCGCGCATCAACGGATAATTTCTTCCGTCTTTTCAATAAGATAAAGAAATAAGTTCATCTAATTTATTTAAAGTCACTCCAGGATAGCCATGACCGCCTACGCTCCGACCGCCCGTCACGTCTTGTTGTCGCATTGCCGCGGCGCGTTGCTGGCGCTGGCCATCGGGCTGGCCGCGCCCGTGGCACACGCCGCCAATCCTGGCGATTGGTGGGTCTACGTGGCCAACGACTATCCCGACGACATCAAAGACTTGCTGGCTCACGGGTCCGATCCCAACGTGCGCTACAAGAATGGCCAGCCGGCGCTGATGCGCGCCGTGGTGGATGGCGCCTGGAAGGTGTTCGATGTGATCGCCGCCGACAAGCGCACTGACGTCAACGCCGAGAACCCCGCGGGTGAAACCCCGTTGATGTACCTGGCGATTGCCGGCCAGACCGAGCGGGCGAAGAAGCTGATCGCGCGCGGCGCACAGGTAAACCGCCTGGGCTGGACGCCGTTGCACTACGCGGCGTCCAAGGGCCAGATGGAAATGGCGCGCATGCTGCTTTCCAAGAAAGCCATGGTCAATGCGCCCGCCCCGGGGGGCGAGACCCCCTTGATGATGGCGGCGCTGGGCGGCAATAAAGACATGGTCGATCTTCTGGTGAAGGCGGGCGCCGATGTGACGACCCGCGATCTCAAAGACCAAAGCGCCGCCGACTGGGCGCGCAACGGCAAGTCGGCGGCGTTGGCCACCGAGCTGACGGCCATGGTCGCGCGCGCCGACGACGCCAAGCGCGCGCGCCGCGCGACGAATCCTGTGCCGGCGGAAGCCGAGCCGGTACCGGTGCCGGACACGGCCGCACTGCCGCCCGCCGTGTCGCCGTCGGCCGATGCTCCCGCCGTTCCCGCGCCGGCCGCTTCTGCCCCGGCCGCCTCCGCTCCCGCCCCCGCCACCCCCAACGTGGGCGGCGTGTCGGGCGTGCGCCTGAACAACTACGACGACAAGCCAGCCGCGCCTTAAGGCAGACGCGGCGGCAGCGGCCCGAGTCCAGACTTGGCGCCGCCCTGCTTGAACTGCCAAAAGGGACCGATTCAAAGACCGCGACGCGGTCTTTTTTTCGTACTCATCCTGGGGTTTTCCCTGTTTATTCTCAATAGTCGGGAATAAAACAAAGGATAACCACCATAAATTGATAATCTCAGCGCCTTATTGCTAGGAGTTGAGTGTGATGTCGGATTCCTCGGTGGGGGCGGGCGCAGATCGCGTTCTCTACGTGTTGGCCACGCTGGCCCGGCACGATGGCCCCCTGACGATTGCCGCGCTGGCCGAGAAAACGGGTCTGGCTCAAAGCACCCTGTATCGCCAGGTGGCGCTGCTCAAGCGCTGGGGCTTCGTTGCCGAACACGAAGGGGAATACGGGCCCGGCCCGCTGTGCGTGCAACTGGCCTGGGGCTTTGATCAATCGTCGTTTCTGATTCACGAAGCGCAACCCGACATGGCGTCGCTGGCGGCGGCCTCGGGTGAAACCATCGGCTTGCTTGTGGCCGTGAAAGACCAGGCCGTCTGCCTGGACATGGTCGAAAGCCAGCATCCGCTGCGTTGCTCGTTCACCAAAGGCCGTGGCCTGCCGCTGGCGCGAGGCGCTTCGGCCAAATCCCTGCTGGCCTTCATGCCTTTGGCCCGTTTGCAGGCCGCGCTGGCGTACCTGGCTGACGAAGCCGGCGTGGATGCCGCGCGCTTGGCCGATGAGCTGGAAGCCATCCGCGAGCAAGGCTACGCGGTAACCGATAGCGAAGTGGATGCCGGTGTTTGGGGCGTCAGCGTGCCGATTTTTCAGCGGCCCAACCAGGCCGTCGCATCCATCACGCTGATGGCGCCGTCCACCCGCGCCGCCCAGCGTCCCGACGCCTTGATCGCCATGACGGTTGCCGCCGCCCGCCGTATTTCCGAACGTTTGAAGGTGCATTGACGCGCCATTCGCCACGCCATTCTTCACGCGATTCTTCACGCCATTCGTCACGACATTTCTGCCGCCTCACTTTTCGCTATTCATCTTCCGCCGTACTCATCGCCGTACCTCTTTCCCATAGGACTGACCATGACCACTCGCCGCACACTGCTGACTGCCGCCCTGACGCTGGGCCTGGCCTGGAGCGCTGGCTCCGTGCACGCCCAGGAAACCATCCGCGCCGTTACCGACGCCACCTTCCCGCCGATGGAGTTTGTCAAAGATGGCAAGCGCACCGGCTTCGACATCGAACTGGTTGAGGCGCTGGCGGGCGCCATGGGCAAGAAAGTCGAATGGATCGACATCGACTTCAAGGGCCTGATCCCCGCGCTGCAAGCCGGCCGCGCCGACATCGCCGTGTCCGCCATCTACATCACGCCCGAGCGCAGCAAGGTCGTTGACTTCACCGACCCCTACTACGCGGGCGGCCTGGTGGTGCTGACGAAGACGGACAGCCCCATCAAGACGCTGAAGGATCTGGACGGCCGCAAGGTGTCGGTGCAGGTGGGCACCAAGTCGGTCAACTATCTGAAGGAACACTTCCCGGCCGTGCAGCGCGTGGAAGTCGAGAAGAACCAGGAAATGTTCAACCTGGTGCAGATCGGCCGCGCGGATGCCGCCGTGACGGGCAAGCCCGCCGCCAAGCTGTTCGCACAAAGCACGACCGGCCTGACCGTGTTGAATGATCAGGTCACGACCGAGGACTACGGCATTGCCGTGCCCAAGAACAAGCCCGAGCTCACGCGTGAGCTGAACGCCGCGCTGCAAAAGCTGAAGGCCGACGGCAGCTATCAGGCCATCGTGAACAAGTGGTTTGAGGCCCCCGCGAAATGAACCTTGAATTCGCCCCCGTCTTCGCCGACTTCGACAGCCTGATGCGGGGCGCGGTGGTTACCGTTGAGGTCACCGCTGGCGCCTTGTTGCTGGGCTGTGTCATGGGCCTGCTGGTCGGCGTCGGCCGCCTCAACCCCAAGCGCTACATCATCTACAACCTGTGCAGCACGTATCTGCTGTTCTTTCGCGGCACCCCTTTGCTGGTGCAACTGTTCATCTGGTTCTTCGGCCTGCCGCAGTTCGGGGTGACGCTGCCGGCGTTCGCATGCGGCGTGTTGGGCCTGGGCATGTATTCCGGCGCGTACGTGTCGGAAATCGTGCGCGGCGCAATTCAGTCGGTTGACCGCGGCCAGACGGAAGCGGCGCGCTCGCTGGGCATGTCGTCGGGCCAGGCCATGCGCATCATCATCCTGCCGCAAGCCGTGGTGCGCATGATTCCGCCGCTGGGCAATGAGTTCATCGCGCTGATCAAGAACTCGGCGCTGGTGTCGCTCTTGACCATTCACGATCTGATGCACGAAGGGCAGAAGATCATCAGCGTGTCGTATCGCTCGCTGGAAACGTATCTGGTGGTTGCTTTGATTTATCTGGTCCTGACCACGGCCGCCATGGTGATTTTGCGCAAGGTGGAACAACATCTGCGCGCCGGGGGGATGGTGCAATGAACCAATTTGGCACTCCGCAGGAAATGATCCGCATCCGCGGCCTGCACAAGTCTTATGGCGATCATGCCGTGCTCAAGGGCATTGATTTCGACGTGCTGCCTTCGCAGGTGGTGGTGGTGATTGGGCCCAGCGGTTCGGGCAAAAGCACCTTGCTGCGCTGCTGCAATGGCTTGGAAGTGGCGCAGGCCGGCACCGTGGACATCTGCGGCCAGACCTTGCTGGACGACGGCGAGCTGCTGCCCGAGGCGGCGCTGAACCAGTTGCGCATGCAGGTGGGCATGGTGTTTCAGGGCTTTAACCTGTTCCCACACCTGTCGGTGTTGGACAACGTGACGGTGGGGCCGCGCAAGCTGCGCGGCATGGGCCGCGACGAGGCCAATGCGCTGGCCGAAGACCTGCTGAAGAAGGTGGGCCTGTCGCAGAAGATGGCCGCCATGCCCGCCAGCCTGTCTGGCGGACAGAAGCAGCGCGTGGCGATTGCCCGCGCGTTGGCCATGCAGCCCAAGGTCATGTTGTTTGATGAGCCGACCTCGGCGCTGGACCCGGAACTGGTGGGCGAAGTGCTGCAAGTGATGAAGCTGCTGGCGCGCGAAGGCATGACCATGATGGTGGTGACGCACGAAATGGGCTTTGCCCGTGACGTGGCCGATGTGGTCGCCGTCATGGATGGCGGGGTGATCCTGGAATCCGGCACGCCGGAAGTGATCTTCAGCCAGCCGCGCGAACCGCGTACCCGCGAATTCCTGCAAGCCGTGCTGAATGCGGGGCAGGGGGCAGCGGCATGAGCGCGGTGCAGTTGGACAAAACCCTGTGGAAGGCGCGCGACGACAGCGCCGAACAAGGCGACACGCGCCGTCTGGCGCACATTGTCGAAGCGGCGGCTGACCAGGTGGAAAAGGGCGAGCCGGTGTTGCTGGGCTTTGCCTGCGACGCGGGCGTCGCCCGTAACCAAGGGCGTATCGGCGCGGCGGAAGGCCCGGCTGGCATCCGCAAGTTCATGGCGGGCTTGCCGGCGCATGGCCTGACCCGCTTGCTGGATGCGGGCGACGTCGTCTGCGAAGGCGACCAGCTGGAAGCGGCGCAGGAGCAACTGGGCCTGCGCGTGGCCGACCTGCTGGCGCAGGGCGCTCGCCCGCTGGTCTTGGGCGGCGGACACGAGATCGCCTGGGGCAGCTTCCAGGGGCTGGCCCGCTGGCTGGAATCCCAAGACGACAACGAGCCCGTGTTGGTGCTGAACCTGGATGCGCATTTCGACCTGCGCACAGGCCGCCCGGGCAGCTCCGGCACGCCGTTTGACCAGATCGCCCACTACTGCGAGGAACGTGGGCGGCCCCTGCAATACGCCTGCCTGGGCGTGTCGCGGCTGGCCAATACGCCGGCGCTGTACGCACGTGCGGCTGAAGTGGGCGCCGTGTGGGTCGAAGACCGTGATATGCAGGAACGTCACCTTCAAGCCCGCCTGGCCAACGTCGACGCCTTGTTGGCGCGGGCGCGCCACGTGTACCTGACGATCGACCTGGACGTGCTGCCGGCCGGCGTCATGCCCGGCGTCTCGGCGCCTGCGCCTTACGGGGTGCCGATGGCCGTGGTTGAGGAAATCGTGCTGCGCGTGAAAGCCAGCGGCAAGTTGCGGCTGGCCGATATGGCGGAATACAGCCCCCGATTCGATATCGACGGGCATGGCGCGCGCGCGGCTGCGCGGCTGGCCTGGCAGTTGATGTCGGCGTGATGGTGTGATGGCGTGGCGGAATTCGCATCGCTTTTCGTAGCGATGCGGATGGGCCTGACAAAAGGGGCAGCTTCTACCGAGGCTGCCCCTTTTTTCATCAATGGCCGCAACGCCAATACTTGCGCGACTTGCGGCTGGCCGAGGGTGGACGCGTCCGAAATGGCGGCTTAGGATAGGGGCAGTTTTAAGACCGGGCTTGTGACCCGTACGGTATCCACAACATAGATGCGTCCCCATTTAAAATATTTTAGTTTTAAATGGGGACGCTATAACTTTCGTGGATAAAATGGCGCAACTTTGTCAGGAGATCATGCTCATGTCTCAAACTCCCACCCATGCCTTGCCGTCTTATCTGAATGCCGATGACCTCGGCCCCTGGGGTAATTACCTGCAACAAGTCGACCGGGTCACCCCGTACCTCGGCTCTCTGGGACGGTGGGTTGAGACCCTGAAGCGCCCGAAGCGCTCGCTGATCGTCGACGTGCCGATCGAACTGGACAACGGCACCATCGCCCACTTCGAGGGCTATCGCGTGCAGCACAACGTGTCGCGCGGCCCGGGCAAGGGCGGCGTGCGTTTCCACCAAGACGTGACCCTGTCTGAAGTGATGGCGCTGGCCGCGTGGATGTCGGTCAAGAACGCCGCTGTCAACCTGCCGTACGGCGGCGCCAAGGGCGGCATCCGGGTCGATCCGCGCAAGCTGTCGCAATCCGAACTCGAGCGCATGACGCGCCGCTACACGACCGAAATCGGCGTGATCATCGGGCCGTCGAAAGACATTCCCGCCCCTGACGTGAACACCAACGCCCAGACCATGGCCTGGATGATGGACACGTATTCCATGAACGAAGGCGCCACCGCCACGGGCGTGGTCACCGGCAAGCCGATCGCGCTGGGCGGCAGCCTGGGCCGTGTCGAAGCCACCGGCCGCGGCGTGTTCGTCGTGGCGTGCGAAGCCGCACGCGACCTGAACATCGACGTCTCGAAGGCCCGCGTGGTCGTGCAGGGCTTCGGCAACGTGGGCGGCACTGCTGCCCGCCTGTTCCATGAAGCCGGCGCCAAGGTCATTGCCGCGCAAGACCACACCGGCACCGTGCACAACGCCGAAGGCCTTGACGTGCACAAGCTGCTGTCGCACGTGTCGCAACACGGCGGCGTGGGCGGCTTCTCGGGCGGCCAGGCCATGGACAAGAACGAGTTCTGGACGCTGGAAACCGAATTCCTGATCCCGGCAGCCCTGGAAAGCCAGATCACCGTCGACAACGCCGCCAAGGTGCGCGCGAAGATTGTGGTGGAAGGCGCCAACGGCCCGACCACCCCGGAAGCGGACGACATCCTGGCCGAACACGGCGTGTATGTCGTGCCGGACGTGCTGGCCAACGCTGGCGGCGTGACGGTGTCGTACTTTGAATGGGTGCAGGACTTCTCCAGCTTCTTCTGGAGCGAAGAAGAGATCAACCAGCGCCTGGAACGCATCATGCGCGAAGCCTACGGCGCCGTGTCGCAAGTGGCCAAGGAACACAAGGTCACGCTGCGCACCGCTGCGTTCATCGTGGCTTGCACCCGGATTCTGCAAGCGCGCCAAGTGCGCGGCCTGTATCCGTGATGTCTGAATCGGCGGTGCGTTCCTGAACGCGCCGCTGAGGAGGCAGAGGAAGACAAAAACAGAAATCGCCCCGAAAGGGGCGATTTCTATTGGGCGGCCGGAACCCTTCCACTTAGGCATATGGGGGCCGTACCCGGCGCGCCACCCCGTTCCCCGAAGCGCTTGCCCAGCGGCTGGCGCGCAGCGTGGAAGAACATGCTGCACATCCGCTGCCGAAGGAGTATCGTCGGTTTCTGCCGTAGAAGGGCGCGCGCTGACACGCTGCCTTCCTGGCGCCGGTCTTTTCCCGTTTCCTTTTCAGCAGTTGCTGTTCTGGCAGTTGCCTTCCTAGCACGATGACATGACGCCTTTGCGAAGCCGCCGCGGTTCGCGCAGAGTGTGGAGTTCAGGCTACAACGATGCACTTTTTTTCGAGTTCCGGGACGGGTTGTCCTTGCGTCTGGAAAACTGACACATTGCGTCCCTAGAATTTGTTCCTGCCATGTGCCGCACGCCGCTTGCCATGCAAGCCAAGCCACCTGCGCATGTATGTTCAATCAAAGGGAATATGTAATGAAAAAGACTCTGCTCGTCACCGCGCTGTTCGCCGCCTTGTCCGGCGTGGCTCAAGCCGAAACCTCGGTGACGCTGTATGGCCTGATCGACACGGGTATCGGTTACCAGCGCATCAAGGGCAACAACGGCTACGAAGAATCGAAGTTCGGCATGGTCAACGGCGTGTCGAGCGGCTCGCGTTGGGGCTTGCGTGGCGCCGAAGATCTGGGCGACGGCCTGAGCGCCGTGTTCACCCTGGAAAGCGGCTTCAACTCCGGTAACGGCCAGTCGGGCCAAAGCAGCCGCCTGTTCGGCCGCCAAGCCACCGTCGGCCTGAAGGCTGATTCGTGGGGCCTGCTGGAATTCGGCCGTCAGACCAACATTGCGTCGAAGTACCTGGCAGCGATCGACCCGTTCGCCGGCAGCTACGGCCAAGCTAACGTTGGCGTGGCCTTCAGCGCCGCCAACACCGTCCGCTACGACAATATGGTGCAGTACTCGACCCCGTCGTTCAGCGGCTTCCAGTTTGGCGTTGGCTACTCGTTCAACGCTTCTGACACCACCGCCGCCCAAACCGGCTTCAAGACCGCCGACAACACGCGCGCCATCACGACCGGCCTGCGTTACGTCAACGGCCCGCTGAACGTGGCTGCCACGTACGACCAACTGAACCCCGCCAGCCAGTTGAACAATGACGCGACGCCCAAGTCGTGGTCTATCGCAGCCGCCTACGACTTCGAAGTGGTCAAGCTTGCGCTGGGCTTCGGCCAGACGCGTGATGGCTGGTTCACCGGCCAAAGCATCAACTCGTTTGGCAGCGGCAGCCCCACGGCCACCAGCTTCGGCACGAACGTCGCCGTCTCCGGCTTCAAGGCCAATTCGTACCTGGTCGGCCTGACCGTGCCGCTGGGCGCCAGCAGCATCCTGGCGTCGTGGCAGCGCGCTGACCCGAACGGCAGCAACCCGCTGACCGCCGGCGCGGATTCGACGATGAACGTCTACAGCATCGGCTACACGTACAACCTGTCCAAGCGCACCAATCTGTACGCGCTGGGTTCGTACGCGACCGACTTCGCGTTTGTTGACGGCCTGAAGAGCACCGTCGGCATCGTGGGTATTCGTCACCGCTTCTAAGCGCCTGACGTGAGCGGGCGGCGCGGCCCATCATCGGTGCGCGCCGCCGGCTCCTTCATGCCGCGGTTGTATTGAGCGGACTGGGCGTCTTACCCGGCCACAGACGCGAAAAAAGCGGCCACCTCCCTAGCTCCACCCTCAGTCCGCTCACCCGAACCCCGGCCTCGAAGAGGCCTTGCCATTTCCCCCACGCGAGCGCAATCCGATTTTTGCGGTGTTGCCGCTCAGTGGGGCCGCGCGTGCCGCTCAAAGGCGGGCGCAAGCCGCTGAATCTGCGCGGCCGCGACACCCGCGTCGGCCAATGCGCCGCGCCATCCCTCATGCGTGATTTGCCACACTTCGGCGATGATTTCCCAAGCCTGAGATTCCGTCAGGGAAAACTGCCGAGCGCTGGAAACAGCATTACGAAATGTCGACAGGGCACCTTCATCGCCCACCAGCATGCCCTGATAGATGCGCTGGTTGGACAACACGGATGGGACAAGGTCAAAGGCGGGCGCAAGCTGAAGCGTGTCGATGCTCGAGACGTCGTCGCCGTCAAAGAAGCCGTGGTTGAGTTCGTGATCGTCCGTATTGGTCGTGGCGATATTGAATGCCAGCCGCCTGAACCATTGCCGGCGGTCGCGGGCAGGTTCTTCACACCATTTCGGCATTTGACGCGCAACGCCGGGATAGCTGCCGTGCGCCGCAGGAGGTAAGTCTGGCACTTCCAGCGCGGAGCGCGCGGATGCGTAGCGCAGGCGGCCAAACCCGCCTTCCGGAAGCACCGTCACGTCGAAACGCCGGCTCAGGAAAACCGCGCCTTGCGCCGTTTCGATCAATTGGCATTCGGGCACATCGATGCCTGCCTTGCGCGCAAGCGCATACATCGCGTATTCCTGACGGGCATTGTCGGGCAGGTCAGGTGAGTCGCTGACCGAAGGAAATTTGGCGATCCATATGTGGCCCGCCTCAAGCACGGAGCATTTGGGGCGCGCGCCGCCCAAGCTACGCCCCGGACGCAATAGTTGTTCGGCTTCCGCTGGCAAGGGTTGGCCCCGTTCGATCGCGGCGGCGGCATGCTGAATCACGCTTAATTCAGAGACGGACGCCAGCCAGGTGGTGTCGTCGACCTCGGACGCCATAGACGAAATAGCCCACGCCTGCGTGGGATGTGATCTCTTCATGACGGAACAGCCCGGCAACCACGGGCGTTGCCTGACCAGGCAGGTAGATCCAGACATAGAGCGTTCGCGCCATGGTGACAGCCGCTAAAAATTGTTGTCCAAGACCGGCTCGGCCAGGGACGTGGGGCGCTGAAGGCTGGCAAGCCCGTCGATGCTGCTATCCAGATCCAGCGCCCAGAGCACGGCCAGGTAATTGCCGATGGCGGTGGCTGCTTCGCCTTTTTCTATTGCACGGACAGTGGAAAGCCCGATGCTGGCTGCTCGGGCGAGTCGCTCCTGGGTCCACCCGCGCTGTTTGCGCGCCGTGCGCAGGCGTGCGGCCAAAAGTTGTAGGCGATGTTGGCTGCTGGGAGGAAGCGATGCCGCTAGATTCATTGCCATAAGAACGAAAAAAGACCGGATTCGTTGTTATACAAACGATTCCGGTCTTTAGCAATCGCCGTGGCTGAGCTGCAGGCTAGCGGCCACTACGCTACGACTTCGGCAACAGCTCCGGCTTCAGAATGCCGCGCAGGTCCGCGTATGGAATATTGAGCTCCGGCTCGCCGTGCGAGTAGGGCGCGATGGAGTACGCGTCGTACTTCACCACGATCCCGTCGCGGGTCAAGGCGTAGTTGTCGCTTTCCTGGAAGGGCCACATCTTGTTGTAGCTGGCCGGGTCGCGCTTGGCGTCGGGGTTGCTGGTGAGCCATTTTGCGTGCGCGCGCTGCAAGGCGGCGACGTACTCCGCGCGGCGGCCCGGAATCAAGGCTTCGTCCAGGCTCATGACGCGGCCCCGCGAACGTTCCCAATTCAGATATTGGGTTGCCGGGATGCCGTGCGCGGCGCCGGTCAGGAACTGTTCGGTGTGCAGTTCGATCGACACGATGTCGCCCACGGTGTCCTTCACGCTGGCCTTGAAATAGGTGGCGTCGCGCGGGCGCGCCGTGGACCAGAAGTACTGCGTGTATTCCGACAGCGTGTCGTAGGCGCCGCGCCGGTTGGCGTCGGTGCCGGTCATGTAGGCCAGCACGTGGTCAACCAGCGCCGTCAACTTGGGGTTGCCGGGAAAGGCGACGCTGTCGATTTCAATGTGGGGGCAGTCGCCCTCGCAGCCGGGTTTGTTCGATGCCCACTTGATGCGTTCGGTGGACAGGTCGCCCACCTTTTCCGCCGTGGTGCTGCTGGTGGCGGGCGTGGCGAGCGTGATGTTCGCCGGGGGCGAACTGCCGCAGCCGGCAAGCGCCAGCAGGGCCGCGCCCAGAATCAAACCGCTTATCGCGCCTTGCGGCGTGAACGTGCGACGCATTGAACTACCTCCACAAATTCATGGCCTGCCGCGTCAGGGCACGACGCCGGTCCATTCGGCCGAAGAGAACTTCTCGTCAGCCTGTTGCTGCGCTTTGGCCAGCGTATCGCTGCCGATCTGCCCGGGGGTCAGACGATGCAGGCTGCCGAAAGTTTCCAGCATGCGGTCGATGATGACCTCGCGCGCCAGGCCCGTTTGCGTGCGCAGCGGGTCTACGCGTTTCTTTGCGCTGGTGGTGCCTTTGTCAGACAGCTTCTCGCGGCCGATACGCAAGACTTCGACCATTTTATCGGCGTCGATGTCATAGGACATGGTCACGTGGTGCAGCACTGCGCCCGCGCGCCGGGCTTGTGCGGCGCCGCCGATCTTGCCGATGTCGGAAGCGATATCGTTCAACGGCTGATACCAGGCCTTGATGCCCAGGCCTTGCAGCGCGGTCAGCACCCAGGCGTCCAGGAAGGCATAGGATTCCTGGAAGCTCATGCCGTGAACCAGGGCTTGTGGGGCGCTGAGCGAATAGGTGATGGAGTTGCCCGGTTCGATGAACATCGCGCCGCCACCGCTCACGCGGCGCACGACTTCGATGCCGTGGCGCTTGGCGCCTTCCGGGTCGACTTCATTTTTCAGGGATTGGAAGCGGCCGATCACGACGGCGGGGGCGGCCCATTCCCAGATGCGCAAGGTGGGCGGGCGCTGGCCGGCGCCGACCTCATCGGTGATGACGGCGTCCAGCGCCATGTGCAACGCGGGCGCCTGGGGGGCTTCGTGGATCAGTTGCCAGTCGTAGTCGTTCCAGTCAGTGCGCGTCATGCAAGCGCCCTCCGCAACACCACGGCCACGGCTTCGGCGGAAAAACCGAACATCTCGGCGTCGGCGGGCAGGGCGGATTGCACGGCAACAGCCAGTTCCAATTCGCCGGCATCGGCCGGCATGCCGTTCAAGCCGGCGTTGATGGCTTCCAGCGCTTCGGGCGGCTCAAGAAAGAAGTCGCCGCTGATGCGCACATTGGCCAGGCGGCCGTCGCGCACTTCGAGATCCGCAACGACCAGTTTGCCGCCGGGGACTTTGTATTCGCCATGCATGGGCTTTCCTTGAATCTATACAAACACTACAGGCTGAGTTTCATGCCGTCATGGGTGGCCACGAAACCCAGGCTTTCATAAAACCGGCGCGCATTCGGGCGGGCGCGGTCGGTGGTCAGTTGAACGATGCCACAGCCTTGCAGGCGGCATTGTTCGATGGCCCACTCGAACATGGCGCGCCCCAGGCCCTGGCCGCGTGACGACGACGCGATGCGCACGCTTTCGATTTGCCCGCGCCATTGTCCCAGCCGGGACAAGCCGGGTATGAACGATAACTGCAAACAGCCGACCAGGTGTGAATCCTGCTCAACCACGGCCAGGAACTGATTGGAATCCTGCGCGATGGCCGCGAACGCCGCGGTGTAGCGCGGGTTCAGCGGCACCGAGGCGTCCTCGCGCGTGGCGCCCAGCTCGTCATCGGCCAGCATGGCGACGATCTGCGGCAGATCTTCCTGGCGTGCGCGGCGAAATACCCGTTGCGGATGAGACATGGCGCGTGCTCCAGAGGGTTAGCGGGGCAGGTTCTGCGAGGTCTGGCCGAACAGGATGCGGCGCGATTCCTCGTCACTGATGGACGGCGCGGTATTGATGGTGTCGGCCAGCGCATAGGCGCGTTGGGTGGCCGGGCGCGCGGCGATGGTGTTGAACCAGCGTTGCAGGTGCGGGAAGTCGTTCAGGTCTTGGCCCTGCTTGGCGTGCGGCACGATCCAGGGGTAGGCCGCCATGTCGGCAATGGAGTAGTCACCCGCCACGAATTCGCGGTCGGCCAGGCGCTTGTTCAACACGCCGTACAGGCGGTTGGTTTCCTTTACGTAGCGGTCGATGGCGTAGGTGATGCGTTCTTGCGCGTAGCCGGAAAAGTGGTGGTTCTGGCCGGCCATGGGGCCCAGGCCGCCCATCTGCCAGAACAGCCATTGCGACACTTCGGCGCGGCCGCGCACATCGGCGGGCAGGAACTTGCCGGTTTTCTCCGCCAGGTATTGCAGGATGGCGCCCGACTCGAACAGGGAGATCGGCGCGCCGCCATCGGCCGGGTCTTGGTCGACGATGGCGGGGATGCGGTTGTTCGGCGCGATGGCCAGGAATTCGGGTTTGAACTGATCACCGCGGCTGATGTTGACCGGGTGAATCTGATAGGGCAGGCCGGTTTCTTCAAGGAACAGCGTGATCTTGTGGCCGTTGGGGGTGGTCCAGTAGTAGAGATCGATCATAGGGTGCGTCCGCAGAGTCATGGCGCCGCCGGCTCAGCCGGCGGATGGAAAGGCCATGATAGCGGGGCCGTATGCGCAGCCCCCCGAATAACCGGGGCCGGGGGCGGGTTTCTACGTGTGCGGGGCGGGGGATTCGTAACGCCGGTTCAGACCGCGGCTTCACACCGCGGCTTCAGGCGGCGAATTCACACCGCGAACTCACACCGCTATTTCACACCGCACCCGGCCGCGCCCGGCCCGGCAGCCGCCACGTCCAGTTCAGGCTGACGCCTGCCGCGGCCACGAAGATCAGCGCCACCCCGATCACCTGCGTGGCGTCCATGCGATGGCCATAGACCGCGAAGTCCAGCATGATCGCCACGGCCGGGTAGATGAAGCTCAGCGCGGCGGTCGACGTCGTCGGCAGCTTCTGGATGGCCGAGTACATCAGGATGTACATCAGGCAGGTATGGATCACGCCCAGCGCCACCAGATACCCCCATTGCAAGGGCGCGGCCGGCAGGGCATTGAAATCCGCCATCGGCAGCAGCATGATGGCCCCAAGCGTGACCTGCACCAGCGCCAGCACCTGAGGCGGGATGCCCTTCAGCCGCTTGACGATGATGGCGGTGACGCCATACAGCGCAGCGGCCCCCAGGCCCAGCATCAGGCCCGATAGATAAGCCGCGCCGCCCGCGCCTGCGGTGTCCGTTAACCGCAGCACCAGCAGCAGGCCGGCAAACGCCACGACGGACCACGCCAGCTTGCCGCGCGTGGGCCGTTCACCCAGGAACAGCACGCCCAGGCCGATCAGGAAAAACGGTTGCACGTTATAGACAGCGGTGGCCAGCGAGATCGACGCCAGCCGGTAGGCGGAAAACAGCAGCACCCAGTTCAAGACCAGTGCGGCGCCGGCCGCCAGCGCCAGGGCCAGCGTCTTGGCGGTGAACAGGCCGGGCTTGAGCAGGCCGCGCGCCCAGCAATAAATGAATAGTGACAGCGCGCCGAAGACGCAGCGGAAGAAGACGACGTTCCAGGCGCTTTGCCCGGACTCCAGGACGAAGACGCCCAGCGTGCCGGATAAGGTCATGGCGGCGGCCATTTGCGCCAGGCCAAGGCGTTCTGATGCGGGGTTCATGAGGGTTCTCCGGCGGGCCAGTCGGCCACGAGGTGCGATGGAGAAATTATCCCAGGCGGATCAACGCGGTTATATGATGTTCGCGTGGTGCTTTTAACGTCAAACCTTGTTTTAGGTGGAATTTATGCAAAACGACCTAAAAAACGAAAGCCCGGTCTTGGACGGTATCGACCGCCGTCTGGTAGAGACCCTGTCGGCCAATGCGCGCACCACCACGGCCGACCTGGCCCGGCAGGTGGGCATGTCGGCGCCCAGCGTGGCTGACCGCCTGCGCAGGCTGGAAGAATCGGGCGTGATCCGCGCCTATACCTTGGACGTGGACCCCGTGGCGTTGGGGTACACGCTGGAAGCCATTGTGCGCATCCGGCCGCTGCCCGGGCAATTGCGCCACGTCGAAGGGCTGATCCAGGAGATTCCGGAATTCGTCGAATGCGACAAGGTGACGGGCGATGACTGCTTCATCGCCCGCGTGGTGCTGCGGTCCATCTCGCACCTGGATGGCATTCTTGAACGCGTGACCGAGTTCGCCGAAACCAACACCGCCATCGTCAAGGCGCATACGGTGCGCCGCCGGCTGCCGCCGTTGCGCTAGGCGGCGGGCTGGCGGCGTGTGTCAGACGGGCGCGGACAGCGCCCGCACGATATCGTCCTTCAAGCCGGCGGGCGTGTCGGTGGGCGCATAGCGCTTGATGACCTGCCCGTCGCGGCCCACCAGGAACTTGGTGAAGTTCCACTTGATGCCTTCGGTGCCGAAGACGCCGGGTTTTTCGCCCTTCAGCCAGCGGTACAGCGGATGCGCGTCGGCGCCATTGACGTTGATCTTGGCGTACATCGGGAAGCTGATGTCGTACTGCGTTGCGCAGAAATTGCGGATTTCCGATTCGTCGCCGGGTTCCTGATGGCCGAACTGGTCGCAGGGAAAGCCGAGCACGGTCAGCCCGTCATCGCGCAGCGAGCGGTAGAGTTCTTCCAGGCCCGCGTACTGCGGCGTGAATCCGCATTTGGACGCCACATTCACCACCAGCAGCACGCGGCCCCGGTAGGTGCTCAGGGACTGTTCGGCCCCGTTGATGTCGCGGGCGGAGAAATCGAAGATCGTGCTCATGCGGGCTCCTTCATGCGGGCTACGGTGTCAGGCGCGGGACGCGATTGCGTCAATGCGCCGGATTGCCCGCCGAGTGTAGCCCCTGCGCCCTGACTCCGGGGCGCTTAGACCAGCTTCAAGTCCACGGGCGCAACCCCCGGGAACACTTGCGCCAGCCGCGCCTTGTCCAGCCCGTACAAGCGCGCAAACAGGCCCGCAAAGACGGCGCGGTACTCGTTCAAGACCGGGTAGTCGCGGTCCTGGAACAGGGTGTCGTGGTTGACGGGGACTTGCCGCCCCGCGATGCGCCCGCCATGCACGTTGCCGCCCATCACCCAGTACACCGTGCCGTGACCGTGGTCGGTGCCTTTGTTGCCGTTTTCGCGAAACGTGCGGCCGAATTCGCTGATGACGACGACTGTGGTCTGCTTCCACGCCGGCCCCATCGCGTCCGCATACGCCGCCAGCGCGCGGCCCAGTTGTCCAAGGCGGCCCGCCAATGCTCCCTTGGCCGCGCCCTGGCCTACGTGCGTGTCCCAGCCGCCCACATCGACAAAGCCCAGGTTGTAGCGGTCGGTCATGAAGCGGGCGATGCGGCGCACTTCTTTTTCCAGCTTGTCTGTTGATACGGCATTGCCATTGGCCGCCTGCATTTCGGCATCCAGGTCTTGCCGCGTGGCGCCCATGATGCGCTGCCCTTCGGCCACCGAGGCGTCCAGTTCCGTGTGCTGGTACATCGCTGCGATGGCGCGGTTGTCGGCCTCGCTCAGGCGCGATTTGCGGTTCGCGCCGCCCAGGTCTATGTTGGGAACCCGCGCGTCGCCGCGCAGAATCTGTGGCACGTCGGACGTGAAGGCGGCAGGCTGCGCCGCCGACCCGTTCAGCGTGGCGGTCAGCCGGTTAAGAAAGCCAGAACGGTAATTGCCGCCGCCTTTTTCGCCGCCTCGTCCCAGCTCGATGCTGTTCTGGGTTTCGAAATGGCTGCGGCTCAAGTCGTCCGTGCCTGCAAACGGCACGAAGGCCAGTTGCTTCTTTTGATAGAAGGGCATCAGGCTGTCGGCCAGGGCCGGATGCAGGCCCCAGCCGTCTGACAGCGGCAACGCGGCATCCGCGCCGCTGCCCGGCCGGCCAATGGCGATGCTGGGCCGTGATTCGTAATAGAAGTCGCTGGTGGTGGGCACCAGCAGGCTCGCGGCGTCGTACGCGCCGCGCATGAAAACAACTAGCAGGCGGTTGCCCGATGCGGCGGGCGCGGCGTACAGGCGGCTGCCGCCCAGTAGCAACGGGGCGGCGGCCATCATCTGAAGCAGGCGGCGGCGGTCCATGGGGTTCTCCTAGCGGCGCATGAATTCGGGTGAGGCCAGCAGGTAGGTATTGGCATCTGCGGGCGTTTTGGCTTGCGCGATGGCCTCACGCGTGGCGGGTGCTAGTGTCGTGAACAGGCTTTGTTCGGACGCCGACGCCAGCAGGTTCGGCAGGCGGGGCAGCACAAACGGCTGCGTATCGTCGGGAAGGCGATAAAACCCCTGCGGGGCGGCGGCGATGGTGCGTGCAATTTCAAAGCGCTGCGTCATCTGGCCCGAACCCGACCAGTCAGACATGGCCAGCGGATAGCCATCGGGCGTGGGCCGCTGGTATAGCCCTTGGCCCATCTGGCGCAGGATGGCCATTGCCGCTCTGGGATTACGCACAGGCGGCAAGTCGGCATAGGCCAGGCGCAACGACGAGAACACGTAATGCACCGGGTCCTTGAAGACGCCCGTCTTCAGCGATGCCGTGAATTCTGCCGACGTAAATAGCGTTTGCAGCGTGGCGGCGATATCGCCGTCTTGCGCCAGAAACGTCTTGGCCATCCGGTCGGCCAGCGCGGGCGAGGGCGCATCGCCCACGAAGAACGCCGCCAGTTTGCCGCTGACGAAATGCGCCGTGGCCGGATGGCGCGCCAAGAGGTCAAGGGCGTGGTCCACTTCGGCCAGGCCACCGCCGCGAATCTTCTGGCCTAGAAACACCTTGTCGCCCGGGTCGTGGCGCCCCGGGTGGAACAGGAACACGCCGTCTTGCACCAGTTGGCCACGCAGCTCGGGCTTCACCTTGGGCGGCTTGTCGCTGTTGTGCACGCCCAGCCCGGTCAGGATGCGGGCCAGTTCCTGCACATCGGTCTGCGTGTAGCCGCCCTTGACGCCCAGCGTGTGCAGCTCCATCAATTCACGCGCGTAGTTCTCGTTGATATGCCCAACGGTGTTGCGCGTGTTGTCCAGGTAAACCAGCATGGCGGGCGACCGGGTGGTGGCGCGCAACATGTCGCGGAAATTCCCCAGCGCATGCGGGCGGATGGCGCGCGCTTCGTACTGGGGCAGATAGGTGCCGACGTCGTTCTTGCCGGCAAAGACATTGAAATGGTTCATCCAGAACCACGTCATCTGTTCCTGCAACTGATTCGGCGAATACAGCGCGCGCCAAATCGTGCGGTACGCGGTCTCGTCGGCGCGATCCCGCGAAATCGCCCGTGCTTCGCGCTGCGCTTTTTGCTTGGCCTCGGCATCCAGTTCGCGCGCGTCTTGGCGGATCTTGCGCTGCCGGGCCTGCGCATCTTGTTCAGACTCGTGATTGATCGACAAGTCGTTGATGCGTTGCTGCACCTCAGCGGGCAAGGCTGCGTGGGCGTCGGGATGCAGCTGGCGATGCAGATATGCGTCGGCGCCCAGCTCGTGGATGCGCGCAAGCTCAGATGGCGTGGCGCCCCAGGTGATGCGGTTGACCAGCGCTGCGTCATGCGCGGCGTTGCCGGCCGACTTGGGGGGATTCCCGCCGGGCGGCTGCGCCAGCGCGCGGGTGGCGGGCGGCAGCCACAGCAGCAGCGGCAACATTGACGAGCGCAGCAAAGACCGGCGAAGCGCAGAGGGGCGCGTAAGCATCATCGAAACTACACCTTTTTCATCGGGCGGCAACGTGGGGCGATAGGCAGTGTGACAGCATCATCGCGCAAGCGTTCGCTGCCGTGCGCATCTTGAAACGCAAGGAAACCGTTGCGTCAGCGGGCCGGCAGCAGGCGCGTAAGCATATCCCGGCACGCGCCGGGGCCATTGCCGCCGTGACGGCGGCGCCGTCCTATCATGGCGTTCACTATTTGCAGACTACCGGGAGCCCGCGCATGGAAGGAATGATTGATCGCCTGGAAGGGATGCTTGCCAAAGGCACCGACAACATGCTGTTGCGGTTTTCGCTGGGCAAGGCCTACGCCGAGCAGGATTGCTTTCGCGAAGCTGAAACGCATCTGCGCGCGGCGCTGGCGTTTGACCCCGCGTACTCGGTCGCGTGGAAATGGCTGGGCAAGGCCTGCCTGGGCTTGGGTGACAAAGCGGGCGCGCGCGCCGCGTGGGACAGCGGGCTGAAGGCGGCCCAGGCGCGCGGCGACAAGCAGGTCGAAAAAGAACTACAAGTCTTCATCAAGCGGCTGGATAAGGAAGCTGCCGCGCAAGGCTGAGGGGGCGGGCCGGTTGCTCGGGGGCGCTGCCGCCCACTCTGAACACCTCAATCGCGTGACGCAACTGTGCGCCGCGCGTGCGCAGATTGTCTACCGCCAGCGCGGCTTGTTCCACGCGCGCGGCATTGCGTTGCGCCGCATTGTCCGTTTCCGAAATGGTGCGGCTGACGTTGTCGATGCCCGTGTGCTGCTCGGTGGATGTGGCCGCAATCTCGTTCATGATCTGCGTCACCTGCTGCACCGACGCCACAATGTCCAGCATCGCTTCGCCCGCACGTTCCACATGCCGCACGCCGTCGTTGACGCGTTCGTTGGACGCTTCGATCAGCGCCTTGATTTCGCGGGCGGCCGTAGCGCTTTTCTGCGCCAGGCTGCGCACTTCGGTCGCCACCACCGCAAAGCCCTTGCCGGCTTCGCCCGCCCGCGCGGCTTCCACTGCGGCGTTCAGCGCCAGGATGTTGGTTTGGAACGCGATGCCGTCAATGATGCCCACCACTTCCGCAATGCGTGATGAGCTTTCCACGATGCCGTGCATGGCGGCCGTGGCGTCGTGCACCACCTGGCCACCGCGTTTGGCCACATCCGACGCCTGGTTTGCCATTTGATCCGCGCCCAGCGCGTTCGACGCATTCAGCTTCACCGTGGCGGCCAATTGCTCCATGCTGGCCGCGGCCTCTTCCAGCGAAGCCGCCTGGCGTTGCGTGTGGGCGGACAAATCTTCGTTGCCGTCGGCAATTTCGGCGGCGGAGTGCAAGGCGCTTTCGATGCCGTTGTGTACGTCGCGCGTAATGCTGACCAGGCTTTTGCGCATCACTTCCAACGAGAACTTCAGCGCGCCGATCTCATCGCGCAAGCTGGCAGGCGGCATGGCCGTGCTGAGGTTGCCGGCGGCGATCTGCCGCGTGAAGTCGGTGGCCGTCACCAGCAAGCCCGTGATCGACCGCGCAAAGCCCCAGCCCGACGCGAATATCAGCACCACGCCCGCGGCCAGCGCGCCCGCCGCCATGGCGAGTTCTTCGGGCGGCAGACGGTCAATCATCCCGTACAGCGCGACGCCGCCCGCGCCTAGAAAGAGGGTGGACGCCAGCATCGCCCAGGCCAGCATGCGTGAACGCACGCCGGTCAGGCGCCAGAATTTCAGCCGCGCCAGCACCCCCATCAGCCCGGTGGGCCGCGCTTGGCCGCGATGCAGGCGCACGTTGCGCGTGGTGCCGTTGCGTATTTGCGCGTAAAGATCCTCGGCCGCATCAATTTGTTCTTGAGTGGGTTTGACGCGCACCGACGCATAACAGACCGTGACGCCGCGTTCGATGATGGGCGTGACGTTGGCCAGCACCCAGTAATAGCCGCCGTCTTTGCGGCGGTTCTTGACGACGCCCGTCCAGGATTCCCCACGCTGGATGGTGCGCCACAGGTCTTCGAAGGCCGCCTCCGGCATGTCGGGGTGGCGCACGATGTTGTGCGCCGCGCCCACCAGTTCTTCGCGTGCAAACCCACTGACTTCCACGAACGCAGGGTTGGCGTAGATGATGCGGCCACGGGCGTCGGTGCGGGAGATCAGGTACTGCTCGTCGTGCAGCGTGTATTCCTTGTCGTAAACCGGCTGATTGTTGCGCATGCGTCTGTCGTCCTGTGATGGGCGGGGGGCGAGTTGCAGCCGGGCATCATCGGGGAGGGGGGCGTGCGCAGGGTTGATCTACATCAAAATATTGGGACGTTATGCAAAACGTAAATCGGGCGGCGGGTCACGCGGCGGGCAAATTGCCAAACGCTTCCAATGCGCGCAGCCGGCTTTGCGCCAGATCCACAATGGCCGTGGGGTAGCCGGCCGCCGCGCGTTCCATCGGGCTGGGGTCATGAATGGCCTGGTCGTCCAGATGCGCCAGCTCGGGCAGCCATTCGCGCAGGAACGCCCCGCGCGGATCGAAACGTCGCGATTGCGATAGCGGATTGAACACGCGGAAGTAAGGCACGGCATCGGCCCCGGTGGACGCGCTCCATTGCCAGCCGCCATTGTTTGCCGCCAGGTCGCCATCCACCAGGTGCTGCATGAACCAGGCTTCGCCCAGCCGCCAATCGATCAACAGGTTTTTCGACAGGAACATGGCCGTTACCATGCGCAGGCGGTTATGCATCCAGCCCAGCGCCAGCAGTTGCCGCATGGCGGCGTCGACGATGGGGATGCCGGTTTTCCCCTGTTGCCACGCCTGCAAGTCGGTAGGCGCATCGCGCCATGGCACGGCGGCGGTCTCCGGTTTCATGGGCTGGTGCATCGACAACGACGGGAAGGCGGCCAGCAGATGCTGATAGAACTCGCGCCACAGCAGTTCGTTGATCCAGGTGGCGGCGCCCGCCTTGCCGCTGTCCAGCTCGCCGTGGTTGGCGGCCAGCGCCGCGCGCAGCGCCTGGCCGGGCGACAGCACGCCCGCCGCCAGGTACGGCGACAGGCAACTGGTGCCCGGCAACGACGGAAAATCACGTTCGTCTTTGTAGGCGTCGATGACGCCATCGGCAAAGGCTTCCAGCCGGTCGCTGGCGGCGGCTTCGCCCGCCGGCCATAGCGCGCGGATGGCCTCACTGGCAGGCGCAAAGCCGTCGAACGCCTCCGGCAGCGGGTCGGCCTTCCAGGCGGGCGGCGTCTGCGCCTTGGGCGGGGGCAGGGCGCGCAACGGGGCGCTGCGCAAACGCTCGCGGCAGGTGCGCGCATACGGCGTGTAGACGCGGTAGCACTCACCCTTGCCCGTCAGCACCGTGCCGGGGCGCAGCAGCGACGCGCCATGGTGCAAGGTCCAGTCCACGCCCATCTCGGCCAGCGCAATGCCCACGGCCGCATCGCGGCGGCGTTCATTGATGGCCCATTCCGTGTTGGCATGAACCTGGGCAATGTCGTGCTGCTTGCAGAACGCGGCAATGGCGTCGGGCGCGTGGCTCCAGTCATCAACGGTCAGCAGCTTCAAGGGGATGCCGATGCCGCCTAGATCGCGCTGCAATTCGCGCAGGTTGCGCAGCCAGAAATCCACCTTGGCCGGTGCGTCATCATGCTGGCGCCATTGCGCGGGTGACGCGATGAACAGCGCCGTTACCGTGCCGTTTTCAGCGGCGGCGGCAAGCGCCGGATTGTCGTGCATGCGCAGGTCGGTGCGGAGCCAGAGCAGCGTATTCATGAAGGGCGATCCAGGGCGTGGGTAAGGGCAGGCGGCAGCGCTATCAATGCGCTGTCCCGGCGTTTTTCATTGAGGCTGGCATTCTATCTTGGCGCCGCGCGTGGAAGACGATGTAAAAACTACGAGTAGATGTGACGGCCGCGTGGGCGCAATTCGCTCGTCATACCGCTGCAAAGATGGACCTTATGGTTTGCGTCAGCCGCCCGCTGCCCCGGGCGCGGGCGGCTGACCCGCTTTCCCTGCAAAGCGTGTCCGGCGCGGTGCGCAGGGCGGTCAAACCATGAAACACGCTGAGCTCATATACGTATTGACGCGCTATGCGCCCGCGCCATGTAATTCATTCAACGACTAGAGCAAAGTTGAACGCTATGGGAAATCTGATGGATTTACGCCCGTCCTTTCTACGGGGACGCACACCCGCCAGCAAGACGTCTCGCGACGTTCTGCAGAAACTCTGGCGTTCATTCGATTTGCCGGACGAATCGCTTGAGCATGTGCTGTTGACCGGCGCCGACCCCGTGCTGCCGTCTTCATTTGCCGTGGGCGCAGCGGCGCAGTCCAGCATGGCGGCGGCTGCAATGGCGGCCGCCGAGCTCTGGCATCTGCGCGGTGGCGCGCGTCAGCAGGTCAGCGTCGACATGCTGCACGCCGCCCAGGAATGCCGCAGCCACTTCACCATCAACGGCGTGACCCCCAACCCCTGGGACCCGATCAGCGGCTTGTACCGCTGCGGCGATGGCGGCTGGGTGCGCATCCATGCCAACTTCGCGCATCACCGGGATGGGGCGCTGGCCTTGCTGGGATGCCCGATTGGCGAAGACACCACGCGCGAAACCGTAGAGCTTGCGTTGTCCCGCTGGAAAGCCACTGACTTCGAGCAGGTGGCCGCGGATGCCGGCATGGTGGTGGCCGCCATGCGCAGCTTTGACGACTGGGACCGCCACGGCCAGGGCCAGGCCATTGCGGCGCAACCGTTGATGACGATCGAACGCATCGGTGAGGCCGACCCCCGGCCCTTGCCGAAGCTGGGGCACGACGCCCGGCCGCTGAAGGACATTCGCGTGCTGGACCTGACGCGCATCATCGCTGGCCCCGTGTGCGGCCGCGCGCTGGCGGCCTATGGCGCCGACGTGATGCTCGTGAATTCGCCGAACTTGCCCAACATTGACAACATTATCGACACCAGCCGCGGCAAGCTGTCCGTGCTGGCCGACCTGGACACGGCGGATGGCCGCATCGCGCTGGGCAACCTGCTGCGCAGCGCGCACGTGTTCGTGCAGGGCTATCGCCCGGGCGGGCTGGCGGCGCTGGGTTTTGGCCCCGAGGACGCCGCAAGAATTCGCCCTGGCATCGTCTATGTGTCGCTGACGGCGTACGGCAATGCCGGGCCGTGGGCCAACCGCCGGGGCTTTGACTCCCTGGTGCAGACGGCCACGGGCTTTAATCACGCCGAAGCGCAAGCCGCGGGGCAGGAAGCGCCCAAGCCCTTGCCGATGCAGATTCTGGATCACGCGTCCGGCTACTTGATGGCGTTTGGCGCGCAAGTGGCGCTGGCGCGGCAGGCCACCGAAGGCGGCAGCTGGCATGTGCGCGTGTCATTGGCGCAAACAGCGCATTGGCTGCGCAGCCTGGGCCGGGTGGATGGCGGGTTGAGCTGTAAGATGCCCGGCTTTGATGGCTTGCTGGAAACCGAACCCTCGGGTTTTGGCGAGCTTGTGGCCGTGCGCCATGCCGCCCAGTTTTCCGAAACGCCGGCGCGTTGGACGCGTCCGTCCAGCCCGCCCGGCTCGCATCCCACCGTCTGGCCATTCAACTGAATCACGGCCGGGCCGCGACGGCCCGGCCGCAGCCTTTGGCGATCCGATCTATTGCTTGGCCTTCCAGTCGCGCAATGCGCGCATGGTGTTGGCTACGTGCGACTCGGGGTTCATGTCCGTGAATTCATACAGGATCTTGCCTTGCGGCGAGATCACGTATGACACGCGCTGCGCGAAGTCCGGGCGCTTGTCGTGCACGGCGTCATAGGCCTTCATGATCTTGCCGTCGCCGTCGGCGGCCACCGCGAACTTGCTGCGGCATTCGCTGACCGAGAACTTGTTGAGCGTGTCGATGTTGTCGGTGGACACGCCGATGACGGTTGCGCCCAATGTCTTGTATTCGTCCGTGGCCTCGGCGAAGTTGTGCGCTTCAATCGTGCAGCCTTTCGAAAAGGCGGCGGGGAAGAAATACAGCACGACCGGGCCTTGCTTGAGCGCCTCGTTCAATTTGAAGGTGAAGACATTACCGCCCAGCGACGCCTGCGTGCTGAAGTCAGGCGCGGGCGCGCCGACATTCAGGGCGGCGTGAGCCGACGTGGCGGCCAGCAGGCCGCAGAACATCAAGCAGGGGGCAAGGCGCTTCAGGCGGTTCATGGGTGTCTCCAATAAGTCGATCAATGCTGCGGCGGGTTGCGGCAAGACGCCTACTGTAGTCCTGCCGCTACTACGGGTCCAGTGCAGGGGGCTCGTTCAGTCGCGATTCGGTCCGCCCCGGCCATCGTTGCCCCGCGGCCCATCGCGGCCCAGTTGCTGAGCGGCTTTCGGCTGTTGTTGTTGCTGTTCGCGCGCTTGTTGCTGACGCTGCTGTTGTTGTTGCTGCTGCTGTTGCTGCTGATGTTCACGGTTCAATTGCTGGGCGGCATTTTGGTGCTGCTGTTCGCGCGCCTGTTGCTGGCGCTGCTGCTGTTGCTGCTGTTGCTGTTGATCTCGGGCTAGCTGTTGGCGGGCTTGCTGCTGTTGCTGCTGATCGCGCATTTGTTGATCGCGAGCTTGTTGCTGGCGCGCCTGATCCTGCTGCTGCCGTTGCAGGTCTCGCGCCTGTTGCTGCTGTTGCTGACGTTGCTGCTGCTGCTGCTGCTGCTGCTGCTGGTCTCTGTCCTGCTGCTGACGCGACAGTTGATCCCGGGCCAGTTGGTCACGCGCCTGCGGCGGGCGGGCCTGTTGTTGCGCCTGCTGATCCCGCTGTTGATTGCGCCACTGTTCTTGCTGTTGATCCCGCTGTTGCCGGGTCTGCCCGTCGCGCGACAACTGCTGCGCGGCGTTCTGCGGCGGCCGACCATTACCCGGATGGTCCACAAACGCTTGCGGCGGGCGCCCTTTGTTCTGGTCATAGAACTGCGCGCGGTTGTTTCCGGCGTCGCGGATAAAGCCGCGCTGCATGTCGGTGGGCGGCGCGTGCCGGTCGTTGCGGGCCGCCAATTCGCGCGGGTCCGCCGCACGGCGGATGCCATCCGGGCCGCCGTGATAGCTCACCCGCCGGTTGTCGACGTTGTTGATGACGACGTTGTGGTTGTAGACGTTGGTGACGCGCGTCACGTTCACGTTCGTGACGGAACGGTTGTAGTAGAAGCGGTCGCGCTTCCAATAGCCGCCCACATAGCCCAACCCGACATAGCCGAAGCCGTAATTGATGCCGCCGTAGAACCCCACATGAGGCCCCCAATAGCCGGGGCTCCATACATACAGCCCGTTGGTGAAGCTCCAGTAGCCGGGCGTCCAGAGCGCGCCCGTGTAGGGGGCCAGCACCCAGGCGCCAGGCACCCAGAAAAAGCCGTAGCGGTTGCGGCTCCAATAGCCTGGCACCCACATGTAGCCGTCGGCGGGCGCTGGCGGCTGCACGTAGACGGGCAGCGGCGGCGGCGGTTCGGGGCTGCGGTCCACCAGCGCCAGGTTGGCGTTGGCGGGGTCGCCATTGTCATAGACGGGCGCGGCGGGCGGCGGGGGCGGCGCATAGGTCTGCGCCGCCGCGCTGGCGCCGACAGCCAGCAGCACGACGGCGGCCAAGGGTTGCAAACGGGAAATCCGGGCTAAGGATGTCATGGCAGTTCCTCATCGCATCCGATGCGAGGGCTCAATATCCGCGGTAGTAATAATGCGGCGCGGGATACGCGGGGTAGTAGTAGTGCGGCGTGTAATAAACCGGCGCGGGGCGATAGTACGCCGGCCGGGCCGGCACCACCACACAACCGGTCAACGAACTGGCCATCACCAGCATCAGCAGCAGACTCTTTTTCATTTCGGTAACTCCCAACCTTGCGCCAGGCGTGGCTCACGCCCTTGGTGCGCTGGTAAGGATTAGGCCATACCAACAGGCAGGTAGTTCTTCGTTGTAATCGTTCCGAAACAGCTTTCGCGTGACCGATGTTTGCGCGGGCGTGACCGCCCATGTCGTTGGTATCAATCCTTGCTGAAAAAGCAACGGGGCCGCCTGAGCGACCCCGTTGTCTGGTATCACTTGGCGTCGTGTTGTGTCACGGCGCCAAGCTCCGCCCAAGCTTTTAGTTCCAGCGGCCGCCGTTGCCAGCCAGGCTGAAACGGCCCGCGCCCATGAAGGCGATGGCCAGCGCGGTAAAGAGGAACATGCCTTGCAGCTCCAGCGCCCAGCCACCGGTGTTGGTGATGGTGCCAAGCTGGCCGGTGTGCGCCAGCAAGATCGCCACCACCATATTGATGGCGATGATCAGGCCGCCCAAGCGGGTGTAGACGCCGATGATGAGCAGCACGGGGGCGATGATTTCGCCCACATACACGCCATAAGCCAAAAAGCCGGGCAGGCCATGGGACGACAGCATGCCGCTGATGCCCGTGACGCCGCCGCCCATCAGTTTGGACAGGCCGTGAAGCAAAATCAGAATGCCGAGGGTCAGGCGCAGGATCAGCTTGCCGGTATCGTCGGACTTGATCATGGTGAGTTTCTCTTGTGATGGTTAAGGGGACAGCGGCTCGTTGGAGCACGCCGTTAACCTTTGGTTCCGCGTCCTGGCCCCCGCCGTTTGGGCGGCGGCCAGATCAGCCGGGGCCATTATGGCAAAACCCAAGCAAAATCATCAAGCTATCGCCAGCAAAGGGCGATGGCAGGCATGAACATATTCCTGCCTGAGCTGAAATCAAAACTCTTCGAGGAACCGCATGCGAAAGCGGCGGCCCTTGATGTTGCTGTTGGACACCCGCGAAAACACCTGCTTGGCGATCTGGCGGTCAAGTGCCACATAGGAATTGAATTCCGTGATGTTGATCTTGCCGACTTGTTCGAACGTCAGGCCGCCATCCCCCGTCAGCGCGCCCAGCAGGTCGCCCGGACGCAACTTGTCTTTCTTGCCGCCCTGAATGCACAGCGTGACCATCGGGGCGCGCAACGGGCGGTCGGCCTTGGGCTTGAGCGACTTGATGTCGCCCCACTTCAAGGGCGAGCCCTGGTATTGCTCAACCAGGTTGGCCCAGCGCATTTCATCGGGCGAGCACAGGCTCAGCGCCAGGCCTTTTTGATCACCGCGGCCGCTGCGGCCGATGCGGTGCACATGGACTTCAGTGTCTTTTGTGACGTCGACGTTGATGACCGCGCCCAGGTTCGAGATGTCCAGGCCACGCGCGGCCACGTCGGTGGCGACGAGCACGGCGCAGCTCTGGTTGGCGAACTGGATCAGGATTTCATCGCGTTCGCGTTGTTCAAGATCGCCGTTCAAGGCTTGCGCGCTGATGCCGTCGGCTTGCAGGCGTTCAACCAGGTCATGGCTGCGAATCTTGGTATTGCAGAACGCCAGTGTCGACACGGGGCGGAAATGCGCCAGCAGACGGGCCACGGCGTCCAGGCGGTCTTTGCCGTCGATCTCGTAGAAGATCTGTTCGATGCGGCTGGCGTCGTGCTGCGCTTCCACCTTGACCTCGGCGGGGTTGCGCAAAAAGCGCGCGCTGAGCTTGCGGATGTTGTCGGGGTAGGTGGCCGAGAACAGTAGCGTCTGGCGCTTGGCGGGGCAGTGCGACGCAATGGCCACGATGTCGTCGTAGAAGCCCATGTCGACCATGCGGTCGGCTTCGTCCAGCACCAGCGTCGTCAAGCCAGCCAGGTCCAGGCTGCCGCGTTCCAGGTGGTCTTGAATGCGGCCAGGCGTACCCACCACCAGATGCGCGCCGCGCGCGAGCGATTCCGCCTGCGGGCGGGCGGCCGCGCCGCCGCACAGGGTCAGAATCTTGACGTTGGGGATCAGGCGCGCCAGACGGCGCAGTTCTTGCGCTACCTGGTCAGCCAGTTCGCGCGTGGGGCAAACCAGCAGCGCTTGCGGCGTCAGCCGGGCGGTGTCCAGCTTTTGCAGCACGCCCAGGCCAAACGCCGCGGTCTTGCCGCTGCCGGTCTTGGCTTGCGCAATGATGTCGCGGCCTTCCAGGATAAGCGGCAGGCTTTGCGCCTGGATGGGCGTCATTTGCTCGAACCCCAGGCTTTGCAGGTTGTCGAGCAGGGCGGGCAAGAGGGGCAGGGTGGAGAAGGGCGTGTTGGTCACAATAGAGCGGATCGCAAAATCCGCGAAAAACGGAATCGACCGACAGTGTAAGCCCTGGCATGCATTCGCCGCTGCATTCACCCCTGTGTTCGCCGCTGCGGGCGGCGCGCCTTCTGCATGCAAGTCGCGCGTAGGGGGCCAAATAATTGGGGACGCACAAGGCATCAACCCCGCGCGCCGCCATGTCGGCTGCGTCAGGCCGTATCCTCTTGCGGCTCGTACGTGCCGGCCAACGCGTGGGCAGCCTCTTGCATGCGTGGCAGCCAGGCCCGCGCGCCATCAATCGACAAGCGAGCAACCGGCGCATGCAAGGCTACGGCGGCGATCACGCGTGCGCCATGCACAATAGGCACCGCCATGCACACGATGCCCAACAGAAATTCTTCGCGGTCAAAGCTTGCGCCTTCTTTCTTGATGGTGCGCAGTTCCTGTTCCAGCGACGCCACATCGCACAAGGTGTTTGGCGTATAGCGGGGCAAGGGGGCGGCGGCCAGCAGACGGGCGCGCGCTTCGCGCCGCATGTGCGCCAGAAACAGCTTGCCGCTGGCCGAACAATGCAGCGGCACGCGCGACCCGGTCTGCAGGTTCACGCGCAGCGGCCACGCGGTTTCCACTCGATCCAGATAGATGACCTCGTCGCCATCCAGCATGGTGCAGTTGCAGGTTTCGCCGATTGCATCGACCAAGCTGTCCAGGATGCGATGGCGCTCGCCGCGCAGCGGGGAATTCAGCAGCGTCTCGCGCGCCAAAGCACTAAGCCGCGGGCCGCTGACATAGCTCTTGCCGGCAGGCTCGCGCAGCAGCATGCCGGCATCGACCAAACGCGTCAGGATGCGCAGCACCGACGGTTTCGGCAAACCGGTGGCGTCGGTCAAGGCGGCCAACGACACGGGGCTTTCAGATCGGGCGACCTGTTCCAGCAAGGTCAACGCCCGCAAGGCGGCGGAGGATTCGTCTTTCATCTTTCAGGGGGTGAAAGTGATCGGATGGGGAAGCAGACAACTCACGCGCCATCATCGCTCAGCAACGGCCGCGCGCATAGCGCGCCACGCAACGACTCCAGCAGCACCCGCTTGTTTTCGCGGCTGCGATACGCGTGTTCGCGCATCAGGTTTTCGGCGCGCACGGCTTCGCGCCGGGTGATGGCGCGCAGCAGGTCTTCGTGGTCGGCTTGCGCGCGCAGCACAAATGGCGTTTCCAGCAGCGACGGGGTCGACGGCAGCGTCAGCGCGGCGGGGCCGGCAAGCGGGGTCTTGTTGTTGTGTTCCAGTGCGGACAGCAGGGCGCGATTGCCGGCGGCTTCGCACAGAATTTCGTGAAACCGGCGGTTGATCTGGCCCCAGGCGCGCGCGTCCACGGTGGTGTTGGGGTCGCGCCGCGCGGGGGCCAGCAAAGCGCGTCCTTCCTCTACCGCTGCCGACAGCGCATCCAGCACGTCTTGCGGCGCGCCGCGCTCGGCCAGCAGGCGGGCGGCCATGCCCTCCAGCACGCCGCGCACATCCACGGCGTCGCCAATCTCTTCCACCGTAAAGGCGCGGACCCGGAACCCCCGCGAGGGCAGGCGTTCCAGCAGGCCTTCTTTTTCCAGCTCGGTCAGCGCAATGCGCAGCGGCGTGCGTGACACGCCCAGGCGCGCGGAAAACTGCAATTCCACCACGCGTTCCCCGGGCTGCAACGCACCGGAAAGCACCATGTCCCGAAGTTCGGAAATAACTTTGTCGATCTGAGCGGCCATAGCGTGGCAGGGGCTGAATAGGGTCGGAAGGGTTCTCAGTGTACCTAGAAAATTGCATGCAATACGCCAAAAAATAGATCTTCCTGTCTTGCGATTTGTCAAAATTGCATGCAATAATTCGGAAAAACAGCGATGCAAGGCGTTTTAAGCCTTGAAATGCATGCAAAGACGCAAGGTATTGCATGCCATTGAGCCGCAAGCACAGGAGACAACATGAAGCTCATCAGCTTCGTTGAGGCAGGCCGCCCCGGTTGGGGCGTGGTGCGTGACGCAAACGTCGTGGTGCTGACTCCGGTCTGGCCTGACGTGATGACGGCGTTGACGGCGGGCGTGGACCAGATTGCGCAAGCGGCCGACGTGCCGGGTGCGCCCTGTACGCCCTTGGCCGGACTGCAATGGCTGCCGCCCATCCCCGCGCCGCGCAAGATTCTGTGCGTGGGCCTGAATTACGGACGGCATGTGGCCGAAGCGGGGCGTGAACTGCCGGCGCATCCGTCGTTGTTCGCCCGCTTTGCGGACAGCGTGGTCGGGCACCGCGAAGCCGTCTGGAAGCCGCGCGTCTCCGACCGGTTCGATTACGAAGGCGAACTGGCGGTGGTCATCGGCCGGGGCGGACGCCACATTCCCGCAAGCGAGGCGTTATCCCACGTGGCCGGCTACACCTGCATGGCCGAGAACTCGGTGCGCGACTTTCAAAAGCACAACGCGCAAGTCACGCCGGGCAAGAACTTCGAGCGCAGTGGCGCGATTGGCCCGTGGCTGGTCACCGCTGACGACATTGGCGACCCCGCGCGGCTACGCGTCATCAGCCGCTTGAACGGCGAGGTGATGCAAGACGGCGACGTGTCCGACCTGATCTTCCCCATCCCCGAACTGATTGCCTACATCAGCACATTCACGCCCTTATCGCCGGGCGACGTCATCGCAACCGGCACGCCGGAAGGCGTGGGCTCCAGCCGCAAGCCGCCGCGCTTCATGGCGGCCGGCGACACGCTGGAAGTCGAGATTCCTGGCATTGGAACGCTGATCAACACGGTGGCGGACGAACCCGCCCAACAAGGAGCTGCGCATGGCTGACGCGCTGCGGTATCTGACGGAACGGGACGTGGTCTCGGTGCTGAACATCCATCGCGCCATTGATGCGCTGCAAGACATGCTGGTGGCGCAAGCCCGTGACCAGGCGCGCAACCTGCCCAAGACGCTTGCCACGTGGGGCGACGGCAGCTCGATGCATGCATTGGGTTCCGTGCAAACGGGTGCAGGCGGATACGCCGGTTTCAAGACCTGGGTGCACACGAAGGCGGGCGGCGGTTCGTTGTTCAGTTTGTTCGATGCCGCCACGGGCGCCTTGCGCGCCATCATTGAAGCGCGCGCGCTGGGCATGTTGCGCACGGCGGCCATCAGCGGCGTGGCCACGCGAGCACTCGCCCCGCAAGACGCGACGCGTGCTGCGCTGGTGGGCACCGGCCCGCAAGCGGTCACGCAATTGGCGGCCTTGGCTGCGGTGCGTGATCTGCGTCAGGTGCGGGTGTACAGCCCCACGCCGGAAAAGCGCCGCGCGTTCGTGGCGAATGTGGCGGGCAAATATGCGTTCGACATCCAGGAGTCGCCCAGCCTGGAGCACGCGTTGGCCGGCGCCGAGATCGTCACGCTGATCACGCGCGCCGTTGAGCCTTTCGTGGATGCGGCGCTGCTGGCGGATTGCCGGCACTTGAACGCCGTGGGCGCGATCTTGCCGTCCAAAGCCGAGTTTGCGCAAGACGTGTTCACGCTGGCTGACCGTGTGGTGGTGGACGACCTGGAGAACGCGCGCAAGGGGTCGCGCGAACTGCGCGAACGCTATGGCGCCGACGCCGCGCCGTGGACCGATGTTGCCGTGCTGGGCCAACTGCTGGCGCAAGGCGAAGCGCGGCCGCTTCAGGCGCGGCTGACGATTTTCAAGGGCATGGGCATGGGCCTGTCCGACCTGGCGATGGCCCGCGTGGTGTTTGAGCACGCACGCGAGCATGGCTTGGGTATCGAGCTCGCCCCCCAAACCCGCGAGAACCTGCTGCTGGCGCAGCCCTGAACCGCATTCAATCAACAGACACAGCCGGCCGGCAGCGCCGGCGGCAAGAGGAGACAAGCATGTTCGTGGATATCAGCGGGGCCGCGCCTCGCGAACAAAACAAGTGGCCGTCGATCGTGATCCCGAAAGAGGATATTGATCTGGAAATCGCGCGGCTCATCGATGCGCCCCGGCCAGACAACGGCCGCCGCGCGTCGCTCATCACGCATCCCGAGGCGACCGCGCCCGGCTTAGGGCTGGCGCCCGGCACGGACGTCACCATCAATGTGGTGAACCCTGGCGAACGCACGTTCAACCTGCGCAAGAACTCCAACATGCTGGAAATCTGTATCAGCGGGGAAGGGGTGGCGACGGTGGCGGGCCGCGATATCCGCGTGGGGCATTGGGACGTCTGGAACACGCCCGCGATGCAGGTGCATTCGTACCGCAATGACGGCAAGACGCCGTGGGTGCGCTTGTCGTACTCGAACGCGCCGCTGCTGGAAAAGCTGGAAATTCATTACGTTGAAGAGTTCGAAGGCGCCGTGCCGCCCGCAGACGCGAACACCAAGCCCGTGCCGGCCCGCGCACCCGACGCCGCCCGTTCCCGCGACCTGGCGCTGCGCGAACAGATCACGCCCGAGGGCGCCTGGCTGATGGGATACGAGTGGCTGATCGATATCGACGTGCTGGAATCGAAAGCGCTGCATTGGCCCTGGGAGGCGGTGTCGCGCTATTTGCCCACCGTGGAAGACATGGCGCGCGGCTACAACGGCCGCCGTCTCTTCGTGCTGTACAACCCGGCGACCGAACGCCGCATCGGCACCACGCATAGCTTCTTCGCCACGATTTCGTCGTCGCCGCCCGACAACCACCACGTGCCGCACCGCCATAGTTCGTCGGCCATCAATTACTACCTGCGCGGCAACGGATACAGCAAGGTCAACGGCACCCGGCTGGACTGGAAGGCGGGCGACTTGATTTTGTCAGCGCCCGGCTGGGCCATGCACTCGCATCACTCGGGCACGGAAACCACGTCCGCGCTGACGGTGCAAGACCACCCGCTGCAAATCGCCATGGAATCGCTGATCTGGCAAGAGCGCATGCAGGAACCCATCCTGGCGCTGGGCAGCCAGAGCGGCTTTGAAAGCAACCGCGCGCAATTGGCGGCGGCGTCCTGAGCGCCTGCCGGCCCCGTTCACACGACTTGATATCTGGATTTCCCATGACCTTGATTGAACTGTCCGACGCCCCGGCATTGCGCGCGCAACTGCGGGATTTTTACGACGACTACGCCTACTGCCTGGACGAAGGCCAGCTGGAGGCGTGGCCCGATTTCTTCACCGAAGACTGTCATTACCGCGTGCTCTCGCGCGAGAACCATGACGCCGGCCTGCCGCTGGGCCTGATCTATTGCATGAACAAGAACATGGTGCGCGACCGCGTCACGGCGCTGCGCGAAACCACGATGTTCGAGCCGCGCGCGCTGCGCCACTTCATCAGCGGCGTGCGCGTCATGGAATTGCAGGGCGACCACATCGTGTCGCAGGCCAACTTCGCCGTGATGGAGTCGCTGTCTGACCGCGAGCCCACCTTGAACATGGTGGGCCGGTATCTGGATGTGCTGCGCGTGACGCCCGACGGCCTGTTGATCAGCCGCCGCGACTGCGTCTACGACAACTACCGCGTGCGCACCTCGCTGATCGTTCCCATCTGAATCCGCTGCAAGGAAACCCATCATGACCTGTTCCGATTCCGCCGTGCTGGACACGCCTGCCGCGGCCCCCATTCATCTTGAACGCCGCTGGCCCAAAGAGGGTTACACGCGCATCCCCAACTGGGTCTACACGGACCCGGCCATCTTCCAAAAGGAAATGGACGTGTTCTTTGCCGGCCAGACCTGGAACTACGTGGGCCTGGAATGCGAAGTGCCCGAGACCGGTTGCTACAAGCGCAACTGGATCGGCAACCGTCCGGTGGTGATGGTGCGCACCGAAACCGGCGAGATCAATGTGCTGGAGAACCGCTGCGCGCATCGCGGCGCGCAGATCTGCTGGCACAACACGGGGAAGGTGACGGACTTCACCTGCCCGTATCACCAATGGAATTACGACCTGCACGGCAACCTGCAAGGCGTGCCGTTTCGTCGCGGCGCGATGGGCAAAGGCGGCATGCCGAAGGACTTCGACCCCAAGCAGAACGGCATCCGCAAGCTGCGCAGCGTGAACCGGGGCGGCTCGATCTGGGCCACGTTTTCAGAAGACGCGCCCAGCTTCGAAGACTATTGCGGCCCGGAAGTGCTGGCCGAGATCGATCACATGCTGCCGGGCAAGCCGCTCAAGCTGCTGGGCTATAGCCGCCAGCTGATTCCCAGCAACTGGAAGATGTACCTGGAAAATCTGAAAGACCCGTACCACGCCACCTTGCTGCATACGTTCTACATCACGTTCGGGCTGTGGCGCGCGGATTCGAAGTCGGAATGCATTCCCACGGGCGGCGGCGCGCACAGCGTCATGGTGTCGCACAACGAAGGCAAGAAGAAGACCGAAGCCACCACGGAAATGAGCCGCTTTCGCGACGACCTGGAACTGCTGGACCTGGAAACCGTGACGCCGCGCGCCGAGTTCAACCGGGGCCGGGTGGGGGGCGCGTGGGTGTTTCCCGCCGCGCAATTCGGCATCCAGGCCAATTCGCTGAAGACCCGCCACGTCATCCCGCGCAGCCCGACCGAGCACGAACTGGTGTTCACCTATTACGGCTACGAGGACGACGACGAGGAAATGACCCGGCTGCGGCTCAAGCACGCCAACCTGCTGGGGCCGGCCGGCTTTGTGTCGATGGACGATAGCGAAATGCTGAACCAGGTGCAGATCGGCGTGACGGGCTACCCCGAGGCGCGCGGCATCGTCGAGATGGGCGGCCGCGACACCGAGCCCGCCGACTACATGGTGACCGAAGTGCTGATCCGGTCTTTCTATGACTACTACCGCAAGGCGATGGGGCTCTGATCATGGATATCTGGAAACCCGTTGCCTTGGTGACGGACATCTCGCCGGACACCGGCACACTGCGAGTCGTGCATGAAGGCGAGGGCGTCTGCCTGTACGACTTGCAGGGCGAAATCTGCGCCACCCAAGACCGCTGCCCCCACGGCAACGCCAGCCTGGCCGACGGCTATCTGGAAGACGGCACCATTGAATGCCCGTTGCACCAGGGCGTGTTCGACATTCGCACGGGCAAGCCGCAATGCCCGCCGGTCACCACCGACCTGCGCCGCTACGAGGTACGCGTCGAAGCCGACACGGTGTATCTGAAGGCGGAGGCCGCGTGAGCGCGCGCGCGATCGTCATCGTGGGCGCAGGGCAGGCGGGCGGCTGGGCCGCTACCACCTTGCGCAGCCGCGGCTACGACGGCCGCGTGCTGCTGCTGGGCGAAGAACCCCATGCGCCCTATGAGCGGCCGCCGTTGAGCAAAGCGGTGCTAGGCGGGCAGGCTGCGGCTGAGAGCACCGAACTGTTTTCCGCGGCGCGGCTGGCGGAGTTGGACATCGAGTTCCGGCCGGGCATCGCCGCCACGCGCTTGCGGGTAGACGACAAGCAGGTGGACTCGTCAGACGGCGGATCGGCGGCCTATGACAAGCTGATTCTATGTACCGGCGGGCGGCCTGTGGTTCCGGCGTTGCCCGGCGTGTCCAGCGCCGCCGTGCATGTGCTGCGCACGCGCGACGATGCCTTGCGCCTGCGCGCGCAGCTGGGTCCGGGCAAGCATGTCGTCATTGTGGGCGGCGGGTGGATTGGCCTGGAAGTAGCCGCCACCGCGCGCCAGTCAGGCAGCCGCGTCACGGTGCTGGAACAGGCGGCGCGTTTGTGTGCGCGCAGCGTGCAGCCGGGCGTGTCCGCGCACCTGGCCGCGCTGCATGCGGCGCATGGCGTTGAGGTGCGTCTGGGCGCCAGCCTGTGCGCGGTGCACCCGCAGCCAGACGGGCGCGCCGTGGCCGAGCTGGCCGACGGGTCCGCGATCGCAGCGGATGCCGTGGTGCTGGGCGTGGGCCTGCAAGCCAATGACGCGTTGGCGCGCGCGGCAGGCATTGAATGTGATCGCGGCGTGCTGGTCGACGCGTATTGCAGAACGTCCGCCCCGGACGTGTTCGCAGCGGGCGACGTGGCGGTGGTGGTGTATGGCGGGGCGGCCCATGCCGGGGCGGTCCATACCGGGGCGGCCCATGCCGGGGCGGCCGGCCGGGTGCGGCTCGAATCCTGGCAGAACGCGCAGGACCAAGGCGCCGCAGCCGCATTGTCGGCATTGGGCGAGTCCGTGCCGTATACGCCCAGCGGCGCGGTCTGGTCCGAGCAGTACGACGCCATGGTGCAGATCGTGGGCTTTCCCGCGCTGGCGGCAAGCGAAGTGCTGCGTCCGCAAGCAGAGAGCCGCGCCTTGCTGTCGGTAGCGCTGGATGCCGGGAGCCGCATCGTGGCGGCCGTCGCAGTTGATGCGCCCCGGGAGTTGCGCCAGTTGCGTAAATGGATCGCGCAAGGCGCGGTTCTGGACCCGGCGTTGTTGCAGCGGCCTGACGTGCCGCTGGCCAACGCGCAGATCGGATAACGGAGCACAAACCCGCATGGACCATTCAATGCAATCCCTACACATCAAGGCCGCCTGCGAAGCGGTGGTGCTGACGTTCTTTCATGCGCTGGACACGCGCCGCCATGACGCGGCCGCCGCCTTGATGGCGGACGACGGCGTCTGGATGCGGCAAGGCCGGCGCCTGGCTGGCCGCCAGGAAGTGCTGGACGCCCTGAACGCCCGGGCCGCCGAGCGCAGCACCTGCCACGTCATCACCAATTTACGGCTCGTCGATGGGGACGAGGCGCGCGCGACGGTCGGCTACTTCCTGACCGCCTACGACAGCGTGCCGCAAGAGCAGGGCGGCGCGCCCCGGCTGGTATCCATCCGCGAATGCCAGGACGTGCTGGTGAATACGGCGGACGGATGGCGTTTGGCTGACAAGCGCAGCCGGCGGCATCTGCCGCCGGAATAAACCCAATCCGATCCATCCCAAATAAAAAGCCCCCAAGGAGACCCTATGGATGCCGCAACCATAAAAACACTGGCGCTGCGTCTGGACGAGGCCGAGCAGCGCCGCAGCCAGGTGCGTCAGCTGTCGCTGGACCATCCAGACATCACCATTGCCGACGCCTATGCCATCCAGCGCGAATGGGTCGCGCACAAGATCGCATCGGGCCGCCGGCTGGTAGGCCACAAGATCGGCCTGACCTCGCGCGCGATGCAGCTGTCGTCGCAGATTGACGAGCCGGACTACGGCGCGCTCTTGGACGACATGCTGTTTGCCGATGGCGCCGAGATTCCGCGCAGCCGCTTCATCGTGCCGCGCCTGGAAGTAGAGCTGGCGTTCATCCTGGACCGCCCGTTGCAAGGCCCGGGCGTGACCTTGTTCGATGTGCTGGACGCGGTGCGCTATGTGATTCCGGCGCTCGAGATCATCGACGCACGCTCGCATCAGATCGACCCCGATTCCAAACGGCCGCGCAAGGTGTTCGACACCATCGCCGACAACGCCGCCAACGCGGGCGTCGTGATGGGCGGGCGGCCCGTGCGCGTGGGGGAGGTGGACCTGCGCTGGGTAGGCGCTTTGCTGTCGCGCAATGCCGTGATCGAAGAAACCGGTCTGGCGGCGGGCGTGCTGAACCATCCGGCCAACGGCGTCGTGTGGCTGGCCAACAAGCTGGGCGAACACGGCGTGGGGCTGGAGGCGGGGCAGATCATTCTTAGCGGCTCGTTCACCCGGCCAGTATTCGCGCAAGCCGGCGATACGTTTCATGTGGACTACGGTTCGCTGGGCGCGGTGAGCTGCCGCTTCGTCTAACGCGTTTTTAGTAAGCGCGCCGCATACACCTACAACAGCGCGAGCGCGTGGCATGCATCCCCTCAGGAGACAACAAGTGAAACCACTCAAGACCTTGATTTGCATGGCGGCCGCCGCCTGCGCAGCCTTACCTTCCACCGCCGTTCTGGCGCAACAGGCCAACTGGCCCACCCACGCCATCACGCTGGTCGTGCCGTTTGCGGCGGGCGGCGGCGGCGACACGCTAGCGCGTCTGGTCGCCGAGCCGCTGTCGCGGGAACTGGGCCAATCGATCATCGTGGAAAACCGCCCGGGCGCGGGTGGCAACATCGGCACGTCGATTGCCGCGCGCGCCAACCCGGACGGCTACACGCTGTCTTATGGCACCAACGGCACGCAGGCCACCAACCATTGGCTGTACAAGTCGCCGGGTTATGCGCCGGGTGACTTCGAACCGATATCGCGCTTTACCGTCATCGCGGCCGCCTTGGTCGTCAATGGCGCGGACGACCGTTTCAAATCGCTGGCGCAATTGCTGGACTACGCCAAGTCGCACCCGGGCGAACTGACCTGTGGGTCGGCCGGCAATGGCACGTCGTCCCATCTGGCCTGTGAACTGCTGAACCAGATGGCGGGCATCAAAGTCATGCATATTCCGTACAAGGGCGGCGGCGCGGCCATGACGGATTTGCTGGGCGGGCGAATCTCGTTCCTGATCGACGTGATGCCCAACGTGTCGGGCCAGATCGCGGCGGGCAAGTTGCGGGCCTTGGCGGTGACGACGCCTGAGCGCGTGGCGTCCAACCCCGACATCCCCACCATGAACGAGGCTGGCGTGAAGGGCTACGAGTTCTTCGCCTGGGATGGCTTGTATGCGCCCAAAGGCACGCCGGTTGCCGTGCTGGACAAGCTGAACGCCGCCGTCAACAAGGCGCTGCAACGGCCGGACGTGAAGAAGGCGCTGGAATCGCGCGGGGCCATTCCGTCGCCCACCACGCGTCAGGTGCTGGGAGAATTTGGCGCCGAGGAATACACGCGGCTGGGCAAGGTCGTGAAGACCGCCGGCGCGGCGATCGACTAAGCACTTCCAATATCTGCAATTTCCGCGGCGGCCTGAAGGCCGCCGTGCGGATTTTGCAGAAAATGGAACGCGGTGGGCTGTGACCCGCCGCCTTTCTCCGGCAGTATCGGTTCACACCGGCCACGATGCACGCACGCAAGCGCCGGCCTGCCAGGAGAGAGACCATGAGCAGCAAGCAACACATGACCCCCAGTGAAGCGTTCGTTGAAACGCTGGTGGCGCAAGGCGTCAAAGACGTATTCGGCATCGTGGGTTCGGCCTTCATGGATGCGCTGGACCTGTTTCCCGCAGCGGGGATTCGCTTCGTGCCCACCGTGCACGAGCAGGGCGCGGCCCACATGGCCGACGGCTACTCCCGCGTCACGGGCCGCCACGGCGTCTGCATTGCGCAGAACGGGCCGGGCATTACCAACTTTGTCACGGGGGTGGCCGCCGCCTATTGGGCGCACAGCCCCGTCGTGGCGATTACGCCCGAAACCGGCACGGCCGGCATGGGGCTGGGCGGCTTCCAAGAGACCGAACAGCTGCCGATTTTTTCCCGCATTACCAAGTACCAGGCGCACGTCAACCGGCCAGACCGCATGGCGGAGTTCACCGCCAAGGCGTTCGATAATGCGCTGGCCGAACGCGGCCCCACGCAGCTGAACATTCCGCGCGACTACTTCTACGGCGAGATCGACGTGGCCATTCCCGAGCCGCGCCGCGTGCGCCGCGGGCCGGGCGCGGAAGAAGACCTGGAAGCGGCGGCGCGCCTGCTGGCCGAGGCGAAATTCCCTGTCATCGTCGCGGGCGGCGGCGTGTTGTTCTCAGAGGGCCAAGCGGAATGCGTGGCGCTGGCTGAGCTGCTGGGTGCGCCAGTCGTCACCAGTTATCTGCACAACGACGCGTTCCCCGCCAGCCATCCGCTGTGGTGCGGCCCGTTGGGATATCAGGGCGCCAAGGCCGGCATGAAACTGTTGTCGCAAGCCGATGTGGTGCTGGCGCTAGGCACGCGGCTGGGGCCATTTGGCACCTTGCCGCAACACGGGCTGGACTACTGGCCGCAAGGCGCGCGCATCATCCAGGTGGATGCCGACCACCGCATGCTGGGCCTGGTGCGTCCGGTATCGGTGGGCATTTGCGGCGACGCCAAGCCCGCCGCCGCCGCGCTGACCGAAAAGCTGAAAGGCCGTGACGTCGCCTGCGTGCGCACCAAGTCCGCGCGCGGTGACGCCATTGCCTCGCAGAAAGCCGAATGGGAAAAAGAGCTGGATAGCTGGTCGCACGAGCGCGACGACTGGAGTCTGGACATCATCGAGCAAGGCGGCGGGCGCATGCATCCGCGCCGCATGCTGCGCGAGCTGGAACGCGCGATGCCCAAGCATGTGATGGTGTCGACAGACATCGGCAATATCTGCTCGGTGTCCAACAGCTATCTGCGTTTTGATGAGCCGAACTCGATGCTGGCCGCCATGAGCTTCGGCAACTGCGGCTATGCGCTGCCCGCCCTGATCGGCGCCAAGCTTGGCCGGCCCGACCGCCCGGCCGTGGCCTATGTGGGCGACGGCGCGTGGTGCATGAGCTTCCAGGAATTGCTGACCTGCGTGCGCGAAAAGATTCCGGTCACGGCGGTGGTCTTTCACAACGGCCAATGGGGCGCTGAAAAGAAAAACCAGGTCGATTTCTATGGCCGCCGCTTCGTGGGCAGCAACCTGCTGAACCCGAATTTTTCCGAGCTGGCGCGGGCCATGGGCGCAGAGGGCATTCGGGTGGAGCACGCGGACCAGGTGGGCGCGGCGTTGCAGGCCGCGTGCAAGGCGCAGTCCGAAGGCAAGACCACCGTGTTGGAAATGATGGTCAGCCAGGAACTGGGCGACCCCTTCCGGCGCGACGCCTTGAAGCAGCCGGTGCGCTTCCTGGACAAGTACAAGTCCTACGTGAACCAGCCGTTCCAGGCGGGCGAGGTGCCGCTGTCGATCGAGCCCGTCAAGCGCTGATCGCTACGCGAGCGGTGCGGCCGTTGCCGCACCGCATGTAGCTCAGGGCATGTAGCTCAGGGCATGTACCGCGGGGCGCGCGAGCCAGGGGACACATCCCAGGACATGCGCCCCGGATTTCTCCGACGTCCGCAGCAGGAGGCTCCCCCATGGCAATCGACCGATTGTTCGCACCGCTGCGCGAGGCCGCGCTATCGGGCGGGCGGCTGCGCACGGCGGTGGCTTATCCCTTGTGTCCGGCGAGCCTGGGTGCGGCGATCCAGGCGCGCGAGGCCGGCTACATCGAACCCGTGCTGGTGGGCCCCGCGCGCCGGATTCAGGCCGTGCTGGCGGAAATGGGCGTGCGCGCGGGCGGTTTGGACATCGTGGACACGCCAGACGATGAGAAGCTTGCCGCGCGCACCGCCGCCGCCCTGGCGCGCGACGGCGCGGCCAGCATGCTGATGAAAGGCAGTTTGCACACCGACCATTTCATGTCGGCCGTGGTGGCGCGCGAATCGGGTTTGCGTACCGAGCGCCGCATCAGCCATGCGTTCGTCATGGCGGTGGCCGCGTACCCCAAGCTATTCATCCTGACCGACGCCGCCGTCAACATCGCACCAACCTTGCAAGAGAAGGCCGACATTGCCCAGAACGCCATCGACCTTGCGCGTGCGCTGGGCGTTGCGCGCCCGAAGCTGGCGGTGTTGTGCGCGACCGAATCGGTCAACCCGTCGATGCCGGCCACGCTGGATGCCGCCGCATTATCAAAAATGGCGGATCGCCTGCAAATCCGGGGTGGCGACATCGATGGCCCCTTGGCGTTCGACAACGCGATATCCCGGGAAGCGGCCGACCAAAAGGGCATTGTGTCGCAGGTAGCGGGCGATGCCGACATTCTGCTGGTGCCCGATATCGAAGCCGGCAACATGCTCTACAAAGAGCTGACCTGGCTGGCGGGCGCAGGCGCCGCGGGCCTGGTGCTGGGCACACGCGTGCCGGTGTTGTTGACCAGCCGTTCCGACTCGATGGAGGCGCGCGTCAACAGCTGCGCCATCGCCGTGCTGCACGCGCGCGCATTGGCGGCGGCTGTCCTCTGATGCGGCTGCTGGAACAGGGGCAGGCGATTCTGGTGCTAGCGATTCCGATGCAAGCGATTCTGCCGCAAGCAATTCTGGTGCAAGCGATTCCCCGCGTCTGGTTCTAGACCCTGCCTGATGGCCCACGTACCTTGAGTCCAGACGCCCGCGCGCGCTTCGCGCCGGCCTTTGAGAAAGGGGTACGCAATGCACAAGACCGTCACCGTGGACATGCTGGCCGACTTTGCCGCGGCCTGGAACCGCCACGATATCGACGCCCTGATGCGCTTCATGAGCGAAGACTGCGTGTTCGAAACCGTGGGCGGGCCGGACGCTTGCGGCAGCCGTCACAGCGGAACCGAAGCGGTCCGCGCGGCCTTCATGGCGGCGTGGAAAAACTTTCCTGATGCGCAATGGAACCACGGCCGGCATTGGGTGGCGGGCGACCGTGGCGTGTCGGAATGCACGTTCACCGGCACCGCAGCCGACGGCTCGCGGGTAGAGGCCGATATGGTCGATATCTTCACGTTCCACGACGGCAAGATCCGCGTGAAGAACGCGTTCCGCAAGCAGCGTCCGGCCTTGCCGGCCCGCGCCTGAGCGTTGCGCCACGGAATCGAAGCATGGATACCCAAATGCCCTTCGACACGTCTGTCCCGCAGGGTGCGCACGCCGCGCCCGCCGCTTCCTCCGTGCCGGTCACGGCCTACAACCCGACCTACGACCCGCTCGTGTCGCCGCCCGGCCAGGGCCAGGACTACGCGCCCACGTACTGGGTTGCGACCGCGGGCGAACCGCCCGAAGACGACGGCCCCATCGGGGGCGATATCGATGTCGATGTCGCCATCGTGGGCTCGGGCTTTACCGGCTTGTCGGCCGCGCTGACGCTGGCGCGCGACTTCGGCGTGCGGGCGGTGGTGCTGGAGGCGAACCGCGCGGTGTGGGGCTGCACCAGCCGCAATGGCGGCCAGGGGCAGAACGCGTCGGGCCGGCTGTATCGGTCGCAATGGATCAGCCGATGGGGCCTGGATACCGCCAAGCGGCTGGATGCCGAGATCCGCGAAGGGTTTGAATACTGGAAGAGCCTGGTCGCGCAGGTGGATTGCGATGCGCAGCCGGGCGGCCATCTGTACACGGCGCATCGCCAGAAGAAGATGGCGTTCCTGGCGAACGAGGCGCGTGTGATGCGCGAGGTGTTCGGCTACGACGCGAAGATGCTCAGCCAGGCCGAGCTGCGCGAACGCTATGTCCACGACTACGAGGCCGTGGGCGCCATGCACGAACCCGATGGCGTGGGCGTGCATCCGCTGAAACTGGCCTACGGCTATCTGCGTCAGGCGCGCGCGTTGGGCGTGCGCGTGCATCCGTCCAGCCCGGTGCTGCGATGGCGTAAAGAGCCTGGCGCCATCCTGTTGGAAACGCCGGGCGGGGTGGTGCGGGCGCGGCGCGTGGCCTTTGCCACGGGCGGCTACACGGCGCAGGGCGTGAACCCGCTGCTGGACAACCGCATCATGCCAGTGCTGTCGAATTCGCTGGTGACGCGCGTGCTGACCCCGGCCGAGCGCGACGCCGCGGGCTTGAAGAGCACGGTGTTCATCACCGACACCCGCACCTTGCGGTTCTATTACCGCTTGCTGCCGGATGGCCGCATGCAGATAGGCAGCCGCAGCGCCTTGCATGGCGCCGATGCGCAGCACCCGCGGCATCTGGCGTTGCTGCGCGAAGGGCTGGCCTGCAAGTTTCCGTCATTGCGCAATGTGGACGTGGCGTATTCCTGGTGGGGGTGGGTGGATGTCAGCCACGACATGATGCCGCGCGTGACGCAGCCCGATCCCGCCCAGCCGGTCTATTACGCCTTTGGCTATGGCGGCAATGGCGTGGCGTTCTCCGCGCAAGCGGGTAAGCGCTTGGCCGAGAGAATGATGGGCAAGGACGGCGTTGCGTGGAATCTGCCCATCTACGATTCGCCGCTGCCGGGGCATCCGTTCGCGCCGTTCCGGCGTATTGGGCAAGCGTTGCTGTACCGCTGGTACCACCTGCGCGACGAACACCTGTAACGCCCGGCGCGATGGGCTACTGCGCCACTGGGCCACTGCGGCGCCACGCCGCTACACCGCTACACCGCTACGCCCCTGCGCCGCTACGCCGCCGCCTGCAAGCGGTAGCGGCGCACTACCTGCGCCAGCTTCTCGATGCCCGGGCCGATCAGTTCCGGCCGGATCGACGTGAACCCCACGCGCAGGAAATTCCGGGGCGCATCGGCGCCGTCCATGAAGAAGACGTCGCCCGGTTCCACCACCACGCCTTCGGCCAAGGCGGCCTCGGACAGGTCGGCGGCGTTCAGCCACGGCGGGCCTTCCAGCCAGCACGACGACGACCCGGTGATGGGCGTGGGAGTGAAATCCGGCAAGTAACGGGCCAGCGCCTGGGCCAGCTCCGCCCCGCGCCGCTGGTACGCTTGCGACTGCTTGCGCAGCAAGGAATGGTGGTGGCCCAGCGAAATGAATAGCGAAAACGCCCGCTGGATGTAGGCGGAAGGATGGCGCAGCATCAGCCGGCGCAGCGCGCGCAGCTCGCGCGTCAATTCGCGCGGCGCAACGATATAGCCTATGCGCAGGCCCGGCGCGAACGACTTCGCCAGGCTGCCGACGTAGATGACGCGGCCATCGCGGTCCTGGCTTTTTAACGCAGGGATCGCCCCTTCGCCCCAACGGCTTTCGCTTTCGAAATCGTCTTCGATGATCATGCTGTCGGCTTGGCGCGCCAGCGCCAGCAGGCTCTCGCGGCGTTCCATCGACAGCGTGACGGTGGTGGGGCATTGATGGCCGGGGGTGACGAACAGATAGTCGCAGCCCAGCAAATGCGTGCCGGTGCACAGGCCGCGTTCGTCAACGGGCATGGGCAGCAGGTTGCGGGTGTGGCTGGCGAAGATGTTGCGGGCGTCGGGGTAGCCGGGGTCTTCCATACCGACCACGGTGTCTTCGTTGACCAGCAGGTCGGCCAGCAGGTACAGCGCATGCTGCGCGCCGACGGTGATGACGATTTCTTCGGCGTCGGCCCACACGCCCCGGCGCGGCAGCACCTGCGTGCGGATCTGTTCGATCAGCGCGGGGTCGTCGTGGGTGATCAGGTCGGGCGCCCAGCTGCGGATGTCCAGCACCGATAACGCCTTGATGCAGCATTCGCGCCATTCGGCGGTGGGGAACAGGTCAGGGTCGAACTGGCCATACACAAACGGGTAGGGCTGCTTCTGCCAGTCTTGGGGTTTGGTGATATTGCGCTGCCGCGACGGGCGAAAGCGCAAGCGTTCCTCCCAGCGCACGCGTTGCGGGGCGTCGGCATCGGGCTGCGCGGCGGCTTCCTCTGGCGCGGACCCCGAATGCCCCTGCATGACGGAGTCGCACACGAAATGGCCGCTGCGCTCGCGCGATACCAGATACCCTTCGCTGACCAGTTGCTGGTAGGCGAACACGACGGTGTTGCGCGCAATGCGCAACTGGTCGGCCAGTTGCCGGCTGGAAGGCACCGGCGTGCCAGGTGGCAGGTGGCCGCTAAGAATGGCCGACACCAGCATCTGGCGCACGCGGCCTTGCAGGCTGAGATTGGGCGCGCTTTCCCGTTCAAACAGGCGTTCCCACAACACAGGCTTGAGCATCGAGGCCTGGCTGGACATGACGGCTCCTTGAGTAGACGACGCGGCGCCCGGCGCGCATGAGGCAAACGCGGCCGGGGCGGGCTTGTGAGTCTGGGTCGGAGACTCAGAATAGAGGAGCGGTCTGGGTGGCGAAATGGGGGATTGCCCTTTAGATTGCCCTTTGGCGTGCCGCCTCAGATGCGTCCCTTCCACGGGATGGCGAATTTCTCCACGTAGCGCACCAGCAGATCGAATGCGAAGGCGAACACGCCGATCACGATGATGCCCATGATGACGATGTCGCTGGCCAGAAACTGCGCGGCGTTCAGCACCATGAAGCCCAGCCCCCGGTCAGCGGCCACCATTTCGGCCGCGACCAGCGTGGTCCATCCCACGCCGATACCGATCCGCAAGCCCGTGAAGATTTCCGGCATGGCGGCTTTCAGGATGACGTGCCAGACGATCTGCATCCGCGTGCCGCCCATGGCGTAGGCCGCATGGATCTGTTCGATGGATACCGACCGCACGCCCGCGCGCGCCGCAATCGCCATCGGCGCGAAGATGGCCAGGTAGATCAGCAGGATCTTCGGAAATTCGCCGATGCCGAACCAGATGATGATGAGCGGCAGGTAGGCCAGCGGCGGCAGCGGGCGGTAGAACTCGATGGGCGGGTCGAAGATGCCGCGCGCATACCGGTTCACGCCCATCAGGATGCCCACCGGCACCGCCGTGACGCAGGCCAGCAGGAAGGCCGAGAACACCCGCGTCAGGCTGGCCATGGCGTGTTCGGCCAGCGTGGAGTTCGCCACGCCGTCGGTCATGGCGGACACGAACTTGTCGTACACCGCAAAGGGCGAGGGCAGGAACAGCGGCTTGACCCAGCCGGCGCTGGTCACCAGAAACCACAGCGCGATCAGCGCAATGCTGGTGATGAGACTGATGTGGCCGCTGTAGCCCGCGCCCGGGGCGCCATACACCTTGCCGGGCGCCGCGGGCTTGTGCCCGCCGCGCGGCCTAGGCATGGGCGGGCTCGTGGGCGGCAAGCTCGTCGCCGTAGATGATGCCAAGGACTTGTTCGCGCATGGCGATGAAGTCGGGACTGGATTTGATACGGCGGCCATCGCGGGTCTCCAGGTAGCGCCGGTTGAAGTCCGGCGTGAAGGTGTGCGTGATGCGCCCCGGGCGCGGCGACATGACGATCAGCCGCGACCCCAGGAACAGCGCCTCTTCCACGCTATGGGTAATGAAGAAGAACATCTTGTTGGTCTGGCGCCAGATGTCCAGCAGCAGCTCCTGGATGGTCTCGCGGGTCAGCGCGTCCAGCGCCGCCATCGGCTCGTCCATCAACAGCATGGCGGGGTCGCAGGTCAGAGCGCGGGCAATGCCCACGCGCTGCTGCATGCCGCCAGACAACTGGTAAATCATGTGCCGGTGAAAATCCTGCAAGCCGACCAGCTCCAGGTTGCGCCGGGCGCGGGCGCGCCGCGTTGCCTTGTCGACCCCTTGCAGCTTCAGGCCGAACTCGGTGTTCTCCAGCACGTTCAGCCAGGGCAGCAGCGCGTGCTTCTGAAACACCACGCCCCGGTCGGCGCCGGGGCCGATGATGGGCCGTCCGCCCAGCGTGATCTCGCCGTCGGTGGGCGACAGAAAGCCGGCCAACAGGCTTAACAAGGTCGTCTTGCCGCAGCCTGATGCGCCCAGCGCCACGACGAACTCGCCGGGCTCGATCGTCAGGTTGACGTCTTGCAGCGCAATCACCGGGCCGCTGTCGTGCAGGCCGGGATACGTGACGCTGACGTGATCCGCACGCAGGGCAAGTGCGGCGGACATGGGAGGGTGAGTCATGCGTTTTCCCCTGATGACAGGACGCCCGCGGCCAGGCGGGCGCCCTTTGCCAAGACGGCGCGCTTACTTGGCCGCGGCTTTGGCGTACTGGTCGGTCACGTGCGGGCTGTAGTCGCCCAGCGCCCGGTCGATCTGCTTCTGGTCTTTCAAGAACTTGGCGCTGGCGTCCAGCGCGCGCACCGCGCCCGATTCCTTGCCGCCGCCCAGCCACGTGTTGGACGCCTGTTCCTGCGCGGTCGGGAACACCAGCAGCTTGAGCGCGCTGACGATGTCCTCGGGTTTGCCGCCAATCAGCCGGACGATGCCCTTGACCTGGGGCGAGTCGGCCGTCCACTTCGCGCCGTTGGCGTGATAGTCGGCATACGACTTGGCCAGAACGCCCGTGAAGGCGGCCATGAACTTCGGGTTCTTGGCGGCCCAGGCGCGGTCGACAACGATGCCGTCAAACGTGGGCACGCTGGCGCGGCCGATGGCTTCGGAGTCGGCGATGATCTTGCCGGTCTTTTCAATTTCGGTCAGCGCGGGCGGCCAGACGTAGGCGGCGTCGATATCGCCGCGCTGCCAGGCGGCCACGATCTGCGGGGGCTGCATGTTCAGGATGCGCACGTCGCGCGGATTGATCTTCCAGACCTGGTCCATACCGACCAGCAGATGAAAGTGCGAGGTCGACACGAACGGCGTGGCCACGCGCTTGCCCTTCAAGTCGGCCGTGCTGTTGATGCCCGAGCCGTTGCGCGCCACCAGCGCTTCAGACTTGCCGATGTTGTCCAGAATCCAGAACAGCTGCAAGTCGACCCCGCGGGTGGCGGCGGACGTCATGCCCGTGGAACCCAGCACGCCGACCGGCACATTGCCGGATGCCAGCGCCGTTGAGATATCGCCGCCGGAGGTGAACTGGCGCCAGTCCACCTGGTAGCCGGCCTCTTTCAAGGCGGCGTCGAAACTGCCATCGGCGATGGAAGATAGGAAGGGGCCAACGATGAGCTGGTAGCCGACGACCAGTTTGGTCTGGGCGTAGGCGGGCGCGGCAAGCAGCGCGGCGGTCAGGCCGGCCAGGGTGCAGCGGCGGATGAGGCGGTAAATCGCGTTCATGGTGATCTCCGAAAGAGAGTGGGCCGCGCCCCGACGCGACCGGCTTTGTGCCGGTGCGGCCTGGTGCCAGTTTGCCCGGATAGGGGCAGAACGCTAGGTCCAGATGGGCGGATCAGTAGGAGCCACACGCTGCCGCCGCCTCCGTGCCCTCATGGTTAATCCCGGGGGCGTGAGCAAGGTATCGGCCAAATGCCCGAGGACCAGGCCGCCGGGGGGCATAGCACTACTGCACATGCCGGCCAGTGACGGAAATGTCATTCATTTGTTAACGATTTGTTCGACGTGTCGGCATACATTGCATTTGTCCGGCCTGCGCTACCGCCACCGCGCCATTCTGGCGGCCGGATTCCGCCGCAAAAATCCGCTGAGGTCGTATGTTCAACAATCTAAAAGTCCGCACCTGTCTGGGGCTCGTGCTCGCGCTCTTCTTTGTCGGCATGTTGGCCGCCAACGGCGCCGCCTGGATGGACACGCGCTCCAGCAACGCCAATCTGGACCAGATCAACGACGCGTACTCCAGCCAGGTAGTGCCTGCCTACGAGGCCTACACCTTGATGTTGCGGGCGCGGCTGGCGATGGACGCGGCCATGATCAACCGGCAAGCCGGCCGTACGCGCGAAAGCGCAGCGGACGCCGAGCGCGCGGAAGAGCTCTGGCGCCGCTCGCGCAGCCGGTTCGAGGCCTTCGCAAGCGAAGTCCGCACCCCCGAACGCGAAGCGCGGGCGGCGCCCGTGCTGTCGGCGTTCAAACACTACGACGCGTTGGCGGCTGAGCAATTCGAATCCATGCGGGGCCAGGACGCCCGCGCGTTCGCCTTGCAGATGGATGCCGTCCAGAGCGCGCATCTGGCTTTTGACGCACAGGTGGCAAGTTATCTGGACCATGTCGACCTGCGGACGGATGAGCTGGTCGCCGCAGCCGCTGCCCGGCACCTGCGCGCCAATCTGGTGATCGTCGCGTTTCTTGTGGCGGCCGTGCTGCTCAGCATCGGCGCGGCGCTTTTTGTCAGCCGGTCGGTGCTGCGCCCCTTGTTGCGCGCGGGCACCCATTTCCAAAGCATCGCCGACGGCAACCTGACCAACCACATCGAGATCAACTCCCACAACGAGATCGGCCAGCTCTTTCTGGGGCTGCAACGCATGCAGGCCAGCCTGGCCAAGACGGTGGCCGCCGTGCGCCAGAGCGTGCAGCAGATTGGCGTAGGCACGCGCGAAATCGCCGATGGCAATGTGGTGTTGTCTACGCGTACCGAGCAGCAAGCGGCCACGTTGGAAGAGACGGCGCTGTCGATGGGCCGGCTGGCCGTGACGGTGAAGGAAAACGCCGACAACGCGCAGCGCGCCAATGAACTGGCTGAAGGCGCCTCGCAAGTGGCCGGGCGCGGCGCGGCCGTGGTGGCGGATGTGGTGGGCACCATGCAGGACATCAGCGCCAGCTCGGCCAAGATCACGCAGATTGTGTCGGTGATTGACGCCATCGCGTTTCAAACCAACATCCTGGCCTTGAACGCCGCCGTGGAAGCCGCGCGCGCGGGCGACCAGGGCAAGGGCTTTGCAGTGGTGGCGGGTGAGGTCCGCGCGCTGGCGCAACGCAGCGCCACGGCCGCCCGCGAGATCAAGCAGCTGATCGCCGATTCCGCTGGCCGGGTGCAGGCCGGTGCGCAGCAAGTGGAGCTGGCGGGCGAGACCATGCGTGAAATCGAAAACGCGGTGCATCGCGTGACCGACATCATGGGCGAAATTGCCGCGGCCTCCCGCGAGCAGGCGCAGGGCATCAACCAGGTCAATCTGGCGGTGTCGAGCATGGACGAGGCCACACAGCAAAACGCCGCGCTGGTCGAGCAGGCCGCAGCTTCCGCGCGCGCCTTGCACGATCAGGCGGAAAAACTGGCGGAAACCGTGGCGGTCTTCACGGTGGCGCGGCAGCTTGTCATCGACATGCCCGCCACGCGCGAGTCCGACGCCGCGATGCCGGTTGCGGTAGCACACGGCGGCCGCTCTGCGTTGCCGCGCGCCCGGGCGGCCAGCACCGGTCCCGATTTAACCAACGACTGGCAGGTGTTCTGATATGAGCGACTTCGACATGGTGATACGCGGCTCGCTGGTGGGGGCCGACAGCATTCTTGAAGACGGCTGGTTGGGCGTCGTGGACGGCAAGATCGCGGCGATGGGCACGCATAGCCCGCCTGCGGCGCGAGACTATGTGGATGCGCGCGGGCTTTGGGTGCTGCCGGGCGCGGTCGACAGCCGCACCTACATCGGCGGCTGGGGCGACGGCGAAGGCATCGTCCGCGCGTCGCGCCACGCCGCCGCGGGCGGGGTGACTACCTTGGTGGACATGCCCTATGAACATGCCGAGGTCGTGGCCAGCCGCGCACAGCTGGATGCAATGGTGTCGCGCATTGACCACGGCGCGTACGTGGATGTGGCGGTGGCCGGCACCATCAACGCCGAGCACGGCCTGCGGGCCACCCAGGCGCTCGCCGACGGTGGCATCTGCGCGTTCTCGATTCCCACATTCGAGGTCGAGCGGTCTCGCTATGCGCACCATGAAAACGATCTGATCGAGGCGTTTCGGAACGTCGCGCGCTTCGGGCTCGCGTGCAGCATGCACAACCATGCGCGCCTGACTGCGGGCCGCAACGCGCGCCAATTACTGGAAGCCGGCAAGCCGGGCAAAGAGGTGCTGGCCCGCGCCAACCTTGCGCTGATCGAAGGCTTGACGACGCGTTTGCTGTGCCGCGTGGGCGCGGCGGCCGGCGTACGGATGCAGGCCGCCGATGTCTGGTCCGAGCAAGGCCATACGCTATGCGCGGATACCCGCAAGGCGGGCCATTGGGTCACGATCGAAACCTGCCTGCGCAGCCTGATGTTGTGTACCGAAGATGCCGTGGCCTTGCTGGGCGGGTCGGCGCAGGACTATCCCTTGCTTCGGTCGCGCCAAGAGGTGGAAGCGCTATGGCAGCGGCTGGCCAACGACCCCTGCACGTTCGTGTCGACGGGCTATCACGCGCGCGTGGACGATACGCTGCAAGGGCCGGGCCGTACGCCCGACTATGGCCCCAAGCTGCTGCTGCCCACGCTGTGGACCGGCTGCGAAGCCCGAGGCCTGTCGCCTACGTTGGTGGTGCGCCTGCTTTGCCTGAATCCGGCGATGCATTTTCTGTTGGATGACCGCAAAGGATCTTTTGATATCGGCAAGGATGCCGACATCGTCGTGCTGGCCCGGGGGCCGTCGCCGGTGCAGCCGCTGGCCAGCATCGGGCGGCCGCATTCCGTGCATGTATTCGGCACGTGGCGGCGTGGCGAGCTGGTTTATGACGGCAGCCGCGTGCAAGGCGAACCCGGCAGGGGCCGCTATCTGCGCGCCCGCGCGCCCGTGGCCCGAGATGAGCGCAGCGCCAAGGCGGCTTGAAGCGCCTTGATAAAGCCAAAGTGGAAAAAGGGGGGTGATCAGCCCCCCTGTCTTTTCAGCACATCTTCTTTTCAGCCCCTGTTCTTTTCAACACCTCTACTTTTCAACGCCTTTGTTTTCAGCCCGTTATATTTTCAGCCCCTGTGCTTTTCAGCCTCTTCTTTCCAGGCCCTTTTTCTACTACTGCGGGTCCCGCTGCTCCATGACGTAGCCCAAGCCCCAAACGGTATGCAGCAGGCGCGTTTCAAAAGGGTCGTCCATCTTCATGCGCAAGCGGCGCACGGCGACGTCAATGGCGTTGGTGCCGCGGTCGAAGTTGATGCCCCACACGTGCGCCGCCAGATTCATGCGGGATTGCACTTCGCCATGCTTGCGCATCAGCCGTTCAAGCAGCGCGAACTCAATCGCGGTGAGCCGGATGCGCTGGCCTTCGCGCAAGGCCTTGCGGCTGAGCAGCTGAAGCTCAAGGTCGCCCACACGCAAGATGTGCTGCGACGAGAGCTCGTCTGGCGCAACGGCCCGCCGGTTGATGGCTTTCATGCGCGCGACGAGTTCGCACGTGGCGTAGGGCTTGGTGACGTAGTCGTCCGCGCCTTCGCTCAGGCCTTGCACGCGGGCCTGGAGTTCGTCGCGCGAAGAGACGATTACCACCGGCACATTGCTTTCCTTGCGTAGTTCGCGCAAGACGGTGAAGCCATCCATGACAGGAAGTTGGACTTCCAGCAGGATCAGATCGTAGGGAAAGGTTCTTGCGATGCGCAGTCCGGTAGCGCCATCGACGGCAATGTGGACGACCTGGCCGTGTTCGGCAAGGGTGTTGCGCAGGGCCTGCGCCGAGGTATTGTCATTGTCGATTACGAGAACTTTCATGGGTGACAGCATCGAATGGACACCGTTGTTTTGCCTGGTGGGCAAAGGCGCGACCAGCAGCCTGACGGCGTTCTGCAAACGAACTGGCGCGACGAAAAACAGCGGTCAAAAAGGCGAGCCAGGCGACCCGTCATGCTGACCGCTAATAACGCTTTTGTGAATGAGACGACTACTAAAAAAATACCCCGGCCAGCCGGCAGACCGGCCGGGGAAAGCTGCTGCTGACGGTGCGCCAGATCGGGGGGAAGGCGGGCGTCACCGTTCGTGCTGCGACAACTGCAACTGCAAACAACAACCAGACATCACGGCGTTTGCTTTCGGAAGCTGTGGCGGAATCCGATCGCCAGGCCGTGGTTCGCAGCGTAATGATTGTGAGGGGGCTGCGAACAACTTCAATGTAAAGCGCCTGTGCACGCGCCGTTCAGGCGAGAACAGCTGCTTGCCACCGGGATTTGCGGCGTTTCAATTGAGCGTGATCGGCACCGTTTTTTTCGGGATGCGGCGGCATGGCGCCGCCTGGTTTCCAAGCGCTGCGGCTTAGCGGGCAGCAAATGAAAGAGCTGCAGGCAGAGCAGGGCGCATCTCTGCGAATTGAATTGCAGGGGATACGACGCCCGATGCAAATCTAGGACCAAAGGAAGCCCATGCAAAACGGGCGGCAAGACCGTTTTGGTCTTGCCGCCCGTGTTGGCGTGTAGGCGGGTTGGCGAGATCAGCAGATCAACGGATCAAGCTCAGGAATTCGGCGCGCGTGGAAGGGTTGTCGTGGAATTCGCCCAGCATCACCGACGTGACCATGGACGAATTCTGTTTTTCCACGCCGCGCATCATCATGCACATATGCTGCGCTTCGATCACGACCGCCACGCCGGCGGCGCCCGTCACCTTTTGCACGGCTTCGGCCACCTGGCGGCTCAGGTTTTCCTGGATTTGCAGGCGGCGCGCGTACATTTCGACAATGCGGGCCACCTTCGACAAGCCCAGCACCTTGCCCGCAGGCAGGTACGCCACGTGCGCCTTGCCGATGAACGGCAGCATATGGTGTTCGCACAGCGAGTAGAGCTCGATGTTCTTGACCAGCACAATTTCGCGCGTGTCGGACGTGAAGAGCGCGCCGTTGACGATTTCATCCAGGTTCTGCGCGTAGCCGCGGCACAGGTGGCGCATGGCCTTGGCCGCGCGGGCGGGCGTGTCGGCCAGCCCTTCGCGGGACGGGTCTTCCCCCAGCGCTTTGAGAATTTCGGTGTAGTTCTTTTCCAATGACATGGGGGACTCCTGGGCAGCGCGCGTATCGTGGCGTGTTGTTGTGTCGTGTCGCGTCAGGGACGCGGGAATGGAGGCAAGTCTACCGCAGGGCGGGGGACGGGTCAGCCGCGCAGGGCTGACAGCGTCTACACCCCCCGGTTCTCCACGGCGTACTTGATCAGCTCGGCCTGGCCGTCGATGCCCAGTTTGCGCTTGATATTCAGGCGATGGGTTTCAACCGTGCGCACCGACAAGCCCAGGGCCTGGGCGATCTGCTTGTTGGCCTGGCCGCTGGCGATGTGGCGCAACACATCGCGTTCACGCTGGGTCAGCAAGGTGGCCGGCGCGCTTGCCGATGACAGCCGCACCGCCGCCGCCGCGCTGAAATAACTGCGCCCCTCCATCACCGCGCTGATCGCCGTAATGATCTCTTCGGCCGGCTCGTCCTTCAATAGATAGCCGCGGGCGCCGGCCTTGACGGCTTGCACCATGTATTCCGGGTTGTCGTGCATGGACAGCACCAGCACGGCAATTTGCGGATAGCGTTCATGCAGTTGCGCCGTCAGCTCCAGCCCGCCCACGCCGGGCATGTTCAGGTCCATCAGCACCAGATGGGGCAGGGTGTCGCCCTGCGGATCGTCGGCGTGGCAGCTGGCCAGGAAGGCGAGCGCCGCGGCGGCGTTGCCCGCTTCGCCCACGACCCGCAGGCGCGGCACGGTTTCCAGGCGCAGGCGCAGACCGTCGCGCACCAGCGGGTGATCGTCGATCAGCAGGAGTCGGATGGCGTCGGGGGTGTCGTTCATGCTTGGATCGTCGCGGTAGGGGCGGCTGCGCCCGGCAGGGGCAGCCAGGCTTGCAAGGTGGTGCCTTGGGCGCTGGAATGAAAACTCAGGTTGCCCGACAGGGCGTTCATGCGTTCGCGCATATTGCGCAGGCCGATGCCGCGCCGGGGGTCCTGCTGGACCTCGGCGTAGTCAAAGCCGCGGCCGTCGTCCGAAATGGTCAGGCGCAGGTCTTGCGCGCTGTAGGCCAGCGTCATCTCGGCGCGCGTGGCGCCGGCGTGGCGCATCACGTTGGTCAACGCTTCCTGGGTGACGCGAAACAGCGCCGTGGCGTAGGCGTCGGGCAGCTTGACCGGCCTGCCCGTGGTGTGCAGCCGCACGGCAAGCGGCGGCGCGCCATCGGCGCTGGGGATGGCGAATTCGCGGCCCAGGTGTTCCAGCGCAGCGGGCAGGCCCAGATCATCGAGCAGCGTCGGGCGCAAGTTGTGCGAGATGCGCCGCACTTCGCCCACGGCGGTATTCAAGCGGTCCAGCGCGCCGCCCAATGGCTTATCAATATGGGCGAGCGTTTGCGGATCGCCGGGCAACGCCTGCCGCACCCGTTCGCGCGCCGCCTCCAGCGACAGCTTGATCGACACCAGCACCTGGCTGATGCCGTCGTGCAATTCACGCGACAGCCGCGCGCGCTCGTCTTCCTGCGAGCGCACCAGTTGTTGGGCCATCAGCCGCAGCTTGGCGTCGGACTGGCGGTGGTCGCTGATGTTCAGCGCCAGGCCGCAGGCGGCCACGCCCAGGATGGACACCGCGGCAATGCCCGCCACCCAGGCGAACATGCTTCGAATATTGGCCTGCGCGGCGGCGTCGATGCGCACCAGCGCCTGCTCCACGTCGTCCAGATAGATGCCGGTGCCCAGCATCCAGCCCCAGCGCTCCAGCACTACCACGTAGCCCAGCTTTTCCACGGTCTGATGGGTAGACGGCTTTTCCCACAGGTAATGCACCACTTCGCCTTGCTGGCCGCCGCGCCGGGCGGCCGTCAGCAGGTTCTGGATGACAGACTGGCCGCGCGTATCGCGCAGGTTCCACAAGTCTTGTCCGACAAGTTCGGGCTGGCGCGGGTGCATCAGATTCTTGCCGTGCAGGTCATAGACGAAGAAATAGCCGTCGTGGCCGAACTCCATTTGCGCCAATAGATCCAGCGCGCGCTGCCGGGTCGCCTCGTCATCAGCGGCCGCCTGCAAGGGGGCCACCGCGCTGTAAGCCAGGCTGACGTAGTGGCGCAGTTCGCTTTCCTTGCTGCCCAGCCACGCGCTTTCCACGACCTGCTTTTCGCGCTGGGCCAGTTGCAGGCCCTGCACGTAGACGGCCACCGTAATGGCGGCCACGGCCACCAGCAGCGGCACCGCGGCAAGCAGCAGGATTTTCAGGCGGAGCTTCATGACGTGGGGTTCGGCCCGGATGGAGATTGGTGCAACGCACCAAGGCGCGTTCCCCAGGGGGACGCGGGGTTCATGACGACGATTTTACGATTCCCACAGGAATATGCTGCGGCGCATTGCGTAGTAACACGTACGCGGTTTGCGTAGTTCCGCGCTTGTTGCCCCCGGAGCAAAACGAAATACTAACGCCCGCGTTCATCGGACGCAGCGCGGGCGCTTGCGCGCCCGCCACCCCACAACAATGAGTCTGCCTTCCGCGGGACGAAAAAAGCGTTTCACGCCACAAGCATGGCGGGAGGCAAGAGGAGCACTTATGCATACCAGCAGTAAGGGACTGGGTCAGCACCTGGTCTGGCTGGCGGTTGCGGTACTGGGCGCGTTTGCGCTGGGCACCGTGGCGCTGGCCAGAGGGGAGACCATCAACGCGCTATGGGTGGTGATTGCCGCCGTTTGCGTGTATTTGATCGCATACCGCTATTACAGCCGCTTCATCGCGAAGAACGTTTTCCAGCTGGATGCCTCGCGCATGACGCCGGCCTGGAAGCACAACGATGGTCTGGACTATGTGCCAACCAACAAGCACGTGCTGTTCGGCCACCACTTTGCCGCCATTGCTGGCGCCGGCCCGCTGGTCGGCCCGGTGCTTGCCGCGCAGATGGGCTATCTGCCGGGCATGCTGTGGATTCTGGCGGGCGTGGTGTTCGCCGGCGCCGTGCAGGACTTCACGATTCTTTTCATCTCGACCCGCCGCGACGGCCGTTCGCTGGGCGATCTGGTCAAGTCCGAGCTGGGCAAGATTCCGGGCGTGATCGCGCTGTTTGGCGCGTTCATGATCATGGTGATCATCCTGGCCGTGCTGGCGCTGATTGTCGTGAAGGCGCTGACGCATTCGCCGTGGGGCACCTTCACGGTGGCCGCCACCATTCCCATCGCGCTGTTCATGGGCGTGTACCTGCGCTACATCCGCCCGGGCAAGATCGGTGAAGTGTCCATCATCGGCTTCGTGGGCCTGATGGCCGCCATCACGTTCGGCCAGGACGTGGCCGCGCACCCGGTGCTGGGCCCCATGTTCGACTTTGACGGCAAGGGCCTGACCTGGATTCTGATCGTCTACGGCTTCATCGCCGCCGTGCTGCCCGTGTGGCTGCTGCTGGCTCCGCGCGACTACCTGTCGACCTTCCTGAAGATCGGCACGATCCTGGGTCTGGCGATCGGTATCGTGGTCGTGGCGCCTGAACTGAAGATGCCCGCGCTGACGCAATTCGTGGACGGCACCGGCCCGGTGTGGTCGGGCAACCTGTTCCCGTTCCTGTTCATCACCATCGCCTGCGGCGCGGTGTCGGGCTTCCATGCGCTGATCTCGTCAGGCACCACGCCCAAGCTTATCGAAAACGAAACCCAGGCCCGCTACATCGGTTACGGCGGCATGCTGATGGAATCGTTTGTGGCCATCATGGCGCTGGTGGCGGCTTGCGTGATCGAGCCGGGTATCTACTACGCCATGAACAGCCCGGCCGCCGTCATTGGCACCACGCCGGACCAGGTGGCGCAAGTTGTGTCCAGCTGGGGCTTTGTGGTCACGCCGCAAGACCTGATCCAGACGGCCAAGGACGTGGGCGAAAGCACCATCATTTCGCGTGCGGGCGGCGCGCCGACGCTGGCTGTCGGCATGGCGCACATCTTGCATCAGGCCATTGGCGGCCCGGGCATGATGGCGTTCTGGTACCACTTCGCCATTCTGTTCGAAGCGTTGTTCATCCTGACCGCCGTGGACGCCGGCACGCGCGCCGGCCGTTTCATGCTGCAAGACCTGCTGGGCACCTTCGCCCCGTCGCTCAAGCGCACTGACTCGCTGCCCGCCAACCTGATCGCCACCGCCTTGTGCGTGGCGGCCTGGGGCTACTTCCTGTATCAAGGCGTGGTCGACCCGCTGGGCGGCATCAACACCTTGTGGCCGCTGTTCGGCATTGCCAACCAGATGCTCGCCGCCATTGCGCTGACGCTGGGTACGGTGGTGTTGTTCAAGATGAAGCGTGACCGCTACGCCTGGGTCACGATCCTGCCGACGCTGTGGCTGCTGGCATGCACGTTGACCGCTGGCTGGCAGAAGCTGTTTGACGCCGACCCGCGCGTCAGCTTCCTGGCTCACGCCAACAAGTACAACGCGGCAATTGATCAAGGCCAGGTGCTGGCGCCAGCCAAGTCGCTGGCCGAAATGGGCCGCGTCGTCATGAACGACTACATCAACGCCGGCCTGTGCGCGATCTTCATGTTCGTCGTGGTCAGCATCGTGGTGTTTGGCGTGAAGTCGGTGCGGCGCGCTCGCGCCGAGAACAAGCCGACCTCGCGCGAGACGCCGTACGAGCCCCTGCCCATGCCGGCAGGCGCGGACTGACCCCGGGAGGCGCCGCATGCTGTTTTCCAACATGAGTTCGGCGGCCGGCGCCGCCGGCCGTTACCTGGGGCAGACGCTCCGGCTGATGGTCGGCGTGCCGGATTACGAAACGTATGTCGAGCATATGCGGCGTACCCATCCTGATCAGGAGCCGATGACGTACGAAGCGTTCTTCCGCGAGCGCCAGGACGCGCGCTACGGCGGCAAGAAACGCATCGGCTGCTGCTGATAACCATGAAAAAAGCCACCGTTCCCCGGTGGCTTTTTTCATGGTGGATATCTTTACCCCCGCCGCACCTTCTCCGCATACAGCACCAGCGGAATCGCACATGCCGCGCAGCCGGCCATCACCATGAAGCCGCCCGGCGCATAGCTGCGGTACAGCGCGCCGCCCAGCTGAATGCTGGCGAACATGAACACGCCGCCGGACAGCAGCGCATACAGCGCGATCGCCGACGTCTTGCACGCGGCCGGCACGTGGCGCGTGATGTACCACATGATGGCGGCGTTGTTGCCCGCCAGCGTGAAGCATTGCAGCAGTTGCAGCGCGGCGATCCAGGCCGGGTCCGTGGTGGCCGACAGGCCCGCCCAGCGGATGGCCGTCATTGCCGCCGACGCCAAGATCAGCCACTGCGCGCCCGTGCGGGCCAGTATCTTTGGCGCCAGGAAAAAGAACAGCACTTCGCTGCTGACGCCCACCACCCATAGCATGGAAATCAGCGCGGTGGACAGGCCGCTGGCCGTCCAGTAAAGCGTGGAATACGAATACAGAAAGCCGTTGCTGGCCTGCACCAGCGAGGCCGCCGCAATGCACAGCAGCAGCGGGCGGTCGCGCAGCACTTCCCGCATGGGCAGGCGCACGCGTTCTACCGGCGCGTCGTCCGCGGCAGGGCGCGCGGCCTGCGGCAGCAGCCGCACGCAGGCCAGGCAGGCGATGATCAGCAGGATCGACAGCCACATGACCCAGTTGGCGTCAAAGGTCTTGATCAGATACCCGCCCGCCACGGTGACCACCGCAAAGCCCAGCGATCCGCACGCCCGCATGATGGTGTAGGAATTGCCCTGCGTCCGGCCGCTGGCGATCGCCATGCGGTCCATCAGCGGCAACACGGCGGGAAACACGGCATTCAACAAAAGGGTGATGGCCAGCAGCCACGCCGGCGTCTGCGTGAACGGATAGCAGACAAACAGCACCAGCGACGCCGCCAGCGCCGACGCAATCAGGGCATGGGCGCGGCCGGTCTGGTCGGCCACATGCGCCACGACGGGCGTCGACAAAATCTTGGGCAGGAACGAAGTGGCGACGATCAGCCCGATGGTGGCGGGGTCCAGCCCACGGCTGGCGAACCAAAGGGGGAGAAAGGGGATGCTGACACCCTGCAAGCCGTAATACAGGAAGTAGAACCCGTGCAACGCAATGGCGCCTTGTCTGGCGTCGGGATTACCGCGCATAGCGATGAGTGAATCTGGCTGAGACGAAGCGCCGTAGGATACTCCTTTGCGAGGCAGTTCCCGGATGCCGCAGCAGTGTGGGATGACATCCTGACAGACGGGCCATTTATTCCATTCCAGACTTATTCCATGAAAATAACTTGTTTGTTGTGATCAAACCTCGCCTTTAGCATCGGTAGTCACCCCTTTTAGCTGGAGCTTTCATGACTGCGCCCATCCCTTCCTTTGCCCACGCCCGCGTCACGCGCGATGAGCGCGGCGTTTATACCTTGCAGATTCACGACGCCAAGAGCCTGAACATTCTGGCGTCGGCGGTCACGCTGAGTCTGACCGACGCCGCGCGCTGGATTGGCGCGCAAGAGGATGCCCGCGCCGTGGTGATCCGGGGTTCGGGCGACAGGGCGTTCGTGGGCGGCGCCAACATCTATGAAATGGCCGAGCTTGACCCCCAAGGCGCGCGCGCTTTCATCACGCGGCTGCGCGATCTTTGCGAGGCCGTGGCCGCCATTCCGGTGCCTACCATTGCGCGTTTGCCGGGCTTTTGCCTGGGCGCAGGCATGGAGCTGGCGGCAGCCTGCGACATCCGGCTGGGATCGGCGGACGCTGTGTTTGGCATGCCGGAAGTGCGCGTCGGCATTCCGTCGGTGATACACGCCGTGCTGCTGCCGGCGCTGATCGGACCTGGCCCGACCAATTGGCTGCTGCTCACCGGCGAGACGGTGGATGCGGCCCAGGCGAAGCAATGGGGCTTCCTGGAATTCGTGTGCGAGACGGGCGAACTGGATGCACTGGTGGAACGCACGGTGGCGCCCATCGCAGCCAGCGGGCCGCGCGCGGTGCGGGCGCAAAAGGCGCTGCTGCGCTACTGGAGCGAATCAAGCATTGAAGCCGGGCTGGACCGCAGTGTTGACGCCTTTGGTGACGCCTTCACCACCGATGAGCCGCGCCGCTACATGGAGCCGTTCCTGACGCGCAAGCAGCACGGGGAGCCCAAGTAATGGCAGGTCCGCTTCACGGCGTGCGCGTCATCGACATGACTTCTGTCGCGATGGGGCCATACGCCACGCAGATACTGGCCGACATGGGCGCCGAGGTCATCAAGGTCGAGGCGCCCGAGGGCGACGTGTTTCGCACGTCGGCCCCCGCCGCGCATGCCGGCATGGGGCCCGCCTATCTCAACCTGAATCGCAACAAATACAGCGTGACGCTGGACGCCAAGACGCCGGCCGATCTGGAAAGCCTGCTGCGCCTGATCGACGGCGCCGACGTCTTTGTATCGAACGTGCGTCCGGCGGCGCTGGCGCGCTTGGGGCTGGATGCAGCCGCGCTGTGTGCACGCAACGCCCGGCTGATCCATTGTTCGGCGGTGGGCTTTGGCCAGAACGGCCCGTACGCGGCGCGCCCCGCGTTCGACGACATCATCCAGGCCATGAGCGGGCTGGCGGATCTGCAAGGCCGCAACAGCGGCGCGCCCGCCTATGTGAACACCATTCTTGCCGACAAGGTGGCGGGCCTGACGCTGGCCTACGCCATCCCGATGGCGCTGTACGAGCGCGAGCGTTCGGGGCAGGGGCAGGCAATCGAAGTCCCCATGTTTGAAACGCTGGTGTCCTTCACGCTGGTCGAGCACTTGAGCGGCCACAGCTTTGTTCCGCCGCTTGGCCCCATGGGTTACAGCCGGGTGCTGTCGCCACAGCGCCGGCCTTACCGCACGCGGGATGGCTATCTGGCGCTGCTGCCGTATACCGACGCGCAATGGCGGCGTTTCTTCGCGCTGGCCCAGCGCCCCGATCTGGCGGCCGATGCGCGCTATGCCGACGCCGCGTCGCGCGCGCGCCATTTCGATGCGCTCTACCAGGTCTTGGCCGATATCGTCGCCTTGCAGAGCACAGAGCAGTGGCTGGCGCTGCTGGCCGACGCCGACATTCCGCATTCGCGCGTCAATACGCCCGAAGCCCTGTTTGACGACCCGCACTTGCAGGCGACCGGATTTTTCCAGCGCGTGGACCATCCCACCGAAGGGCCGTTGATGGCTTGCGGTATCCCGGTGCGCTTCTCGCGTACGCCCGGCGATATCAGCCGGCAGGCGCCGCGCCAGGACGCCGATCGCGATATGCTCGTGCCTGCGCGCTAAGGCCGGCATGGCCGGCGGCGCCACGCGGCGACTTCGACCATGAACATCACACTCAAGCAATTGCGCGTCTTCTGCGCGCTGTACGAACTGCGCAGCTTCACGGCGGCCGCACGCGCGGCCTTCGTGACGCAGTCGGCCGTCAGCAAACTGTGCGCCGAACTGGAAGCCGAAGTCGGCCAGCCATTGTTCGAGCGTTCCACCCGCAGCGTCACGCCGTGCGACGGCGCGGCGGATTTCTATGCCTATGCGCAAGAGATCCTGGGCACCGTGCGCGCCGCCGAGCGCAGCATGGCGGGGCTGCGCACGCTGGAACGCGGCACCGTGGGCGTGGCCACGTCGCCGCTCATGATGGCCGGCCTGCTCGGTGAGGTGGTGGCGGACTATCACCGCGCCCATCCCAGCGTGAAGCTGGACCTGTTTGAGCTGTCTACCGACGACACCATCGAACACGTGCGCAATGGCCGCGCCGACTTTGGCATCGTGTCGCTGGAGACGCCTTCGGAAGAACTGAGCACGCGGGTGATCTATCGCGACACCATGTTCGCCGTGTGCGCGCCACGCCACGCGCTGACGCGCAAGCGCGCCATCACATGGGCGGACGTGGCCGCGCACGACCACATCATGCTGCGCAACGTCTATAGCGTGCGGCGCAGCCTGGACCGGGTGGCGGCTGACCTGAACCTGGAGTTCCGGTATCGCATCGAGGCCGGCATGCTGATTTCGGTGCTGAAACTGGTGGGCGCGGGGCTGGGCATCACGGTGGTGCCGGGCTACGCCTGCGATCTTGCGCGGCAACTGGGCTTGCGCATTCTGGACATCGATGGCGCCCGCAAGCATGGGCATGAACTCTGGCTCATCCAGCGCCGCAACGCGCGCCTGTCGCTGGCGGCGTCGGCCTTTTTGCAGCGCACGGAAGACTATCTGCGCCAACGGCAGCACGCGGATGATTAATCCTTGATTGGAATAAGTCTATGAAAATTAGTCCCTTGTTGGGATAAGCGCCGCGCGAGCATCATACGGCCATGCATTCAAGAGGGCCGACCCGCGGCCCCAACAGGAGACAAGCATGACTCGACCTTCCGGCCTCCAGCGCCGCCGCCTGCTGGCTGCCAGCACCTTCACTGTTCTTGGCGCCATCGGCGCTCTTGGCGGCATGCTGCCCTGGGCCGCCGCGCAAGCGCAGTCGCCGTATCCCGACAAGCCGATCACCATCGTCGTTCCGTTCTCGCCGGGCAGCGCCACCGACACCAGCGCGCGCATCATTGCGGAAAAGCTGGGCCCGCGCATGAACGTGCCGGTGGTGATCGAGAACAAGCCGGGCGCCTCCGGCACGATCGGCTCGTCGTTCACCGCACGCGCGCAGCCCGACGGCTACACGCTGATTCTGACCAGCAGCTCGACGCACTCGGCCACGCCCGCCTTGTTCCGCAAGCTGCCGTTCGACCCCACGGGCGACTTCATCCATATCGTGCGCATCGCCACCATTCCGATGATGCTGGTGGTGCGCGATGACGCGCCCTACAAGACGCTGCCGGAACTGGTCAAGGCCACGCAGGCCAAGCCCTTGAACTACGCCTACGGTTCGCCCACCAGCCAGATTGCAGGCGCCACGTTCAACACGGTTGCCGGCGCCGCCGCCAACGGCGTGCCCTACAAGAGCCAGCCGCCGGCCGTGACGGATCTGCTGGGCGGCCACGTCGATTATCTGTTCGCCGACCTGTCCGTCGTGACCTCGTTCATGCAAAGCGGCAAGCTGCGCGGGCTGGCCTACACGGGCTATGAGCGCGCCAAGGCATTCCCCAGCGTGCCGACGCTGGCCGAGCTGGGCTACAAGAATTTCGACCTGGTGGTGTGGGTGGGCGTGGCCGCGCCGGCCAAGACGCCGGACGCCGTCGTGCAGAAGCTCAACACGGAAGTGGCGGCGATTCTGCGCGAGCCGGACGTGTTGCAGCGCTTCGAATCGCTGGGCATGCAGGTGTCCCCCAACACGGTCGCCGAACATCAGGCGTTTGCCCAGGCGCAGCGCAAGATCTGGACGCAGCGGGCGGTCGACGCGAAGATTGAACCGCAGTAACGGACGTGTCTGCCCATTCCCTAAGCGGTGTGAACACGCCTGGTGCAGTGTTCATCGGCTTAGGGGGGGGCGAGGCCAGTGCACGCGGCAAAGCACACCGGGCAAGCAGAGCCGACAATCACACCCGGCAATCACACCCGGCAATCACACCCGGCAATCACACCCGGCAATCACACCCGGCAATCACACCCGGCCAGCAAACCCCGCTTGGCCGCCGCGTTGGCAAAGTTCGCTTTCAAATCAAGCGTCTAGTACCACTCATGCAGGCCGGTAGTTTGCAGTAGCATCAGATTTCCTGGAACTCATCTGGACTGCCATGGCCAAGAAACTGAATGAGAAAACCACCAAGACGCTGAAAGAGCGGCGCAAGCTGCCGCTGGCTACGCCCACCGATCTGGCGGCGGCCGCTACCCGCGATATCTCAGCCGCGCTGAACCAATTGCTGGCCGACGTGTTCGCGCTGTATCTGAAAACGAAGAACTTCCATTGGCACGTCAGCGGGCCGCATTTCCGTGATTACCACTTGCTGCTGGATGAGCAAGGCGACCAGCTGTTCGCCATGACCGACCCCCTTGCCGAACGCATCCGCAAGATTGGCGGCACCACGCTGCGGTCGATCGGACATATCTCGCGCATGCAGCGGGTGTCTGACAACGACGCCGATTACGTTCAGCCGCTGGATATGCTGGCCGAGCTGCGCGAAGACAACAAAATGCTGGCGGCCGCGTTGCGCGAGGCCCACAACATTACCGACGAGCACCGCGACATCGCCAGTTCCAGCCTGATCGAAAACTGGATCGACGAAACCGAACGGCGCACGTGGTTCCTGTTCGAAGCCAGCCGTCAGGGCGATTCAACGGGCCATTGATACCGGGCTATTCGCGGGGTCACGTGGTGGCCCCGCTTTACAGCTCAGCTTCAAAGGCTCGCTTCACAGCCCGCTTTTCAGCCCCGCTTCAAGCGCATTACTTTGATTACCGTGCCTTGTCCTGCGATTGGCCGGTCATCATGTAGTACTTGGCGCGCGCCACCCCTTCGTCGGCGTGCGGCTTGCATTGCCAATCCTTCAACCCGCACCAGGCTTGGGTCGAGATGCGATACCGGCCATTGCCCATCGGCTCGCGGGTGATGCGATACGCCAGGCCGTAATACCCTTTGTCGGGATACTCGGTCTCGATCAGGTTCGAGGTTTCGGCCATGACGCGCCACCGGGAATTATTCGCTACGTAGTAAATGCCGCGTTCCCAAACCAGTTTGCACTCAGACGCCTCGCTGCAATACAGAGGGGTGTCCAACGCTTTTTGCAGTTCAGGGGAAAGTGTGGCGGGACGAGGGCCGACCACGCAACCCGACAGCAGGGCGGCGGTAGCAAGCATTGCAAGACGGGGAAGTGTCACGGATATCTCCTAGTGGCGGCACCGGCAGCATTCTATAGAAAGACGGTTAAATGGGGGACCGGTTGGTAACTAAATGACATACATCGGCCGCGTAATGATGTATCGATGATGAACGTAAACTGGTGCTCCAAAATTCACCGGATCGCCGCATGTCATTCGTCCCGTTTTCGACACCGCAGCCCGGCCGCGATAAAACCTGGGGGCTGATACATAGCCGTCAGGCCGCGCAACTCCAGGTGCCGAACAAACCCGTGGTGTTTTACGATGCGCCGCCGGATGAGGCCACGCTGGCCCAGATCGAATCCGTGCATGTCTGGGCGCCGCATGACGATCAATTGACCGAAATGCCCGCGCTCATCGCGCGGCTGCCATCCTTGGTGGATTTATCCATGGGGCCGGGCGCCATCGACCCCCGCGTCATGACCGGCTTGCGCGCGGACATGTTTCCCGACAGCCTGCGGCACTTGTCCCTGCATCCCAGTCAAAATTCCTACACGTGGAAGGGCGGTCCTTTACCCCAGCTGGAGTCCCTGACCGTGGGGGCGGCGTTGCGATTCGAACCGGAAGATTTTCCCGCGTTGATGTCGCTGTCGGCGGTTCCGGATCGGCGCGGCATCACGCTGGACCGCGCGCTGCAACTGCCGCTGAAGGAACTGAACCTGTGGAATGTGCCGTTCGACACGTCCGTGTTCGATCGGCTTGCGGCATTGCCGCTGGTCGCGCTTGGCATCGTTAACGGCCGCAGCTTGGACTCTCTAGCGGGTATTGAGCAGCTTGCTGGTTTGCGTTCGCTGCTGGTGAAGAACCAAGGCATCTTGCACACGATTCGACCCATTGCCGCGCTGTCGAACTTGCAGAAGCTGAACATTCAATACTGCAAGCGCATTGCGGACATTGACGTGCTGGGGGAATTGGCTCAACTGCAAGAGCTGACGCTGGTGGGTTGCGGCGATATCGGTCTGGGAAAACTGGAAGAGACGTTGCGCGCGCGCTTGAGGCGTTCGAATATCGCCGCAACGCAATAAGCGGATGGGCTGCGGGTGATACACACTGTTGCATCGATTCATAAAGCCATAACAGGGCTTCAGGCATATTGCTCCCGCTTCGTCGGCACTACCTTGGCGAAGAGAACGGCGCATTGCGGCCTTTAACGGCCGTGGGCGCGTAAACCTTTTTGCATTGGAGCTCTAATTGCCTATTCTCAAGCAAGCTTGCGCCGTGTTTTCGCGCCGTCATCAAACCGTTCTTTTCGCCGCCGCGCTCACGTTAAGCACCGGCGCCGCGCTTGCGCAGCAGGCCGTGCCCGGCCAGATGCCCAACCTGGCTGCGCTAAGTGGTCAGATGCATGCCGCCGCCGAATATTGCAGCGCCTACACCAGCGCGCAGCTGGAACAAATGAAGCAACAGCAGAAGGCGGCCACCAGCGCCCAGGGCATGTCCGCTGCCGATTTCGATTCCGCTTTCGCGCAGTCGTACACCACGGCCAAGGCCCAACTCGGTTCGCTGAGCGCGGCCGACAAGGAAAAGACCTGCGCCCAGCTTAAGGCCATGTCGGCGGCGCGCCAGCAATAACGCGTGCCATCACGCGCGCCATCACGCGTGCCATCACGCATGTAATAACGGCCACATCGCGACTCATGGATTGCATTAACGGCGCCACCTTCGACAAGGCATTCGACAAGGGCAGATCGCATTTTCGCGATCTGCATTTGCAGGACTGCACGTTCGACAATTGCGCGCTGTCGATGGCGAAGATCCCCGAACGGATGTCGCGCGTGCAACAGGTGCGGATATCAACGTGCCGTGCCGTGAATTCCGAGATCCTGCCCTGCATCTTCGAGGACGTAGTGGTGGAAGAGCTTTCTACCAATCCCATCCTGCTGGTGTGGGGTTCATTCTTTCGCCGGGTCAAACTGGCCGGCAAAATCGGCAAGCTCAATCTGAACCTGCACCCCACGGCGTTCTGCACGAACGCCGCGCTACTTCAGCAATTCGAGACCGCGCGTGCGGCGTTTTACGCGCAAACCGATTGGGCGTTGGACATCAGCGAAGCCAAGCTGCTTGGGCTGCGCTGCGAAGGCGTGCCATTGCATTTGATCAAGCGCGATCCGCAGACGCAGGTGATCGTCGACAAGCGGGGCCGCTACCCTGGCTGCCACGCGCTGGAGCCGGGCTTTGCCCAGGCTTTTCCCTTGTTTCACAGCATCTTGCAAGCCTTTGATGAATCGAGCGATACCACTCACCTGCTGACCGTGTCGCTCGCGGCGCGCAAGGCGCGGCGCGACGAAGAGAAGGGCACCATCGCTGAGCTTCGCACCTTGGGTTTTCTCGAAGACTGATATTAAACAGAAGAATAGATAATCAATTAATAATATCTGCAGGCATGTTTGGCAATAATGGGAAATAAAACGAATTATTAGTATTACCAAATAATGCCAAGTACAATCCCGGCCTGATCAGCGATGTTAAGCATTATTGCGCGACAAAGTCAGCGTTCTGAAGGCGGGTAGGGCCAGGCATTTAACGGTTCTGTTTGCATGGGCTGGGTGCGCGTAATTTCCACCATTTCAATTGGTTTACTTGCGCATACTTAATATGAATTCGCCTTTGCTCAAACGTTCGGTTTCGGTGTTTGCCCTGGTCATGGCTCCCACCGCCTTTGCACAAACTGCGGCGTCCCAAGCAGCGCCCAGCGTCCCGGCTACCGTGACGCTGAATCAGATCGTTGAGCAGACCCTGCTTAGCAACCCCGAAATCCAGGCCAAGTACCACGACTTTCAAGCGTCGCTGGAAGGCCAGGCCGTGGCGCGTGCCGCTTTCTTTCCGCAGATCAATGCCCAGGGCTACATCGGCCGCGAATACCGCAGCAACGTGCCGGGCGTGGGTTCGCAGAACTGGAGCCGCCCTGGCTACAACGTCGAACTGCGCCAGCTGATTTTTGATGGCTTTCGCACCAGCAACGACGTCAAGCAGGCCGGTTTCGACAAGCTCGCACGCTTTTACGACGTGCTGGCCACCAGCGACAGCACCGCGTTTGCCGCCGTGCAGGCCTACGTCGACCTGCAACGCTATCGCGACATGGAGCTTCTGGCCCGCCAGAACTATTCCCTGCACGAGGAAACGCTCAAGCAGATTGGCGAACGCACCGAATCGGGCGTGGGCCGCCGGGTTGACCTGGAACAGGCAGGCGGCCGTTTGTCGCTGGCGCAGACCAACCTGATGACCGAAACCGCCAACCTGCTGGATGTGCAGCAGCGCTTCCAGCGCGTTACCGGCGCCTTCCCGCCTGAAGCCATGCAGCCGCCGCCCGACATCGGCGACAAGCTGCCTGTGAAGCCGGGCAACTTCAACGAATCGCTGCGCCGCAACCCCAGCTTCCTGTCCAAGCAAGCGGGCCTGCAAGCGGCCGAAGCAGGCGTGGCCTCGTCCAAGGGCGCGTACTCGCCGAAGTTTGAATTCGTGGCGTCTACGGGCCGCGACCAGAACGACCCCACGCCGCAAAACCGCGACATCCAGAGTTCCAGCGTGCAGGTGGTGGCGAACTACAACCTGTACCGCGGGGGCGCCGATGCCGCGCGCATTCGCCAAACCACGGCGCAGTCCTACGCCGCGCGCGACATTCGCGACTACACCTGCCGCAACGTGCAGCAAGACCTGGCCGTGGCCTGGAACAACATTCAAAGCCTGAGCCAGAAGATGCCGTTCCTGCGTGACCACGAACTGGCCACCACCAAAGTGCGCGACGCCTATCGCCAGCAATTCCAGATCGGCCAGCGCTCATTGTTGGACTTGCTGGACACCGAAAACGAATTGTTCGAATCGCGCCGTGCGCTAACCAACGCGCTGTACGACCTGAAGCTTGCGCAGTACCGCTGGCTGGCGCTGTCGCACGCGCTGTTGCCCGCGTTGTCGCTGCAACCGGCGCGCAACGAAATGCCCGAAGAAAACGGCCAAATGGTGGTGGCCGACGAAGTGATCAAGCAGTGCAACTCGACCGTGCCTGACGAGGCGCGTCTGGCTCCGGTGCGTATGCAAACCAGCGAAGCATCGTCGCCAAAGGTGGCGCGCGCCCAATGAACACGCCAGCGCAGGGAGCCCTGATGAAGCCCATTCCTGTTCTGTTGGTCACGCATGACGATCTGCTCTGGCGCCACTGGAGCGCGCTTGACGCTGCGCGCTGGCAGCCCGCGCGCGGCGCTGCGCTGTCGGATCTGCAAGGCTGGCGTGAACAGGGCCGCACGCTTGTTGTACTGGACACGGGCGTGCCTGGGCTCCCGCCTTGGAACGCGCCCGAGTGGAACGCCACGATGAAAGGCTTGCGGCTGGTGGTCGCAAGCCCGCATCCCAGCGATGAAGAGGGCACGCGCGTTTTGGCCGCCGGCGCGCACGGCTACCGGCACAGCCATGCACCCGTGTCGTCGCTGGCGCAAACGCTTGAGGTGGTGGCGTCCGACGGCATCTGGATGGGCCGCTCGTTGGTGACGCGTCTGCTGAAGATGGTGTCCGAGCATGGCGAAGATTCTGAAGAAGCGTGGGACGGCGGCCTCTTGACCGACCGCGAAATCACCGTCGCCGAATGCGCCGCGAACGGGCAGGCCAACGCGCAAATCGCCGATCAACTCGGCATCACCGAACGCACGGTGAAGGCGCATCTTTCGTCGGCATTCGACAAGCTCAAGGTCTCGGACCGTTTGCAGCTCGCGTTATTGGTGCATGGAATTTCTGCACGTCCCGCGCCTCGCGCAAGGGCCGTCACCTGACATTGTCCTTACGGACAATATCGCAATCCTGCGGGACTAAGTAGTATCCGGTCATCTTCGATAACCTCCTGAAATGGAATCGTTATGGCCAATACTTCTCCCGCTGTCGTCAACGAAATCACCGGTCGTGCCTGGATTCGCAATAGCGACGGCTCTCTGACCGAACTTCACCAAGGCAGCAAGGTTCCGGCCGGCAGCGACGTCGTCACGGCGTCGGGCGCAACGGTTTCGCTTCAAGTTGAAAATGGCATGCCGATCGTGATCGGCGAAGGCCGTGAAGTCGCGATGAGCCCCGACATGGGCGGCCCGCTGGCCGACCCGTCCGAAGCCGCCGTGACGCCGCCTTCGGGCACGGATTCGGATCGCTTGCTGGCCGCACTGCAAGCGGGCCGCGACCCGTTCGATGACCTGGACCCCACCGCCGCCATCGTGGCGGGCGGTGGCGATGCCGGCGGCAGCAGCTTCGTGCGCCTGGCCCGCATCCTGGAAACCACCACGCCGCTGGATCTGGCGTATCCCAACCCGGCGCGCGGCGACGATACGCTGAACCGCGTCTCGGGCGCAGGCGCGACCGGCGACGGCAACGGCGACGCCGCCGCGACGCCTGCGGTGAACAATGCGCCGGTTGCGCTGGACGACGCCGGCCGTGGCGAACAAAGCGCCGTGGTGCGCGGCAACCTGCTGTCCAACGACACGGACCCCGATGGCGACCCGCTGGCGATCGTGTCCGTCAGCGGCCGCCCGATGACGCCGGCTGGCGTCACCGTGACGGGTTCGAATGGCGGCACCTTTACCGTGCTGCCCGACGGCAGCTATGTGTTCACGCCGGGCAACCAGTATGTGTCGCTTGCCGCTGGCGAAACCGCCACCAGCACGATCTCCTACACGATCACCGACCCCAGCGGCGCGACGTCCACGGCCACGCTGGTCGTGACCATCACTGGCACCAACGACGGCCCAGTCTCCACCGCCATCACCGACGTGTCGGGCGTGGACGCGCAGACGGGCATCAGTGTCGATGTGTCGAGCCACTTCTCCGACATCGATACCAGCGACAAGCTGACGTATTCGGCCACCGGCCTGCCGCCGGGCCTGAGCATCGACCCCAACACCGGCATCATCACCGGCACCATCGACCATTCCGCCTCGCAAGGCGGCGCCAACGGCGTCTACACGGTGACCGTCACCGCGACCGACCCTGCCGGCGCAAGCACCTCGCAAGCGTTCGAGTGGGACGTGACCAACCCCGCGCCCACGGCCGTGAATGACACCGGCAGCACGGACGAAGACGTCACGCTGAACGTCAATGCGCAAAATGGCGTGCTGGCCAACGACACGGACCCGGACGGCGACACGCTGACGGTCTCGCAAGTGAACGGCAACGCCGCCAACGTCGGCACGGCCGTGGCCGGTTCCGGCGGCGGCACCTTCACGCTGAACGCCGACGGTTCGTACACGTTCAACCCGGGTTCGGCCTTCAATACGCTCGCGGCTGGTCAAAGCGCCACCTCGTCCTTGACCTACACCGTGTCGGACGGCGAGGGCGGCACGTCGACCGCGACCCTCACCGTCACGATCACCGGCACCAACGACGCGCCGACGCTCGTTCCCGACGTCATCCTGGCCAACCAGAACAGCAACGACGGCCAGGCGATTACGCCGGTCGACATCTCCGGCCAGTTCACCGACGTGGACAACGGCGACGTCCTGACGTATTCGGCCAGCGGCCTGCCGCCAGGCTTGAGCATTGACCCCGCCACCGGCATCATCAGCGGCACGCTGGACCGTTCGGCGTCGCAAGGCGGTACGGATGGCCTGTACATCGTGACCATCACCGCCACAGACAAGAGCGGCGCCTCGGTCTCGCAAGACTTCGCGTGGGACGTCAATAACCCGGCGCCGACCGCCGTCAACGACGAAGGCGATACGGAGCAGGGCGTCACGCTGACGGTCGATGCAGCCCACGGCGTGCTGACGAACGATACCGATCCCGACGGTGACAACCTGACCGTCTCGCAAGTCAACGGCAACGCCGCCAACGTCGGCACGGCCATTGCCGGTTCTAACGGCGGCACGTTCACGCTGAACGCCGACGGTTCCTACACCTTCAACCCGGGTTCCGCGTTCAACTCGCTGGCCGCCGGCCAAACGGCCACGTCCTCGATCACGTACACGGTGTCGGACGGCGAGGGCGGCTTCAGCTCGGCCACGCTGACGGTTGAAATTACCGGCACCAACGATGCGCCCACGGCCATCGCGCTGGATAACCGCGACAACATGGACGGCGACACCGTGACGGTCAGCGTCGCGGGCGCATTCAGCGATATCGACACGGGCGACGTCCTGACGTATTCGGTCGACCACATCCCCGGCGGCCTGACGTTCGACACGGCAACCGGCACGTTCACCGGCACGTTCGCGAACTGGGCGTCGGACCACACCAACACCGGCGTAAAGGGCGAATATCTGATCACCGTCACGGCCACCGACAAGTCGGGCGCATCGGTGACGCAGACCTTCCTGTGGAAGGTGGGCAACCCCGAGCCGATCGCCACCGACGACAACGGCGCAACGTTGCAAGACAACGTGCTGGTTGTCGACCACCGCACCGAAGGCGTGCTGGGCAATGACGTCGACCCCGACGGCGACGCGCTGAGCGTGTCGCACGTCAACGGCAACGCGGCGGGCGTAGGCACGGCCGTGGCAGGTTCCAACGGCGGCACCTTCACGCTGAACGCGGACGGCACGTACACCTTCAACCCGGGCGGGGCATTCAATTCGCTGGCCGCCGGCCAAACGGCCACCACGTCGATCACCTACACGGTGTCGGACGCGCAAGGCGCGACGGACACGGCGACGCTGACGATCACCATCACCGGCACGAACGACACGCCCACGCTGACCCCGGGCGTCACGCTGGACAATCAGAACAGTGACGACGGCCAGGCGATTACGCCGGTCGATATCTCGGGCCAGTTCACCGATGTGGACTCGGGCGATGTGCTGACGTACTCCGCGACTGGCCTGCCGCCTGGCCTGACGATTGATCCCGCGACCGGCATCATCACCGGCACGCTGGACCGCTCGGCCTCGCAAGGCGGCGTCGACGGCGTATACACCGTCACCATCACCGCGACCGACAAGGCTGGCGCTTCGGTCACGCAAGACTTCTCCTGGGACGTCAAGAACCCCGCGCCCACCGCCATCAACGACGAAGGCAATACGCAGCAGGGCGCATCGCTGAACGTCGACGCCGCGAATGGCGTGCTGACGAACGACTCCGACCCGGACGGCGACAACCTGATCGTCTCGCAAGTGAACGGCAACGCCGCCAACGTTGGCACTGCCATCACGGGCTCCAACGGCGGTACGTTCACGTTGAACGCTGACGGCTCGTACACGTTCAACCCCGGTTCCGCGTTTAACTCGCTGGGCGTGAACCAAACCGCAACGTCGTCCATCACCTACACCGTCTCTGACGGCGAAGGCGGCACGTCGACCGCGACGCTGACCATCACGATCACCGGCACCAACGACACGCCGACCCTGACCCCGGGCGTCACGCTTGACGACCAAAACAGCAACGACGGCCAAGCCATCACCCCGGTCGACATCTCGGGCCAGTTCACCGACGTGGACAGCGGTGACGTGCTGACGTACTCCGCTACCGGCCTGCCGCCTGGACTGACGATTGATCCGGCTACCGGCATCATCACCGGCACGCTGGACCGCTCGGCGTCGCAAGGTGGCATCGACGGCGTGTACACCGTCACCATCACGGCCACTGACAAGGCTGGCGCCTCGGTCACGCAAGACTTCTCGTGGGACGTGAAGAACCCCGCGCCGACCGCCGTCAACGACGAAGGCAATACGGAGCAAGGCGCATCGCTGTCTGTCGACGCCGCCAACGGCGTACTGACGAACGACACCGACCCGGACGGCGACAACTTGATCGTGTCGCAAGTAAACGGCAACGCCGCCAACGTCGGCGCTGCCATCACGGGTTCCAACGGCGGCACGTTCACGCTGAACGCCGACGGCTCGTACACGTTCAACCCCGGCTCCGCCTTCAACTCGCTGGGCGTGAACCAAACCGCAACGTCGTCGATCACCTACACCGTCTCCGACGGTGAAGGCGGCACGTCGACCGCGACGCTGACGGTCACTATTACCGGCACGAACGACACCCCCACGCTGACCCCGGGCGTGACGCTGGACGA